>NZ_JBLEOY010000004.1:0-54200 GCF_048541835.1 Candidatus Acidulodesulfobacterium sp. H_13
TTCTTGCTTCTTCAACATTGTCTTGTAATAAATCCACCCCATAGATACTTGAAACAGCTATTACAGCATAACGCTCATACTCCGACTGACTCTTTTTATATCTGTTTTTAACAACTTCAAGTTTTCTTCTTAATATTTCAACTAAGAAGTTACCTGTTCCGCAAGCGGGTTCCAAGAAACGAGAATCTATCCTCTCTGTTTCCTGCTTTACCAAATCGAGCATAGCATTAACTTCTCTTTCAGATGTAAACACTTCACCGTGGTCAGCAACTCTTTTTTTAGATTTTACTTGTCTATTATTTTCTTTCATTTATTTTAGGTTCTCACTAAAATTCAAAGATACCGTAATAACCCTGCGCTCCGGAGTTAAACAACTTAAATTTTATGACAAATCTGAAAAGAGAATATTTTTTTATATTGTAAAGTATTCTTGCTGAGCAGCCTGACCATGATAGCACGATGCCGGCAACAATGTTAATTAAAATTTATTCAATCATGATTGTTTAAAGGGAGCCCTTTAATATTCCGAACGTTCCAATTGTTAGGTTGTTTTGCT
The DNA here is from genome assembly GCF_048541835.1 of Candidatus Acidulodesulfobacterium sp. H_13. Taxonomy (NCBI): domain Bacteria; phylum Candidatus Acidulodesulfobacteriota; order Candidatus Acidulidesulfobacterales; family Candidatus Acidulidesulfobacteraceae; genus Candidatus Acidulidesulfobacterium; species Candidatus Acidulodesulfobacterium sp. H_13. Next base: position 557 of record NZ_JBLEOY010000004.1, read on the forward strand.
TAGGCATAACAGAACCCGGTGCCCAGCAAATTTCTGCTTTACTGATTTTTTGACCAAAGCCACTGTGTGTTTCCTCGGACTTATTTTTAAGAATCTTAATAGTACCCCATTCTCTGCCAACGAGGAATTCAATATTGCCTTTTAGTTTTAAATCATCTTTAACAAGGTGTGCTGGAATATATTGCTCCTCGTTAAGCTCGATTTTTACATCTGTATCATTTAAAATAAGGTCTATCCCAAAGAATTTGGAATCGATGACTTCTCTGGTTTTACCCATATCTACTAATGATAATTTTCCCCATCCATATTTTCTGTCTCCACCTACAAAAATTTCAGACAATGCGCCCTTAAGTTGAACGTTTTCACTGTCCCATCCAACAGATTCATTGTCCCTAGTCTTGGCACCATCTTTAATAAAGATATACCCCACAAAATAGACAGGACTTTGTTTATCTCCGACACAAGGCGCAATGAACTCGGATTCATGCAAAGATTCATCCTCCGCTGTATTGCTGCCAGGGAGGACGGCGGTCCGGCTGTAGGATTTAATGAAAAGGCTTTCAAATTCAGATTTTGAGCATTCGCCGTATTCCAGTCCTTTGTCGGTAAATTTAGGTAATAAGGGGATATCAGAGTCAAGAGCAGGGTAAAAATAACTGAGCAGGACATCTTCTTTAAATAATTCTCCATATTTTTGATATGCTTCTGTATTATTTTCTTCTCTAGCCCTTGTCAGATTGGCTGTAAATGCACCCCACATAGCCTTGCCCGTTATGTAATAACGGGTGAGTTCTATATAGCCGAGCGTATGCCAGCCGATGTGAATAGGGCTTTTAGCTTTATAAACAAGCAGGTACGCTTTCCAGCCCATTACGCACCTCCACTGTTTGAACTATCTTCTAAAGTCTTTGCATGATAGCGTGCATAGACAAGTGTGCGTTCAAGAATTTCTTTGGCAAAAAAGAGTTCGTCCAATTTGTCTGAAAGTTTTTCCCTTATTCCCGTCAAGACATCTGTTTCGGTTCCAAAAACGTGTCCTAATATTGCGTCTTGCTTAAGAAAATCAAAAGCTTGATTTTTAATAGCAATATGCTGATCTTTTTTTAGAGAAGAGCGATATAGAAAAAATGCATAAACACCATCTTCCCGAAGAACTCCTAAAACCTTTGTTATAAGCGCCTCGTTAATGCCTTCAATAGAAGCAATACGGCTCCCGTATTCAGCGCATTTCATATCAAGTATTTCCATTGCTTTGTCCTCCCATATTCAGGATTCTTAACCTACCCATTCCTCGCGTATTCATTCCGCCAATTCCAAGGTATTCAAAATAGGCAAGCCCTTTTTCGACATTGGTTTGAATCCACCCTGAATCTGCTTTTAGTTTATTAGCAACATCTTCCATGATTTCCTGTCCGTTTATCCTGAAATATTCCGGTTTGTTATAAACCACGTCAAACCACATTACTGTTGCTCTTGGAATGGCTTCATATGTATAGAGGGCTCCATCCTCTGCTGCCCCTGTGGCAGGGTCTATGGCAACAGAAGTGCGGACTTCAAGATTATCATTGACAATCCGAGAGAAGATTTTATCAGAGACAACAAAAAGGCTGTCTTTTATATCCTTAGACACATCAGGAAAAAGATCATCCAATGTCTCTGTACCTTCCGATTCAAGCATTAGCCAACCGAAGTTAAGTCCATTATTTATCAAATCTGCTCGTCCAAAACTTTTAAACTTATTCAAATCTGCTAATTTAATAACTTTGTTATGTTCCATTAAAATACTTGGAGATGTAACCCATACTGGTCCGATCATTGAGTGAACAGGAAAGAATAAAATCCGTGCGTCATAGAATTGCGTAAGCCCCTGGAAACTTAAATTGCTTTTGCCTTTTGAGAATCCGAAAGAAACGCAGACTTCACAATCAGGATTACCACAATGTCCTTCACCATCGTCAGCACCTTTACCTGCGCAACTGTAATATTTTGGTTCTTCTGGTTTATCTCCTAAATACAAAAGCTCTCCTTTTGGATTTTTTTTTACAGTCGCCGTCTTTTTATCATCTGATATCTTTAACTGATATGCAGGTCTTTGATATTTGAGTTTTGAGTATATTTTTAAACATATTTTTCCATCTTTTATCTCAATAAAATTCCCGTTTTGTATTGCCATTGCCGTATACGCCCTTGTCACACCGGCAATACTTGAACCGGGAATTTTGGGCAAGTTCGTTCCCGGCTCTCTGGTAATCGTGTTATCCACCCTTCCAAGCCTGTATCCGCCAGTGCCAATATGCACAGGGTCAAGGGTCATTGCAAAATATGTTTTCTTTACAAATGGTTCAGCCATTTCAATTCCCTCCTTTTATTTTGTTTCTATTCGTTCTTTTAATATCCCAAGATAAAGTTCAAGGGTATCGAAGAATAATCCGTTTTTAATTGTTTCCTGAAGCAATATGTAATGCTTATCATTTATCTCATTGAATTCCTTTCGGATGGATAGTAATACAAGGTTTATCCACCCATTGAAGTTTTTAGAAGAATTATTGGATATATTTACATCCCATTCCTGATATTTAGTCAGCCAGAGAGATTGAAGATTTCTGAGTTTAGTATCAGTAATTCCCTTTAACTGTTTTCCCTGAAGGAGTTTAAACCAGAGGCACATAATCTTCTGACCGAGTTCATCAAGCAGAAAAGGTTTTGAGCTGAAATTCGCAACATTTGATTTTCTCCTGTTATTCTCACTCAGATTTATGTCATATCGCCTTATGTTTGAATCCAAAAACTCGAAATCGTAATAGTTTGGCAAGACTTGTAGCTCATCCCCTTTCATAATTTCTGAACAATGAACAACATTACCTGCAATCGTCTTGAAAAAACTTTTCCTATTATCTGGCAGACTTTCTTTGTTGTTATTTACAATAAAGTACGAGTGGTGAAAATCATCTTCGCAGTTGCCGAGTTTGGAAGGCAGTTGCCATGTCAGAGTTTTATCTAGCTTGCCGAGAGTACACTTCAGGTCAAGTTTGATGCCAGAGGGAATACTCTCTTTATCTTTTAACGCAGTAAACTTAATCCTTTGTTTACTGAGCTTATCAAAATTATCAACCATTCTCTTGCCTGCATCAAGAACAACAAACATCGGCATCTTGCGGTCAAAAAAGATATTCCCAATACTGAAAGGCAGCCTGCCCATGACCTTGCCAAAGTGTTCAATATACTTTTGGTAAATAAGATTGGTTATTTCAACAGCCCTGTCAGCAGGCACAATGGACATAAAGAGGTTTGGCGTAGCAGTGATTGTGCGGTAGGGGACAAAAGAGCTTCCTTTCTGATCTTTAGAAACTTTAAGATGCGGAAGAGGATCTGTTAGTATTATGTCAGCATTGCTCCAATCTTTTGAAGTTGGAGAGTCAGACTTCGTCTCATTTATTACTTCAATTTCGTTACTGTTTATAATTAGTATATCTATTTTTTTAACTGATTTATCTTTGAATATAACTTTGCCGTCCAATGTTCTTCCGTATTTATTTGGATCTAAATTATTAACGGTTAATTTTAGCCGCCTTTTCTCAGGCAAAAGGGCATTCAAAATGCTTGCAGGTAAATCGTCCAAAAAATTCAATGTTGTATTCCATATATCCAACAATGTTGAAGGGGTCGGAGTTTTGGCATTAAGTAGATTATAAATATCTATAGTTGAATCTTCTTTTTTTGCAGCCTTCAGAAATATTTCCCACTTTGTTCTTATCTTTTTCAGCGCTTCCCCATCCGGACTAAAAGTATTTCTGCGATCATACAAGAAAGCTATATTTTTCGCCCGCTCAAAATCTTTATCTTTAAACAGGGCGTCAATATCATCCTTAATTCTGCCGTAATTAAACTCGCCATAGTTTATATTTGATAGGAATTCCTTCTGTTTTACATTTCCAAGGTTATTGATCTCTTTTTCCAGTCCGCTAGCCTCTGTGACAAATAGACTTCGCACCATTGTCCCTTTCAGCCAATCATCGAGCCCGAACCTTGCAACAATAAGCGCAGCCTTTCTGTGTTTGTCAACTATTTCATCGATAAAAAGTGTTTCATTATGCTTAGGTTTGTATTTATCCGCGTCATTCTTATCATTTTGTGCCCTTCTGTCCATGCAAGTCTTACAGACCTTCTTTTTTTTATCTTCCTTTTCAACTGGTCTAAGCCTGCAAATTGGGCATACTGTTTTTCCGTCTTCAAATGTTTCTAAAGCACCTTTGAAATATTCATCAAATCCATTAACCGAACTATCAAAAGGATATATGGTTTTTTCAACCATACACTGAATCGCTTTGGCCAATGACGTCAGGGTATTGGTTTCTGATATGTTAACAATATGGGGCTGAAGTTCACCTGATGAGGCTTTAGCAGCTATTTTATAAACTTCATCATCTATTTTATTCCTCAACTCTTTCAATTCATAACCATCGAGTTTGGCAGGCACAATAAAATAAATTCCATCATCATCTGAATATATTTCGTTTCCAATCGGATATTCATATTCTATTAAGTCTTTTAAACATCTTTTTATATCTTCTATAATATGCTGCCGTCCAAGAATATCCCCAATCTTCTGACCGTAAGATAAAAAACGCATGCCATTCCACCCGATACCGAAAATGCCAAATTCTACTTTTTCAAATTCAAAGTCGTCAAGTTTCTCATTGCAAAGGATATAACGCACAACAATAACCTTCAGGATCGATGCGACGGCATAATTATGCTCCCAGAGCGTGGTGTCATTCTGCGGTCTTGTCGTATCACTGAGACCTTGATTAAATGCTTTCTTAATTCCGCTAAGAATTTTAATCCGGACTTTACTGTCAAAATGATCAAGATAGCCAGGCAACATATTACCAAGAAAGGCGTACAACACATGTCTTGCTTTTTCCTGGCTCTCGACAGTAACAATTTTATTGCCTTCATATCCGAAAACATTTGATTTGAAAATCTTATTCTTTTGCTCGGCGCTCCAAAGAGGGTTATTGCGGTCAATAGCCGAGTCTAAACCATCGGCAGCCTTGAGTAACTTCAAAATTAGATCCTCGCCTGGCTTTGTATGAAAATCAATAGCTTTTTTTATTGAAAAGTTTTTTTTTCCGGAATCAATATTCGCAGGGATTCTATAGTTTTCAAACTCTGAAGGTATCAGATTGCTATAAACTTCATGCTTATCAAGATACTCATGGTCATGAGGATCAATATCCCAACCATTGGGAATGTCCTGCCATTCTTGCCTGTATTCAAGAAATACCTTGCTGAGTTTTCCGATGTCATGTAGAAGTCCGGCAAGTTCTATAAAGAGAATTTGATTCCGTTTATCATGCAATTTCTTAGAAAGATCAGGCATTATTACCTCCTGAATTTAGCAGTTTGACAACAATTGCTTTTAGCCTATCTTCTAGATCATTAAAAGTCTTTTGCTCCTTCACCTTCAACTCTTTAAAGCTTTTGATTTTAGATTTTTGCTTACTATCTTTTTTTGGTGATTTTTTGATTTCAATTCCATTCATTTCACAGAAAACATCTGACAGTTCATTTTTTGCAATGCCGAACCCGCTACTCCTCTTGGCTGAGAAACCATAGGTCAGCATCATATTCTTTATAGCAGGATAAATCGCCTCCAAGTCCTTTATAACCTCTTCTTTGACTTCTGTCCCAGGTCTGCCCATCAGGTCAAAGGGCATATAAAGGAGACTAAACGTTCCATCTGCACCCCCAGGAACACTTTCTATATATATGGGCTGAATTCCGGCTTTCGTTTTTCTATCATGCGGATTGATGACCTCAAGTCCAATTTGGTTAAAGAATGTAGTATAGAAATTCAACCGCCCTCTTTTAAAATCCTTTTCAACCTTTTTTTCATTACCAAAAAGATTTATAATCTTCGCTGGATCTGTTTCGATATGTTGAGCTACCCATCGCATATTGCCCTTCCACGAACTTCCTGAAACCATTGGAACTTTAAAAACCTTATCTTTTTTTATCGGATTGTCGATTATATAGAAACCTTCATCATCTCTGGAAATGTAGGGAGTTGATAGAAAGAATTTGAATTGGAGGAATAAAGAATATTTTGGCATTATTTCCAACATACCAGACGATGGAACATAGTCTGGTATATCTGAAAACTTGTATCTTTCTAAAAATTGTTGATAATCCTTTTTCGCATCCGCTTTGTTGCGAGTGAGAAGATATTTGTTTTTTGTATATATATCAGAGATATCATTAATCCGAGTTTTATTTTCATCCCACAAGGCAAAAATGTCATTAGTCATAAATTGTCTCCTTTGTTGATCTCTTAAAATTGCGGCGCATAGCAAGAACCAATAATGGCAGTGTAATAGCACCAAAACATGATTCAAGAATAAACAGATAGTACCCACTTTCATTTTTGTAAGTATATTGCCTATTTTTCAGAAATATAGTAGCTACTGAAAAGCTATATACCAATGAACGACTGAAATTTAATAGCATCTCTTTGATATTTTCAACGGAGGGCGGCTGTAACGACAGTGAATAACTAATGGTCTTTTTGCTATGGTTCAAGTTATCATGAACCCTATGAAGACCAGTAAACATAAAGAAAATGGCAAAAATAACTACCATGGCAGTGAAGCGTCCTAATATTTTTAGATAATTTTCACCGTAATCACTTAAAAATTTGTAAAGCCACATAAAAAAATATTCAAAGTCAGAAATTATTTTTCGCTTATTATTTTGTAATAGTAATAATCTGCGCATTTCCATTTCTCCAATGTAGAAGGCTCCTGCTTCCTGGTATTGAAGCTTACTTTCATAATTTATTCTTAACTTTCTGTATAAGCTAAGTACTTCTTTATATTTTTTTTCAGTTTCTGGATCTATGTTGGCAATATGCAGCCACTTATTACGAAAGGGCTTGTAATCCCATTTCTCCTTAAGTTCATCATAAAGCATAGATGTACTTTTAGAACGACCATAACATTCTTTCATGCCGCTGACACCAACCCAAGTACAATCTTTAAAATTTATCCTGCTAATATCTGAGCCCAAGAATGACCAGCGATGCAGATCAATATTATCGAAATCAATTCGCACTGAATTATGCAATTTAATATCGGTAAAAGATATTTCTTCTTTTGAAGTTTGTTCGGATAGCTGCGCATTATTCCAAGAAAGGCCAGCTAAAAAATTTGATTTATTAAAATCCATTTTACCGTGAACGACAGATCCGTCTAAAATGACTTTTCCTTGAAATCACATTCCTCATGGAATTTACACTCACTCATATTGATGGATTTTTCAAAGATAAGGCCTGCCAGCATGATTCCTTTTAAGAAATGGGCTTTTTTAAATATCATCTCTTTGTCAAAGGTTATTGTCGAGCTTTCGCTGCCTTTTTTTATCACTTCTTGATGGAATATGCTATACTCCACTTCAACAGGAAAGACATAGCCGTTAAAGTCAGATCCTTCTTTTTTTTGCAATGCTTGTATAAAATCACTGGTATCTTTATTGTTATCATCACTATGAAATAAACATTTATTATCAAGCTCATAGAGAATGTCGCCATCACTGCAATTTTCATATTCATCAGAATCTTCGCATTTGCTCATCGCTATTTCCTTACAAATTTTTTATAAGCACATATCCCTTAATAATATCATTCTCTTTAAATGCTAACTGACTGAAATCGAGGTTCTTAATGAAACTATCTAAATCATCATCATCACCTGCTCTTATATAGCCAAAACATCGTTCGATCCGGCAATCCTTATTTCCAGTTCCTATGAAAGAAAATATTTTTTTGCTTGCAGAATTTTTATCATTATATTTCTCTTGTACTTTTTGATCAAAACTTGATTTTTCTCTTGAAATAAAGCCACCAAGAAAAATACCAGCTTCATTGACAGTATCTTTATAATTTCCGTTAGCATCTCTTCCAACCAGTTGATTATGCTGAAGTCTATTTATATGTTTACCTTTGACAAACCAAAAATATTTCATATCGGGCCATTCAGGTTTATTATTCCCTTTTTTCTTTTTAAATTCTTCCATATATGGAGTTATCTCATCTGTTTGTATTTTTTCCTTAGGTAAATCTGATCGCACATCTCTTGTAAGTATTCCAAAATCCCTATGGTGAAGTTTTGTATTTTTATATTTTATTTCTGATGGTTTAAAAATAGTTTTCCCGCCTATGGCCCCATGGTTAACAATAAGCTTTAAGGTCATTTTCAGCAATAATTTTTCCTCAGGATCAATCTTTTTTTGTTCAAGAAAATGAAGCTGAAACGCAATTTCTCGCGATGAGAAAGACCGTATTGGCCTGCTTGTCCCCGGTTCTTTTAATTTCAGAATAATTTTACTGCTCCAGCCGGTACAGCCGAACATATAGCAGACAGGGCAGATTTGTTTTTTAATTTGCGGGGCTAACGGTTGGTCTCTATCGAGCTTTTTAGGGTTAAGTTCACAATGCCCCTCGGCTGTCGGATCGCAGGCATAACAATCAAGTCCACGAATTAATACCTCATACCACCATCTAATAGAACCCTTTATTCCTGTTACATGAAGCTCATCATTCTCCCCTTTCACGCCCCCCGTCCAAATCGGTGTCAATGCTTTCAATCTGAATTCCATTCTATTTCTCCCCTCCGCATCTCCGACAGGCAGAGACCCGGCGATATGCAACAATCCCTCTAAGGTCACTGTCTGGTATTATTCTGGTTAAATTCAGCTATTCCTTCTTTTCATCGTCCTCTGTCTTCTCAGTTGCATTCATTTGTGGTGGACATCACTTCTCCCATTCCAAATTATAGTATATCTTAGTTTTTCTCTTGTATTATACACCTTTTGACATTAAATGATATTTCAACAAACGCATCAAGTCTAAAGGGTCTTCGTTGCGATGAAAACAATATAAAAGCAAGAGTCCCCGCAAGGAGGTTCCTGATCAATACACGGAATTCAAGGTCAAGGGTAGTGTGTTCGTTGCATGCAATTCGTGCGGGAGTGAAGAATGAGAGTTATGAGTTTAGAGCCGATATATCCGGTTATTTATACAAAAATAACAAAGGCAGATATTTCAACAATCTTATTTCTTTGTTTGACCTCTTGCCATCGCATGACTTGTATGAAAAGGTTAAGCAAACGAGCGGAGACTTCAGTGTGAGTATCGAAGGTGATATGTATAATAAAATCAAAGATTCGCCTGAATTTATCGACTAATACCTAAAAAGCGGCCGGATGAGGGAAGCCTTTATGAAATCGGCGAAACTCGATATGGCTGATCTTTATGATCAATATCTCAAAATTTTATTGACACTATTTTCAGATGAATATTTTGACCGTTAAAAAAATTTGATAATCAGGGATTATAAAAGATGGAAATCACCCAATCCTAAATATATACTGCTCAACATTGATAAAAATGAGAAAACTGAGCATAATCAACGGAACAGAAGGCAAATATACCGAATTTTTGGCGCAGTTGAAAGAATAGAATAAACAGAGGCCTTCATTTTTGGATGAGATGAGGGAAATTTTGGAATGAAGAACTATGAGTGGGCAGAATGATTGAGGGGATAAAGAAAAAAAGTGGGGGTCGATATGAATTAGCATGCGAATTTTTGAAAAAATTTACCCAAAAATTATAAAAATTGAAAGATATATGAAATTAGAAATATAAACATTGCTGGGCTAAAAAAATAATAAGGCATGGCAGAATGGAACGACGCTTTACACTCTATCACAAGACATGCAGGGGCTAAAGAAAGTCCTTGTGAATTTATAATAAAACAGTTAGAATTGCAATGAACGTACCTATTTATCGCAAGTTTGCTACGTCCGATTTATTCCCATTTTTAAGTGGGGATAAGGATTTTAATTGATGGAGCTACGTTCAAACGCGAAAAGAAAAAAATATACCTTGCAGAGTTTGTTGCTGAAATTGATCTTATAACACAAAAGAATGGCAGTCTATTTGTTGCAGAAATAAAAAAATCTTCCCGAACGATGGCGAGCGGTATAAAACAACTCAAGTATTATCTATATCTGCTCAGTATAAAAGGTATTAAGTGCAAAGGAATTATAAAAATTCCAAAAGAAAAAATATCAATGACAATAGAACTTCAAGAAGGCGATGTGACATTAATCAAAGAAAAAATAGATGAGATCGAAACTCTCTTGTCTAAAGACAATATACCTGTTCCCCCAAAGATTCCGTTTTGCAGAAAATGCTCATATTTTGAATTTTGCTGGAACTAAGCAGAGGAGGATTGATGAAGAAAATAGAATTTGAATGTGAGATTATTACGCCAATGTTTCTTGCCGGTGCAGACGGCAAAACGCCGGAACTCAGACCTCCTTCTATCAAGGGCGCAATGCGGTTCTGGTGGCGGGCAATGGGTGGACATCTACCATCAGAAGCTAATATTTTTGGCGGAAGTGGAGAAAAAATAGAGCAAAGTAAAGTGATCATCATTATAAGCAAACAGTCAATTGAAAAAAGCGTTGCAGACAGCCTTTGGAGTGAAATACCTCATATTGAAAAAACTTCAAAAGCTGGAAAAAAATATAAATATAACGGGTTATCTTATTTACTATATTCTGTCCTCATGTTAAATGAGAGACCATATATTAAGGATAAACAAACATTTAATGTGGAATTAAGAAGCAAAAACTCTGATGCCTTAAAAAATGCAATAGCTTCATTTTGGTCATTGGTGCATCTTGGCGGAATTGGAACACGGTCAAGGCGAGGTGGCGGAAATATTATAGTTACGAATATTGTAGATAAGAACAATATTATAGGCGAAACAAATATTGATTTCTTGTTAAAGGGAATAAACGGCAATGAAATAGCAGAATGGCTCATCAAAAATTATCGGATAGCAAGCTTAGCCGTAAACAAAGGCAAAGATACAGATTTTATTTCGGAATATTCTAACCTATCAATTTCAAGGTTTATTATTTCAGATCATAGTTTCAAGGATTGGAAAGAGGCTTTAAATGACATGGGATCTAAATTTGCCCTATATCGCACCAGTAACAAAGAAGATATTTTTGGTACCGCTGCATTTGGATTACCAAGAAAACATATAAAAACAAACAAACCCAAAGAGGTTAATCGGCGCAGTTCTCCTTTGATCTTTAAAATTCTAAAAGTGGGGGATAAATATTACTGGATGGCTTTGCGGCTTGCGGGAGAATTTTTGCCTGAAAGAGTTGTTTTGAAAAATAATTATAAATCACAAAGACCAGACTATTCAAAAATCAACGAATTCTGGAACGGCATTAAAAGAGAAAATATTGAAAAAGTATTATCTATCCCAGACACTGTGAAAGATCTAAAAGCTCGTATTGTAAAAGAACTATCGCCATCAAAAGTAGTTCTTTTCGGTTCAAGGGCAAGAGGAGATTTTCATAAAGATTCTGATACTGACATCGCAGTTGAAACAGACAAAAATATTGGTTTGAGTAACATAGCCGGATCAATTGATTTGGTAGATTTAAAAAACATAGATGATGACTTTAAAAAAGCAATTGAAAAAGAAGGAATAGAAATATGAATGAAAGATTAAAAAGAGATTTTGATAATTTTTATAAAGCATTCGGTAATTTACAGGTTGCGGTCGATAAAGCAAAAACTGACCTTGAAATCGATGGAACAATTAAACGATTTGAGCTTTGCTATGAATTATCATGGAAGCTTATTAAAGAGGTCCTGTCCAACATTGGTATTATCTGCAAAAATCCAAGAGATTGTTTTAAGCAAGCTTTTATCAACGGTTTGATTAAAGATGAGAAGAACTGGTTAATGATGATTGACGATAGAAATAGACTTGTTCATACCTATGATTTTGGAAATTCAAGGGAGATTTTTGAAAATATCAAGAAATATTATGTAAGTCTTTATGAATGGCTTGTAGAAAGAGTTGAAGAGACAAAATGAATACGATTAAATTTGAATGTGAGATTATTACGCCAATGTTTCTTGCCGGTGCAGACGGCAAAACGCCGGAACTCAGACCTCCTTCTATCAAGGGCGCAATGCGGTTCTGGTGGCGGGCAATGGGTGGACATCTACCACCTGAAGAACTAAAGAAGAAAGAATCTGAGATATTTGGAGGTAGTGGAGAAAGGGAAGGCAGAAGCAAATTTAGTATCAGAATAAAGTCGCAAGAACTATATTCATCTAAGGATAAACTACCGGACCATCCCATAATTGTTCGTAGCTCCAATAAAGTTTTTAGAATCAACATATTGGAATATCTTTGTTACGGAACTTACGAATACCAAAGAAAGAATGGAAATGTGTTTACCAGAGATTACATTAAATCTGGAGAAAAAGTTTCAGTATTTGTCTCTTGTTATAGTGAAATTGTAAACGAGGTCAAAAGTTCATTTGAATTATTGTCAACATTTGGAGGATTAGGGTCAAGGTCAAGGAATGGATTTGGCTCATTTAAGATTCAATCAATAGGTAGTGAATCAGATAATTTTTATTCTAATTTAGAAAAAAGCTCTTATACATCCAATTTACCTAAATACTCTGCCTTTTCACAAGGAATCAGATTGTGGAAAACTAAACAATTCGACAAATGGGATGATGCATTAGCCGAATTAGGGGTTGTATATAAAAATGCGAGAAATAAGTTGGAGGCAAAATATGTTTATGACAAAAAACAATATATAGCATCACCTATTATTGTGGGAAAGATACAAAAATCCATTATGGAAAGACGGGCTAAGCCATATTTTATGTCAGTGCATAACGAGAACAATAAATATATAGGGTATATGTTACATATTCCATCCGAATATGCTTATGGAAAAGAAAAAATAGATAATACAAAAGAAACTAAGAATTTTATAAAGGTTTGCAAAGAATTCAATGATATTTTATCTAAAAATCTTAAGGAGGCAATCCTATGAGCAAATATTTATTCTTGTTCACAATAGGCCCTGTCCAATCTTTTATTTCTCAAGCGCGCAAGACTCAGGACATTTATACAGGAAGTTTCTTGCTATCTCATTTAATTGACTCTGTCATGAAAGAACTTGAGGATAAGGTAAACAACTGTGAATTGATTTTCCCACACAAAGATATAAAATTCAAGCCAAACCGTTTCATCGCTGAGATAGAATCTGATGATATAGAGAAGGTGGGCAAGGGATTAAAAAGTTTCGCGGTGAATATGTTTAAAGAGATATCTATTAGTATTTTAGATAACGTAACCTTAGATTCATCCAAGCCCGATGGTTTTAATTCACAAATAAAAGATTTTTTCCAGGTGAATTGGGTTGCCCTTCCTTTAAAAGAGGATGATTATGAAGTTACTTACAAAAAAATTGAAAGCTATCTCGGCTCCATTAAAAATATTAGAGTATTTGAACAGTTGAATAGAGGCAGAGGCGAAATAGGTCGCAAATGCTCTTTATGCGGTGAGAGGAATGTTTTATTTTATAAGAGAACAGCAAAAAATAAAGAACCTGCCTATATTCAGAAAGGTGTAATTGAGATTAAAGGAAATGAATTAAACCCTGGAGAAGGACTCTGTGCAGTCTGTTTTACCAAAAGGTTTTGTAAAACCGCAAGTTTTCCATCTACGGCAGAGATTGCATTGATGGATAAAATTCCAAAAGACGATTTGAATAAATTTAAAAATAAAAATTTAGACCCCCAGTTATTTTTTGAAGAGAATCTTACAAAGGATTATTTTGAAAAATTTGGGGTTAAAACGCCTTTGGAAGAAGTGAAAAAATTGAGAAAAGAGATTTTAGATAAGAATAATATAAAATCAAAGAACTTATCAAAATATTATGCTCTTGTTATGCTGGACGGCGATATAATGGGGAAATGGCTTTCCGGAGAATTTTTAGAAGAGAATGAGAAAGCAAATTTAAAAGATTTTCATAAAAAGGCATCAGAGAAGCTTGGGAATTACGCCACAGAAATAAAAGATATAATCGGTGACCCAAAAGGAAAAGTAATTTATGCCGGTGGAGACGACGTATTTACATTTGTTAGCGTGAACCATTTATTTGATGTTCTGATAGAGTTGCGAAAGGAATTCCCTAAATTTGAAGAAATGGGAACTAAGATTAAAAATAATAAAGGGTCTACCGCGTCTGCTGGAGTTGTAATTGCACATTATAAAACGCCTCTTTCTGAGGTGCTGAAATGGGCGCGAAAGATGGAACATGAAGCGAAAGAAAGCGGTGGGAGGGATTCTTTTGCTATTGCAGTACTTAAGCGATCAGGTGAAATCAGTAAATCCATACTCAAATGGGAATTCAATAATTCATCCAGCATAGAAATATTAGAGGATCTCATTGAATTCTTAAGACAGGAGGATTTTTCCAATACTTTTATCAAAAATCTTTGTTTTGAATTTAGGCAGTTAATAAGTAAAGAAGGTAAATGCAGAGAGCTTGCGATTTTCAAGACGGAGTTAAAACGATTGGTCGGACGGTCGTGTATGATGAAAAGAAAACAGAATGAAACAAAAGATGAATTAGAAAATCGTAAGAAAGAAGCAATTAATAATCTGTCTGAAAACCTTAATACTCTTTATATTAATAATAAATCGTTTGATAATTTTCTTTCGGCTTTATCGATAGCTGAATTTATAGAACGAGGAGGGGTTATATGATAATAAAAATAGAGCCATTGGACACACTCTTTTTTAGAGATGGAAAGCCGTTTAACATGGACGATGACACTTGGGCAGATGCCGTGTTCCCTCCCTTTCCATCAGTGATTTACGGTGCCTTACGAAGTGCCTATTTTTCCAACCACATTGATGAACTTGAAAAGGCAAATCACAATGATGATCCGACGAAAGGGTTAAAAATAAAAGCTATCTATTATGAAATTGGGAACGATATTTATTTGCATCTTCCTGCCGATTGCGTGAAGGAAAAAGATAATATAAATAATCCCACTCAAGTAGCGGTGCTATCAATGACCAAGAATAAAAATACCAATAGCAGCCTAACTGATTGTATATTATCTTACAAAAATGACATAAAAGTGGAAAATGTGTCGAATGGGCTTGTTAGGAAATCTATGTTTAAAAAATATTTGATACAAAATGCTATTGAGAAATTCTACATAAAAAAAATAAGCGATTATGTTCTACCGGAACCCAAGATAGGTATTGGTATCGATAAGAAAACGGGGACGAGTGAGGAAGGTAAACTCTACCGTGCGGATATGAGAAGGTTATCTAATGAGGAGAACGACAAAGTATCTATTATTGTTGATTTTGAAGGTTTGAATTTGCCTGAAGAAGGCTTGATGAAGCTTGGTGGTGAAGGTAAGGCCGCATCATACAAGAAATATAACGAAGAAGTTTTGATCGATTTTCCTGTTGCCGTAGGGACTATGTTTAAGTTGTATCTTTCAACACCCGCAATTTTTGAAAAAGGCTGGATTCCGGAATGGATTGACGAAGATACATTGATTGGAAACTATAAAGAGATTGAGGTAAAACTATTAACTACTGCAATAGGTAAACCCATTCATATTGGCGGTTTTGATATGAAAAATAGAAAGCCTAAACCCATGTATAAAGCGGTGCCTGCAGGGAGCGTATATTACTTTGAATTACAGAAGGGAACGATGGAAGATGTTAAAAAAACATTTTATCAAACGGCAATATCAGATATCTATCCTGAACAGGGATTTGGCATAACTTATGTTGGAAAAATATCAAAAGGAGGTGAAGTATTATGAAAAAAGTTATAACCACGGTTGGAACATCTATTTTTACTAATTATCAAAAGGGGCACAAAGATATTAATGACAAAATTGAATGCTTAAAATCTGAACCATATAGCAAATGGGACGACTGGAAAGATGATATAAAACATATAGAAGATACGATTCATCAATGGCTTATCAGTAACAACAACTCTTCTGCCGAGATTAAAAGCATTTTAAAATTAACAGAGGAATACGGCGATGTAAGTATTCATTTAATCGCTACACATACAATCCTTTCGGTTTTGGCCGCCACTATTCTTAGAGATTATTTTAAAAGAAACAATATAGAATATGAGTTTTCTGAGGGAAAAGATATTATCAAGGGGCTACAGGTTAGCGATGCACGCACCTTTGAAAAAGAGGGGGTTATACATCTTATTGATAGATTGCATACAATTATCAGTTCTTGTGAAAATTTAATTTTCAATATAACAGGGGGATACAAAGCTTTAATCCCATATATGACAATTATGGGCCAGATTTATAACATCCCTATTTATTACATCTTTGAAGACACAGACAAACTGATAAAAATACCGCAGGCACCGGTAGATTTTGATTTTTCGGTGATTGATGAAAATTATATCGCATTTCAATCTTTGGGTAAAACTAAATCATCCAGTCTTGAAGAGTTCACAAGAGAGTTCACACAGGAGGTATTTGATAGATTAAAAAATAAAAACTTAGTTGAAGAAATTGATGAGAAGGTAAAATTAACACCATTAGGAAATATGCTGGTGAAAAGGTATGAAGATTTATTTAATAGTGGCAAATACAATAAACAGAATTTAATAAGTAATCTTATAGAATTGAAATTGTGCAAGTATTTTGTTAAAAAATATCGGGATAAGAAGGCAAGTGTTGAACACGGCAAAAAATTAGGGGAGAAAGGCTACGATATAGATATTTATATAGAAAATAAAAACACAACAGCCATTGAAGTAAAATCAGGGGGCAACGTCCCTATCTATAAGGATAAAGCTGGAAAAGAGTCAATTGAGCACAAACTCACAGAAGGAGGTTTTAAACACTTAATTGATAACCATAATGGAAAAAATTTGAAACTTGAAGTGTTTTTATATAGCTCAAAACCCATTCACTATAGTGTTGTTGAACAGATGAGGGGTTTATGCAAAAAATATTCAAAAAAAACAGAAAATTTAAGATGGTTCTGGTTAAAAATACCTGATAATTATTCCACTAATACCCATTGGGATATAAAAAAGGAAGATATCGCGGAAATTTCAATCAAGGAGGCGCAAAATGTATAAAATAGCAATGCCATTTTTTATGATAGTAGAGACCCCGCTTCATGCGGGAAGCGGAACGGAATTGGGTATCGTTGATATGCCTATTCAAAGAGAGAGGCATACTGGATTCCCAAAAATTGAAGGTTCGGGATTAAAGGGAAGCATAAGAGAGGTGTTTGAAGAATCCACAGGCGAAATTTCAGTAGGTAGTGCTAAAGTTAATAATGAGAATAGAAAGGAATCAATTTCGCTTGCTTTTGGTCCTGAAAATGGAGACGCTCATGCTGGGGCGTTGGGTTTTACAGATGCCCGTTTATTGCTATTTCCTGTAAAATCAATGAAGGGTGTGTTTGCTTGGATTACCTGCCCAATGGTGCTGAAAAAGTTTAAGGAAGATTTAAAATTATGTAATATTTGCTTTAAACAAGATATAAATGATATATTTGATATAATAGCTTTACTAAGTAATTCGTTAAAAATTGCGGACGGCAAGGGCAAATGTCTCGTTTCAGATAGGGAAGAAGTTGAAATAAATGGCAATATTATATTAGAAGAATATGCGTTTGAGATTTTAAACAATGATATAAAAAAACTGGCAGAGTTCCTGTCCAATCATGCAGATATTAACGAAATAAAAAATAAGCTCGTCGTTCTTTCCGATGACGATTTTCGAGATTTTGTAAACCTTTCTACAGAAGTCATAACGAGAACGAAAATCAATAATGAAACTGGAACTGTTCAACCAGGGGCATTATTTACAGAGGAATATTTGCCTACCGAAACAGTTATGTATTCACTTGCTTTAACTACGCCAATATTTAATAAAGAGAAAGGAATATTTAAAGAAACTGATAATCAAAAAGAGGAAGTGAAAGTAATGAAATTTTTTGAATGTAATATTCCTGAAGTGATGCAGATCGGCGGGAATGCAACCATCGGCAAAGGTATTGTTAGAATGGTAGCTTGGGAGAATAAAAATGAATAATTCAACCACTACAATAAAAGGGCAGGAACAGGCGAAGTTCGCTTATGATTGTGCAAAAAAAGGAAGTGAAATTAACAAAAAGAAAGAATATAAATCTTATGTTAATAAAATTCCCATGTTGATAAAGACGAATGGACTTGGTTCAACTTTTGCATTTATCAAATCAAAAAGTAGTGATGATGAGAACAAAGCGGGATATGCTTATTGTCTGATATATAACCAGATAAAA
Source organism: Candidatus Acidulodesulfobacterium sp. H_13 (assembly GCF_048541835.1). Lineage (NCBI taxonomy): Bacteria > Candidatus Acidulodesulfobacteriota > Candidatus Acidulidesulfobacterales > Candidatus Acidulidesulfobacteraceae > Candidatus Acidulidesulfobacterium > Candidatus Acidulodesulfobacterium sp. H_13. Next base: position 18,808 of record NZ_JBLEOY010000004.1, read on the forward strand.
GAATGGCTGAGAAAAGATGAAAGAAAATGTATTAAATTAAACGATAACGATGATTTAGTAAATGAAATCATCTCACTTAACTCACCAGAGTATCGCGCAGTTACCATTGAAGTTCTCGCATTTTTTAACTGGCTTCGGCGATTTGCGGAAGGCTTGATAGGGGGAGAGACTGAAATATGAGCGCGAGGGGAAAAGTCAAATTTTACGATTTTACGAAAGAACTCGGGTCTATAGAATGGAAAGGAGAAAAGGATGTTTATTTTGGTAGAGGTAGTTTTAAAGAAAAACCACCATCTATAGGCGATTGGGTCGAGTTTAAATTAGAAAATAAACAAGAAAAGAATAAAGCAATAAAGGTTCAATTGTTTACTAATATGTTGCCAGATGATACATGGAAATTAGTTAAACAAGAAAACATTAATAATTTTAATCTAAAGCTAAACAAAGCAGCACGGTTTGAAAATGGTAAATTTAAATTTTTTAAAACAGATAATAGAGGAAAGGTAATATATCAGATTAAACCAAACTTTTCAGAGGATATGATTAAGGCTATTTCTAAACGATACTACGATTCTATACAAAATTTAAATTTAAAATTATCGGAAAGTTTGACCCTAAAACCCGACTGGCGTCTTATAGTTGGTCTCGGAAATGAATCCATTTATGAGACATCAATGACACTGCATCATATCTACGGATTTCCTTACATTCCCGGAAGCGCCATTAAAGGAGTAACCAGAAATTATTATATAAATGACATATATGATAGAATCAGATTGAATAATGTGGAACAGATTAATATTATTGAAAAAATACTTGAAAATTTCAAACTTGAGAAAGATAATAATTTAGAATATAAGATTTTTAAAAGTAAATTTGCTATATTAAAATATGGACAAAAGGTAGAACCTAAAGAGACTTTATTCAATTACTTTAGCAAAAATACTGCTGAAATTATTAATTTTCAAAATATTTTTGGCACTCTAGGAAAAATAGGCAAGATAATCTTTTTTGATGCTTTCCCGCTTGAGCCTCCACATATAGAACCGGATATTATGAATTCGCATTATAATCCTTATTATTCTGATACTTCAGAAAAAGTTCCGCCTGCTGATTATCATAATCCTAACCCCATCTTCTTTTTGACTGTAAAGACAACGCCATTTAAGTTTATAATCGGGATAAAAGAGAAAGACAATATTGTTATTAAGGGTGAAGAGTTTGAAGGCAAGACTTCCATAGAAGTGGCGCATGAATATATGCGAAAAGCACTGTCCGAGCATGGTATTGGCGCAAAGACGGCTGTTGGGTATGGCTATTTCGAGGCAGTATCCAAAGACTATGAAATAGAGCATATGACTGAAAAGCAGAAAAAGGAAGCTAAAGAAAATAAAAGAACGGGAAAGGGGAAATCTTATTACCATGTTTAGTAATATTAACGATATCTATCTAACCAAATATGGATATTTTCCGGTTGAGAAAATAATTTTATATTACAGAGATCACTTATCGGATGAAGAATATAAAAAACTCTTTTTGATGCATTGTTTGATTACGAAAAAATTACTCTTTTAAAAGAACAGTGTCCAGGGTAGGCACAAAAGGATTATTACAATTTATGATTTCAATCCGAAAATTTTGCCTCTTCCAACGGATGCAAAATAAATGTCAAAAATTCTGAACGCCTCTATTAGAACAGGAGTTTATGGTGAAAATGAATATAAAAAGCAATATATGAGATTAATGGCAAACGCTATACTGAAACATTTATCGCCAAAGCCCTTTATAACCACATTGAGTTTAACAAAATATTTACGATTGGCACTTCAAAATCTATGTGGGATGCCGTTTATGAGGTATTTGGCGGTAAGAATGAAAATATTCAGCTTATGTTATATGATAAATAGGAAGAAAGCAGTGTGTAAGAAAGCAATTTGAAAGACATTAAAGAAACTCAAAAACGGCAATGAGAGGATTGGGTACATTTTTTAGCTACAGGTGGGGGTTATTTGCGCCATTATGCAAAAAAAACAAATACACGACATGATGAAATCATTTCCTGAAATAATCAAAAATTTACCAGAGGCAGATATTCCGATTGAAGGAGTAAAAGCATATATTTCACAAGCGGACTCACACCAAATTCTGTTCATGGAATTATAGAATGATATAGCACACAAAACAAGGGCGGATAAAGGGTGCATACAGTTTGAAATCCACGAGAACATGGATAAACCCGGGGAATTTATCCTATGGGAGCATTTCGTTGGTAAACAAGCATTGGATGATCATTTAAATAAGTCATATTCAAAGAATTATTTCGAGACAACAAGTGTGATAAATATATCCTCTTATTTTTCTCATCGGATGTTGCAGGGACGGCATTCAACTGCTTATTCCCTTACCAAGGGGACAATTGAGATGGGAAAAAAGAACACCCGTGTAAATGCTATTGCTCCGGGAACAATAGACACGCCATTAGTTGAGTCAAACATCAATAAACTGGATGACGGAAAACAAAAATTCCATGAAATGATAAAGACCATCTATCCACTGGGCCGCATTGGTAAACCTGAAGATTTGGGCTCATCATTGTCTGCTTGCAGAGTTAAGGCATCGCCACGCAAAATATTTCTTTCTAGAATAAATTTTATGCTTAGCCTACACGCTTCTTTGCAGTTAGCTTTATAGAAAGAAGTATATTGTTCATCGAAAGTAATAAAAAGTCTTTTTCTTGCTTCTTCAACATTGTCTTGTAATAAATCCACCCCATAGATACTTGAAACAGCTATTACAGCATAACGCTCATACTCCGACTGACTCTTTTTATATCTGTTTTTAACAACTTCAAGTTTTCTTCTTAATATTTCAACTAAGAAGTTACCTGTTCCGCAAGCGGGTTCCAAGAAACGAGAATCTATCCTCTCTGTTTCCTGCTTTACCAAATCGAGCATAGCATTAACTTCTCTTTCAGATGTAAACACTTCACCGTGGTCAGCAACTCTTTTTTTAGATTTTACTTGTCTATTATTTTCTTTATTTCTGCCATGTTTCTTAAGCAATCCTTTTAGTTTTTAATCTTGGCCAAGCGTTGGCTTTTCATTTCAATGTTTTATTGTAGCAAGTTTATCATTTTTCCGTTCGTTTTTTCTAATTGGATCAACGGTAAGTATATGAGGCGTTGGGCGTTTTGAAACACCTAACTTTCAATTTACGATGCCGTTTATTTATATTCACAATATTCAATATAACCACCACTCGCCCAATGACTTATATACATTGTTAGGCAAAGTTATTCATTCTTAAATCTTTTAAAGTAATCATCAATTTCATCTCTTAATTCAATTCCTACTCTCTCAAAGCAACCAAGCAAATCATCATATGTTCCTTTACCACCAAGAAAATCCCAAAATTCTTCTGCAACTTTTAGTTCTTGTTCCAAATCGAGCATCCCCGCCATTGTCCATCTACTGTATGGTTTGGGTTCATACGGATTATAAGGAATAGCAATTAATGTATTTATTTTTGCATTTGGATTTTCTGATAAAACAGTGGCAACCCATTCCAAAAGAGTTCTTTTAAACTCCTTAAATCCGCCCTTGTTCGGTTTGGCTGTTTTTATATCAAATAAATATATCTCATCATTGTTGCTTTCGAGATAAACATCTACTCTTGCAGGTTTTACAGTTCGCATTTCTCCCTTTTGGCATACTTTACGAATTATTTCTATCTCTTTTTGTTTATCCGGTTTCTTATTTGCAGCAGTTAGTTCGTCCACTATTCTCTGAATTTCATACTGTGCCTTTTCGCTTATTTGTGTTCCCGATTTCATTTGAAGTTTAGCAACTTTAAATCTACTTGAAGCCAAGGAAACTGCAACCGGTTCAAAGATAGTAGTTCCAAAATTTGTATTTAAGGAATGAATAAAAGAATATAGTGCAAGTCTGTCTTTTCCTAATAATCTTGCGTGAAATGGCATTACAGCCGGCTCAGGATTATAAGTTTTAAATTTATTTCTCAAACTATTTCTTATAGTATCTTCTACTGATTGTATTTGTTGTTTTGATAATGCCATTATAAATTCCCTTTGTTATTGTTAAAAGTATCTATTAAAATCTCTGTATTACTTTTTTGATAAAGAGATTTTGGATTGTCTATATCAATTTCCGATTTATTGAGGAGGAAAATAACTTTATCAAAGACTTCTTTGAATGATTCAAAAGAATCAAATGAATTAATTATTTTCTCACATACGGTTATAATGCTCTTATTATTCAATTCAACAACTTTCTCATTACTAATGATTATACGATATAGCATCATTATATGATAACGTGCCTTATTGTAAATTCTATCAACCTCAGAGCTTCTTATGTATCTTTCAAATCGATAAAGAAAATAACTGCTTGTGTAATATGGTATAAATTCGTGATTTTCTTCAAAAATTTCCTTTTGTATTGTTTTAAATAATTTACCGTAATATCCAGATGCTAAATGTGGTGAATTTAAAAACATCGAAGAAATAGCTTTTATTTGATTCTTTATAGAAACAACTTTTGATTTTAAAATTGTTTGGTTGGTGCTACATTGTCCAGTTCTTCTGTAATACTTGTTTGACTATTGGTTGCAACAGTTATTAAACTTTTTACATCTTCATCTTCTGTAAAAATTAACTTCACAGGAATTTGGAGTTCATTTATCCCATTTGAATCTTTATTATTAAACAATGTATGGCTTGTTTGGCAACCGTTTACAATTTGATAGTTGCTGATTGAAAATCGATTCCCTTTATTTGCATTTTTGTTTTCAGATACAATAATAACTCCATTATTTAAAAGAGAAAATATAGCAAAATCATTATTTTTTAATGTTGAATCAATTTTTTTATTGATTGGATTGTCTCCTAAATAATCTCTCACATTATCATAAAATACATTTTTTATATCTCCATTATCGTTAAGTATTAAATTCTTAAACTCTGAAAATTTTAATAATCCAATATATGCTTCCTCAACATTGGGAATTTCTGGTAGATTTACAGGAGATGAAACAAAACTAAATTCAGCAGAACTTTTTTCTAATGTTTTTCTATACAACTTTTGAATTGATTTTGCATCATAAGGAGTAAAAACAATCTTTTTGAAATCACCAGTATCATAAATCTCTTCTTTGTTTCTGTCAATAATTGCATTCAAACTTGCATCATCTTGCCATTTTCCAAGAGAAACATAAAACATAAAAACATCTGGGCTACCATTAATCATTAACTGGAAGTTTTTAAAAAGTTCTTCCTTTATTTCAAATTTGTGTTTCACCTCTGATGTCATTGGTAGTTTTGGTGTTTCTGAAAAGAAATCCTTAATTGTGAAAAACATATTACCTATTTCTAAACCTTCAAACTTTGGTGAAGTTTTACATTGAGTAAACATAAATTTAACTTCTAATATTTTGGTTTCCTCAATAATATCTCGAACTTCATTTATGTTTGTTATAAACTGATTATTTACAAGAATAGCAATACCATCAATTCCTTGGTTTTTGCCAGTTGATATTTCATCAATTTGAAAATCATTGTTAAACAGATTTTTCAATATTGAATAATTTGCAAACCTTTCGAAATCAAAAGAATTATCTTTTGATTTTAGTTCATATTTGTTTAAAAAATCAGAAACTAAATTTTTAGTTACTCTATCCATTATTTTTCCTTTAGATGAAATATTATTTCAGCATAAGCTGATTTGTTTTTTTCTGTTCTGTTTAAAACAGGGCGCATATATTGATTGACGATTTTCATGCCAGATTTTTCTGCAATAGTCGGATACATATTGTATTTGTCATTTGCAACAAGGAAAATATCGTAATCATCTTGTAGATATTGCTTTGAATTATTTAAAACTTTAACGATTCCTTCAATATATGATTTTCTTGCTTCTCTTCCTTGTCCATTGCAAAGTGGACCTATTTCTAATTCATCGTTTCGCTTGAAACCAAATAAATCATAAGCATAAGCGTGCTGTTCGTGATAGTCTATTAACCCCACATATGGCGGACTTGAAAATATCCCTTTTATTCTTTGTTTTTTAACCAATTTTGCAAATTCGGGATTTTTATTTTCAAGAGTCGAAAGAATATCAATATTTCTTGCATCACCTTGTAAGCAGATTTGATAAGTGTTTGTTCTTAATTTTTCAAATTCTTGTAACCTTTCAACTGTGTCTTCGCTGTATCTAACCCACCAAGAAAATATTGAAAACAAAGGTTTACATATTTTTCCGTGTTTTCCGCAATAATAAGTAGTTATAACAGGTTCTTTAAGTGTTGCCAAATCAGCGTGGGTTGTTGCTCGGCAAGAACGAATAGTTCTACTTAAAATTATTGTAACTATTTTTTTAGTTGTTGGGTTTTTAATTTTTTTCAGTTGCTCAAATATAAAATCTATTTCATTTTTAATAGGTTCGAGATACCATTTTTCAAGAAAATTGTTTTCGTTTTTTTGCTTTAATTTTAAATCATATTTTTTTATAAGTTTTTCAAAAGTTTGCAAAAATTCACTCTCTTTTTTGGTCGTGTATTCCTTTTCTGTTATCTCTTTTTTGCGAACTTTAATTTTAAATTCCGGTGATGGAAAATATTTCTTATTAAAAACATTTAATTTATCAAGCAATTCACTTTCAAATTGTGCATTTTTATTTTGAGAAATAAATTCTTTTAAAACATTTGTTATTCGCTTTAACTCACTGTTTAAATCTTGAAAATCAACTTTCCCAACTTTTACATTTGCAATTAATGAATTAAATGCCGAAATGTCTACCCCAATTGCGTGCATACCCAATTCATTAGCTTGAACCATTGTTGTGCCACTTCCGGAAAACGAGTCTAAAATAATATCGCCTTTTTGAAAATAAACTTCTTTTTTAAAATTATCGGTGTGATTATCAAGAAAATATTCAACCAATTGTGGTATAAATTTTCCTTTGTAAGGGTGTAATCTATTAATATGTTTTGTAGTGTCTTTTTCTTTTAAATTATCAAATGACAAAGCCCAATTTAAATCATTACCAAGCTTTTCCCGCCAATTTGTTTCTCTTTGTCCGTTGTAACTTTTATAATAGCTGATTAATTCATATTTGTTAACAGCAGTTGTCCCATTATTACCATATTTCTTAACTTTCCCGTATTGAATTAAATATGAGATGTTAGAAGTAGTAACATTCTTTTTCAAGTGTTCACTTGCCCATTTACTTGCTTCTTTTATTGATAATAATTCTGTCATTTTTATCTTCCTATTTTATACAACAAAAATACAATCATTTTTTCTTGTTGCCTAAATTATTTGCTGACATCTGCCATTCGTCCTAATTTTGCCTAACGCCTATGTATGCGTATTGTTCTTGTCATGCCAATTTAAGCATATAAGAACAATCGTTTATATATTTCTTTTATCATCATCTTGTATTACCTTCTATTTAAAAGAGTCATCCACCTAATTTCTGATTTTACTAATTATCTTTTTGGATACACGAGCGTAAATCTCTGTCGTTTTTAAACTGTTATGTTCCCCTAATAACTTTTAAATATACCTTAAATCGGTCATTTGCGCAAGTATATGCGTTGCAAAACTATGGCGCAACTTACTTCATCAATAAGATCGTTATTACAGATGTCACTCTCTCTGCAGGTATAAGTTGGGGCATGCCTTTCCTACTTTATCTATAAAACGTTTATGTCCTTGTCGCGGGTTGTGCGTATTTAGGGCATTTCCATCGTGATAATTATTGATGAAGTTTTTTTAACTTTCTTCCGGATATTCGTAACAACTTAGGATGTTTTTTGTATTGTTAAAGTTTTCGCAATACCATCAAGCGATCTATGCAAATAAATTTTTATACATGATGATATTTTAGATATAAATAATTTGTTATTATCGCTTTTGAAGTGCTGTGGTGTGAAAACCGATTGACGGCTCTTTCTTTTTTTTGTGAATCTCAGATATTTCAAAAGTTTTTTTGAGGAATTTTATATATATCTTTTTCAGTTCAATGACGAATAGATCTTCTCAAGTCAAGAAAATAGTTCCAAGCAAAACGAGAACATCCAAACTGCTTATTTAGTTCGTGAGCCTGTTCCGTATTAGAGTAAAGACGATATTTATGGCCTTTAAACTTCATCTCCTTTTCTGATTTTATATATATTCCAATAGTATTTTTAGAAATATATCCCATGGCCTCAATATAGAATGATGGATTCCATAAACGCTCTTTCGGTAATTTTTGTTTTAATTCCGAAAAATCTCATAAATAGATGTCTTGCGCCAATTCCTGAACTTGCACCTGAAACAAGACATGTCCGGCCACTTAATTTTAAATCCATACATCCCCCCGGGTTTTATCTCACAACGCTATGCTTTGTTGCAATCATGGATGATCTTGGCGCGTAGGGCGGATAATAATGTCGCTTATGTGCACATGTGGCGGCTGGGTAGCAATATAATGGATAGCGTTTGCCACGTCATCTCCGATTAAAAGCTGTCCAAATTTATCGTTGAAATTCTGCACCATTTCTGCACCCGCTTGAAAACCACTCAATACGATCCCCGACTCAACCAATAAAACGCGAACCCCTTTAGAGCAGACTTAGCGCCGCAGGTCTTCAGCCAGCGCATGTACGGCAAATTTTGAGGCGCTGTATACCGCGCTGAACGGCGATATACGCCGCCCGCAACAGATCCTGCAATAACAATGTCTGCCGCCGATTTAGGATAGGTATCTTGCTGCGCGTCCACCTTTTTTGCGCAGCTTTTTGCAGTTTGCCTTTGTTGCAGTGCGCCTCATACAAATTTCGGACTATGTTAAGTGTTTTCCGTGCCGATAATCCCAATATCATGTTTGCTTCCTACTGCAATGCGGCAAGAGAGAATAGCTTCGGAGCACTAATTGCCTTCATTGCATTTCTTCTTTCTTTGTCTTACTTAAATTCTTCGTCCGAAGCATTCTTATTATCTGGAGCGAAGCAAGCGAAGATCCGGTCGTTTTATTTTTGACTGGAATCTTGTGGTACCTCAAGAGATTCTTAAACAAAGTTGGATTGGACAATATCCATACAGAACGATTATGGGGGAGTCTGAAGTATGAAGACATCTATTTGAAATCATATGAAACTATGGGAGAACTAAAGAAAGGGATTAAGAGATATTTCATGTTTTACCATAAGGAACGGTTTCATCAATACATTGAATGCCTTACTCCTTTAGACAATGCGGATTAGAAGAGTACACCTTAAACTTTTTTAAAATATGTCTGTCAATAGGGCTCAGCATATTCTATAATACCTGAGATAAAATTTAAATAAACCGACAAGAAATGACCAAAAAAAATAAGGGTAACATTTTACAGACAATTTACGACATCTTGTTCAGTAAATTCGGACCGATGAACTGGTGGCCTGCAAAATCAGACTTTGAGGTCATGATAGGCGCCATACTAACGCAAAATACCGCATGGACAAATGTCGAGAAAGCTATAAACAGCTTAAAGATACGCAATCTTTTATCCTTTGAAGCCATTTATAAAATTGATTCCGATTTATTAAAGGAGTATATTAAGCCTTCCGGATATTACAATCAGAAGACGTTAAAAATTAAGGCGTTCATAAATTTTGCAAAAAAAGAATATAATTTTTCCATAGATTTGATGAAAAGAGAGAACACATACGTAATGAGAGAAAAGCTTTTAACTATTTTCGGTATAGGCGAAGAGACGGCGGACAGTATTCTTTTATACGCATTAAAAAAACCGGTATTCGTAATAGATGCATATACAAGAAGAATACTCGAAAGACATAATATAATCGAAAACGCCTCAAAGGAAAAATATAAGAATATACAGGGATTCTTTATGGCTAATATCTCCCCTGATGAAACAAATGTCTCCTTATGCAACGAATATCATGCCCTAATAGTAAAAACGGGAAAGATGTTTTGCAAAAAAACTCCTCAATGTGATGATTGCCCCTTAAAAAAATTGTAAGTATAAAATACGTTATGCACCCAATATCCACATTTGACATAATAGCGGGAATCGTAATAGTTTTGATAGCTTTCTTCGTTAGGGCTACTATAGGTTTCGGTTCCGGATTGATTTCTGTGTCGCTATTGACAATATTTATCCCGATAAGTATAACCGTTCCGGCAGTTTTCGTACTTGATTTTTTGGGTAGTATTTTACTAGGGGCTTATGATTTCAAGGAAGTTGAATGGAACGACCTCTCATACCTGCTTCCAGCAACCGTTTTCGGGCTTTTATTCGGAGCATATATATTAAAATACGCAGACCCGCAAAAGCTAACCATCTTTCTGGGAATTTTTATTCTGGCATATGTAATATATGCCATGAGCATTAAACAGGATAAACTTCCCTACGTAAAAAATACCATAGGTGTACCCTTGGGGTTTTTAGGTGGATTCATAGGCAGTTTGTACGGTGGCGGCGGTCCGCCTATAGTGGCTTACCTGCAAATGAAACATCATGGAAAACGCACATTTAGAGCAACATTTCAAATAGTTGCGATCACAGACAGCGTTTTTAGGCTATTTATTTATACCTTTCTAGGACTCTTAACCCTCAAGGCATTAAAGCTGTCCGCTGTTCTAATACCACCCGTATTGATAGGTCTTTTTTTAGGCAATAAGTTTCATTTCGTCATAAACCAAAAAACATTTTATTATATGGTAATGATAATTTTATCATTAGCGGCGACAGCCTTAATATTGCATTCTATCTTCTGAACCGTATTATCAGACTTTTTTGAAGGTCAGAAGGTACTGTAAAATGTTATCCCGTTTTGATAATCTCGTATTATAACTTAAATTGACCGAGATTGGCTTGCCATGCTATAATTGAGTTTGCTTAGTTTTGCAAAAAATCAATTAAATTTCAGAGTGAGGATGATTTATGGCAAAAGCAAAGGCTTTGATAATTATTCTATCCGGTGCTGACGATCCGATAAAAGTCAAATTAGGCCTTACCATTGCGTGGAGAACAAAAAACAGCGGGGCTTTTGAAGATGTGCAGTTAGTATTCTTCGGTCCGGGAGAAGATCTTATCGCGAAGACCGACGACGAGGGTATTCTCGAGGCTTACAAACAGGTACTTGCAAACGGCATTGCCCCTCAGGCATGTATCTTTGTGGCCGAGGAATACGGTGTCAGCCAAATATTAACGGATAAAAAGATAGAGCTTGTTCATGCCGGTCAAGCGATAGCATCATTCATGGCAGACGGATATCAACCACTGACGTTTTGACGTTTTTTACGACAATACTTGGACATTGATTCTTTTAAATGGGGCAACCTGCTAACATATTACGCTTATTACTATATCTTTAAGACCTTTGCCCCTTTGATTCTTTTTTCTTTTATATCCATTACAGCCTTATCGGCATCCATAAGGTCATATAGTTGATATGCTGGTTTTATATCGTAAATATCAGCGATGTTTAAAACCTCTTTTATATCGTTAAAAGTAACGTTTGCAACTGATTTTATCTCTTTTTCCATCCATAAATCTCTTGAATAATCTATGTTTACGAGTTCATCCTTATCAATGTCCTCTTTCCTGATATTATTTATAACAAGTCTGCCGTTCGGCTTTAAATTTCTCATTGCTTTCACGACCGGCACCCAGACCGGCGTAGTGTCTATAATCGCATTTAATTTTTCCGCCGGAGTTTCTTCAATGTTGCCGCACCAGTATGCCCCAAGCTCTTTGGCGAGCGCTCTTTCCTTTTCCGACCTTGCAAAGACAAACGGTTTTAAGTTAGGATAAACGGCTTTTGCTATTTTTAGGACCAAATGGTTAGATGCCCCGAATCCGAGAAGCCCTAAATTCATTTTGTCCTCAACGCCGGTTAACTTCAATGCCCTGTATCCCACGGCACCTGCGCAAAGCAGCGGCGAGGCTTCTTCGTCGGTAAACCTTTCAGGAATTGGAACGGCGTAATCTTCGCTTATTTTCGTATATTCGGCATAACCGCCATCTATATCCTTGCCGGTTGCCACAAAATTCGGACATAAATTTTCAAATCCGCTCTTACAATAAACACATTTACCGCATGCCGAATTAATCCAGCCGATCCCCACCCTATCTCCATTTTTAAGTTTTTTTACTTCGCTCCCTATTTCGATTACCATACCGACTATCTGATGTCCGGGGATAACCGGCAACTTAATCGGTTTGATTCTGCCCTCTATTTCATCCAACTCGGTATGACATACCGCGCATGTATTTACTTTTATTAAAACTTCGGTTTTATTAATCTTTGGAACATCGGTTTCTTTATAAGATAAAGGGTTCTTATCTACTCTTAAATCTGATATTTTCGTTAACACCATGCATTTCATAAATAACCTCACTTATTCCAAACTTTCCTATTATATTTTCCTTCGCTCAGGCAGAAACTCAGATTGTTTTTCAAAAGCGCCTAAAAGACGAACAAGTATACAACGTTGTTATATGTCTTCTCCATATATTACGAACAACATCCTCGTCCTTCAGAAAAAATACCGGAAAATTCGATTTCGCCGGATAGACGTTTTACATAGTATTCCGGATCTCTCTGAAAAACAGTCATACAATGCGGACACTTACAAAAATTAAGCCTCTCGCCCCGATAGTTGATTTTCACAGTTTGACCTATCGGTTTTTCCGCTAAACAACTTGGACACACGACTATATCAGCAGTCTCCTTGAGCAGTGCCTCGGGATTTTTTTCGAACATAACAGCACATCCGTCGCAGCAGAACAAATATTCTTTTTCTCGGTATTTCCGCGTTACCGCACTCTCCTTAGTAATGCCCAATCTTACGAGGGAACAGCCGCATGTAAAACAAATTGGCGTCTTCATTTTAATACCTCCTTATAATCCTTAATATATTCTATTCCTGCATTAAAATTTGAACAATACCTTATTCAACAACATTCGACGAATGACGAACTGTGTCGCAATCGCACGAAGGCGTTCCGCCGGATATCATGCCGTTTATTATACCAGATGCACATCCTACGCCATAATTTACGGTAATAGCTCCATATTCACAATTCAGAATGCAGGCAGCGCATTCCATGCATGAATCTTTGTCGCACACCGCAACCCTTTTATTTTCTATGAAAAATACCCCGTGAGGACAGACATCAATGCAGGTCATGCAATTTATACAATTGTCAGGAAAAAAACTGAGACTCGATACATTTTTTAGATATTTCATAAAACCCCTAATATGCCAATTTTATATATTAACATTAGTACTATTGATATTAATGCCGAAACAAAATAAACAGGCAATGCAATTTTTAACTCTTTTTTGACTCCCGATATATTTGTAAATGTTGTTGAACCGGTAAATTGCAGCGCCAAATAAGAACTCGCCATCGGGAAAAAAATAATCTCCGCCATAAAAATTAAAATATTTTTTTGCTCTTGTATATTGAAAGAAAATATCGTCGTTAAGGTTAACAAAATCCCGATCATCCAACCCTTGAGGGCAAAAGAACGAAAAGGAATAAACGGCAGAAGAATCGGGGTTATAAATGCACCCCCGATAATACTCCCTAATCCCAGTAACAAAAACGGCTTACCCAACAACCATGCATTTTCAAATAAAATACCCGAAGGTCGAAGACCGAAAAATAATAGAATTATTACCGTAAAAACAAGAAATTTTTTAATTAATGGGATTATCTCTATAGGGGTAAGAATAAGCCTATCCGTCATTGAAAAATTAATTCTTCTCATTTCATGGGTTTTTTTTCTGCCGGCACTTAAGTATCCTTTAATATCTTTTGCATAAACCGGACCAAAACACACTTTAAAGCCCGTATGCTTGAAAACGGCGCCGGCACTAATACCTGCCGCACCAAGCTGAGGTACAATTATCCTTCGGTGATTCACGATATCGGCAAGCCCAACCTCATTCATACGCATAGACAATTCCTTGGCGCCGAATGTTCCTTTTGCGGCAGCGCACCATACATTTATTCCTTTAGTATCTATAACTAATATCCATACGCTCAAACCTTCCAACGCCTTCCTAAGAATATCAAAACTTAGTTTATAGTTAGCGCTCACAAAAACATCCGATTCGTCGTCAGGCACGCCTAATAAATAAAGAGCCGGCTCAACCCCATATTTCATTCTGAATGAATTGCTTACTCTACATTTAAACGAACCTAAATAATCGGACAATGACCAATCGGATGATGTTTTTACAAGAACAGGTTGTTTAGATTTATTGCAACAATCCGTCACATTCAAACTTTCATTGTAAATGTCTTTATATGAATATACGCTCATACGTCTATTATATAGCCGATTAATTTGCCGTGTCAAGATTTTTAAATATATGAAAAAATATGTTATGCTATATAGTTATACGTATAAAAACAAACATTTAAGGTAAACCAAAAAGATGGAAACCTATACTTTTTCGGTCAAAACAAATAAAAGGACAGAGTTAATCGACGTTACTAAAACAATCGGAAACTTTGTTTTAAACTCTTCTAAGACTGCAGGAATATGCATAATTTATTCCCCTCACACGACCACCGGTATTATTATTAATGAGGCATATGATGCAGACGCAGCTTTCGATATAAATAATTTTTTGGACAGTTTAGTACCGAAAAAACTTAATTATCGTCACTGCGAGGGAAATTCAGCTGCCCACATAAAATCGTCTATAATCGGCAACTCAAGAATTATACCCTATTCTAATAATAAATTAAATCTTGGAAGATGGGAGGGTATTTTTCTTTGTGAATTCGATGGGCCGCGGCAAAGAAATATAAATTTAACATTTATTTAGTGTTATTTACTACAGTCTGCAAAGTATAAGGGTTTTATATTGCCAAGCAAAGCGGGCAATGTTTTTATCTATACGCTTAGCTTTTTTTTAATCTCATCCTTAAGATTGATTATATTGTCGGGTTTAATAATAACACACTTTAATAGTTTGGCGCGCTTTTCGAGGTATTCTTTTATTTCTCCTTTTTCATCTATAATATTTTCAGACGTACTGACAAGGAAACTCTTGGCAGTGAGCCGTCCCAAGTCTACCTGTAATGCAGAAATTTTATAAAGTATATCCGTTTTATTATCATACTCTTGATTCAGAGATTTGCATTCCAGCATATATAGCGCATTATTGCACGTAAACAAAACATCAAATTCATTTTCGGTCTCGGCGCCTAAAGTATTCCGCACACTGACATTAATGTTAACATCGTCAAAGATCTTCTCATCTTTTAATTCTAAAAGCTCATTAAAACAAAATTGCTCAAGCCACCCTCCCTTCAAAAACCCACACGCACCTTTCTCAAGGTTTCCCTTTATGGTAATTTGATCGTTTTCGTATTTAGCGTCAAGATGATTTAAGTAATCAAATTCAAATATACGGTTAAAGCATTCATTAAAATCATTTGCGGGTTTATTGGTTTCAAGATAAAAACTAACATCTATAGCGTAAGGATGATGTTTTTTAAATTGCTTTTTCATTTCTCTTTTTCTATCATTATCCTTATCATTTATTTTTCCATAGAGTTTTGTTAAAAATTCCTTCAATGTATCGTAATGCTTCATTATAAGTTCGGCCAATTCCTTATTTTTACGAGCATCATCACCTCTAGACAATATTTGTATTCCGGAAGACTCAAAGAATTCAGCAATGTTTAATCTTTCTTCTATTATAGCACTACCGCTGCCTGCACTATTACCTTCCAGGAAGAGAACCTTATTTTCTCCTATTGGAAGGTAAATAATTTTAGTATTTTTATCGGAAAATTCTTTGCCTGCCTTAATTTTACTTCTAATCCCAGTATAAAGCCCTAATGACATCAACTTAGTACCGCCGGTTATATTGACTATAATCTCATCAAATCTATCATTCCAATATTTCTTAATCCAATCATCCAATTTGTCATTTATATCAATTACCGAGTTTTTATCTACGGTAACAGACCAATAATTGTTCTTCTCTTCCGAAAATGCAAAACTATCCGATATTTTTTTTAGGCCGTTCAATATAATTTGTGTTTTATGTTCTTTCTCCATGCCCTTGGTAGTAAAGAACAAGATAGCATCTGGCTTAAAATGCCATGCGCATAAAACATTAGGGATCGTCTCGTTACTTATCAGCAATATTAAAAGTTTCATATATAACTTCCTATTTGCTTCGCGTGCCGGTAATGACCACATCGCGCCCACCCGCAATAGAAAATACCTCAGGCTTAAGACCCACAGCCTTAAGCTCGGCAACTATTTCATCGGCATGGAGAAAATGGTTACCCAATACATGTTCGCTTAAATTTTGGAAGGCTAATGCGCGGCGATCGGGTATCCGTAAGTTTTCATATTCCAATGGCCAGTTAGGCTCCCAGATCACTACCGATCCTCCCGGACACAAATGATCGCGAAGAATGGTAAATATTTTTTTCTTTTGATCCCAAACATGATGCAGCGACCTATTCATGGCAATAAGATTGGCCGGCTCATCGACATGAAAATTATATATATCACCAACCGCAAAAGTAAGACGATTCGTCAACCCCTCGCGTTCTGCCGCTTTAACTGCTTGATCAATATTTTCCCCGATACCGTCCAGCCCGATACCGCGCAACTTCGGATAACTACCGATTATTGCGCGCAGATACCAGCCGTTACCACATCCCAGATCAATGATCGTACCGCCTTGGGCATCAACCTCACTAAAAGCCGGCACTCGATCGATAATTTCATTTTTTAATAGAGGACCGAACATATGTTCAAGCATTGGTCCGAACCATGGCAAAATTGTCTCCCACTCGTTCAATATCTTTTCTCCGGGGCATTCTCCCGTTCGCATCAAACCGGCGGCGCGTTCCGCCATGTGCGCCGACAGCATACTCTGGACGGCAAAAGATATCAAATTACCAGGCTGATCATCGAGAAAAGCATGACCCAGCGGGGTCAAGCCAAATATGTTCTCGACAGGCTGCTCAAGATATTCAAAAGCATACGCGGCATCACACCAACGCGCTACGTAATCGGTATTCATACCGGTTTTTTGTGCCAACCATTTCGGAGAGACCGAATCTGCATCGGCAAGATGAGCAAATAATCGATTAACTATACCGATATATGCAATGCTCATACTGAGCGCGCCTTGAGCCTGACGCATAATTTGCTCACGTAATTTGTCCCGCTCAACTTCCATAAGATACCTCTTTATTTAACTAATTAGGATACGACCACTCGAATCTCGAGAAAAGAATAAAACCATACACTATTTATAGCGATGATAGCATAAATTCAGTATTTGTCAAGAAAGATAAGACCCCATATTTTTGCCGATATGGAAAACAAATTCTCCAATATTCTTAATACTATAGACTTTTTTTGTTCATCAAAAACGGTGAATGCATTTCTGATACCTGCATGACCGACGCAGGTTCCATAAAAACAATATTGCAGCAATATTGTTTTTATGGAGTAAAATCCGATTTTGCTGCATGATGATAATCGTAAGATGACAATATTTAAATTTAACAATTAAGGAGGATAAAATGAAGAAATTTAGTAAATCGGCTTCTACTCGTGTCATCAGCACGAGCGCAGCCGTGTTGGCGCTGACATTGGTATTTTCATTCATGTTTTTGACGGCAAAAGCCTATGCCGGCACAAAGTATTTTAACAGTTATTACTTAAGCATTAATGCAGGCGGTGTTCAGATTAAACCAGAAAACCTGAAAGGACACTCCGTCGGAACATTAAACCTGTCTTTTGGAAAAAACTTTAATATTAACAAGTTTGTGATCGGCGGGGAAGTAACCCTGGGTGATACGGGCAATACTACGTGGATTAAAAATAATTTTGATGGGTATGGAGATAATGTTAAGGGTGCCCTCACGAAGAACTATTATTTTATTGCGGCGATAAAGGCGGGATATGCATTTAAAAATATAATGCCCTTTGTAAAGTTGGGCTATCTAGATTATTCCGATCATGCAATCCTTTCAGTTTCCGGACCATACTCATATGCTTATTCTGCTTATTTTCCAATTTCTAAAAACGAAACGAGCCATAGCATAATGTACGGAGCAGGCATAGAATATATGTTTAACAGGACATGGGGCATATCTGCGCAATACATTGGAGCATCATTCATAAATAGCTATACCATAGGAGTGGATTATAACTTCTAAATTTATCTCCTCTCATTCCCCCCTCCCGGCACACTCTAATGTATGCTGCGAGGGGGGAGTATCAGAGTCTGGAGATTGACTGACACTTCGCCTGTATTTACTGTTTATATTTGATTTATTACTTACCACGCTATCTCGTAAAATGTTATATTAGAGCTCATTATTATAAAATTTAGTTCACATTAATTCGGTTTAATTCAATATGAACAACAAATCAAGCAAAGAAATATTCATTTTCGGCGTAGGAGTAACGCCTCAAATAGTCACGGAAGGAATTTATTCCCTGTCAAAAAAAGACCCTCCGGTTTTTTATGATGAGATTTTTATAATAACTACGAAGGTAGGGAAAAATATCTTAACCGAGAAGTTAATTAAAAACAATATCTTCAGAGAGATGTGCATGGATATAGGGGGCAGATCTACGGCTTTTTTGTTAGATGAGAAATGCATTATTGTTCCGAAATACGATAACGGTGAAGAGTTGGCGGATATAACAACAACCGCGGACAACCAAATCATGGCAAATTTCATAACATCCTTTATAAAAGGAAAAACGGTAAATTCTGCGTCAAGACTCCACACATTTCTATCGGGAGGACGAAAGACAATGTCTTTCTATATGGGCCTCGCAATGGAGCTATACGCGAGATCATGGGATAAAACCTATCATATACTGATTTCTCCCGAATTTGAATCGAATAGTGACTTTTATTACAAACCATGTAAAAGCAAAAAGATAAAATCCAAAGATAAAATTCTGGATACTGAAAATTGTGAAATCAACCTGATTGAATTACCCATGTTCAAACTTAGAAATAGAATAAAAATGGATTTTAGCGATTTCGAATCTGCTGTCCAATACGGACAGAGAGAGATTGATACGGCGATCGCTCATCCGAATATAATGATTAATTTATACGACAGGACAATCAGAATTAACCTCCCGGAGAGTTCGGATAATATATCGAACAGCTTGTGGGGCATGAGTATAAATATAAAATTAAGTCCCATGCAACTTATGATATATGCAACCTATTTAAAAATTAAACTGTATAATTGTAAATATTCAGATCGGAAATATTGCATAGACTGCACGGAGTGTTTTCCGTCCCTGTTAGACTTATCCACAAAACCGGCGCTGGAAGAAATGGCTAAAATATATAAAATAATAAGCCCTTCGAGGGTCGATATCCTTCTATATAATTATAAAGGAGGCTTGAGTATGGACATGCTTAGACAGTCTATGAGCAAGATAAAGAAGGTAATATATGACTCTCTAAATGACGAGACCTTGTCATCTTTCTGCACCATATCGGCATCAAATAAAAATTATGGGGATACCCGTCACGGAATACGAATTGAAAAGAGCAAAATTACGATAAAACCCATAATTTAACAAGCAAGACTATGAACCGGCCGAAAACGGTTTAAACCTTGTAATTTGCCATCCAAGGAAGGGCTTGAGCATAGACTTACCGGAATAAGGGGCGGCACTATAACCAAAATTAACACAAATGATAAACCTTGACCACGGGAGAAAGATTATGAAAAAATTTAAAAGAATGATTTTGTTTTATGTTTTAGTTTTATTCGCATTGTCTTTTGTTTCAATACCCAATTCTAATGCTTGGAGTTTTGCAAAGTCTGCAAATTTGTATGGCAAGAGCATGCCAATACCTAAATTAAAAAAATTAGACAGTGTTAATATTGACTCTGTAATAAAATCCATAAATGTTTATTTTGAGAATGACTATTTCCATTATGGCGAGTATTATGGTACGCGTACTGCAGGGACAAAACCATTAGGGTCTTATGCGGATGGCGAGCATATAGGTATGCATGGCTATGGCATATCCTTTCAGAGTATATTAAGTAAACAGATACCCATTTGGTATGAGGCAGGTTATTCATACCTCCCCGGGTCGGGTATTTATGATGAAATAACAGGACCGACTGATATTAGTCATAAAACTAATATGGCTAAATATGGATTTAGACTTGGTTATGTCTTTAATATATCAAACAGGCTGGCTATAATCCCTAACTTTGGCTACCAATTTGTTAACTGGAACAGAGATCTTGATCCTCGTTTGAACAGTGATTATTACCATTTAAATTATTATATGTTAGGCATTAAGGGATATTATATCCCTCCTGTATTAAATAATAAATTATGGGTAGAAGCCTCTGTATATTATTTAAATGATATTAATGACACAGTTGACCTGGGCATGGCAGATAACAACCGCCTGGGGCCGTCAGAACCTTATTATATCTACTACCTCTACTACCCTGGTAATCCTAATTTCATCATGACTCCCAAGGCGGGTTACATAATCGGAGCAAAGATAGGATATAAGTTATGGCAGTTTAGTTATAAAAACAACCCTGTTTTATCTGTCAGTCCGTATGCAGGAGTAACATTTGAACAAAACAAAATGGGTGCATCCAATGAGAGCTCATGGGGTATTGAACCCTCCGATCAATACAATCAAATATTCTTAAAGTTTGGTCTAAAGTTCGGATTTTAATTTGCCTTGCTATTGATAGGAAAGCTTTATTTAGCCTCTTCTGATATTATTAAATTAGAAGAGGCTAAATTTTTTGTGTTTATACATTATTCATGCCATAAACACACTCTGTCCATATTTAAGTCTGTATTAAAAAGAGCAAGATACGATAAAACCCATAATTTAACAAGCAAGACTATGAACCGGCCGAAAACGGTTTAAACCTCGCAATTTGCCATCCAAGGAAGGGCTTGAGCATAAAAACTGCAACGGCCTTACCCGACATAATAATTTTATTTAATCGAGGAAACGCAATGTGCTTATTTTTTGCTAATTTGTATAGTCGATTCGGCTTAAAAATGAAATAAAAAGAAACCTCGGCGCGGTTTTTGGATATAAATTTTACATCAGGTTTTTGAGCCGAAAACCCTCCGAATATGACATATACCTTGCCTGCCTTTTTAAATAAAAAAGGCCTCAGTTTTGCCGTAAATGACGAATATCCCAATTTTCTATTAAATTTTATATAGCCGTTCTTGAAAAGCACGGGGTAAAAAGAATCTCTGTCTATACTTACTGCCCTGGAATATAGAACGCCGAAAAACGGCGATATTTTTGTTTTTTGGTTAATAAGCTTGAGCGACAGTTCTCCGTTAAGCACTTTGGCCTCATGCCCGCATCCGCTTAAGACTGTCGATGTGACAATAACAAGGAAGATGAATAAAACAGTGATAGAAAGATTGTTTTTTTTGATTCCGGTATTCTGCATTATAACCGCCTCTGATTATCAATTATATACAATACCTGCCGAATTTGTCAAATTTAAGACGACGATTCACATATTTGCGGTCGCCGTCTTAAATTCAAAATAGAATAACACACGGTGATTAAGCTATCAGGCGCGTGATTATTCTCCTTTAATATAATCTATACTTTCTTTAACCGAAGAAACACCCATTACGTGAAACTTCTCTACTAACAGGTTTAATACGTTTTGCGATAAAAATGCCGGCAGATTAACCCCAAGCCTTATATTTCTTACGCCAAGATATAACAGGGCAAGTAATACCAAAACGGCCTTCTGTTCGTACCATGCAATCTCGTAAAATATCGGCAGTTCATTTATATCATCTAAATTTAAAGCCTCTTTTAATTTTAACGCCACTGCCACAAGAGAATATGAATCGTTGCATTGTCCGGCATCTATTACGCGCGGCAACCCTTCAATGCTGCCGAGATTTAATCTGTTATATCTGTATTTTGCGCAGCCCGCCGTTAATATCACGGAATCGCCGGGAAGGTTCTGGGCAAGCTCCGTATAATAATTTCTTCCTTTATCTCTTCCGTCACAGCCCGCCATAACCACAAAATTTTTAATTTTATTATTCTTTATTAAATTTATAATCGCATCCGCAGACTTCACTAATGTATTGCGGGCAAACCCGGTAGTAATCTCGCCCTTAATATCCTCTTCCGTTCCATCCATAGCTGACGCCGTTTTGATTACTTCGGAGAAATCGTAATTTTTAATATGTTTCACGCCCGGCATTGCAACTAAGTCCGTCGTAAAAATTCTATCTATGTATTTCTTCGTAGGCTTCTGTATGCAATTGGTAGTCATAACGATAGCGCCACCGAAATTTTCAAATTCTGTCTGCTGTTCCCACCATGCGCCACCGAAATTACCCGCTAAATTTTTATACTTTTTAAAAAACGGGTAAGCATGTGCGGGAAGCATTTCCCCATGTGTATACACGTTTATTCCCGTATTTTGAGTCTGTTCCAATAATTTCTCAAGTTCATATAAATCATGTCCGCTTATTAAAATCGCCTTACCCTTTTTAGTTCCGTTTAAAACCTGAGTGGGCTCTGGGTCTCCATAATGGGAAGTATTTGCCTTATCTAACAGCTCCATTGCCTTAACCCCTTTTTCGCCGCATTCAAAAACAAGATTGAGGGTATCATTCATATTTACATCCTTTGCATTTAAATAATTTAATGCCCTCACGGTAAATTCGTTTATCGAACTATCCGTATAGTTCAGCACGTGAGCATGGTATGCATATGCAGCCATGCCTTTTAGTCCGTAAGTCAGCAACTCTTTCAGAGAAACAATGTCGTCTTCCCGATCTGTTATACCGACCGTAACCGCTTTTTGATTATATTCCGCCAAACTCGCATCAACCGGCTCCCATACCGCACAATCCGGGATAAAACCGACTTCATTCCCTGAATAGCTTTTCTTATATTTATCTCTTATTTTCAGCGATTCATCCAAAAGAACCTTCATCGCATTCGGATCGAAATTTACATTCGTAACGGTTGAGAAAAGACCCTTAAGTATGTTAAAATAATCTACATCTTCTATTGTTCCGCCGCTTTTTTTCACTGCAGCCATCCAAAAAGCCGCCCCTTTAAGATTATAAATAAGCAAATCCTGCAAATTGGAAACCTCGTCGGTCTTGCCGCATATCCCTATTTTTATGCATCCACTGCGCTCGACGGTTTCTTCACATTGAAAACAAAACATTTAAAACCTCCATTTTTAAAATTCATTTATCGACATATATCGATGTTTAGATTATCATATCATTGTTGATACCCAATAAAAAATGACCTGAGTCACATTTGATTAATTTTTTAATCTGTAATATATTAACTATTACTAATGCATGTAATTAATGATTATTTGGAGGAAATACGCCATGTCGTCTAAAAAGAAAAACATAATTACAGATAATAACGATAGCATTGCCACGACTTATGCAAGCAGATTCTTTTCCGAGTCTATCCCCAAACATGATATTCCAGATAAAGGAATAGGCTCCGATGTCGCATATCAAATAATTCACGATGAACTGAATATCGATGGAAATCCGTCTTTAAATTTAGCCTCTTTTGTTACAACATGGATGGATCCAAATGCGGAAAAACTTATAATCGAGACCATGAATAAGAACCTTGTAGACCAAGATGAATATCCTCAAACCGGCGTCATACGGGAACGCATCGTCAATATGCTTGCAAGATTGTTTAATGCACCCGGCAATAATCAACATACGGGAACGGCGACCGTCGGTTCGTCGGAGGCCATAATGCTCGGACTTTTAGCCCATAAATGGAATTTTAGAAAGAAAATGCAGGGGTTAAATAGAGACAGCAGCAAACCGAACATCGTAATAGGGGCGGATGTACATATAGTATGGGAAAAATTTGCCCGTTATTTTGATGTTGAGATGAGAATCATTCCGATGAAAAAAGGAAAATATATATTGGACGTAGACGACGTCAAAAAAAATATCGACGAAAATACGATTTGCGTCGGCGCGGTTTTGGGTACTACTTTCACGGGGCAGATTGACCCTATTGAAGAAATAAACGAAATGTTAGAGAATGTAAAAAAACAAAAGGGGTGGGATATTCCTATCCACGTAGACGGAGCCAGCGGAGGGTTTATAGTACCATTCTTGTATCCTGACATGAAATGGGATTTCAGGCTCTCGCACGTCAAGTCTATAAACGTTTCCGGACACAAATATGGCCTTGTTTATCCTGGCATAGGGTGGCTTATATTTAAGGATAAAACCGAATTACCCGAAGACCTGATATTCTACGTGAATTATTTAGGGGGTGAGGAAGCTACTTATACGCTGAATTTTTCGCGCGGAAGTTCAATGATGATTGTTCAATATTACAACCTTTTAATGCTGGGAAAAGACGGATATAAACGCATAATGGAAAATACTTTTAAAAATGCCGTTTATCTTTTGGAAAAAATAAAAGGGATAGATTTTTTAGAACCGGTCTTGGAAACCATAAAACTGCCCATAATTACTGCATCTATCAAAAAAGGATCCGGGTTCGACGTTTTTCAATTATCGGCAAGATTAAAAGAAAGAGGCTGGATCGTTCCTGCGTATAATTTACCTAAGGATGCCGAAGATGTTAAAATTTTAAGGATAGTTATAAGAGAGAATTTTAGCAGCGATATGGCGGATATTTTGATTTCGGATATAATCCGTTTGGCAAAAGAATTAACTGGTAAAGAACATAAAAAAACGACGCCCGGCAATTCAATACATAAACATATTTGTTAAATTTATAAACCAAGTGACCCTAATGACTTGAATGCCTATACTGCTTTCTCGACCTCAACCGAAGTCGAGAAAAAGGTTGCTCCGCCGCCGATATCGGATAGACTATCGGACGTTAAGGCATTTATTCCGCTGCCGTTTTTGTAATTTTCTCTGCGCCATAAACCCGTAGAAACTACGACGCCCGGCAAAACCGAGTCTATTACTTTGGCTTTTATAACTATACGTCCGCGTTTATTTTCAACTATGACCAAATCGCCATCTTCAATTCCTCTATATTCAGCATCTTCCGTACTCATCTCTAAAAGCGGCTCCCGCGCTTTAATTATAAAAGACGGAATATCAGTAAAAGTAGAATTTAAAAAAAAGTGATTGGGCGGCGTAATAAGCGTTAACGGAAAATCGACTTCAGGCTCGGCAAGAGGTGCCTCGTTTTCTTCGACGGCATTTGCGAAGCGTGATTCTTTAATCGGCTTATAATCCGGCATATCGCACAATCCCGATTCCAAGGCCTTTTCACTCTTAAACTCAATTTTACCGGAGGGGGTGAGAAAACCGTCGGAAAACGGATAACCGGAAACATTCAACATGATAAATCGCTCCTTTTTAAGGCGCTCAAACGTTATTCCTTTACGATGCCAATATGGAATATCTAAAGCCTGACGGGCTATATCTTCCTCCGAGTCTAAAAAACATGATTCTGTAAATCCAAAAGCATGCGCTATAAGCTTAAATACATCTATATTGGGCTTAGCCTCACCCATTTTGGTTATCACGGGTTCCGCCCATTGAACCGAAGTATGCCAGTAGCTTATATATAAATCTGCATGTTCAAAACTTGTCGTTGCGGGTAATATTATATCCGCCCACTTAGCGGTATCCGTCATTACCTGTTCATGTACGATCGTAAAAAGGTCTTCCCTTGCCAAACCCTTTAAGACTAAATTTTGATTCGGTGCTACAATAGCCGGATTGCTGTTGTAAACGTAAAGCGAGCGTACCGGCGGATTAAGTTCGCATAATGCCTTACCGAGCCGAACCATATTTACGGTCCTTGGGGAATTCTTAATCAAATCAGGTCTTTCTAACGCATTATTATTTAAGGGAAAATACCCCGAATTTGATTTTATGGCACCCCCGCCCTTGTCTTGCCATGCACCGGTCAATGCGGGAAGTAATGAAATAAGCCATGTATTCATACCGCCGTTATTGTGATGCTGAAGACCATTTCCAATGCGTATCAGACTCGGTTTCGTCTCGGCATAAACCTTTGCCAGCCCCTCAATCCGTTCTTTGGTGATACCAGTTAAATCCGCAACTCGCTCCGGGGGATATTCCATCGCTTTTGCATAAAATTCCCTAAATCCGTACGAATATTTTTCTAAAAATGTTTTATCGGCTAAATCATCTCTCAATATAATATGGGCTAAACCCAGAGCCAATGCGCCGTCCGAACCGGGTAAAATCAAATAAAAATCATCTGCCCATCTTGCCGTCTTATTCCGATGAACATCTATAGCTATAATCTTAGCACCGTTCTTGCGGGCATTATCGGCAAAGATAGCCTGATGCATATTGGTTTCTAGAGCATTAATCCCCCAAAATATTATAAGTTTAGAATTAATCGTATCTATAGGGTTTGTGCCGATAGAGTCGCCGTAAGCCAATTTATATCCTAAGGTTCCTGCGGTAGAACAGATTGTACGCTTAAGCCTTGTCGCGCCTATCTTGTTAAAAAGGCGCCTGTCCATAGAGGAATGATTTATCACGCCTTCGGTCCCTCCGTAGGAATAAGGCAAAATGCTTTCGGGACCGTATGCTGTTAAAAGGTTTTTCCAGCGTTTAACAATTTCTCCTACGGCGGTTGCCCAGCTTATCTTTTCAAACTTGCCGCTTCCCTTCTCCCCGACCCTGCGCATAGGATATAATATTCGAGAGGGATTATATATGCGCTTCGGATAAGCGCGAACTTTTTCGCAAATAACCCCTTTGGTTATAGGGTGAGACGGGTCACCCCCAACTTTAACTATTTTTCCTCCGTCTATTCCTACCCTTAAGGAGCAGGTGTCGGGGCAGTCGTGCGGGCAAACGGAATAACGAATCTCCATCGGTTCAATCCTCAATTAAAATTAAATTAGCTGAATTAAGATTTTCGGCACCTCATTAATAAAATACCGACTGCAGCAGGCGTAACGCCTGAAATTCTGCCGGCTTCGGCAACGGTTTCAGGCTTAATTTTATTAAGTTTTTCTACTACCTCAAGCGATAAGCCCGGAATAACCTTAAAATCAATATCCTTATCCAACTTAACATTCTCGAATTTTTTTAGTCGATCTATCTCTTCTCTTTGTCTGTTGATATAACCCTCGTACTTAATAAAAAGCTTAACTCTATTCAATATATCCGTATCGTAATGGTTAGACTCCGTTCCTATCCCGGTATTAAATGCAGCCTCCAGATTTACGACGGAAAAATCCGGTCGTTTTAACATATTGTAATATTTGCCATTTTCGTATGTTTTTAAAAAGGATAACAGTTCATTAAATTTGAATAGCCTGTCTTTATAGACGGAGTATCTTTCTTCGCCTAACAGCCCTATTCTCTTGCCATACTCACAAAGCCTGAAGTCTGCATTGTCTTCCCGCAACAAAAGCCTGTATTCTGCCCGCGACGTAAACATTCTGTAAGGCTCATTAGTCCCAAGTACAATCAAATCGTCTATTAATACCCCGATATATGCATCATCCCTTCTGAGTATTAAGGGGGCTTCGCCCTTAATTTTTAGAACGGCGTTAATTCCCGCAATAATCCCTTGCGCCGCCGCTTCCTCGTAACCGGACGTTCCGTTAATCTGCCCCGCTAAAAATAGATTTTCTATAATTTTGGTCTCCAACGAATGTTTAAGCTGGGTAGGCAGAACATAATCGTATTCGATGGCATATCCCGACCTCATGATGTTAACATTTTTCAACCCTTCTATTGTTCTTAAAAACTTAAGCTGGGTATTCAACGGCAAGCTTGTTGAAAGCCCGTTAGGATAGTATTCCACGGAATCAAGGCTTTCTCTTTCCAAAAACACCTGGTGCCTTTCTTTGTCTTTAAATCTTACGACCTTATCCTCTATGGAAGGACAGTACCTCGGTCCAACACCCTTAATAACGCCGCAATATAAGGGTGATTTATCCAAATCGTTTAAAACGATATTGTGAGTTTTTTCGTTTGTATAAGTCATGTAGCAGCTTATACTATTCGAAATCTTTTTATCCTCAATGGAAAATGGAATAAAATCATCTTCGCCTTTTTGCTCTTCGAGTCTCGAAAAATCAATTGTTCTGCCGTCTAAACGGGGG
Organism: Candidatus Acidulodesulfobacterium sp. H_13; assembly: GCF_048541835.1. Taxonomy (NCBI): domain Bacteria; phylum Candidatus Acidulodesulfobacteriota; order Candidatus Acidulidesulfobacterales; family Candidatus Acidulidesulfobacteraceae; genus Candidatus Acidulidesulfobacterium; species Candidatus Acidulodesulfobacterium sp. H_13. The sequence continues at coordinate 46,992 of NZ_JBLEOY010000004.1, forward strand.
GTAGTTCCGGTTTTAAGTCTTCCAAGTTCAAAGCCGTTTTCGATTAAACTTAATGATAACTTATCGGCGGCAAAATCCCCCGCCCTTCCGGCGTTATAACTAAAAAGACCGATATGGACCAGCCCCTTTAAGAATGTTCCGGTAGTCAAAATAACCGCGCTTGAATAAAGCCGCTCGCCCGCCCATAAAACAACTCCGGAGACCTTTCTCTGTTCAATTATTAAAGAATCGACCATGGATTGTATTATCGTCAAGCCATACTCCGATTCCAATGCGGTTTTCATATAAGTTTTATAGCGAAACATATCTGCTTGAGCACGTGAAGACCGTACGGCCGGACCCTTTCTCGTATTAAGCGTTCTGAACTGAATGCCGGTTCTATCGATAGCCCTCCCCATTTCTCCGCCAAGGGCATCGACTTCCCTTACGAGATGCCCCTTGGCCAAACCGCCTATGGCCGGATTACAAGACATCTGTCCGATATTGTCCAAGTTAATAGTAATAACGGCGGTCCTTAATCCCATTCTTGCGGCTGCCAGAGACGCTTCTATACCGGCATGCCCCGCCCCTACGACGATTACGTCATAAAAATTATCTTCATTTTTTTTTATAAACATATTAATAATTAATTTCTAAAGAAAAATATTTTTACTTATTATACAAAAATAAGAGGCTTTAATAAAACCTATTTTGTGGCAGCCGAATTACAATTTTACATAGCTTCAATGTAAAATTGTAACAGAAATTTAATCTGAATGTCATAAAACCGTAATATTAGTTTAGTAAAATAAATAAAGGCCATTAAAATAATTAATGGCATATTTTAAGCATGGAAACGACTTAAACCAAAAAAGAACGATAATACTGGAGGAATTATGAAAGGCAGCTATTTATTCATTGTTGCAACTATGATAGTTATGCTTGCATTCGGCGCCGGGCTTGCAAATGCAGAAGAGGGGACAAGCAGCATTATTAATTCTAAGGAAATAATTTTAGGAAAAGCACTTGTGAGCGCAAAGAAAGTATCTAAAACCGAACAGTTAAAGAAAAAACTCTTTAAATCATCTTATTCAGGATCTCTGATTACTAAAAAAGAGATTAAAACCTTAAATAATCCGATGACGGGCATCGCCTCTATATTGTCAACCAAACCAAGCATTAGCGCCAGTTCGTTCGGCCCTAACGGAATGCGGACGCATATTGAAATGAGGGCGTTTAACAGCGGACAAATAACAGAATCTTTTGACGGCATACCTCTTAATAGCCTTTTTGACGGCGGCTCTCAGAATTTTGCTTCCGTAAGGAATAATGTACCTTTCACTTTAGGCGACGTTTCATCAATCAACATTTACAGAGGAATAAATAATCCGAGTGTCAGTTCCTTTAATTCTTTAGGCGGCACTATAAATTACAATCCCCTATTGCCGTCCTATAAAGCAAACGGCGAGATATTCGGCGGATACGGTTCTTATGCCACAAGAAAATACGGATTTTATGTGAATACCGGCACTCTTCCCGGAGATATCAGAATGTACATCCGTGCAACGAAAAACGACTCCAACGGATGGATAAAAAATACCGAGGATAAAAACAATTCATACTATATTTCATTGATTAAGCCGTACAATGAGGACAGGTCAGATATATCGTTAATTTATATGCGAAACGACAATGTGGGCAAAACTCCGCATTCTATCCCCCTTCCACTTGAGCAGAAATACGGATTTACCTATAACTGGCCGACTTCTATCGACAAAAGCAATAACATCGACGATAGTTATTATGTAATTCTTAGTTTAAAAAATTACGTAAATAAAGATTTTAATTTTCAAAATAAAATTTTTTATCATAATAATCGTTACTTAAGAACGTCATATTCTAATCCTCAGTGTATGACTGATGTCTACAATAATCCGTCAAGCCCCATTTATAATGCGGCGGAACAAGGAGTGTGCAGTTCGATAACGATAGACGGACAGCAGCCGTTTTATTTGCCGAATCAATCTGAAGGCTGGGTATATCCGTCTTCTACGAACACTTACAATCCCGAAGCACTATTCGGCTCGAGCAATTACGGAACCGATTATCATCTTTATATAGAAAACATGAATGAAGCAGGAGATATTCCGCAATTTAATATACAATTACCGCAAAATAAAATAACGTTCGGCGGCAAATTTTTCTTCGGCAATGTTCGTTCCGCGGAGTTTTGGTACGGCAATTCAAATGTACCCGAGGCCACTTCCTATAACAACGCATGGAATGAGCATGATACAAGAACCAACGATACCTTATACGTTCAAGATAAAATATACCTGATAAATAACAAACTCAGTATAGAACCCGGTATAAAATACAACACAACCAATACAACATCCGCGGACAATCGGGGTTATTACTACAAGATGGGCGGAACCGAGTCTAATACATTTACTTATTATGAGCCCTCAGTCGGCATTAGCTACCAACCGTTAAAAAATTGGATCGTTTACGGTGCTTGGGGTAGAATTCAAAAAGTTCCGAATATCAGCGCTTATTATGATTTAGTAGGGTCTGCAAATGGACACACTTACACTCCGCCGCTAACGGTCAAACCGGAATACGTAACGGATTATGAGCTTGGAACCAGATACAAATACGCCGGGTTGCATTTATCGCTAAATGGTTATAAAGAGCTTTTTGAGAATACTTTTAGCCACTTTTATAATCCTTCCCTGGGTGTATCCCTTGAATACAACAGCGGTAATTCAATGTATGAGGGTATAGAATTAGCTTTAAATTATAAAATAGATAGATACTTGAAACTATTTGGCAACTGGTCGTATAACACCGCAATATACACGTCGGATTACAAGGGGAATTATGGAACCATAGAAGCCGGAGATCATATCGCAAATGTTCCAAGACATTTGGCGAATATAGGATTTGACGGTTATACATCAAATTCGCAATTAAGATTGTGGGGAACATATACCGGGCAATCCGCATTCAATTATATAAACGGCGTGCCGTCGGGTAAACATTACGGAGGCTACTGGGTATTCAACGTATATTTAAACCACTATTTTAACTTTGACGCAATGGGCGGTGCATTGAAAAAAATGCACCTTAGAGGAGTTACTCTTTCTTTGAGCATAGATAATATATTAAATAAACATTATAACGCAAATGTATATGAGCACCACGGAACATTGAACGGTTCAAGATATTATTACGAAACAGGTTTGCCGGGTCTTCCAAGATTTGCAATGTTGACGGCAGCCGTTAAATTTTAAGCCTGATTCCCTCTCTCTTATAAAGTGGTTGGGTTCCATTACAGGAGAACTTACAGTTCTCCTGTAATGGTTTTTTATAGTTAAACGTTGATAACTTTTATAACTGTCACTGTTTTTATTAAATTATTTAAATTCAAAGGAGAATTATGAGAAAAAAAAACACAAATTCAATTAATTTAACCTATTTTTCCGTTCCTTTATTATTATTATTTCTTTTAGCTTCTTTTATCGCATTTTCGCCGATCTCGGCACATGCCCTTTTAAAATGGCAGGTAAGTTACAAGAAGTCATTGGGATTATTAAAGTCTAAGAAATATGATTCAGCCTTAAAAGAAGCAAAAAAAGCACTTAAAGAAAATAAAAACACATACACGCTTGAATTGAACGGAAACATACTTCAATTCTTAAAGAAATTCAAACTTAGTAACCATTATTTTAAAAAATCTCTTGCTTACGCCGTATTTAATGCCTCTAAAAAGAGTTCAACCGATAAAAGAATAGATAAATTTATAAGTATGGCTAAAAACAACATTGGTTTAAATTATTTATTAATCGGCAACGACCTATTGAAAAAAAACGAAACCGAGAATGCATTAAATAGTTATAAAAAGGGGTTGGCTTATGCTAATGCAAAACGTTTAAAAAATATGTTAATGCTTAATTCCGCAATAGGTTATGAAAAAATTAGTAAATTTAAACTTGCAAAAAATTATGCTAAAAAGGTAATCGCAAACAGTCCTAAAAATCCGTTTGCCCATTTTATAACGGGAAGGGCCGAATACGGCTTAAACGAACTTGATCTTGCCGCAGAAAATTTTAAATCCGCCGTTAATTTGTTACCTTCGAATAAAATATTCAGAAAAGCGTTAGAGACCGCGGAAGAAAAAATACGGGCAATAAACAAGAGTAATAAGAAAAACGTTTCCGGCATTAAAAAGAATTTACGCAATCTATTCAAATAATAATACATATACGTAGAGGAGATAATACTTAAACGAAAAAAGGCCACTAGCCATTGTCCTTACCGTTGCTTTTAGGCATAATCTGAAAGCGAATAAAAATATTTTTTGACTGCTATAAAAACCACCCGGATATTTTTAAGCACTCAATATTACCGTAAATAATCTATTAATTGCGCGGCATGTTCTTTATATAGGTCATGCCGCCGCTCCGGTAAGGCTTTAGATGCTTTAATTCTACGATGGCAAGTTTACTTTTATAATTAAGGGTACAATAATCAATATATTAGGGAGGTGAAGAAAATTGAAATTTATACCGTCTAGAGATTTGAGATTAAGGACCGGAGAGATATTCGACGAATTAAGGAAAGAAGGGGAAATGATAGTTACGGCAAATGGCAAGCCGGCTTCTTTAATGATTCCGATTGATGAAACTAATTTGGAACAGACATTATTTTTGATAAGGTCCATAAAAACAAAAGAAGCAATAAGAAATATGCGGGAAACAATAAGGAAAAATAAGCTGTCTCATAAAGATATAGAAAAAGAGATAGCGGCCGTTAAGGAGGGAAGATGGTAAGAGAAAAAATGATATTTGTTATAGATACGGACGTTTTTTTATCCGGCTTCATTATGTCGTCATATTATCCTGTGCGGCTTATAGATTACTTTTCAGATGAACGTTTCGCTATTGCGTTAGACGATAGGATTTATTTTGAATATGTTTCGGTTTTAAATAGGGCAGGGTTGGGATTTGAAAGCAGGGACGTTAATTATTTATTAAAATTTATAAATGAAATCGCCATGTTCGTCACAGCGGGAAAATTAAACATCGATTTAATCTACTTGTCTGATTTAAAATTTGTGGAAGTTGCAAAAAGCGCAAGGGTTGATGCTGTAATTACAAATAATGTAGAATATTTCGAATCTGCAAGAGATGTAATTACTGCATTAACCCCTGAGGAAGTTTTTGAAGAATTACTTTGATAATACCTGTTATGCCCGCTTAGAAAGTATTTCATTTAATTTTTTTACGGTCTCCCTTAAAAAAGCGGGAATATCGGACGGCTGTCTTGCTGTTATAAGATTACCGTCAACCACGACGTCTCTATCGATATATATAAACACCCGCTTCTTTAAGTTCAGAGGCGACGGTCATATAGGAGGTTGTTGCACATCTGCCCCTTAAAAGCCCTGCCGTTACTAAGATTTGGGGTCCGTGACATATTGCAGCAATCGGCTTTTCTTTTTCAAAAAAGATTTAGTGATTTCAAGCGCTTTTTTATCCTTTCTAATAGCGGCAGGGGCTTTTCCGCCGGGGATTATGAGAATGTCGTAATAGTCGGAATTTATCTCGTCAAACTTTAAACGGTAATACGAAACCAAAAGCTCGGTATCTTCAAAATCGTCACCGCTGATAATCAATGCTTTCATCATAACATCCCCTTTTATGTAATTTATTTATCTCTTGATTCGCCCCTTATATGTGTTATACTTAGATCATATTTACAAAATCAGAAATGTATGTTTTTATTTAATTATACCTCAAAGCCTTGAACTCTAAAGAGGAAAACTACATTAATATTGTCGGAGCCGGACCTGCCGGTTTGACCGCAGCTATAGTTCTTGCAAAATGCGGCTATAAAGCAAGGGTTTATGAAATATCTCCCGATATCGGTCATCGCATGAACGGCGATTTTCAGGGATTAGAAAACTGGAGTTCCGATAAAAATATCATCTCACTCTTAAAAGATATAGGCGTAGATATTAATTTTTTATGCGTTCCCTACTACGACGGCGATGTACACGCTCCCAAGATGGCACCTCTAGAAATAAAATCCGAGAAGCCTATTTTTTATCTTATAAAAAGAGGCTCAACAGAAGGTTCACTTGATAACGGACTCAAGGAACAGGCTCTTTCTCTCGGCGTTAAAATATTTTTCAATACCCGCTTCGAAGCAGCTTCCGGTAAAACCATCATTACCACCGGCCCAAAAAGGGCAGACTTTATTGCGGTAGGCATAACATTCGACACGGAAATGAGTAACCGGGCTGTAGTGGTTTTTGATGACGAAATCGCTCCCAAGGGATATGCATATATGATTATCAATGATACTTTAGGAACTATGGCAACCGTGATTTATAGAGATCGCAAAAATGTAAAAAAATATTTTAGAAACATGGTTGATTTCTTCAAAAATAAAAAAAATATTAATATTAAAAATGACAAGAAGTTTGGGGGTCGCGGAAATTTCTTCATAAGAAATACAAACGTACATAACGAAAAAATATATGCGGGGGAAGCGGCCGGATTTCAAGACTGCCTCTGGGGATTTGGAATGAGATACGCAATCTTATCCGGTTATATGGCTGCAAAGAGTATAGTTTCAGGTTTGGATTATGATTTGCTCTGGAGAAGAGAATTAAAACCGATGCTTGAGACATCCCTTGTCAATAGATATCTATTCGAAAAATTCGGCAATATAGGATACAGATACTTAGTCAAGAAATTTACAAAAGGCAATCCGTGTGATTTTCTTAAACGCAATTATAATCAATCTCTTTTAAAAAACCTTATTTTGCCTATTGCAAAAAGCAGATATAAAGCAGAACAAGCAACGTTTTAAAATTGCGATAGGTCAAACCTCGATTTATAAAAAGTTTTTTAAGCTTCCGTAATATCTATATGTTCCTTCGGGCAATCCTATCGTCCATCCCTGCCAATTCTAACCTTAATATCACAAAACCGTAACGAAATTTAACAAAACTTAACCTAAATGTCATAAAACGGTAATATCAGTCTGCTACAATTACATGGTTATGGATAAAAATTCAATGTAACTCTATTATGGAGGATGAAGGAGAATGAAATTAAAACCGGATTCAGTTAGTTTTTTTGTTCGAAGTTTTATCGCATTTTTGATTTTTGCATTATCGGTGTCGACGATGTTTATCGGCATCAGACCTTCTTACGC
>NZ_JBLEOY010000001.1:0-32882 GCF_048541835.1 Candidatus Acidulodesulfobacterium sp. H_13
AATATAACTCCCAGGAGGTTTACGACACAGGCGGAGGAGTAGATACTTATGATTATTACAAAGGGGGGTCAATGTTGCAAGCGTGGCCCGGTGCGCCCAGAACGTTCTTCATAAGCACCAGCATGAAATTTTAAACAGATTAATTAAAATAAAATAGAGGACAACTATTATGATACTCAAACGAATAAAAGGGCTACTTTCTATTCTCTTTGCCATTACTTTGATACCCGCATTGTTTACAGGTCTATATGTGTTGACGGGGGTCTTGCAGACCCCCGCATATGCCAACGCAAAGCACCTCAAAAAGAATTTTAATCACTATAGTTATAAAAACCGTCCGGATATTTTTAAACCGCTCGGTGTTACTGCAAACAATTTATTAACCGTACGTCACATTCTTCCGACCGGTCGTATCGTCACTCCGGTAGGGCTTTTGAACGGAACCCCTAATTTTGCAACTAATGTTGCAGTATATCATAACTTAGTCGCCGTAGTTGCAAACGGCGCAACCTTCGTTCAGACCGTTACCATATACAATAAGAATACTCTTGCCGAGATAGCGCAGTATAAGGCATATAAAGAAAAGAAGCTCATGAAGGTAAAACCACCTAAGGTTATAATATATAATCCTAAGGAGGCTAAAAATAATAGCATAAATAAATCGCAGACATTTATTTCTGCCAAAAATAGCCATCAGGACCTGTTTCAGGGTTTAACTTTCGGTCCCAATGGGACTTTATATGCCTCGGGTGGAGGAGTGAGCAACATTGTAGCACTAAAACTTATCGGCAGTAAATTGGTAGTCGTTAAAAAATACCATCTAAAATGGCAGAACTTTCCGAAAAACCAGTATCCTTATCAGTACCAAGGTCATCAGGATAAGAAGCCGTATATGTTTTATCCGGATTCCGTCACGGTTTACGGCAAATATATTTTCGTAACCGGTCTTTTGTCTAATGCCATTGCAAGAATAAATAAATATACGGGTAAAATTGTTTACGCAAATGTCGGTCCCTACCCCTTCACCTCGGTTATTTCGGATAACGGCAAGAGGCTGATCGTCAGTGACTGGGGCTCTTACGGGGTTACCGTGTTAAACCCTGTAACTATGAAAAAGATAGGGTTTATACGGACCGGAGTCATCTTAAACGAAAACAGCAAGGTGGCGGGAGTCCATCCCACCGCATTGACGAGCGTTAAGAATACTCCTTACGTTTTAGTTTCCGATTCCAACAGCGATATGATTTTTGAACTTAATTCGGAGACCTTAAAGGTCATAAAAATTATCAACGACTCTCCTTATAAAAACGCCCCTCCGGGAAGCTATCCCGATGGTATTGCCGTCGTAAAAGATAAAATATACGTTGCAAACGCCGGTAACGACGATATTGCCATATATAATTTAAAAACCGGTTCCCGTATCGGTCTGATTCCTACGGCATGGTATCCCACGGCCGTGGTATCAAGCGGCAACGATATATTTGTGGTATCCGCCAAGGGTCTCGGAACCGGACCTGATTACTATTATCAGTGGATAGGCAGTTTTATGGACGGGATTATCCAAAAGATTAATCTAAATTATACAAGAAAGGATTACGGTTTCTGGACGCATGTAGCCCTAAAAGACGATGGGTTTACGCTTAGTCAGAGAACGGCAAGGCATGAAAAAAACGCAAAGATAGATCGTTTTCTACGGACACATATAAAACACGTAGTCTTTATTTTAAGGGAAAATAAGACGTTCGACGAGGATTTAGGGGTTTATAAACGCGCGGGCAAATGGGCAGATCCCCACCTCGACCTTTATAACAAAAGAGAACTTCCGAACCTTTACAAGCTTGCCAATGATTACGGACTATTCGTCGACTTTATGGCGGACGGACAGGTAACGTCGCAGGCTCATGAATGGACAACGGGGGCATCGGACTCCGACTGGATTCAAAGAACGTGGCCTATATATTATTCAGGAAGGGGTTTAGTCGCAAACTCCGGCTGGACGGCGGATTTAAGAAAATTAAGCATACGCGACCATTATAAATATATGCCGATTTACGACAGTTTAACCGCATTAAAGCATTGGTCTAATCCGTGGATAGCATATCCTCAAAAATTATATATCTTTAACGATATGATTAAATACGGAGTATCCTTTGAAGATTTCGGGGAGTTCGTATCCCGTTCGAGGATAGGTAACATATCTAATGTTATGAAAAAGCATATAGACCTTAAATCTTACGGGTGGGACAGGTTTATATTGGATACCACAAGGACTAACGTCTTTTTGAACTTTGCGAAAAAAAGGATGGCCAGTCATGATTTTCCGTCCTTTGTTTATATATGGTTACCTGACGACCATACGGCAGGCACAAAACCATGTTACTATACTCCAGACTATTACGTGGCGAATAACGATTATTCCACCGGTAAAATTATCGATTATTTAAGTCATTCGCCTATATGGAAAAATACTCTCGTATTTATTACAGAAGACGATGCCCAGTCGGGAGCCGATCATATAAACGCCCTTAGAACGTTTGCGGTAATGATAGGTCCTTACGCTAAGAAAGGTGCTTTGATTTCACATTTTTATTCACTAGTAAACATTTTAAAGACGATTGAAGCGATCTTTAAGCTGCCACCGATGTCTCAGTGGGACGCAAACTCAGCGGTTATAAGAAACGGATTTACCGATAAACCCGATATGGCACCGTTTAACGTATTGCCTATGGAGGTAAAGCCTGCTTTAAATCCTGGAATATGTAGGAGTAGGATAGATAAGTTAAGATTAGAGTTAGGTAAAAAAGGTTTATGGGAAGCCCCGCTTAAATCTAAATTGAAAAATAAGTTTAAATTGTCGTCAGTCGGCGTTGCTTCTGCCGGCGAGCAATATACCCCGGTTACCCTTATGAAGGTTTCCGGACCGGAACAGTTTAAACAGGAATGGATTGCATCTAAGGGTTTAAAATCTTATAAGAAAGTAATAGGTTACATAAAAAAATTAACAAAAAAAGAGCATAGACCGACGGGAAGCATAATAGAGGGGGTAACGCCGGATTAAAGTTTTATTTGGAATAGATTTAAGTTAAGTATATGAGAGGAAATAATATACTTATAGGCAGTTTTAGTTTAGGGATATGCAAATATCCCTAAACTATTTTAAAATTATAACGAGCCAACCTAAATCATTTACCTTTATTTTTCTGCATGGATAATATTTCAGATTTTTTTTGAAGCCGGTACATTTTTATATCACTTAAATGCATCTCGGTAATATATAGTTGTGTTTCTTATGTATTCCTGCCAAATAGCCGCCTTACTCTGTGTTTTGACGATATAGCAAATCTAAACGGCATGAATAAACTCAACCCGAAAGATATTACCCCCCCTATTTATATATTGTCGTTTTGCTTCCCTTTATTTGTATTCAAATTTGCTAAATTTTACCTGTGTTTTAGCAAAAACGGACACAGTGTCAGGATTTATTTTTTTAAGGTTTAGCTACTCGGAAAGGTTTATTTGCTACGGTTTTGAATGGTGGAGCTGATCGGAGTCGAACCGACGACATCTTGCATGCCATGCAAGCGCTCTGCCAACTGAGCTACAGCCCCTTTTTTTAAAATAGCAGTATAATAATACTATATTGTCTTATTTTAAGTCAATAATTAATATGATTTTATCATTTTAAAGTATTTGTACATAGAAGCGTTGAGGTTTTAGAATAAGATAATCATCTCAATATGTGGTACAATATTCGCTATAATAAATACGTATTTAAAAATAGCGCTGATAATCCGAAAATATAAAAATATAAGCAAGCAGTATAAACATAAAGTAATAGGTCAATTTATATATCTTAATATAAATAATATATTGAGATATATAAATACTGCTTAGAGTAAAACTTTAAAAAAATATAGATATTAAGACAACAGAAATAATGGATTATAAGGTATAACAGGTAAGAATATGAACATTTGTGTGGCTGGTGATGTCCATGGAAGAATGGATATGCTTTATGAAAGTATTAATAATTTTGAGTTAAAACTTAAAATTAAGTTCGATGTTGTTTTGCAGGTCGGTGATTTCGGCGTGTGGATAGATGAAAGAAATCATGACGGAACAACTAAACTTTACAATGGGACGGGGGATTTTCCGGAATGGTACAAGCATAAAAGAGCTGTTCCCATTAAGACATACTTTATAAACGGCAACAACGAAGACTTTGGCTTTCTTGATGCCGTTAAGTTATCCGGCGAGTTTGAAATAATTAAAGATTTGTTTTATATATCGAACGGAACGGTCCATGAAATTAAAATAGAAAAAGGTGAAAGAGACGGTCATTACGGCAGTGAAACTGAGAATATTGTTGTTGCGGGTATCGGCGGAAAATACGATCCCGAATATTTCAGACATCAGGATGTAAATGGATGTTATACTGAATATGAGATAGATAATCTTATAAATTATAAAGATATGAATAGGAATAATGAAGATAAACAAATAGATATTTTTATTTCGCATGATGCTCCAGAGGACGTTCTCATAGAGGATAACGATAAAAACAAATATTATCCAAAGTCAATAGGACTCAGAAAACTTATTTTAAATATTACGCCAAAGGTGGTTTTTTTCGGGCATCATCATGGAATTTGCGAATCTGAAATAGATAAAATTCCGGTTTACGGTCTTAATATTTTAGGTGAAAAGGGGAGTTTTGTTGCTATTAAAAAAGTAAAAGATGAATTCAAAATTTTGGGTCGTTATCCATAAACTAAAAATATTTTATACTTAATTTATGACAAGTAAACCATTGATTGAGGGTTATATATACTTTACTCTCAAATCTCATACTCAATACGGGGATAAGTGGAAAAAAAGTGATTACAAGGATATTGAAACATTTATCGAAGATTGCGGGGAGGCAGTATTTTCATGCGCCAGAACCAGCATAGAAGAGTATTCTTTGTATAAAAAATTCAAAGCCGAGAAAATCTATTATTGTTTTAAAACAGGGAAGATAGTTAAAACGAGAACTTTCGATTCTTCAAGAGAGGATATTCTTGATATTGTCGGTTTAGGTACTATTGAAAATGAGATCAAATTTGCTCCATGCGTTATAAATTGAAGGATGAGTTAAAACAAAAATCATTGACATATTACAGAAAATGTATTTTAATATCTACAAGAAGTTATGTTTTTCGCGGGAATAGCTCAGTGGTAGAGCATCACCTTGCCAAGGTGGGGGTCGCGGGTTCAAGTCCCGTTTCCCGCTCCATTCAAAACCGTAGCAAATAAACCTTTCCGAGTAGCCAAACCTTAAAAATAAATCCTGACATTGTGTCCGTTTTTGCTAAAACACAGATGAAATTTAGCAAATTTAAACATAAACAAAGGGAAGCAAAACAATAATATATAAACAGGGGAGGGTAATATCTTTCGGGTTGAGTTTATCCTTGACAATAAAGAAGTATCTATTTTTCGCGCTAAACAAAAGATGATTTATTAAATCGGTTTACTGCAGAAGATAATCTTTATATGGCAAGGTTATTAAAATTTGTAAAATTAAGAATTAAAAACAAGTCAATTCATTTAACTAAAAAACTGAAGACGCTATAAATTATTTTATTATCTAAATAGGCGAACTATATGGTATAGTTGTAAATATAAAAAATGTTGAAAGAGGTATCGATATGTCTAATATTGACTGTAGCGATAAACAATTACACGTAAGAAACAAGTCTAAAAAAAGAGGAGTTTCATGGATATAGATTTAAAATCTATAATTAAAAGATATAAAGAAGACGAAGAGACCGTATATAACAGCTGGTTCGTAAACAACGATGAACGACTAAAAGCATTTCGTTCCATTAGACGAGGTGTATTTGATGTAATACGCGATATTAAATGTGGAAATTTCGGTAATGATTTCAAAAATTCATCCTTAGAGCTCGTGTTAAATTGCATAACAGAGCAAAAACAAGTATTTAAGGGTGCATCGCACCCATTCTGTTGGAAACCGAAATTAAGAATACCCGATATCTATGAAAATGAAGAAAATAAAATTGCCTTTGGTCAATTTCTTGAAAGGTGTATAAATTATACAAAAGAAGAACAAATAATCAAGGAAATTATTCTGCTCGATCATAGAAAGATAAAGGGGTTAGGTCCGGCAGTCGCTAATATCCTCTATTTTTTACACCCTACTATAATTCTTCCGTTCAATACGGCAATCGTTAACGGCTTCAATTCCTTATTTGACGATAAAATAAAACTCGGGTCATGGCCCGAGTACCTGAGAATGAGAGAGATAATAATGACGAAGAATAATGAATATAAGTTAGATCTCTCTAATGACCTCGGTGCTTTTGCGGGTCTTCTGTTTGATATCGGGGAAAGTAAATTACTAATTAACAGCGAGCATGTCACAGAAAAAGAATGGTCAAAAATAAATAATAAAATAAGAAAGCGGCATGATGAAGTTATTAGTGAAATGGAGGAAGCAAATCTTCATACGGAGATGCAATATCATATTTTAACAATTGGAGATTCTATGGGATATGATGTTATTCAGGCATCAAATGACCGGTCACGCTGCTATAACGGAAACAGTTTATCTTCTATAAGCATTGATAAATTTCCTAATTTGGAAGAAGTTGATGGGGATACATATAAAACAATTACCTTGATAGATGCAGTTTGGTTTGAAAAAGGCACAAATAAGATTATTTGTGCCTTTGAAATAGAAAAGAGTACTACAATATATTCGGGAATATCAAGGCTTAACGATCTATACTGTTCTTTCCCTAACGACCCGCCGTCATTGTATCTTGTAATACCCGATAAAAGAGAGAGAGAAGCAATAATGCAGCTGCAAAGACCGGGTATTAAAAGGGGTAAAATAGGAATATATTATATTCTTTTTTCTGAGTTAAAAAAATATTGCGATGCAATATGTAAATTTGGTGAGAATAAAGAAATACTTAAAAAAATATCGAATGTCGCGGGTTGAAATATCAATAGTGCAAATCATAAGCTGGATTTGACATAATTAAGGGTAATAAATAATTAAAACAATGAAGATAGCGTATTTATTGACCGGAGTAAAACATGAAAACTGAATTTGACGCACATAAGAGCGGGAAAAACGATTGCGGCGGGATTTATTCTTCTAATTGTTTAATATGCGGGAATGGACTTGAATATTTACCGATCTCTATCTTTCTGACTTGTTTTTACTGCGGCAAAGAGGAAAAGGGGAATATCGTATGCTCTTCGGGTAAATCTCACTATGTTTGCGATGATTGCCATAATCTGCCTTCTTTTAATTTCATCAAAGAGTATTTATTGGCTACAGATAAGATGGACCCTTTTGAAATAACATTTGATATTTTAAATAATTCTTCTATTCCGATGCTGGGTTGCCATCATGCTTATATTCTAACCGGTTCTATTTTAATGAGCCTAAAGAATCGCGGCTATCTTAATATAACCGATGCCGATATGGAAGAGGCGTTTCTGAGATTATCAAAACAGGCTGTAGGCGGCTATTGCGGGTTAAGCGGCGTATGCGGCATAGTTCCTGCGGGCGGTATCATATATTCTATATTGACTGGCTCGGTATGCGGAAAGGATAGAGAGCAAAAAATAACTATGGGAATTACTACATCGCTATCTAAGGCTATATATTGCCTGACGGGACCTTCTTGCTGCAAAGCCTATCTTTTTAAATCAATGGAAATATTAATTTATTCTCTTTATATCGATTTTCACTTTCCCCTTTTAGATAAAGACGTAAAAATTGAATGTAACTTTAAAGATATGCATCCACATGTGTGCGGTCTTGAAAAATGCCCATATTTTGCCGGCTTTAACATCAATACAAAAGAATTGAGGCAAACATATCAAAAAGAAACCGGTTTTCTACACGAGTCCGATTTCACATGCGAAGATACTTACTCCAATACAGACGTGTTAAGGAATGAAGTCGTAGTCTATTCCGACGCTCCGACTGCTCCTTGCTGAAAGTGACGTGTCTTAGGTTAAGACAAAGTAAAAATTATTTAATGGTTTACTTTAGATTATCAACGTAAGAAATTAATCTTTACTTTCATAGAGAAATCCGCGCCAACATCAAACGGCGGATCAGTATAAATGAGCTTTAATCCACCTTCCCTTTCAATCTCTTCTCGTAATACGCCGCTTTTCAAACCGGAAAGGATGAGTTTGTTATCTCCCCATCATATTAATTTTATTCAAAAAAAGATTATCTGCTGGATTTTTGATTTTATCAAGTGTTTTATTAACATATAAATATCTCTCCCTGTTGCTTTTGAACTGTTTGCATCCAACAACTTTATAGCTCGTAAATACAAATAATAAAGCTCAATGATTGTTAAAAAATGAGCTTTATTATTTTCAATTTGCAGTACGGTAAGTATAAAAAATAGTAGCCGGTTGCGGGATAATTAACTTTCAATTCACAATGAAGCTGAATCGTGTTACAACCTTAAAATTTACTGCTGTTTCGGTTATTATTTTTATACAGTGTTGCAATGATGTGTAACTCATATTTCATCGCTTCTTTGTGCTATCAAAAAATTTATATTAACTTACGAAAAATTATAATACGGATAAAAAGAAAATCTTAAGATAGAAATGTCTTTTTAAAGAGGATATCTGGAACTGAGAACCGCTATAGTAAATAATATAAGAATTTATATGAGCAGGTAGAGTTCATAAAAGGTATTTATAAAAATATGAATACGGTATTCAATAGATATTCTTTTAATATATGAAAGGGAACAATATACTAAACAGATAAGTTCTTGAAGGACATTTTCTATTTAGAAAAATTGGTTTCTAAGGAGTCGTTAAAAAACGATAATATGATTGCTCCGGCACCGAGGAAATGAATACGGTTTAAAGAATCTATGTATTTGGCATTTAAGGCGGATTTTTAAACAAGATTTTCGGCACGTTTGATTTTGTATGATATAATCATAAACATAATACGCTGTATAATTAAAAGGTATTGATAAAATGTCTATATTTAATCGCAGAAGAGTTGCCGTAATACGTTATGCCGGAACGATAACTGCTCAGAATGTGTCTTCTTATATAAAACTCCTGAAGAAACTTGAGAAAATGAAATCGATAAAAGGGGTGATGTTTGTAATAGATAGCCCGGGGGGAAGCGCCGTTCATTCCGAACTTCTATATTATGCCGTTAAGAGGCTAAGAAAAAAGGGTAAAAAGGTTTTTGGCTACCTGGAGGTTTCGGCATCCGGAGGCTATATGATTGCCTGCGCATTAGAAAGACTGTATGCCCCTCCGATGGCGATTATAGGCTCTATAGGCGTTATAAGCATTAAACCCGTTCTTAAAGGAGTTATGGAAAAATTAGGCATTGATTATGAGGTGGTTAAAAAAGGTAAGCATAAGGATATGTGGCTTTTTACGAGAAATTACTCTGACGAAGAAAGGACCAGCATAAACGAACTTCAAGACGAAATTTATTATCGTTTTGTAGAGATAGTTTCCGAAGCCAGAGGGATTAACTTACAGGATACGCTCAGTCTTGCTACGGGTGAGCTTTTCTCTTCTAAAAGTGCTGCGGCTAAAAAACTAATTGACGAGGTCTCTGATTTCGATAAGGCGCTCGAAGATTTATGCGAATCGCTCAATGTTAACCCCAATAAGGTTATTAATTTAAACATCAAAAAACCGCTATTCCAAAGGATAATAAGCATTTCAATTCAAAATGCCGTAGAAGATATTTATTATAGATTGATGTACTAAAGATATGGGGAACGGGGAGGCGGCATAAGTGTCGATATGAATATATTATAGCGGAGATACTTTTATGGAAAGAAATAAGTCGATGCCTAAATCTCGGTTAACCGATATCGAAAACGGGATTAACGTTAATACTGTGCTTGATATAATTTTCGGATTGGTTCTAATAATTTTCTTTGTGATTGCGGTTGTACATATCGATTCTCTTCTCATATCCGCGATAACTATTCTTGCCGTTATTTACTATATTTTTTCTTCGATAAAAAAACATTCCGCGAATAAAAAAGCAAAAAAGGTGAAATTATTTTTAGATAATTTTTTAGAAAAAGAAAAAGATATTCGGAAACGCATGACAAATGCCGATTTTTATGGTATCGAATTCAAAATTAACGACTTATTTGATTCTTTTTACGATATTATTAAATCCGCTCTGGAAATTGTTGATATTGTTGCCGTAGACGCTAAATCAGAAAGCTCTTCCATGGAAAGGATAAGCAAAGAAAACGAATCACTCGTCGGTCAGATTGCTTCTATATCCAGTGCAATCGATGAAATTAGCATGTCTCATAAGGAGATGACGAAAAGCGCAAAAAATGCCAATGAATCTTCGAGCCTTTCCGTCCAAAGGGCAAAAGAAGGAAATACCATGATAGAGAACATTATATTGGAGATTAAAACTGTATCTATTTCCATTGAAAACCTCCGTAATACCATGATAAGTCTAAACGACAGATCTATAGAGATAGGAGAGGTTATATCATTAATCAGCGATATTGCCGATCAAACAAACCTTTTGGCGCTGAACGCAGCAATAGAAGCGGCAAGGGCGGGCGAACAAGGCAGAGGGTTTGCGGTTGTCGCCGACGAGGTCCGAAAACTTGCGGAACGAACCAGCAAATCCACATTCGACACAAGACGAATAATCGAAAGACTTCAGGAGGAAACGGCTAAAACTGTCAGCGCCATCAAAGAGTCGGTTGAAAATGCCGGAAGTATTATGATGGAAACAAAAAAAGCCGAAGAATTCTTTCAGAAAATAATAGAGGCTGCGGCGGATGAAAAAAGTAATATAAACGTGATTACGTCTTCGGCAGAGCAGCTTGAAATAGCCGTTTCTGACGTAGAGAAAAACTTAGCCGTAGTCCAAAAAGTTTCTGCGGAGACGACGAAAATGACGAAAAGGTCTCAGGCCGGTTTTGATTCTTTATCCGAGCTGTCCCATTCGCTTAAAACGGAATTTGTATCCTTAAGGTTAAATTTATTCGGGTTAGTCCCCTTAGAATCGGCTGTTAACATGAAAAAGAAGTTCAAACCCTTAATAAACTATATAAACGAATCCGTTAATATAAATAATGATAGAGGTGTGAATTTTGCCTCATTTGTTGCTGAATCATATGAAGATTCGATAGAAGAGATAGGCGGCGGAATAGTTCAGCTGGCATATATGACCCCATCTACGTTTCTTATTGCCGAAAAAAAATATGGAGTTATACCCTTGGTTTATGCCGTTAAAAACGGATCTCCGACTTATAAAAGCGCAATAGTGGTTTCCAAAAATTCCAATATAGGCAATATCAGAGATTTAAAAGGAAAAAGTATCGCTTTCGGTTCAAAAATGTCGACCGGTTCTACGCTTGTCCCCATCGCTATGTTAAAAAAGAACGGCGTAGAACTAAAGGATTTATCCCTCGTCGAATATCTCGGTTCACATGATATGGTTGCGAAGGGCGTTACGGAAGGCGATTTTGATGCCGGCGGATTAATGGATTCCACTTATGAAGAATTTAAAGATTCGCTTAAGGTTCTTGAGTATTCAACCCCTATACCGCAATTTCCGATTTGCGCAAGCGCAAAAGCAGATCCGGCATTGTTAAAAGAAATAAAAAGTATCTTACTTAAGGCCGATAGCAGTATACTTATGCCGATAGACCCCGGATATACGATTTTTACCGAAGTAGCCTCCGAAAATTTTAATGAAATAAAAAGGCTCCTTGAATTATGATTAGAATCATATAGCACTATAAAATTCTTGTCAGTGTCGTGTTTTTATGATATATTTACATATAATAGTTTATAATCAAAAACAAAATAAACATAAATAAGAGTCGTATGGGCAAAGCCAATATTTTAGTTATCGATGACGAGTCTGACATAGTAGAGCTTTTAAAATATAATCTTGCCAAAGAGGGATATGACGTAGAATTTGCTTTCAATGGATTTGATGGTATTAAAATTGCGGAAGTAGTTAAGCCCGACCTTATAATTCTTGACCTTATGCTTCCGGATCTGAGCGGTTACGAAGTATGTAAGAGAATAAAACGGAACAGTTATCTTGCCCTGATTCCTATTATATTTTTATCGGCAAAAAAAGAAGAAGTAGATAAGATTCTAGGTTTTGAATCCGGCGCCGAAGATTATATAAGCAAGCCCTTTTCGGTTAACGAGCTTTTAGCGAGAATCAGGGCCATCTTAAAAAGAATAGTTCCGGCTAATTTAGCTAAAGATAACAAGACAACGGGTATTTTAGATGAGTTCAGGTTCAAAAATATCAGAGTAAACGTGAACAAACACAGTGTGACAGTAAAAAACGTAGAGATAAAGCTGAGTCCGATAGAGTTTAAAATTCTTATCTTTCTAATGACTTATGCAGGAGACGTATTTTCCCGCGAGAAGTTATTGGACAACGTATGGGGAAATAATTCGTTTGTGGAACCTCGAACGGTTGATGTCCACATAAGGAGATTGAGGTTAAATATTGAAATAGACGAATCAATTAAATTCATAGAAACTATAAGGGGCGTCGGCTATAAATTTATAGATGAAAAAGTATGAAAAGAGTCTTAGGGTTTATTTATTAATTTTTTTACTGCTTACAGTTGTAATTTCTACAAGCGCTTCGTTGTTTATCACTTCACCTTATTTTGCTTCGAAAGCTAAAAACTATTTATCTTTATACCTTTCCAATGTTTTACAAAAGTCGGTTAAAATAAAAAAAATAAGAATATCTATTTTTGCACCTCAGATTAAACTTTATGGTGTAAGTATTAAAAATTTTGCAAGAATAGGTAATATTAATATTGTTTTCGGTCCGCTTGATCTGCTCCGGAGAAAGGTAATTATCTACGATATCAATATCGTAAGGCCGCATATTAATATCGTAATAAAAAATAATACAATCTATAATTATAAAAAAATTAACTCGGTTATAAAAAATCTTGCCGACAGGAGCCCTTTATCGTTAATTTCAGTGTCTTACGACAGCTTAAAAATAACGGGGGCAAATTTAAGCTTGAACGAAGTGGATAAAAATATTACGTTGAGGCTTAAAAATTTTGATTTCACCGTATATAAAAAACCGAATCGGATACCTTTTTTACCCGACACCAACGGCATTTATTTTAGGTATAAAATGCCTTATATTTTTTTAAAGTCCATAAAATTAAGGCAGGTTTTCAGCTCAAATGCCTTTAGTATCCATTATTTTAAAGGATTTTTAAGGTATCGCCGGGTAAGTTTAAGTACCGATTATTTTACTTCCGTATCTAATGGCATACTTGACACCGGAAGGAATACCGAGGTTTCCAGAATAGTCAATAAGATAAGCGATACAACCAAGATAAGGGTTAATCATCTGTCTTCTCTCTCAAAGAGATTCGCCAATATTTCCGCATTAAAAGCATTAAAGGGAAATCTTAACGTCAAATTATTTGTAACCGGAGATTTTTCCAAAAAAATTAGGGCTGATGCGGTAATTCGTCTTAAAAATTTTGTTTTTTCCGGCGGAGATGTAAAAAGCGGGATTATAGAAGCCGGCGGATATTTCGGCAAAGTAAAGGATATGGTCATAAGATTAAAAAAGGTTAACCTTGACATGTTCGGCGGAAATTTAAAGTCCACAGGGGTTATCAATCTTAGCAATAAAGAGGGCAAGTTCAAATCTATCTTAAAGAACATAAAGGTCGGAAGACTTATGAAGTTTTACTATTCGGAAAATATACCTCAGTTTAAGGCTATTGTGAACGGCAGCGTTAAAACGTTTTTAAATTTCGGTAAAAAATTTTATGTGAATAATATAGAAAATATAACCCTGAGTAAGCCGGTGGAACTCTTCAAGTATCGAAATAAAAAGGGTAAAAGAATCATATATTATATAAATTACAGAAAAAAGGGTCTAATTAAGGGAGAAACATTTATAAATGATAAGCTTGTTTTACTTAAGAACGTACGGGTTTCTTCAAGCATACTCAAGGGTACTCTTACGGGAAAAATAAATTACGATAAGAGCTATTTAAATATTAAATTTAATTCGTCTTATAAGGAATTGCCGTTTTTTAGTTTTATAGATAAGTATAAGGGCCCTTATTTCGAGCCGTCCGGCAATGGAACTCTTAATGGGGATATTTTCGGAAAATTTAAAAGAGTATCTTTCAAATTCAGAAATCGGTTTAAATCCCTTTACATTAATAAATATATAGATAGATATCAAGGAGACTTTGATTTCGACGTAATGCCGCATGGAAAAATTTTATTCAAAAAGATTTTTTTAACTGAAAAAAATTCGAAATTGAATAAAAACCGAAAAGGGAGCATACTGCTTACCGGGGAAATCTTTAAAAATGAACTTTCAAGTAAAGAATATATAAACGCAAGCTTTAAAATTAAAAATATCCATATAATTTCTCGGAAATCACCAATACCGTTTTTTACGGTTTTAAGCTCGCAGGGTATGATACACGGCAAATTAAAAAACCCTCGTATAGATATTAAAATCAATTCCAAGAAGAGCACGTTTTATAACCAAAATATTTCCGATATTAATCTAACATGTTCTTTAAACAGGAAAGAGTTAAAAGTAAAAAAACTTTATGCCACATATAACGGAGCAGCCTTTAACGTCAGCGGAACGGTAGGATTTAAACCCGTCGGTGATTACAAAGGTAAAAATAATTATAATTTACGGTTGATTTCAAAAGGAATAAAACTAAGAAGTTTAGACACCGAGTTATTTAAACGATATCATATTAAATATCCTATAAGGGGAACCGTCGATATTGCTTTGCATATAGGAGGTTCGTCGAGTTTACCGAATATTTCGGGGGACATATTCGTGAATGGCATAGATATAAACGGTTACTTACTCGGAAACGCTGATGCTAAAATTCATTCTTACATGGGTAAAACGGTTCTGAATATATCCGCGTTACAAAATAGGTTGAAAACTAAGGCCACTATTTTACTTAAAAATGGTTATCGCTATACTTTCCATACTAATATAAATTTTTTAGACATGGATTATCGCAAGACTCGATTTAGACTATCAGGCGGCATATATGGCAGCGGAAGGCTTTCAGATATAAGAAATTCTTATATATTTACGAAATTAGATTATCTTTATTTAAAACACGGATCGTTTATTCTAAAAAATACTAAGAATATAAAAATATCCTACGTAAACGGAAAGATAAGCTTAAGCGGATTTGAATTGAGGGGGGGGGATAACTATTTACAAATAAGGGGGGATATAACCCGGAAAAAATACAATATCATAATAAACGATAGAACCGACCTATGGATTCTTAGAATTTTATATAATAAAATAATAAATTCGTCCGGTTTTATAACCGGTTCGGCGGTTATTTTCGGAAATTTGTCGGCTCCACAGATATACGGATTTGCAAATATAAATAAGGGACTCGTAGAAACTACCATGAGTCCCGGGTTTACGATTTCGCGTATTTTTGCAAGATTATCTTTCGATGACAACGTGATTGCGCTTGAAAGAGCAAAATTCAGGTTATTTAACGGCATTTTTGCCGCAAAAGGGGTAGTAATGCTCAAAAATTTCAAACCTGCCTTTTATAACATAAAGACCGATTTTATTTCTGCTATTTATAGACAGTCTGATTATTTTTACGTAAAAATGAACGGCAGACTCGGATATATAGGCAAAAGAAACAATGCTACGATATATGGAAACGTTGACATAGAAAGGGCATTATACAATAAAGCAGTAAATCTTTCATTGTTTCTTTTGCGTTACAAGAAGTATAATATAATAAAACCAACAATTAAAAAAGGGGTATTTAATCCAAAGCTTAATATAGAGATAAAATCAAATAAGGGTATTGCCGTCAGGAATAACATAATAGATACGAATTTCAATGCGAATCTTCATCTTACAGGAACGGTTCACGAACCTGTTCTTACAGGAACGGTTTCCGCAGAAAGAGGAGAAATCTATTTTAGGGGGACAGAGTTTAAATTGGCATACGCCAATCTGGATTTTAACGACCCTTACAGTATAAATCCGTCTTTTGCGGTTTCGGCGAATACTCATATCAATCAGTATACTATTAGGATGAACGCGAGTGGGTCGCTATTAAATTTTAACGTCAATCTTTCTTCTACTCCCTCGCTCTCCGAACTAAATATCGTTTCCATATTGGCATTGGGAGTTCCGACGACTTCGGTATATGCCGGTTCGGCAGGGGGTATTGCCGCTTCGGAGGCGGCATCGGCTATAGGGGGCGGCGTAGAACAGAGTATCACCGGCACAATATCCAGCTATTTCGGATTTAAAAATTTATCTGTTTCTCCCTCGTATTCTGCGGTTACACATAGCGTAGCACCTCGAGTAACGGTTGCTAAAACGTTGACCGACAGGCTTTCGGTTTCTTACAGCGATATCATATCGTCACAATCTTCGCAATCCGTTACTTTAACTTACAAATTAAGTAACCATATTTCTATAATAGGCGAGTGGGAAAACAACGAACTTGCGCCGAATGATTCAAATATATACAGCGAAGTAGGCGGTAATATAGTTTTTCATTTTAAGTTTTATTAAAAAATAATCTATGCTTATTAATCTTAAAAAGACCGTCGTTTTATCATTTTTTCTTATATTTTTTTTATTTTACCTGTTACCGACAGCTTACGCAAAAAAAAACGGTTGTCTCGTTGGCGTCGGTTTCTTAAATATTTCCGATATCGGTGTTTCTAAGTATATAGTTAAATCCATAAGATACGAGCTGCCGCCGAATATCCCCCTAAAAGATATCGACAATTTTTTGTACTTAAAAAAGGGACGGAAATTTTCTATGCCCTATCTTAAAGCCACCCTTAGAACATTATATAATACCGGTTATTTTTCTAATATTTCCGTTTTAGTTAAAATATGTAAAAAACAAAAGTTTATCCATCTCACTTTTGTTTTTTTTCCGAAGGTTTATATAGGGGTGGTGAATGTATACGGTCTTGAGGGAACTGACATATCGCCGAAAGAGCTTTTGGAATCTATTCCCCTAAAAAAAGGGGGTCGATTTTCAAGATATTACGAGTCTGTAAGCATAGATAGCATAAGAAGGATTATGCTCAACGAAGGCTATCCTGATGCAGAGGTTAAAATATCTTCGTATGTTTTAAGGAACTCAGAAAAGTATATAGTAAATATTAATATCATTCATAATAAGCCGGTTTTAGTTTCCAAGGTATTTGTCAAATTAAAATCATACTATCCGAGGAAAAGGATAGGAGCGCTCGTCAGGGGTTTAGTCTCAAAGCCGTTGAGTATGAATAATCTTCAAAAATTTAGAGAAAAAATATGGAATATATACAGCGATAAAGGATACCTTAACGTAATAATCCAGGGTCCTAAAATTACCTATATCTCTAAACATAAAGCAATAGTCACCTTCAATGTCTATCCCGGATACAGAATATCATTTCATTTTATAGGCGCGGCACCCTTAAAACCGATTTTTATAGAAAATTCTTTATTCGACAAAAAAAACGTTTTGATATTCAACAAGGAGACATTTATAGCATTCAAAAGGATACTGAAAAACTTTTTTAAAAAGAAAGGTTATTATTTTGTGAAGGTTTTATTGAAGGAACGGGTAAATAAAATAAATGGAACTTTAGACGTATATTATGACGTACGCAAGGGGCACACCGTAAAAATAAGACGCGTGGTTATAGAAGGATACGAACCGTTTGTTGAGAAAACCATACGTTCGCTTATGCAAACATCCATTACGTCGGTGTTTAACAGCGAATATTTTTTCGAGAAAAGGCTTCTCGACGATATAAATAATATCAAAAACTATTATAACGACGAGGGTTACCTTTCACCTATCATAAAATATGATTTGAAATTCAGCGTGGATAAAAAAAGCGTTACAATAATTCTACATATAATAAAAGGGATAAGAACCACGGTAAAGAGGGTTTACGTAAGCGGATTGCCTCATAGATTGAAATATTATAAAGAAACAGTCGATTATTTTCTAAAAATGCAAAATTCTCCGCTTTATATAATTAAGGCGGAAAACGGGAAGAATATGCTTTCGACAAGGTTGGCCGATTCCGGATTTGTTTTTTCTAAGGTAAAGTTGAACATAAAGCACTTAAATAATAGAAAATACGTAAATCTTTATTATTACATAAGAAGCGGTCCACTGGTCAGGATAAAAAACATCTTAATAATAGGCAATACTATCACGAAAACCTACTATATAAGGAGTCTTTTACTTTTTAAAAAGGGTCAAATTTATAATCAGAAAAAAATAATTCAAACGCAGAACAGGCTGTATGGATCGGGTATATTTAATTACGTCGGCATTAAGATAGAAAATCCACAAGATGAAGAACCGTATAAGAATATAATTTTAAAGGTAAAAGACGCAAAGCCGGTGAACTTCAGTCTCGGAGCCGGTTACGGCACATACGTCAGATACAAGGGTTTTATGCAGGTAGAGAACAACAACCTTTTTGGGATTGGGCAGTCTCTTTCCATGCGTCTCTCAAAAAGCGCCGTCTATACAGACTTACTTTTAAATTACTACGACCCCGCCATATATAATTATAGAGGGTTTGCTTTTGACGCCAAGGGATTGGACACGAACATAACAACTATTAATTATAGGCTGCACAAGGAGGGAGGGGCATTTTCAATAATAAGGAGATTCAGCACTCATATTAAAGGGCTTTTTTCCTACGGGATATTTTATAATTACCTGTCGGGGTTAAATCCCGGCGCGCAAATAACCCCGACGGACTCGGGTTTTTCCAGAATCAGCTCCATTTCTTCATCTATTATTTATAATACGAAAAATAATATATTCAATCCCACGTCAGGGAATCTGACGACCTTAAAATTCATCTATTCTACATTTTCAATAGATTCTCAAATCAATTTTTTTAAGATATTCTTTCATACAGAGGAATATATTCCGTTTATTTATAATACCGTTTTTCTTTACTCGCTTCGTTTAGGTTATATAAGGCCTTTGCCTCCGACTACGCAGGTGCCTATAAACGAAAGATTTTTTATTGGCGGCAGGACTACGGTGAGGGGTTTCCCTCAGGATTCTATTGGGCTCGTGGACCTTAATCCTCACAACTATCCGATAGGGGGAGACGTTATGGAAAATTATAATCTTCAGCTTAATATTCCGATTCATAAAAATTTTAATCTTTTTATTTTTCAGGACGGCGGAAATGTATTTTTAAATAGCAGAGATATAAGACCTTTTGCATTGTATAAATCTGCCGGCGCAGGTATAATGTATCTATCTCCGATAGGTCAGATAAGTTTTTCATACGGTTTTATACTTAACAGAAAACCTTATTGGCCGGCCGGAGGGGTCAACTTTACGATAGGGACATCGTTCTGATTTAGACGCTATATGACAGTATGAGAAAGGGATTTTCCACGGGAAGCGTGAGTGCTGCGACGATAAAGGCTTCTATTAGGTATTATTTCAAGTCGATAAAGTTTTCGGTTATCGATATAAAAATGCCGGGCGGAGAAACTGCGCATTTAGATATTGCCGGGCTTGAAAAATTTGAAGAAGATGCCGAGCGGTCTATTTCGAGAGCTGTTGTGGTAAAGGATTCGGGAGACGACCCGGATGTCACCAACGGAATTAAAATTTATGCCGATTTTATCAATATAAACGAAAATAAAATCGGCAGATTAAGAAAGTGTTATGGAAAATTATCTATTTATAATACGATAAGTAATTTGTGTAGCAGCAATGCATTTGGGGGTTTTACTTTAATACTCGCGGCTGGAAAAGGCATCGGCATAGTAACTAAGCCCGGTTTGCCGGTTGAACCGGGGCAGGCGGCAGTAAACCCGGTTCCCTTTAAAATGATAGAGCTTGCCGCAAGGGAAGAGTTATGTCATTGGATAGAGGGGCCTATTTTGGATTTAAGCGCAATAGGTGCCGATACGTTTATTTCGGTACTTTATATACCTGAAGGTAAAGAGGTAGCTAAAAAAACATTGAATCAGAGGCTTGGCATATACGGCGGTATAAGTATTTTAGGCACTACCGGTTACGTTATACCCATATCTACCAAGGCATGGCTTGAGACGATTAAGACCTCGCTGATATTCTTATCGGAGAATAAGATTAAAACATGCGTTTTTACTCCGGGAAGATACAGCGAAAAAATAGCCATGAAGATTTTTAAAGATATGCCGAAAGAAAGCTTTATAGAAATGGGCGATTATGTGGCTTATTCCATGAGAAAAGCCGCTGGATTCGGGATAAAGAAAATTATTGTAGTAGGGCAGTTCGGGAAAATGATAAAAATTGCACAGGGTGCCGGAAATACAAATGCTAAATATACCGATTTAAATTTAAATTTTCTAGGGGAAACAGTCAGAAAAACGTTACTAGGGCTTAACAGATTAGAAAGTATGGGGTTGACCGAAAAAGAGACGGAATATATTTTTAATCTTATAATTAATTCCAATACGTCAAGGCAGGCATACGAATATATATTATCGGATAAGTTTAGACCCTTTTCCGGAGTTATTTTTGAAAATATTTTAAAAGCGGCAAGAGAAAATTTAAATAAAATGACGGGAAATAACAATGACCTTGATATCGAAATTGTCTTGATATCGTATAAGGGTGAAATAATAAAAACAGTATAGACGCGGCAAGTACGCGGCGGATTAACGATCTGCAATGGAGGATTTAAATATATAAATGACCAAGAAAATTCATATACTCGGTATATCTCCGTGTTTTTTAGAGACCGGCAAAAAAGATCTTTTAAGATTGTTTGCCGATAAGAAGAATAGGATAGATACCGTATTTGCAAGAAAAGAGGACGCAGATTTATTAGCACGGGTTAGGACATATATCGCTTCCGAGAATAAAAGCATAACGGTGGAAAACGACGGTAATATTACTCACTTAAATAATGCGACGATATTTTACGACAGTAAAATTCAATTTATAATAGATTATATAAAGGGAAATTTAGGCAAAAAAAATGTTTTAATTATAGCAAACGGCGATCCGAATTATTTCGGAATCGGCGGGGCAATATTAAATAAATTAAAGGAGGGCGAAAAAAGATTCGTAGAAATTTATCCCTCCGTTAGTTTTATGCAGATCGGTTTTTCTAAATTAAAAATACCTATGACCGAAGCCGTGATTGTGAGCCTGCACGGAAGAGATTTAAAGAACATTTACCCGGCTTTATATTCAAGGGGTAAAAATATCGGTATATATACCGATAATGTCAATACACCCTGCAAGATACATGCTAAATTGGAAGAGAAGGGATTTTTAGAATATTTTAATTTTTACGTGCTGACGGATTTATGCACCAAAAGTGAAAAGATTCATAAAAGCCTCACTGAGGAACTGCTTGAAGACCTCGGCAATAAAAAGAATATAATCATACTAAGCGAGAAGAATACTAAAAATTTTGAAGACGGCGTTATCGGTATAGACGACGACACATACATACACGCAATTGGAGAACCGACAAAAAAAGAAGTCAGGGTTATAAGTATCGGTTTATTGGGTTTAAAAGCCGATTCGATAGTTGTAGATGCAGGATGCGGCAGCGGCAGCGTGAGCATGGAGGTTTCCGCCATAGCCCGTAACGGTATTGTTTACGCCGTAGATAAAAATATATCCAAGATAGAAAACCTTAAAAAGAATATCAAAAAATTTTGGAGACCGAATATCGAACCCATCTTAGGAGAACTTCCGGGTTCGTTTAAAACGCTGAAGGATATCTGTCCGACGCAGATAGATTCCGTCTTTATCGGAGGTGGCGGCAGTGATTTAATTGATATCATAACAGGGTCGCTCGATATTCTGAAAGATATGGGAGTGATCGTAATTAATAGCATAACGATAAATTCATTGAATAACGTCTTGTCGTTTATTAATAATTTTAATAATTCCGATTTGAAAAACGACAAGAATAATAAGTTTGAAATAAGATATGAGATTATATCGGTTAACGTGGCGAGATTGAAATCCATTAAAAAAGATTCTTATTTTCAGGCATTAAATCAAATTTACATCACTAAGATTATAAAAATGCTTAAACCCGACAAGCTTAATAAACCGAATAAATTTAAGAGCAATATAAAACAAACCGTATACAAAATGGAAAAAAACAAGCCTAACGTTAAAGTGAGGAATAAGACCATTAAACCGAAAGATCCGGAGTAGGCGTTGAATAATCCGTTAAAAGTATTACGTTTGAATATTATAGGCGTCGGTCCGGGCGATCCGGAATTAATTACGGTAAAAGCCGTTAATGCCGCTATAAACAGTAAATTTATATTTTATCCGGATGTTTGCGGAGGAAAAAGCAGGGTTGCTTACGATATTATAAAAAACGCGGTAAGGCTTTCCGGGGCAAAAGAGCTGCCGGAGGAAATGTTTCTCCCGTTAGAGGTAGAGATGAAACGTTCTAACGGAAGAAACGGTGATTTATATTATAAGAATGCGATTAAAATAATAGAAAAATTAAAAGAAGGTACATGCTCATATATCACGATCGGAGACCCTATGTTTTACAGCACATATTACGGGTTACACAATGCTATCGAGGATATAAGATCAGATAATTTTTTGAAAAGCGGATACGAACTCGATATAAATATAATTAACGGAGTTTCTTCGCTTCATTATGCGTTAGGCTTGATAGGGAAGCCATATATAATTAAAAACGGTGCTGTTTTTATAACTGTTCCGATAAAAAAAAATTCAGCTGAAATAGAAAGAGAAATAAGGTTCATTGCAGACAAATATCCCAGACCGCAGGTCATAGTTTTCATGAAAGCGGGGGCTTACGTAAAAGATATTTTATCTGCATTTAAAAGGATGTATGCCGCCGCGCTCACGGAGGATCGGGTTAAGCTTTATTTGATAGAAAAATCAAAACTCGTAAACGATTTCGCCGAAAGAGACTGTTTGGATTTTGATTATTTTTCCATATTGATAGGGGTTTTTGTTTAATATTTAATATTGTTTTTTATGGCTATTTCTAAAATCTATTTCGTATCAGCAGGTCCGGGCGACCCAGAGCTTTTAACGATAAAGGCCTTTGAGATATTAAAAAAATCAGATGCCGTCTTTTATGCCGGTTCCCTTATAAATCCTGAAATGCTTGGGGTTATCAAAAGCGATGCATTACTAATAGATATGAAAAGCCTTAATTTTGAACAGATTAAGGCGGGGTTAGAAGAATTGCTCAGGTCAAATTATATTATTTCCGTTCTTCATGCGGGGGATTCCTCAATCTATTCTTCTATTAACGAACAAATGCTCTACTTAGAAGAAAAGGGTATTGAATATGAGATTATTCCGGGTGTTACCGCTGCCTTTGCCGCAAGCGCCGCCTATAAATCGATTTTGACGTTGCCCGACGTATCTCAAACCCTTATATTTTGCAGGGGTGAAGGAAGAACAGGCAAAATGCCCCCGGGTCAGGATATAAAGAGCCTTGCAAACCATAGGGCGACTATGGCTATTTATTTAAGCTTCGGCATAATAGAATCGATAGTGGACGATTTAACGGAACATTACCCTGTAAATACGCCATGTTTGATTGCTAAGGACGTATCATTGAAAGGGGAGATTTTAATAGGCTGCAAGTTAAAAGACGTAGTCAAAAAGTCGGAGGAATTCTCTATTCAGAATATGGCGATTTTAATCATAGGCGAGGCTTTAAAAGGAAAATACCTTAAGGAAAACAGGTCCAAATTGTATGATAAGAATTTTTCACACGGCTTCAGGAATAAAGAAGACCGAACATGACTCCGCTTTTGAAGTCAAAAATATTGCATTTATCATAATATCTAAAAATAGCCTTAAAACGGCGTTGGATATTTATAAAGGAATAGCGGAGAAAGTGTCGAGTGAAATAGAAATCGGTACTTCCGAAATTTTATATTTAACTTTTTTTATCGAAAAAAATAAAAATGAATTAATAGAAACGGCAAAAAAATATCTATCGGAATTAATTCCGGTTCCAAAATCTACCGTTAGTAACGAAAAAAATATATCCATAAAGAATTATGAAAAATTATCGATAAATTTTTTAGGCGGATTATTTAAAGATTTTGACCATATTGTATTTTTTCTGGCGTTAGGCGCTACGGTAAGGTACATTGCTCCGTTAATAAAAGATAAATTGAGCGATCCCGGTGTTATAGTAATAGACGAATCCGGAAAATTTGTTATAAGCGTGCTTTCGGGGCATACGGGTGGGGCAAACGAATTTACCGAGCGGATTTCCGGATTTTTGGGTGCCATTCCGGTAGTTACCACGGCAACGGATAGAACTAACAGGTTTTCGATAGACATGTTTGCAAAGAGATTCGGTTTTTTCATAGAGTCGGCAAGAGATAAAATAAAGGTGTTTAATAAGGCATCTCTTAAAGGAGAAAAGTTTAAGATATATATCGAAAACGATTTTAACGTGAAAGAAATTAAAAATTATATAGATAAATTTAATAATTCAAAAGATTTCAGTTATACAAATAATTTAGATTTGGATCCGTCAAAGATAATAGCAATTTCAGTGAATGAAAATTTAAAAAAGCCTGTTCCCGCCGGCATTGCCGTCATATTAAGGCCTAAGCGTTTAGTCGTAGGGATAGGTTGCAATAAAAATACCGATTTTGAAGAAATAGAAGATTTTATATTGTCTAAATTTGCCGATAACAATCTTTCTATAAACGCGGTAAGAAATACGGCAACGATAGATTTAAAGATGGAAGAGGAAGGAATTTTGCGATTCGGAAAGAACTATGGCGGATTTGTAGATTTTTTTACGAAAAAAGAAATAAACGATTTTATAGAGGGTTTTAATAGAAAAAGAAATGAGAATTCATTATGTTTTAAACATACCGGCGCTTATTCGGTTTGTGAGCCGTGCGCCGCTTTATCGGCAAAAGGGGGAGGGGGAAAGGGGGGCATACTCCTGATACCGAAACAAAAGAAAGGCAATGTGACGATGGCGGTGACGATGGCGGATAACTTAAAATAGGAAAAGAAATGAAAGAGTTTGGAAAGATTACGGTTATAGGAACTGGACCGGGAGATATCGGTCATTTGAGTAAAAAAGCATTAGATGCAATAGTGGAAGCCGAGACCGTAATAGGTTATTCGTCTTACCTAAAGCAGATAGGGGACATATTAAGCGAAGACCAAAGGAAAATGCCGTTTAATATGAAAGATGAAATTGAACGGTGCGAGACAGTTGTCGAAAGGTCTTTAGAGGGTAAAAAGGTAGCGCTTATTTCAGGGGGAGATGCCGGAATTTACGGCATGAGCGGGCTCTTGCTTGAAATTATAGATAAAAAATCACTCACGGGGAAGGTTCCGATAGAGTTTATCCCCGGGATACCTGCTTTTTGCGCCGTTTCCGCTGCGATAGGAGCGCCTATTACCAATGATTTTTGTGTTATTTCGTTATCCAATCTTTTGACGCCGTGGCAAGACATAGAGAAGAGATTGAGAGCGGCATCTATGGGTAATTTTGTTATAATAATATATAATCCCAAGAGTAAAAGGAGGAGAGAAGAGCTTACCACGGCAAAGAATATACTGCTTGAAAGTATCGAAAAGGACAGACCCGCCGCTATCGCGAAGGCGGTAACGAGACCGGACGAAGAAATTATCATAACGACGTTGGAAAACATCGATAATTTCGATATAGTTACAATGAATACTACTATAATAGTAGGAAACAGCGATACCTACGTAAACGATTTGTATATGATAACCAAAAGGGGTTACGGCAATAAATACGATTTAGATAAAATTAAAAAAAGGAGTAAAATATGATAATTCTTATTACGGGCGGGGCGGGTTTTATAGGTTCTAATTTATGCGAAAGATTATTGAATTTGGGACATGAAGTTTTATGCATGGATAACTTCTATACTGGTTCCAAGGCAAATATAGAGAGATTTCTTGGTAATGCAAAATTTGAGGTTATAAGGCATGATATCAGCGAGCCTTTCAATATAGAAGCAGACTTCATAATAAATTTAGCTTGTCCGGCATCTGTCCCGCATTATCAGAAAGATCCGCTTAAAACGATGAAGGATAACGTTTACGGTATATTTAACGTAATGGAAAACGTAAGGCGGCTTAATATTCCGGTTCTGCATACTTCGACGTCTGAGGTTTATGGTTCGCCGTCCGTCCATCCCCAGCCGGAAACATATAACGGCAACGTTAATCCCACGTCTGTCAGGTCATGCTACGACGAGGGAAAGAGAGCGGCGGAGACTATTATATTCGACTATCATAGGCAGTATGGGGCAGACACAAGGGTTGTCAGGGTCTTTAACACTTACGGTCCTAACATGCTTGAAAACGATGGCAGGGTGGTTTCTAATTTTATAGTGCAGGCATTAAAAGGCGAGGATGTAACCGTTTACGGGGACGGAAAGCAGACGCGGTCTTTTTGCTACATATCGGATTTGATAGACGGAATCATTCTTTTTATTGATAACAAAAGCGATTTTACCGGTCCGGTTAATCTTGGAAACAATTATGAATTTACTATAATAGATTTTGCAAAATTGGTTATATCGCTTGTCGGTTCAAAATCTAAAATTAAATCGGTAGAGTTGCCGAAGGATGATCCAATCAGAAGAAATCCCGATTTGACGCTTGCAAAAAACATATTAGGCTATAATCCCAAAATAAACATAGAAGAAGGACTTAAAAAAACTATAGAATATTTTGAAAGAGTGATATGACGATTCTTATAATTGAATCCGTTATATATATTTTTGTCGGGATAATTATAAGTTTTCTTTTGCGCGATAAAGAGTTTAAAAAAATCAAGAGATTAATCTTGCTCTCTTATTTAATTATAGGCATAGCCGTCTATTCTATCTTATATTTTATACTACTTTCGGCAGCGGTATTACTATCCGCTGCCGCAGTTTTAAGGTTTTACGATTAGTTAAAACCTCCATTCCCGAAACACCTAACGATAATTTTTTGCATTAGCTAACAAAAGCTCTGAAATATTGGTATTTATACTTGTTTATTTTATCGTTATGTGTTATATCGCATAACGATAAAATATATTAAGAATGGTAAATATGACAACTATAAACAGATCCTATCTATTCTATATTGTCCTCAAACCCAACAGTCCTCTCTTTCTATTTGAAAAGCGGAGTGTTTTGCAAGCATCCCTGCAATAATGATATCCCCTCTCAGAGAAGCAGTGAATTCTTCTCCTGCATAAGCGAAGATGCCAAGAACAGGTTTTTTTCACCCTGCAGGGAAACGTAAAGCAGATAAAAAGTTATGGGCGTATAAACAACTTCCATTTCCAGTTATTCCCAACAGTTGCGACAGATTCGATACGGCAATAATAAAGAGAATGATTTATTGCTGCAATTGAACCGCCTGTCTCGTTATGAGTTGGCGGGAATTAAGGTAATAGTTGTTAAGTATGCTGGTCAGGTTATGGGGTTTGCTGTTGATGAAATATTCGGTGAGGTGCAGACCATACTTAAACCATCGGGCAGAATTTACAAAGATGCGAAATTTTTCAGCGGAGCGACAATACTCGGTGACGGCAGTATTGCTTTTGTGCTGGATATACCAAAAATGATAAAGCATGCTGAACTTAAAAATATATGATTTTAAGATTATTAGGTGTGGTATTGATTGCAGCCTGCCGTAAGTTTTTTGACCGGCAAATTAAGACTGTCAAAATTAAAAGACAAACTTTTTCAATCAATCATCGCGCTTGCTTTTTCTGTTTTATATATTTTATATCGCAAAGAAGCCTTTTATTCGCCTCATGTATTCTTGACATTTAGAACAAAAAAAGTTACGTTAAACACTAACCCTGATATTATACTTCTCGACGAGGTGCTGTCGATAGGTGACGCTGAGTTTGTAAAGAAAAGCAAGGCAAAACCATAATTTTTTTAAGCCACGATCCGACTTCGATTGTGGAGATGTGTGACGAGGTGGTATACATCGAGGACGTAAGAGTTCAGGTAATCGGAGAACCGATTACGATTGCGGCGAAATACAACGAGATAGCGAGGTGAGTTGTGAATGGCAAATAATATTATAATTACCGGTGCCACAGGTTTTGTCGGCAAGAATATATTTTTAAACAAGTCTATTAAGGATGACATTATAACGACCGACGAACACGGCAAGCCTATGGGAGGATTTAAAGATTTTAATTTGGTAGGAACTTCTTCGCGCAACGGCGACGGTTTGTTACACTTAAATGTTTTGGATAAAAAATCTATTAACAAAGCATTGATGCAAACAAATCCCGCTTATATAATTCATCTTGCTGCCCAGAGTTTTGTGCCAAATTCCTTCGAAAACCCGAAAGAAACCTATAATATTAATTTCTACGGCACATTTAATCTTTTAGAATGCCTGAAGGGAGCAGGTTTTAAAGGCAGACTTCTTTTTGTAAGCTCTTCCGATGTTTACGGCAGCTTTAAGCCGTTTGATCTTTCGTTAAAAGAAACAACCCCCTTAAGCCCAAAAAGTCCATATGCCGTCAGCAAAGGAGCGGCCGAGCTTTTATGCCTTCAATATGCGAATGCATTCGATATCGATGTAGTGATAGCCAGATCTTTTAACCATATCGGCTTGTATCAGGACGACCGTTTCGTCGTTCCGAACTTTGCAAAACAGATTGCCTTGATTGCTCTCGGAAAAAAAGAGCCTAACATAAAAGTTGGCAACACTCAATCCTCTCGCGATTTTTTAGATGTCAGAGATGTTATAATGGCATATTACCTTTTGCTTTTAAGTGGACACAAAAAAGAGATATACAATGTCTGTTCGGGGATTCCGGTAAAAATATCCTATATTTTAGATAAATTGATATCGTTTTCCGGTAAAAAAATAGTTATAAAAACCGATCCGGAAAGATTAAGGAGCTACGATATACAGGAGGTATACGGAGATAACTCCAAGCTAAAATCACATATCGGATTTTCTCAGGTCTATGATATAGAAAAGACGCTTTTAGAGTTATATAATTATTATTTAAAAAATTTTTAAAGGCAGGATGTGCAGGGTCATAAAATTAAGAAGTAAAATTTGAGTTAATTATAGTTGATATAATTAACTCAAACATATTTTTGCGATAAATGGGGTGCAATAAAGTGAGTTTACAATCAAACAATTATTATGATATAAATGCAAATATTAATATTTCAGGAGAACGACAAAATGAAGACTGCTTTAATCACGGGAATAACCGGTCAGGATGGCGCGTATATCGCCGAGTATTTATTGAATAAGGGTTACAACGTACTGGGGCTTATAAGGAGGCTTTCCGCTCGAAATATCGAAAGGCTGAATTACCTGAAAATAGCCGGAGATGTTAAGCTGATTGACGGCGACATTACGGATTTAAGCTCCATTATAAGGGTATTGAAGAAGGATAAACCTGATGAGGTTTACAACCTTGCCGCTCAATCGTTCGTAGGCACTTCGTGGCAACAACCTATTTTAACATCTGATGTCACGGCTATAGGCGCTTTGAATGTATTAGAGTCGATAAGGCTTACCGACCCTTCAATCAAGTTCTATCAGGCTTCAACATCGGAGATGTTCGGCAAGATAAAAGAAATGGTTCAGTGCGAGAACACCCCGTTTCATCCCAGAAGCCCTTACGGAGTATCCAAGCTCTATGCCCACTGGATGACGGTAAACTATAGAGAATCATTTAACATGTTTGCATGCTCCGGTATTCTTTTTAACCATGAGTCCCCAATAAGAGGACTTGAATTTGTAACCAGAAAGGTTACAAATTCCGCCGTAAGGATAAAACTGGGGCTTCAAGATAAACTATATCTCGGCAATATTGATGCAAAAAGAGACTGGGGGCATGCCAAAGACTATGTAAAAGCCATGTACCTGATGCTTCAGCACGATAAGCCTGAAGACTTTGTAATAGCCACGGGAAGAACCTCATCTGTAAGAGACATGTGCAAGATAGCATTTGATTATCTCGGATTAAATTATGAGGATTATGTGAAAATAGACAAAAATTTATTCAGACCGGCGGAAGTGGAAATACTCATCGGTAAACCCGTCAAGGCTGAAAAATATCTTGGATGGAAGGCAGAGATCACCCTTGAAGATATGATAAAAGAGATGGTGGATGCCGACATGAAAAGGGTTAAAGGGTAAAAACTATTATGGTAGAAATTGACAACTCGCATTTCAGCGTTGAAGAAATTATGAAAAAGATAAAAGAAGAGATAGCAAAAAAAACGCTGATATATCTTTATCTTGCCAAAAAAAGTCTTTAACAGCAGTTTATAAAGAAAATCCAGATTGTAGACAGAATAGCAAAAATTACTTAGAAAAAATAAAATTATACAGTCTTGCCTATAGAAGCGAACATATTAAAAGCAATAAAAATAAAAATTATTTTATTGGCATTGCTTATAAAATACCAGTTATATCGAAACTGTTAAAAAATATATGTCGATCGGGTAAAATAACAAATACTAAAAAGAGACACATATGAAAGTAGGGAATAGATGTAGAGCAGTTTGCTCGTGACACAAAAGAAGGTAAGAGTATAGGTGGTTCTGATGGAGCATAGGCTCTTTAATCAAACAGCTTACAAAAGCTACGCTAGCAGTAGAGATGGATTCGCATCTTACCCAAGATTTATAAAAGAATTGTAAAAATGGATATGTCACTAAAACAATAAAGAGTAAGCAAAGAACTATGACATGTGAATTAGAAGATAAGATACTCTCACTTTGTGCACTATGCAATAGTTACTAGATATCACAAGTGATATAATATATATGGTGTAGGCTTTTCTAAGGGTGCTATAAGTGCTGTAACAGATAAG
The DNA here is from genome assembly GCF_048541835.1 of Candidatus Acidulodesulfobacterium sp. H_13. Taxonomy (NCBI): domain Bacteria; phylum Candidatus Acidulodesulfobacteriota; order Candidatus Acidulidesulfobacterales; family Candidatus Acidulidesulfobacteraceae; genus Candidatus Acidulidesulfobacterium; species Candidatus Acidulodesulfobacterium sp. H_13. The sequence continues at coordinate 30,964 of NZ_JBLEOY010000001.1, forward strand.
ATTATACCTTTTTGCTTCAAGAGTGGAGAACAAGACCTCTTGAGGAGGCATATTCCTTTATATTTTTGGATGCTATATATTATAAAGTAAAAGAGGATGGCAGATATATATCTAAAACTTTTTATATAGTACTTGGCGTTAAAGTAGATGGTAAAAAAGAGGTGCTTGGTTTGATAGTAGTGGAATCTTGTTTAACCATGAGCCTCCTCTTCGTGGGTCGGTTGTGCCTATTTTTATTGAATCCATTTTTAATATAAATGTTTCTCCGCCCTTTGAAATCTCTAGAGACTTTAAAATTAAATTAAAGGTTTCTTCTTTTTTCATAACAAATCTGGTCATGTAGGTATTGGTTACCGTCAAATTAAGTCCTTCTTTCAATTGATTAATAAAAATAGGCACAACCGACCCACGAAGAGCCCAAAACATTCCCTGATCTTGAATTGCAAAATACAGTCCCTCCAAAATTTTGTAAATTATTAGAGGCGGCAATTAGCTTTTCCCCCATTATTTTGGAAGCACCCATTGCGTTGGTAGGGTTTACCGCCTTATCCGAACTCATAATAGAATCTTTTCCACCTTGGACTCAATTGAAACTTCAATAATATTCTGAAGCCATATCAGATTCATTTGAACAATATCGAATGGATTATACTCGTATAGTATTACGTGTTTAAGCACAACCCCATGGAAAACAAAATTGCAATAATTTATTTTTTGTCTCTTATATTGCATATAAAACAATGTACATTATCATATTTTTTATATCTTTCCGCTAAAAAAAAATAACTCAGTTTCATTGTTATCTGTGGCTATTATCCTTCCTGGATTTAATTATATTAAATGCTCAATTAATTCATTGCAGATTGTTCCTGCTGCTCCGCTTATAAAAATATTTCACTTTTTTCCCCTACGATTTTATTTGTTAGTATCAATTTTGTATCATTATTCATATTTTTTTGATATTCATGGGGCAGAACCTTAAAACATAAGCGAATAACTTAGCATTACTCCTTGGGCCGGACTTGCATTTGTGAAACCCTTCAGATAAGTAATGCCTACGGTATTATTTTTTACCATCGTATAAATCACCGACAAACTTCCGGTTACGGTATCGTGTGTTCCTGATATAATTGCCTGCGACCACGAACCCGAGACGGCAACCGATAAATCTTTGGAGATTAACTTACCTATACCGGCATAGGCGGACAACGGGTTAGTAAGACCCGTAACCCCTGAAGGTTTACCTAAAACCGTGTAACCTCCGTTTATAAAATAAAAATATGATCCTACTATCTGCGTTATACCTATCTGTAAACCGTAATTTGTCTTGCCTGTCCCCAGACCCTTGGATTTACTGGCCGTCGGCAGGTCAACGAAGGCTGTTGCTGTTAACGTGGGGAAAGAGGGATTCGTCGCCTGATTCGTGACGTTGTAATTTCCCGTTAATACAATATCCCCCAAACCTCTTTCGGTGGTCGAGGTTGACGCACCGGCTTTTTTAACCGGTATATTGTTGACCAACACGATAGATGACTGTTTATGAACCTGCATGTACGGTATAGTGGCTTGAAAATTGAAACTTCTATTCGGATAATAGCTTATGTTAAGCGGAATGTAAATTAAGGATGTGGAATAATTCGTGCCGTATTTACCCCAAGTTTCATTATAACTTGTTCCTATCTGCAATTTTGAGGCGCCAAACGATTTAGGCATATTAATATTTATAGAAATCATTAAAAAAGTAAGAATAAAAAAAGTAGCGTAAAATAGCTTTGTTTTGATCGTCATTAAATGTCCCCCCCCTCATTCATTTTTATAAAAAAATGTAAGCTAAATAGTAGTTATATCCTTACATTCAGCTTACATTTATATAAAATATTTAACCGATTATTTACCGGTCATCTGTTATTGGATGTTAT
>NZ_JBLEOY010000001.1:32982-897753 GCF_048541835.1 Candidatus Acidulodesulfobacterium sp. H_13
TAACCTGATTTATCTGTCTCTGAGTCGTATTAACCTGATTTATCTGTCTCTGAGTCGTATTAACCTGATTTATCTGTCTCTGAGTCGTATTAACCTGATTTATCTGTCTCTGAGTCGTATTAACCTGATTTATCTGTCTCTGAGTCGTATTAACCTGCCCCATTCGGCTTTGCATGGAATGAGTCATATAGGTACCGGCCATATGATTTTCTAATCTTAAATTACTATTCCCGTTAACAGTATCAACTGTAAGGGAGAGAGTATGGTCGACGGTTACTCCGGTCTCGGCTTTATATACCTCGTTTACTACTTTTAGCTTGACCGCACTACTCATTTCTTTAATCATATTTTTAACCTTCGTTTCGTTACCGTTAAGCCGATAAATCGCATTGTCGTTTTTTAAATATTCTTTAATGAAATTCTTTATTTTTGTTTTATTAACAGCGTTATCTTTAATCATCTTAATAAAAACGGCATCTCCTAATTTAATATTTTTTTTCATATATGATTTAAATTGCATTGGATTCATATTGAACTTTTTCGCAACTTTCATGGCAGCCTCTTTGTTACTGCCTACTTTATTAAGTATTTTTATATATAGCTTTAACTTCATTAATTTTAATTTTGCATTGTGTTTAATCATCATTTTATGTGTGACTTTAGTCGGTGTTCCGTAAGATGTCCCAACAAAAACAATTCCTGAAACGATAAGACCCATAAAAAGAATTTGTAAAAATTTTACTGTTTTCATAATTGACTCCTTTAACATTAATTTATTAATTTAATCAAATTCTAATTTTCAAAAAGGGAAAATTATTTGTTTATATAATATCATGATATTCATTAATGTCAACATTCGCATAAACCTTATTTGCCAAAATAATAATATCACCCCTGCAATCATTTTATATCGCTGTATAAAAGCATTCGGATTTCGGTCCGACGCCGTTTTACTGAAACTTCCGAATACCGCAATGTAGAATTAAGCGGCGGGGTCATAGGGAAAATAGATCGGCACAGATTGGTCAAGGGGCTGAGGCTAAAAAAACATAAGCGATATTAAAATCGTCAACAGCTTTTTGTAATAGCAATTCCTTAATACCAACGTTAATGCAAGGCTTGAACCGTAAATCTTGGTGATTATCAGAGAGTATTGCTTCGGGTTTTTGTCCGGCATTAACAATAAGCTTAACGCAAGATTAAAAAACATTGACATTCAGTCTAATTTTAATTATACTGTTTGTCGTTTTAACTTATACCTCTATTCCCCGATAGCTCAGTTGGCAGAGCAAGTGGCTGTTAACCACTGGGTCGGCGGTTCGAGTCCGTCTCGGGGAGCCATTTAAAACCGCAAAAAATAAGCGTTTCCGTCACTTTACAATAAATCTTAAAATTATGCTTACAAGAAAAATATGCATCATATGAAGCATTAATAAAGCGTTGCAAAGGATAGGTCATGAATATTTGATTTTCGCTTCTAATGCATGCCGCATTTTTTGCCTTAATTTAGATTTTATCATCTACCAATCTTTTTAGAGTAAACGCTTTTAAATACATATAACTATTATCTATCTTGCGGATGGTCACACGTTTTTTTTAGATAGATATAAACGACGACTTGCAAACGAATAATAATTATGATACATAGATACAATGTTTATATTTTAGAATGATATAAAGTAATAGTGATGATAGGTTGGCTAAAAACAGTTTATTAATATGTTTCTTGTTTTGCTAAAATAGCGATATTCTCTTGATTAGAAATATGCCGAAAATAGCATGAAACAAAGGTCTAAGCAATTAGCAGGCGCTTTGATAAGTAAAATTCAGCAAAAGCCGGTATCCAAAATAAACGCAGTATTTAAAATTTATGAAATTATACAAAGGTAAAATTTCGATATTGATGCCCTGCTACAATGAAAGTAAAAAAATATACGGCAATTTACTTTGGGCGCATAGAACATTTAAGAAGTTTAGGTTCTCTTTTGAAATTTTAGCTATTGACGACGGCAGCTCCGATGATACCAAATTTGATAGATTAAATTTTTATAGATACTGGACTACGAATAAACATATTTTAAAAGAAATAATTAAAAATTATTATATTAAATATTTTGTTCTACGAGGCAATAACGATGATTATTGGTACGGCAGAGATTATTATATGCGTTACCCCACATTAAAGGGTCTAAGGGTTTTTGCTTTTGACAAAAAATAAATACAGCTGGCGGACATTTTTATTATTCCGAGCCATTTTTGATTCTGCAATATTCATATTTTGTTGTTCCGTTTTTCGTTTTAGCTTCAGTTTACGGCATAAAACATACCGTAAACTTTATAGATAAAACTGATTTCGAGCCGTTCAAGAGATACTTTGCCGTATTTTTTGTCGGTCTGATATTAATATTATCTGTCATAATTCAAAACTATTCGTCAATTACAAATTTTAGATTCTCTAATATCTTCAATTTCGAAAACTATAAGTATGAACAAAATATGTATCCCAATGACCTTAGAAAAGCTTTTAGGAGGATTAAATCGAAGTACTGGATTTCCGCTTCCAATTTTGTCGGTTCGCAGCTTTACAAGCATTATGTTATTAACGTATTTCCTGCCGGAATTAAATCCGCGGATTATGTAGTTTTTTCCTCTTGTCGATTCATTCCTTATGATAAAATAAGAGATGCCAGGTTATTAAATAAATTTAATTCTCTTAAATATTCCGGGAAATACGATATCGTTTATGAAAAAGGGTGCAACACAATTTTAAAACTTAAAGAACAATATAACGTTATAAAATAAAATTAAAATATAATCCTATAAATTATTTGAATACATTTTGCAGGTCTATGATAATGTAGATATAATTCAGGGTGTAGGAGAAAAGTTTTATCCATATCTCTCATATATTAGAAAATCTTGCATTTAACGAAGGATTAAAAAAGGATCTTATCAATAAAGGGTTTATGAGAGTTAAGAAATTTACATGGGAAAAAGCCGCGAAAAAATTATACAACATTCTTGCAGGATAATATAATTAATTAAAAGGTAGCATGAATAAACTTGCCGTCAAATGCATTCAAACAAACAAAGGTTTATTAAAAATTTAGGATTGCTCTATATATCCACTTTTATCTCAGGTATTTTTGCACTTGTAATAAATATCGTTTTAATAAAAAGACTCGGCTCTTCGGTATATGGAGAATATGCCTTTTCTCTGATTTTTCTCGGATATTTTGCTATTATTGCGGATTCCGGTTTATCGGCATACGGAGAAGCTGCGATTTCCAAGGATAAGGTAAATGCGGATAAAATTATAGGAAATATCTTTTCGTTCAATATCGTAGCGGCATTATTATCTGCGGCATTAATGATTATCATTGCCGTTTTATTTAAATTCGATCAAGTTCAAAGAGATATGATGATATTGATATCGATTGCCCTGATGATAAATACCTTTAATTTTAACTGGGCGATAAAGGCATTAGGACAAAATCAGATTTTATCCTTATCGGTATTAGTAGGGAAGTTGACTTACCTTGCCGGCGTTTTCCTTTTCGTACTGAACAAGAATTACTATATGATAGCCGTGCTGTTTTTTTTAATCGGCACATTCCTAACGGCTTCTATTCAGGCTAAATTTCTAAACGGAATAAAAGAAATTTTTAAATTTAATTTCAGTATAAATAATTTTAAACATCTTATTTCAAACGGTGTTCCGTTCGGGGTAGTTTCCGGCTTTATCGTCATTTATGCGAGTTTTCCTGTTTTGTTCCTGAAAATATTTGCCGACAATAGCGGCATCGGCTTTTATTATATAGCCAACAGACTTATTGTTTTCATTTTTATATTATTTAATTTGACTACGGGAGCCTTTATTCCTATAATTTCAGAGGCTATACAAAAAAATGACAAAGAGAAACAATCATCGATGATGGGTGAGCTTATAAGATTTGCTTATACATTTTCGATACCCATTAGTTTCGGGGGATTCGTAATAAGCAAATTATTGATTTTGAAGCTTTTCGGGGGTAATTTCACAATTAGTGCGGAACTTATGAGAATTATGATATGGTCGGTATTCTTTGTCTCCATATCCTCGGCATTTTTTGGTTTTTTTACGGCATTAAACGATAGAAGAAGTTTGATATTATCGGCATTTTTTACAACTGTCGGAGGATTGATAATTTCTTTTTTACTTATCAAAGAATACGGGGTCTACGGCGGGGCAATATCCGGCCTTGCGATCGAAATTATAATGTGCTGCAGCTTGGCAGTCTTTTCCTTGAAGCATATAAAAAAAATATCGTTTAACATTATTAATTTTATAAAAGTATTGGCTATATCGGCAACAATGGCATTATTAGTCGACATTATCAAGATGATATTTCCCGATTTAATTGTATGCGTTATCGCCGGAATTATCATATATTCCGGTTTGTCGGTTGCCTTAAAGACAATAAACAAAAAAGATATCGCCGAAATCAGAGGGATTTTAAAAATATAGTGTTGTTTCTAATGCAGAAAGATAAGACACTTCAAAATGGGTGAAATTAAGGAATTTTACGGGTATAGATTTACTGTATGAACCGCCAGAAGTTATGTCGATGACGCTGTTTAAAAATCTTAATGTATTTCAGCGACCATTTTTCCCTTGAACTTAGGGGCTTAATTACTCTATAATAAGAAGACGGGTTAAATGAATGAAAAAATAAGGGATGTTTCTGATTCCATTAGAAAGGAGTTGATTCCGTGTTTTGACGACCTTTATTCCGTATCTGTTTCTTTAATTCATAAGGCATCCGGAGCGCTTAAAGTTCTTGATATAGGTGCGGGGGCAGGCTTATTGACCTCCTTTCTTCCTTCTTGAAAAATACCCCGACTCCGATATAACCCTCATCGATATATCACCGGAGATGATAGATATAGCAAAAACCAGATTTGCAGATAACGAAAACATAAATTATATAATAGGTGATTATATCGAATACAACTTCGGCGGGGCTAAAGAAAGATTAAAATTAGACAGGGGATCTACGGTAGAATAGCAGATAAACCGGCTTAAAGATGCCTGCTTTAGAGATGCGGACTGCGCGTATAAATTCCACAAGTTTGCGGTAACATTCGGCATAAAATAACGAGATATAAAGCAAATATAATTTTTTGGAGAAAAAATGAAAACCGATGCCATTTTTATACGAACCCCCGAAACAAGTTGGACTCCCGCAAGTTCTATCTACGGAAAAGATATATTGTATGACGACAAAGAAATAGTATTTATAAAACGGTTGACCGATAGGCTTGAAAACGGGAAGGGGATAGCCTATTTGATTAAATTTATCCCGCCCGAAGAAAAAATAATCAGAACGGTGGCCGTTGCCCGTTCGGACGAACATGTCTATATACTTGAAGGCGGGTACTGCCTCAGGAACGGAGAGCAGAGATTGCTTCCCGAAGATTACATATTAAATCCAGAAGGACATTCTCATGCCGCCTTAGTTAATATCAAAACCGTAGTTCTTGTGGTATGCGCGGGGCAACCGGACGAGGTAAAAGAAATTAGCGTAATAGAGACGCAACCTTATAGAAGAGAACCTGCCGGAAGTAGTTGTTGATGGCCGGCAGGTTAGGAGGACATCACATTCGGCAATTATTCTGTCCCAAATTATGAAAACAAACGGAACAAAACGACCGATAAATGAGTTATTATAAAATATAAAACCCGTATCTATTTTAATTATAAGGCATAAAATTTAAAAAATCAAGAAATCGGCTAATTTTTATTTTTATTTAAACTTTAAAAACCTTTACTGTATCGGATAGAATAACCGCCATTCTTGCAAGTTCTTCCGATGAAGCGATAACCTGCCTGGATCCTGCCTGTGCATTATCCTGCGCCTTAATTATTTCTTCCGATGAAAGAGATATCTCCTCGCTGACTTGAGACTGCTCTTCGGAAGCGGTTGCAATTTGCGTAATCATTTCCTTGAGTTTAGACATTAAAATATTTATGTCGGATATTGTTTTAGCCGATTTGGCGGCTATTTCAGCTCCGTTGGAAACCTCCTGTTTTCCTTTTTGCATAGAATTAACGGCATCTTGAGTGTTTCTTTGTATGCTTGATATTTTAGATTCTATTTCCTTCGTTGCCTTAGTGGTTCTTTCGGCAAGTTTTCTTACTTCGTCGGCTACTACCGCAAAACCCCTTCCCTGTTCTCCAGCTCTTGCCGCTTCTATTGCGGCGTTTAAAGCAAGGAGATTGGTCTGATCGGCTATATCATTTATTACGTTTATGATTTCTCCTATATGTACGGATGAGGTACCGAGTTCCGTTATCGTATCTGAAACGGCAGAGACCGTTTGCTCAATGTTTTTCATTTCGTTGGCGACCTCTTTAACGGATTTAGTACCGTAATCCACAACCTGTTCCGTTTCTTCCGCTTTTTGTGCAGAGGAGGAAGAATTTTTAGCCACCTCAATAATTGCAATGGACATCTGTTTAATAGATTCTATTATGTATAAAGCCTTCTCCCTCATTTGCCCTATAGTTTCTTCAAATTCTTTAGAAGATGCATTCAGTTCTTCGGATTGAGAACTCAAAGAGTCGGACGTGTCAATAATGCCCTTGACCTGCTTAGACAGCGAATCGACTAAGATGTTTACCTGTTCGATAATAATGCCGATTTCGCTCTCTTTATGAACGCCGGATATTTCTATCTTAGAAGTAAGGTCGCCGGAGGCGATCTGTTTGATTTTATCGTTGACGATATCTAATACTCTTAGAAGAGTATTTTTAAAATATAACGTAATTATAATAGCGCATATCAAGAATAAGATAGGGAACGCGATGAAAATGTAATCTAACAATTTGATTCTGCCGTAATAAGACTGTTGGACCGAGCTATATATTTTATTTATTTGAGCAGTCATCGGATCAAGGTTATTCCTAAGATATGTCGGACTCATCGTTGCACCCCATAATAAGGGATATCTCAAAAGCCTCTGGACCATCGGTTTCATGATATAATAGTTGCTATTCAGCCCCCCAAGCAGGGTCGTCATTTTTTTAGACGAAAACTTATGCAATTCCGATTTAGGGACTCCAAAAACAGATGCGGCTCCAACATTTTCAAACCCTTTAGTATAACCTGTTAATGCGTTGCCTACGTTAAGAAATTCCGGCATTGAATCGCCTGCCAATTTTATTATTTTCGTATTGTAAATTTTTTCTATCTCAGCCCTTGTTTTTTTGGATTTTATTCCGTTAACTTTTAGCGTTTTTATGCGGGACAAAAGTATAATCCGCAAGAGATTACCCCGTATGTCTTTAATATTGCCTGTCATTCTGGAGATTATATTCATGTTAACGGTTTCTCTTTTTAAGGTATTATTATAGTAAATAAGCATTAAACTGACAGCGAGAATAAAAATAAAACAGATTGCCATAAGAAAATAGAGCTTTGATTTTAATGTTACAAGCATAGTATTTCTCCATATTCATTTAATAATTTATTTAAATTATAATAAACCGATTGGTTAAAATCAATGAATAAAATTAAAATTGTCTAAAAATATTATATTTGTTATAATTTTTAAGAACTTAACTTAAAGATGTTTCAGGAGGGAATATGCCGTTTGTGTCCATTAAAATGCTTGAAGGAAGAACGAAGGAACAGAAGAAAAATCTTATTAAATCGGTTGCCAAGAGTGTGTCGGAAAGCCTCGGCATAAACAAAGAAAACGTCTGGACGGTAGTTGAAGAGTTTCCTTCCGACGAGTGGGGATTTGGCGAAGAAACGGCATGCGAAAAGATTAAAAAAAATAAAAAAAACGGGGGAGAATAATGCCGAGGATCTGTATTTCTGTCGGGAATCTCGAACTTAACGACATATATGCCGTTGTAGATTATGCAAAAAGTAAGAATGTAAAATTCGTAGAGTTTAGATTTGATACGATTAAAGAAACGGCTGATGCAGATAAGTTTGACGATCCGATTGTTTTAGGGAAGGTCGGCAAACTGATTTCTTACGCAAAGGATATGGGCATTAAAACTATAGGAACGAACAGAAGTGCCGGCTTTAACGTCAACCGTGTGACATCTATATTCAAAAGGCAGCAAAAAAACGGGATAAGTAACGACCTTGGAAGGATAAGATTTTTAAAATCGGTTGTAGAATTGGGTATAGACATTTGCGATACGGAATTAGACATATCGGAAAGACATATTACGAGAAATTTCGTGGATTTTGCCCATTCAAAAAATTCAAAAGTTATTCTTTCTGTGCACGACTTTGGCGGGCAGGTGGATTTGCCGACTGCAATAAGGTTTTATATAGATTCACTTTATTTGGGCGCAGATTATTTTAAACTTGCGGATACGGTTATTTCGGAAAGCGATGTTCCCTGTGTTTTAGAAAAAAACCGGACGCTTCATTCGATAAAAATGACTGATGCGGATTCTTTTCCGGAATTTATCGTTTTCGGCATGGGCGAAAAGGGCAAAATTACGAGGGCCCTTTCCTTAATTTACGGTTCATATCTTGCATATTGCTCTTCGCCTTACGGGGCCACGGCTCCCGGTCAAACGGAAGCGGAAGATTTTGGCAACATAATGAAATGCGCACATGCATTAAGTTCTTAATGTGGGAGAGGCGAAACCATATTCCGGGCAGCCGAATGCAAAAGGAGCGTAATAAAAATGGGCATAATAATCAATAACTTCTCCAAGACTAAAAAGTTAGGGGAGATACTCATAGAAGAGGGATTATTGAACCCCACGCAGCTCGAAACCGCCCTTGCGGAAGGAAGGGGGCGGCACTTAAGATTAGGTCGCGCATTGATATCTCTCGGAATACTTTCGGAAGACAATATATTGGATGCTCTTTCATCGCAGCTTGGATTAAAAAAAATAGACCTGTCTAAAATAATAATAGACCCTGCAATCGGCAAACTTATACCCGAAGCTCTTTCAAGGCAGTTTAAAATGATAGGGATAAGCCTGTCAGACGGTATTCTTACCGTTGCATTATCCGACCCTTTAAACGTGTTTGCAACGGATGCATTAAAAAGAAATATAAGTCGCGATATAGAAATAATTTTAGCGAAAGATGCCGAGATCGTTGAAGCTATTAATTTTATATGGATAGCCAAGGACGTGTCTAAAACAGGAAAAGGCCAAAGTACTATTCATGGAGATGTAGCGTTTACTGCGAATAATATCGGTGCGGGCGCGCGTTCCTTATTGCCTCCGCTCCCTCAACCGTCTGCCGTTGCGGTTAAAGAAATTCTTGAATCCGAAGATATTAATATTATTAAACTTGTAAACGACATAATATTATCTGCTTCTAAAAATAGGGCTTCAGACATACACATAGAACCTCTTGAAGATGAAATTATCGTGAGGGAAAGGGTTGACGGAGATCTTTTCGAAGCAAAAAAAATCTCGTTGCATTTTTTCGGTCCGGTTATCGCAAGAATAAAGATAATGGCAAATATGGATATTGCCGAAAAAAGAAATCCCCAAGATTCAAGGTTTGATATAAATATAGGGGGAAAGGCTATGGACATCAGGGTTTCCGTAGTTCCGACCATAAACGGAGAGAAGGCGGTTCTGAGGCTATTAGATAAATCTTCCAATGTCCTTAAGATTTCTAAACTGTCCATTGATAAAAATGAAAAAGAAAAAATTTTACAAATAATCCGTAAAAAATACGGACTATTTTTGATTACCGGTCCGACCGGTTCCGGCAAAACAACGACGGCGTATTCTATAATCGTCGAGCTTAATACTATAAATAAAAACATTGTTACCGTAGAAGACCCTGTAGAGTATAAAATAAAATACGTCAACCAGATAGAAGTAAATAAAAAGGGCGGGCTTGGATTTACTAATGCCTTAAGGTCGGTCTTAAGACAGGACCCTGATATTATTTTTGTCGGTGAAATAAGGGATGAGGAGACGGCAAGGATTGCTATTCAGGCTGCATTGACCGGTCATTTCGTGATTTCTACGCTTCATACACAGGATTCTTTAAACGCCATCTCAAGATTAGTCGATATGGGAATAGAACCTTTTTTAATCTCTTCTTCTATTGAGGGAATAATCGGGCAGAGGTTGGTCAAAAGACTTTGCGATAACTGTAAACAACCCTACTTGCCGGATCAAAAACTAATCGAAGACATAGGTCTTCCCGTCGGCGGCAATTTTAAATTTTACAAAGAGGTCGGGTGCAGCCTGTGTAGAGGAACGGGCTTTTACGGAAGATTGAGTATACGGGAAATTTTAATACTAGACAGAAGTATTCAAAAATTAATAATTGAGAAAGCGGATACCTCGCAAATGCGTAGCGCTGCTATAAAAAACGGGTTCGTTCCCTTGCGAATGGCGGGCATTAAAGAGGTTATAAATGGGATTACGACTCTCGAAGAGGTTTTTCAGGCTACGCAAAATATTTAGACTTGGACGAGCTATTTGTATTATAATATTTATTATTATTTAAAATAAGGTTATGTTCTTATATGGCTATATATAATTACAGAGCAAGGGATAGGCAGGGTAAACTTGTAGTCGGAAAAATAGAGTCGGTTTCTTCTATCTCGGCAGAAAAACAAATAGAAGACTTGAGGCTTATCCCTATTTCGGTGGAAGAAGCGATGAGTTTTTCATGGGGAGACGTTTTTCCTGCTTTTCAAAGGATTTCTAAAAAGGACGTAATTATATTTTCCAGACAATTAGCTACGCTATATCAATCCGGCGTGCCCCTGACAAGAAGTCTTGATTCGCTCATAGAATTTACCGAAAACAGAAAACTCAAAAATGTTCTGTCGGAAGTGAAACGGGATGTGGAAAGCGGTCAGACGCTTTATAAAAGTCTCTCTAAACATCCGAATGTTTTTACCGAAATTTACGTAAATATGGTTGAAGTAGGCGAAAATAGCGGTTTTTTGTATGACGTACTCGTAAGGCTCGCCCTTCTGATGGAAAAAGATATGGCGGTAAAAGCAAAGGTGCAAAGCGCCACTTTTTATCCCAAGATAGTTTTATCGGCGATTATAATTGCGGTAGTGATTTTAGTGGGGTTCGTAATACCTAAATTTGCTATGCTTTATAGGAGTTTTAACGTACCCCTTCCATTAGAGACAAGAGTCCTTGTTGCTATATCCGGCTTTTTCGTAAATTACTGGTATATAATTTTGGGCGCTGCGTTTGCGCTTATTGTCGGGGTAAAATTATACATGGGTTCATCCGGAGGCAGGTTGTGGTGGGACGAGCATAAGCTGAAAATACCTATATTCGGCGGCATTTTTTATAAGTCCATGATGAGCCGGTTTACCAGAATTTTCGGACTTTTATTCCAGAGCGGACTTCCGATAAACAGGTCGTTTGAGCTTATCAGGGATGCCGTAAATAATAAATTTTTTACGAACAAGATCGACGAAATACAATCCGATGTCATAAGGGGAGAGTCCATTACGACCAGTTTTAAAAATTCAAAAATATTTTCCGGTATAGTGATTCAGATGGTGAGTGTAGGAGAAGAAACCGGGCATATCGACGAGATGCTTACCAAGGTAGCCGATTACTTCGACGAAGATTTGGACCATCAATTAAGTATCCTTCAAGCGAGCATAGAGCCTGCTCTTTTAACGATAATCTTCGGAATGGTGCTGTTTCTCGCGCTGGCGATTTACCTTCCTATAATAGACGTAATAAATTTTGCAAAACAGGGTTGATTTACCCGGATTAAGGATTTTTGTCATAAAAAATGTTGACTTGAAATGTATAAAAATGATACCATATGCAATATATTAATAATCATATATATAGATATATAGATATATGCAATTTGATATTTTTTATATCATATTAGGGAGTGAAAAATGGATTCATCGAAAAAAAAAATAAGGGGTATTTTTTATGCTTTTTTAACTGTGGCGGCATTTACATTAATATCATTGTCGTTAAGCGGATGTGCTAAAAAGTCTTATCTATCCGGCACGGCAAAAACGGGATTGAAAGTAAAAGCCGTTAGGACGAAGTATAAACTCGTATCTAATTACCTTAAATCTCCCGGAAACGTGAAATCGCTAAGTAACACCGCAATATCGGCGCATATAATGGGCTATGTAATATTTGAAAACGTACATAACGGGCAAACGGCTCTTAAGGGGCAGTTGCTTTTAAAATTGAGCGCTCCCGAAATAATGTCTAAATATCATGCCGCAAAAGCCGGGTTTTTAAATGCAAAAAAAACATACGATAGGATTAAAAAACTGTATGGAGAAAATTATGTTTCAAAGCAGACCTATGATAATACGTTTATGCGGTATAATGTCGCAAAAGCCGATTTGAACGAAGCGCATAGTTATTTGAATTATATAAATATATATTCCCCCATAAATGGCGTTATAACTCAAAAAAAAGTTTATATCGGCGACCTTGTAAGCCCCGGCGAGACGCTCTTGACAGTTCGCGGCATTAAAGAATTAGAATTTGAAACATACGTAAATGTCAAATATTATAATAAATTAAGACGAAATGAGTCGGTTAAATTAAATTTTACGGCAGTTAAGGGCTCGGTCGTAGGGAGAATCATATCCGTCGTAAGATCTGCCGGTCGTTATTCTCACTCTATTTTAGTAAGGATAGGTATAACGGGGGATAGAAATTTAGGATTAATGCCGGGGATGTACGGCATTGCAAATTTTAAAATAGGCAGTAAAAAGGTTATTCTAATACCAAAAAATGCCGTATTAAAGCGACTCGGCATATGGGGCGTTTATGTCGCGACCGGGGCGGGAGAGGTTATTTTCCAGCCGGTGAGCAGGGGTAGTGTTTATAATAAAAAATTTGTTATAGTTTTAAACGGATTAACTCCCGGAATGACTGTAATAACGAGCAATTTAAATGAGATTACCGCCGGCAGCCGTGTAACGCCGAAACTGAATTAATACATCAAATGTTGCCGACCATATAAAATAAGGAGTTTTTTGGATAGATGGATAAAAATTTTAACGGTAAGATTGCAGAATATTTCATAGAGAATAAGATAACGCTTTTGCTGATTATATTTATCATATGCTTCGGCGCAGTAGCTATATTGCTTACACCGAGGCAGTATAATCCTCAAATTATAGTTCCGGCGGCAAACGTTATAGTCAGATTTCCGGGGGCAAACGCAAAAGAGGTTCAAAATTTAGTAACGAAGCCGTTAGAGAGAAAGATGTGGCAGATACCCGGGGTCAAGCATGTTTACTCTATATCCATGAACTCGGAATCCATTGTTACCGTACAGTTTCATGTAAACGCAAGCAGGGATAAAAGCCTCGTCGATTTATACAATAAGGTCTTCTCCAATCTTGACGAAATTCCCAAAGGGGTAATGAGACCCATAATTAAGCCAATCGACGTAAACCATGTTCCCATATTGGATATTACGCTATGGAGTAAAAAATATGGTGCAGGTTTCCTTACTACCGTGGCAAATAGGATTTTAAGCAGATTAGACTCTGTTCACGGAACCGGCGTTACCTTTTTAAACGGCGCAAAATATAAGCGGTTAAATGTTTATCTTAATCCGATAAAGATGGCAGCCTATAACGTTTCTCCGCTGATGATAGCACGAGAGCTCAAAGAAACGAACGTAGAACTGTTCGCCGGTTTCCTTAAAAACAATAATAAAAAGGCATTTTTAACGGCAGGTGGGTATTTTTATCACATAAATTCCGTTAAAAATTTTATTATATCCGTTCATAACGGAAAACCGGTTTACTTGAGAGACGTAGCAACCGTAAAATATGCGTATGAGCCCTCCAACTTTTTGTCTGAGTTCGGCTTAGGCGAGTATTATAGAGAGTTTGAAAGCGGCGATAAGATAATAACCGGAGCTAAGGGTATTTATCCGGCGGTGACCATAGCCATCGCAAAAAGACAGGGGAAAAACGCGGTTACAGTCGTAGATAACGTACTCGCAAAGTTTCATAAAATAGTAAGAACGAGTCTGCCGGCGGGCGTTTATTATACGGTAACGAGAAACCACGGAAAAAAGGCAAACGATGCGGTAAATACGTTGCTTTTTCATTTAGGGGTGAGCATTATTATTATCATAGTGCTTCTGCTGCTGATATTGGGCTGGAGAGAAGCATTCATCGTTGCCTTTACTATTCCCATAATGTTACTGCTTACATTGGGTATTGTCTTCCTGTTTCATCAAACGTTGAACAGAATTACTTTATTCGCGCTGATTCTTTCGCTGGGTCTTTTAGTGGATAATGTCGTCGTCGTTATAGATAATATAGAACGAGTCTTTTCGCGAAAAAGAAATATACTGCCGGGCTATGCCGTCCTCGGCGTAAACGAAATAGGGAACCCTAATTTTTTTGCAACTCTAGCCGTTATAGTTTCATTTATCCCTATGCTGTTCGTTACTGGAATGATGGGTCCGTACATGAGGCCTATTCCTCTTAATGTACCTATAGCTATGATAGTTTCTCTGTTTGTCGCGCTTACTATAGTACCCTGGTTTTATCTTAAACTTATGGCCAATAAAAAGGGGATAGCGCTTCTTCGAAAAAAAGAATCTATAGAACAAAAAAGGGGCAATAAAAAGGGTTTATACGCCAAAATATTAACCCCTCTTCTTTTAAGCAAAAAGAAAAGATATATTTTTATATTGGTAATAATATTTTTATTTATTTCTTCCATGGCTTTGCCGGCTTTTAAAATAGTTAAGTTTAAAATGCTTCCCGTATCAAATACCAATACCTTTTTAGTAACGGTGAATATGCAACCCGGCTCTACATTTCAAAAAACAAATATAGCAACTATGCGAATCGTAAATTATTTAAAGCGGATTAAACAGGTAAAAAATTATATTGTTACGGTAGGGACGCATTCTGTTGTTGATTTTTCGGGACTTTTAAGGGGTTCCAACTTTAGAAATGCAAGCTGGTATTCCGAAATACGAGTAAATTTGATCAATAAGGATAAAAGAAACGTATCGTCGCATGAGCTTGTCTTAAAAGTGCTACCGGTGGTTCATAAAATAGGCAAAGAGTATCATGCCGTTGTTAAGGTTCTGGAAAGCCCTCCTGGACCTCCAGTAAAGGCTACGATAGTTGCAAGAATTTACGGAAGAAATTATGGAGAGCAGGAAAAACTCGCTCGAATTGTCGAGGCAAAGATGAAAAAAACTAAGGGAATAACAGACGTAAACTCTTCTTATAAAAAAAGAATTAAAAAGGTTATGATTATAATACGCAGAGATAAAGCATCTATGCTCGGTATTACATCCGAAATGATAGCTCAAACGCTTTATCTTTTAAATAATGGTATGAATATAGGGACTATTCATAAGAATGACCGTTTGCACCAGGAGGGTATATTCCTGAGGATGCCCCCTTCGTTCAGGATAAACGCAGGTATGTTGTCAAGCATATGGATATATGCGCCTTATGCAAAAAAATTGGTGCCGTTAAACTCCTTGGTCAAAATAAAAAACGGCTATTTGCGTAATATGATTTATGAAAGAGACTTAAAACCCGTTGTTTACGTTTATGGCAATGTTATAAACAGAAGTCCGATGTATGCTAATTTAGATCTTATTTTGCATTTTTTTAAACATCCGCTTCCAAGGGGTTATCACATAGAATGGGGTGGAGAATGGCATATTACCCTTAAGGTTTTCTCTCAGCTCGGCGCGGCTATGGGCGTCGCCATACTGCTTATATATATACTGTTAGTCGGCTATACCGGCTCATTTATAGTCCCGGTGGTGCTTATGGGCGCAATACCGCTTGAAATGATAGGCATAATGCCGGGGTTCTCCATAACGGGGACATACTTTACTGCTACGTCTATGATAGGCGTAATAGCCCTTTCAGGGATAGTTATAAGAAATTCGTTACTGCTGTTAGAATTTATCAACGAAAGGAAAAAAGAAGGATACAATATTATCGATGCTCTTGTAGAAGCCGGAACCATGAGGGCAAGACCGATTATAATAACGGCGCTTGCGGTTATATTCGGCTCTATGATACTTGTAACCGATCCCGTATGGAACGGTCTTGCATGGGCGCTTATTTTCGGGATGTTTGCCTCTACAATATTGACATTAGTGGTTATTCCGATACTTTATTATATTATAGAGGGTAGGAGATGGCGCAAGGAAGACGTTCACGATAATTTATAACAACATATTATAAGGGAGTACCTATGCCGATAAGATTTGATTGTAAGAACAGTTGTATAGGACAGATAGAAATAGATCTCGGCGAAAGAAATACGTTTGATATAGCAGAGATTAACGAATTGATCAAAATATTCAAAAGACATCTCGATGAGGAATTGGATTTAAAAGCGATATTAATAAAGAGCTCAAACAGGGGTTTTTTTGCAACCGGACCGAGAATAAAAGATATTGCCGGTTTAGATAAAGACGGTGCGAGATACTACATAACAATATTAAATACGATGGCGAGGCATATCGTAGAATCCCCTGTGCCGGTCGTATGTGTTATTGACGGATTTGTAAGCGGTATAGGTTTGGATATCGTTTCTTCGTGTGATTTTAGACTTGCCGCAAAAACTGCCGTTTTTGCCGATATATCGTCTAGATACGGAATATTATCTTCTTCTTATACCGCCTTAAGATTGGCATTTTTAATCGGCGTCCAAAAGGCGCAGGAGATGATATTGAGTTCTAAAAATTACTCTGCCGAGGATATGTACAGATTTAACTATTTAACCGATTTATTTGGAAAAGACGGGATAAATGAAGGAACAGGGGATTTCTTAAATACCTTTAAGGAATTATCCGTAGACTCTTTGAGGCTTAAAAAAAAGTTTTTTGTCGATTTATGGAATAATTATATTAAAAATAATAAATTTTCGGTAGGTGAGGCTTTTTCCGAACTTTTAGCTAACGGAAAAGACTGGAAGATATCCGTGAACAATTTTAACGATCATATCCTGTAATTACACTATTAGATTGGATTTATTTTTATATCGACGAAAAACAGACATTTTTAGTCCCCGGTTTTTACTTGACAATCGTATCCAAATTGGTATATTCTACACTCAGAATATACACGTAATCGTTATGTATTGCATCTGAAAAAAATAAAAAATGGGAAAGAAATTGTGTATCGGCGACGATAGTCTGAACAGAAAATGTAAAGAATTGGCTTATATTTTTAAGCTTTTATCTAATCCTATAAGGCTTGGAATCCTATGTATAGTTGAAGGCGAAGAGGTTAGCGTAAACGATATATCTTCTGCCCTCGATAAAACTCAATCCAATATTTCCCAGCATTTAGCCGTTTTAAGAAACACTCGAATGGTAGATTGCAAGAGAGTCGGCAATAAACTTCTATACTATCTGGCAAATTCAAAAATGAGGCATCTTATTAAGGACATCAAAGAAATAAAAGATGCCGAAGAGTTCAGCGACTTAAAATTATTCGATGACGGCTTTTGCGAATCTAACAACAATGCCGATTTAGTATTGTCGCAAAATTGCAAGTAGAGAATGTCTGAAACGACGATGCTTGCGCAAAGAAGGCATTTCCGTGCTAATGCAGGCAAAGATATGCCTGAGTTCGGCATACCTGAGGATAGTGGAAAGTTATAGGTATTATTAGAACAAAAGTTAATTAAATGATTAAGCAAGGGGGAAAATTTATTATGTCGAAAGTTAATGGATGCGATATTCCGGAAGATCTCTATTACAGCGTAGAAAAACATGTGTGGGGAAAACTTGAAGACGACGGAACCGTTACTGTAGGTATGACCAGCGTTGCACAGAGTTTAGCCGGTAAGCTTTTATATATTACTCCAAAAAAAGTCGGACGTAAAATCGCACAGCTAAAGTCCGTAGCAACGGTAGAAAGCGGCAAATACGTGGGTCCAGTGCCGGCTCTATTTTCCGGCGAAATAGTCGCGGTGAACGATGAAGTTGTTGAAAATGTTTCCATTATAAATTCAGATCCTTACGGAAAGGGCTGGGTTTGTAAAATTAAGGCCGATAACATCGAAGAGGATAAGAAAAACCTTCTTATCGGAAAAGAAGCGGTAGAAGCCTACAAAAAAAAGATAGAAGCCGATGGAATTAAATGCGAATAATTTTTAAAATATAAGATTGGATCGGGAGGCATATAATGGCTATTTTTAATAAATGTGATATTCCGGAAGATTTATATTACGATATAGAAAATCATGTTTGGGGTAGAAAAAACGACGACGGAACCGTTACCGTAGGTATGACCGACCCCGCTCAATCTTTAGCCGGAAAGATTATCTATGCAGAGGTTAAAGCCGTAGGCAGAGTTATTAAAAAGGGTAAAAGCGCCGCTACGATAGAGAGCGGCAAATACGTGGGTCCGTTTTCTGTGCCTTTTACGGGTGAGATAGTAGAGGTAAACGAGGAATTGGAAAAAGATTCGCATATTATTAATTTAGACCCATACGGCAGGGGATGGATAGCAAAATTAAGACCTCTTCAAGAATCTGCATCGGATATAAATTCCTTTATAACCGGCAAAGAGGCTGTCAGCGCATATACAAAAAAACTTGAGGAAGAAGATATAATTTGTAAAAAGAGATAACTATGGGTTTTTATGAATACAACGAGGATATAAGTAAAGAGTATTTGGAAGGCTTTAATATAAGAAAAGAACGCTTCGATTCCGCAATACATTTTTATGCCCCAAGCATAAAATCTTATGAAACGGAGGATTTTAAAAACAGTAAAACCGATTCTTTTCCTCCTTTTTCCATAACGGGTAGTTCGTGCTCTTTAAAATGCGAACACTGCAACGCGGAAATACTAAAATCTATGACTTCCGTGCTCACGCAGGACGAACTTTATGATAAGGCCAAGACGATACAAGAATCCGGCGGTACGGGATTTTTGCTGAGCGGCGGCTCAGACAGCTCAGGCATAGTAGATATTCTTCCCTATATAGGCGTAATAAGAAAAATAAAAGCCGATTTTGGTCTTAAGGTTATAGTTCATTGCGGGCTTATTACCGAGGCAATAGCAGACGGTCTTTATGACTCCGGCGTGGATTCGGCAATGCTTGACATTATAGGCGATGAAGATACTATTCGAAAAATATATCATCTCAATGCTACGGTTAAGGATTACGAGAATTCCCTGAAGTTTTTATCGGAAAGGGGGATACCGTGCTCTCCTCACGTTGTAATAGGGTTAAAACATGGACATATAGCCGGAGAATATAATGCCGTGGATATTATTTCCAGATATAATATTTCCTCTTTGGTGCTGGTAGGCTTTATGCCGATGCATAATACTAAGATGGAAAATATCGCTCCACCCGCTCCCTCAGAAATAGGCGACGTGTTTTTATATGCCAGAAAAAAATTTACGGATACCCCGGTTCTCTTAGGTTGCGAAAGACCTTACGGATTAGACAAATTTAAGATAGAAGAATTGGCGGTAAAGTCCGGATTGAACGGTATAGCATATCCTTCGGAAGGAATTATACCCTTCAGTATCAAATTGGGGTTAAAACCAAAATTTTCCGAAGTTTGCTGTTCCCTAATTTTTTCAGAAACTGCCTTGCCTGCCATAACGCTTGGAGGTTAATCGGATTATGGACAATAGAAGATGTTTAGGGTAATCGATACGGGTTTACAAGATTTTTCATTTAATATATGCATGGATAGATCTCTTGTCGAACTTAGAAAAGAGGGGTTGATAGAGGATACTTTCCGTTTTTTAAGATTTAAACCGTGTGCCTTGGTAGGATATCATCAATCCGTGTTTAGCGAGATAAGACAGGATTACTGCAAAGATAATGGTATAGGAATAGGAAGGAGGATAACCGGGGGCGGGGCGCTTTATTGCGACGAGATGCAACTTGGATGGGAGATTGTATTTTCTTCTAAAAGTATTGGACTGAATATAAACAGCCTTGAAAAACTTACCGAGAATATTTGCGGTGCTTTCGTAAAGGGAATTAATAAACTTGGTATTAATGCTAAATTTAGGCCTAGAAATGATATAGAGGTCGATGGGCGCAAAATTTCCGGTACCGGAGGTACTTATGAGTCTTCGATTTATTTTTTTCAAGGAACGTTGCTCTTAGATTTTAATCCCGAATATATGATTAAATCGTTAAGAATTCCGGTTGAAAAATTGACGTCCAAAAATTTCGATTCTATTCTTTCAAGAGTAACTTCCGTTAAGAACGTTATCGGCTACATACCCGAGTTGGAATATATAAAATCAAGCATTCTTTCCGGATTCGAGGAATATTTCGGCATCGATTTTTATAAATCCGGACTGTCAACAAAAGAAGAAGATTTTTTAAAAGAAAATAGAGCCGATTTTGCGGCTGAGGATTGGGTTTATTTAAATGAATTTGATCCTGTGGAAACGAAAATGATTTCCGAAATATATAAATGCGATGGCGGATTATTTAAGACTTACACGAGAGTCGATCAAAAGAGAAACCTTTTAAAGCAAATTTATTTTACCGGTGATTATTTTGTTTCTCCAACGAGGACTATTGCGGATTTGGAAAGCTATTTGAAGGATACGACGTTAGATGAATTGATTTTTAAAATAGATGATTACTTCAAAAAATTTGACCCTAAGTTTCAAAATATCGGCAAAAAAGATTTCTTAAACATAGCCGTTCAGATAATAAACAAGGTTAATTTTTCCAAAAATACCGGTATTACAGAGGAAGACCTGTCGAGATTTATCTTTATAAACGGAATGAGACCCGAAGACGTTTCATCCGCCGAATTTCTTCTATTACCGTATTGCGCTAAAAAAGCAAAATGTGAATATAGAAACGAGGATAAATGTATATCGTGTGGTGATTGCGAGACCGGTACGGCATATAAATTTGCAGAACGGTATAACATCAAACCGAAAACGATAATAAATTATGAAAATCTTGTAGAAACATTGAACAGGCTTAAAGCCGAAAAAATTAAATCCTATATAGGGTTTTGCTGTAAAGAGTTTTACATAAAAAGGAATGATGCATTCAGAAAAAGCGGCATAAAAGCGCTCTTAATAGATATATCGTCTCCGTTATGCTATTTATTACATAAAGAAGAAGGTGCTTACGAAGGTATTTTTAACGGAGAGACCTCTCTTGGGGCAGGGGTATTATTTAAGATGTTTGGACAAATGCATGATTATCATATAGCCGATTCGTAAGAATAATTTACCGGAGGAATTATAAAATTATGAGTAAAAATATAGCAGTAGAGATAGAAAATGACGTATACGAGGAGAGTTCCCCCGATTATCTAAAGGTAAGCCTGGCCGCCGCAATGACGATGGACTTCGTCCCCGGTATTTTTTATCGCAATGCCTGTCTTCATTGTATAAACGTGCTTCTTACATACGACGAGGGATGTAAGGCAAATTGCGCTTATTGCGGTCTTCAAAAAACGAGAGAAGGAGATTACAACGATAAAAGTTTTATAAGAGTAGACTGGCCGGTGTTCAAAACGGACAACATAATAGAATCGACGCTCAAAAAAAAGGATATAGCGGATAGAATTTGCATATCCATGATAACTCATGAAAAAGCAAAGGAAGATACCTTTACGATTTTAAAAAGGTTCGTCGGCGAACTGCACTGTCCGGTTTCTATACTAATGGCCCCTACCGTTTTAAAGCATCAAGATATAGATAGCTTTAAAGAGTGCGGCGCGGATATGGTAACGGTAGCCTTAGATGCCGCAACGCCGGAATTGTTCGACAAATATAGGGGGAAGGGCGTTAACGGACCTCATAGATGGAAAAAGTATAACGATATATTAGAATATTCCGTTTCGGTTTTCGGAAAAAACAGGGTTGGTTGCCATTTAGTTGTCGGCTTAGGAGAAACGGAAGAGGAAATGGTACGCAGAATACAGGCGGTTAGAGATATCGGGGCAAGGTCGCATCTCTTTTCTTTTTATCAGGAAAAGGGGTCGAGATTGGAGAATCATCCTCAATGCCCGGCGGGTAAATATAGACGCGTTCAGACGGCAAGACATATAATAGATTATGATATGGGCAGGGTCGAGGATATGATTTTCGACGATAAAGAGAGGATTATAGATTTCGGCATGCCTTTTAAAACCGTTGCCGAAATAATAGAAAGGGGCGCAGCTTTTCAGACTACCGGCTGTCCCGGAAAAACCGAAATTTCGGCATGCAACAGACCATTCGGCGATTCTTCACCTAAGAATATAAGGAGTTTTCCGTTTGCGCTAAACATGAACGATGTGGCGAGAATAAGAAGAGAACTGTTAGATTATGATTGAGATGGAGAAAAATTAAAAATTGATAGGAAATTTTATTCACAAATACGACGGGGGTAATATAAATATATGCATAGATTCGATCCTGCAGATCATAAAAAATTAGATTCGGAAGAGAGACGTAAACTTACGCCTCCAGGGTTTCTTATTGAAGCAATAGAAGAAACAGCGACAGATTATCTAAAAACAAAAGATACCATTACCATCGCCGATGTGGGATGCGGAAGCGGTTTTTTTTCTATTCCACTGATAAAGAGATTAAAAAAAATAAACGATAAAAACGTACTTTTTTTTGCTTTAGATATAAGCGATAAAATGATAGGCATGTTTAACAAAAAACTTAGAAAAGAGATTAAAGATGAAGATATTTCTAATGTGAAATGTATTAAATGCGAGGAACTTTTTCTCTCTTTAGGGGATAATTCAGTTAATATCCTTTTAATGACAGCCGTTTTTCACGAGATTGAAGACAAACACGTTTATCTTCAGGAAATAAAAAGGGTGCTGAAGAATGAAGGGACATTTTTTCTTTTAGATTGGAAAAGAGAGGATGTGCATCCGATAATGGGACCGCCTTTACAAGAAAGGGTGTCCACCGAAGAAGCCGTAAACATATTGCAAGAATCCGGTTTTAACGATATAAATATTTTACCCTTATATCCCTCATTTTTCACTTTAATTTCTAAAAAATAAGTGAATATATTAAACCCGTTTTTTCTTAAAAAATTAGTCAAGACCATAATGGATTCCAACCTTTTGGTTTGGGGCGACAGGGTTATGATTGCGGTTAGCGGCGGCGTAGATTCCACCGTTTTATTATTATCTCTTTACGAATTAAGACATTATTTAGGCATAGATATTGCGTGTGCTTCATTTGATCATAAAATTAGGACATCGTCCGATAAAGATATAGCGTTCGTCGCAGGCTTGTGCAAACAATTATCTATACCGTTCTATAGCGGCGGCGAAAACGTAAAGTCTTACGCAAAGAACAACAGATTAAACACAGAAGAGGCGGCAAGAATTTTAAGGTATCGGTTTTTAATGGAATCGGCAGTTGATTTTGGAGCGAAAAAGCTTGCCGTAGCGCATCATCTTGACGATTTTGCTGAAAATTTTATTATAAGGTTGATTACCGGGAGCGGGAGCGGGGCGATGGCAGGTATTGCGGTAATATCCGGTATCGTAATAAGACCCTTTATAAATCATACAAAACGGGAAATATTAGACTTTGCCGAAAAGAATTCAATAAAATTCAGAGAAGATTACACAAATTACGATAAAAGAATTTTGAGAAATTTTGTTAGGCTTGAAATTATTCCTTTATTAAAGGAACGTAATGTTTCTTTTTTAAAAACTATTCGTAATACTTCCGAGATATTAAGAAAAGACGACGATTTTATAGAAAAGACGGCATTCAAGTTATTTAAAGAGATTGCAACGCCGGATACCTTCCAAAAAAGGATTATTTTTGATGCAAATGCCCTTATCGGAGTGGATGAGCCTGTTTTATATAGGTTCTTAAGGGCGGCCGTTTTAAGTACAGATGAAAAATATTGCGAGAGTAATTTATATATTTTCTCAAAGAAAATAATAGTTTCCTATGCAAATTTTAAAGTTTTTCTTAAACTTATAAAAAGTAAAAAGCCGAATACGTATTTCTTTATCAATTCTTTTATATGCGTTAGAAAAGAATACAATAAAGTTGCCATAGAATATATGCCTTTATCCTGTAGAAATTTGACGTTTAAATCGTTTAATTTCGAATTGAAATTGAGTAAAGACGCCTCTATGACAAATTGTAATTATAATTATTTGATAGACGGTAAAACACCCGGAACAATAAAAATAGACGAAATCGGAAAAACCTTTTATATAAAAGAATTAGACGGTAAAACTGGAAAAAGGGTGAAATTAAATATTTTAAGAAAAAGGTTTGATTTTGCGTCGCCGGACGTCGTATATTTCGATTACGACAAAATAGTCTTTCCGGTTACAATAAGACCCTTTAAGGAGGGGGATAGGTTCGTTCCTTTAGGTATAATAGCGGGGCATAAAAAGATTAAAGAGTATTTTATCGACAAAAAAGTGCCTTTAAGAATAAGAAAGATTATTCCCCTCGTAATTTTCGGAGACGAAATAGCATGGGTAAGCCTTAATACATTAAGCAATAACATAAAGATAACGGAATTTACCAATGTCGTCGGAGTAATGGGTATAAAATAACGGAATTTGTAAATAATTATTGAAAAAAATATATAAATATGCCATATTTAATAATATCTAAATTTTATCAATCAATATCTAAAATATAAGGGGGTCAATATAATTTGAACGCAAGACTTAAAAACATGCTGCTATGGATTTTTATAATCTTTTTGATGATTTTTGTTTTTACGATGCTTAATCATCATCCGCCTAAAACTCAAAAGATCATTTTTTCTTCTCTTTTAAAAAAGATAAAGGCTGGCAGCGTTAAAAGTGTTACTGTAGAATCACACAATATAAAGGGTATTCTTAAGAACGGAAAAAAGTTTAGAACTTATGCGCCGACTTATTCCGGACTCATTCCGCTTCTTGAAAAACATCACGTAGCGATAGACGCAAAGCCTAAACCTGGTTCTCCATGGTATTTTAGTTTCTTGATCGATTGGCTCCCGATGATAGTAATACTTTTTGCATTCTGGTATTTTTTCTGGAGACAAATGCAAGGAGGTGCCGGCAAAGCCATGTCTTTCGGAAAATCTAAGGCCAAGCTTTTAAGCAACGGAACAAATAAAATAACCTTTAAGGACGTAGCCGGGATAGAAGAATCTAAACAAGAACTTGAAGAAATAGTAGATTTTTTGAAGGACCCTAAAAAATTTACGAAGTTAGGCGGCAGAATACCTCACGGCGTTCTATTGATAGGAGCTCCGGGGACGGGTAAAACGCTTCTTGCAAGAGCCATAGCGGGGGAGGCAGGGGTTCCTTTTTTCAGCATAAGTGGCTCCGATTTCGTAGAGATGTTTGTCGGCGTTGGCGCTTCTAGGGTTAGAGACCTTTTTGCGCAGGGGAAAAAGAGTGCTCCGTGTATAATATTTATAGACGAAATAGATGCCGTAGGAAGACACAGGGGTGCCGGTCTGGGAGGCGGACACGATGAAAGAGAGCAGACGTTGAACCAGCTTCTTGTAGAAATGGACGGTTTTGAGCCTAATGAAGGCGTAATTTTAATTGCAGCGACAAACAGACCCGACGTTTTAGATCCTGCCCTTTTGAGACCCGGCAGATTTGACAGGCAGGTTCTCGTTCCCAAACCGGATATTAAGGGAAGAGAAGAAATATTAAAGGTTCATATTAAAAACGTTCCCAAGGATGAGAACGTTGATTTAAAAGTTATCGCCAGAGGAACGCCGGGATTTTCTGGAGCCGATCTTGCAAATATGGTGAACGAAGCAGCTCTTTTAGCGGCAAGAAAAAACAAATCCGTCGTTATGATGAACGATCTTGAAGAGGCGAAAGATAAGATTATGATGGGGACGGAAAGGAGAAGTATGGTGATAAACGAAAAGGAGAAAAAAATAACCGCCTATCATGAGTCGGGGCATACGCTTGTAGCCAAAATGATCCCCGGATCCGATCCTATACATAAGGTTACCATAATTCCAAGAGGAATGGCTATGGGGCTTACGCAGCAGCTTCCGATAGATGAAAAACACAATTATGACGAGGAGTATTTGCTTAGCGAAATAATAATTTTACTCGGCGGCAGGACTGCGGAGGAAATTACGTTTCATCAGATGACTACCGGGGCATCCAACGATATAGAAAGGGCTACTGATATTGCCAGAAAAATGATATGTGAATGGGGCATGAGTAAAAAGTTGGGTCCTGTCGCTTTCGGAAAAAAAGAGGAACAAATATTTCTCGGCAGGGAATTTGCTCAACATAAAGACTATTCTGAATCTACCGCGGTTTCTATAGACGAAGAGGTGAGAGAAATTATAGCTAAAAGCCATGAAACGGCAAGGAAGATTTTAACGGAAAATATAGATATATTAAACGATCTATCATTAAAACTGATAGAGAAAGAATCCTTGAACGGACAAGAAATAGACACAATTATCATTGCTCACAAACCCGATTATAAATCGAACGAAAGCCTGCGAGAAGAAAGTTCTGATGATAATTCTGACAAAGGGTCGAATATTAAAGATTAACTATGCAAGCATATCTCATAGATATTTTCGACAGCCGCGCTGCCTTGAAGGCGTTATATGGCGTAGGTGTGTCTAATATCGGAAAAATTATCATGGGAGAAAAGCTTAAGTATGCTGTTATTAAATTGAAAAACATAAGCCCGACTACCCTCAACATACTTAAGCAGGAAGCGTTGAGCATAGGTGCGGAGCTTGCCAATCATAGGGATGTCATCACCGGAAAAATTGACGGTTCCGACTCTATTTTATTTGGAACGCCGGTTCAGCTAAGAATTGTCATAAAAAAGATAAAGTCTCAGGGATTCGGCTTGAAAGAATTATCGGTCGAGCTTGAAAATATATTAAAAGTATGCGATGGGTCTCACGAAAAAGTAAATAATAGAACAATGAGAACCGCTAAGGGTGATATATCTTTTAACGGTAAAACTTATATTATGGGCGTTCTCAATATAACGCCGGATTCTTTCTCCGATGGAGGTAAATATCTAAGTTATGATTCCGCGGTAAAAAGAGGCATAGAGATAGAAAAGGATGGCGCCGACATCATAGATATAGGTGGAGAATCCACAAGGCCTTCGGCATCAGAAATAGATGAGCAGATAGAGATTGACAGAGTATGTCCCGTAATTGAAAACTTATCTAAAACACTCGACATTCCTATTTCTATAGATACGAGGAAACCCGCGGTAGCAAAAGAGGCTATAAAGGCTGGAGCCCATATGATAAACGACGTATCCGGGCTTTCTTACAATGCCGAAGCTATGGCAAAAATTGTAATATCCGCTGACGTGCCATACATTATGATGCATTCGAGGGAAAAATCTCCTGAAAATATGCAAAAAGATTTAGTACCTTACGATGATATGTTTTATGAAGTACTTTCATATTTTGAAAATAAGATAGATTATCTTAAGGCCGGCGGTTATGATGCGGATAATAATGTTATAATCGATCCCGGTTTCGGCTTTGCTAAATCCATGAACGACAATTATGACTTACTATCCGGTATTATCTCCTTTAAATCTTTAGGATTACCCGTTATGGCGGGCGTTTCAAGGAAATCTTTTATCAACCGTATTACCGGAAAAAACCGAGACAACATTTTAAGCGGCAATATCGCGATCTTTTCATATTTAAAACTAAAAGGCATAGATATAGTCAGGGTTCACGACGTAAGACAAACCGCATCGGCGTTTGCCTCGTTAAATAAAATAATGTAACGAAGTATGGTATAAAGCAAGATGTTTTCTCTCTTACAAAACTTCGGATGGCAGGATGTTTTAGATATAATAATCGTAGCATTTATAATCTACAGGACAATAACGCTCATAAAAGGAACCGGGTCGTTTCAGGTTCTTGTCGGACTTATAATAGTTTTTGCCATATTTTTATTTTCCGTTATTTTTAAGCTCTATGCAACAGAGTATATTTTCGGCAATTTTCTAAGTTCTATAATAGTAGTAATAATAGTACTCTTCAGAAATGAAATAAGAAAGGCGCTTATAGGTGTCGGAAAAAATCCTTTCTCAGTTGCTCAGAATAAATTGGAGAGGGTAAGTTTAGTCGAAGAAACGTCAAAGGCGGTTTTCGAATTAGTATCGAAGAGAATAGGCGCAATTATAGTTTTCGAAAGAGATATGTTTTTAGGCGACTATTTAAAAATAGGTATAAAGCTTGATTCTATTATCTCCAAAGAACTTCTCGTAAGTATATTTACTCAGCCGTCTCCGCTTCACGACGGTGCCGTTATCATTCGGAAGGGCAGAATAGCTGCGGCTTCCTGTTATCTGCCTCTTTCTACGGAAGATAATATAAGCAAAAGATTAGGTACAAGGCACAGGGCGGCGATCGGTCTTTCCGAACTTACCGATGCGTTCTCCATTGTTGTTTCCGAAGAAACAGGCATGGTTAAAATAATACGCCCTAAAAAAATACTGAAAATAGAAAGCCTGGAAGACTTAAGAAATCAGCTTTTGAAAAATTTAAGTTATCATTACGAACAAGAACAGCCCTTAATAAAAACGATTTACGAGCTTTTATTTGGAAAATCCGAAGAATCCCAAAAGAAACAGGATTAAAAATATTAACGGTACTGTATATGAATAGAAATATAGAAAATTTAATAAAAAAGAATTTCTGGCTAAAACTATTTTCTCTAATTTTTGCGATTATCGTATGGGGATATGTCGTAGGCGGAACCAAACAGGATATTGTTTATACGGCGGGGCTCATAATTAAATCTCTTCCGAGCGGTTACGCCGTAAGCAATGAACTTCCCAGAGAAATTCATGTAAAGCTGCGCGGTTCAAGGATAGCGCTAATGAGGCTCAATAAAAAAATCTTTTTTACGATAAACGAAAATTATCTTCTTACCAGAAAAAACACGATAATCTTAAGCAGGTCTTATTTGAACCTTCCAGCCGGTATAAAGGTTATAAGCATCCGTCCGAGTATTATTCCGGTAATAATTAGCAGGGTTATAACGAAGTATATAAAAATTCTGCCGGTAACCGTCGGAAGACCGCCTGCGGGTCATTATTTAAAAAATATAAGTGTTTTTCCGCAATATATTCCGGTCAGGGGACCGAAAGATATCGTTGGACATATGTCGGTCGTTAAGACTATGAAGATAGATCTAAGAAACGTCTATAAAAGTAAATCATTAACGGTTTCCCTAAGAAAACCTACAAAATTAGTAAAAATTATGTATAATAAAAAGGTCAGTGTGAATGTTACCATTTCAAAGTAGAATCGATATGCTTTGAGAAAAGGAGATAGGCTAAATATGAAAAAATTATTCGGAACGGACGGTATAAGGGGACAGGCAAACAGATACCCTTTGACTTCGGAAGTGGCCTTAAAGATGGGCATGGCCTTGGTGCAAGTTTTAAAATCGAGAGGAAAAAGACCGAAAATAGTAATAGGTAAGGATACGAGAATTTCCGGTTATATGCTTGAAACGGCACTTTCATCCGGGATATGCGCTATGGGTTCTGATGTTTATTTGGTCGGACCAATGCCGACGCCCGGGGTTGCTTTTATAACATCCAGTATGAGAGCCGATGCCGGCGTCGTAATATCTGCTTCGCATAATCCTTTTTACGATAACGGAATAAAGTTTTTTAACGGCGATGGATTTAAATTATACGATGAAGTATGTAAAAAAATAGAGGATCTATTTGTCAATTATAAATTTGACAATGCGGGACCAACGGGGGGTAATATAGGCAAGGCTCACAGGATAGACGATGCGGCAGGCAGATATGTAATTTTTACTAAGCTATCTTTTCCTAAAAATCTAACCCTGAATGGTTTAAAAATTGTAGTAGACTGTGCTAACGGCGCCAACTATAAAGTAGCTCCGGAGGTTTTTTCGGAACTCGGAGCGGATATCATCTTAGAGAATGCAAGCCCCGACGGAATAAATATTAACGACAACTGCGGTTCCACGCATCCCGATAATTTGAGCTCATTGGTAAAGAAAAACGGGGCAGACGTCGGTTTAGCCTTTGACGGCGACGGAGACCGAGTAATTTTTAGCGATGAAAACGGAAAGATACTCCAAGGAGATGAGTTTCTCGCTATATGCGCTATAAACATGAAATCAACCGGAGAGCTAAAAAATAATGGCGTAGTTACTACTCCTATGTCGAACATCGCCCTTGAACTCTTATTTAAAAAGTATGAGATAAAAACGATTTATACCAAGGTCGGCGATAGATACATTATGGAAGAAATGATTAAAAACGATTATAACCTCGGCGGCGAACAATCCGGGCATATTATATTTTTAGATAATACTAATACCGGAGATGGTATAATATCGGCCTTAAAACTTCTTACGATTATGGTAAAAACGGATAAGCCGCTTTCGGAACTGAGAAAGATTATCGAACCGTATCCTCAAGCTCTTTTCAATGTAGAGGTACCTTATAGGAAAAACATCGACGAGATGACAAAAGTTTCAAAAAAAATAGATCATTTTAACGAAGTGTTAAAGAATAGGGGCAGGATTTTTGTAAGGTATTCGGGAACGCAGAATTATTTGAGGGTTCTTGTGGAGGGAAAAAATGATGAGGAAATTAACAGAATAGGTAACGAAATTGAAGAAGAGATAGAAAGATACTTTGATAATAACGGCATTTAGCAATAATATTAAGAAATTCGGAGAAACGGTTTATGGAATTAGGCGTAAATATAGATCATGTTGCAACCTTAAGGAATGCGAGGGGTGAAATATTTCCGTCTCCGGTTCATGCGGCTTTCGTCGTTTTAGAGGCCGGAGCGTCTAACGTAACCTGCCATTTGAGAGAGGATAGAAGACACATAAAAGACGAGGATGTTAGGATTATATCCGATTTAACGAAAAAATTAAATCTTGAAATGTCCGCCGACGAGGGGATAGTAAAAATCGCTATGGATATCATGCCTCGAAGCGTAACTATAGTACCGGAAAGAAGGAAAGAGCTTACAACGGAGGGCGGATTGGACGCAATATCAAACGTAGGCCGATTTAGGGATATAAATTCAGAATTTAAATCTATCGGCTGTACAACATCAGCTTTTATAGAACCTGATTTAAAACAGATAGAGGCCGCTGCAGAAGCCGAATTCGACTTTATAGAAATACACACAGGCAGTTATGCCGGTAAAACCGGGATTAAGGATAAAGCAATAGAATTAAAAAGGATAAAAGAGGCGGCAAGACATGCCGTAAAAATAGGACTCAAAATTAATGCCGGACATGGATTAAATTATAAAAATGTTTACGACATCGTCATGATAGACGGTTTTTATGAATTTAATATAGGCTTTTCCATAATATCCCGTTCTATATTCACCGGATTGGAGTCCGCGGTAAAAGAAATGCTCGGCATCATAAAGGCTGCAGAATTAGCAAAAGTATAGAATGGTAGAGGGTATAGGTATAGACTTAGTTTCTATAAGAAAAATAAAAAAGGCACTGTGTTCGCATAGAGAAAGATTTTATAGCAGGGTTTTCTCGGAAAAAGAACGAAATGTTATAGAAAAAATTAAATACAGAAACGAACTAAAAGCCATGAAGAAAGCGGCGGGCTATTTTGCGGTTAAGGAGGCGTTTCTAAAGTCCATAGGAGCGGGCATCTTTTCCCTGCCGCTGAATAAAATAACCACATCGAATGAAGAAAGCGGGCAACCTTTGATAAATATAGATGAAGATACAGCATATATGATAAGCCGAAAATTTAAAAAAACTCTGTTTTCGATAAAAGTTAGCATAACCCATGAAAATGATTTTGCCTGTGCGGTTGTTGTGATTCAAAGCCTTAATAAAAAATGAAATTATATTTTTCCGAAAATTTAAAAAAAATAGACGAAGAGAGTTATTCCATTTTCGGATATTCCAAGAATATACTGATGGAAAATGCCGGGGGTGGATGTTATAGGGAGATTTTAAAATTATACGGCAAAGATTATCTCTTAAAATCCGATATTACCATAATATGCGGAAAAGGAAATAATGGCGGTGACGGTTTTGTTTTATCGCGCTATCTTTTTAATGCCGGGGTTAGCGTAAAGACGGTAATTCTTGCGAACAAAAATTTATACAAAGGGGCTGCCGAAGAAAACTTGAATATTTTGCTTAATTTAAACTCCGACGTGATAGAAATTTCCGAAATAAAACAACTGCCTATTTTATCGGAAATTTTAGACGGAACGGATATCTTATCCGATGCGATATTCGGAGTGGGAATAAACAGAGAAGTAACAGGTTTTTTAAAAGCTGTTATAGAAATAGTCGATACAAAGAGTAGGGAAATTGGGTTTGAAATATTATGTATAGACGTTCCAAGCGGGTTAAATGCCGATACCGGAGATTTTATGGGTTCCGGAATAAAAAGTAATATAAAGAGGATTTTTACATTAGGCGGGTTAAAAGCCGGTTTTTATGTTAACGAGTCAGAGAAGCTTTTACTGAGTGAGAAATTAACACTAATCGATATAAACCAGCCTAAAAAGTTGTTAGATAATTATTATTCTGGAATAGAAGTAATTGACGAGGAAGAGGCTATAGGGTGTTTTACCGAAAGAAAGGAGACCGGGACAAAATTCGATTACGGGCATTTACTTTCGATAGCCGGGAGCTATGGTAAAACCGGCGCGGCATATATGTCTTCCTATGCCGGATTTAAGAGTGGGGCAGGTCTCGTTTCCGTAGCTGTTCCGGCTAAATTGAACGATATTATGGAAACAAAAACGACCGAAATAATGACATATCCTGTTTTTGACGATAATAAAGGGTTTTTTGTAGAAGAAAGTGCTGCGGATATTTCAGAGAATATGCTTCAAGGTAAGACGGCAGTCGTTATCGGACCCGGAATAGGTCTAAATGAAAGGACGAAGCTATTTTTGAGCAGGCTTATTCGAGATATAAGGGTTCCTATGATTTTAGACGCCGATGCCTTAAATATTTTATCGGAGAACATGAAAATATTAAAGGAAATTTCTGATAAAAACGATATTGTTTTAACGCCGC
Organism: Candidatus Acidulodesulfobacterium sp. H_13; assembly: GCF_048541835.1. Taxonomy (NCBI): domain Bacteria; phylum Candidatus Acidulodesulfobacteriota; order Candidatus Acidulidesulfobacterales; family Candidatus Acidulidesulfobacteraceae; genus Candidatus Acidulidesulfobacterium; species Candidatus Acidulodesulfobacterium sp. H_13. The sequence continues at coordinate 65,996 of NZ_JBLEOY010000001.1, forward strand.
ATTTTAAAGAAATGGAGCGTTTGACGGGTATTAACAGAAGAACAATAGAAAAAGACCCGTTGAATATCGGGAAGAATTTTGCCAAAGAGTTCGGGGTATATTTAGTTCTTAAAGGGTCAAGTATGTTTATATTCGATAAAAACGGCGAAAACGTTTCTGTACAGTGCGCACACTGTACACTGCTTGCAAGCGGAGGAAGCGGCGACGTATTAAGTGGCATTATAGGTTCTTTTATTTGTCAGGGTATGAATATATATAAAGCATTGAAGGCGGCATCTTTTTTAATGGTTTATTCTGCCAATAATCTTAAAGAAGAATATGGTGATTTTGGGGCAGGAGCCGTGAAGATAGCCGAAAATATTCCGAAAACCATAAATTTAATGAAGGTAAGACATAATAAAAATCATCCAAATTCCACACTGCGATAATAGGTAATGCCGGGTGAATTAAAGGGAGAGAGAGTATATGGTAGAGGCAAAAGACGTAATGACCGGAAACGTAATAGTCTTAAACGAAGAAGACGAGATAAAAAAAGCGGCAGATATATTTTTAAAATATAAAATAAATGCGATTCCGGTAGTCGACAAAAATAAAAAACTTACGGGTATAGTATCAGAAACCGATCTTGTGTATCAAGAATCCAATCTTCATATACCAACCGTTTTCACTATTTTCGACAGTATATTCTATCTGGGAACATCTAAGCATTTTAAAAAAGACGTGGATAGGATAACGGCAACTAAGATTAAAGACTTAATGAATAAAGACGTTTTTTACGCGAAAGAGAACGAAGATATATATAACCTTGCAACCGTTATGACGGATAAGAAATTTTACTCTATTCCTATCGTAAACGACGACAAGGAAGTTATCGGCATTGTCTCCAGATACGATATAATCAAGGCCATGTCTTCAAAAAAGAAAAAAAAAGAGAAACAGGAAAAATAAATTTGCAAAAATTCGAATCCGATTCGCCTAAAAAAACCGAATTTATAGCGAAAGAATTTGCGAAAAGATTAAAGGCAGATGATTTTGTTTCGATAAAAGGTGTCTTGGGAGCCGGAAAAACAAGGTTTTCATCGGGGATCATAAGTTTTCTTTGTCATAGTGGTAAAAACGGTAATATTTTTGCCACAAGTCCGACTTATACGATAATGAACGCTTATGACTGCGGAATAAAGATAAACCATTTCGATTTTTACAGATTAAAAACTATTTATGATTTAGAAAATTGCGGATTCTTTAATTCGTTGGATGGTAAAAATATTACCATTGCCGAGTGGACGGATATAGTAGAGATAGATTATAAAAAATATATTATCGGCAACTATTACGTCGTAGATATACAAAAAGACGACGACGGAAAAAAAGAGAAAAGATATATAGAAATAAAAAAAATATTATAAAAACAATACGGGGAGAAAGAGTTGGAAAATTTCGATGTTTGCGTCTTGGGCGGTGGTCCGGCAGGGTATGTGAGTGCATTGAAATCCGCTATCAACGGTTTATCCGTTGCGATAATAGAAAAAGACAGATTTGGCGGAACATGTCTTAACAGGGGGTGCATACCGACTAAAATATTATATTCAAAGGCAAAATATCTAAGCAGGCTTAAAGCGCCGGAGCACGGTTTTATCGTGGATGAATTTAGTTTTAACTATGGAGAGATAATAGACTATAAGGATGAGGTCGTCTTGACACTTACGGGGGGCGTCGAAAAACTCTTAAAGGCAAGGAAGGTTAAGATTTTTTACGGCTTCGGCAGGGTCGCCGGTTCGGATGATAACGGTTTCAGACTCGGCATAGCATTAAATGAATATTCTGCCGATAAAAATATAGAGGAAGCACAGATTTCCGCAAAAAATCTAATAATCGCAACCGGCTCGTCCCCTCTTATGATATCCTCTTTTAATATAGACCATAAAAGCATAATAACGTCAGACGAAGCCCTTTCATTGAGAGAGATACCGAAGTCTTTAATCATTATAGGGGGAGGGGTTATCGGATGTGAGTTTGCCAATATTTTTTCGGAATTCGGGTCTAACGTTAAAATAATAGAACTCTTGCCTTCTATACTTTCTACCGAAGATGCTGAGATTTCTAAATTTACCCGCAAGGCTTTTAAATCACGTAATATAGATATAACGAACGGCGCGGAGGTAGACAGCATTGCGCCGGCGGCGGCAAACGGTAAGGCCGCGGTTACATTAAAAAGCGGTGAAATATTCGAAGCCGACAAGGTAATTGTTTCTATCGGAAGAAGATTAAATATCGCAGGTCTGGGACTTGAAGACACAGGCATAAAGATGACCGAAAGAGGCAGAATAAAGGTTGACAGCCGTAATGAGACGAGCATTAAGGGGGCTTATGCATGCGGAGACATAATAGACGGACCGATGCTTGCCCATAAGGCGTCGTTCGACGGAATAATAGCGGCGGATAACATCGCCGGAATAAATAGAGAAAAAAATTACGACGTATTACCCTGGTCCATATATACAAATCCGCCTATAGGAACCGTCGGGCTAAAAGAGGGTGATGACGGGCTCCCCTTAAATTATAATACGGGGCGTTTTTCGTATGCCGCAAACGGAATGGCTTTGGCTATGGAAGAAAAAGAGGGATTTTTAAAGGTTTTGGTTGAAGAAAAGTCTAAAAAGATTATCGGAGCGACTGGAGTAGGGGCAGATATTCCTGAGTTAATCGCAGAAATTGCCTCCCATATGCACTACGGCGGAACTATTTTCGACATAGAATCTACGATTCATTCACACCCCACTCTTTCGGAAATAGTCCCCGAATCGGCATTAGATTCAATAGGAGAGGCGATTCATAAGTTTAATTCCCGAGCGGCAAAAAAGCATCGATAATCTATAATGAGAATATTCTATTAATTTATGGCTCTTATTATTCAAAAATTCGGCGGCACCTCTATGGGCAGCATAGAAAAAATAAGGCGCGTCGCCGCTAAAGTAATCAAAGAAAAACTCAACCGCAACGATGTAGTCGTAGTCGTAAGCGCTATGGGCGGAGAAACCAGTAAACTTTTAGATCTTGCTTCTAAAATGGGAGGCTGTCGGAACGATATGGAAACCGACTTGATTATTTCCAGCGGGGAACAAGTAAGCTCAGGGCTTCTTTCTTTAGCGTTAAAGAGTGAAGGCTATGACGCTATTCCGTTGTTGGGTCATCAGGTAAAAATAACGACGGATGAATTTTATGGAAAAGCAAGGATATCGTCTATAGACGTCAAAAATATATATAGAATGATCAAGCAGGGCAAGATAGTCATTATAGCCGGATTTCAAGGGATAAATTCCGGCGGGTTTATTACTACGCTGGGGAGAGGCGGATCTGATACGACGGCGGTTGCGGCGGCAGCGGCAATTAATGCGGACAGATGCGATATATATACGGATGTAGATGGAGTTTATACGGCAGACCCGTCGATAGTATCGGATGCCAAGCGTTTAGATGTCGTATATTTCGATGAAATGATAGAGATGTCGAGCCTCGGAGCAAAGGTATTACAGATAAGATCGGTCGAATTTGCCATGAAATATAAAGTAAATTTATTTGTGAAATCCACTTTTTTAGAGAGTAAAGGAACACAAATAAAATTTTTAGGAGATGAGGAAGACATGGAAGAGTTGCAGGTATCAAGCGTTGCATGCGACAAAGACGAGGCAAAAATTTCTATAAGGGGTATTCCCGATAAGCCCGGTATCGCCGCAAAGATTTTTTCAAAAATTTCAGATATAAATATTGTAGTAGATATGATTATACAAAATATATCTGTAGAGGGTCATACCGATTTGACCTTTACGGTTTCTAAAAAAGATTTGCAAAAAGCGATAGAGATAGCAAGCGATATCGCAAGAGACCTTAATGCAAAAGACGTCATAAGCGACGATAAAATTGCAAAGATTTCCGTAATAGGAGTCGGAATGCGCAATCATCACGGAACCGCTTCAATGATGTTTGAATCACTGGCCAAAGAAAGTATTAATATAATGATGATTTCTACTTCTGAAATTAAAATATCGTGTGTCATAGAGGCTAAATATGCGGAACTTGCCACAAGGGTACTGCACGACGTGTTTAACTTGGGAGAAACCGACAATAAAAGAGATGAATGTAAATAACGATTATATAGAGATATACGATACGACCCTGAGGGACGGAACGCAGAGCGAGGGGTTTTCATTATCTATCGACGATAAGTTGATGATAGCAGGAATTCTTGACGAACTCGGCATTCATTTTATAGAGGGAGGATTCCCCGCCTCCAATTCAAAAGACAGGAATTTTTTTGAATTAGCATCGAAAAAGAAGTTTAAAAATTCAAGATTGGTCGCATTCGGAAGTACCAGAAGAAAAAATAGTTCGGCAAAAGATGACGCGGGACTAAGGGCATTAAACGAGACCGGTGTCATGTATTTGGCTATTTTCGGGAAATCTTGGGATTTGCACGTAAAAAGCATTTTAAAGATATCCTTAAACGAAAATTTGGATATGATTGCGGATTCAATTGATTTTTTAAAATACGGGGGCAAGACGGTATTTTTCGATGCGGAACATTTTTTTGACGGTTTTAAAAATAATGAAGGTTACGCCGTTAAATCCATAAATATTGCCTTAGAAGCCGGAGCTAATAAGGTTATCTTGTGCGATACTAACGGAGGATCGCTCCCGCATGAAATATCTGAAATAATAAAAAGGCTTAATACATATTATGGCATAGACTTAACCAAACTCGGTATACACTGTCATAACGACATCGACTGCGCAACCGCAAATACTATTACCGCCGCCTTGGGCGGCATAAGTCATATCCAGGGAACGATAAACGGATACGGAGAAAGAACAGGCAATGCCAATCTCTCGATTGTTATTCCTAATCTTGAGTTAAAAATGGGGCTTAAGGCTATAGGAGAGGAGAAACTTAAAAATCTTGTCAAAATAAGCCGTTTAATAGACGAGATAGCCAATAATATTCCCGTTAAGAATATGCCTTACGTCGGCGAAAGCGCTTTTGCCCATAAAGCAGGAATGCATGCTCATGCCGTTTTAAAGAATCCGTCGTCATACGAACATATCGAACCGACATTAGTCGGTAATCATAGGCGATTTTTAATTTCTGATTTATCGGGTAAAAGTAATATAGAGGCCAAAGCGAAAGAGATAGGGTTTGATTTGAGTAAACTTACGACCTCTCAAGAAACGGATCTCTTGAATAAGATTAAAGAGCTTGAAGGTATGGGGTTTAATTTTGAAAGCGCTGACGGCTCTTTTAAAATTTTTTTAAACAGGTATTCTTCGGCAAACGACAACAAGAATACTGGCGGAGAATACTTTAAATTACTTGCATTTAGGATAAATGTCGAAAAGACGACCGACAATAATATATTCAGCGAAGCCGTTGTTATGATAGAGGTTAAGTCCAAAGCCGAACATGTGGTCGCAGTAGGGGACGGTCCGGTAAACGCCTTGGATAATGCTTTAAGGAAAGCATTGGTAAAATTTTACCCAGTGCTTAACGAGATGAGGCTTACTGATTTTAAAGTGAGGGTAATAAGGGGCAGTAAGACAAAATCAGGTACGGCTTCTTATGTCAGGGTATTAATAGAGTCATCGGACAAGGAAGATAAATGGACGACTCTCGGGGTATCGGAAAACATAATAGAGGCATCCTATATGGCTCTTGTAGACGGCATAACATATAAACTAGACAAAGAAAGAGTTAAGGTGGGTAATAAATAATGACAGATTTTGATAATATAAAAGAAATAGGATTTTTTAAGGCACTATTTTTAACGTGGAAAAAATCTCTTTTCAGCCCAGAGGTTTTCTATAAAGAGTTGGATTATGACGATACTGCCATGGTGAGCGACAGCGAATTCGGAATCTTACGTCCTTATTTCTATGCTTTAATATTTACGTATATAAGCTTAGTATTTTCCTTATTTTGGGAGGTATTCTTTTTTAAAATAAGTTTATATAGTAATTACACTATATTATCGAAAATTCCGCTATTTCTATCTGATAAAAGTTCTATGGTTTTATACTTAATAGCGGGGAGCATCTTCTTATTACTTTTGTTTGGAATTTTATATACTATTTTTCTGGCAATTCTGACTGTCATAATACATGGATTCGTAATGCTTATGGGTGGAAATAAGGGAATAAAAAACACTTTTAGAATAATAGGCTATGCTTCCGGAGTGGGTGTTTTCTCAATACTTCCTATCTTTGGGTATAACATATCAGCGGCATGGTTTGCGGTATTATTAATAATAGGCGTTAAGGAAACCAACGAACTTTCCACTCAGAAGTCTATAATGACACTGTTGCTTCCGTTTATTCTTATTCTAATGATATTTATAACCTTTTTAATAAAGATTATTCTAATAAGACAGCCGTAAAGGATTAGCTCATAACCTTCCGGATGAGTCAAGAATCTTCATTCTTTCTCTTATGATCTCCGTAACGTAATCTCTTGCGGGACCGAAAATTTTTCTCGGGTCTATCTGTGTTTTATCCGTAGCAATGCTTTCCCTAACCCTTGCCAAAAAGGATATGCGCAGATCTGTATCTGTATTGACCTTGTTTATTCCATATTTTATCGCTTCTTTTAGGACATCGAACGGGACGCCTTTCGCTCCCTTTAAATCTCCGCCGAATTCTTCAAATTTTTTAGATGCGGCCTCGGGAACGGATGAAGCGCCATGAAGAACAAGGGGGATGCCGGTCAACTCCTTTACTTTTTTTAGGCGTTCAAAATCTAGTTTAGCTTCGCCCTTAAATTTAAATGCTCCATGGGAAGTGCCTATTGCCGGGGCAAGAAAATCGATGCCGGATGCAGAAACAAAATCTACAGCTTCTTCTGGATTTACAAGAACGGCATCCCTTTCCGCAACGGAAACATTATCTTCAATACCCTTAAGCCTTCCGAGTTCGGCTTCGACCGATATTCCGAGAGGGTGACAAATATTGACCACCTGTTTTGTTATTTTAAGATTTTCTTCGAACGGAAAATGAGATGCATCTATCATGACGGATGTAAAACCGGCCCTTATTGCGGTCATAACCGCACTCAGATTTGAACCGTGGTCAAGATGAAGAGCAACCGGAATATCCGGATGGGCATCCGAAATGGTTTTAACCATAGAATATATCATATCTGCGCCGGCATATTTCATGGCGCCTTCGCTTGCCGCAATGATTATAGGCGACTTTTCGGCTAAAGCGGCGGAAAATATCGCTTGCAAGAACTCCATATCATTGATGTTGAAAGCCCCTACCGCGTAACCGTTTTTATCGGCGTTATCGAGTATGATTTTTGTGGATATCAAAGACATTTTAGTCCCCCTTTTTATTTAAATCATTAGTTTTGTTACACAATACCGATATTATATCTCGTATCAAAAAAAATAAACTAAACGGCGGAAGCGTATGGGAATCGAACCCACCTCACCCTTTGTAGGAGCGACTGTTGATTTGAAGTCAAAGAGAGGCACCAGCCGTCTATCCGCTTCCTTCTTCCATCACGATTAAAATGTTATCATACAAATGCCCATTATTCAAGCCATTTAAACATCCCGTTAATACGGCGCATTCTATATTTATATGATAAAATATAGCATTTATAGCATTATTGAGTTATAATTTATAATGATAAAATAAAAAATAAAGGGGTAGAACAAACAGTTAAAATGGATAAGTGGAAAATAGGGGAAGACGAGTTCTTCAAAGAAAGCTATGATAAAAACGGTTTTTCTATCGGAGAGAAAAACGGAGATAATAATGCGTCCGGTACAAAGGCTGATTCGAACAATAATAAAGCAAATAAAAACGGCAGGGGTTCCGAAAAAAGAAAGGGTATTAATGCAAATAAAAATGATTTAAAAAAAATATTTTACGTCATGCTCGGAATTGCGGCATTTTTATCGGCATATTACTTACTCATAATATTGTTTCCCGGCAATAATACTAACGTAGAAATATTTGGGTTAAAAACCAAGGTTTACAGACCCTTAACGCTTCCAGAGAACAACCTTTTAATTACCGGTTATATAGTCAATAAAAACAAATTTTCCATAAGTTATGTCAAACTTGATGGAAAATTATATAGTACTAAGAATATAGTTCTCTTGACGAAACATGTTTATGCCGGCAATTTTATAAAACTTAAAAAACTCGAAGATATGTCCAATATTGCAGTCAATATGGCGTTAGGCAATAAAGAAGGCGTAAATATGTCTAACGTAGAAATATTACCCAACCATCCCATAAAATTTATGTTGGTTTTTTTGGACATAAGCCCAAACTCAAAAAATTATTCGATTACGATTAGCCACTTCTATCGAATTAAAAAATAATATTATATCTTTACATAATATGAGTTATAATCAGGCTTTCTTAGTAGTTTTAGCAGTTCCGGAGCGGGTTTGTCTTTTTCTTTTTTGAGGTGACGAAGCAGAACTTGTTCTTGATATCTGTTTCTTTTTTATTTTAGGCTTCTCTTCTTCTTTAGGCGTAACGTCTATTTCATCATTTCCTGAAACGCTGTTTTTGAAATTTTTAAGAGCCTTTCCTATACCGCTACCTATCTCCGGAAGTTTGCCGGCTCCAAATATCAGAAAAACGATTACAAAAATAATTATTATGCCGTAATAACTAAAACCGAACATTTTATTCCCCCTGTTACGATTAATTTCTTAAAATATAACTGTTATCTTTTAACTGGCGGAGAGGGAGGGATTCGAACCCTCGATAGACTTGCATCTATACATGATTTCCAGTCATGCTCCTTCGGCCTCTCGGACACCTCTCCGCATATCCTTATATATATGATATAGCTTATCATTATTTAAAAATATATTCAATACCCCTTATTTTTTTGTTGACAAAAGAATATATTTTGATAAACTAAACAACAGTAATTCTTTTCTCCATTTTTCCCCTCGATATATGTTGAATATGTCGGGGGGTTTCTTGATTCATTAACATATATCAGATGATTCTCACCAAGTATGAAAAACACCGCTTGTCAATCCGATAAAATCATAGAATTAAATGAAATAAAAAAAGAGATATCGGGACTCAAGAAATCCTCCAAGAAAATAGTATTTACTAACGGATGTTTCGACATTATACACGTTGGACACGTGAGCTATCTTAATAAAGCAAAAGCCCTCGGCGACATACTTATAGTCGGATTAAACAGCGATAAATCGGTCGAGCGGCTTAAAGGAAAGGGTAGGCCGATAATAAACGAAAGAGACAGGGCATATGTCTTGGTAAATCTGAAACCGGTCGATTACGTCGTGATATTCGATGAAGATACGCCTTATAATTTAATAAAAGAAATAAATCCCGATTTTTTAGTTAAAGGAGGCGATTACGACGGAAAAAACATAGTAGGATGCGATATTGTAGAATCATCCGGCGGACTGACGATATTAATAGACTTTGTAAACGGAAAATCCACGAGCAGTATTATAAAGGCGATAAAATCAATCCCTTCTCTGACCGAACAACATCAAAAGCATTAAAAACAGGTTTATAAAGTCCAGATATAATGTCAAGGCTCCCATAACCGTTTCTTTTCTTTCGTCGAAAGAACCGCTTAAATATATTTGTTTGAGTTTTTGCATATCATATGCGGTTAAGCCCAGGAATATAACGACTCCGAGAACTGATATAACGTACATTAAGGCAGAGCTGTGAAGAAAGAAATTTACGACCATAGCTATCATTATAGCAAACAATCCTACCATCATGAAATTTCCCATTTTAGTCAAATCCCTTTTGGTAGTATAGCCCAAGAACGCTAATATACCGAAAGACGCAGCCGTGATAAAGAACACTTCGCCTATCGATTGACTAGTATAAACTAAAAAAATGAAAGAAAACGTAATTCCCGTTAGCGCGGAGTATGATAAAAATATTATCTCGCTAATATAAGCGGGGAATTTGTTTATCCCGAACGACAACAGTAAAACGGCAACGAGTTGAAGCCCTATTAACACATAAAATAATAAAATATGAGTGTAAAGATACTGAACGACCGGCTTATCCATGGCTATAAGATAAGAAACCACTCCTGTTATCGCAAGCCCTAAAGTCATCCACGTAAAAATACCCCTGAAAAAATCGGACAGACCTTCTACTGCCTGTCCCCGTACGCTCGTAATATCATAATTATAATTCACTTATTTTTTTTCCTCCGGTTTATTTATAAAATTATGTCCTTATTTTCAGCGCTATACTCAGAAAAAGTCGAGATGCCTTTTTTAGATGTGAATATTTATATTATTTTCATCTCATTTAAAACTTCTAAAGTTTTGGTTACATCGTAAATAGCGCTATGGTATTGCTTGTCGTCAAACTCAATATTGTAGTAAGAGCAAGTCTCAATCAGTTTCGGATTTTTTAAATCTCCCGCTACATTTGTAGCTTTAACAATATTTTTATTCTCTTTCATAGTGCAAAAGTGATTCTTAAATAAAACCAAATCTCCTATATGGCGAAGTTCAAACGAGATGTTGTGAGCAACAAGAGTCTCAGCACCATCACAAAACTCTACAAAATCTAAGTCATTCTCAAAATACTCCGAATAACTGACGCCGGTTCTTAGTTCTTCAAGCCTTTCAGGGGATAGTTTATGGATTGCTAAAGCATAAGTATTCAGGTTGTATTTTGAGAAATAATATCTATGAAAGGTACTTATGACAATATATTTGTTGCCTACTTGTTTAACACGAAAAGCTGCTGCTTCGATTACGTCATGTATGTTCGTAGAGTTTGTCTCAAAATCTAAGATAATCAACCGTCTATAAACCTTTAAGTTTGATTGCCATATATAATATATTGTACCGCAATTAAAAAGTCAAGGTACTTTTTCGGGTTATAAATTTTAGTTGACAATAAATAGAAAAAGAATTATAACAATCGGAATAAACGGGGAAGAGGGATATATACGGCGTCATATCTTTGAACAAGTTAAAAAATATCCTGACGACATTAATAAAATAACCGACTAACATTATAAATTCTAAATTGAAAGATATAATGATTATTGGCATGCATAGATCCGGAACAAGTTTAACATCTTGTATTTGTCAGGACTTAGGCGTTAATATTGGAAAAAACTTAATAGGCGCAAATTCAAGTAATCCTGCAGGTCATTTTGAGAATATTGAATTTATGACGTTTCATGAAAAGCTTTTAAAACATGCAGGGGGTAATTGGAACAATATTCCGTCTCAAGATGATTTGCATAAGTCTTTTGATGATAATATATGTGAGGCAAAATCTATAATTAATAAAAATAAGTCTGAAATATGGGGTTGGAAGGACCCTCGTAGTACGCTGTTTTTTGATAAATATATACAATTATTAGAAAATCCTATGCTTCTAATATGTTTTAGAAATTCATATAATGTGGCTAAAAGTTTATACAATAGGGATAAAATTAGTATAAAAGATGGACTTAAATTAGCTAATATATATGATAGATTTATAATTGAAGGTTTAAATAAAATTAATTATTCTATTCCTATATTATATATTCCATTTGAGGATTATTTTATAGATAAATATAAACAAATAGATATGATAAGAGATTTTATAGGCAGTCAAAATATTCCCAATTATAATTTGGTTATAGATGAATACAGTACATTATGATTGCAGCAAAGGAATTGATTTTAGGGCTTGAGAATGACATGCGATAGTTTGTTTACCTTATTCAAAAAACGCCCAACTTAGCCGAGGATTTGGTATGGACTAATTCTATTAGTACGGTTATCTTTATCATTACCGGATAATATTTTAAATATTTGGAGCTATGGATTTACGGAAATGTTTAATGATGCGATTGACTATCCCGGCGATTCCAAAATCTTAATAGCGACAAGAAAAGATGCAGTTAACACAGAAATGTTGCTATTTAATAACGGGGTAGGTATCTTTAATAAAATTAAAAGAGGATTAAATCTTCTTGACGAACTGCATGCCGTTTTTGAATTACACAAAGGAAAACTTACGGCGGACACTAAAAGCCATACCGGGAAAGGTATTTTCTTTACATCCCGCATGTTTGATTCATTCGATATTATATCCAAAAAGGTTTTTTTAATCATGAGTTTGGAGACGATACCGATTGGATTATTGAAAAAGATAAGTTTTTGAAAGGAACGGCAGCATGGATGAAACTGAAAAATAATACGTCACGCACTATGAAAAGTATTTTAGACCGATTTGCATCCGGAGACGATTACGGTTTCAATAAATTGGAATTTATCCCTGATTTAAATAAGTTTTAATTAAATGCAATGAATTTAATTATTTGCCTGAGAGAGGATAGGTATAAAATTGTTCGTAAAAAAGTCTAACCGGCTTCAATTTAAGGAGAAATTATGAATTTATACAATATAGGTTGGAAAAAATTTATATCATTCATTTTAATAATTGGATTTTTTATTATAGGATTTTCCTCTTTTGCTTTGGCTTGGGAGCCCAAGCTTCCCAGTAGAGTTCATGGTCCCAGCTCTTGGTATGTAAATGGTAAGGCAGGACGCTATTTTGTACCTATCATTCAAGGTAAGATTTTAAGTCCGGCATTGGGGATCGTAAAGACGGATTCCAACTGCAAGCCCGACAGTCAAGGTCTCAGCCACTGTTATAACGAGATTGAGCTGTTATCGGGTAAAATGATTACCATTCAAAACACGCACCAAATGAGCAAGTTTCACTGCCTGTATCCGGGTGAACATGTAAGCGTACGACCTGACGGTTTATCATCTTGGGCAATCGTGCAAATAAACCAATAAAATTAGAAGTATAGAATAAATTTACGAAATAATTAAACGAAAAACGCAATCGCCGGCAATAAGGTATAGAAAATGACAAGAAGAACGGATGTCAATTCCATAATATGTATAGTATCTATAATATTTTCTTTGCTTGCAGCGCCGTAATTTTCAAACCCCATAACAGGTCTTTTGCTTTCAACGCCGCCGTAATGGTTGATCCCGCCTAATTTTATTCGCAGCGCTCCCGCTATTACGGATTCAAGCTGTCCTCCGTTTGGACTCGGGTGATTCTTTCTAAACTTGACCCATGATTTAAGTGCTTCTTTAATATCATAACTACTGTAAATAAGCGTCGATAAAAGCATAAAAAATGCGGTTATTCTAAAGGGAATATAGTTTAAGGCATCGTCTAAACGAGCAGAAAAACTACCAAATTTCTCATATTTTTTATTTCTATATCCTACTAACGAATCCATAAGGTTTACGCTTTTGTAAATAACCGCAAAGGCGATACCTAAGGCAACTGCAAAGGGCATTTGAAACGGTTTATATAATAATCCGAAGATTAATCCTATTGTAAAATAAAAAACTACCGAACCCATACCGTCTCCGGTATTTTCCGCAATCGATTCGATAACGGCCCTTGAAATTTCAGACAGGTTAAGATTATGACTGTCTCTGCCGGCAAGAGACATAAGGGCTTTTCTTGCGCTTTCAATATCGTTTGCCTTTAGAAACCGATATATTTTCATACCTTCATATTTTAGACCGCCAGTAGAAAGAAAAGAAAGCAGGATATAAACAGAAAAGGAGTAGAATAAAAATATGGAGATCTTAATCGTTATAATGTCGATTACCGCAAAAACGACTATTATTAAAAAAATTGCAGCAAGGTTAAATAGCAGACCGGAAAGAAAATCATCAGAAACGCTGTAAAATACTTTTTCTAAAAAAAATGCAATTTTTCCCATTATGTTCAACGGATGCAATTTATATCGGATAGAGCCGATATAAAATTCAAGCAAAAAAGCTACGGGAAGAATAATCATCAAAAAATATTAAGTAGTTTACATAATGTCCCTTATGGGACATAACATCTAAAATTATTTATTTATTAATTTATACAAGCCAGTTAATTATTTCGAAGTTTTTATTTGGAACAGTCGTTTCAAAATATCCGTTAACCGGAAAACGTTCTATCTCAACCAAAGGATTGTCTTTATAGGTAAGAACTGCATAAAAATATATATTGCTGAGGGAATCCCCATTAAAAATGGAAAGCGGAATTGCCGCTTCGAGGATATCTTTAAAAACAACTTCCAAACCCGATTCTCGACTGACCGATTTTTTATTAGTTAAAGATGATTTAACTGATAAATTCAATATATTATTATCCATAATATAAAATTCGATATTTATTTCAATATTTGCAGGATTTATAAATTTTATATTCAGCATTTTATCCGACAAGTCTTGACTTTCTTTCTTGAAAAAGTCAAATCTCATAAAAAACATGTTTTCATTAAATCCGTAATATAATCTCTTTATAAACCTGTCCGTATGCGCCATCGCTTTTCCGGATATGATATTCGGAAAATAGACGGCACTTCCGAGCCACTCAAAATAACTACCGGTAATACCGTCTATTTTCGGATTTATAAACGATACTATATTCAGATTCGGTTTCACCGCTCTTTTTCCTTCTAATACCGGAATAAAATAATCATCAGGTGGATTATCATTCAAAAACTTATAAACATTTATAATATGGGTTCTGTATAACAGATCATATTCTTCATCTATACCTGATGTTCTATCCTCTCCATACCACCAGTTGTAATCGCTTCCCTCGGCGATATAAAGCTGTTTCCATGCGGCTTTTAAATATTCGCCGCGCAACCCTCCTTCTTCCCGTATACTATTATTGGTTTTATTTACAAGATAGCTTCTTGTTTTTGAAAGTAAATCCCATGCCTTATTATCCTCGCTATCTCCTATCCAGATTCTAAAGTTATGGTTAATCCATGAGCCAGGATATATAGTCGGAATATTATAAATCTCGGAAAAATCAATATTACGCCCCTGATTCCGTCTAATATCTAAAAATTGTTTAATTTTGACACCTGTTTTGCCATTTTCTATTGAATTTGACGTTTTATCAATATCGTCGGTTATTTTTAGGGTATTTTCTACTTTTTTTATGTACTCACTCGCGGTTACGGTATTTATAATTTCCGTATTATTAGATAATCCTTCGTAAAGGTAATTAAAAAAATCGTATCCGTTGTTTTTATAATATTCCCATGCATTTTCTCCGTCTAATATTATAGATACTACCGGCAAGTCATTTTCATTGTAATTATGCAAACTTAAAGCTATGTTTTTCAAGTTATTTATTAAATCTTCGGCTGCTGCTTCGGGCTCATAGTTTGAATATTTAAACCCTATTGAATCGGAAAGCATTTTATCTCTAAAGAATATATATAAATATCCATTGCCTCTCTTGACTACATACGGCATATAAAGCAGTTTTCTATTATTAATATCCGAAAAATTAACGCCTATCGAATTAAATAATATTTCTTCATCCGTCGCTATCCAATTTATATTATTATCTATGAAAAGTTTTAGCGTTCTTTCGCTTACACTCCCCTCGGACGGCCACATTCCATTTATTTTATAATTTAATTTTTCATCGAAATAATTTATAGCGCTTTTAATTTGATAATCGGCGTCTTCAGGGTGCCTAAAGGGCTTAGGGAGCACTATGCCGTCATGAAAATCGGCTATATCGGTATCGCATAATAAAGGCAATATAGGGTGATAATAAGGGCTTGCCGAAAGCTCAATCTGACCGTTGCCTGCAAGTTCGGTTATTAGCGGAAATATTTTATTTAAAATCTGCGGAATTTTTTCTTTGATCAATACATTTTTTTCTGCTACGGTAAATTTTTTATCCTTATTCTTTAACGCCGTCAAAAATTCATCCGAATTTATTGAAATCGGATCTATCCACATAATGTTAAACAGGACTATTATGTCTAAATAATCCTGATTTGTAAATAAACTTATTTTCTCTCCAAGCCCTATCGAAGTGCCGGCGTCTCTTAACCTGTAATAAAGTTGCTTAAACCTTTCGCTTTTTTCTAAAAAATGTTTGCCTGAAGAACAGGCTGGGAATAATTTATCGAGAATAAACAGTTTGTCGTCAGCAGTTAACTCGAGTATCTTCTTGGCGGAAATGCTTAAAAATTTTTCGTTTTTAAGCGTATTATCGTAATTATTAACGTAATCGTCTAATTGTGTCAGTAAAGAAGGAGAATAGTTAAAAACGGCATGAACTTTGGGATAATTTTTTAAAATCTCTCCCATAAAACGATAGTCCTTAGTGGCATGCAGCCTCGTCCACGGCATTAATATTTCACCGGTAAAATCATCCTTATAATAAGGCTGGTGAAAATGCCACAAGAATATTACGTTTATAGAATTCACTTTGATATTGAAATTAGTTGGATAAAGGGCACATTAAGAGTTCAATTGTATTAGATTTTCTATATATCCCCTATCTTTAGTCATTGCATCGTTGGTAAGCATCGCTTTATAAATGGACACCGCCTTTTTAGGTTCTTTTATTTGCGTGTACAGCGTGGCTTCTTTTAGCATTGCGTACTCCTGAAGTTTGACGCCATCTATTTTAGACATTTTCGCAAAATCTAAAATAGCGTTCTTATAATCCTTCTTAAAAATAGAGACGGTTGCAAGATTACCATAAGCTAAATATGTTAAATTATCGGGACCCGGTTTCGGATAAGCGGCTATATACTTCGTCAAATAAGACTTGGCTTTTTTAAAATTGCCGATCTTCATGTAATCTAATCCCGTATAAAAGTTAGAAATTTTATAAGCACTCGTTCCGACATATTCATGTCGAAGCTTTTTAAGATAAGAAACGGACTTATATATAACCTTCTTATTTTTACCATTAAATGATACATAAAGCCTTATACCCTTCCATAATAATTTATCGGCATTTTTATTTACGTTGCCGTAGTAATACCTGATACCGAAAACAGAGCCTATTATTAAAATAATTAATACTATAACCCCGATAAGCAGAAATTTATTTTTTATTAAAAAACCGTCTACGTCTATTTTATCCATATGTATTTTCTCCGGAACATTATGATTAGCTAATGTTATAAAATATCTATATAAAAATCAAGCATATTTTTTTAATAATATTGAGACGTTATCTTTTATGCTTTTTAATTCTATCTGCGTCAACCCGGCACCGAATCCGATGCCGTCGTAAATCGCCTCGTCCATAATATCGCAAGGCGAATGGGTATCGCTTGATATAATAAGTTTTGCTCCTGTTTTCGCGGCAATTTTAGCCGTATGTCCGTTCGCGAGGCAGTGTCCCTTCCTGTAAGAAAGTTCTAAGCATACACCGTTCTTTTTTGCGATCAGGGCCTCTTCTTCGGAAATCAAACCTGGGTGTGCTAATATATCGATATTTTCTTTTAATGCAGCTAAATTAGTCCCCTTTTCTACCGGTTCGCTCAAGGTTTCACCATGAACGATAACTATCAGCGCACCGCATTTTCGCGCAAGATCGACGGCGTCTTTTATAAGGGTGGGAGGGACATGGGTTATTTCCACGCCGGGCAGTACCGTAAATTTGTTACTGCTGCCATAAAATGAATTTGTTTTCTCACAAATTTTTTT
Organism: Candidatus Acidulodesulfobacterium sp. H_13; assembly: GCF_048541835.1. Lineage (NCBI taxonomy): Bacteria > Candidatus Acidulodesulfobacteriota > Candidatus Acidulidesulfobacterales > Candidatus Acidulidesulfobacteraceae > Candidatus Acidulidesulfobacterium > Candidatus Acidulodesulfobacterium sp. H_13. The sequence goes on from NZ_JBLEOY010000001.1 coordinate 83,545, forward strand.
AATATTGGATAAATTATGTTCTATGTTGGAAAAATCGGCGTGATCGGTTATTGCTATTGCCTCCATTCCGGAATATATAGCCCTTCTAATCAGTTCCGCCGGAACAAGTTCTCCATCCGAAAATATCGTGTGCATATGAAAATCTATCATTATCCCTTATCCGTTCTTTATTTTTTTTTGCTTTTCAAATACTCTTTTAAGTCGTTCTTTCTTTATACCTATTGAAACGTCGTCCTCAATTTCGGAAGCTTTAGTAAAGGGTCTCGGAGAATATTTAAAACCGAAAATAAAATCAAATTTTATTTCATCCATTAAAGAAAGCGTCATTTTAAAGTCTTCATCCGTTTCACCCGGAAAGCCGACTATTATATCGGAAGAAATAGATATATCGGAATGCCCATTCTTTAACTTCCTCGCAAGTTTTAAATAATCCTGCCTCGTATAGCCCCTATTCATAGCCGATAAAATCTTATCGGAACCGGACTGAACCGGCAAGTGAATGTCTTTGGAAATTTTATCGTTGCTGCAAATTAGTTTAATAAGTTCGTCATTAAAATCTTTAGGATGAGAGGTTAAGAATCTAATTTTGCCTAAACCTTCAATTTTAGAAATCAATTTCAGCAGATAGCAAAATCGTTTTGTATCGTCATCCGGGGATATATACGAATTTACGTTTTGACCCAAAAACAAGATCTCTCTATCGCCGTTTAAAACATGCCTTTTAACCGTATCGTAAATAATACCTAACGGTACCGATTTTTCCTCTCCCCTGACATACGGAACTATACAGTATGAGCAGTAATTACTACACCCCTCAATAATTTTAACGGTTACTGACCCGTTTTCAGACATTGCGTCCGTAATAAAACCTGCCGACTCGTCCATCTTATCTAATCCTTCTTCCATTTCTTCGGCAAGAATATCCGGAATAGACGTTATTTCGTCGGGACCGAAACAGTAATCAAAGGATAAGCCGGATTCTTCCTTATTTTTCAATTTAATCTGCTTCGCAAAACATCCGGCAAGAACAATCTTTTTATCTTTATCGGAATTTTTTTTAAATCTGCCTAATTCGGAAACGATTTTGTGGTCGGCGTTGTCTCGTACGCTACAAGTATTAAAAATAATTATATCTGCGTTTTTTATGGAATCGGCTTTATAAAACCCCTTTTTCAAAAGACTGCTCTCTATTGAGTTGGAATCGTGAAGATTCATCTGACAGCCGTAAGTTTTAATGAAAAACCCCTTGCTATTACGATTATTTTCCCTTAATAAGGTCATTTTTATAAATCTTACTGACTTTAAAAACCGGAGCCGACTTTTTTTTGATCTCTATTTTTTCGCCTGTTTTTGGATTTCTTCCGGAATACGGCTTATATTCTTTAACGGAAAAACTTCCAAATCCTCTTATTTCTACTCTCTTTTCTTGAATCAAAGCATTTTTTATTTCATTTAATATGGTGCTTACTATTTTATCCGCCATTTTTATCGGAATATCATTTTTGTTTGCAAATTTTTCGATAAATTGTGCCCTATTCATTGAGACTCCTCTTAATTTTATCGGGTTTATATTAATGTTAAAGTTTATCACATAAGGATATCAGGGTCAACATCTATAACTATCTTTTGAGAAGAAAAATATCCGGATAAGCGTTCGTTTCCTCGCAATATATTTATTAATTTATGCAGATTAGATACCTGCGGATATCCCTTTAATATTAACTGATATCTAAAATCGTTCTTTATTTTTTCTATCGGACACGGCGAAGGACCCAAAATAGATATGTTAGTAAAATCGGGTGATTTTATATTAAAATCTACTACCTCCTTTAAATCGGATGCCATTACTTTTAGCCTGTCGACATTTTTATCCGTTAATTTCAATGCTACTATTTTCGTATAAGGCGGGTAGCCATATTCTTTTCTTATTGCAAGTTCTTTTTCGTAAAAACCTTTTGTATCATGAGTCGCAACGTATCGCAATAAATAGTTGTTCCCTATAAACGTTTGTATTGCAATTCTGCCGCGCCCCTCTCCCCTTCCCGCCCTCCCGGAAACCTGAGTGAGTACTTGGAATGCCTTTTCGGAACTTCTGAAATCCGGTATGTTCAATAAGCTATCTGCCAAAATAACCACAACGAGACCTACGTCCGGAAAGTCGTGTCCCTTAGTTATAATCTGGGTACCTATCAATATATCTATTTCCTTTTTTTGCATTTTCTTAAATATATCCGCTCCGTTTTTCCCGCTTTTCGCAATATCCGAATCTATCCTTTCTATTTTAACGTCTTCGCGAACGGCAAATAATGTTTTCACGACGTCTTCTAATTTTTGGACACCTATCCCGTAAGGTTCAATGGTATCCATACCGCATTCCGGGCAGAGTTTAGGAATATCTTCGCTATGACCGCAATAATGACACTTTAAGAAGCCTCCTGCATCTGCGTTTTTATTTTTATGGTAAACTAACGATATAGCGCAATTATTACATAAAAATAGATGACCGCAAGACGAACATATCAAGAACGTAGAGAATCCACGCCTGTTTAAAAACAGCAATACCTGCCTGTTGCCGCCAATATTTTCCTCGATTAGTCGGGTAGTTTCATTTGATAAGATTTTATCGGAAAATCTCCTTTTACCTGAATTCTTAAATTCTGTCTTTAAATCTATTATATCCGTTTCCGGCAAAGATTTACCTTTCACCCTGCTTTTTATGTAGATGTATTCGTATTTTTTAAGCTCTGTCGCATTATAATAAGATTCGAGAGAAGGAGTTGCCGAACCCAGCACGCAGACTCCAGATGTTTTCTTGGACAGCATAACGGCAACATCCCTTGCATTATAAAGAAGCCCCGACTGTTGTTTATAAGAACCGTCATGCTCTTCGTCTACTATTACAAGCCCGGAATTTTTCACCGGAGCAAAAATAGCGGATCTTGCACCTAATATTAATTTAATGTCGCCATTAAGTATCTTTATCCAGTTTACAAACTTTTCTTTTTTTGAAATCTTACTGTGAAATATTGCGAAACTGTTCTGCTCCGCCAATCCCTTAAATCTTTTTTTTATCAAATAAATAAACTGATTGGTAATGAATATTTCCGGAACGATTATGATAATTTGTTTATTTAAACTTAAAGCAAAATCAAGCAGGTTGAAATAAATCTCTGTTTTACCGCTTGCCGTAACGCCGTGAATTAAAAAAGTTTTATAAAAACAGTTTTTTATCGACTCTTTTATTATATTCACTGAATCTGTTTGGTCTACTGTCAAGTCATAAGGCGCTTCGGAAAGAAATGCGGAATTGGGGATACATGCATCGCCTGCCTTTTGAGCCAATGCTTCATTGTAATATTTATCTATCAGATCAAAATGATTCACGTCTATAGACGGCAAAACGGTCTCAAAAACCCTGGAGATATTTTCATGATAATAGGACATAAGAAAATTGTACATATCCTTGTGGGCTTCTTTAAAAAAAACAGCCTTTGAAATGCGACGTATCTTTTTTAACGATATTTTTTTATTTTTAAAGCTGCAGGGTTCATCTTGTTTGATATCGAATATAAAACCATAAACCGGTCTATTTTTTAGAGGGACAATAACTGCTCTACCTACTTCTGCCTCGGTTTCAAATTCTTCCGGTATCAAATAAATAAATTTAATATTTGTTCCGCTTTTGGGAATAACTATATCGGCTATCATAGCTTTATATTATAATATTTTTAACCGTAATATTATAATATAAAATAATATACGGAAAAACCGCATCGAATGTAAACATAAAAGGCTAATATAAAAAAGAAAAAAGGGCAGAATTTAATTTCCGCCCTTTTTTCTAAAACCCAAAATATTATTTAAATCCCCTTATGTATTTTGCTCTCGGTTTTTTCTTTTTTATGCCCTCCTTTTAATGGATAAAAGGATCTTCTATAATAATCGTCCTCGTTTAATTCAACCTTTTTACCGTCATGAGTATAAAAGAATTTACCGTTGCCGAATTCTTCTTTCCAAGCTTCGTCGGCAATCTTTCCGTAATTTTGGGAATACTCGTCCATTTTATCTTTGAGTTCGGTTATTATAGACTCACCCCCCTCCTGCGTAGCCTTAGCACCGCCTTCTGCTACGACCTTTCTTAGAATTTCAGGGTAATCTATTATCATACATGGACGGAGCCTGTTTCTATTATTCATCTGTTCTTTCCTTATAGACTTAAAATACATCGAATTAAGGATTTCCTCCATAGATTTATCAAATATATTGTCCGCTGCAAACTGGGCAAATACACACGGCTCTACCCCGCCTTCAGCATTTACGTGAACATAAACACGTCCGCCCGAAAGACAGCCGTGAGAGAGAACCCCGTCATTCCAGAAGTCCCCGACTACTATCGGTTTAGTCTCTCTTATCTCCGCCACCCTTTTTCTTCTGAAATTTCGCTGTTCCGGCGTCGGCATAAGACCGATATCCGGCTCTCGTCCGATAGGTATATAATTAAAATACCACCCAAGAAAACACCCCTGTTTAATGTAGAAATCTATAAACTCGTCACTAACAATTACCTCATTATTAAACCTCGTCGCCGTGGCGGAAAAACCAAAAAGCACTCCGTTGTCCTTAAGGTAATTCATGGCCGAAACGACCTTTTTAAAATGACCCTTTCCTCTTCTTTCGTCAGTTTCGTCTTCAAAACCCTCGACGCTTATGCATGGAAAAACATTGCCCAACTTCGAAAGCTTTTCCGCCATTTTGCCGTCTATTAAAGAACTGTTCGTGTAAATCTGAAAAAAACAGTCTTTATTTCTTTCGAATATGCTTATAAGGTCTTTTCTTATAAAAGGCTCCCCGCCGGAAATAGTATAAAAAAATATTCCGAAGCTTTTACCTTCGTCAATGATTTGATTGATTTTTTCATATGAAAGCTTATCTTTTCTTGCATAGTTAGCGGAATAACACCCGTAACATTTCAGATTGCAACGCATTGACGGGCTAATAACATAAAAAAGGGGCGGATAAAAACCATTTTTATCGATAAATTTTCTCCTCCTTTCCCCGCTAAGCAGTAAAAAATTAGAGATAAAATTATCGAATATCCCTTTCCTGACGTTTTTAGAAAGGTATGGAAGTTTTCTTTTTAAATTGACAAAAATATGGTCGAAAAAAATCTTTCCGGCGGGCGCTTTGAAATGATTTAACTTATCAGAAATCTTAACTATCATCTCATCGTTTAGCTTAGGCACTATATAGTTACCTGCCAGATAAAGAGTGCGTTTTACGACAGCGCTTTTAACCCTTTCTCTCATAACCGATAATTCCATAATTTGTAGGCCTCCTTATTGATACAAAATTATTTTTCAGAACTTCCAGGCGCGGTCGGTAGAATGTCATTTTACACTTTTAATATCCGCACCATCGTTTTAATATTCTCCAACAGCACCTCCTTTTTATGTAACGTATAAAATGCCAAAAAAAATAAGTCCTCACTACTATATTAACTTAAATTATGAAATAATAGCTTTTTGTAGTTTATCACTATAATGGAAAAAGTCAAGAAACGTAGCACTGTACCGAGGTAAAGTAGAAAAAACGGGATAATCGGTTGTTTTAAAACGACCGATTATTATATTTGCTTTTTTATAGATTATTTGCGATAATAATATTTGTTTTACATGAACAGACGGTTTTGAAAACGGGGGGTTAGCTCAGTTGGTAGAGTGGCGTCTTCGCATGGCGTAGGTCGTGGGTTCGAATCCCATACCCTCCACCATTTAAGGCAGTAGAAAATAAGCCGTTCCGCAGAACGAACAAGTCTTTTAAAATTGAATATATCTTATACGCAGAATATTAAATAGCCTCGTTTTATTCTTTATTATATTCAATCCATTGCCGACATAAAAGTCGTTAACGACGGCAGATAACTATTCAACATAAAACTTCTTTTATCGCTTTCTTTATAGCGAGAACGGTTTTGTCTATATCGTGCTTGCTATGTTTGGAACTTAAAAACATAGCTTCATATTGAGAAGGAGCAATAAATATTCCCTCGTTTAGCATTATACCGAAAAATTTCTTAAATAAAATTGCATCCGACTTCATTACGTCTCTAAAATTATTGACATCTCTTCCCTTAAAAAATATGGTGAGCAGAGACGCTATGCCGTTCATCGTAATTTTATCGTCAAAACCCTTAATCTCGTCTTTTAAATTTTTAATCAGATATTGCGATGCTTCATTGGCTTTAGATACCGCGTCGTCTTCTTCTATTGCTTTTATGGTAGCTATGCCGGCTGCTACACATATAGGATTACCGGAAAGCGTTCCTGCCTGGTAAACCGGACCAATAGGAGAAAGATATTCCATTATATCTCTCCTTCCGCCGAAAGCGCCTATCGGAAGCCCACCGCCTATTATTTTGCCGAGGCATGTTATATCCGGTTTTAGACCGAACAAGCCCTGTGCTCCGCTATGGGACACCCTGAAACCAGTTATGACCTCATCGAAAATTATAAGCGAATCGTTTTCGTGGCACAGGTCCATTAAGCCCTCCAAAAAACCGTCCTTAGGCAAAACTACCCCCATGTTTGCAGCTACCGGCTCTATTATGACCGCGGCCACCTCTCTCTTGTGATTAAGAAATAAATCTTTGACGGTTTCTAAATCGTTATAAACAGCAACGAGGGTATCCAAAGAGGAATTTACTGGGATACCGGCGCTTGAAGGTATGGATGTCGTTAGCGCTCCGGAACCGGCCTTTACAAGCATAGAATCGGAATGACCATGATAACATCCCTCGAATTTTATAATTTTATCCCTTTTCGTAAAACCCCTTGCAAGCCTGATTGCGCTCATTACGGCTTCAGTTCCGGAATTTACAAGTCTTATCATCTCCATTGAGGGAAAATATTTGTTGACTAAACCGGCAAGTTCGACCTCCGTTTCCGTCGTTGCTCCAAAACCGAATCCATTTTTTGCCGTATCCGAAATAGCCTTTATTACGCGAGCATCACCGTGTCCAAGCAACATGGGACCGTAAGACATGACATAGTCGATATATTCGTTTTCGTCAACGTCGTAAATTTTACTCTCGTGTGCTTTCTTTATTATCAAAGGCGATAATCCGACTGATTTAAAAGCCCTAACGGGACTATTGACGCCGCCCGGCATTAAGATTTCGGCTTGTCTTAATATATTTAGACTCCTTGTGTTTTTCATAAAATCTTCCTCTTTATTTTAGTTTTACTTTATAGATTTCGATATATACGGGGCAAAAAATTTGAATACCTCTTCGTTCCATCCGGGTAGGACGACATGGCCGCTGTTTTTTGCGATGAATAGCTGCTTTTTAGATTTAATAAGTTTATATACGGCAAGACTGCCTTCAGGAGGACAGTCTTCATCTTTAAGCCCAACTCCCATTAGAACGGGAGATTTAATACGGTTTACAAAATGCTTAGTATCGACATAATAAAGCGACCTCATAACGGCGGCTTTATCATCCTTATGCTTTTTTAGAAATGCTTTGACCTCCATATAGGGACCCATTTTGGCGAGCGGCATTTGCACGGGAATATCGCTTAAAAACGGAACATCAGCGGCGGAGGCAACGACGTGACGATCCATAGCGGCATCTATCAGGGACAACCCGCCGCCCATACTACCCCCCGTAACAAATATAAGTTTATGGTTTATTTTTTTAAAATGCTCTAAAAATTTTAACGACATAAGCGAATCCATTATAATCTTAACCATGGAGAAAGTTCTTACATGTAAAATGCCGTCGGTCATAAGCCCTGGAAAACCGGGATTATAAACTGCCCTGCTTCTTCCGTGCCCCCTTAAATCGATGGAAAGAGCGCCATAACCCCTCATTGCAAAAAAATGCGCCCATCCGGGCGTTCCATATGAACTGTAACCGTGCAATAAAAGCACCCCCGGATACTTTTTTCCTGCAACGCCGTAAGGAATTGAAAAATAGCCCTTAAGTCTCAACCCGTCATAAGAATTTAAGGTCAAATTATAGGTCTCTATTTTATCTATTTTGTCGTCGTAAAGCGGTTTCAAAGTATATATGACCCTTTTTTCATTGAGGTTATCGTACATACCGCGCCAGAACCTTTTAAACCTTCGATATCTCGTAACGGCAATGTTTTTACGGATTTTAGGAACGGAAACAATATATGTATAAAGGAATATACCGGCTACGAAAATTACGACAAAAGATACTGCTATTAATACAATATTGCTTTTATTAGCATGCATAAATTACGACTTGATATAAGTTGATGTTAATTGGACATCCTTTCTGAATAGATTCAAAAAGAATGTCCAATTAAATACCTATTGAGATTCATACTGTCGAGTAGATTGTCGTTTCACTTTTTCTTTATTTCAGAGAGTCGAGATACTCCGCAACGGTTTCTAACTGCACCGGATTAAGATTGTGATTAGGCATCATCGTATTCGGAGAATGAACCTTCGGTGTATTAATCTGAACTTCCAACCAATGAATAGAATGACCCTTAGTCCCTTCTTTGGAAAGATTAGGACCTATAGAGCCGCCTTTGCCGTTTATAACGTGACAGCTCATACAGCTTTGATCTTTAATAATTTTCATTGCCGCAGGTTCTAAATTTTTTGTTTTCAGAGTAGATTTGGGGGTAGATTTTGCAACAACGACTTTACTCGACGTTTTTTTAGCTTTAACGACGGCTTTAGCCGGAGCAACGGTCTTTTTTTTGACGGATGTGGACGGCGTAGATTTTTTGGCACATCCGTAAAGAGCAAAGCTGATAACGACTAAAGATAATACTGTGAGTAACGTGGCTAACCTTTTTTTCGTTTTAAATACCTTCAATTTCTCATCCTCCATAGAATTAAAAATAAAATTTTAAATAAAATATAAGTACATGATAATATTTATTTAAAATTTTTGTCAAGTCAAAAAACATAATAGGGAATAAATGCCAAACATCAATTTGATAAGGCAATACAGCTAAGATTCAAACCATCGTCAATGTCGAATACGGTCAATTTTTGATATCTCTAAAACCGTTATGCCGTCCGGCAAGAAGTGGTTCATATTTTCCATTAATTCGCCTAAACCGCCTATAGCAGTATCTCTTCTCACTTTCACCTTTACATATAGGTTTTCACTTTCGCTCATAAACGGAATAGGATTGGAAAAACTTATTTTAGGCTTAGAACTAAATTTGGATTTTCCGTATACAATTGGGAGTTTAACTATTCTAAATGCCTTTAATAATATTTTTCCGGTTTCTAAATGTCCTAAATATTTCATGTCGCCCTTCTTGGAGTATCTTAAATTCAATTCGTAAAAAGGTTCTAAGGCACCGCTGATATTGCCGTTATCGCTGCATCCTATATTCCCTCCTATACGGTTGACCGTTTCGTTTGATGCCTGACTGCCGCAGTTGTTTATTTTAGAAGAATAAATCGGGCTTATCGTTTTAAAATCGCAGACACCGCACAAATAACAGACCTTTCTGCAATTTTTCGTTAAAAGTTTTGACCTGTTATTGTCCTCAAAGTTATTAGTATTCATATAATAAATAGATTTTGAATTTTCTTCATAAGACTTTTTAAATTCATTTTTAAAGTATTCTTTATTTACGAGTATATCTATAAAATCCCATGGTAACGGGCTATCAAGGTCTTTCTCGCTGTATAGATACCTATTTGTCAAGTCGTTAAAATTAGACCGTCCGGATTTGTCGCCCCCCGATTCTAAAGCCTTTATCCATGCATTATAGTTTAATAACTTAGATTCGCTGTCGTAAACCGCTCCTAATTTATATGCATCATAAATGATTTTAGAGGTAAAATCGTCTCCCCTGGAGATAAGTCCCTCTATGAAACTAACCTTGGGGTCTTGATATCTGAAATTTATATTTAATGGCCTCAATAATTTTCTTAGATAATTAATTTTAAAAGTAAGCTCCGACTCCTTTTCCATCGGATACCATTGAAAAGGAGTATGAGGCTTCGGGACAAAGTTATTGACGTTAACCGTGATTTTTAATCCTCCTGCACTCTTTTTTATCTTTAAAACCAAACTATAAATACCGTCTAAATCGGCAATTCTTTCAAAAGGCAGACCTATCATAAAATATAGTTTAAGGCTTTTAAACCCCATTTGGAACAGGTCTGTCGCCTCTTTGAGCAGGTCATCTTCGGAAATATTTTTATTGATTATATTTCTGAGCCTTTGCGTTCCGGTCTCCGGGGCAAGGGTAAAGTTGGCTTTCTTAACCTCGGCGGTTTTTTCGAGAATATCTTTGCTCAAAGAACCTATTCTCATTGAAGGAAAAGACATGGAAACCCTTTCTTCCGACATAATATCGGATAGTTCTGAAAGTATCTCTCCGATATCGGAGTAATCGCCGGTAGAAAGGGAAGACAGTGATATTTCCGCCAATCCTGTATCTTGCAGGCCATTCTTCACGGCATTTATAACTTCCCCTTTTTTTCTTTCTCTGACGGGTCTATAAATATACCCTGCCTGACAAAACCGGCATCCGGAAGAACAGCCTCTCGCTATCTCAATACAAAGCCTGTTGTGAATCGTCTCTACAAGCGGAACGATGTGTTTATTAATGTAACCGCTTAAATTTATATCATATACTATTGATTTTTTTACATTTTTAGAATATCCAGGTACGTAAACGCCTCTAATTTTAGCAAGTTCTTTCTTTACGTGAGCCCTAAAGTTTTTTTCCGAAACAATACCGGCATTGAAGTCATTTTTAGCCTTTAAAACGGTATCGCATATGACTACCGAAGTAATCTCACCGTCTCCTATTATGAAGAAATCCATAAAATCTTTTAAGGGAAGAGGATTAAAAGCACACGGACCGCCCGCCCCTACAAACGGGTCGTTTAAACCCCTGTCTTTAGAAAAGACGGGAATATCCGACAGTTCAAGCATGAGCAATATATTGGTGTAAGAAAGTTCATATTGAAGAGAAAAACCTATTACATCGAATTTTTTTATTTCCTTAAACGATTCTAAAGAAAAAAGGGGGATATTGTTTTCTTTAAGCTTTAGGTTCATATCCGGATACGGTAAATAAACCCTTTCACACGCTATATAATCCTTGGAATTTAATATGTCGTATATTATCCCCATTCCTATGTGGCTCATTCCGAGTTCATAAAAATCCGGAAAGGCAAGTGCAAATTTTAGCGGTATATTTTCGATATCTTTAACGACAGTTCCCATTTCTAAACCGATATATCTAATCGGTTTTTGAACAAACGGGAAAACTGAATCGTTCAGATTTTTATATAACTCATAATTTCTTTTCATAGACTCATTGTTTATTGCTCAGTGAATTAATGTTGTAATGTCATATCGTACTATACGAAATATTATACAATTAATATTTTAACAGAAACAATGGGATAACAAAAGAGAATCGGGGGTTTAAGATTTTTCATTTGATTTATTTGATAAAATAATTGTAAAATGTTACTCATTATGAATAATATTAATAATACCGTTCAGCTCATAGCAATTGCGATAATTCCGGTTTTATTCGCAATAATACTTCATGAAGTATCTCATGGTTATATCGCCCATGTATTCGGAGACGATACGGCAAAGAAAGCCGGAAGACTTACGCTTAATCCGTTAAAACACATAGATCCTTTCGGGACTATTCTGCTGCCTATAATTTTAATTTTTCTTGCAGGCTTTGCCTTCGGTTACGCAAAGCCCGTCCCGGTCAATTTCAACAAACTTAGAAACCCCAAGAGGGATACGGGGTTCGTCGCTGCGGCGGGTCCGATTACTAATTTTATCCTCGCCTTCATATGTTTTATATTATTAAAAGTAATACTCATAAATTTTCCGGTTATGAATCTTTATCTTGCTTATTTTATAAGTCATCTCATGTTTCAGACGGTCTCGGGTAGTTTATTTCTTAAATTTTTTATTTATCCCATGACCTTTATGTTGTTCATAGGCGTAATGATAAATCTTATACTCGGAGTATTTAATTTAATACCCATACCCCCTTTAGACGGAGGAAGAATTGCCGTAAGCCTTTTACCCGAACCTTTTTCGGGATATTTGGTCAAGTTAGAGCCCTTCGGAATAATTCTGTTGCTTATACTGCTGCTTATAGATCCGGGCAACTTTTTAACAGTTTCATTTAATTATATTATAAATAACGTAGTTTTAAGAAATTTAAGCCTATGAAATAAAAACGGGGATTATATAGCATGCGGCCTGTAACTTTTTCTCCCAATGTCACTCTCCAAGTTTACGACGGTCCCATAGACCTCCTCTTGAGCCTTATAAAAAAGAATAAAATAAATATATACGATATTCCTATAGCGGAAATTACAAATCAATATTTGGAGGCAATAGGGCTTGATGAGAACGCCGTGGCTTCGACTTCCAACAATTTGGACATCGATTCAGGCGGCAACTTTATCGTAATGGCGGCTCAACTAATTTATATTAAATCCGTTATGTTGCTGCCGAAATACGATACCGAAAAAACGGAAGGAAACGAGGACGATGCGACAGCAGATCCGAGAACCGAACTGACCGATATGCTTCTGGAATATCGAAAAGTTAGAGAAGTTGCCCTCTTTCTAAATAATAGACCCATTTTAGGCAGAGACGTATTTGAAATAGGCCTGCTTAAAAACAGTAAGACTCCAACAGAAAAAAGACCCGGTAAAAGCAATGCCTCCTTCAATGCAAATATTTTTATTCTTTCGCAATATTTCTACAACAAAATAACGGAAGCCCAAAATAGAATAAGCGTATACGAAGTAACGAAAGATAATTTCTCTATTAAGGAAAAGATAATAGAGATAATGGAAATGTTTAAGGGGTTTAAAAATCTGACATTTAGCGGGTTAGTCAAAAACTGCGTCGATAAAGATGAATTGTTTACGTATTTTATAGCGCTTCTCGAGATGTCTAGGCTGATTTTAGCCAACCTTGAGCAATTCCAATTATTCGGAGAAATATTAATTACGCCGGTAACAGGCAGTCTTGAGACATACGACTCGAAGATTGCAAATATGAGCTGACCTTTTTTAAAATCCATAAAATTTTACTTGACCTTATAGCATGGTATAAGGTTTATAATTTATATTATCGATAACATCAAGAAACCATTATTAAAGTCTAATGATAATATAATATTATTTGGAGGGGTTAACATGAAAAAAATAAAGATGAATGTCACCGGAATGACCTGCGAACACTGCTCTGTTTCCGTCAATAAGGCGGTTAACGGGGTAAAAGGGGTAATAGAAGTAAATACCTCACTGTCTGAGAACGAAAGCATTATTTTAGCGGTTGACGATATAAATATAGAAGATATAAAAAAAAATATAAAAAATGCCGGCTATACGCCTTTAGCCCATGAAACTACGGATATTTCAGAAACGGAAGTTGAGAGGATGACGGAGGCAGAAGACGAACAAGGATCTGGTAGTGAACATAATTATGACTATGATTTAGTAGTCGTGGGCGGAGGCTCGTCCGCTTTTTCGGCGGCCATTAAATTCGCAGACGAAGGTAAACGAGTTTGCGTCATCGAAAATTGGATTATCGGCGGAACCTGTCTGAACAGGGGTTGTGTCCCTTCAAAACATCTCTTAGAAGCCGCAAGGATATATTACGAGCCTTTAAGTAACAAATTTAAGGGTATAGAAACAAAACAGTCGATGATCGACATAAGAGATCTTATAAAAAGGAAAACCGAACTCTTAAACGGTCTGAGAGAAATGAAATATTACAACGTGTTAAAGGGCTATAATAATATTGCGTTTATCGAAGCGGAAGGAAGGTTTGCGTCAAAAAATTCCGTCGAGATTATTCCAAACGATAAAAATATAAACCCTTACAAGGTTACTTCTAATCAATTTATCGTTGCCGTCGGTTCGACAAACAAGATAATAAACATCAACGGATTGGAAGAAATAGGCTATCTTACGAACGAAGAAATATTGAATTTAGATTATTTGCCCGAGACGCTTTTAATATTAGGCACAAGGGCGGTATCTCTGGAATTTGCCCAGATGTTTAAAAGGTTTGGTTCTAATGTAATAATAGTGGGACGTTCCGATAGAATTTTACTTAATGAAGAGCCTGAAATTTCAGAGGCGCTTTTAGAAACTTTAAAAAGTGAAGGAATCGAATTTTTCCTGAACTCTTCTATAAAACGCCTTTACATGGATGAAGAAAATGGAAAAAAATATGCCGATATTGAAACGGGAGGGGGTATAAAAACAGTCGTGTTCAATGAATTTTTAATGGCAACCGGCATTGTAGGAAATACCAAGAACTTAAATTTAGAAGCGGTCGGCATAGAAACATACGCACAGGGTTTTATTAAGGTCGATGACGAGCTTAAGACAGCCAATCCTAATATTTACGCATGCGGCGACGTTACCGGTTTAATGAGGTTGGTTACTACGGCTGCATATGACGGAAAAGTAGCCTCTGACAACATGCTTCACGGCAAGCATATAAAGGCAGACTATTCCTACGTTGCCCATACGACGTTTACCGATCCGGAAGTATCTTCCGTAGGCTTGACGAAAGAAGCGGCGATAAAAAAAGGCTACGACGTAACCGACGTCGTTTTTCCGGTAAAATATATCCCTAAGGCTCAGGCTATTTTTAAAACCGAGGGTTTGATAAAAATGATAGCGGATAAAAAAACAGGCAAGGTCATAGGGGTGCATATGTTGGCGCATAACTCCTCGGAAACGATTCAGCAGGCAAGCGTATATCTGCAGAACGGCTATACGATTCAGCAAATCGGAGAGGAGATAGGCGTTTACCCCACCATGGCGGAAGGGCTTAAATTAGCCGCTCAGAGTTTTACTAAGGATGTCGGCAAACTTAGCTGCTGCGCATAACATCGCAATATCAACCGCCGAGGGATAGCTCTGCTATCCCTGCATTTAATATGCGATAGTGTCCGGAAGGTAAATCTTCAAGATAAAGTTTACCTATGCTAACCCTTTTTAGTATAGTAATTTTAAGATTGAAAAACTCCATAAGCCTTCTGATTTCGCGATTTTTACCATTAGTTAAATCGACGGAAAGCATAAATCTTGTAAGGGTCTTTCTTATAACTTTAATATTTTTGGGTTTTAAAAGACCGGCTTCTCCAAATTTAATCCCCTTTTTAATTCTGTTAAAAAGGTCGTCGGTTAATTCACCCTTTGCTTCCACTATGTAAGTCTTTGTAACGTTAAATTTCGGGTGAGTCAATTTGTAAGCAAAATCTCCGTCGTTAGTAAACAGAAGTAAACCCTCGCTCATAAAATCTAATCTTCCTACTGGGAAAATATGCTTATACTTTAAAGCCTCTCTTTTTATTAATTCCATAACCGTCCTGAATCCATCGTCCGATTTCACGGCAGTAATATAACCCTGCGGCTTGTTCAGCATGATATATATTTTTTGATCTTCTTTAGAATTGATTTTCTTGCCGTTTACGACTACTTCGTCCCCGGGATTTACAAACACGGCAAGATTATTAATTTTTTCACCGTTTATAATTACCTTGCCGCTTTTTATTATTTCGTCGGCGTTTCTCCTTGAAGTACCGGTATTCATCGCCAAAAACTTATTTAACCTTAATGTCAAAATACTATTCCCTCCATTTGCGTAGAAGCCTGAGCGTAAAGTTTCATAGGAATCCGTCCGGATAGATATGCAAGTCTGCCCGCCTCTACTGCATTTTTCATAGCAACCGCCATACCAACGGGGTTGCCGGCGCCTGCTATCGCCGTATTTATAAGTATACCGTCTGCACCAAGCTCCATTGTTTTGCAAGCATCCGACGCTGTCCCTACTCCTGCATCTACGATAACCGGCACGGATACGGTTTCCTTGATTATTTTTATATTATAAGGATTTCTAATGCCCAAACCGGAACCGATAGGCGAAGCAAGCGGCATAACGACGGGGCACCCTATATCTTCAAGTTTCTTAGCGAGAACAGGGTCGTCCATCATGTAAGGCATAACAGTGAAACCTTCTTTGACCAATATCCTTGCCGCTTTTATTAATTCCTCGTTGTCGGGATAAAGAGTTTTAGAGTCGCCTATTACTTCGAGTTTTACGAGGTCGGTCTTAAAAACGTCAATCTCCCTCGCAAGCCTTAAGGTATTAACCGCATCTTCCGCGGTATAACACCCTGCCGTATTAGGCAAAAGCGTAAATTTGTCCTGATTTATATATGAAAGTAAATTTTCTTTTGCATTAAAATCTATGCGTCTAACCGCAACCGTTATGATTTCTGCCCCTGAAACCTCTGCCGATTCTTTCATAGTAGCAAAATCGGGATACTTCCCTGTTCCGATTATTAGACGCGATTTAAACGTATACTTGCCTATCTTCAGCATATCGCCGTCCATATTTTTATTCATTTCCTTAATCTCCCTTCGTTTTAATAATCTTACAGATTCAGATTATTTTAATTATTTAACCACCCGGCGCAATAGTCACCAAATCTACCTTATCTCTTTCTTTCAGCGTAAACTCCGCATAACTGCTTCTCGGAACTATTTCTTTATTGACGGCTACGGCGGTACTTTTAACATTTAATTTAAAAAAAGCTATTAAACCCGTAACGGTAATATCATTTTTCACTTCTAAAATTTTATCGTTTATATTTATCTTCATAAGTCTTTAAATATATTAATATATATTATATAAAGTATCTCTTCTCACAGGAATTCTCCCGGTGGTTTTGATGAGGTCAATTATTTCACTTTCAGACAAATACTCGCCAAACGTCCCTCCCGCACTTTTTGTGATATTTTCTTCCATAAGCGTCCCTCCAAAATCGTTAGTCCCGCATTCAAGCGATTTTAACGCCGCGGAAACACCTATTTTCGGCCAGCTTGTTTGAATATTTTTAAAATTATCTAAATAAAGCCTTAAAATTGCATAAAACTTAAATATTCTATCCGGAATCGGCGTCGAGTTAACCTTTTCTCTCAGAGAGGTCTTTAAAGAAATAAACGGCAAAGCAATAAATTCCGTAAATCCGCTCGTTTCGTCCTGGATCTGCCTTATTAGGCTTAAATGTTCCACAATATCGATATTTGTTTCAATATGCCCGAAAAGAATGGTCGCGGAGGTTTTGACGCCCAAACTATGTGCCGCTTTAATAATCTCAACCCATTGTGCCTTACTTAATTTTTCAGGACAAATCTTGTTTCTTGTTTCTTCCGCTAAAATCTCCGCCGCAGTTCCGGGCATTGAGTTTAATCCCAATTTGACTAATTTCAATATGATCTCTGCATAAGGCTTTCCGAGAGAGGTTGAAAGCTGCAATATCTCTTGAGGAGAAAACGCGTGAATATGGATATCCGGAAAGGTATCTCTCACTGCCTTAACCAAATTAAAATAATAATCCGGCTTCAACTCCGGATTTATGCCGCCGGTCACGCATACTTCATCTATACCTATAGCGTTTTTACCTTCGGAAATCTTTTCTATAATCTCGTCGTAATTCAATAGAAACGCATCTTTAGATTTCTTAGTCCTTTTGTATCCGCAAAACCTGCAATTTAAGCCGCATATATTTGTAAAATTAATATTCCTATTTACAACATACGATACTTTATTGGAATTGATTTCTAAATTTAACATATCTGCAGCACGGGTAATATCTTCTGTATTCTCCTTTTCTTCAAGCAGACAGAGAAGTTCATCGTCATTCAATCTTTTAAAGGATAAAGCCTTTTCAAGTATGGGGTTCAACATCGTATTATTATACCGTTATAATTATAACGGCAGTGTTATGTTTTTTAAAAAATAATCAAGATACTCTTACAGAGGTTTTGCGGCGAACGAAAAAGGAAAGAAGACCCACGAACCTAATTTTGATAACAGCTTTATGCACGATAAAAATATGCCCTGTCGGTTCTTAACAATTTCTTACCTCCCTACGCCGGCATTACCCGTATCAGGTTCAAAGGGTTGTAAGCCGGAAATAATTCACGACTCGACTCTCAGCCAAACTAATAGCGGCACCCCTGATTATGATTATTATACCTTATTTAATGACTCCAATCAATAAATTCTTGTGTTTATTATTGTAAACCTTTATATATGCTATTTTTACCGTTAAGATATTATTTTTTGCCTCTAAAGGCGTGAAATAATATTCTAAAAAAACCGTCCTTTTTATATGCCCAAAGGTACCCGTTCTTCCGTTTATGAAATTTTCCGCCTTTTCTTCCGACATTTTCAAAAAATTTAATTCTCCGGCATTCTTATGAACGATTGTTAAATTATGAAACAAGTAATAAATATTTCCATTTTTTATTTTGATAAAATTGATATTTCTGCGCGTTCTCATTCCATTTTTTATGAGATTATCAGATCTATAATAAGTTAAATAAAATCCATGTTTTTTAAAATTATAAGCACTGATATTCGCCCTTATATGTTCCTTGAAATATCGTACTGATTTTATAAAATTCATTAATTTTTTCAGCCTCATCTTGTCTTTTAAATAAAGTTTCTTCCATAAAAAAGGATTGTATCTGTCGTGAGCGTACAACGCCGGATTGACAATTTTTATATAAGTCGTAATATCATTTTTGCCTATAGGAAGGTTTTCGGCTTTTAGATACAGCCCATAGATAATCGGGTCGGAGGCGTAAACGCCCCTATGAATTCCGCTACCTGAGCCGGCAAAAGCCGTTTTTCCAAAAACAGGATTAAAGAACAAAATGCTAAATATAGCCACTATCGTTATAAGTATAAATAATTTTATCCTATCCATATAAAATACCCCCCTTTGCTTAGCTTATTCAGGTATTTAATTAAATACCTGATTATTAGTTAATAATAATAAAATAGTCAAAATTTGTCAAATTCCTATGTTGTTTTTTTTCTTATATATAAATTATTAAATATTAATGCGCTTATCACTATAAATACTCCTATATATTCTATATAGGAAAGCGACTGATCATCTAATATTGCTATCATAAGCGTAGTTACCGGAACAAAATTTAAAAAAAGAACTCCATTAATAGGATGAATTATTCTATTGCCCGCATTCCACGCAAAAACGCCTAAAACGGCGGATATGAATATCATATATAAAATTTCCCACCAGACAGACGATACGGCGGCAACACCCGGAACCCTTAAAAGCCCGACAGAGGTCATTATTATTATTAATATTAGAATCGTAAAAAAGCCGAAAATAGAAGTTAAGGCCGTGTATCTAAGAGGCGACCACTTTGGAAATTTCGTGATGCCCATAGTATAAAAAACCCAGCAGAAAGCCCCTGCCACAATCAGAATATCTCCTCCAAGACTCAACCTTAATGACATAAGCCGGCCTATGTCTCCTTGAGTAACAATGAGCAAAACGCCGAATAATCCGGCTAAAATAGCAAAACCCGTAAAAACAGCAAGTTTTGTTTTGTTTAAAAATTTATTTAAAATTGCACCCATGAACGGCATAGTTGCCATAATTGCCGCTGCCACTATGGCTCCATGAAATCCTCCTATAATCTGCTGACCCCACCACACGAAAAAACCGAACCCCGCAAAGCCCACGGATCCGTAAACCCATACTGAAAACCATCTGCCTTCCAATTTAAAGGAGTTTTTACCTTCAATGAAGTAAAGCATGGAAAGAAAAATAACGGATGCCGGGGCGTATCTAAATAGAGTGAGATAAAAAGGATCTATGACTTTTAAGACAATTCCCATTATCGGAAACATTCCTCCCCACACTATAGCCGACAATAAACACAAAAAAATGCCTACATATAATTTATTGATATGCTTCATCATTTCTCCTTTTGATTAAAGTGTAAAGCAATACTATGCCGTTCTATCTTTTAATTACCGCGACCTTATTTTCTTTGATTTAATTAGATATTTTGCTATTATAAATTTAGTGTCATCATAAGTAAAATGAATAATATTTATATATGATATGAGTAAAAACTAATGACGTTAAATCAATTAGCAGTTTTAATTAAGGTTGTTGAACTTAAAAGTTTTTCTAATGCGGCGGAAGAACTTTATATCACGCAGCCGGGAGTGAGTCATTCAATATCGAATTTAGAATCCGAATTGGGCATAAAACTTATTTTTCGGGGAAAAGACGGAATCTGTCTTACTGAAACAGGTGTTAAAGTACTGAAATATGCCCGCGTGGTTACGACAAGCATAGAGCAGATAAGGCAGGAAGTTGCCGCTTCATTGGGGCTTAAAACTGGAAAGTTAAAGATTGGAAGTTTTGGAAGCGTTTCGACTAATTTTCTTCCGGGAATAATGTACTTATTTAAACTACGGTATCCCAAAATTGATTTAAAAGTATTTGAGGGAACTGAAGATGAAATAAGAGACTGGATTTTATCCCGCACCATAGACATAGGATTTATCACATTTCCATGCAATTCGCTTGAAACTATTCCTATAATCTCCGACGATATGATGGTAGTTTTACCTGAAACCCATGATTTGGCGGCTCAAAAATCAATCAGCATCGAGGAATTAGCTAAATATCCTATGATGGTAACATGGAACAGCAGCTGTCAGACTTTAGTAAAAGAGGTATTTAAATCGTCGACGGGAAAACCTCCGCAATGGAAATATAAAGTAAGCAATATTGGAACGCTCTTGGCCATGATTAAAGAGGGCTTGGGGATAGCTATCATACCTAAATTGGCATTGTCGCAAGATATACCGAATGTAAAAATTTTACCGCTTAAACCGGTATTTAAGCGTAGAATAGGTCTTGCGTCAATAACACCGTTTTCAGATATAGCCCCTGCTACCTCGGCTTTTGTCGAACTAACGCAAAAGTGGATAAAAAATAATTTGGATTTATAATACCAACTTTTCAGAAGACTCAGACTGACTCTAATACCCGGTCCCATTGCTAAATTTGTTGAAATAGGCATATTCGTCAAATGATTTACGGACCGGACGCTCAATTTCATCATGCCTTTGTTTTTCGCTCAAAGCAGGATCTATTTCTTTTCTATGCTTGCCGAATATTATGAGAGTTATTATTTCCATATCGTCGGGAGACTTTATAACCTTCTTAACTATTTCAGGATTATAGCCGGCTATAGGATGGGCAATATATCCGAGCTCGGCTACCTTAAGGATGAGGAAAGCGACTGCCATTCCCGTATCTAAAAGATAGTATTTCCTATTATCTAAAATACAATCATCACTTTGCTTGGATAAAACGGCTATTATCATAGATGCATTGCGCGCCCAATCATTACCCTTTGGAAGAGCGGTTTTTAATTCCTCGAGAACAGCATTCTTATGAACAAATACAAATTTCCACGGCTGATTATTAAAACAAGATGGCGACAAAGATGCAGATAGAGCGAGTATTCTAATAAGGTCTTCGGTTATTTCCATTTTTTCCAAAGACCTGTAAGCGCGCCTTGACTCAATAGCTGTCGATACGTCCATTTTTATCCCTCCTTAAAAATTTATATAAGTTATATTTTTAAATAAAATCGGCTAATTATGCCATTTTTATAATATTAATATATAGCATACTGAAGGCAAAATTCCTCCTTGCTACTTTAATCATAATATTTTCTCACAATATCATCCTCCGAGCAATTTCTATATATTTATCATAAAGTGCTAACGTTGTAAACAAACTTTTTTATCACACAAGAACAGATTCTGCACTGATCTCACATTATTTAATACTTTTCTGTAGTAGTCATAATATTTATACACACGCATGATATATGACACGGTTTGCCTGTACAGCGTAATTACGACCTCTTTGCGGTTTTTTATATGCACTGTCCTAACGGAATCAGGTCCGGCATTATAGCATGCCAAGGCAGGAACTGGTTTATAACCGAATTTCTTGAGGCAGTAATGCAAATATTTTGCTCCGGCAATTATGTTTGTCAGTGGATTATTAATATTTATATTTAACGCTTCGGCTGTTTTCGGCATAATCTGCATTAGCCCCACGGCTCCCTTAGGACTTATTGCATGGATATTGAAATTACTTTCTACTCTCATGACTGCGATAAGGAACGGCACAGGTATTTTGTATTTTTTAGAAACAAATATTATAGTTTTATATATTGCCTTTTTGTCGAAATTAATTCCAAATGAATCGTTTACAAGGATAATCGATAAAATCGTTTTGGCAGATATGACAATAATAAAGATAGCGGCTATAAATTTAATCTTTTTCATGAAATTCATAATAGAGCTTAACCGAATTATTTCCGAGATTATTAGTGAGTATCAACACTTCGAGTGTTAAATCTGATAATTTACGCCGTTTCAGAAATACGACGTCTCCTTTTATTTCGGTGAGACCGCCAAGATATGAATATTTTCCGTCGCCGATATTGGACTTAAACGCCACTAATTTGAACCCGCTATCAGTCTTTTTAAACAGGAATAATCTATATTTCACGGTAGATGAATGGAGGTTCTTTATGGAAAAATCGATAATCCCGAATATATTTTTAAATTTTATGGACTCTATTCCCAAAACAAATCTTCCATTCGGACTTTCAATGGTTTTATCTATAATAACCGACTTATACTCACGGCTTGAGGTCTTAACCATAAACGAGGGTTTAAAATAATCGGCTGTCGACGGCATATCCGACTTTACAGGACCGCTTATAACGTTTTCATTATGAACGCCACTTAATCCAAGGGATATTTTTAGCACCCTTGTTTCTAATTTTCTTTGAAATCTGCCTGTTACTCCGCTTTTTGCGGTCATAATAATCGGCGCAGGCGTGCATCCCGAAAACATAAACAGTATCGGTAGAATTAAAGCAAAACTTAAAAAACGATATATTTTAGTCATAACTTTCCATTTTCTTTATTAATTTTTAATTAAAAAATCTTTTACCCTCAGCCTAATTAACTTTTTACTTATGATAACGTGAAAAGAGAGTTCAAGATCGTCCCCCTGCTTAAGTCCCTGCTCTTTAAAAATTATTACGTTTTTTATTAATTCGTAGGGCATATATTCAACATCGTGCGGAGTATGGTTTATTATACTTATTTCTTTAATCTTACTCGGGTCGTATCCATTCAAAAAACTCCCCCCTTTTTCGTCGTAAAGATAAACATTTCTGACGAAAAAGGCTTTATTGCTATTGTTAGTCAGCTGATATTGCAAATAGTATATATTCCGTATGCGGCTCAAAGATATTACAGTCAGTGTTATCCCATTCTTAGAGACAAATTTATTTATTTTAATCCTGTTTATAAGCAGTATTAAATCCATAACCTCCTTTTTTTCATTTTTTAATTTTTTCTCTTTTTCGTTGACTAATCTCATTTTCAGGGTATATTTTTTTAACAACGCGCTTTTTAACTTATCAATTTTATTTTTTAAGTAATTGACTGCAAAAACATTCTTTAACGTATCCGCCAGATTAAGATTATATGTGACGAGCTTCGAGCTTCTTATCCTTAGAAGTACGTTTATAAGGCCGTATTTCGTAAATATCTCAAGATTGCTCGTAGTTCCAGCGTCATATGTTATCGGCTTTATAAATATTTGCTTTCCCACAATCTGTTCCGAGAACGCTCCGGTATCTCCAAGCGCCACGTCCAGCGGAATCACCGGAAGGGTTATAACGCTGACATAGCCCTGCGCCGTATTGAGTTTATAGACTATACCCGATTCTATTTTTAATTTATGAATCCATAATTTTTTTTTAATACCATATTTAACGATATCGGAGTATTTCATGGCGTTTCCAGTAGCGCCTGATAGACCGGGTATACAAAAAACTATAAGGTAAAAAATAGATATAAATATGACATTTACATAGCAATATTTAATTATTAACATCAATTTTTAATACCTCCCGTTTTTTTCTTTTTCTCTATATTTTTCTAATTTATCGTGCATTTTAAGTTTCGAACCCGTAAGCCTCGTTTCAAAAATCAGAATATATACCCCATGCAACCCTGTTAAAAAAAGAAAGAGGTTGACCGCGTACATGACCGACACGACGGGATAAATTCTAAGGACATACCATATAAAAAAATAAAACGAATTTATAAAATATTTAAAACCGCTATCGGCAAAATAAAAAAGAATGAATAATCCGCTAAAAATAAGAAACATTATTTCAGGGATATCTAATTCATAACCGCCTCCGCTTCCGTATCTATTTTTCATTATTTTTCAATCCGTTCTGATTATAATTTTATGTAACATAGGGCATATTTATATAGCATCAAAATAACTTTTCGTTTTTGGTCTATATATCGGATGAAGATAGACAATGCCTGGACCCTTTATGCCGTTGCCGGAATATATCCTGTAAACTGCCTGATTCATTTTTAAATTAGCGAAGTCGTCCGTATCGAAGGAGGGCATTTTTTCATAGGTCTTCGTAGCACCTTTGGAGATAGTATTATCATCGGATATAAGCCCCCCCACATATGAATTAAAAGACGCTCCTTCATCCTGTTCCGTTATGTTTTCTGTTATTTTTAATTTGTATTCCTTATCGCATATTTTCGAAGCTTTTTCTTTAGAGTAATCGTCGCTCAACGAAAGCCATAGCGAAGACCTGATATTGCCAATAAGGGTATTCAACTTTTCCTCCGAACCCAATTTGAGCTTTAAAGAACTGTAACTTTGAGTGAGAACGATATTTATTGCTTTAGACTGCCTGCATCTTGCGAAAAATTCGGCATCCGATTCAATATCTCCAGAAGTGACATAGTTTTGATATTCATCGCATATAAACACTACCGGCCTTTCCGCATTAACAGATTTATTCGTCAAGACTTTGTAAACCCTATTTAAGACCGTCCTGAAGTAGTCGAGTTTCAACATAATTCCTATTATCTTCCCCGTTGAGCCGTATTCCGATTCCGGCATTTTTAAAATTACGATTTTTCCCTTGTTCAAGACATCGGCAAAGCCCTGAAAATTAAGTTTTTCTAACGGAGCACAGAAGGTTTCTCTAAACGGATGCTTAATAAAATCCGAACATACCCTCAACGATTCACTCTTTATAATGCCTTTCGTTCGTTCGTCGAGACCCGCAAAATCGGCACCGACAAAGTAAGATATTATGAGTTTTAATTCGTTTAAGATCAATGAATCTGAGCTAACCTTCGCATTAGATCCTATCCCCTTTTTTGCCCTATTTTTCCCTATTATATCTTTGGCATAACGCAGAATGTCTTTCAGCCTGTTTCCGTCGGAAATAACTTCGTATATATCGCTTAAAGTAACATATCCCATGCAAAGCCTTACCAAACCTATGGAGTTAGAAAGAAGCCTTATCGATTTGTCTTTCCAAAAGCTGTCCTGCCGCCCGTCATTAGAATTGATATTTTCCAGAACTGAGTATAGCCTTTCCGCTATAATTTTTGAATCTAACATCGGGTAGTGTACCGGATTAAAATAGCAACCCGACCCCGGCTCTATTATAACTATATCCCGTTCTCTTCCGCTGCGTTTAAGTATATTTGCCGCTTCTTTCCAAAAATCTCCCTTTACGTCGAGAATAAGTCCGCCAATTTTTTCTTTATATATTTCTTTTTTATACTTTATCAGCTGGTCCAAAAAAGGATATGCGCACGCACTCGTCTTCCCTGTACCGGTAGCTCCGAAAACTATAATACCGGTATAAAGACCGTTCTTATCCATGGTAAGCCATTCTGGTTTTTCCTTTCTAGTTCCGTCTTTTTCATGAATTTCCCCTATAACGAGTTGAAGGTTTTCGACTTCCGCTTCAGGCCAAATCAAACACTGCCTCTTCTGTTTTTTCGCCGTAATCCCGTATCTAATCCTAAAATCATTCTCCGGCTTAAAATAAAGGTATTTGTTGTACAACATATTAAACAAAGTGTAGGATGCGATAAACCAAGTAAAAACCGGCATAAAAATAAAGGATAGATAAACAGGAGTAAAATAGTCAAAATAATAGGTTATATTTTTGTTATAAAAAAATCCCGAAACAAAAAATAAATAAAAGAGTTCCGAAGTAAATATTAAAAAAGATATCGTTAGTTTTGCAAGAAGCGTTTTGTTCAATTTAATTCCCTCCCGACAATGTTTTTAACTGCCCTTATATCCGAATAGTATGTCCACAAAGAGGATTCGAGTATTCGTATATCCCCCTCACATACGGCATCTCTTCTCCCTAATAGTGCGGATACCCTGAGTATCTTAACCACTTCTTTCCATCTTCTATCTGAGACAAACACCTGTTTGCACCTGAGCGCTTCTCTTATCTCGTATAATGCATCGAAAATACGGTCGGGTATAATTATCGTATCGGACGCCGAGATTAAAATATTTATATCTTCCCTATTTAATGAGGTTTCATGAAATTTTAATTCGTCTTTTAATTCGAGCAATTTCTTAAAATTTTCCTTGCTTCTCACCGGCAGTATTTCTTTTCTAAACAAAAATCTGTCGTAAAGCGGTAGAAGGCCTGCATCTGAAGATTTATCGGGTTTCTCGTTAGAGGTGGCAAAGAGGCTTACCAAGGGAATTTTATGGGGTTCCGGATCATATATAATCCTTTCATTCATAATAGCAAGAAGAGAGTTAAGAGTAGCATACGGTGCCTTAAAAAATTCGTCTATCAATGCTATATCGCAATTATCTATTCCGATTTTATTTTTAATATTTTTAGATATAAGCTCGCTTATATCCGTAGAGGGCGTCATTTGAAAATCGAAAAGCTTGAGGCCGTATATGCGTCTCACAAGCGACTTTAATATAGCTGTTTTAGCAAGCCCCGGTCCGCCTATCAGTATGGAGTGTTTTTTAGAAATAATCGCAAGTATAATCATATCTATCACCTCTTTTCTTTCCAAAAAACCGGAGTTAAGACTCTTCTTAATATCCGACAGTTTGTCTAAGACGCTTTTTATTTTTATTGAATTAAGCTGCATATAATGGTTTAAGAAACATAATTTTAATCGGCGCATCCTTGGGGAGCGTTATACTTATTGCGCCCCTATTAGAATTCGCATATTTGTTTATGCCGTTTCGAGCCTGATTAAGCTCGCTTTGAGCGACGTTTTCCCTGAGCCGATTTTGAAATGTGTATGGATTAGAAGAACTAAAACCGGAACCGCCGCCTACGAAAATAGATGCGGCACCCACTACCCCTTGCGCTATGGACTCAAGAATATTTGCAACATAGCGGTTATGAACATCTCCGACAATTCCGCCGGAGCCGTCGGGCATCATTGCAATAGCGCTAATATTAATCGATTTTCCGTCGGTTTCGATGATTTTATGAAATTTAATATTTAACCTGTTTAACGAGTGTTTTACAGTCACCATTCCGAAAAATTTATCCCCCTTTCTTAAAACCGTTTCACCTCTGCCATGGAAATTCTCGGCAAGTATCGCTATGACCGGAACGGCGGTATTATATGAAAATATTTTATATTTGATATAGGCATCTAATACCGTCCCGAGGGGTACGACCAGCCTCGAACGTTTATCAAAGTTTTCGGCTGTAGCCAAGTCCGATTTAATCGACTTGGCATTATTGCCGCTTTTCATTTTTACTCCCCTTTCAGCGTTTAGAATGGCATTACTGTAACTTGCCTTGATAAAGACAACCATTTTTTTTGTAATTTTAGAAGTTTTTTTGCCTCTCGATCTTAATTTTGCTCTATAGCGCAACCCTTTCATCTCTTTATTGAATTTGGTATTGAATTTATCCTTTTTGATTTTATCGGTATAATCAAAAACAGAGGGTGAAAATCTTTTTTTTAAATATACCTTCACATTCCTTTTTGGGTTTATTTTAACTCCGGCAATTCCGGATTTATGAAAGAATAAGAATTCAAACAGTAAAAACAATGCTATTAAAAAAATTATCACTATTGCTGGGAGCTTAAAAAGCTTGAAGAGATCTAAGTTAAAAAGTTTATTCTTTTCTGAAGATTCCGAATTATAGATGTCTTCTTCGTGTCCGTTCCCGCGTCTAGATGTAGAATTATCGCCGTCCTTAAGGTCTTCGGAACGATTCCTTTCCACATCTTCTTCTCTTATAATATGGCTATTATTCCAGCGATTCTTATCCATATGAATTTCATGTCGGCAAGCGACTATGCCCCTCCAAGTTTAAGACTGCCGAAATAAACTACTTCAAGACCGAACGGATATTGAATACTTCTTTTTACTCTTTTAAGGATAAGCTTATCTTCGTACGCCGTACTGCTCTTTATGGCAGGATTGGAATTAGAGACGACGGTCCTTATGACGTAAAGTCTTAATTCGTCGTGATTAACCGTTTGTTTTATCAGCCGTATCTTCTTAAATTTAATTTCGGACGTAATATCCGCCTTTTCCATTTTTTGAACAAATTTGCTCCTTGCAATCATGGAGAGTGTTCCTTTACCGTAATTAAGAGACATTTTATTCAATGCCATAGAAAGTTCCGTTTTTATCATTAAAGAATTAAAACCGGTAAACTCCCTTACGAAACTTTTGGAAAAATATACTATCTCGCCCGTTCCCACCCTGTTATCAAAGGGTAGATCCTTTAAAACCTGCGCATTGCCGACTTCGTTTACCCTTATAACTATTGGAATTCTGTTTGTTTCATAAGTATAAAAAGAAGTAAAAATAGATATACCGGCTATTAAAAACATTAAAACTACTACTATTTTTAGCATGGTATTCTGCGACTCCAGATCGCCCCATATCTCGTAAAAAAGCCTGCCGTTTCTTTTTTTTCCGTCATCTTTATAATTTAAAAGATTTCCCATAACTCTCTATAATTATTGATTTAATGAGATTAGACTGTTTTTGTGTTAAATACCGCCCGCCGCTGCCTTAGCCACCGTTGCCACTACTTTTTCTCTAATTATATTAAATTTTTCGTGTGCGTTTCCGCTTATACCATCGAATAATTTGCTTATAAAAAACGGAACCGTAACGTTTATAATCATCATAACGATAAACACGGTAACGGCCTCTGCAAACGTGAGCGCTCCTATTATATTTCCCATACCAGTACCGGATGACGGAAGATTTATGGACACCATCTTGCTGAGAATGGTAAAAAAAATAAGTTGTTCGAATGCCGCCATCACTCCCCAGAAGGAAACCTCTATAAACATTTTCATCCATTTTCCGAATACGCCTCTCGTATACGGTATGGATTCTAAACCTAATACTATGGGACATATAGAAAATAACAGCCCTAAAAAAATTAACTGAATTATTGCCATAAACAGTTGAATTACTAAGTATAAAATGTTAAACAAAAACCAGAATATCCCCGTTAAAACCGTTCCGGTTAGAGCGTGCACCGCCCCGGCAAACCATGAAACGGGATTTAAGTTCCACCCTTCTTTTACCGATGAGACACCATTAGACGAAACGGTAGGTATCGATACGGAATGGAGACTGCCGGATATTGAAGAAACTATTTGCGATATCGATCCGCCGATTCCGACAATGTTTTGCTTTATCAGATAAATTTGTATTTTATCGGCAAGGATTAAAATTGCCTGCGCAAAATTGGTTATACCGATTTGTCTCCATGAAAGAAACCCCGCGACTATCAATGCCGTTCTAAAGAATAATCCGTAGTAAGAATAGGTTTTACCATTAAGTTCCGAGATATATCCCTCTAAAAAAGAGAGCACAATGCCGAGAGAAAACAAAAAATAAAACATATACGATACGAAGCCACTAATTTCGAGATCACCATCAAGGGCAGACGGAATAGAATCTATTGAGAGCATGTTTAAATTCTGACCGTTGTTTAACTTAGATATCGAAAACGAAGATTCGTTTAAAACATTACGACTATTAACAATACCTCCGGCGGAATTTGCCGCAGGGGGTATTGTTATGTTGGAAGCGGCAAAGACCGGCACAACGGGGACTAAGCTAAGCGTTAAGATTATTAAGCATAAAAGTAATGAAAAACATCTCATAAACGACTTTAAGTTGAGCATAGATTTAATTTAATTTAGGTTCAATACCCGACTCATATAAGCGACCAAGTTTTTTGCCCGGGAATTTTAAATAGTAGTCCTGTCGTATAAATTTAAACCCGGTTCGGTATCAGTTTGCGGCAAGATTGCGGCGCCTACTTGTTCTTCTTTTATTTTCGTCGCCGATTCTGAGATCTCCATCTGCTTCAGCTGACTCTCTATATATCCTAGATTTTTTAAACTTGCCGCATTTTCTTCTGCGATTAACGTTAAAACCGAGCTTTGATATGCATAATAATTTGTGCTGTTTTTAAGCCTATTTCCGGTAATTTCCCGCATAAATTCATCACCCTCTAATTCGGCTTTATGTGCCCTTGCTGCAGAAATACCGGCATTATAAAGACCTAAAGACGCCGTATCCGACTCAAATCCATTTACTAAGTCGGTGCATCCCCCTACGAGATTTCCGTTGCTATCTATAAAATATCCATTATCGTAAGAGGGACAGTTTATTTTAGGGCTTACGGCACCGCTATTCCCGTCTGCGTTAAAAATAGCTTCTTCGGTAAATAGTTTGGAATCCTTTTCGAGAGATATTTTGTTCAATCTGTTTCCTTCCGAAGCCGAATATCCAGATGTAAAAATGCGAGGACTAACAAAATCGGCGATACCGTCGAGATTTTTAAACTCCATATTTTCGGAGTTTATTGCAGAAATAATATTTTGCGGCAATGATACCGAAATATCGCTCTCCGTCAAATCCTGAGGAATTTGTTTAAAGGCTTCATTTATTCGTTCATTAAGATTATCCATACCGTTTACGGCATTTTTCACGGAATTTACAAGATGGCCGAGCTTATCGTAATTAATAATTATATTTTGATAAGATTCCCGCATTTTAGAGATATCCGCAGTAAGTTTATCTACGGTCGCCATGGCATCGGAAAGCCCCGGACCCGGATTGAAAAACGGTCCTCCCGAGGCTCCCGGTGCATATCCTACGGTTCCGGCAAGCCCCTGAAGGGCTGAAAAAGCACTGCCGGCAGCGGTTTCCACCGACTGAATCTGTTCCGAAATAGCCCCTATATCTGGAATTGGAATACTCATTCCGTGAGATACTCCGGTATAACATATACCCGCGATAGATATAATTACTAAAAATGGCAAAAATATTTTTTTCTTTCTGTTTTTATTTCGTTTCATAATGTTTTTTAAATTTTGCGTTATTTCAAACCGTAATCCCGTAAGGACCATTGGGATATTTTTCTGCAAGTATGTACAATCTGTCTTTTAATGATTTATCCGGATATGCTTCCTCTACAAGCTTTTCTATTTCTTCGTCTTCGGATGATTTACAATAGAGCCAATATTCAAAGGGGCTCGGCGTATTCCTTATTACCGAAGAATCCGTCCCGAATTTTAAAAAATATTCGGCATAATGTCCCTTCACAACTTTAAGGTTTTTTACTATATTTATCTCTCTTTTGCTTAGTCCGCAGGCGATTAAATCGCTACCCGAGACATTGCCGTCCAATTGACAAAATATCTTTACGGACGAGTTTTCTATAATGCTTCTACCGACGGTTCCGGCTTTTAGTAAGTCACCCGGCTCTTGAGTTATAGTCCACACCATTGAACCCCATTTGGCGGATATTTTATAGAGATGCATTATTAGTTCCGAAATCTTAGGATCGCTCATAAACTCCCAACATTCATCATAAAAGAAAAAAACCCTCGCCGACTTGTCATACATTTTTTTGAAGGAAAGATTTTTTATTATCGCGAACACGACCTTTTGTAAGTCATCGTGCCCTTTTAGTTTCTGCAAATCAAAAATGACAATTTTATTATTTATATCTATACCTTTTTTTCTATTCAGCAAAATACTGTAAGGCGAAGAAACGTCTGTCCATTGAAAGAGGCCCTTTCCCATTTCCAGCGCCCTTTTTTTATCTGAAGCATCTCTAGCTTCGTTATAATCGAATAAGATGTTATTTATGTCGGAAATTACGGGCATATCGCCGTCGTCCATTATCCCGTCGTAAGCAGACCGAATAGCGCGCGTTATAATAGTTTTATCGTTTGGAGACAGATTTTTTTCAGGCTCGACCATTAAGCCTATGATTCCGGTTAGAAACACCATTATATCCGGATCGAATATTTCTTCCCCGTTTACATTTTTAACCGCATACTTTTTAGGGGGAAAGGGATTAATGCAGTAACTGCCATCCATATCGAGCTCTATGTAGTCTCCATTAAATATTTTACAGAACTTCTTATACGTGCCACCTATATCTACACCTATTATGTGATAATTTTCACCGGATATATAAAAATCGGAAAGAAATCCGTTAAGCATAAAACCCTTTCCACTTCTGGTTTTACCGAAAACTATCCCATGTTTAGACGGCAGCGGGTTGTTGTAAAGGTCTAATTTTACCGCTTCGCCCCTATTATTAATCAACGGCACCGCGCACCTTTCCGTTCCCCTGAAGCCTTCGTGTAAAGGAAAAAATGCCGCCGCAGGCAATGAAATAGCCGTTTTAAAACGCCTGTTAAAACGAGCTTGCCCAGGAAGAAACGAGAAAAACAGATTATGGTGCTCCATATTATCTACAATGCCTTCCATTCCGTCGTAATTTTTAAACGCTTCCAATATTTTTGCCGCACGCAAGCCAAGTTCTTCCGGTTTTTTGGATTTGATTCTTACACATAAGGAAAATTCGACAATCTTTTTTTGCATTTTGGAAACGGATTTCAAAAAATCGTCTAACTGCTCCGTTATATTTGCCCCCTTATAATCGATATATCCTCCGCCTACGGCTTCGGTGAGGCTTGCCTTAATGTTTCTATCCGTCTGTATTTTTTCTATCGTTCTGTCCTGATCCGGTATATTATAAGCTACGGAAATATCGTAAGGAAAAACACTACTATAATTTTCAGAACTGCCGAAACCGGAAGCATAGGCGGAATTACTTATATTTAAAAGGGACGTTATCCCTAAAGCAGTGATATGTGTCGGCAATCCGTGCATATTTATAAATTTATAGTAATAATCGTCTATATAGAAATAATCTCTCTCAATTTTTGCGTGGGAATATATTAATCGGCTCCTAAATGTCGTTTCATCCGATATATCTTCCCATTTCGGCGCACCCACTGCAATTGACCTTTCCGGATTTAATTCCTTATAAAAATAATCCGTAAGCTCCTGATTGCCCATTTTCTTTAAACCTATATTTAGCCTCGAGGATATAAAACTAAGGTTATTTTCTATATTTTCAAATCTTTTTTCGATTAATTTCCAATCTATTTCGGTATTTTTCTTTGAAACAGAATTTATAACATTAGAAACATTGATTTTAAAAAAGCCGGAAGCATAAATGGAAAGTTTGGATAAAAAACCGTCACCGGCTTTTTCCTTTAATCTTAAACCGTTCAAGGAACAAAAAAGATAAATTTTAATATTCTTTATACTTGTTTCTCTTAGAGACTTAAGCTTATCTTCCTTTATATACCTAAAACCTTCCGGGGGTATTGACGACCTTTCGTAATTGGATATAAATTCGTTATTTTTGTCTTCTATTTTATATATCCATTGAAGGCTTACGTTCTCGTCTAAGAGATTGAGCAAGATATCGTTTACGTATGCCGCGTCATTGACCACTTCGTCTTCGGAGAGGTAATAGTCAAATCCTCTTACTTTAAAACCGACGGTAACGGAACCGTCTATTCCGACGATAATTTTATCGTAAATAGACAAAAGATTGACATAGCTATTAAAAGATTCGTTCTTGTTTATAGTTTTAACAACTGTTTTCATTAGCATTATATCTGCCCCGCAAATTTATGGATTAGGATTTATATGATTTTTATCCGCTTCCGCAACAAAAAGTATTTTATTTGCAAAAAGAAACGACAAAAGTGAAGTCGTATAGAAGTCCGGCTTGCCTTTTTTATATTTTCTTAAAAAAATTAAAAAAGATATGTCAATTAATATCGCAAGAATAACAACTTTTTTTAGTATAAGAATAGAGGCCATCGTAAAGAATATAAATAGTCCCCAGTCGTAAATCTCTAATCCAAATCTGGTGATCCTGCCATATATTTTATCGTGAATTTTAAATTCGGTATAATTATCGTCTTTCATTATGGCTGTCCCACCGTCGTTGCTCCGTTTCCGGCTCCGATATTCATTCCGCCGGCAGAACCGCCGGCACTCTGAACGATGCCGAGTATGGCTCCGGTTATAGTGGGCGCAAGCATAACTCCGGTACCGGCTGCCGCCGTTACAAATGCTTTCCTTGCGGCATCCGGTTTGTGCTGCTTTATATCATAAAATCCCTTTATGAGACCCAGTGTAAGCGTAGCCGGAGCAAGTCTATAGCAAATCCACGTAGTAGCCTCGTTTAATATGCCTGACGCCCCTATTCCCAGCGAGCCCTGATTTAAATTTATAAATGCAAACGCATGAGAACTCAAAGACAAAACGGAACCGAAAATAAAAAACGATATAAAAATTCTTTCCATGGTGTTTTTCCTCTTGAGATCAAATTTTTTCCGATAAAAAAAACCCGATTGTATTTCAACCGCAACTGAGATAGAGTACTCGTTCAACAGGTTCAAACAGTAGACGATTTTATTTTTTTTCGACATCCTCTTCCTCCAATTAAATTTTAGATTAAATTTATAATTCCAAACTGATTTTAAGATATTTATATCATTTTAATGTTTAAATATTATGAAAAATATATTAAAAGCAGGTTAATTTAATATTGCATTCCGGTTACAAAAAAGTATAAAGGATCTGCTATATGCAATATTGCATAACAAACGAAGCCTGAATTTAATATAAATTTAATCAAATTGAAACAAAAACATCATGAAATTGTAATGTTATTATGATTAAATAAAAACTCAATTTGATAATATAATCTTAACATTTGACGGAGGTAACGCTATGAAAGCAAAAACATCTGCTGAAAACAGAAGAAAAAGATTAAAGGCAAAGTCAAAACTAAAAAGTTTTCAAGAATTTGTAGACGACACATGCGCCGCATTATCTAAAAGAAGAGAAATTGAAGAACTAATGGGGCGCGTTATCATATTAAAGTCGAATGATGTTTTAAGGGAGATAGAAATAAAGGACAAAAACAACAAGATCTTAATGAATAAAAAAGACGAGGTGAAAACTGCGAATGCAAACGATATGAATATGAACAGCAAACAAGAAGACAACGAAAAAAAAGAGAAAGAGGAAGAAACTTTAAATACTTTAAGGTATGCAGAAGACTACGAGTAAAAATAAGATTTTCCGCATAATTTCCTTAACGGAAATAGCATTGAACGAAATATCCAATATGGCTAAGGCAGGAAATTTGCGCTCTATATCTCAAAATATAACTTAAAAAATATTCCGGCGATACCGGAGCATTGCGGAAGGGACAAGAATGGGAGATAAGATTTTCTATAAACGGTTTCTATACTTCAAAAATAATCTTTTTAAAAAAGTATTTTTAGGAACGACATTTACCCTTATTCTTGCTATCAAGTCCCCATTTTTTCCACCGAAAATCCCGATATCGCCGATATTTTTAAAAGTTATGATTTTACCGTCAATCAATATGTCATTAGCATTGAATTTCAACGATATTTCCTCGTTAGCCCTAATTCTCCCCAAACCGTTGCAATTTTGACATTTATACATAAACACATCGCCGTAACCGTTGCAATTCTGACATATCTCATCTAAATTAGTTTCAGGATTTTTAGTAACACCGTAACCGTTGCACCGAATACAGGATACGGCAAGCGTACCGGGTTGCTTCCCTTCCCCCTCGCATTCCGGACAGACGATGTATCTTGTTACTTTGAATGTCTTAATAATAGATTCATCGTCAACAAGGTTATCTGCGTTGGATTGGGCGTAGTTAGCCTGTCCGGTGATAGAATCGGCAAAGTAGGCATCTATGAATATATTCGCCCCGTCCCTTAATCTTTTTCTACAAGAAGTTGCCACATCTGCCGTTCCGGCTCTTTCATTAGGCTGTTTGTACTGTTTGTCGTAAGATTCTCTTAAAAACGGGTTGGAAAGGGTTTTATATGCCTCGTTTATATCTAAAAATTTACCCGTATTTTCTTTATTCTTATCCGGATGGAAGATCGAAGCAAGCCTGCGGTAACTTGTTTTAATTAATTCTTCGCTTGCATTTTTCTCAATCTCTAATATTGCGTAATAATTCTTCATATATCACGAATACGCGCTCATCAAA
Source organism: Candidatus Acidulodesulfobacterium sp. H_13 (assembly GCF_048541835.1). Lineage (NCBI taxonomy): Bacteria > Candidatus Acidulodesulfobacteriota > Candidatus Acidulidesulfobacterales > Candidatus Acidulidesulfobacteraceae > Candidatus Acidulidesulfobacterium > Candidatus Acidulodesulfobacterium sp. H_13. The sequence goes on from NZ_JBLEOY010000001.1 coordinate 119,776, forward strand.
AAAGATCTCAATGCGCGTCAGTGCCGTAATTGGCAATTTTTTAATTAACCTATGGGGGTATTTTCGAAGTCTTGTATTGCTATTCTAAGATATTCAGGTATTCTACGAGGCTTAAAGTCCTTGTTGCTTACACATACCAAAACAGTATTGCCCTTTGCTATCCGAATTTTTCCGCCATTTTTTTCTTTCACTACTTCATATAAAAAATTAAAGCTTGAATTCCTGACATATTCTATTTTTGTGAATATTCTTAAATCATCGTCGTAACGTGCTGGGTTATAATATTTACAGTTAGATTCCACTACCATAAAATAAAATCCGTTTTCTTCAATATCAACATAGTTATGCCCGATATTTTTAAGATACTCCGTTCTCGCCACCTCGAAAAAGACAAAATATTTGCCGTAATAAACGACAGACATTGCATCCGTCTCTTCATATCGCACCTTTAATTCGGTATAAAATTTAAAATTATCCAAGTTTTATATATTCCTTCATTTTTTCGTAAAGTAAGTTTTTATTTATCGGTTTTTCTACAAAACCGTTAAAACCTAAAGACAATAGGTGTTCTTTATTGCCCGTCATAGCGTGGGCGGTTACTGCAATAACCGGAATATTCCTTGTTGCGTCGGACTCTTTAAGCCTTTTAAAGACTTCAATGCCGTCTATTCCCGGAAGACCTATGTCTAATAAAATTAAAGATATGTCTAAGTTTTCGCCTATTATTTTCAAGGCTTCGTATCCGTCAAACGCTGTTGTTATATTGAGATTAAAGGGCTCTAACAGTGCCTTCAAAAGGTCCATATTAATACTATTATCCTCTACAATAATAACTTTATACTGCATACCCTTGCCTCGCAAAAAATATACAAAATCATTCTATTGATTTTCAATTTACCTCGACTACCGCATTACCGCCGCGGTTTTTGACATCGCATAATCTGTTGTAAATCTTAGAAATAAGTTCTTCAGGGGATTTTCCGTCTTTAGGAAAAGAGGCTACCACAAATGATGCAGTCAGCTTTCCGGATTTTAATTCTTCTTCTTTATAAAACGGATAATCTTTTATAACCTTGCAAAACCTGTGCGATACGTTAACAGCTGCTCCCTTTAACGTATTATTAAGGATCAATGCAAATTCGTCATAACCAAACCTTACTATTACATCAGAACCCCTCAAAAATTTTTTCAACATTTCGGCAATCTTTTTAAGAACGATATCCGAATGAAAGTTGCCCGCGATATCGCAATATTCTTTAAAATTATCTATATCCAAAAAAACTACACTGAATACTATATTGTATCGTTTAGCCCTACTAACTTCCTGCGCAAGCCTTATATTAAAATAGTTATGATCCAAAAGCCCGGTAATTTCATCGAATAGCCCTGCTCTTTGCGGATATAGAATCTCCAGTTCCCTTATGGAACGACTCAATTCTTCTGCCGAAAAGGCTTTTTTCCCGATTACTCTTTCAATATTGCCGGAAAGCCTCAGCCTTTCTTCGACGGACAGATCCTTTGAGGTAATAATAAATATAGGGACTTGAGCCGATACAGGATGTTTTTTAATATTTTTCGCAACCTCGAATCCATCAATATCCGGCATGACCAAATCAAGCAATATTAAATCCGGCTTCAGCTCTATCGCCATCTTAAGTCCTTCCTCTCCGCTATATGCATGAAGTAGATTAAAACCTTCCGGCGTTAGGATTTTTTCAATCATTTTATGGACGACTGCTTCATCGTCAATTAATAAAATATTTACCTGCCTCCTTTTTCTTTTTGAAGTGAGCGTAAACTGAGACAGGGTTTGAATAAGTGTTTCCCTGCCTATAGGCTTTATAAGATAATCCGTTGCCCCAAGTGCAAACCCGAGGTCCTTATTATCTATAATACTCGTTATGATGGTGGGTATATTTTTTGTTTCTTTATCTGATTTTAGTTTGCTTAAAACCTCCCATCCGTCTTTTTTAGGTATCATTATATCTAAAAGTATGGCAAAAGGCTTTAGGCTCTTCGCCTTTTCTATTGCCTCAATACCGTCGTAAGCATGAGCTACGGAATATCCCGATTTGACTAAATTTATAGTAAAAAGCTCCGACGTAGGCCTGTCGTCCTCGACGACAAGAACAAGGGGTTTGTTCCTTCTGATATTATTGTCTCTGAAAAAGGCCTTTGCGTCTACGGTTATCAGAGTATCTTCTGCTTTATCCAATTGTTGCGGAGACAGGGCGGTTTTGAGGGGATTGGGGAGTGTGAATGTAAAATTAGTAATTCCGTCTTGAACGGATTCAAAATCTATATGCCCGCCGTGAAGTTCGATAATTTTTTTAGTAAGCGCCAGTCCAAGACCGGTACCCTCGTACTGTCTTGAATAATTGCCGTCCGCCTGGACGAATTCCTCAAATATTTTATTTTTAAAATCTTCGCTAATACCTATACCCCTGTTAACGACTTCTAATCGAACATACTCAAACACCTTGTCTTCGGAATTATCATATCTCTTTGACCTGAAGTTGGATGCGGTTTTAATGTCGAACGAGGGAAGGATATTTTTGCATACTATTTTTATTTCCGTATTTTCAAAGGAAAACTTAACGGCATTGCTCAATAAATTATACATTATCTGCTTGAATTTAATTCTGTCGGAATATAGTTTATAGTCTTTCCCGCAATTGTTGTCGATAGAGATAGAAATGTTTTTCTTGTCTGCAAGGGACTGCAAGACTAATATAACCTCACCCAAGGCCTCATTTAACGGAAACACCGAATATTCCAAAGAAAACATCCCTGCCTCTATTTTTGAGATGTCGAGTATATTATTTATCAACTGAAGCAGATGCTTTCCGGATATTAAAATATTATTAATGTATTTTTTGTATTTTTCGCTCAAATCGACCGAATCTACAAGCAGGTCGGAATAGCCTATGATAGCGTTAAGAGGCGTCCTTAGTTCGTGGGACATATTCGCGATAAATTTAGATTTTAACTCATTTGCCCTTGCAAGCTCCTTATTACTTTTCTCAAGCTGCTTTGTCCTTTCTATAACTTTATACTCGAGACTTTCATTAAGCTCTTTAAGCTTATTTTCATGGATCCTTTTTTCGGTAATATCTTTAGATATTCCGATTGTCCCGATTATTTCACCGGCTTTGTTTAAAATACGAGATATAGTGAGGGAAATGTCAATGACAGTTCCATCCTTTTTTTTTAGAACGGTTTCATGATTCGCGATAAATTCATCATTTTTAAGTTTTTCAAAAATATCGCTCCTTTCTTCCGGATTAATATAAAAATCGGAGGCTTTTTTTCCGATGACCTCTCTTTTAGAATAACCGAGTATATTCTCTCCGCCTTTATTAAACTCGGTAATAATCCCGCGACAATCGGTAACCATTATCATATCGAATGAATCGTCAAGGATATTCTGAAAGTATGCCTTCCCTTCCTTCAATTGACTGATGACGTTCTCTTTGTCTATCTGGCTTTTATGTTTATCATAAAGAAGATCGTAAATTAATTTAGAGCTGATTGAGTTGATTATCTCTACTTCACGATCGTGAAGAGCCATAAGTTCCGGCAGCTCCAGTTCTGTTTTTCCGGTTAAATTCAAAATTATATTAAAATTTATGCCGTTATCTTTTACTTCTTTTATGGTCTTAAAACATCTGATATTTATTTTTTTTGCATATAAAACTCCTTCTTTTGTTAAATTTCTGGCTACAAGAGCGACCGTTACGACGTTTTTGTCGTCCAAAAACATTTCCATGAGAGTTTTAGCGGCATTTCCGCCACCGTAAATCAGTATCTTAGCCATAACGCCATTTATAAAATTGCTATCTTTTTTCAAACTAAATAAAAATCTCCTTTAATCATAGATAATTTTATCTTACAGATCCTTTTCTAATAGAATGCCGATTTTTTCCATCAATGAGCTTTTTTCTATAGGTTTTGTTGCATAATCGTCCGCACCCGCGGCAAAACTTTTGTCCACAGCTTCGCTGCTGCTTAACGCACTGAGCATTAATATCGGGATTCTCTCGTAAATCTTACGTATTGCTTTAAGAACGTCTATTCCGTTAATCTTTGGAATCATAATGTCTATTATTATAAGGTCAAAAATGCAATCGTCCGTTATTTTATCTAATGCTTCTTTGCCATTTTCAGCTATAACTACGCCGGCATCTAATGAAGACTGGATGATGATTTTTAAAAGTTCCGAATGCATCTTGTTATCTTCGACAATAAGTATGCGCTTATAAGAATTACCTACTTTATGCAATGAATTTATCATAATTCTTAATTATTTTAAATTTATGCCGTTACATTACTTCAAGCAACACGTTAGATATATTCTTACTACATATTAGACCTATTTTCTATTTCCTCTGCATTTGTCTTGCAAATAATGCACATAGTCGCCTCCGGTCTCGATTCTAATCGCTTTTCCGATATCTCTCCGCTACAACCTTCGCATATGCCGTATGTTCCGTTTTCTATCCTTTTTAACGCTTCCTCTATTTTAGGTATAAGTTTCCTTTCTCTGTCTCTTATTCTTAATTCGAAGTTTCTATCGGATTCCAGCGTGGCTCTATCGGTAGGATCTGGAAAATTATCATCTTCTTTCGTCATCGTATCAACGGTTTTTAGGGCTTCGTTCAGCAAAGATTCCAATTTTTTATTAAGTACCGTTTTAAAATATAATAATCTTTCTTCTGTCACCGGCGGTTTTCCTCTATATTCTCCATTAATTTATTTTTTAGCAAGCACAATTATATCATATTTTTATGATTACTATTAATAAAATTTTATTATATTATAGTCATTAATCCTTTGAGCGGGAATAAACCCAGCATCTTTAATAAGCCCTACCATCATTTTCTCATCTATCGTACTATTGGACGTACCGGCGGCTTTAACTACATTTTCTTCTATCATGGTTGAGCCCATATCGTTAGCGCCGAAACTTAAAGCGACCTGACCCATTTTTGCGCCCTGCGTAACCCATGACGCCTGAATATTATCGAAATTATCTAAAACTATCCTTGAAATAGCAAGCACCTTGAGATAATAATGTCCGTAAACCCCTCTGGGATTCAACGCCGTATTTTTGCCCTGAAAACTCCATGGAATAAAGGCTTTAAAACCGCCGGTTCTGTCTTGAAGATTCCGTAGCTTAAAAAGATGCCCGATTATATCTTCGTCGGTCTCTACGGTTCCGAACATCATGGTTGCAGACGAATTCAACCCGGATAGATGTACTTCCTCCATGACCCCTAACCACTCATCGACGTTAATCTTATTTGGGCTAATCTTTCTCCTTACCTTATCAGATAATATTTCTGCACCGCCGCCCGGCACGGAAGAAAGCCCCGCTTTTTTCAAAAGACGAATTACTTCTTTGACAGTAATACCGCTTAAGTCCGCAAAATAAGCAATCTCGGGGGGAGAAAAGGCGTGAATGTGGATATCGAATTTACCCTTAATTTCACGCAAGAGGGTTAGATAATAATCAAAATCGAGAGCCGGATTTAACCCTCCCTGAAGTAAAATCTGGGATCCGCACAACTCTTTAGTTTCCCTAATTTTGTCGAATATTTCCTCCATAGACAGAACATAAGCATCTTTGGATCCCGGTTTTCTATAAAATGCGCAAAATTTGCACTCCGACGTGCATACATTGGTATAATTTATATTTCTGTCTACTATAAAGGTAACAATATTTTTAGGATGTTTATATTTTCTATAGTCGTCTGCCATTTTTCCCAACTCAAGCAGGTTCTTATTTCTAAATAGATAGAGCGCTTCGCTATTGCTTATTCTCGCCTGCATTTCTTTATTCACCGTTTTATTTTTTCTCATTATATTAAAATATGTTTTTTCTAATTTAGTAGAGTTTCCAATCCCCTTATGCTTTCATAGAACGAATATTTCTTATCGGGGGTCTGTCTGATAAAATCTTCTATCTTTTCTATCCGGTCTATGGCAAAATCTATTTTTTCATTAGAACCCTTAGAGTATGCACCTATATTTATAAGGTCCTCGTTTATCCTATAAACGGATGCTACGTTTAAAACATCCCTTGCTTTAAGCAAATGTTCGTCAGAAACGATGTCCGGCATAACCCTTGATAAGCTATTAAGTACGTCTATCGCCGGAAAAACTCCATTCTCGGCAATCTTTCTAGAGAGAACAATGTGCCCGTCAAGAATAGACCTGACGGTATCCGATATCGGCTCGTTCATATCGTCGCCTTCAACTAAAACCGTATATATTCCGGTAATGCTGCCCTTATCGGAACCGGCGGCTCTCTCTAAAAGCTTCGGCAGGATACTGAAAACGGATGGAGTATAGCCCCTTACCGTGGGGGGCTCACCGGCCGATAACCCTATTTCACGTGCAGCCATTGCAAATCTAGTTATTGAATCCATTAGAAATAAGACGTTGCATCCCTTGTCCCTAAAGTATTCGGCCACCGCCGTTGCCGCAAACGCCCCGCGAAGTCTGACAAGCGGAGATTTATCGGATGTGGCGACTATGACGATCGATTTTTTTAATCCCTCTTCCCCAAGATTTTTCTCGACAAATTCTCTGACTTCACGTCCCCTTTCACCGATCAGGGCAATAACATTTATATCGGATTGAGAATATTTAGTAATCATCCCGAGAAGGACGCTTTTACCTACTCCGGAACCGGCAAAAATTCCGATCCTCTGTCCTTTGCCTACGGTAAGAAAGGAATTTATGGCCCTGACTCCGACATCCATGACCTCTCTGATTCTTTTTCTGGAAAGAGGGGAGGGGGGGTCATTAATTATCTTTGCGTAATCTTTACAGTGAATCTCGCCTTTACCGTCTATAGGGTTGCCTAATGGGTCTATGACCCTGCCCTTAAGTGCCTCTCCGACGGGAAATTTCTCTTCTTCGTCAAGCAGTGTAACTTCGCTTTCCAAACTTATACCGGAGGTATCACCAAACGGCATAAGTATAGTTTTATCCTGATTGAAGCCTATAACCTCGGCAATTACGTCACCGAGTTCGCTATTACGACCCCCGCTTTTAATGCGACAAATTTTTCCTATGGAAAGCGCCGGATGTTTGGTTTCAAGAATAAGTCCAACGGCCTTCGTCAGTCTTCCTTTAATTAAGAACAGGGTTGCATTTTCAAGTAAATCGCTGTATTCCCTTAAATTGATAAGTCTTCCCATATCGCCTTATACCATACTTATTATTTAAGATTTAGAGTCTAAAGAATTATATTCGTTGTAAAGGGATAGAACCTTTTTAACGTAATCTTCCGTTTCCTCAAACGGCGGTACACCTTTATATTTGTTGACGTTTTCTATCCCCGCATTGTAAGCGGCAAGTGCAAGTTCCACGTTTCCATCGTAAAGATTTAAAAGTTTTTTAAGATATGCAGTGCCACCCAAAACATTTTCTTCGGGGTTATATGGATCTACGCCAAGTTCCCTTGCCGTTCCAGGCATAATTTGCATAAGCCCGACGGCACCTTTATCGGAAACGGCGTAAGGATCGAATCCGGATTCGGTTTTTATAACCGCCTTTATCAAACCGTACGAAACACCGTATGTTTCGGATGCCTTTTTTGCAAGCCCGTCTACCGTAACGTAACTTAGATCCTTAATATTACTGACATTATATTTAGAAGATAAATTATATGCCTTAAACAAATTACCGGCGGCAGAAAGCTCAGACACTGCGGCATCCAACTCTTTAAGCCCTCCGGCGGTAACCATAGATGGATGGTCTTTAAAGTAATCCACTATCATTCTGCCTATACCCATACCCCTACCATAATTTTCGTTATTGGATACGGCTTTGTAAAAAAGCGAACTAAATATTTCGTAACCCGTTCCGCGGTCTATAAACGAACCCTTTTCAACCCCTTTAGCCATGGAATCGAAAATCATATTTAAAAAGAGACCTTCGAATTTTGAAGCGACAAACTTTATTTTGTTAAGTTCTTCGGGAGAGATCTCACTCCCTTTCGTCTTTCCGGCTTTTTCGCTCTTATCCGCCACCCCTACTGCGGGCGGGATATTTAAGACATCTGTGATATTCATATATTCAATATCTTTCGGTTAAATTCAGTTAAAAATACCGTTTATAAAATTATATCATAATAAAATTCTTAATAAAAGAAGGGTAATAATCAAAAAATGATTTAAAAAATAACGGATATATATTATTATATATTAGATCAAAACTAAAAATTTCAATCTAAATTTTATGATAATAAAAGTATGGATATAGCTTCTATCGTAGGGTTTATTCTGGGCATAGGCGGCATATTAGTCGGCAATTTGATGCAGGGTTCTACCATGATGCAACTGGTAGACCCGATAGGATTGGTTATAGTCCTCGTAGGAACCGCCGGAGCTACTATTGCGGGAAATCCTACTAAAAGTTTAATAAAAGCCACCTTTAGCATTAAAGAAATATTTCTGCCTCCAAAAGTGGAATATGAAAATACGATATCCGAAATCCTTAATTACGCTACAAAAGCAAGGAAAAACGGAGTGCTCGCCTTGGAATCGGACATAGATACCAACCCCGACTTTTTTATAAAAAAGGCATTGTCGTTGGTAGTGGATGGAATAGACCCTCAGGTGGTTATGGAAATTATGGAAACCGAATTATCCAACATAGAAGAATTCGGGGAAGAAAGCGCCGGAGTTTTCGAACAAGCGGGGGGGTACTCCCCGACCCTCGGCATAATAGGCGCTGTTTTAGGATTAATTCACGTTATGCAGCACTTAAACAACCCTAATAAATTAGGCATGGGCATAGCCGTAGCGTTTACTGCAACGTTTTACGGTCTCGCGTTTGCAAACGTCGTTTTATTTCCCATATCTAGCAAGCTTAAGATAAACTTGAAAGCAAAGGTTTTAAAGTATGAAATTATGCTTATGGGAATAAAATCTATACAAAATGGTGAAAACCCCAGACTCATAGAGGAAAAGTTAAAATCATTTTTAAATGATACGCAGAGAAAAATATATGAAGCAAAACATCCGGAGAAATAAAAATGAGAAGAAAAAAGAAACCCCCAGAGGGATCTAATAAGGAAAGATGGATGATAAGCTACGGCGATTTCCTAACTACTCTACTGTCGTTTTTTATAGTAATGTTCGCCATATCTAAAGTTAACAATGTGAGGCTTAAGGAGCTGGCAGTATCTATTCAACAGGCGTTCGGGGCGAATAAATTTATCACTGTTTCTACATCAAGACCAAATATTGCCTCAACACCGAGCTTAGTAGTTGCGCATGTCGCCCCATCGCAATTTAAGGTCTCCAAATCTAACAAAACATTAATCAAAGAAGAAAAATATGAGGCGATAGTTTTTAGCAACATTGAAAAGCAAATAAAATCATTCGCATTCGGAAACAGCGCCTATAAATCGTCGTTTATAATATACAAATCTACGCGGGGACTTATTATATCCCTAAAAGGCTCGAGTTTTTTCCGATCCGGAAGTGCAAGGATATTAAAAAAATACTATCCACTTTTAAAGTATATAGCATTAGAATTACTTAACGTAAAAAACAACGTTACCATTGAAGGTTACACCGATTCTACGCCTATCCACACGATAAGATATCCTAATAATTGGATGCTTTCTACTGCCAGGGCGGTTAGTGTCTTGGGCTTTTTCATAAAAAGCGTTAACTTTCCTCCGGAAAGACTTTCCGCCTCCGGATATGGAAAATATAAACCCGTCGCAAGCAATAAAACGGCAGCCGGACGGGCACTGAACCGAAGAGTAAATATCGTAGTTCTTTCGACTTTTTTAAATAATGAACTTCCCAGATCTTAAGAGGATTTCTTAATCTGTTGCCTTTGTTTTTCGAGAGTAAATTTAATTATTTCATCCCTGTCAGACTCATTTAAGGCGATAAATTTGCACGCTATAGCTATGTCGCCGAAATCGCCTTTGTCTTCGATATAAACTTTTACTACTTGAGCTTGCGCTTTTATAATAAACTGAGGAACGGCAGGAAATAGCATTGTAATTTTTATAATATTACCCTGTTTTAAATTTCTGTTTTCATCGTTTTTTTTGTCGGTCCACATAATCCCTGAACCGCTTATAGATACAAGTTTTTCTTTAACGTCCGCAAAAATAGACGCCTCCGGATTGAGCAGTGAAAGAATAACATCTAATTTACTGTTTATTGCAATGAGGAGCCTGTCTATGTGCGGATTTACCGAGGCTTCCGCATCTCCTTCCGCCTGCGACTGGTAAATTTTGGGCGAGATCATATTGTAAATTCCGTAAACGGATGTCGTAAAAGAAGGTTTGGAAATATAAGTATCTTTCGTGTTAAGAAACTCTTTTAAGGAAATCTCTTCATAAATAAACTGAATCGTCGCCTTTATGCGCAGAAACTCTCTACCTTCTCTCTCAGCCGACATCCCGGTAATTTTAATTTTTAATGAAATATTTTTTGCATTTTTAGAAATATTTTTCAATAAGGGTTTATACGTAAAGGTCTGGTATAAACCGGGGCATATCATACTGAAATCGGTGGAGTTTTTTATTAAAGACAAGTCTTCGTCTATAGCATAGCCGTCTTTGCCTAATTCTGACGCCTGCGTATCGTTAAGCATATCTTCGTCTTTGTCTGCGTAGTTTGAAAAATGCTGTTTTTCGACAGGCGAGGATGCATAAAGAAGAATGAATAGAAAACCGTCTTCTATTCTATCAATAAATCCTCGAAATTTTTTTTGAGGCGTTTTAAAAATTATATCCTGATTTTTATAAAAACGATTGCCTAAATTATCCATATCTCTCTATGACTATGCGGGATTGCTAACTCCATATGCTTTAATCGCATTAGAAATTTTTTCTAACATTGAAATTTTTTTACCCATCTCCGATTTTCTTTCTATTAAAATATTAGTAATGACCCCGTCTATCTTCATTATATCAGATAATCTTTGTTTGAGCAAAGGAATGAGCGCCGGGTCGCCGCATTCTTCCGTCGACCCTATCGTTATTTTGGAAAAAAGTGCGGTCAAAAAAACCTTTCTATCAAATACGTGATAAATATCGGTAATTTTTTCTCTCCTCTCGTGAAGAATAAGCAGTATATATTTGTTTATGACAATAATTTCATCTGCAATTTTAATTTTTAAACCCAAGGAGTTTTTAGTCATCTTTTCATTAAATTATAACACGGTATTTTTATCTTATCTCTATAATTTTATAATATAATATGGTATGATACAAGCTATATATGATAATAGGGATGTTTCGATTATATATGAAAAAAATTTTAATAGAAAGCGTTAAAAAAGGCGATGTGCTGGCTATGGATATTATCTCCGGCAACGGTCTTACCGCTCTTAAAAAAGGGGTGACGCTTGACGAAAATATTATAGAAAGGATAAAACGGCTAACGCTTATTGATAGCGGATTTGAGGGGAATTATATATTTATCGAAGAAAATTATACCGGCAATGAGGAAGATATGGAGAAAGAGCTATCCCTGCTGGCAAAAAGATTTGAGAATATCGATGGGGATGGATTTATGCGCGGTATTAAAGAAATCATAAAATCGGCAATATTAAAAAACTACGGCAGAAACTGAAATGTATGAATATTCAAAATAAGCCGAAAAAAAGAGGCGACATCTTAGACGAGTTGGTTTCCTCAATAAAAAGAATAAAAAATATACCCACACTACCGAAGATATTATCGAAGATTTCGGAAGAAATGGGTAACGACGATTACTCAATAAAGGACATTGGTGAATTAATGAGCCTTGACATAAGTCTTTCGTCAAGGATTTTAAGAATGGTAAACTCCCCTTTTTACGGGTTCCCCCAGCGAATATACAGCATAAACCATGCTATTGTTCTTCTTGGAGCAAACGTCTTAAAAAGCATCGTTATTTCTACTTCGGTTTTTACCGTAATGAAAGAAGCCATGGAAGGGCTATGGGAACACAGTCTTTTTTGTGCCTTCACAGCAAAATATATTGCCGATATACACCTTAACAACAGTGGAGAAAAGGGGAACAAAATGTCAAAAAAGAACGGCATCGCGGATGCAGATATGATGTTTTCGGCCGGGCTTTTGCACGACATTGGAAAAGTTATTACGGCAATCGCTTTTAGGGATGATTTCAAAAAAATCATGATAATCGCCGAAAAAGACAAGAGACCGTTAACCGATATAGAACATGATATATTAAATATCTCCCATGATCAGTTGGGATACATGCTTACAAAGGAATGGAACCTGCCTTCGTCAATTTATCTACCTATAAAATATCACCATAACGTAAACCTTGCAAGTGAATTTAAAACGGAAACGGCAATATTAAATCTTTCCGATTTTTTAACGCGAGCTATGGGTATGGGTTATTCCGGAAACGCATATATCGAAAAAATAAATACGGATACCGTAAATATTTTAAATATAGATTTAAATTTCATAAAAAATATAGTAGAAGAAGTTTATCCCTTTAAAAACGAATTATCTATATTCGACTAATTAAATATAACGAACCGGATATAAGATCTAATCGTGCGATATGTGTAAAGATAAAAAAAATGATCTGGATATATTTGTCGTTTTGGACGGAAGCTCTGACTATAGATCCTTAGTTAATAAAGAATTAGAGGGATATAATACTAAGCTATTTGACTCGTTTAACCAAGCATATTACTCACTATATATCTCACTGCCCCAATTAATAATAATAGCCGTAAAAATAGCTTTTAAAAGCGGGGAAGCGCGTAAAAGGCAGTTTGAAATGATTAATGATATGCAGTTAGACAATATACTCAGCAATATTCCTATTCTTTTTATACTTCCCGTTAACTTTGATTTCGAAGATATAAAAAATGAAAAATACTTTTTGAAAAATTACATCAAAGAACCTCTTAGCCCGTTTGAGCTTAGACATAAAACGGACAGCATCGTATGCGCATCAAAATCCGCTTTAGACGCAAATCCCCTGACTAAGTTACCGGGTAATTCGTCTATAATGGAATCCGTTAAAAATAAATTGGATAATAAAACGATTTTTTCCTTCGCTTATGTAGATATAGATAATTTTAAGTCGTATAACGATAAATACGGGTTTTTAAGGGGTGACGAGGTTATTATGATGGCATCGAGGCTTATAGTTAATACGGTTTATAATATCTCAAAAACAAGGCATAGGAATATTGAAAAATACGTATTCATAGGACATATCGGAGGGGATGACTTTATCTTGATATCTCATCCCGAAGATATGAAGGATATCACCGATATCATAGTAAATGATTTTGATAAAATAATACTTTCGTTTTACAACGATATCGATAAAAAAAGGGGCTATATCGAAACATACGATAGGCGAAAAAAACTAAACCGTTTTCCGGTGATGAGCCTTTCCGTCGCCGTAATCCCCAATGTAAACAAAAGAATTACCCACTATGGACAGATTAGCGAAATAGCCTCTGGACTAAAGGCTTTAGCTAAAGAAAAAACGGGGTCTAATGTAGTCTTGGATAAAAGGCAAGATTAAAGTATATCCAATTTATTTTTATTTTCGCCGTCGATTGAGTCTGTAAGTTTAGATACCCTTTGTAAATCAGACTGGTTATCGCTACTATTTTTTACTATTGGCAATTTTTGTTTTGCAGAATACATATCGTTATTTAAGACTGTCTGAATAGCCTTATTATTTTTCGTGTTTATAATAATGGGACCCTTTAAATTTACGGTAGATAAATATAGATCCGGGCAAGCCGTCATTATAACAAATATTATTGCTTTCTCTTTGGCGGAAAGATGTAATATTTCTTTTTCTTCCTCTAAAATAGGAATACTATAATCCTTGAAAAAAAAATTTGGGTCGGCAATAATGAAACATAATTTTTCGTCTTCTATACTTTGCAGAATAAAAAACGGTATATTTTCTTCCTTATTTATGTTTAAAATACAAAATTTTTTATAAGAATTGAAGCCTAATATGGGTTTAACGAATTCGATTATTTTCGATCTTTCTACCGCTACCCCGTCCGGATAATAAATACTTCTTACTACAATTTCATTTTCGCCGTTCACTTATAAGACCTCCATATTTATTTATTTTTTTAGCGGTTTCTTTATTAATTCCGATAGATCTCCAAAGTCGAGATTTAAATTAGAAGCGTTTACGTTTTCATTCTCTATTATATCGTAGAGCTCTTTCCTTAAAATACCAACTTCTTTAGGGGCGTCTATCCCGATCCTCACCGTATTTCCCGTAACCGATATAATCTCAATAGTTATATTATCACCTATTTTTATACTTTCACCCGTTTTTCTAGCAAGAATAAGCATATAATAATTTTTAAGTTATTTAAGATAATTAAGGAGAATGGGAGTCAAAGACGTAATATCTGAAGCCGCTTCAAGCGTAGCCTTATAGGAGTCCTGCGCCTGCGTGAGGCTCGTCATAGCCTTGGCGACATTGACGTCCTGAGTCTGTCCTAAAAGTTGTGAAATATTAGATAATACAATCCGATAACTCTCCCGCTGTCCGTTTAACCTCTGCACGATAGTACCGAGAGTAGATTGAGCCGACAATATCCGATTTAGTCCGTTTGTAATTCCGCCGATTATAGCCGAGGAGTTGCGCCGATAAACCCCTTTTGAAAGCTCTGATTTAAAAAGAGAAAGAACCGATATCAACCCTGAGGGAGTGTGAGAAGCACTCGTTGCCGTATCATTGCCGAATATTGCATCGGCGGTAAGAGACGGCATAATAGTTTCGTTTTTCGCAATCCGGTAAGCCTGTTTTACATCCGTTCCCGTATAGGTATAAACGTTATAATGAACTTTAGTAGACGTTCCGTTTGAATTTATAGCGGAGTAATAAGCCGATGCGGTAGTATATGCGGAAACTTGATTAAGATTATCTCCGGTAAAAATATTCTGTCCGTTATAAGAGGTATCGGCAGACTGCAAGAGCTCGTTTATGATCTGACCCGCTTCTTTAGCGGCATCCGTATCATTCACAGACGTATTAGTACCGTTCGCCATTTCAATTGCAAGTGTCTTTGCCTGATTTACTACGCCGATGACGTTATTTAGGGTTGAAGAGGCTAAAGAAGCGACCCCGTCGGCAAGACCGACATTAGAATTATATTGCGTTATAAGCGCAGTGCTGTTCTTGTAAGATAGAATATTTACCATACCTTCAGGGTTATCTTGCGGATAGTCAATTTTTAAACCGCTTGAAATCTCGTCCTGAAGATTATAAGCCTTGTTAGATTCGCTTAAAAGCTCGTTATTTATTCTATTATATATCATACTGTCGGTTATCTGAATCATTTAAATCACCCCGCTCGCACAAAAATTTATAGTTTTACCGCCTACGTCATATATTATTAAGGAACGATATTTAAAAGGGCTGTCATGATAGCCTCTACCGAATGCGTTATTGCTGCTGCTGCCTGATAAGAATTCTGATAATTAACTAAATCGGTCATCTGCCGGTTCATATTTACACCTACGAAGGACTGCAATTGATTCTGCAAATTTGAAATAACCGAGGTTGAGTTAGTGTAATTAGCATGCGTGCTTTGAGCCTGAGTTCCGATATTAGACACAATACCGGAATAGTAAGTCGAAATAGGCGTATCGACTCCGTTAATCGGCACATTATTATTTTGAAGCGATCCGATATTCAAGGCATTTTCGTTATTTCCGTCAAGGCCTACAGATTTCATTTGAGATAAGGTCATATTTGTAGCATATATCGAAGGAGTCGAATCAGGCTTTGGAGATATAATATTTGCAGTAAATGAATCTCCGTTTGACGGCGTTCCTGCTATTTTCACATGGAAATTTCGGGCAGATACGGTTGAACCTATATTATTTTGATTACCGAAAAATATGGAATAATCATTCTGTCCTAAACTTGATACAGTTGGAGGGATTGATAAATATTGCGTCTCTCCGGTAGTTTTGTTGCTAACGGAAAATGCCGAAACGACGGTACCGGAACTATATGCTTTTGTAAGACCGGAACTCAATGTGATATTCGTAGTATCATTAGTACTGTTATAAACGACACTCCCCGAAGCGTTAGAAACGGTATAACTCGTGCTCCCTATTAAAATTTGCTGACCTGCCAAAAAATTATCACGCGTATTTAAATTATTCTGAAAGTTTCCGTTTATCGTAATCGTAGTAGCACCTGAAGCGGCAGCAGACGAGAGATCAGACGAAACATAAGTTATATCATACTGTCCGCCGCCATTACTACTTGAAATAGCGGTTCCATCGGTTACATCGGTGGGGTTAATCACCGAGCCGGCACTTACAATAGCGTTGCCGGTATTACTTGGACTGACAGCCGTTGCAACGGCAGAAGCGGCAGCAACCTGAGAAGTAGACAGATTAGGATTAACCGCCATAATAAAAGCGGGATCGGTCGTTAACTGATTGACGATAAAAGTATCGCCGTTTTTCGGAGCAGCTCCGTCAGTAGATGTTCCGGTAATATTGACTGAAACCCCGCCGAAATCAATCTTATACACGCTTTGTCCATATTTATTGGTTACAGAAGAAACACTAACCTCGGAACCGCTTAAAGCTTGACCCGTAGTGGCGTTTTTAACGATAAAAGTACCTCCGCCGGTCGTCGAAACCGTATAGTTGTTCCCCGTGAGCTTAGACGGATCGGTAATATACCCCGTAGAGATAACAGCATCGGTTACCGTTTTATTTGTTACAGTATTAGTTCCTACTGCGGTAGTCAAATCGG
The DNA here is from genome assembly GCF_048541835.1 of Candidatus Acidulodesulfobacterium sp. H_13. NCBI lineage: Bacteria > Candidatus Acidulodesulfobacteriota > Candidatus Acidulidesulfobacterales > Candidatus Acidulidesulfobacteraceae > Candidatus Acidulidesulfobacterium > Candidatus Acidulodesulfobacterium sp. H_13. The sequence goes on from NZ_JBLEOY010000001.1 coordinate 136,557, forward strand.
GATTAAAAAAATAGTTCCCCGTCAAACCGCCAAGCCCGTAACCGCTATGTTGCAGAGAATTGACATTGTCGACTATGGACGCTGACAAGGAGTTTAATTGTTTTATATAAGACGGAGCCGCGACATGCTCAAGGTTTACATAAGCACCGAGACTACCCCCTGTAATATTTTTAGTAATACTCTGTGTAGAGCCGTCCGGTCCGTTCCACATAATATCTAATGCAGACGAATTGGATGAATCAATGTGCGTCGAAAGGCTAAAGGATGAATCACTTATTACGATAGGCACATTACCTATAGATATATTGATTTTATCGCTATTATTTTTATAATATGAAATATTGACTAATTTGGAAAGCTCATTCACGGAATTCATCCTCTCGTCCCGCAGTTCGTTGGCGTTGCCTCCCGCATTTTTAGCATATGTAACCTGCTTATTGAGCGAAGCAATCCTATCGGCAAGGTTGTTGATTTCCGGTATAGCGCCTTTTATGGAGGTATTTGTCGAAGAAACCATATTCATTACGGCAGTGTAGGCGTTATTAATATTTCCGGAGAGGGAATTTGCATCCGAAAGCAATGCGGTTCTCTGTGCCGTATTCGATGAGTCGTTTGCGACATTTTGAAAATCGTTGAAAAATTTGGATATTGCCGAACTAAAACCGGAGCCAGACTGGTCGTTAAATAGGTTTTGGATCTGGTCCAACCCCTGATATAAAGTGGTGTAATAGCTATTCCAAGTAGTTTCTCCGTTAACCTCCGACTGGACAAAGTCGTTCGTACTTCTTTGAATATGCGATACATTTACGCCTGTTCCGTAGGTGTAAGGCTCTCCTATAACCGCCGGAGCTTCGACTATAACCGGAGTTTCACTGTTGTAAAAAGGGGTGTTGGCATTAGCGACGTTTTGAGAAACGGTATTCATAGCCGTCTGATTTGTCGTCATTGCCGATTCGGCAATATCGAATATATTGTTTATGGTAAGCATTTAAACCTTAACCCCGGGTCCTATTAAAATATTTTTTAACGGAAAAAAACCGGATTCATTTGAACCGGACCTATTATAAATCGAACTTTTGCTGAATGCGTCGGTAATGAATGAAATCGTTAGTTGATTATAGTGTATGTTTTTTTTAATTAAGCCGGAAAATGCCTCGTTGATTTTACCGATTTCGATAACCGCATCTTTTATCCGATTCTTCAAGTGTTCAAACTCCTCGTTTTTTTTGCTTTCATTTATTTTTTCGCACGGCTGTAAAAATGAAACGGTTTGAAGCCTGCCCTTCAGCCTTCCTATTGATTCGTTTAACCGTTCTTTCTTTTTGTTAAATATATCTATGTTTTCAAAGAGATTAAAATTTGAACTCAAAAATAGATAAAACTCTTCAATCTCCTTTTTTAGGTTTAAAATAATTTCGAGTATCTCGTTAAGATTATTTCTATATTCGGATAAATTTTCCATAATAAATGTATTACTCGTTTGTTATATTTAAATTTTTAAGCAATCCCCCGGCTATTTTAGAACCATCGGCATAACTTCCAAACATTACCGACTGCCTTACGGCATTGAGTTTTTCCGTAGGAACCGACTGTGCCCTATCTATAGAGTTTTTTAAATTGCTTATAAAATCGGCCCCGCCGGATATATTAACCTCATCACTTCCGGTTTGACTTATTTTTAAGCTCATCTCCTTTTTTTTGTTGCCGACGTTTTTCGAAATTTCGTCGATAATCGGAGGAATATTATAAATACTAATTGTCATATGCTAAGACCTTCTTTTATTACTTAATTGTTTTTACCGGTTTCAACTTTCTCCACATATAACAATCGTCATTTTTCAACGATATCTTTAATTTCCCCTCAATATTATCAAATTATTTTGATTTGCGCCGAAAGAGCTCCCGCCGCTTTAATGGATTCAAGTATCGAAATGATGCTGGAAGTCGAAGCACCAACGGCATTCAATGCCTTTATAAGCTGCTGCACGGTTAACCCTCTCTTTAGAAAAAACGCGTTGGGGACCCTTTTCTTGCCGATTTTAAGAGTGATGTTTCTGTTGGATATCGCCACCGGGTCTATTTCAATATTGCCACCCATTACTACGGTTCCGGAACGCTCATTGATAACTATAATTGCCCTTAAATGCGTTTTTACGTTTATGACGTTTACTGCAGAAATGAACTCCGCTACGTTTCCCTTATATGAAGCCGGAACATCAATCGATACTTCCGTAGAGTTTAAAGGCTTTGCTGTTCCCTTGCCGAATTTTACGTTTATAGCCGATGCCACCATAGAAGCATTTGTAAAATTTGGATTTTTTAATATTAAACGAACAGTATTAAACGAGTTCAGTTTTATAGAAATTCCCTTTTCGACTATTCCGCCATTATCTACGATGCCTGAAGTCTGGAAATTCTGAGATACTGGAATATAGCCCGGAAGCGGCATAACGTTTTGAGCAGTAACGTTTCCTCCGGTAGATACGCTTCCCTGAGCCAATGTGTAAACCTTGCCGTTTGATCCCTTTAACGGAGTCATAAGCAAAACACCACCCTGCAAACTTTCGGCATTTCCGATAGAACTGACTGTAACGCTTATTCGTTCGCCAGGTACGGCGAAAGGAGGAAGTTCTGCAGTCACCATAACGGCAGCGGTATCCCTTATTTCATAGAGAGAAGCCTGATCGGTATTTACTCCCAACTTAGACAACATCGTAACTATACTTTGCCGAGTAACGTTAACTCCCCACCGGTCTCCGGTACCGTCAAGTCCTACTACAAGACCGTAACCAACCATAGGATTACTCATTGCCCCGTAAATGGAAGTAATATTGCCTATTTTAGCCGCAAAAGAAAAATTAGGGTTCATATTCAAGATGAATAGGCTAATTAAAAATAATAAGGGTATAAAAAATATTTTTTTCTTCATTGCTATTTTTAGTAAGTAATTATACACGTTAAAATGGCCATATAAATTCCATCGCTTTATAAAGCCAGTTTGGGCTCTGCTGGGTATTTATATAACCCTTGCCGTTTATCCAAACCCTTAAATCGGAAATTTGACTAGATAAAACGGTATTTGCCTGAGATATATTAGTGGGTCTGACAACCCCTTTAATCAATAAATACCTCGTTTCTCCGTTTACCGAGACCTCTCTTTCACCCTTTAATTCTATGTTACCATTGGGAAATACCCTGACAACCTGAGCCTGCATCATCGTCGAAATATTACCTGATTCGGAAACCCCGCCGCCGCCATTAAATTTTTCCGCATTAGAACCGTCATAGCCGGTAGGTTTTGATGTCGAAAGACTACCAAAAGCAATACTGCCCTTACCAGATGAAGTATGTGAAAGCACAATTCCGGATGAGTCGCTTACCCTGGTCCTATTGTTTATTATTACGGTAACGGTATCGTTGATCCTTAACGCTACGTTATCGGCATAGAGGTCTGCCCCGTTTGAGCTGCTCCACAAGGAGCCTAAAACGGGCTTGCTTGCAATTCCACCGTTTTTTGCCGTCGGTTTTACGTATGTAGGAGGAATCATAGATTTTGGCGGAGTGACACCGCCGCAACCGCTCAATATAACAGGTATCAGTGCCGACAAAAACGAAAAAACAAACAGATATTTTTTTACCGATTTTCTTATTTTCATAAATTTTTACCTTACCGTAACAATTTTATCAGATTTTACTACACAACTTAAAACTGCTCCGGAATATATATTTTTTACTCGTATTATAGAATTCAAAGCACCCGACTGAAGAGCCACTCCCTTTGTCTCTAAAACCAACCCATAGCTTTTATATACTATATCTACCTCGTCTCCAAAAACTATTACCGTTTTTTCTTCCGTGTCTTCTTTGGACAGCGTAGAATTTTGCGGAATAACGAATCTTGCCTCTCTACCTATCACATATTTTTTGCTCAGGTAATAACCTCCCGATAAGCTCGGAATGCTTACATAAGAAATTTTGACGTCGTCCCGTTTTATGATTTGAAATTTTCCTATTGTTTGAGAAGCGACCGCAACGGGGGCGTAAATTTTCGTTTTAAAAGAAACATAAGCTATTCCCTTGACTGAATCGCTTTCTCTATCTAATAATTTCACTATCACCGTATGATAACCGGAAAATTCTGGGTTATCTATCTTCGATTTCATGAAATACGCCCCTATATTCTTAACGGGTATGGTAAAAGCGAAGCCGTTAAAACTAAAATACCTTCTAAATTTTGGCTCTATCTCTTTTAAATATGAATTAATCACAAATTTTTTTAGTTGCGTATGATTAGTGCCGCTAATGTCCCCTGCAAAAGATGTGGTTACTCCATGAAGTAACAATAAACCGGCATATAAAAGTAAAAAGGCTAAAATTATTTTTCTCGGCATAAATAATCGGAATTTATATAATCATATTATTATTTAATATAACCTTACGGTATTAAACCGTCCATGACCTGCAGCATCTGATTGGCAACGGTAATGGCCTTGGAATCTATCGTGTATGCATTTTGAGCCGTTATCATGGATACCATCTGACCTACTAAATTTACGTTCGACATTTCTAAAAAACCCTGTTGAATAGCCCCTATCCCGTTTGCATTAGGCGTCCCTATTTGTGGAATTCCGGAAGCGGATGTTTGCAGATAGAGATTACTGCCTATACTGTTAAGCCCGGCGGGATTGATGAAATTAGCGAGTGTTACGGTTCCTATTTGAACAGGATCGGTCTGACCCGAAACGGCCGCCGATACCGTACCGTTTTGAGAGATTGTTATAGAGGATGCGTTAGGAGGAACGGTAATAGGCGGAACAAGCGGGTAACCGTTCGCATCTACTAACTGACCCTGCGAGTTTGTCTGAAAAGTACCGTCTCTGGTATAAGCGGTCTCGCCGTTAGACATATGTACCTGAAAGAATCCCTGACCCGATATTGCTATATCTAACGGATTAGATGTTTTTTGGAGGTCTCCCTGCGTAAATTCCTTTTCTATAGAAGATACCTTAGTTCCGAGACCGATTTGAATGCCGGTAGGAACCTGCGTATATTCGGACGAATAAGCCCCGGGAGATTTAACCGTCTGATAAAAAAGGCTTTCGAAATTAACTCTAGACTCCTTATATCCCGTGGTATTAGTATTCGCAAGATTATTGGCAATATTATCTATTTCTATTTGCTGGGCCTCCATGCCGGTGGAAGCAGTCCATAATGCCCTCATTTATAATGTCCCCCCATGAGAAACGCCGTTATCGTTAAATTAGTTGTCCGGTATTAAACGTAATACCGCCCCCGTTAAGCTTCTCTAAACCGCAGCACCTACAATGTTTATGGCCGCATTGTTAACACTGCCATACGATTTTATAATCTCTATCATGTCGTTGTAAACCCTAGAAATGTTTATCATTCCCACCATGCTCTTAATCTCGTTAACATTTGACTCTTCAACGTAACCCTGGAGTATATCCGGATCTTGATTTTTGACCGGGACACCGGAATCCTTAGTTGCCGAAAACATCGTATCTCCATATTTAGACAAATATTCCGAATCTTTAAAGTTAACCATCAATATCTTCCCTTGGTATATCCCTCCACTCATCGTAGAATTCTTTAGATTTATTATACCTGCACGCGTAACCGTAACGTCTGCCCCTTCCTTATTTAAAAATATCGGTTTTTCATCGGTATCGAGAACGGGGAAACCGTTCTGGTTGACGAGTTCACCGGCTTCATTCAGCGAGAAGACGCCATTTCTCGTATATTTAATTCCATCCGGGGTCTGAATTGCAAAATATCCGCTTCCGCTGATCGCCAAATCAAGCCTATTGCCGGTTTTTTTTACCGCACCCTGGGAAGTATTTACATAACTGCCGAGGGTTATGGGATATGCTTTATCTACAAACGGTTTTTTACTTCCAGAATTTAAAATAGAAACGGCTTTTTGGGATAAAAACTCTCCGAAAAGCACATTACTGCTCTTATAGCCGATAGTATTTACATTGGACAGGTTATTTGTAGCCATAGACATTTTTTTTTCTTCCGATAAGATTCCGCTTAAAGCTATATAAGAACCACCGTCCATTTGATCACCCTTTATTATATATAGTAAGTAATATGATAATTAATGCAATTAACGTACCAAAAGCACATGGTTAATTTTTTAAATTGCGTTTACCTATAAAATTACCGCATCTAAAGGAAAGAAATTATGTGCCTCTCCCCCTATGATGTGCGCTATGGGAAAAATTTTCCCATATTGTTTTAATTGTAAGGAAAATATGTCTAAGTAAAAAGCTATCTTGATATTTGACACTCGACCGTCTTTTCTCTTATAATATAAAGCATTATCTTATTATAAGAAGGTACATAAATATACGAGGGTGCCGTGGATAAAACGCTGGCGTTCATTATTACAAAAGATAAACATATAAACTACATTGTCGGTTTGATTAATGCGGCGGCAAAAAAAAATTGCGATATTAAGATTTTTATAATGGATAGAGGAGTATTCCTCACGAAAAACGATAAGTTTATCTCAATCATTAAAAAAAACAATATCGGTAACGTCTCGGTTTGCGAATATTCCTGTAACGTAAACGGGGTAACGTCTCGGGCGGAAGAATTTAATTATGCCTCGCAATTCGAGAATGCAAAAATGATCAACAAACTAAAAAAACACGACCGGATAGTCTTATTTTAATTTGGATTATACAATTCTTTGGACATTCCCGCGTATACGTTTATCGTTTTGGCGTCGGATTTGTTTTCGGACATGCGATATGAAAAGACCTTAAGGAAATTATGTTCGAAATAAAAAAATTAAAAGAAAATCCCGATATTAAAATATATTCGAGAAAGCATGAAATTCATGCTATACTGAAAAATTTCGCCAATCAAAAAAAACCTATCGTCATAATCCCGATTCCTTTTAGCGAAGAATATTTCACTAATATCATTGAAGTAAACAACGATTATATAATTATTGATTCTATAATTCCTAAGGTCGGCAATATAAAACTCGCGGAATCATCTTACCTTAAGGCCGTTTTTAAATTTAACAATAATGAACATTATTTTATCTCAAAATTGTACGACTATAAAAAATATAAAGAATACTTCGTTTTCTATATTTATAAGCCAATTGAAATATTATCGTTAGAAAAAAGAAAATTTTTCAGAATAGAACCATCCGTAAACAGACCGGTTAGATTGTCTTTTTTATCAGACGATAGATATTATGACACGAAGATGTTTGATCTTTCCGGTGAAGGATTTTCTTTTCTGCTTAAATTCCCATTAGAAAAGCACACTATTTTAGAAGAGGTGAAAATTAAGTTTCCCGACGAGCTACCGGACATTATGATACGGGCGGAAATAAGATCGACAATAAAATTAAATAACCTGAAATATAAAATCGGCGCTCAAGCTATTAATTTAAAACCGAAGGCTCAAGACATCATGTTTAGATATATATTTAAAAGACAGAGGGAGATAGTTGCTTTCATGAAGGGTTCCGTTTAAGTCAAAAATTTCGTGAATCTCCGGCGGCTTTCTCGTTTACTTTCCAAAGAAATGCAAAAATTTTAGAGACGGCCTTGTAAAGTTCCGGCGGAATTTCGTCGTAAATATCTAATCTATCAAGCACGTCTGCCAACATCTTATTCTCCATTACCGGTATATTTTCTTTTTTTGCTATTTCTATTATTTTTTCGGCAACCCTACCCCTGCCTTTTGCGATTAATACGGGAGCGCTATTCTTTTCTCCGTCATATTTCAGAGCGGACGCCTTAATATTTTTGTCTGTTTTAAACTCTTTCATTTATTATCTTACCGTCAGAAAACACATTATAGCGGGTATCGCCGTTGAAATTATCGCCATTATTTTTGAAGGATACGTCTTTAAGGCTTATCCCTTCTAACGACATAATTTCCTTAAATAAATTTAAATTCCTGCCTATTAATTTTTTAGCGGCATTAGAGCAATTTTGAAAATTTATGCTCAAAGATTTGTTAAAAAAATATGAAAATAATTTGACGTTGCCTAATGGACATAAATCTACTTCAAGCATGAACATATATGCTCTTTTCCCCGCATTTAAAAACGGTTTTTTACCCTGTCCGTCTTTAAAAATATGAGAAGAATTAGAATCAGCCGACGTTAAAATAACCGAACCTACACCGGCGCCGTAATTGAAATTAACGTGAATAAATAAAAAATTGCCATTTACGGAAACGGTTAAATTTTGATCACTTATGTTTAAATCTGAGGTAAAAAGGGATTTAAAATTCGTTTCTACATAATTTGAATAAATTTCATTATATAAATCAAGTGCTTTTTGCATGTCCTTGTTGTTTAAATCATTTAATATCTTGAAAATTATTTTGCCGTTATCTTCAACACTTATAAGACGAAGCCTAACCGGCATGCTGAAACCGTCGTCGAAAGTTTTTCTCAGTGCAAATTCGTTACGAAGGTCATCCGGGATATCCGCCTTAAATAATTTGCCGTTTAGACTGAACGTTCCGCTTAAAGAGTTTTCCGTCCCTATCAGGTTTGCTTCTATCATATCGCCCGAATTTACGATATCTAAAAGAGAAGCGGTCATTTTATCTTTGAATATTGCCGCTATATTGTCGGAGGGAAAGGGAAGTAACGGATTAATGCCGCGGTTCATAAGATTAAATCCACATGAGAGGGATTTTTTTCCTTTTTCGGTTTTTCTTCTTTTTCCTTTTTCGGTTTTTCTTTTTCGTCATTAACCGGCTCTAATACTTCGCTTAATTCTACTACAATGTTTTTCTGCATTTCATTGGTATTTTCCATTTTTTCACGAGCTATATTGCCGGAATTTACCGCTAAAGCATGAGAAGACGATGCTATCTTTTCAATAGACGATAAATTTGAAATAATTTGTTGAATTTCAACTAAATCCATCATGACGTTAAATGGTTAAAAACACTTTCTAAATCTATTATTGAATAAATTTTTTTCTCTTCATCTTGAAAAACATCTAAAAGCATGCTATTAGATGTTTTGAATTTAAAAGTTGACGAAGAAATAAGATGCTTATTCTTAATTTTCATTATGTCTTTTATGCGGTCTACGGATAAACCGAAAAATTTATTCTTATAAATACATATTATAGTATAACTAAGCGCAACTCTATCATTGATATGCATAGAGACTATCATAGAGAAATCGTAAATAGGCACCATTCTATTGCGATATAAAATTACTCCGAGATGCCCCTGTTTTTTAGAAAAAATACTAACCGGTTTTTTATATTTTATTATCTCGTTGATGCTTAACGCCGGTAAAGCGTAAAGAGAATCTCCGGAGGCAAAAGTAAAGTAGCCGATCTCTTTCTCACCGTCTATTTTAGTCGTAACCGCAGAAATAGAGCTAATTATCCGAACTGTATCCTGCCGAGGCTCTATAGAAAAACCGGGTTTGGAAACGGCACAGACCACCGAGGTTGCCGGAGTTAATAAATTTTCTACGGGATAAACGAGCACACGTGTCGGCTTTTCCGCTTCCGGAAATTCTTCGATATTTTCAGATAAAAGACCGTCTATCCATGGAGTTACTATATCGGAACCTACCGTTTTTAAATTATTTAAATCATATAATTTAAAGGTTTCGTTCATTTTTTATCCCCCTCATTATCTCCGCCATCCAAACCGTTAATTATTTCACGGGCTACGCCGATATAGTCCAAAGCCCCTCTAGAATGAATATCTATATAAGTAAGCGGTTTTTTTATCAAACTCGCATCCCTAAACTTCGTGTCTATATTAATTAAACCGCTAAAATGATTATTTCTATACTTATTTTTAAAGTAATCCGCCGACTTAAGCGACGAATTAGTCCTTCTATCGAACATGGTGATTAAAAGCCTATATGTACATTTAGTATCTAACGCTTTTTCTATTTTAGTTATAGTAGAGAGCAATAAATCAACACCCCTTGCCGATAAAAAATCCGCCATAACCGGAATAATAATTTCATCGCTCGCTGCAACGGCACTAATAAGAAGTACGCTCAATGCAGGAGACGAATCTATTATTATATAATCGTAACTATTTTTAAAAAACTTTAATTTTTCTCTTAGTTTTAACCCCCCACCCTTAGAAATCGATAGTTCCGCTTCTATTCTGGCTAAGTTAATATTTGAAGGGAGTAGGTCTATACACCCCCCGTTTTTAAGCCTATATTTATTTATAATGGCATCGGCAGGATTAAAAGAATCGGATATCATTAGATCGCCTACGTAACATTCCAATTTTTCGGGCTCTACGGCGAGATGGTTAGTAAGACTTGCCTGAGGATCTAAGTCTACTAAGAGAACCCTAAACCCAAAAACAGAAAGGGAACTGCCGAGGGTAATTACTGTAGTTGTTTTGCCTACGCCTCCTTTTTGGTTTGCGGTCGCAAAAATATACGGGGCTTTCATAAATCACTTCATTATACTTTCTATAAGCCTGTGTTCTCCTGTCGTAAATATCTTGTCGATATCTAAAAGTATTATAAGTCTTTCGTCCAATTTGCCTACGCCTTTAATATAATCAGAATCTAAACCGGCAATTAAAGGCGGCGGAGGCTGAATAGTTGATGAATTAATTCTTAAGACCTCAGAGACACTGTCGACAATAAGACCTATGGTTTTATTCATTATATTTACCACTATAACCCTGGCATCCTTTGTTGCCTCTTTGATACTAAGGTGAAATTTCTTTCTTATATCCACTATAGGAATAACCCTGCCTCTCAGATTAATAACACCTTCTACAAAATCCGGCGCCTTAGGAACCTTGGTTATTTCGACGATTCTATTTATTTCCTGAACCTTCAAAATATCTAAAGCGAACTCTTCGTTGCCTAATTTAAAGGTGACAAGTTGAACTATTTCGTCGATTTCGGAACTTACCACACTGTTTTTTTGATCCCCGGTTTTTTTAATAGCGATATCCATAAATTTCCTCCAAGAATGAGATAAATAAGACCGTACATATTATATATAAAAACTAACCCATAATTTCCTTTATTATTTCATTGCCTATTCTGTACACGGGAAGAACGACATCCGCTAAACCTGCATCCGTAACCACCTTGGGCATACCGTAAACAACACAGGTAGCTTCATCTTGAGCTATCGTTTTTCCTCCCCCTTCTTTAATCTTTTTCATGCCCAAAAGTCCGTCCGAGCCCATTCCGGTCAATATAATTCCAAGAGCCTTCCCTGGATATTCCTTTGCCACCGATTCCATCATGAAGCTGACCGACGGTCTGTTTGTCAGGTCGGCAGGCTCATTAGAAAGCGTTATTTTAATACCTTCTCTGCCCGCTTTCTCTATGCTGAGATGTTTATCTCCAGGCGATAGATATGCTGTCCCCGGCTTAATTATTTCGTCTCCGGATGCCTCTATAACATTAATATGGGACATTGAAGATAATCTCTCGGCAAAAGACCCTGTGAATGCCTTAGGCATATGTTGGACCATAATTATGGGAACCGGAAAATTTTCCGGAATTTTAGGTATGACATCCTGAAGGGCTCTCGGTCCTCCGGTTGAAGAACCTATTGCAACGATATCTATTTTATTTTTACCGTCGGTATTTTCTTCAAGCGACGTCTGCTCCGCGTATTCTACGGCAGTGATGTCCCCGTACTGCCTGAAAACATACTTTTTTACCGTAATGGCCCTTATCTTTGAAAGCAAGTCGTCTTTTATTTTTAAGATATTAAGCGATACATTGGAAAGATTTTTAGGGATATAATCAACAGCTCCTATATCGAGAGCGTCTAATGTCCCTTCGGCTCCATCCTCGGTAAGCGAACTTAACATTATCACGGGTAAGGGAAATTTTTCCATAATAATTTTAAGAGCCTTCAGCCCGTCCATGACGGGCATTTCGATATCCATCGTTACTATGTCCGGTTTCAGGTCTTGAACTTGGCGAATTGCATCCTGTCCGTCCTTTGCAAACCCCACTACCGTAATATCTTTTTCTCCCTCAAGAAGAGAATTTATGGCCCTCCTCATAAACGGCGAATCATCGACTATTAAAATCCTGATATGCCCTGCCATAAGATTTCAAACCCCCTTTTGTTAATCCCTGATAATATTAACATAATTTTATTATTCACAACAGTCCGGTTTATCATAATCTGCATTATCTAATTTTAACCGCATCTATCATTGATGCCACGTCTATTATTAAAACCACTTTACCGTCGCCCGTTATAGTCGCGCCGGAAATCCCCTTATATCCTAATTCATAGTCGCCTAAAGACTTAATAACAACCTCCTCCTGGCCATAAAGGTTATCTACCGCTATACCAACCTTTTTTTCTGCAAGAGCGACAACCACGATGTATATTTCCTTATCCGTATAACTTGAAAAATCTTTATCGGTATTTTCGTAAATCTCGAATTCATTTCCGAGCCTGAGTAGAGACAAAACAGATTCTCTAAGGTTTATAACTTCATGTTTATCTATCGTCTGAATAGTCGATTCTTTTATTCTAAGCGTTTCGACTATAGAATTAAGCGGAATGGCAAAAACTTGACCCTCTACTCCGACAATTAGGGTTTGAATTATAGCTACGGTCAGAGGAAGTTTTAATATAATATCGGAACCCCGTCCCGGTTTAGAATCTATTTCGATAATTCCGTTAAGTTTCTGTATATTGGTCTTTACGACGTCCATCCCCACGCCTCTTCCTGAAATTTCGGTGGCCTTGTCTTTAGTGCTGAATCCCGGTGTAAAAATAAGGTTTAACGCATCTTTATCCGAGAGATTTATTGCTGTTTTTTCATCTATTACTCCCTTTTCTACAGCTTTTTGTTTAATAATGTTAGCATCAATACCACCGCCGTCGTCCGTAACCGATATAATAATGTAGTTCCCTTCATGTTCGGCAACTAATTTTATAGTTCCCCTTTCCGGCTTTCCGTTTTTGATTCTACCCTCTTTATCTTCTATACCATGGTCCACACTATTTCTTATTAGATGAACGAGGGGGTCTCCTATTTCTTCTATTACTGATTTATCGAGTTCCGTTTCTTCGCCGAATATTTGCAGGTCTATATCCTTGCCTAATTCGCGGGAAAGATCTCTAACCATTCTGGGAAATTTACTGAATACCTTTTTGACCGGCTGCATCCTTGTTTTCATAACCGCAAGCTGAAGATCCGTAGTCACTAAATTTAGGTTAGCTACCACCTGTGCCAATACCGAAGAGAGGTCATCGTCTGCATATTTAGATTCTAATTTTGATGAAATATTGAACAATCTGTTTCTTGCAAGAACTAATTCTCCCACCAGGTTCATTACGTTATCGAGTCTTTCGATGCCCACCCTGACTGTAGTTTCTTTTATTTCGGACATATGAACCGGAACGGGTTTTTGCGGAATAACGGGAAGGGGCTTCGATACGGGCGACGGTTTATTCCGACATTCCTCCGCAGTAGCCTCTGCTGAAGGACTATCGGATTTTACCGATAAAAATGACGCATCAGCTACGGGAGGCGGCTCTACATCTACGGATTCCGCTTTCGGTTTTTCTTCCGGCCCTTTTATCCCGCGTTCCTCCTCCTCCTTCTCCCTATAAATCTGCTCAAGTTCTTCTTTGGAAATCAGGTTATCTTCTAAAAGAATATCGCCTAAATTTTTAGTCTTTTTTTTACCGGAACCCGAATCATCGGCTAACCGGGCATGTTGTCCTTCGGAACAGGCAGGATCTATTTTCACACCTTCGCCCTCGGATAAGGACGATTCTTCTTTAGGAGAAGGAGTCTCGATGTTCAATCCTTCGGACATTTCGTTAAGCTTTTTAATAAGTTCGGTATTATCTATGGGGGGATTACCTTCCGTACCGGTTTCGGAAATAGTAATTATCATGGCTTTCAACGTATCCATAGCTTTCAGCAGATAATCCGTCATTTCGGCGGTAAGAACCATCTCTCCCTGCCTTAACTTATTAAGAATATTTTCGGCGCTGTGTGCAAGTTCTATTATATTCTGAAAACCAAGGAAACCGGCGGAACCCTTTATGGTATGCGCCGCCCTGAATATCGTATTCAGTATATCTTTATTATCCGGTTGCTTCTCTAATTCTATGAAGTTTTCGTTAAGACTTTCAAGGAGTTCAAGCGCTTCCTGAATAAAATCGTCAACAATCTCCTGCATCGAATCGTCCATCATTCTGCTCCGATAGTAAAACGTTAGTTTAAACTAATCCGGGAATATCTTAGATATTTTCTCCTGAAGAACTTCGGCGGTGAATGGCTTTACTATGTAATTATTAACCCCCGCTTTAACGGCTTCTATAACATTTTCTTTTTTTGATTCAGCCGTAACCATTAAAAATGGCAAGTCTTTTACGGTTTCGCTCATTCTGACCTTTTTTAACAGCTCTATGCCGCTCATTTCCGGCATATTCCAGTCCGAAATAACAAAATCGTAATCTCCGTCGATAATTTTCGACAGGGCTATTTCGCCGTTTTCAGCTTCATCTATACTTGAAAAACCTATCTGCTTCAAAATATTTTTAATAATTCTTCTCATAGTGGAAAAATCGTCTACTATGAGAATTTTCATAGAAAGATCTATCGCCATATGTAGTATCCCTTTAAAATATTTAAAATTATAATAAAAATTTATATTTTTATCAATTACTATTATGATTATTATACGTCTTAATCACTCGTAAATATTTTTAACCGCCTTTTTGGCTATTTCTATTATCGCATTCCATTTAAAAGGCTTCTGCAAAAATGCATAACTTTCAGACAATTCTTTTTTGTCGGGTATATTCGAAGACACGAGTATTACCGGTATTTTTTTAGTATCTTCGTTTTCTTTAAGATTTTTTAATAATGTTATGCCGTCCATCTCCGGCATATTCAGATCGGTCACTATAAGGTTTATATCTCCCTTTATGACTTTTTCTAATGCTTCATATCCGTCGGAAGCGGTTTTTATTTTAAACCCCGCACTTCTAAAAGCAATGGCCATAAATTTTATAACAACTAAGGAATCTTCCACTATTAACACCGTGTAATTTTTCATATCATTCCTTCCTATATAACGGCGTTTTACCTATGCCGACTAACTTAAACAAGGCCGATACGGAATGAAGCGATTCCGAATGCCCTAAGAACAGGTAACCACCGGTTTTTAAGCCTGTATATATATTCACGACGGCTTTTTTTTTCGATTCTGCATCAAAATATATTATAACGTTTCTGCATAAAACGACGTCAAAGAGATTAAGCAATTTTATTTCTTTTACATCCATAAGGTTTATATTTCGAAAAACCGTAATGTTTTTAATTTCATCTTTTACATTGTAAGTATCGTCGTCGATTTTGTTAAAATATTTACGTAAAACAGCCTCGGAGGCATTGCGTAGAGTGTAACCGTTATAAATACCGTTTTTTGCCGACGATAAGACTTTTTCACTGATGTCCGTTCCGACTATTTCAAATTCAACATTGGATAAAAAGATATTTTCTTTTATTAAAATGGCGATAGTATAAAGCTCTTCGCCGGTAGAACACCCCGCACTCCATATTCTTATTTTTTTATAAGCGCTAAAACTGTTTGCCGATATAATCTGTTTCAAAATATCTACAAATATTTTAAGCTGAGGCATATCCCTGAAAAAACTGGTTTCGTTTGTCGTAACGCTGTTTAACAGCTCTTTCATCTCTATTTCTTTCTCTGACGAATATTTTAAATAGTTATAATAATCCTCGAAATTAAGCAGATTTAATACAGAAAGTCTTTTAGAAAGCCTTGTCTCTAATAGATACTTTTTCTGTTCACTAAAATATATGCCGGATATTTCATAGATAAAAACCTTTAATTTATTAAAGGTATCATTGGATAAGTCCACATTTATATAATCCATTAATTTCTAATTTTTTATGAGTTCTAATGAAAAATCTCTCAGGTCTTTATCTATAGATAAACTATATTCCTTAATAATAGGATCGGACTTTTCTTTATCTATACCTCTCAATGCCCGCAATAATGCAATTTTGACCATTTTGTTTTTTTCTTTACACAAAATAGAAACAAGTTTCTTAAAACTATCCTCGTTGCCCAATTTTTGAATTAACTCAATTATTTTGTATCTGAATATATCGGAAGACCTAACTGAACTGAGAAAATCAAAAAACACATGTGAATCCTTTTCTCCCGATTCAAGAAGCGATTCTAAATAATTTAACCTGACCTCCTCGTCGTCGTCTTCGAGCAAAAAAGACATCTCGCCTTTATGGTTAATTAAATCGAATTTTTTAAGCACTTTTGCCAAAAGCCTTTTTAACGGCACAGACTTACAATGTTTAAGTGGTAAAAATTTTGCATATAAATCTAAAATTTCTTTGTCGTTTAGACCACGCTTCTTATTGCCGAGAATAGTCAGCGAATATTCAGTCGCTTTGATATTTTTCAAAGAAAGGTTATCTATGAAAAAATAAATATATTTTTTATTCCGCCCGACATTCAAAAAATTGGATAAAGTTTCTATGTAAGCATCTATTACGTCGGAATATTTTTCCATAAGAAGATTGGTAAAAAATTTTTCTATATAAGAAGCATCTTTAGTAATGTGCCCCAATAAGGCAACGGAAGACCTTCTGACGTCTCCGTCGACGTCTTTCATGTAATCGTTAGCAACGATATTGGACAATAAAAGCTCGTAATGAGTGGATGACAAGCGTTTAGCATATTTTAAAAGGGGAAGTTTTATTTCAATAAAAAACTTTCTATCTTTATAGAAATCTAAAAGATTTATTATGTCACCGGGCATAATCTCAGATAAAACATCAATAAGTATATCTATCTTATCCAAATCCGACGATTGACTTAATGATTTTATATGTTCCATTATATACTTAGGCCTGGTAATCTTTTTTAATATATTTTTCACATAAACGTATTCAAGTTCGTCCATATCTGTTTTTTGATAATAATCAAACATAAACTTAAATATTTTTCTTGATTTTTTATGATTAAATAAGGAAAAATAACACAAAATGGAATCTATAGTATCTCTTTCTTCATAATCCAACAAAGAAAATATACTTATTTTTAAATTAATTTCGGATAACCTATAGCACAATTTCTTTTTGGCTACGGATGTATTTTTATCGCAATCCCCTATAAAGCATATTTTATAAAAACTTTTGAGTATATAAATTTTATCCAATTTAAATCTAACATTATTATTCGAAAGATATAAAAAAAAATCTGCTACTTCATCCCCGCCCATTTTAGACAACGATTCGATTATTATATTTCTAACAACCCTGTCTTGAGTCGCCAAAAACATCTCTTTTAATTTAGGAAACATACTCTTTAATTTTAATTCTCCTATAGAAAAAACAGCTGCGGATAAAACGAAAAAATTGTCGTTAAGCGCTCCGACAAGAAGTTTCCCCGGATTAAGTTTTAATATTCCTATAGATTCTATCGCGTTGGCTCTGGTAATTTCATCGCTGCTACCCGCAAGTACGATTAAGGTTTTTTCGGGTAGTTTTCGCGGCTTAAAATTGCCGTGTCTTATAAGCTCGGCAGCTATTCTGTCATATTTTCCGCTGTTTTTACCTACATAATCAAGCAAAAAATTACCGTTTTGCGTTGATATCCGTTTTAACGTATCGAAGGAATTTGACCTTAATTTTATACTAAATGAAACAGAAACAGAAACATCCATGAGTTTTTTAATCAATCCCTTTTTCCCTGAGTTTGCTTTCGTACCGACGATAGCGTTCTGGGCAAACTCGACTATGCTGGGGCTGTCTGAATTTAACAAATCAACAAGCCTTTTTTTGTCGTCAGCCGTCCCGGTTTCGGCAATATTCTTTATTTCCTCTATGGTTGCTTCTAAATCCATTACCATTTTATTCATAAGATTTCAGTTTTAACCTTAATTTTATAATAGCTTTAGAATGAATCTGACAGATTCTGGATTCCGTTAAACTTAATATATCTCCTATTTCTTTTAATGTCAGTTCATCATGATAATACATCATTAAGACATTTCTTTCAATCTCTCCCAATATATCTATGCATTTTTGTAGAATATTTTTTTTCTCGTCGATCAAAAGATTGTCTATTACGGAAGGGTCTTTGCTTTCTAACGAATCTAAAGATTCAAGGCGTGTCTTATCTAAAAACATAAAATCCTTATCCGATAAAAACGATGCCCCTCTTATCTTATAAAGCATATCGTTAAATTCGGAGATAGTCGCGTCTAATTCTATCGCTACTTCGTCATCTGCGGGCATTCTCCCTAATTTCTGCTCTAATTTTGAATAAGCCTTCTCTATTCTGCCGGATAGTTCGCGAACATTTCTCGGCATATAATCTAACTTTCTTACACCATCCAATATCGAACCTTTTATTCTTGTTATGGCGTAAAACTTAAAGTTTTCGTTTTTGGACGGATCGAACTTTACCGCCGCGTCTATCAGACCCCCTATCCCCATATCTATAAGGTCGTCTCTGTTGACCATACCGTTAAATTTTATCATCATAAAATTAGCGACTTTATTAATGAGATTGTAATTCTCTTCTATTAATTTTTTAGATCTCTGATTTATTTTTTCCATATTATTCATAGCAAAAAACCCTAAAACGACATCAGTAATTTGTTTAGAAAAAATTGGACATTGCCGTTGGATATCTTACTGTCTTTTCTGGACAATATGCCGTAAGCTATTTTTTTGATACATTCCGATGCCTTCGAATCCGGAAAAATACTTAACGCCGGTTTTTGCATTATAACCGAACGAGAAATATTATCGTCGCTCAAAATATGCCCTAGATAATTTAACGTTACTTTAAGAAATTTATCCGAGACAAGACTTAAATGTTTATAGACTTCCTTTGCTTCTCTCTCGCTCCTGACGTTATTTATTATGATATAAAAATATTTTTCACTGTATCTCATGCTTAAAACCTTTATAAGCGCATATGCATCGGTAATAGACGTGGGTTCCGGAGTAACTACGACAAATATTTCACTTGCGGCGATATTAAAATACAAAACATTAGAAGATATACCTGCGCCGGTGTCTATCAAAAGAATATCTACCGATTGCCCCGAACCGTCAAGAACACCGGCAAATTCGTCAAACCTTGACATTAACGTGATTTTTTGGGATTCGGAAAGGTTAGATAATTCAGATACACCCGAAGAAGCGGGAAGAACCATTATGCCGTTAGGGTCGGTCATTATTACATCCTTGAGCTGTTTATCGCCGTATATTACCTGTGATATATTATATTTAGGAAAAAGCCCCATTACAACGGAAACATTGCCCAAACTTAGATCCGCATCCATTATCATAACTCTTTTGCCCATGGAAGCAAAACAGTATGCGAGATTGCAGACTATATTGGTCTTGCCTACACCACCTTTGCCACTTGTTACAGAAATTATTTTTGTATAAGTATTCTGTTTTTTTTGTCTTTTCATTTTTTAATTGCCCCTTAAAATTGTACAGATTTTGGAAAAAATAAGTTATAAATATTTTCGGAATTCGCTTCCTCAATATCTTCGGGAACGTTTTCCCCTGTCGTGATAAAATCAACAACTGAATCCGGAAGTAAAAATAGGCCTGCAAGATTACCGATGTTTTTGGACTCATCCGTTTTAGCGATAATGATGCCGGTAACAAAGGCTTTGTTCCTAAATGATTCGTAAGCCCTAACCGCTTCCTGTTGTTTGAGGTTCGCAGGTAATAAAAGTTCAACGTTTATTTTTCCTTTAAATTTATAGAAAAATTTTGCAAGATTGTTTAGTTGAAACAGATTGTTATGATTAACGGCAAAGGTATCGATTATTATGACGTCCGACCGGGAGTTAGAAATGAAAGCGTTTAATCCGGCTTCGTCTTTGATCGAAGCAAAATCTATCTTAAGCCTGCCGGCATATTTTTTTAGAGTCTCGCATCCCCCTATTCTTGAAACATCTATTGAACAGACGGAAACATGCATATTTTTTTCGAATATGAATTTATTTATAAGTTTAGCCACCGTTGTCGTTTTTCCGGTTCCTCCGTTCCCCACGACGGCAATAATAATTTTGTCGTTAAACGTATTCCTCAGTTTTTTTCCCTCTACCTTTTTTTCGATTATTTTTTTTAAAAATTTTTTAAAATATCCTATTTTTTCCTCTTGCTTAAAATTAGTTAGTTTTATGTTTTTAAAGAATATTTCTATTAATTTGACCGATATCTTTCTCTCAAATGAAAGATTATCTAAATAAATAAGTAATTTATTATCTTTTGTCACTGTTTTCGTTTTTTCATCCATTAAGACATTTAAATCAAACTTAATCTCATTCATTAATGCTTTTATATCTTTAAATTTAGAATCCACGGTATATATAACCTTTTCTTCCACGATACTGTCGAAGTTATCCTTTAAAAACTTTATGTCGTCGTATAGCGGAGTTAGCAGATCCTGATTAACCCGCAGATTCTCTTTGGGCGGAACCATATCATTATCCCCATAATCCACTGCGGCGACCACCTCTACGAAAGGTTTCCCAAAAAACCCCAGATCATTGGGACCGCTTACCTGCCTCGTCGAAATTATGACGGCATCCTCACCGAGGTCTTTTTTTATAAGTTCTATGGCATCATGGATGTCTAGCACTTCATATCTTTTAATCTGCATATTATATCTCTATGACCCCTATCGGCTTAATAGTTACGTTTCGGGACAGTTCTCCGGTAGAAATAACCGTTATACCGGGAGCTATTTCGTTCAAAATGTTTTTTAAGTAGAGTCTTATCCTCGGGGACGTCAATATTACAGGTGATAAACCGGCATCAAAGGATTTTTTTACCCCATCCTTAACCGCTAAGATGATTTTATCGTAATAGGATTGGTCAAGTCCTGAATACTCCGGTCCAGCCTCTTTAGTCTTAGCGTATTCACTAAGCATAACCGACTCTAAATTCTTTCCGAGTGTAAGAAGTCTCACGACGTTATCCTGCCCTATTACCGTTTTGGTTATAGTTCTTTTCAGTGCGCTCCTCGTTAACTCGGTTAAAATAACCGGGTCTTTAGTATTTGGACCGTAATTATGAAGAGCCTCTACTATCGTAAGCATATCTTTAATGGGAACCCCTTCGGAAAGCAGATTTCCCAAGACATTCTGAGCTATGCTGATAGAGATAACACTCGGAATAAGATCGTCCACGATCCCTGGATATTTGGCCGACAATATATCAAGAAGTCGTTGAACATCCTGCCTCGTAAGTAGCTCGGACGCATTGTTCCTGATTATTTCGACTATGTGCGTCGCTATGACCGCCGGTATCTCCACTATCGTCCACCCTGCTGCCTGAGCCTTTTGTTTTAAGTCTTCGTCTATCCACAAAGCGGGTAAGTTGAAAGCGGGCTCTTTTGTAACTATACCCGGGATATTTTCAGCAACGTTTCCCGGATTCATGGCGAGAAGCTTACCGGACATTACTTCATAACGCACGACTTCCACTCCTTTAATTAAAAAGATATATTCGTTCGGCTTTAAATTGAGATTGTCTTTTATATGTATAGGCGACACGATAATTCCCATATCCGTCGCCAGTTGCTTTCTTATTCCCTTTATCCTCTCCAAAAGTTCTCCATTTTTAGATGCATCTACGTAAGGTATAAGATTGTATCCGACCTCCAATTCAAGAATGTCTATCTGCATTGCATTTTCGATAATTTGAGATTCGGGAATCTCCTTTTTATCGGCAAGAGCCTTTTTGCCGGATTCAATCTTTCTCTCGGCCGCCGTTTTAGAGACAAAATAAGATATAAACCCTATGATAACGGCAAATAGAATAAACGGCCAATGAGGAAGCCCCGGAATAATACCGAAAAAGAAAATAATGCCACTTGCAGTATACAATACCCTCGGATTTGATAGAAATTGATATGAAAAGTCTTTTGAAAGGTCACTCGCACGGGTGGCCCTCGTCATTATAATACCGCTTGACATCGAAACTATTAAGGCCGGAATTTGAGAAACGAGGCCTTCTCCCACGGTAAGCAGTGTATAATCCGATGCAGCACGAATAATAGTCATATGATGCTGAAATATTCCTATCAAAAGACCCCCTATAATATTTACTATTATAATTATTATAGCGGCTATAACATCTCCCCTTACAAATTTGCTGGCTCCGTCCATAGAACCGTAAAAGTCGATTTCTCTTGTTAAATCCGACCTTTTTTCTCTCGCCTCCTCTTCGGTTATAAAACCTGAATTTAGCTCTGCATCGATGGACATTTGCTTCCCAGGTAAAGCATCAAGCGTAAATCTTGCCGATACCTCTGCAACCCTGGTAGCGCCCTTCGTTATAACTAAAAAGTTAATCACTATAAAAATTATGAAAATAACTATTCCTACGGCATAATCTCCTCCTACGGCAAATTTTCCAAATGATTTTATGACTACCCCGGCGGCGTCCGGTCCCGTATATCCGTATAACAGTATAAGCCTCGTAGCTGCTACTTCAAGCGAAAGCCTGAATATGGTAGCTACTAAAAGAATAGTAGGAAATATAGAAAAATCTAACGGTCTTAATATATAAACAGAGATTAGTAAAATTATTATACTAAAAGAAATAGAAAAAGTTAAAAATATATCTAACATCCATGTGGTTATCGGAATGATCATAAGCCCGATAATCACCATAAAAAGGAGCGCAAGTATTACGTCGGAATTTTTAAGAATTACGTTACCGGAAAATGTGCTTCTCTTAACCTGTTCAATCATTATTTAACAAAACCCCATATTTCTTTAAATTTTTTATTAACCGTATACAAATGGGCAAGTATTTCAGCCACGGCTTTATATAAACTTTCAGGAATAGCTTGCCCCGGCTCGCACGTTTTATAAAGCATTCTCGCCACATACTTATTTTCTATCATGGGGATATCGTTTTCTACGGCAATCTTTTTTATAAGAAAAGCCAAATTATCTGCCCCTTTTACAAGAAGAACCGGGGCGTTATGTTTTTTACCGTCATATCTAAGCGCTACGGCAAAGTGCGTTGGATTAGTAATAACTACGTGAGCGGTTTTCACATTTTTTAAAATTTTTCTTCTGGCTATTTCTTTTTGCATTTTTCTGATTCTACTCTTTGTTTTAGGATCGCCTTCGAATTGTTTGGCTTCATCCTTCACCTCCTGTCTGGTCATCTTCAGATCTTTATTGTACTGATACCTCTGAAAAAAGAAATCGGCGATCGAAAGAATAACCATAACCAATATTATATTAAAGAAAAGCTTATAAAGAAGTTTAAACATAAACATTGCATCATATGACGGACTCATATATTGTAAAACAAGTATTTTTTTTAAATAAGGCGCAAGCGTAAAATAGACTACAGTACTTAAAACAAAAAATTTAAACACGGATTTGAAAAGTTCATTGAGAGATTGAAATGAAAAAAATCTTTTGGCGCCGGAAATAGGGTTTATTCTGGTAAAATCAGGAATTAACGGCTCAAAAGTAAGCAATAAGCCTACTTGAGCTAAATTAGAAACTATAGAAGCAAAAAAAACTATAATTATAAACGGAAGAATGGCGTAAATAACAGCATAAATAAGCCCGTCAACAATTTTAACGCATTCGACGTAATTTAAATTAGGACTAGAAAAATTCGATAAAAAATAAATTAACTCTGCCGATATAATCTTACCCATATGGGAAACATTGAAATATAGGTATATCAGCATAACTATGAATACGAAAGTGGTGCTTACCTCTCTCGATTTCATTACCTGCCCTTTATCTCTTGCTTCCTGTTTTCTTTTAGGAGTCGCAGACTCCGTCCTGTCAAATCGATCTTCCGCCATAATATTGCAATAATATTAACTTATTAACGATAAAGAATTTATTAAATGAATAAATTCTATTTTTAAATTTGAAAAAGAATTTATTACATAATTCGTAAAATAAGGCGTAGAGATATAAAGTATTAATAATCCAACCGCTATAGTGATAGGAAAACCTACCGCAAAAATATTGAATTGAGGGGCAAGTCTCCCCATAAGCGCAATAATCACATTCAATAAAACGGTAACTATAATTATCGGAATACTTAAATCGAAGCCTATTAAAAACATCTCCCCTCCTTTTTGCACTAAATACTGGAAAATAAAGGGTGAAAAACTTACAAACGTCAACGGAATAGTCTGAAAACTTCTATATAATCCCTCAATAATAAAGAAAAAAGCGGATGTTTCTATTAAAATCATTAAAGCTAAAAAATTCTGCATATTAGATATAAGAGAAACACGCTGATTAGACACGAGTGGATTTAAAAGATTTATCATTCCAAAACCTATCTGAATACTGATAAGTTGCCCCGCAATCTCTACCCCCGTAAATATAATCAGGACTAAAAAACCGAAAATAAACCCTATTAAAATCTGCGAAATAATATATAGGGCCAACATAGACAAAGCCACATGAGGAATCACCTGCGTTTTGATTACTAAAGGATATATTATAAGTGACATAAAAAATGCCAGGCCTATTTTCCCCCATGCGGGGACGGCGGAACTCCCGATAAAAGGCATAATCACAATCATTGAGATTACTCTAAAAAAAATCAGTATAAATTCTATTAACAGATACTCATGGATAACTATCATCATATCGGAATCAGCTACCTCCTCTTATATATTGCGGGAAGTGTGTAAAAAGTACTATAGTAAAATCGGCCAATATACTTAGCATCCACGGACCAAAGACCAACAAAACTACGATTACTACTATAATCTTGGGAACAAACGTAAGCGTCTGATCCTGGAGCTGCGTTACCGCTTGAAACATACTTATTAATATTCCTATAGCAAGGCTCGCTATGAGCGGAGGGGCACTCAAATAGAGAACGGTCATTATTACCTTTTGTATGATAAAATTAATGAATGATATAGACATATTGCCCCCTATTTAAAGCTTTGAACTAAAGAACCTATTATCAAATACCAACCGTCAACCATCACAAAGAGCATAAGCTTAAACGGAAGGGAAATCATAGTGGGAGGCAACATAAGCATCCCCATAGACATTAAGAGACTCGAAACTACAAGGTCGATTATTAAAAAAGGCAAATATATAAGAAAACTTATCTCGAACGCGGTAGTAAGCTCACTTACCATAAAAGCCGGAATAAGAACGTAAGTAGGCACATCCCGAGGTGACGTTACACTTTTGATTTTAGCCATTTTTACAAAAAGCTCAAGGTCCTTAAGCCTTGTCTGTTTCAGCATGAATCCCCTGAACGGTTTTATACCTTCTTTGTAGGCTTTTTGTATTCCTATCTTGCCTTTCGTGTAAGGAATATAGGCATTTTTATATGTTTTACCTATAACCGGAGCCATAATAAAAAAGGTGAGAAAGAGGCTTAATCCTATAATTACCTGATTCGGCGGTTCAGTGGTAAGACCAAGCGACGTTCTTAGGAAAGACAGGACTACGACTATTCTAACGAATGACGTCATCATTATTAAAATAGAAGGCGCAATGGAAATCACCGTGAAAATAAGAAGTATCTGAATAAGCGTAGAGACTTCGCCATGATGTGCGTGTCCCGCAAAAGTTATGCCGGGCAAAGTTATAAGCGCGGAATTTCTAAAATTTTTTAATATTCCCGTTTTCATTATTATTATTTTCCATTAATCCCTTTAATCTTTCTTCTATATCGAAGAATACGTTGTCGGCTTTGTTCTTGAATCTCGCATTCGATATATTTTCCACCTTAAAAGCATTAGATTTATCGTTACTATTAACATCTTGATATTTTTCCGTATTTGTTTTTTGGGAAAATCTATCTTTATTTCCGGTTTTGACCTGATTTCGCAATATATCCGCAAACTTGCCGTAAGACTTGATAAAAGGAGATGTATCAGGGGTAGCATCTTCGGAAGAATAACCCATGACGTTGTCAGACTCGTCCGCTATTGCCCTACCGTTAATATCTGCGTTGCCATTATCGCCGAGGTTATCGCCCGAACCGTTACTTTTACTTTTAATATGCCCTATCACTTGAATATTAGATTGAGATAAACCTACGAGGAAAAGTTCTCTATTTACATCTATAAGGAGTATTGACTTCTTATTTCCCAAATTAATGGAAGATATTATTTTCAAATTATTTGTTTTTTCCTTTTGTGAGATTCTACCTTTAAATTTGTTCATCAAAAAATACACTAAATAAATTAAGCCTATAATAAGGGCTAAATATACCGCCGTTTTTACTATTTCAAAACTGATGTTAAATATAGGTGCACGTTTAGATGTAGCCTTGAATGACGATAACGGAAACGCCGCCAGCTTTAATTTGCCGCCGTTAATGTGGAACTTTGTATTTTTAATTTTTGCTTTGACGGACTTAATAACGCCGGGTTTGACAAATGCGGAACCCTTTCCTATATTTTTAAATATACCGTAGGCAAAGACATGATTAACTTTTATTATGAAATAACTTCCATAAAATGTTCCATACATATCTTTTTTACTTATTTTAATATTTTTATCAAAATAAATTACTACGTCTAATCCTAAATTTTTATTGGGTATTACCTCTACGGCTTTGAATAATCTATTTTTAAATTTAATGAATTTAGATTTCATATCCGATTCAGTATTCTTAAAACTAAGCCGTATGCTGTAATTGTTTAAATTTAATTTTTTGACAACGCTGTCGGGTTTTCGGTTGAACTTGAACCAGATAAGACTTGAACCTTTGTTATTAGAAGTATATATTCGTTTTAAATATAAAGAATTACTTTTCAAACCGGCATAACTAATACCCGGAAAAGCGCAGATATAACCGGAAAGTGCAAGTGCCACGGCTATAACAAATAATGCGGGCATTTTAAATTTGTTCATAATTTTTTAACCCTTTCTACCGGGCTAATGATATCGGTTAATCTGACGCCAAATTTATCGTTGACCAAAACAACCTCGCCTCTCGCCATAAGTTTCCCGTTAACATATATATCTAACGGCTCCCCTGCAAGTTTTGTGAGTTCTAATACCGACCCCTGTCCTAATTGAAGCATATCGTTTATAATCATCTTAGCTCTTCCGAGTTCGACGGAAATAGTAAGCGGTATATCCAAGATGAAGTCTAAATTTTTCGGCGGTTCAGTTGTTTTATCAGATTCGTCAAATGATGCAAATTCAAGTTTTTTTATGGGTTTTCTGACGGTTTCACCGATATAAGAATCAGAGTCAATGTTATTTTCGTCAGCACCTCCGCTCTGTGCAGTAGCCTCCGCTTTACGTTCGGTCTCTATAGCGTCCGGATTTAAATCTATATCCTGCACCGTATCAGTACTACCGCCATTATTATTATTTGAGGCATCCGTTTTCTCGCTCTCTTTGTGCGTACCGGCTTCTTTTTTTAGCGCTGCCTCGGATTCTTCTTTAAAAGCATCATCCCAACTAACGTCATCGTTGGAATCTTCAGGACCTGATTTCTGCCGTACCAATGACTCCGCCTCTCCGTCATTTTTTTGTTTCCTTAAGTCTAAATCTTTTTTAGTTTCACTCATAATAACCCTCTTTTCCCACAGGTATATCGGATATCAATTTTACCGCAACCTGATTATTAATTTTGCCCGGATATGCAATGAATTTTGGAACATTTTCTATCTCCACGATTAAAGGTTCTTCTATTTTTTTATCCAACACTATTATGTCGCCTTTTTTTATCTTTATGAAATCTTTAGCGGTAACATTAGTTGTTCCGATGTTTACTTTTATATTGAGTTCGGATTCCTTTAATCTATCCTTGAACCTCTCTATCCACCTTTGGTCTATTTCCAACTGTTCACTCTGAAATCCGCTGTAAAGTTTTTCCTTAACCGGTTCTATCATTGAATACGGGATGCAAATCATAAATCTTGACACCGCTCCTTCTATATCAACCTCAAACCTGTTTATGATAACAACCTCAGTCGGCGTTACGATAGTAGCAAACTGAGGATTTATTTCGCTTCTTTGAAAATCGATATCTACGGAAGTAACCGGCGTCCACGCCTGTTTCATGGCATTAAACGCCATATCTATTATTTTTCTAATTAGTTTATTTTCAATGGGGGAAAAATCCCTGCCTTCTATTTTAACGTGCAAGTCTGTGGTTCCGCCAAAAAATATGTCTATAAGATTATAAACAAGCCTTGCGTCTAAAACAAAAATTCCATAACCGCGAAGGGGCGGCATTTTGAATATCGTAAGGCTCGTCGGAAGTGGAATATTTTTTAAAAATTCTCCGAACTTTTGCATATCTACTGAGGTAGCCGTTATCTCCGCAACCTTTCTCAAAGCAGAAGTCAATTCGTTCCTGAATAAACGGGCAAACCTTTCGTTCATTATCTCAAGGGTAGGCATCCTGCCCCTGACTATTCTATCCTGTGATGCCAAGTCGTACGGTCTTATGCCATTGGTTTCTTCATGCTTTTCCGCCTCGACGGTACCGGACGATATTCCCTTAAGCAATGCGTTTACTTCTTCCTGAGATAGTATATCCGTCATTTTATTATTTTACCTATTATTGCTCAATCCTGTCAGTTGAATTACGGTAACTTTATGGATAATCGATTACTGAACCAAATAATTATTAAAATAAACGCCGATTACGGTACCGCTGCCCAGAATCCGATTAAGACTCCTTGCTATCTGATGCCTCAAAGAAATTATCCCTTCTGGATTCTTGACATCCCTACTTGTTTTGGAATTTAAAATCATAATTATGTTATTTCTGATTTCGGGAATAAGCTTTTTAAAAAGACCGGCATTTGTACCATGCTTCAACTCAATGGAAATAGAAACCTTTATGTAAGACGTAGCACCCCTATCGGCAAGATTCGTCAAAAAAGGTTTAAGGCTCATCATTGGTCCGGGTGTTCTCTGTGGAAAAAAAGTAGCAGGTTTACCGGAGGTTTTACTATTTTTATCGTTCTTTGCAAATAAAAAATGATATGCCGCAAAACCTCCGCCCAAAATAAATATAACTAAAATTAAAATGAAAATAATTTTTTTTGCTCCGCCTTTCTTTTTGGTCGAATTGATTTGTGAAACGGCAGACATTTCATCCTCGTCAATACCGCCCGTTCCCTTATGCGGTTTTTCTACACCCGGTCTATCAGCCACTTACATACCCTCCGCCCAATAAAATTTTAATTATTATAAATTTTAAATACACGTATATAATATTAACGATAATTAAAAGGTTGAAAACGCAATAATTATGCCATCAATTATATAATAATTACGGCAGACCGATCCTCACAAATTAATAACAAAATCAATATAATATATGCGGGATATATTGATACACCGGCAAGTATGTATCGTCATTATTTTGACATGATTGAATCAGTTTGACCTTCCGGCAATGCTATCCGTAAAAAATACCGCCTCTTTAGTCGGCATTCTCGATATAATCGCCGATGCAACCCTTGGAGACATATGAGAAAGAATATATACGGCTATGTTTTTATCTATAAGAGGAAGAATACCTGCCGCCTTCCCGGGGTCCATAGAAGAATATAACATAACTAAGTTGTTGACCCTTGCTTGTTGCGCCAATTTTATTTGATGAATTTTGACTTCTATTTTCTTAAGTTCTTCTAATTCCGATTTTATTTGTATTTTGAGAACTTTAACCTCTTCTTTTTTTGCCGAGGCACCGTAGACGTTAGCAACACCGGCAAAGAAAGCATTAAATAAAAACATCGATAGAATGGCGAACATTATAAATGCTATGGGCGTGTGCAAAATTTTAAGCATATTTAAATATTTACACAAAAAGGCAAGACTTGTCAATAGCTCAAAGTAATTACATTATCCTAAAATTGCCGAGTGCATTTTGATTCGTAACAGGATATATTTATCGGAGAAAACGGTTGGAGGTAAAATCGGAAATGACGGCCTCTTCGTGTTTTAATTCGGAAATTTTGTCTATCGCAAGATATTTTTGCTTAAGTTTATTAATTTTCTCATATTCTATTTTTGCTTTTATAAGCAGGGTTTTTTTATCTTCAAGCTCCAATTCGACTAATTTTTTTGTTTTCAGTAATTCATTTAATTTAAAATCTAATGATTTAAAACGCAATTCAATAAGGTTATAATCGCAAATATTAGAAATATTAAGAAAGCGGGCGGGATAAGATTTTTTATAAGAATTTACGGAACTTTGGACATCGAAAATTTTCAAATTAAGCAAAGCTATTTCTTGTCGCACATTAGAAAGTTCTAAATATTTCTTATCTAAAATAGTTTTTCGATAATTTAATATATTTTGAAATTTAAAAGCCATAAAATAAGTTTAAGCGATTAAAGTTAAGAGCTTAATATTAAACAAAATAATCGATTAAAGCATCCGGGTTTCGATACGCAAAACCGTCAGAAGCCGAAGAAGCGATGCCAAGAGTCGATGTGCCGACGTTATAAAAATTATTGCCTAATGTATTCCTAAATGCTTTGCCTCCCTTATCCCTCGCCCGGTTATTATTATAATCGGAACCGGAACTTACGTTTAAATTGATAGAAGAAAATCCCTGATTTTTTAGGGTATTCTGCAATGAACCAAATGCAGACTGAAGCATATTTTTGGCGGCCTCATTCTGGGCAAGCATACTTATCGCTATAGAACCGTTGGAAGCCGAAGAATTTAAAGAATTTGCGGTAGCATTAGCATTATTGATAGATATGTCTATTTTAACGGTACCGAGAGATGGCGGGGTAAGAGTGATAGTAGTCGATTGAACGCTATTTTTGAGCATAAACACAACGGAATTTACAGCGGCAGAGCCGTAGGTTTCGCCACCGGATTCATTGACGTCATTAATATGCCCACTTGATAAATTAAGTCCGGGAAAATTTCCGTTAGGGGTAGAGTTATTAACCCTCGTCCCGGAACCTTGGACAAAACCTGCATCAATAAAGTCGAGAATTTTATTGTTATTATTACCAATATCAGCATTCCCATTTTTACTTTCGGAATTTTTGCCGTCCATCCCCGAAAGAACAGACTTTGCTTCGCCGTTTAAAGCGGCCAAATCGAAAGCATTTGCAATCTCCGAGTTTATGGAATTCGAATGTGCTCTTTCGGTAATTCCGTTAAATATCGATTTCTTGGAATTTGCATGTGTTGCTTTTGTTTTGCCGGATGCATCTTTATTATTTTTATCTGAAGCACTATCCGCAATCTTTTTATCTTTATCTCCGGTCGCGTCGGATAAACCGGCCTTATCCTTTTTAATGTCTTTTGAGTCTTTTCCGCCAATATCATTTATTTTTTGTTCCAAATTCTTGGATTTATTTATGCTTTTACCAATACCGTTAGAATATACGTTGCTATCAACGTATCCATGTTCGGATTTTACGTTTGTTCTGCCACTTTCTTCGCTATTGTTCTTTTTTTTTACGGAAACAGACATGGTAGTATTTGTATTCCCGATAAAATACGGCACATGTCCAACTCCCTTGTTATTATTATTTCTTATTTTTACACCGCTTTTTTTGTGCCTATCTTTTGCATCGGCATCATGCAAACCGGACAAATCAGTCGAATTATTATTCGTAGAAGAGGCAATTTTCTGCGAAACGGTATCGACGGCAGAATCGTCACCGGAATTATTATTCTTAATCGAATCATTGAGTGCTTCTCCAAATCCGGTATTTCTGCCGGAATAGGACTCCGAACCAGATAAGGAAACGTATCCTTTCAACGAAGAAACGCCTCCGCCGAAATTAGCGGGAGAGAGCGATGCATCAACAGATAAATTAGATGTAAGATTATTTAACATAAGTTATATGTCGTCATTTTAATGTAAAATCACCAATCCCGAATTATAGAAAAGCTTTAAAAATAAATTTTAATATAAGCGTAAAATCCTTGTTTCATTAGGGAATAGCGGTTTCGAGAGCCCTCAATACGGAATTCTCTGTCGTCAGGACCTTGGAATTTGCGACGTAAGCATTCTGCGCAATTATCATATTTGTAAATTCCGACGAAATATTAACATTAGACTGTTCCAATGCCGAATCAGTAATATAACCAAAATTTCCGGAATTTGCTACGCCGACTGCCGGCTGACCGGATGAATAGCTCTGTGAATAGAGACTATTACCTTCAGAGACAAGCCCCGTGGGTGAAATGAAATTTGCAAGCGCAACCTGGTAAAGATACTTCGTCTGACCGTTCGAAAAGAGCCCTGAAATCCTTCCGCCCTTATCAACCGTGAAACTCGTAAGAGTTCCCGTAGAATATCCGTTCTGGGTAAACGCTGTCGCGGCGGAAGTCGCCGCATACTGAGTAACATTGTTAAGATTTAAAGCTACACTTAACGGCTCAGATGCGCCATCCGGAAGCGTCCCCGGTGCCGGGTTAACATAAGCCGGGACGTCCGTCAATGTTTGAGATATTCCGGATGTAATTTGACCCTCGGAATTGAAAGTGATATCTGGAGTGGTAGAGTTTAACGCTTGTCTTTGAGCGGCAGTTCCATTAATCTTATAATAAACGTTCCAATTTCCCGCCGTTGAGGATGACGGAGCAAAAGTAACGGTCATCGGAAGCGAGTCTCCCAACGAATCGTAAGCATTAATAGTTGTGGAATAATAATCGTTTGCCGGACCGGTTATAACGCCTCCGCCTGCCGTAAACGAACCGACGGAGGGAATAGGCATTGCATTTGATAAATTTACAGTACTGTTGGAATTTACGCTTGCGACGTTATTAAAAAATTGATAAGGATCGTTCGTAGATGAAGTCGCGGTCCCATTTGTGTTTATCTGTATATTCGACCCTGCCAAAATACCGGATACACTCGTGAGACCAAGGGTATTCTGCGAAATAGCAGTATTTTCAAGAACGGAAGACGTAAGCGGAGAGGATAATGTGACGGAAGTAACCACCGAACCGGACGGCAGTGTCGCAGGGGTATATGTCGTACCTCCGCTAACATAAGAATCGACTGTGTATAAATTATCGGTTCCGTTGCCGTTGCCTATAAGCAAAGAAGTCGGAGCATTTCCAGTAGTACCATTATAAGTCATCGTAACGTTAAGGGCTGATGAACCGACGGCGGCACTCGACGTCAAATATCCTCCCATAAAATTTCCCGCCGTTGTCGTAGGCGCCGTCTGCGTAGATATATTCGAATCAAGATTAGCGGTAAGCACGGCAGTCGTAGTAGCCTTGGGCGGTATTGCCGATGTCGTAAGACTTATAGGTTGCGGGGTACCCGATGTAGAAACCCCCTGAGCATTTAAAGAATAACCCTGAACGACATTCTGACCGGTAGAATCGACTATCTGCCCCTGCGCATTTTCGCTAAACTGACCGTTTCTCGTATAGTAGCTCGAACCGTTCGGTGACCGCACTATAAAAAAACCGTTTCCGTCAACCGCCATGTCTAAGGGATTTGAAGTAGTCTCCATTGCCCCCTGCCCGAATTGCTGTTGAATAGAATAAACCGACGTTCCGAGTCCTTCTTGAGAACTTGAAACGCCGCTTAATGTCTGACTAACAAGATTTTGAAATATAGGGTTGGAACTTTTAAAACCGATCGTATTAGAGTTGGCTATATTGTTCCCGATAATGCCTAAGTATGTCTGATTAGCATTTAAACCCGATACTGCGGTAAAAAGGGCATTGACACTCATATTCATTCCTCCTTAAATTTATAACAACATTAGTATGCCAATTAATTGACTATTTCTTTTATTTTATTATATTAAATAATCCAAAGAGTTTTTCCACTGTGCGAGAATGCCCGCATAATTTTTTGTATCAACCTACACTCGTAACGCTCGATAGCGGAACGATGGAACCGTTACTCAGTTTTAGTTCGACTGCACCTTTACTCGATGTAGTTAGTCCGGTAACCGTAGCATTTGAATAAGCGGTCACGGTTAACGGATTACCCGCTGCATCTGTTGCGTTAACCGAAAACGAGTAGTCTCCACTCGGCGCCGATGAACCGTTATTTTCGAGCCCGTTCCAATTAAACGATTGAGGACCTAAATTTCGCGGACCCAATTTTGTGTTATAAACGAGATTTCCCGAACCGTTATAAATATCTAACGACACGGAATTAGTATTTTGAGGTAAGGAATACTTCAATGGCATGCCTACACCGCTCGTAAATCCAAAGGAATTACCTTTTGCCTGAACCGTCTTGCCTATCAGGCTTACAGTGCTACCGAGAGCTGCCTGATTTTGCGAGGATACTAAACTCTTAAGTGTTGAATTCATGGATGTAAGCTGATTCATAGAGTTAAATTGAGCAAGTTCGGAAATAAAATTAGTATTCGACATAGGTTCTAATGGATTTTGATTTTGAAGCTCCTTGACCATTAGATTCATAAAAGTATTTTCGCTTACAAGTTTGTTGGAACCCGCAGAATTGTTCAAATTAGGCGCTGCTGCGGTAGCAACGTTAAGTAATGAATTTACAAACATTTTTTCCTCCTATGTTTTTAAAAAGGAAAATTTTTCCTATAAAACCATAAGAATAATTTTACTTTACACATTAACAGCAAATACTATGCCAAAATTGAGAAATTATTCATAACTTAATATTATAATCCCAACTCTTTAATCTTATTCCTTAGCGTCCTTGCGGTTATTCCAAGTCTTTCTGCGGCTTTTGTCCTGTTTCCATTCGTTTTTTTAAGAGCGGCGATAATAAGTCTTTCTTCCATTTCCTTAATGCTAAGGGACATGAAAGCGGCGCCGGACACCGAATCGGAATCAGATGCGGTTTTCTCCGCCGGAAACCCTGCGGCACACGACATATCGGATAATGCAATCGATGTTCTTTGAGGCTTTGTCGCTCCATCTGAAACAGTGGCAACCGAACTTATATCTACATCACTTTCCGCTGCGGTAAAGGAGAGATTAAATCTCCTAAAATGAACGATGTCTATTGCTTCATCTTTCTGAGCAATGATTACCGCTCTTTCTATTATATTTTCAAGCTCCCTTATGTTTCCGGGATAACTTAGCGAAATTAGATACTTCAGTGCCTCAGGAGTTATTCTTTTACAGTCTCGGAAATATTTTTTTACATACCGCCTCATAAAATATTTTGCAAGGGGCAGAATGTCCTCCTTTCTTTCTCTTAACGGCGGGATATGTAAACGAATTACGTTAAGTCTATAAAAAAGGTCTTCCCTGAAAGTCCCTTCCGATATAATTTTTTCTATGTCTTTATTGGTAGCAGCTATGACTCTGGCATTGATATCTACCGGTTCATATCCCCCTACCCTATCGATGGCTTTTTCCTGAAGGACACGCAAAATCTTAGCCTGAAGATTTTTATCCATATCGGCTATCTCGTCGAGTAAAATGGTACCATTGTCTGCTTGCTCAAATTTTCCTTTTTTTGACGAAACCGCCCCTGTAAAGGATCCCTTTTCATAGCCGAAAAGTTCACTCTCTAAAAGCGTAGGAACTATGGCAGAGCAGTTAATGGCTATAAACCTACCCTCTCTTTTACTGAGACCGTGTATCCTTTTTGCCACGACCTCTTTTCCGGTTCCAGATTCACCCGTTATCAGAACCGTCGCATCTGTCGCCGCAGCAATGCCTATAAAAGAATCTATTTCTTTCATTTTTTCCGATTCGTATATAAAATCTGATTTATCGGAGACACCGTCGTTATTCTTACCGGTATTCAACGCAGAGGATAAAGAAATAAATGCGGAAATTTTTTCCGCATTTACAACTACCCTTTCAAAATCGGTAATATCAAAAGGCTTCAAGAGATAATCGGTTGCACCAGATTTCATAGCTGTAACGGCACTTTCCACTGTTCCATATGCCGTAATAATTACGAAAGGGATATTTTCATAGCCGTTCCGCTTTCTTATTTCGTGCAAAAAGGAAACGCCGTCCATTCCCGGAAGACTTAAATCGCTAATTATAAGAAAATAGTTGCAGGCGGTATTGTCGATAGATTGCAAGGCATCTTCGGCGGACGCAAATATCTCCCCTTCCCTGCCGGTTTTTTTCAAGCTTATGCTTAATGCAGAACGCATGTGCCGGTCGTCGTCCACTATCAGCACTCTGTCCCGCATATTTAAATTCAATGCTTTATTATTAGACATATATTTAAATACATTATAATATAAAATAACAAAAAAGGTTAATTTTATGGTAAAATTTTCCATATGACAAAAGGACATATACAACCGATAACGGAAATTATAACCGGTAACGAGCTTAAAAGGGCATTCGAATCCTTTGAAATCGCATCTCAGAAGCTTTCGGAATATTATAAAAATCTTGAAGACGAGATTAAAGATTTAAAGGAAAACCTTAACACTGTCTTGGAAAGCTTGCCGTTAGGCGTAATAATAACGGACGGCAACAATATCGTTAAATTCATAAATAAATCATTATCGGAACTTATTCCCGAATATGATCTTGTAAATTATTTGGACAGAAGTATAGACGATTTCTTAAATTTTTTCTTTAACGATGGTGCATTAAATCACTTTATAAAGCCGATTTTCAACCCGATAGAAAAAATAATGAAAGTAGGCGGCGAAAGAGTTATTCCAGTATTTTTATATGTAAAAAATATAAATACCGGCAGTAAAAAAAATTCCGGAAGAATTTTTATAATACAGAATATTGAAGAGATAAAAAAATTTAAACGATTAGCAGAATTAGGAGAAATGTCGGCTAAAATAGCACATGAGATAAGAAACCCGTTAGGTTCTATAGAATTGTTCGCTTCTATTTTGCAGAAAGAGCTAAAAGATAAAAACAAAGAACATCTTGAAATTATTTCGCACATAATATCTGCCGTCAAAAATATGAACACGACGATAAACAACGTGCTTGAATTTTCTAAAGTAGTTAAACCTGCACCGTCAAAGTGCAATTTACTCGAATCAATTAATAAATCCATTATTTATGCATCATATATAATTAAGCAAAAAAATATAAAAATAATAAGAGAAATAGATAAGAATATTTCAGCAGAAATAGACGAAAATCTTATCGAACAAGCCTTTATTAATATATTAGCTAACGCAGCGCATGCGGCTCCAAGCAATTACGGAATTATCGACATTAAATCATCTATCCTACTTTTAGACAACGAGAGTAGCTATATATGTATTAATTTCGAGGACAACGGACCCGGATTTTCTAAGGATATAATCAAAGATATATTTAATCCTTTTTTCTCTACTAAAAAAAGCGGCGGTACGGGCTTAGGACTCTCTATCGCCCTAAACAACGTTATGATTCACGGAGGATACATAAATGCCGATAATTCGGAAAAACTCGGTGGTGCAAAAATTAGCGTTTTCCTGCCATA
Organism: Candidatus Acidulodesulfobacterium sp. H_13; assembly: GCF_048541835.1. Classification (NCBI taxonomy): domain Bacteria; phylum Candidatus Acidulodesulfobacteriota; order Candidatus Acidulidesulfobacterales; family Candidatus Acidulidesulfobacteraceae; genus Candidatus Acidulidesulfobacterium; species Candidatus Acidulodesulfobacterium sp. H_13. Next base: position 173,947 of record NZ_JBLEOY010000001.1, read on the forward strand.
TTTGGCATAGATATTGCAGTAATTACAAACAGGTAATATTATACAGATCATTAACACAGATATTCCAATATTGAGGTTTAAGATGTAAATTTTAAATCAGAGAGGTTAAGAAATGTTTAGCAAAATATATGATATTTTAGGCGAAAGCCTGAATGTACTTAGCGACAGGCAAAATATCATAGCATCCAATGTTGCCAATGCGAATACGCCCGGGTACAAGTCCAAAGAATTGAATTTTAAAGATGTTATGAAAAATCTTGTTCCTTCGCCCTCTTCCCTTCCGATGGAGGCAACATCACGTAAGGATTTATCTTATGAAAATATTTATAATGCTGCGGAACGTGACGGTTCGGGGTTCATTAAATCTTTCATTAAAAATCAGAAAGACGAATCGGTACCGGCATTAGATGGAAATACCGTCGAAATAGGCAGAGAAATGAGTAATATGACCTCTAATGCGATAAGGTTTCAAGCTGTAGCGGGTTTGTTGTCGAAGAAATTTGCGACACTGACATATGCTATAACTCAGGCTAATCCATAACACGGATTAAGATATATTAAAAAGTTAACAGAAATGAACAAGAACGAAGGTGTATTATGAGTTTTAACGATTCTTTAAAGATTGCGGCGGAAGGTCTTAATGCAGAAAGAATAAGAATGAACGTCATCGCTTCCAATCTGGCTAATATTAATACCGATAACGCCGGAAACGGACTGCCCTACGTGAAAAAAGAACCTGTTTTCGAAACGGTTAAATTTAAAAATTATTTCGGAGTAGAGGTATCAAAGATAGAAAATGTAAAAAATCCGTTTTCAGAAAAATATGACCCCGGTAATCCTTTAGCGAATAAAGCAGGATATGTCAAAATTCCCAACATATCCTCTATAAAGGAGCTTGTAGATATGATATCGGCAACAAAGGCATATAAGGCAGATGCAGAAGTTATCGCAGAATCAAAAGCCATGGCTCGTGCATCGTTAAAAATTTGACGCAGTTATATCCAATGACCGATAACTATTTCGGTTAAAATTCAAATTAAAATAAAATATGTGATATAATGAAATGAGTAATATACATAATATCGGAGATATTAAACCTAATAAAAAAATTACTAAAAATGAGAAAAGGAGGGGCTTACGATGTCTGTAGTTATAAATCCGGACAGCATAAAAAACCTTAATCCAAACAATATTCTCAAAAGCGGCGAAAATATTACCGGCGCTCAAAAAGGCAATGGATCTTTTGGCGATACTCTTTTAAATTCCATAAATAAGGTGAATGACCTTCAAATATCCGCCGATAACTCGGCAGAAGATATTGCTATCGGAAAATCGTCTAATATACATCAGGCAATGATAAATATAGAAAAAGCAAACGATTCTTTTGAGCTAATGATGCAGGTTAGAAATAAAATTATAACCGCTTACAATCAAATCATGAATATGCAAGTATAAATAAATGACAGCTACTCTAAAAAATTTCTCTTCTCAACTAAAAACCTTTTTTAGCGAGCTTTCAATAGAGCGAAAACTCGCATTTTTTTTAGTCGTTATGGCGGTCGGCGTAGCTATATATTTTACTGCTATATATGTCACGACACCGAATTACGGCGTTCTTTACTCAAATTTAAACCCGTCTAGCGCTTCATCTATAATAACTAAACTTCACTCGTACGGCATCCCTTACAAACTTGCAGATAGAGGGAAAACATTATTGATTCCTAAAGGAAGCGTTTATAAGATTAGGATTAAACTGGCATCTATAGGACTGCCCCATCAAGAAGGAGTCGGGTTCTCTATATTTAATCACGTTCCAATAGGCATGACCGACTTTATACAACACGTAGATTATCAGAGAGCGTTACAGGGCGAGTTGGAAAGAACGATAAACCAGATTAATCAAATTAAACATTCTAGTGTCCTCATTGTTTTGCCGAGACGTTCCGTCTTTGTTTCAAGAAAAGAGTCCGCAAAGGCATCCATTATAGTTAAGCTTAAATCCGGCATGCATTTAAGTAGAATGCAGGTGAACGGGATTATACATTTGGTTGCAAGCGCGGTTGACGGCTTAAAACCTAAAAACATTACTATAATTGACACTAACGGAAAGATTTTATCCATTCCGATAGGAAACTCCTTTAAGTATACGGCAAGTCAGTTGGGCTACGTCCATGAAATAGAAAAAAATCTCGAAGGCAAGATAAACTCTATGTTAATACCGGTCGTCGGAATCGGAAACATCGTTTCTAAGGTTTACGTAAAAGTCAATTTTGCGAGAAAAACTGAATCTCAGCTGATTTACAACCCGAATACTACGGCTATAGTCTCACAGCAAACATATAAATCATCTTCTACCGGGGCGGTAAGACCATATGGGATTCCTGGAACAAAATCAAACCTTCCGCCCGGAAAGATACCGACTCGAGCTGTAAAACCGAGCATTCATACCGTAAAAAAAGAAACGATAAATTACGACGTATCTAAAAAAATAGAAAAGATTTCTTATCCAACCGGAACTATAAAAAGAATATATGCTTCAGTACTCGTTAACGGAGTATATAAAAAAATAAAATCTTCAAAGGGCAAGTTTTTAATGAAATATGTCCCAAGAAGTTCATCCGAAATGAGCTTATTTAAAAATATAATCAAGACCGCAATCGGATATTCAAAGGCTTCGAAAGACGAAGTCGTGATAGCCAATATTCCTTTTAAAAAAATACTTTATACTATACCGGTACAACCTAAAAAAACGATAGAGTCTATAATAGAATCAAACTTCGGCGAAATAGTCAGATACGGGGTCATCTTATTAGGAGTTATATTAATAATATTACTTATTTTAAGGCCACTCATAAAATATATTATGGCATATGAATCCAAATCTCCTGCAGGATCGTCTGAAGAAGAAAGGCTTGAGGCGTTAGATCAAATGAAACGGGAATCCCCTTCTAAACCGGAACCGAGCATGAAAGATATTGCAACTAATATCGTTAGGTCGGATCCGGAAGCCGCGACAAATTACGTAAAAAATTTATTAAAAGAAACGGGTAGAGAGACATAAGATATGCCTAAAAAATTTTCAGGACCCGAGAAAGCAGCCGTATTCCTTGTTTCGGTAGGCGAAGAAGCTGCTTCCGAAATAATAAAAAGGTTAGAATTAATGGAAATCCAAAAGATTACCAAATATATGGACCAGCTCCCTACGATAGAAAAGGAAGATTCCGATTCTATACTTAAAGATTTTAATTCTAATTTTTCAAAAATTGGTTTAGTAGTCAAGGGGGACGACTACATTAAAAATATTATAGCTAAATCCTTAGACCCCGACAAAGCAAAAAAAATCTTAGATAATCTGCACGGACCGATAGAAGAAGAAGGATTGCAAACACTAAAATGGCTTGACCCCCATATTATCGCCGATTTCGTGAAAAATGAGCATCCCCAGACTATAGCACTTATACTCGGGCATTTAGAGCCGATGTCTGCAGCCATGGTCGTAGGTCTTTTGCCGTCCTCAATAAGGTCACAGGTCGTATTTAGATTGTCAAAGTTGGAAAGGGTCCCTCCAGGCGTTATAAATGACCTTGACGAAGTGCTTCAAGAGCAGTTAAAATCGACGGGTTCGACGCAAAGCAAACTCGTAGGGGGTGTCAGAATAGTAGCAGATATTTTAAACAATATGGACAAATCCATAGAAGAACCTATACTTGCAGATATAGAGAAATTAGATAAGGAAGAGGCGGAAAAGATTAGGGAGCTTATGTTTACATTCGACGACCTTGCGATGGTGGATGATAAATCCATGCAACTTATACTTAGAGAGATATCGCACGACCAGATTGTCCTGGCGTTAAAAACCGCTTCTGAGGACCTTAAAAACAAAATACTTGCCAACGTATCTAAAAGAGCTCAGGAGATGATTAATGATGATTTAGAGGCATTGGGACCGAAGAAACTTTCGGAAGTGGAAAAAATCCAACATGAAATATTAAAAATTGTTAGAAGACTTGAGGATGAGGGTAAGATTAGTCTTGCCGTAAAAAGTGAAAGCGAAAAACTAGTTTAACCTGTTTAAGACCGGGGACGGCGTGAATAAAATTTTAAAAGATAATGAATTCAATATTGAAGGAAACACCATATATGACGGGAAGAAAACGCTTTTAGTCAATATTCTTAAAACAGAATCCAAACAAGACGACGAAGAGTTGGTAAGCACTTTAGGATCGGTTCCCGCTACATTGCAGAAATTTATAATTTCATATTTAGAAAACCATAAACATAAAACTGAAAAAACATTAGAAAAAAAAGAGCAGAATATTTTAGAAAATGCCGAAAAAAGAGGCTATTCTCGGGGGTTTAGCGAAGGCAAAAAAGAGGCGGACAGACTGACGGAAGAAGGGATTAAAAACATTCTAAAAGCCGCCGGTTCCATAGAAAAATTTAAAAACGAATTATACAGAGACGTAAAACGGGATGTAATAGATTTGTCTTTAAACATCGCAAAAGCGATAATAAAGTCGGAAGTGGAAACAAATAGAGACTTAATCATGCGAATAATAGCGGATGCTATAGATAAGGCTGGGGATACGGTAAATTTTACAATATATTTAAACTCTGCAGATTACGGCACTTTAAACAAGAATCCGGATGCAATAAAAAACTTTACGGCAAAGGAATCTAATATAGAATTTCTGCCCGATAGAAACATTTCTCAAGGGGACGTGATAATAAAAACCGATTTTGGTGAAATAGATGCAAGAATCGAAACACAGATAGAACAAATAAAGAAAATATTTACAAAAGTAGCTCCGGGTTAATCATATTTTCCTGATTTTTTTCATTTTAAGCCTATCTTTTTTTGAAAGTTTGTGTGGATTGCCCTTTTTTTCGGAACTCATCCCGTGGCGGCGGGCCGTTTCGTCTTCTTCATCTTCGTAATTCTGGGAAAGACTGCCGTTATTGTCACTGTTTATGATGTTTTCAATTATTTTTTCGAATTCTCCTATACTCATACAAGAACAGTTTACACCTGATACGTGGCGCCTAATTTCATTATCGTTAGTAACGACTATCGAATTGCCTATGCTTTTCGCCAATCTTACTATGACGTCGTCTGCTTTTTCATCTTTCTTAGAATATATTATTTCAATATTTTGACGGTTGTACGCAGACTCGTAAGGCTCGTCGGTGTTATAACCGTCAAAAACCACTATCACTTTGTTTCTTTTTACATTATAATATTTTGATAAAAAATTTATCGTCAACTCTCTTAATTTTTGAAGTTCGTCGGATTTAAACCTTAACTTAAAATAAGAATTGAAAATAAAGTTGTATCCGTCTATTATTATCGTTATCATAATATATAAATTATAAATAATATGAATAATGTTAGTCAAACAAAAAAAAATGAAATTATTGTTTATATCATAATTAGACAAAAAGACATATGCTATAAAATCAGGCATGTTCTTAAAAAAACAGTTGACGAAAAAAAAATGATTACGTTAAAAACTACAAATGACCTCCCCGCCACATTCAACAACGATACATATATAATCACCGAAAATAACAGGGCTTTTATTTTGGAGATATCCAAAATAACTCCAAAAATAAATGTGAAACTGTTCGTTTATATAGATAATATACATGAACTGGACGAGCAGAATATTATTTTTTTAATAAAACATAATATCGACCGTATAATTAATTCAAAAAATATTAAAGATTTGAAATACGAAAGATTTGCCGATGCAAAAATTTTTAAAAAAAAGCACCATAATACCTTTATCGACAAAGCTTCCACTCTGCTGGATGATTTATGTCATAATAATGACGATATTGCAGAAGCAAACGGAATCAATATTTACGGAATCTCAAATCATATCAAAACGGTTATAGAAAAAACTCATAAGGTGGCACAAGGTGGCAGTAATATCCTGATAACCGGAGAATCCGGAACAGGGAAGGAACTTATTGCAAAATTGATACATAATCAATCCAAAAGAAATGCCAATCCTATGGTGTCTATAAATTGCGGAGCTTTTCCGGAGGGACTTCTTGAAAGTGAACTGTTCGGATACAAGAAGGGGGCTTTTACCGGAGCCTTTACCGACAAATTAGGCAGATTCGACCTTGCGGATAAATCTACTATATTTTTAGACGAAATAGGAGATATGAGCATTTCACTTCAGGTAAAACTTCTGAGAGTTATTCAGGAACGTGAAATAGAACCCATAGGATCTTTAAAAATAAAAAAGATAGACGCAAGGATCATCTCCGCTACAAACAAAAATTTGGAAGACATGATTTCAAAAAATCTCTTTAGAGAGGATTTTTATTACAGGATTAACGTAATACCGATTCACCTGTCGCCTTTGAGAGAAAGAAAGACCGACATTATCGTTTTGATTTATTATTTTATGAAAAAATTTGAATATTTTCAAGATAATAAAGTTTACGGTATTTCCGAAGATGCTTTTAATATACTTTTAAATTACGACTGGAACGGAAACGTAAGGGAACTGGAAAATCTCATGGAGATGTTGGTCGTTCTGAACGAAAGCGGACTGATTACCATAAAGGATATACCTGAAAAATATTTTAAGAATAAACGTATCGAGACCGCAAAAACAGTTACGGAAAATTTAGAGATTTTATTGAACAAAGGGGATACTATAAATTTAAAAAACAATATGGAGAAAATAGAGATGAATATCATAAATAAGGCAATTAAAATTTCCGGCGGGGTTAAAGTGAGGGCTGCCAAAATGCTCGGTCTTAATAGAACAACTTTAATAGAAAAATTAAAAAGATATGAAAAACACCGGAATAAATAGGGATAAGGCACTTATTCTACTTACCGTCGCAATAATGATAGCGATAACGGTTGCAATCAAGATATTCTCCCCCGCTATAGTTTACGGAAATACACGACAAGTATCGCCGAAGGTTACAATATTGTATAAAAAGGCTTCTAAAGAATATGCCTCAGGCAACCTGTCGGCCGCCTATAAAACCGTAAAATTTATACTCAATAATTATTATACCGGAAAGATATTGTCCTCGGATATTAATTACCTATACGGAAAAATACTTTATAAATATAAAGATTTCTTTATGGCAAAACCCTATTTTCAAAGAATTATCGTTAATGACCCTAATTACAAAAAAATTTATGGGGCTATTTTTTATATGGCTCGATGCGATTTTAATATGAAAAACTATAAAAGGTCTATAAGAGATTTTAATTTTCTTTTAAATAAAAATAAAAAAGGCAGCAATCTTTATAATAAATCACTCGTATATCTGACCCTTTCTTACGCTTCTTTCGGAAATATAAAAGAAGCGAACAAATTTTACGAAAAAGACGACGTTAAAAATATTTTAAAAAAAATAATATACCTCGAAAAAAGAAATAATTATTTCAAGCTAATCTATTTAAACTATTTGATAAACCGTAAGGATGATTTATCAACCGCGCTTTTAATATTAAATAATAAAAATTTATTCTCTCCGAAAAAAAAATATATATGCTATAAACCGTATTACAGTGGCATTATAGCGTTAAAGAAAAATGAATATCGGACTGCTCAAAATTATTTCGCGGAATCTTCAAACTATTGCACGGGATACTATCGCAAAAGCAGCCTTATACATTACGGCATATCACTCGTCAAACAGAAAGATTTTAGCGGCATTGAATACATAAAAAGCAGACTTTCCGCAGAGGATTTTTTAAATATTAAGCTTATGGCCTTAAAATTTTTGGCTAATTTTTACAAAAAACATGATAAACCCGAAATAAGCCTCGGCTATTTGAAAAGAATACTATTTGATAACAACGTCATGAGCAAAAAAGAAAGAAGTTTGTATGAAAAAGAAACGGCAGGCTTGCTCTATAGAATTATTAAAAAGGATTACGAAAATAACAATTTTAAAGCATGTTTTAGCATATTTAAACGGATGAAATTTTTAATTCCTAATATATATATTAACCCAAAAATTTATCTTTACTTATTTAAAATAAAAGCTAAGGAAAAAAAATACAAAGACGCTCTGCCTTATGCCGAAAAATATAACAGTTTGGTTAAAAACGCCGTTTCCGAGTATTATATTTCGAATATCTACTACGCTCTCAAAAAATATCCGAAATCAATTTCATTAATGAATAGAATTAATTCAAAAAACGTTAAAAACATCAAACTAAGAAATAAGATTATCGATTTAAAACTCAAATTATATAAACAATTGAATTATTATAATAATTATATAAGTTTATTGAAGAGAAGCCTTAACCTGCTTCCGCCGATAGATAATATAAATAGCCTTTATTTTTTAGGCCGCAACGAGTTTAATGAAAATGATTTAAAAACGGCAGCGGCATATTTTAACCGGCTAATCAGAATAGTTAAAAACAATAAAAATATTTTATATGACACATATTATTACCTCGGACTCATAAATTACAGATTTAACGATTACAACCTATCACTCTCATACTTTAAGAAAGGATACGACATAAATAAAACCGGCAAATACTTTCAATACGAATTATCTCAAATAGCATTTATATATTTAAAATATCTGCGCAACAAAACTCTATCAATAAAATATTATAATATTTTATTAACCAATGCAGTTTCTATTACATATAAGAACATTGCCTCTTCTATGATTTTCGCCGCTAATCTACAGAAATAGCAAATATATCCTTCCGTTTTAAAAATTACGCTGTTTTGCCAAAATAATAATATCACCCCTGCAATCATTTTATATCGCTGTATAAAAGCATTCGGATTTCGGTCCGACGCCGTTTTACTGAAACTTCCGAATACCGCAATGTAGAATTAAGCGGCGGGGTCATAGGGAAAATAGATCGGCACAGGTTGGTCAAGGAGCTGAAGCTAAAAAACATAAGCGATATTAAAATCGTCAACAGCTTCTTGTAATAGCAATTCCTTAATACCAACGTTAATGCAAGGCTTGAACCGTAAATCTTGGTGATTATCAAAGAGTATTGCTTCGGGTTTTTGTCCGGCATTAACAATAATCGGCTTGACGGTCTCAAAAATTACACTTGACAAAATATTAAAATATGATATATAAATATGTATAAGCATACAAGATATTAAAATAAAAATTTTCTAAAAAATGTTAATTTAGAGTATTATAATAGTATGAAATGCGGAGATGTAAAGATCAACTTGTTTTGTCGAAGAGATTTTTATGCTTTTTAAAACAAATCTTTGTTAACTTTTAAAATGGAGGAACTTAAGTATGCCTGGGGTTATGTTTTTAGGATGGGGCGTATTTTTCGGCGCATTTGCGCAACTCTACATGGGTTCTACCTTAAAAACCGCTATGCTTCACGCCGGTCCTACCTTATCATTTTTAGGGTGGTATTTTATATTCTGGGCAGTTTTTGCGTTCTTGACCTTTATAGGGTCTATTGTGGCTAAAAAATGGATAATGATGCAAATCGGCTTAGGTCTGACTACTATTATGTTAATACTTGCGGCAATAGCTCATTGGATAGGAGTTTCAGGGGCAAATCCCGGGCTTATGCTGATTGCAGGCATAGTAGGATTAGCTGCCGCCGCGTGTATGGGTTATACGGCATTTGCCGCATATATGAATGGAATTGCAAAAAAGACCATTCTTCCGGCGTAATTGCTACGGCATAATACATTGTAGTTATTGAGGAGTTTATAAGATAGGAGTCGTTTTTTTTACGACTTCTATCTTACTTTTATAAAGAAGTGCATTATGGTTTTGAGTTTAGTATAAAGGGATTCAAGTATTTAGTATATATAAAAACAGAGCTTCCACTCATGTTTTTTAATTCGTCCGGGGAAATTAACGGAAATATACCTGAAGCAACGGGGGTTTCATTAAAATCTGCCGATAGCGGCAAACTTAAATTTCTTCTTACGGATTCTTTATGAAATATATATCGTTTGCCGGATATTTCAGAATAATATTTGCATGTTTCATAGCCAGCGTGTCCCATGACTATATGCGTTCCTATATTGAAAGTTATTAGAGGAATATCGCCGTAACGGTCCTTCAAAAATGAAATATCCTGAACCGTTAAGCATACGCCCGTATTCGTCTTTCTAAGATTTGCGAGTTCTATATCAAAATTGTTAATACTTAATGCCGGAAACTCGTCAAGATACATAAAAATAGAACATTCATCTGTAAGTCTATCGTCATCGTCGTTATTCTTGTTTTCGACCGTTAATGTCAATCTCCTCCTTCTATTCTCATAGATAGCATTAATAAAGATAGATGTTATAAAAAACATAAGATTATCTCCTCCGGAATTCATTTTTTCCTTAGGTATACCGACTATAAAAAGGGTGTCTTTATTAAAAAAATCGTAGACAGAAAAGCACCTTGAATTATCTTTATCTTTACATCTAAACCGTTTTGCGGCATTTTCATCGTTTAAAAAATCTAAATTATTGAGAATATCCGTGACTATTTTAGCCCTCTCATAAACTGGAAGCTCCAAAAAATTACGGAATAAAATTTTTATCTTTTTATCGTTTTCTCCTCTAAAATTTATTATTTCTTCTTCAATGAATTTAACTCCTCTTTCAAAAAAACTCTTTACGGTAACAAGGTCAAAATATTTGACACCGTATCTGTACTTAAAATATAAAAGACACCAATAAAAAAGGTCTATGGATCTTTTAGCATAATATTTATGTGCATGAATATCGCCGCTCTTCATCTCCCGTTTGTCCAAATGAAAAAGCATGGATGAAAGATTAAAAAGCTTTTCGTCGGATAACGGCTCTTTATCCTCATTTAGCAAAGGGTTAAACCGAATTTGCAAATCGATCCCGCTTGCTTCGCGAGATTCAGGCCTATAAGGATCGAAAAATATTATAGCTTTACCTGATTTGAGCCAATCTTTTTTTACCGATGCATATAAATTAGGACTGTCTATATCTATCGCGAATACGCTGACATTCGAATATGACGCGTCCCTACAAATGCCCGGAATGATATAGCGGGATGTTTTACCTCCGCCGGTCGGTGAAATAATAAGCGTATGCTCAAATCTTTTTTTACTATTTAATCCGATCAAAAGACTCGGATCCTTTTTACTGTCTAAACTCTCTAAAATACCAAGGTCGAATGATTTGTTTTCCTCATATGTCTCCTCAATTTTCTGTATATCTTTCGTGTCTATATATCCGGATAGTTTTAATCCTTTAACTTTAATATCATTAATACTACCGATTTTATTTTTAACGATAACTAAGAGAAAAAAGAGAACAACCCATAGCCCTAAGTACCCGGCAAAAATAATAAAGTGAACATATGCGGAAAAGTATAGAATTACTCCACCGAATATCGAGATTATAATCACGGCGAATATGATTGATATGACTAATATTGAAAAAAGGGAACACATTGAATCGGGAGTGATTCTGTTTATAAAACCTATCAACTTCGAGGAAGACCTTGGATCGTAAATACGATAACTAAAATTTGACGCTATTTCACCGTAATCGGCAAAACGTCCTGTGGCAGCAGGATGAGATTTTTCAGATTTATTTTTCAAACAGCACCCTTATATGCTTATAAAAATAGATTACGCCAAGCGCTACAAAAATCAATGCGGCAATAATGCCAAATTTGTGTAGATATTCCGATACTATGCCGATATTTTTTCCGGTCTCTAATCCTAAATATACTATTAACGTGTTATAAAGCAATGAACCTGAGATAACGTAAAGGCTAAATTTTTTATAGTTCATAAAAGATGCACCGGGAGGAAAACCTATGTAAGTTTTTACGACAGGCAGACATACGCCTATAAACACGGCAAGTCCGCCGTATTTTTTAAACCATACCGTTGCTTTATCCATATCTTTTTTATTAATGAGAAAATACCGTCCGTATTTCTCTATGAGTGGCCTTCCGCCTTTTTTCCCTATCAAATAAAGCAGTGACGAACCAATATATGTTCCAATGGTAGCACTCAAAACGACAAGATAGAAGTTTAATTTACCTTCTCCAGACAAAAAACCGGAAACACCTAATACCGCTTCTGACGGAACAGGGAGGGCACATGATTCTAAGATCATTAAAAAAATAATTCCGGGATATCCTAACGAAATAGCCCAAGTCAGAAATATACCTATATAACCTTCGCTAAAATTTTTAATACTTAAAATCATATGGTTTATTTTTTTATTATAAAAGCGGTAATTATAGTGTAACGGCTTTTACGGAATCGTAAATAACGGACATGAGGATATCCATGGTGCAACTGTCTATGACGAGAGGTGGCATGATAACGATGACGTCCCCTAAGGGTCTAATGATTACTCCTCTATTTCGAGCCTCAATAATAACCTTATGCCCTATTCTTCTCTTTACTTCGAACGATTCTTTAGTATCCCTATCTTTTACTAATTCTATGCCTGCCATAAGGCCTATATTTCTTATATCGCCGACCGTTTCTAACGAGGTTAAGTCCTTAAGCAGTTTGTTGAAATGTATTATTAAGGGTTGTATTCTGTTTAAAAGGTTGTTTTTTTCGAATAACTCTAACGATTTAATAGCGCATGCAGATGCAAGCTGGTTCCCTGTATATGTATGCCCATGAAAAAATGTCATATTATCTTCATAGTTTCCTAAAAAGCCATCATATATCTCCTGCGTAAAAAGTGTCGCCGCCATAGGAAGATAACCCCCTGTAATGCCCTTAGCCATGCACATAGCGTCCGGCAATATATCTTCGTGAAATGAAGCAAACATTTTACCCGTCCTACCAAAACCGGTCGCAACTTCATCGAGTATCAACAGAACATCATTCTCCTTACATACTCTTTCTATCTTTTTCATATATCCCGTCGGCATCGTTATCATTCCCGATGCGCCCTGTATCATAGGCTCTATTATAAGCGCGCAGGTTTCTTCAGCGTGAAACCTTATGATTTTTTCGGCTTCTTCGGCGCAATACAGCCCACAATCTGGATGCTTAAGGCCAAACGGACATCTATAACAATACGGATATGTTATCCTGATGGTTTCAAACAGCAAAGGCTTATAAATAGAATGAAAAAGCCCCATTCCGCCGACGGAAACGCTCCCGATAGTATCTCCGTGATATGCCGACGTTGCGGCTATAATTTTTTTCTTATTTTTATATGCACGCCCTTTTTGTTTAAAATATTGAAACGCAACCTTAATAGCTATTTCTACCGACGTCGAACCCGAATCGGAATAGAAAACTTTTTTAAGGCTTTTGGGGGCAATTTCTATAAGTTTTTCGGCAAGAATTGCCGACGGAACGTTTGCGAGCCCGAGAAGCGTGCTATGGGAAACTTTATCTATTTGCTCTCTGAGGGCTTCATTTAATTCGCTGTTATTGTGCCCGTGAACATTTACCCATAAAGACGATATCCCATCTATATATGCCTTGCCGTAAATGTCGTAAAGGTAAACACCCTCTCCTCTTTCTATAACTATATTTTGATCCTTCTCCCAGTCTATCATTTGAGTAAAAGGATGCCAGACAAATTTTTTATCTAACTTTTCGATACGGTATAAATCGGTCATGAATAAATCTCTATATTATTAGAATAAAGATACGTTATGCTCTTTCTCCCGAAATAGACGTCTATTTCCACTCTATAAAAAGACGAACAGGATACATCGGCAACGGAGCCGGATTTACAAATAGATTTTAAATCGGAATGCTTTACCTTATAAACCAAATTGTTATTCTTCGAAGAAAATATCATTTTGCCATTATGAAACAGATTTATGACAAATACGTTTTTTTTCGGATTGATATTTACTCCTGCATATATTATAACATTTCTATCCATTTTATTTATATCCATCTCATGCAAATCCGAAACACTAAAACGAACTGAATCTCCGCTGGTATAAAGTTTATTACCGTAGGAAATCTCGTAATAAAATCCTTTCGGAATACCAAACATATCGTAGGAAAAATAACATTTTCCATTTTTTAACGCTTTTATTATAGCCTTTTTATCTTCTATATAATTTCCGGACGGTTTGGCGGTAAGCAAAGCATGCGTTCTTGCTACTGAAAAAAGCTCAGAATATTTTGGAAATTTAATTCTATTTTTTTTTGTTATCTTTACGTTTGAATGAGCATCTATAGAGGCTATACCTACTTTTAAATCCTTATGTTTCTGAGCTTTATCCCAGAATATTATTGTTTTTTTAGGTTTATGAGATAAAAAATGCATTGCGTAAAATGGATTAATTTTATATGTCAAAATTACGAGCAATATATAAACCGGGCTCATTCCTCTCCACTGGGAATCTAAATTTATAATCTCTATCCCGTTATAGCCCTCGACGTTAAAATTTTTCCATGGCGTCCACCAGTTATGCGGATGACATATAACGGCAACCCCACCCTGTTTTTTGATATCAGAGAGTACTTTCTCGTAACTTCCTCTCTTTATTTCCTTTTCTATTCCGACGGCAAGAAAATGCCCGAATTCCGTATTTATTTCTTCTCCCGCAAAGTATAAAACGTTGCCGTAATAGCCTTCAAGGCCGTCTAATTTCGGTTTTAGCGTGTTATGATCTGAAGATATAAGGAAATCGGCCTTCAATTCTTTTGCGATATCTATGAGGGATTCTATGCTGCCGGAACCGTCGGAATATGTGGAATGAAAGTGAATAATTCCATTTAGCTCGAACAGTTTATTGCGCAAATCGAAGGTCTCGGTATTCAAAAAATCTATTTTTAATTTAAAAAATTTTATTCTTATATAAAATAGCAGTACAAATATAATTAACGCCGCTAAGATTAATAAAAATCTATGGAATGCGATTAATTTAAGTAAAAAATTTATATAGCCGATATTTTGCATTTTGTTTCTGCTCTAATTTTATTTACGTGATTATATTTTCGGCAAAATATTGTTTTAAATAGTTTTCAATTTCATCCTTTTTTCTCAGGCAAAAATCCGACCCGTTTTCACCCATCTTACGCCTAAATTCTTTATCTTTTATTAGTTCTATCAAGCAATCTTTAAAATTATTCTCGTCTACTACGGTTATTGCATTATTTTTATGCATATCCGATACTATATCTTTAAAATTGATCGCATAACTTCCGGTAACAACCGCCCTACCGTACGAAGCAGGCTCTATCACATTATGCCCGCCACCCTCCTTTTTAAATAAACTTTTTCCTACATAGACTATATCGGAAATTAGATATATATCGTCTAAAACACCATATTCGTCTACAATAAGAGATTTAATCCCGTCGTTTTTTAAAAAGTTTCGGATATTTTTATAATAAGTCGGATTTAAATCAATTTTACGGGCCTCTTCAAATAATTCCGATGAAATCTTTATATTTCTGGGAGCAAAAATAAATTTTAAATTTCCGGTCAAATTTTTAGTCGAACATTCACTTACTATCTTTTTTACAAGATTTAAAATGAATATGGATTCTTTCTCGTGAATAGAGACAAAGGATATAAACGTGTTATTGCTGACTCCCCCGCATTGAAGCATGTCTATCACATTAGTCACACCCCTGTTACCGGCACGTCCGAAACGGAAATTAAATTTCAAAGATACAGGTAAAACGTCTAATTTTAGAGAATTCACGCCGGAAGTCCGAAGAATGGTTACCGATAAACCTTTAGTTCTTGAAAGCGGACCTATAAGATTTATGCCCATTTTTTTTAAAGCAGTAGACTTAATATCGATAAAAAACACTTTTACGCCGGCATCTAAAAGCATATTGAGCAAATTTTTAGAAATATGGTGCTGAATGGATATAAAATAACCCGGATCAACGGCAGATACATATCTCTTCAAAATAAATTTAAACGCCGCAACGGGATGAAAAAAATAAAGCATTGATTTAGAATATTCAGACAAATTTATCTTTTTTCTAGCAAAATATAGGGTCGAACTCGTTTTAAAACTTATGAAAAAAAATTTCTTACTTTCTTTTTCGTTGTTGTTAGGCAGTGATCTTATGGTGTCCATTATATATAAAGCCGACTTAAACTCGCCTATAGACTCTGCATACATCCAGAATCTTTTGGCGCCGACTGAAACGCCTGAAAAACCGTCGCTATTAACACCCCGGCCTTTTAATTCTGTTAACTGTGAAAAAAAAATTCTATTGAAAGACAGATATCGTTTTAGTTTTGCGAGTGTTTTCATTAATTGTTCATAAAATAAGTTAGTATATATGCAAAATAGAACTTCCTTTAGTTTAATCCGAATCGTTTAAATTTAATCCGAATCGTCTATATTTATCGAATCGTCTATATTTATCGCATCGTCTATTAAAAGCATCGGAATTTCATCTTCTACCGGATAATATGCCCTGCAAGTTTTACAAATAAGAATCTCTTTCCCTTTAAAAATTTTGTAAATAAGATTATTATGACATTTTGGGCATACAAGAAACTCTTCCGCCATTTCTTCAATATTCATGATTTATTTACCTCCTGTCTTATAAGTCGTGCCTAACCCTGTATCTTCCAATACAACGCCTTTTTCTAAAAGTTTATTTCTTATTTCATCGGCAAATTTATATTCTTTATTTTCCCTTAAAGTATTACGTTTTTTTATCAACCTTTTTATTTCTTCTTCGCTTAAAGAAACCTTAGGAATATCCTTTACATTTGATTCTATAAGTCGTTTTACGTTTTCGTTCAATATTCCGAATATCTCCGAAAGAGTTTTTTTAATGAACAGCATGGCTTCATCTAAAAAATTTGAATCTCCACGCATTATAACCTTTTGGCTCAAGGAATCGTTAATAATTTTGTTGGTTTTCCTTACAAGGTTGAATATAACGGATATTGCCTGCGCCGTATTAAAATCGTCGTTCATTGCTTCATAAAACTCGTTTTTATAATGTTCGATATTCTCTCCGCTTTTGTCGGAGGCGGATAGGACAAGATTGAAGCCGCCGTTCTGTCTGCTTTTAAAATCATCATATAAATTTATGGACTGATAAAGCCTCATGAGACTTCGGTTTGCACTCTCTATACCGTCTAAGGAAAAATCTATATATGACCTGTAATGCGTAAACATAAAGAAAAGGCGCATTGCTTCGGGATTATGTTTATCCAACACATCTCTTACCGTAACAAAATTTTTGAGAGACTTAGACATCTTTTCATTATTTACGTTAACAAATCCATTATGAATCCAATAATTTACGAACTTTTTCCCGGTAAAACTTTCAGACTGTGCTATCTCGTTTTCATGATGAGGAAATACAAGGTCGGATCCCCCTCCGTGAATATCTATACTCTCACCAAGAAATTTCATGCTCATTGCCGAACATTCTATATGCCATCCGGGTCTTCCTTTGCCCCAGGGGCTATCCCACGACGGTTCGCCCTCCTTTGACCTTTTCCATAGGGCAAAATCCAAAAGATTTTCTTTTTCCTCATTCAATGGAATCCTTGCCCCCGCGATAAGCTCATCAATATTTTTATGGGAAAGTTTCCCATAATTCTTAAACGAGCCTACCCTGAAAAAAACATCTCCGTTTATCTCATATGCATGCTTCCCTTTTATTAAATCTTTAATCAAATTTATCATTTCACCGATGGTTTCCATAGCTCTCGGTTCATAAGACGGATTCAGAACCGACAACCTCTTCATGTCTTCGCGAAACTTTTCTATATATTTTGAAGATACTTCTTCAACCGAGCTGTTGTCTGAATTTGCCCTTTTTATGATTTTATCGTCTATATCGGTAAAATTTCTAACATATACCACTTTATAGCCTAAATGCATTAAATACCTATAAATTATATCAAATGTAATATACGCCCTGGCATGCCCTATGTGAGAGAAGTCATATGCGGTAATTCCGCATACATACATTAAAACCGAGTTTTTATTTAAAGGTTTAAAAAGTTCCTTCGACAGAGAAAGAGTATTGTAGATATAGAGATTCATATTTTTTTTATTTTTTATAATTTATACCGTCACACACCATATAATACTATATGTTAACATATCCGGATTTTTTTTTAACCATTTTTTGATAATAATTTAATACAAATGAAACATAACTTTCATAATATCGTAATATTGATCTGATATATTATTACTTAACAGAAAGTAACCGAAAAGCAATATTAAATATTTTCGTCTAAATAAAAAGAGGAAACGGCGCATGAATATAAATATTTGGGACAGCGAGGGCTCTTTCGAAGGTAAGACTCACGCGAATTGCAAGTTGAAAATAGAAAACGGGGCGAAAGAAGCGATATTGACTGAAGAAACAGACTTACGGTCAAGCAAATATAAAAATATTTCTAAGGGAGAAATGGAAATAAAATCTCTGTTAAATTCAGGCTTTATCGTTAAGAGCGATGAGGAATTTCTGTGCAATACTTATGGCTTTATTGACGGAGACGTTAGAAATAATTTTAACAATTTATTCTTAAAAAATAATTTTATTGAGGTTCAAGGAGCGTCTTTTAGACAAATGTCGCCTTACGGAAGAAATATTACAGTGAAAAATATCGTTATGTCTTCGGAAAAATTTAATGAAATCAATTCGGCAAAATATGCGAATAACTATAAATATGATGAAAAATTTAATAACGAATACAAGCTTTGCGAATTCACCCTAAAAAATTATTTCATGCTCAAACAAAACGATAATAATAATGTGAAAATAAAAACGGACGTAAGAAATGTTTCTCCGGGAATTATAGATATAGGTCATCATCCAGATTTAAAACGGATAAAATACAGTATTAACGAAGTGCCTTCGGTTTATAAGTTTAAATATAATAGGGAGAAATCAGAGGATCGCGAAGGTAAAAAACCCGCGTTGGGAATATTTAAAGATTATAAAGAGACAAGGGATGGATTCAAAAATGTAAACGTGTATATAGATGACAAAAAAGTAATAGAAATGGAATCTATTTATAACTGGCAAAAAATTATGGATTACGTTAAGAATAGGGATATGCAATTTTTAAAGGACTTAAGAATGGATAAGAAAGGTAAAATATTAGACGGAATAGAGGTCCATCATATTAATCAGCTTCAAGATGACGGAAAAGACAATGTTAAAAACCTTATTGCAATAAGCAAAAATATGCATGGGCTTGCTGATTCCCATAAAATACTTATAGATAAAAATGCCGGGTACTATAGAGAATATTTTTTTAACAACGATGTTTATAACGATCGTAATAATAAAATCTCGCCGATAGAAAAATATTCGGACAAACTTTTGAACAATACAGGCGATTTAGATCTAAGCGATAAGATATTTCTTAACGGTATAAAATTAGAAGTTGAATCCGGCTCCGCAATGAGGCTCGATATACTTATGGATAATCCGGAAGATATGCGATTATTATTTATAGATGGAAAAACGGGAGAAGAATTGAGGCTTTACATCTCAAAATCCAATGACGAAGTGGATAAGGATATCGTAAGAACAGCATTGCTAAACTTCGTTAAGGATTTGCCTACAAGTATCGGATAAACTTTGTTTATCCGATATAATAAATCAAAATAATATTAATAAAGAGATTAATTAAAATATCATGGAAAAAGACGCAAAAAACGATCAATTAAAAAGATATAAACTTTTAGCTTCACATATCGAAATATTTAAAAAGGCATTCGACGTTTATATTAATTATTCTAAATTGATAGACGAAAACATTAACGAGCGGGAAAATAACGATATGACGGCGATTGACGGCGATTCAAAAATCCTGCTTTTCGACGAGCTGGCTTTTAATTACTATCAAACCGTAATTCATGCTCTAAAAAAAATAACAAAGCACGATAAAGAATATATAGACGTTTTAATTACGACATACGAAGAACTTTGGAAAGCCGCTCCAAAACTCAAAGATAAAGATTATATTACGTCATATTTACTTGATTTATGCAAATTTTTGTATGAAATAGAAGAAACTGCTAAATTAACTTTTTTTTATAATCTTCTAATTTATAGTAGAGGAATTCCCTTTGTATCGTTCGGTGAGAAACGTGAAAACTATTTGATAGGTTTACATTCTAAAAAGGGAGAGAATGATCCATTTGAAGAGTTTAGAAAAGATAGAAAGGAAAGAATTTTAAATAACTTTGATGAACGGCTCTTCGAAGAAGCATATGAAAGATTCTTTCGCTTACTCACAGGATGGAAGAATAGAACGGATGGATACTATACTAAAGATGAAATATTTTTCATGAATGGTCTATTTATACTGGACGAGCTAACTGATATTATTAATCTATGGGAAAATAATAAGGACGTAAATAAAGATATAAACAAAAACATGCTTGATGTCAATCCTACTAAAAGCAAAATGCGCGAAACGAATAATTCGTTAGATTATAAAACAGCCGATAAGGGAGACGACGAAGCGAAGACCTCAAGAAGATTCAAGAAACAAAAAGAGGGCGAAAACGTATATAAACAGGTTTACGGTAATGAAGTGAATGAAGCAATATCCGGATACAACAACAAAGCATTAAGATATTTCAAAAGAGCTATAAACTATAACCCTAATAATTCAAGATACTATTACGAATGCGCCAGATGTTTAAAAAATTCTGGAAAATCCGATGAAGCGGAAAAATTTTTTAGAAAAGCATTCGATTTAAAGTCAGAATTATAGTCAACCAAAACTAATAAACTTAAGCTCGGTCATTTCTTCAACAGCGTATTTTATGCCTTCTCTTCCTATGCCGGATTCTTTTACACCGCCGTAAGGTTGATGATCTGCCCTTGTGGTAGGAATATCGTTTATTAGAACACCGCCGGTATCTATACGTTTGATACAGTATAGTGCATTTTTGAAGTCGTTGGTATATATACCCGCCTGAAGACCGTATATGGAGTCATTAACATAATGAACTGCTTCAGAAATATGTTTAAAAGCGACTAGAGAAACTACTGGAGCAAATATCTCAAGGCATGATATTTTCATATCCTGTTTAACATTAGAAAATATAGTCGGCTCCATAATGTTTCCGTTAAAATCTCCGCCAAGCTCAACCTTTGCGCCCTCTTTAACTGCCTCATCTACCCACGCGGTTATTCTATGCTTAGACTCCGGGTTGATGAGAGGGCCGATATCGGTCTCCTCATTGATCGGATCGCCTATTTTCAACTTTTTGGTTTCTTTAATAAAATACCCTATAAATTCTTTCTCGACATCCTGATGAATATATATTCTTTGGAGAGAGATGCAGACCTGTCCGGAGTTATAAAAGGCGCCTATCACGGCTTTCCTTGCCGCTTCAACGATATCGGCAGACTTATCAATGATAAGGGCGGAATTACTTCCAAGCTCCATTGCATATTTCTTAAGCCCGCCTTTGGACATTATTTTCTTTCCGACCTTGGGGCTTCCAGTAAAGCTAATCATCCGCACTTTTTCATTAGAAACAAGAGATTCTCCGGTATCTTCGTCACCGTAAAGGAGATTTATGGCGTCCTTCGGTAAACCTGCCTCAAGTAACGCCTGTACGAGAAAATATGCGGTAATAGAACCGTTCACGGACGGTTTAAATACGATACTGTTTCCAGCTGCAATCGCAGGAGCAATTTTATGAGCAGGTAGATTAGCGGGAAAATTAAAAGGTGTGATCGCGGCTATTACTCCTACCGGAACCCTCAAATAAAATGCAATCCTATTCTCGAACCCCTTAATAATATCCATGGGGACGGTTTCACCATGTATTCTCTTGGCTTCCTCTGCTGCATATTTGAATAAATCGACTACTCTTTGCGTTTCGATTAAGGAATACTTGTAAGCCTTTCCTGCTTCGAGAGAAATGAAACGCGCCAATTCTTTGGAATTTTTCTTAAGTATTTCTCCTGTCTTTTCTAATATTTCAAATCTTTCATATGTATGCAGGTCTTTCATTTTTAAAAAACCTTTTTCGGCAGAAGCAACTGCCGACTTAATGTCATTTTCGTCAGGCTTGCTTAAAAACCCGATTACATTATCATTGAATGGATTTATTACTTCATAAAAATCTTTTTTTTCAATCCATTTTCCGTTGATATATAGAGGATAATTTTTCGGCATAGAAAATCCTTTGATTTAATTATATTATACGTATCAGCTATTAGATTATAAATCAGGGGGGCAAAAATGTCAATTAAAGAACAGAAAACAAAATTATACAGGCGGAATCATCCTAAGATCTTAGCGGCATGAAGAGAATAATAGCTTATTATAATGTCTGCGCCAGCCCTTTTAAACGACGTAAACATTTCTATAACCGCGGCATCTTCTTTTAAATATCCGAGCTTAGATGCGGCTTTTATCATAGAATACTCACCAGATACGTTATAAACCGCAAGGGGTCTCTTGAAGGTCTGTTTTAACTTGTATATTATATCAAGATAGCTTAAGGCAGGTTTTACCATAACAATATCAGCACCCTCATCCAAGTCGAGTCCGACTTCAAGGATTGCTTCGTCGGAATTAGAGAAATCCATTTGGTATGATTTTCTATTGCCAAATTTTGGCAAGCAATCAGCGGCATCTCTGAATGGCTCGTAAAAACAGGATGCATATTTAGAGGAATATGCCATTATAGGAGTATTAACGAGACCTTCATCGTCTAACGACTCTCTTATTTTTTTAACCCTACCGTCCATCATATCGGACGGGGCTATTATATCTGCACCGGCTTTTGCATATGAAACAGCTATTTTTGCAAGATATTCCAGCGTTTCGTCATTTTTCACGTAGCCGTTTTCATCAACTATTCCGCAGTGTCCGTGAGACGTATAATCGCATAAACAAACATCCGTAACGACTAAAAGATCCGAATAAACATCTTTTATTGCCCTTAATGTTTGTTGAATTATGCCGTCGGGGGAATAGCTCTCCGAACCTAATTCATCTTTGTGTTTTGGAATGCCGAAAAGAAGAATTCCTCCTATGCCCATATCGATAACACTTTTAAGTTCTTCTAAGAGTTTGTCTATAGAATAGCGAAATTGATCCGGCATCGTCATTATAGGTTCCTTTAACGAATTCCCGTGGATCACAAAATATGGCATAATAAACTTTGACGGATCAAGCGTCGTCTCTTTTATGAGGCCGGATAATTTTAAAGACGAACGCATCCTTCTGGGTCTGACTATCGGATAACCGGAATTCATTTTAGATTTATCCTAATATTAATTAATTATTTGAATATGGCAATTGCCTATATCTAAAAAAATATTATAGCACAAATTAATCTTTTACAACAATTCTCAGTTATGATATATTTAAAGTATGATTGATATCAAAAGGGATAAAGCGGTTGTTCTTTTTAGCGGCGGACTAGATTCCTCTACTACACTTAAAATAGCTATAGACGAGGGATTAGATGTTATTCCGCTTACATTTTTTTACAATCAAAGGCATAAGATAGAAATAGAACATGCAAAAAAGATAGTAGAATTTTTTAATATAAAAAATCATATTATAATTAATTTAGACTTTAGTGAAATTAAAGGCTCCGCCTTAGTAGATCTATCAATAGGCGTACCGAAGAACAGAATTAAAAACGACACTGCTAAAAATAAAACCCAACGGAATAATATAGCGGAAACAGGAGAAACGGAAGGCGCCGGCAATGCACGGAGCATAAAACCTGACGATATTCCGATAACTTACGTTCCTGCGAGGAATACTATTTTTTTGTCTTACGCTATAGCCGTTGCGGAAGTTAATATGGCAAGTAATATTTTTATCGGAGCCAACTATATAGACTATAGCGGTTATCCGGATTGTAGGCCGGATTATTTAAGGACTTTTGAAAAAATGGCCAATCTGGCTACAAAGGTATCGGTTACTGGTGAGATCAGTTTTAAAATAAATGCTCCCCTCCTTAAGTTGACTAAGAAAGATATAATTAAAAGAGCACTTGAAATAGGTGTTCCCATCGAACTAACTTACAGCTGCTACGATCCAATAGAAGGGCTGGCGTGCGGGGTGTGCGATTCTTGCATTATAAGACAAAAAGGGTTTAGTCAAGCCGGCGTTATAGACCCGACTAAATATTATAAGCATGGATAAAACAAATAAATCGCGTTATGTTAATTCGGTAACCTCTTTTATGTTAAACACCATAACCGACCTTGTCCAACTAAAACGAGATTTCATTTTATCGAAAACTGCTCCACTCTCTTCGAATCTAGCATTGCCTTTTAGTAAAAAACCAGCGCCTTTGCCCTGAAGTCCCTTAACGTCTTTTGAAGCTACTATCATCTGAACATCACTGCCTTCTTCTACGTTTCTCTGAGTTTTGTTTAGATGCCCCGCGGGAATCAGTAGATAGCTATCATCTACAACTTCGACATAACTGTTCCATGTTGCGGCCATATGAATTCCATCGGTTCCGTGTGTTGCAAAAGTTGCCGGTCCTTCATGTTTTAAGATTTCGATCACTTTTTCGTCAAGCATCAATTGCTCTCCAATTTAATTATTTAATTTTTAGATATTTGATTTACTAGTTATAGTATATCATAATTAGAATTTTTTTTCTTAGCTAGCGTTTATATTTTTCAGAATATCTTCCCCTTACTCCTTTATTCATAATAATATAATTATATTATTGTTCTTTGATTAAAAAAATAAAAGTTATTAATAAAAATGATATTTTGCTTGATTCAAATTTTATTTTGATGTATAAATGAATTATTATTCTGAAATATGAAAGAGAGGTTTTAAATTTTTTATGGAGGTAAGTCTATGAAAAGAAAATTATTAACTCATCGTGATAACGAAACGGGTACTACTACAGACATCTTTAGAGGGTATATCGTCAATAGCATAGGGTTTACCCTTATTGAACTTGTTATGGTCATTCTGCTAATCGGCATTCTGGCGGCCGTCGTATTACCGAAGTTTGTCAACTTAACGGGGCAGGCTAACAAGGCGGCTTCACAGGGCATAATCGGTTCATTGGGAGAAGGTGTAACAACGCAGCTTTCTAAAAATCTGGTCAATAACGATTTATCCACTTACGTAACAGTTACCGGAGCAAACGGTAAAAGTGCAGGTACTGTGGCATTTTTAGGAACATCTCCAACACTCAATGCTGCAGGAGATAACTATTATAAAAACCCGTTTTTAGTATTGCCGAACTATTTAACGCCATCATCCGGATACGGCTCGGGTACGGCTTATAACATTGGAAACCCTATAACTATAGGTTTAACGGTAATACCTTCGGATTCATGGTGGCTTGATTTTGCAGAAGGTACTGCAGTTGGTCCCGGCAGCGTATCGGCACCTATAACATACACTGCCACTTGTGATAACTCTACCACTACTAACAGTAATTATGCGCCACCGAGTTTTGACGTTCCGAACAATGAATACATTCTGCCTTTAGGCAATATTGACTATGTTTATTCGAACGGCTCTACGGTCGACAGTTATGCTTATTATATGGCATATTCGATAAACAACAACATCGACGGGTTTTACTTTGTCCCTTGTCAGTCCTAACCGCATCATCCTATTTGTTCTATTTTAAGATATCCGATTTTAAATCGGATATCTTTCTTATCTTTATTATGCAACATGTTAACACAATAAAACTTGCTCCGCCTTTAACCTCTATGATAAATTCTTAAACATTTAACCGTTACGGTATCGCATAACCACTTTTAATGAAATAGATAAATCGTCACAGAACAGTAGGATGCTTGAAATTCTTGTCGTCTTTGCTTGGATAGTCAATGGTATAGTGCGTACCGCGGGATTCTTTCCTTAAAATAGCAGATGTTATTATCAAACTTGCCACTTCAGCTATATTTCTCAGTTCTAATAGATCCGGCGTAATCTTAAAATTCCAATAATACTCCTTAATTTCAAAGATTAGATTATCTATTCTCCTTTCCGCCCTTTCAAGCCTCTTATCCGAACGAACTATACCGACATAATTCCACATTGCACGTCTCAATTCATCCCAGTTATGGGTAGTAACAATCGTCTCATCGCTATCGCTAAAACCAGAATCTTTCCATTTGGGAAGGGAGTAAGGCATTCCGCCCGATTGTTCGGTTTCTACAAATACATCCGGTTTTAAATCGAGTACATTTTTCTTTAATTTATTTATCCTTTTAAGCATTGGGATGGTTGCTTCGTAAGCCCTTTTAGCAAAAACACACCCTTCCAGTAAGGAATTGCTTGCAAGCCTATTCGCACCATGAAGCCCTGTACAAGCTACTTCACCGATTGCGTAAAGATTATCCATCGAAGTTAAACCGTTTTCGTCAGTCAAAATACCTCCGCAAAGATAGTGAGCGGCAGGAACTACAGGGATATATTCTTTTGATATATCAATACCGAAACTTAAAACCGTTTCAAAAATATCAGGAAATCTTTTTTTTAAAAATTCTCTACTTTTGTGCGTCATATCTAAATATACACATTCATCACCCGTCTTTTTTAATTCTAAATCTATCGTTCTTGCCACTATATCTCTAGGAGCAAGACTCTTCAACGGATGAACTTTATCCATAAAAGGCGTTCCGTCTTTTAACCTCAGCGTGCCTCCTTCCCCCCTTAATGCCTCCGAAATCAAAAAAGATTTCGCCCGAGGATGATATAAAATAGTCGGGTGAAACTGATAAAATTCCATATTCGCAACCTTGGTACCCGCCCTATGTGCCATAGCGATGCCGTCACCGGTTGATATGTTTGGATTGGATGTATATAGAAATACCTTTCCGGCGCCTCCGGTAGCAATAACAACAACATCCGCACTAACCGTTATTACCTTGTTATTGTTTTTATTTAAAAAATATGCTCCAAGGACTCTATTCCTTTTTTTTATTTCTACTTTTAGCTTACGAGTAGTTATTAAATCTATGCCTATATGGTTTTCAAATATTTTTATATTTGACTTTTTTCTTGAGACATCTACTAATGCCCTCTCTATCTCTCTCCCTGTGATATCCCCTGCATGTAGAACCCTTCTCTCCGAGTGCCCGCCTTCCCTTCCAAGGTCAAACTCTTTAATATTTTCCTTATATTTTGCAAAGTTTACGCCCCAGTTTAAAAGATCGTTTACTACACCAGGTCCTTCCCTCACTACCATTCTTACTATATTCTCATCACAAAGACCGTCACCGGCAGTCAAAGTATCGTTTATGTGTTTTCTATAGGAGTCCTTTGTCAGGTTCGTTACAGCAGCAAGCCCACCCTGTGCATAATTGGTATTTGATTCCGCTTCTTCTTTTTTTGTAAATATACCGACAGAAATAGTTTCGTCAAATCTATTCGCGAGAGAAAGACCCGCTATTCCCGAACCTATAATGATAACATTAAAGCGTGCCATGTTTTAAGTTCCACTTCAGAACCGCTTTTCCATTTACACCCGTAATTACAAGTTTTATCCATTTAGCGGCATTATTCATAAATAATTTATTATTTTCTTTATCATAATATATAGGGAATTTTATTATATATTGTTTTGACCAATCAGTAATGTATGGAAAAAATTTTTTCAAAAATACTTTCTTTTGTTTTGGAAGTTTTATGCTAACCGGCAGTACACTCTCTCCTAAATTATTTACTAAATAAACCATCCATATAGAACGGTTTGAATTCAAATCGTTATAAGATTTTTCGGGCGTATAGACTGAAACAAAGAATGTAATATTTTTGCCGAATTTGACGTATGACTTTTTAAGTTTTTTTATAAATACATTCTTGTTTAGAGGATAATATTCTGTATATTCTTTTGTATGAACATATATAAACGGTTTGGTAAAATATGTAGCCCCTATATACATTACAGTATTAAATTTATCGTAAATATCGGCTTTTCTGGTATATTTTTTTAAAGATTGAAGATATATGCTTCTATATCTATCCGACGAAGAAATCGCCGCGTATGAACTTTCTAATTTGGCAGCAGAAGAAATTCCTGTCGAACTTAATGTCGAACATCCCGAAAAATAAAAAGACGTACCGAGCATAAAGAAGGATAAAATAATTAAATAAATATATTTTTTCATTTTAATTTTTACAATAAATTTAAAATTTATTTTTATATCACTATGTCTTCTCTACAAAAAATAGAGTGGAGTCTGACACCGTTTTGCATGAGAAATTCGTTTCCCCCCTCTTGCCTATCGACTATACAAACGGCATCAGTAACTTCATAGCCTTCATTCCTGGCATTTTTTACGGTATTCAGAATAGAACCGCCAGTCGTAACGACATCTTCCACTATGATAATATTTGAACCTTTAGATAAAAATTGTGCCGGCTCAATGAGATTACCTTTTCCATATCCCTTTTTTTCTTTCCTTATAATAACAGACTTTAACGGGTTATCGTCTAAAAAACCTACAATCAGAATTGCAGATATTAAAGGTATGCCGCCTATCGGCACCCCTGCAATCACTGAAAAATTTAAATATTCATTAGACACAATCTCATCATATAACAATCTGCCTATTAGGTATAAATAGCCTCCATCGAAGGAAATACGGCGTAAATCTATATAAAAATCGCTTTTTTTGCCTGAAACTAAGGTAAATTCTTTTTTTTCATAACAAAGAGTCGTTATAGCATTAAGTACTTCCGCTCTCGATTTGTGCTCTTTTCCTCTTCCCATATACCATAAATCCAATTTAAATTTATTTTTTTTATATCTCGCAGTATTATTTCAGGTAATAATGCCGTCCGGTTAAAAAATTTCCTTGCTAAATAGCTTTAACTGATTGTCGTACTGAACCTCATTGTATATTTCTTGAGGATAAATATTTGAAAAACAGGCTTCGCAGAAATTAGCTTTACCCCCTACTGCTCTTCTTAATCCTTCTAATGAAAGAAACTTAGTAGTATTGGCTCCAAGTACAGCATTTATCTCTTCTTCGCTATATTTCGAAGCTATAAGTTCATCTTTAACCGGCGTATCTATTCCATAAAAACAAGGAGCTATAACCATCGGGGAGCTTAACCGCAGGTGAGTTTCTTTTGCCCCTGCAATCTTAAGCATATCTACGATCTTTTTTGACGTCGTACCCCTAACCACGGAGTCGTCAACGACGATAACCCTCTTGCCCTTAATTACATCAAGAACCGGATTAAGCTTTATCTTAACGCCAAAATGCCTTATCGACCTTTTAGGTTCTATAAATGTCCTACCGATATAGTGGTTTCTCGTAAAACCTATTTCAAAATCTATTCCGGACTCCTTTGAAAAACCTAATGCGGCTGGAACACCGGAATCAGGCACAGGTATTACTATATCGGCATTTACCGCCGATTCTTTCGCAAGTTCTTTTCCCATTTGAATACGAAGTTTATATATGGATTTTCCATTGAATAGGCTATCCGGCCTCGAAAAATAGATCAGCTCAAATAGACAACTGGAATTTTTTTCGATCCTAAAAGGATAAAAACTCTTTATTCCATCGTCGCTTACCAATATAACCTCGCCAGGTTTAACATCCCTTATATATTCGGCATTTATTAAATCAAGAGCACAGGTTTCAGAAGCAAAAACAATAGAATTATTAAGTTTTCCCATAACAAGCGGTCTAAAACCAAAGGGATCCCTTGCCGCAATCATTTCTTTTTCGGAAAGAAAAAGAAATGAATAGGCGCCGCTAAGTTTTCTTAAGGAATCTATAACCCTGCCTATGAGAAGATTTTCGGTTGAAGATGCAATTAAGTGTATTACTACCTCGGTATCTGACGTCGAGGAAAATATTGAACCGTTTTCCTCCAGCTCTTCTTTCAACATACGAGAATTTGTGATATTTCCATTATGAACCACGGAAATAGAACCGTAATAATAATCGGCAACAAGGGGCTGAGCATTTTTAACAAGCGTTTCCCCTTCCGTAGAATATCTGACATGTCCTATGGCATTCCTGCCTTTCAGTTGAGATATCGTATTTTCTTTAAATACGTCGTTTACTATGCCGAGGCTTTTATGAAAATAGATATTGTTAGTGTCGGAAGAAGCAATACCGCATGATTCCTGCCCCCTATGCTGAAGAGCATAAAGCCCCAGATATGTGATGTTAGGAGCCTCCTCATTGTTGTATACACCGAATACACCACATTCGTCTTTAATCTCGCCCATTTTTAAATTTAGTTAAACTTAGTTTTTTAAATTTTAATTTTATTTGCTAAGAATATTTTTTATAACCGAATAATATTCTTTCTTTATTTTATCACTTTTTAGTTCTATAGCGCTATTAATTTTTATTACACCTTCTTTTACTATACCTATCATTTCTATGGGTATATCATAAAATGAAGCTTTTTCAAAAAATTCTTTCGGCTTAACTTTATTATTTAATGTCAATACAAAAGCTTGTTCTAACTCTGCAAAGAGAAAAGCGTCTAACCTTGTTTCTTTATCTTTATGCTCTACAACAAATCCTAACGTCTTATCCGGGTTGGTAATAGAACTCTCGGTCAATGCCGTAAATATTCCTCCTTCGCTGATATCGACTGCGCTTTTAATATAACCACCACTTATCATTGACCTCAAACAGTTATGAAGATTGATTTCATAATCCAAATCAATATCCATCGGTTTTTGACGAAAATCTTTATGAAAGTATTCCATATACAAACTACCTCCCAGATCTCCCTTTAGCCTTCCTAGTAAAAAAATTTCGTCACCATCATCCTTAAAATATGGAGTTACGACTCTATCAATATTTTCTATGAATCCTACCATTCCAATTACGGGCGTAGGATAAATTTTAGAAGCCCTACCCCCTTCTTTCCTTGCGGTTTCATTGTAAAAACTGACATTGCCGCTTATAACAGGTGTTTTAAGTTTTATCGCCGCCTCTTTTATGCCTTTTACGGCTTCGCTAAACTGCCACATGGTTTCAGGATCTTCCGGGCTTGCGAAATTAAGGCAATCCGTAACGGCAACCGGGGTCCCGCCGCAAGCAGAAATATTACGGGCGCACTCGACAACCGCCAAAGCACCGCCGACGTAAGGATCTAAATAAGTATATTTAGAATTACCGTTTATATCAAGCAAAAATCCTTTTGTTAATTTATTGCCATTACCTTCATTCTTAATTCTGAGAACTGCAGCGGAAAAACCAGGCGGTACTATAGTATTTGTCCCTATTGTATAATCATATTGAGTAAAAACGGGTCGTTTTGATGCTATATTAGGGTGCATTATTAACCTTGCCGCAATATCATTAATATTTTTAGGGATTTCATAATCATTTATTTTTATCGGTAAAATTTTCTTCAAGTAATCTGGCTTTCTTTTTGGTCTCTCATAGACCGGACAGTTAACTACCATATCAACATCAAATATTTTATAAAGTTTAGATCGATAATAAAATTTTATATTTTTCTCATCTATAACCTCTCCTACTTTTACGCAACTTAATCCCCACTTATCAAAAACAGAACTCAAAACATCAAGATTTTCCCCTCTACACGATAGGAGCATTCTTTCTTGAGATTCAGAAAGCATTATCTCTACGGGGGTCATACCTGGCGTTCTAAGAGGGATAGCATCAAGATCGATCATCATACCATGTCCGCTTTTATCTGCCATTTCAAAAGACGAACTTGTCAAACCTGCTGCTCCCATGTCCTGGATAGATACTATCAATTTCCTATCCATTGCCTCAATGCACGCTTCTAATAATAATTTTTCTGTAAACGGATCGCCTACTTGAACGGTGCTTCTCTTTTTATTCTTCTTTGAATCAAACTCTTCCGAAGCCATGGTGGCACCATGTATTCCGTCCATTCCGGTTGCCGAACCAACATAAACTACTATATTTTCTACCTCGCATTTAGAGGACAAAAAAATCCCCTCCTGTTTCGCTATGCCGATGGTAAAAGCGTTTACGAGTATATTATCATTATAACATTCGTCAAAAACGACTTCCCCGCCTACAGTCGGCACACCCATGCAATTTCCGTAAAACCCTACTCCTTTTACGACTTCGGAAAGATAATATGGTGTTTTAGGGTGCAAATGGCTTCCAAATCTTAACGAATTGAGATTGGCAAGCGGTCTTGCGCCCATAGTAAAAATGTCTCTCATAATTCCACCGACTCCTGTGGCGGAACCCTGAAACGGTTCTATAAAAGACGGATGATTATGACTCTCCATTTTAAAAACAAGTACATCTCCATCGCCAAAATCGACTACTCCGGCATTCTCTCCCGGGCCTATCAAAACCTTATCACCTTTTGAAGGAAGCGTCTGAAGATAAATCTTAGAACTTTTATAAGAACAATGTTCCGACCACATCGCCGAAAATATGCCAAGCTCAAAATCGTCCGGTTCGTGTTTTAATAATTTGCCTATTTCTTTATATTCATCCTGCGACAAACCGAATAATTTATAATTTTTATTTTCAGCTTTTTTATGTTTATTATCTTGTTTTTTCATGTATACACACATTTCACCGTTTACCTTATTTTAACTACTTTCCCTTTATATATTTTATTATGGACTTAAAAATATAACCGCCGTCTTCACTACCCATTAGTTTTTCCGAAGATCTTTCCGGATGAGGCATAAGCCCCATTATATTAAAGTTTTCACCGATAATACCGGCTATATTCAGAAGTGAACCGTTAGGATTAGAATCCTCAGTAGGTTCCCCTGCCGAATTACAGTATTTAAATATGATATTATCGTTTTTATTAAAATCTTGAATTATATCATGTGCGGCAAAATAATTTCCATCATGATGAGCTATCGGCATTCTAAGAATCGAACCTTTCTTTATGTCGCACGTAAAAGGCGTATCGTCTTTCAGTACATTCAGGTAAACATCCTTGCATTCGAATCTCAAAGAATCGTTGGTTAACATAGCACCGGCTAAAAGCCCAGCTTCCAAAAGTATTTGAAAACCGTTACAGATACCAAGTATTATTCCTCCATTAGCGGCATAATCCTTTAAAGACTCCACAATCAGACCTCTTGCCGCGAGGGCACCTGGCCGCAAATAATCTCCATATGAAAAACCCCCGGGGATTACGATAAAATCATAAGAACCCATATCATTAATTTTGTCTTTATGCCATATATATGAGGTATTAAGCCCAAATATATCGTTTAAGACATGATAAACATCAAAGTCACAATTGGAGCCCGGAAAAACGGTAATACCGGCTTTTATACGATTATTATTCATTTTTTATTTTTTATTTCTATATTAAATTCTTCTATCAACGGATTAGAAAGAACTTTTCCTGAAATTTCTTCTATTTCCTCTTCCATTGTGTATGTTTTGCTTTCGGTGGATTTGTTCAATGTGTCCAAATCTATCGTAAGCTCTATGTATTTTCCGATCCTCACGTCTTTAACATTATTATAACCTGAAGATTTAAGGACCGACAAGACAGCTTTGCCTTGAGAATCAAGTACTTCTTCTTTCAACATTACTTTAACAAAGGCTTTTTTTATCATTTTCTCCCCTTCATACGACATCGCTTCTGTCAAATATATAATTTATATATTTATAGTAGTAATTTATATCAAAAGTATTTTCTATCTCATCTAATGTTAAACTCTTTAATACTATTGCGTCTTTCTTTAAAAGGCTTTCAAAGTTAACTCCCGTTTGAATACTTTCGTGAGCCAATTTCTGTACTATTTTATAAGCATCTTCTCTTAATATCCCTTTATTTACGAGCGCCAATAAAACTTTTTGAGAAAAAATTACCCCGTTTGTCAAGCCAATGTTACTGATCATCTTATTTTTATTGACAACTATATTTTCTATCAAGTAAGTCAACCGATCAAGAATATAATATGCCAAAATAGTAGAGTCAGGGCCAATAATTCTTTCCACCGAAGAGTGCGAAATATCCCTTTCGTGCCAAAGCGGAATATTTTCGATAGACGCAATAAGATTAGACCTTAAAATTCTTGAAAGACCGCAAATATTTTCCGAAACAATCGGATTTTTTTTATGCGGCATAGCGGATGATCCTTTTTGTCCGGGAGCAAACGGCTCTTCTAACTCCGAAACCTCGGTTCTCATAAGATGCCTTATCTCAAGGGCTATTTTTTCACAAGATGCTCCAAGCGACGCAAGGGAATAAAAGGCATCTGCGTAAACGTCTCTCTGTATTATCTGATTAGACAAAATAGCTCTCAAATCAAGTCTATCTAATGCTATTTTTTCGATCTCAGGAGGTATATTAGCATATGTCCCTACCGCTCCCGACAGTTTGCCGAGCGAAGCCGATGCCACGGCCTTTTTAATCCTCTCCTCTGCCCTTTTAATTTCTTCATAAAATATAAGAAATTTAAAACCTAAAGTAATGGGTTCTGCATGCATCCCATGTGTTCTTCCCATCATAGGGGTAAATTTATACCTTAATGCTTGTTTTCTTAGAGACTCCTTGAGAATCTCGGTTTTTTTAAGAATAAGATTAAGCGCCTGTCGTAGTATAAGCGAAAATGATGTATCGACAATATCAGAGGACGTAAGGCCAAGATGTATATATCTTGAATTTTCTCCGACATATTCGGCAACGTTTGTTAAAAATGCTATAACATCATGTCTCGTAAGTTGCTCTATCTTTTCAATCTCGTTAACGTTAAATTTAGCATTTCGAATAATTTCTTCAAAAGATGTGTCTGGAATTTTACCGACCTCATGATAAGCAGTACATACGGCAAGCTCAACCTCTAACCATATCCTGTATTTATTTTCCTGCGACCATATTTTTGAAATTTCGGGAAGAGAATATCTTTCTATCAAATTTTAACCTCCATGTAGGTACTGTCAGATATTTATTTTTTAGTTGCAATAGCTATTTTATAAAGACCATGTTCAACACTCAAGCTCATGACATCGACGATACTTGCGACTGTAGATTTCTTATCGGCTTTAATTATTATTGTAGAATTACTGTTTACCGCCTTGATATTTTTCAAAAGTAATGATAACTGCTTTTTCGAAAGTTGTTTATTCTTATAAAATATTTTTCCGGACTTAGCTATATAAATTGTCACCGGCTTTTTAGACGAAGCAAACGACTTTACGCCGGACTTAGGCAGATGCACCTTTATACCATGGTTTGAAGCAAACGTAGTCGTTATCATAAAAAATATTAATAAGGTTAAAAAAACATCTACCATATTAATAACGTTTATGATTGGCTCGGATTTTCTTTTCGCAACAAACTTCATACTAATCTTGCCTTAGCAAAGCTATTTAAGATTTAATCTAAAAAAAATAATAATTCAAATTTATTTTATAAATGATATAACTTTTGATGCAATATCCTCCATTGTAATGCCAAAATTAAAAGCCTTTGAAGCAAAATATTTAAAAAATAAAAATGATATTATAGCGATTATAAGCCCTATTGCAGTAGAGTACAACGCTTCGGAAATACCAAGAGCCAAAAGATGGGGATTAGCAATTCCGTTTCGATATGAAACGGCACTCAATGCTTTAATCATACCTACGACTGTTCCTAAAAGACCTAAGAGCGGAGCTATTGTAGCTATGGCACTCAATCCTTCCAAATTTTTTTCAAGGTCTAAATATGCCCTTTTACCTGATTCCTGAACCTCAAGTTTAATCGTATCAATAGAATTTTTATAATTATCTATAATGGTAAGGTAAATTTTGGCTATTGGAGTCTTCGCCATTACACACATGTCTTTAGCCCTATCAATATCACCGTCCTTTAAATATTTTTCTATGTTAAGCAGAAACTTTTCCGGAAATATCTTTGACTTTCTAAGACTGTAAAACCTTTCTATTACAATAGCAAACATAATAACAGAACATAATATTAAAGGATATAGAAAAAACTCCGTAAGGAGATTTGCCTGATTAAACATAATATTTTACTCTAACCTTTTTGAATTCCTTAGTGCTTTCAAGGGTATCAAAATCTTTTATGCCGGTAAGCAATGATATTTTATTCATTACTATACATGCTTCCTCTTTAGATTTTGAATGTACCATGGTAAATATATTGTATTCCCATTTTCTCGGATACACCGGCCTTAAATAGCAATGGGAAACCTCTTTTAATGAAGACATTATTTTCCCGTTTTTTTCTACTTCTTCCTGTGGCGACTTCCATATACCCATTGCATTATAGCTAAACCCAGCTTTTTGATGATATAAGACGCAAGCAAATCTGCGCATTTTTTTATCTGATATAAAATCTTTTATAGTATCTAATAGTTTTTCCTGAGTAATTCCTAAATTAGTCGACAAATCCTCAAATGGCTCCGGCTTAATTTCAATGTCCTTTTGAAGCTCTCTTATACACGCCTTTTCGAAATCGGTAATTTTAATATCGGAATCATTTTTAAAATCATCATGAGAAAAGAACTTAAAAGATGATGTTTCCCCGCCCGTCATATCAAAATTGACGCCTATTTTAAATAACCTTAATGTAGGAAGAATTAAATAATCCAAGGCGTTAGATTGTATACTCAGGGTTTCAATCTCGTCTTCAAGTTTTTGTTCAGAAGGCAGGGTTATAGTAAACCATATATTATATTCGTTATTTCTTAGATAATTATGACTGACACCATTATGGGAATTAATAATGTTTGCGACAAAATCCGTCATATCATCGCTTACCTTAAACGCTGCAAGCGTACTTTTATATCCGATATTATGAGAATCGAATATAGCACTAATCTGCCTTATAATTTTATTTTCTTTTAATTCTAATATTCTATTTATGACCTCTTGCTCTGAAATACCTATATAATTAGCAATTTCTAGAAACGGACGAATAGAAATAGGAAAATTAGTCTGAAGCGCATTTAATATCTTTCTATCCGTAAATTCTAGTTCCATTTTTTTACAGTTGAATGAGCAATTAAGGTTTAACGGCATCTTCAAATTATATCAATTTATTAAAATAACCGTCAAGGATTTTAAACAAACATAAAAAAACCTCCGACATTAATACAAAATATAAGCCGAAGGTTTTAATATAATATTTAAAATTACCTTAAAATGCCTATCATTATTTTAAAGATTCAAGATAACCTGCCAAGGCATTAAGCTTTGACGCTTGAATATTTCTGTGTCCGGGCATAATCACCATATAGGACTTACCATTAATAGTGACGGAAGTTCCCGACGCAAAATGGGCGGATGGATCAGTTATCTGAGTCTTAAGCCATGAAAGACTCCTTTTGCTCCCGACATGCGAAAGGTCAGGGCCGATTGAACCGCCTGCGCCGTTAATAGTATGGCAAGCAATGCAACCTTCGGAACTAAAAATAGATGCCCCTGATGCGGCAAAAACCGTGGAAGCGCTAAACGTTAAAGCCGCGGCAATTAATAGAAATGTAATAATCTTTTGCATAATAGAATTTTTCACCTCCTTTAAAAAAATTGAATTAATACTCAAAACAATACCTTTGATACTTATTATGTTTATATAATAAAATAAATTTAATGTCAATGACTTTTTAAACCGTTTATAAAGGATGAACCGCTGTTGTTTTTTTTATTGACCTTTATCCCTAATAAGAATTAAAATAACCGAACACAAAAAAATAAACAAGTAATAAATACTATTATCTCTCGGAGGATCTATGTTTTCAACTTTCAAGTCAAGGCTTTACATTTCAGCGGTTGTTATGTTTTTACTTTTTCTTTTTATTGATTTAATGATTGTCGGTTATATCAGCAGTTTCAGATATTCATCACTCAAGCAGTCCGTTATCAGCTCCACGATCACATCCCTATCAATGGCTAACCGTGACATTTTAAGTATAATATACCTTTCAAAAATAAGAAAAGATAAAATGTTAATTGCAAAATTAGAAAAAAAGGATTTCAATCCCTCTAAAATAGATAATAAAATAGCCGTACTAATAAAAAAACTGCATCTGAGGAGGAAAGGGCAGATTATAGCCATTAATGGTTTTTATTCCGGTTTTAAGCATGAAAAATTTGAGACGGTTTTCGGCGTAAATAAGAAATATTTAAAAAGACCTACTAATCCGAAATCTGTTGCGGCAATGAATAAATTAAAAATATTTTTAGCGCAATATAGACCGATGATTGTGAAACTCGTAAAAAATCCTTTCACCTTTGGTCCGACGGCGAGTATTGATTACTATAGGGATGGAGTACATACGATTATTAAATCGCTTACTATCGTCGAAAAAAATATATCTAACGGTTCCAGTAAAAAGATGACTTCCTTATTTGATATATTTGTAATTACTCCGTTTTTAGTACTGATAGGTTTACTTTTGGTGAGTTTCTATTTTAAGAGGGCACTGATAGATAAACTTGAAATCGCGATTAAAAGGATAGAATGCGTTGCCCGCGGAGATATAAGGACTAAAATAGAAATCAGCATAAATCCAAAAAATGAGATAGGAAGGCTCATAGGGCACGTCAATACTCTGATAGAATCTTTATCCTCTAATGTCAAATCTATAAATAACGCAGTCAATTCCATTTCCAGCCAGGGAGAAGAACTCAATAACTCTTCAAGAGAGCTTAAGGATAATATGAAAAATATGAAGCAAAGCAGTTCTTCAATAGTAGAATCGATAAAGCAAATAACTATGGCCATCTTAGATGTAGCTAAAAATTCAAGTTCAGGTGCTAAAGAGGCGGACCACACCCAAGAAGCGACTGAAGAAGGATACAATGCAGTTCAGGGCGTTATCGAAGAGATAAACTCAATTGAAAAAGCAGTCGATAAAGCATCATCCGTAATGGAAGAATTAGGTGTTTCATCGCAAAAAATAGGGGAGATTATAGCGGTAATTGATGAAATAGCCGATCAAACTAATTTATTAGCCCTAAACGCAGCCATAGAGGCCGCAAGAGCAGGTGAGCAAGGAAGAGGTTTTGCCGTGGTAGCGGATGAAGTCAGAAAACTAGCCGAAAGAACTACAAAAGCGACGAAAGAAATCACCTCAATGATAACTTCCATTCAAGGCGATTCCGTAAAGGCTATAGAATCAATGAATAGCGGAAAAGAGGAGGTAAAAAATGGTGTCAATGTTGCAAAAAAAGCAGGGAAGAGGATCGAAACCATAAGAGAACTGGCAAATAAACTGAAGGATATGATTACTCAAATAGCAGCGGCTACGGAAGAACAGTCGATAGTTACCGAAGAGATTTCCGTTTCGTCTGATTTAATCTTAAAAGCACAAGAATCTACATCTGCAAGTGCAGAACAAATCCAATCTAGCGCTTTGGAATTATCAAAACTTGCATCTATACTATCTAAAAATATAGCTGTTTTTGAAATATAAATAACAATATAAAGATTTTAGTTGGAGGTATTGTTAAGAATATGGAGAAAAATATTTTTTCAGAATGCAATTACTAAAATTTTTCTTGCAATTTTATCTGTATAAAATATAATAAAAGATTGTGTTTTTATCTTAATTTTAAGAAAGGAGGTAAGACAAAATGAATTCTTTAGGGACGCATTTGCTTTTAGAATTAAAAAAATGTAGAAAAAATATTTTGGGAGATCTTAATTTTGTCGAAACCGCTTTATTAGATGCGGCGGTGGAAGCAAAAGCAACTATAGTGGAGTATAAATTTCACGAATTTAACCCTTTTGGAATTAGCGGAATGGTAATAATAGCAGAATCTCATCTTTCTATACACACATGGCCGGAATATGATTATGCGGCAGTGGATATTTTCACCTGCGGAAATTTAATAAAACCTCAAGAAGCAGCAGAATTTTTGATAAAAAGATTCAAGTCTTTGGAGCCGCAAATTATGGAGATAAAGAGAGGACTTATATCTATTTACGACGAAGAACTTCCTCATAAGGTACTGTGCGAAGAAAAGTTTGTCGCCCGTTAGCGTAAAATTTTAGTAAATTTTTTGTCAAATTTACCGTAACAAAATATTTTTTGGGAAACTCCTATATCTAAATTTTCCAATATTGTAAGAGCTTTTTTTATACTTTCTTTGTCAAACGGTTTTTTAAAAGAGCATGATAAATCTAAAATTGGATAAAGCACAAATTTGCGATTAAACACTTCTGGGTGCGGTAATTTAAGTTTCGGTAGTTCTAAATTTACAAAATTTCTTAAAAAATTGTCATAAATAAAAAGAATATCTATATCTATATCTCTCGGCATATATCTTTCGGTTTCATTTTTTCTCCCCATGTTTTTTTCTATATTTTTCAAAATCAAAAGAAGTCGTTCTGCAAAAATCCTGCCTGTCCCAATAAAGCCTTGCATTCTTCCTGTTTTTCTTAATAATCTAAATAAAATGACGCAATTTAGAAAATCAGGCTGGTTTGCATTTCCTACCGGCGAAGACAAATAAATGTTAGAAGCAACCATAACCGCAATATCGGTCATTTCTTTTTTTACTAGATCTATAGCCTCTATTAGGTTGTCCTCTAATCTTCCAACATTACTCCCTAATCCTATACAAATATCGTAAAAAATGCTATCTGATTCCAATTCTATGCACCCATACGCATTAAAGCCTCTTCAATACGGTTTTCACTTATGGTCAAAGAAAACCTCACGTATCCTTCTCCGTAACCGCCGAATCCGGAACCTGGAGTTACTATTATGCCGGTTTCATTCAATAATGATATCGCAAAATCTTTCGACGTCATATTCATTTCAGGGACATGCGCCCATACATAAAAGGTAGCATCAGATTTATAAACCTTATATCCTAATTTTTCCAATCCTCCTACCAATAGACTCCTTCTTTTTTTATATATAGAGTTATTATCTTTCACGACATGAAATTCATTATCTAATCCGTAAGCCGCCGATAGCTGTATTGCTTGAAATACACCGGAATCCAAATTGGTTTTAACGGCCCCAAGTCCTTTTATTACATCTTCGTTTCCTACTGCGAATCCAATCCTGAACCCTGTCATGTTAAAAGTCTTGGAGAGCGAATTAAACTCAATTCCGATATCCTTCGCCCCGTTAACCGATAGAAAAGAATCGTTTTCCTTCTCACCGGTATAAATTTCGGAATATGCAAAATCATGAGCGACTATAATGCCATTCTTCTTTGCAAATTTCACTACTTCGTTAAAAAAATGTTTATCCGCTGTTGCCGAAGTCGGATTATTCGGATAATTTAAAAACATTATTTTAGCCTTTTCTAAGATATTCGCAGGTATACAAGAAAAATCCGGCAAAAAATCGTTATCTTCTAATAACGGCATAAGATATGGAATTCCACCCGCAAAAACAGTACCTGCCCTGTACACCGGATAACCAGGATCCGGTATCAACACTACATCTCCAGGATTTATAAAAGCCAGAGGAAGATGCCCTATGCCTTCTTTAGAGCCTATTAATGATAAAACCTCGGTTCCGGGATCCAATGAAACACCGAATCTTTTATCGTACCAGCCGGAAACGGACTCTCTAAACTCTAGAAGTCCTTCGTATGAAGGATATTTCTGATTAATGTCTATCTCGCTTTCTTTTTTTAATACATTAACTATTTCCTTGGGAGTCGGCAGATCGGGATCTCCTATGCCGAAACTTATTATGTCTACTCCGCCTGCTTTTACTTGCGCTTTCATTTTGTCTATTTCGGCAAAAAGATATGCCGGAAGTTTATTTAACCTCTCAGAAAAATTAAATTTCATATCGCCCATTCTCCTCCTCATGTGCCTGTTTAATATATTTAACGATTTAAATTAATAGATACTTTATCAAAAGTACAACATATTTTTAACAAAAATATTTTACTACATTTTATATTAAAATCTTTTTAATGTCTATATATTTTAAGGCCATTTTTTTAAGTACAACTATATCTTCCAACTGTTTCTTGGTATTTAAATAAGGTATCTCTCCTAAAATTGGAATATCGATATACTCGCTAAGTACTTCTTTATTGGAAAATATGCTCTCATCGGTCTCATTCAGGACATTATTTATAATTATGCCTGATATTTTTATATCATGTATTTTTACATATTCTATGTTTAACAATGTTTGATTTATCATTCCTAATCCTGCTTTTGTAACTAAAATAACACCGGCATCGATATATTTTGCAATATCTATCATAAAATGCTTTTGTTTTAAAGGAACAAGCATGCCCCCTGCCCCTTCGACAATCATATAATCATAATTATTGCTTAGCTCGTAAAACCTTAAAAGTATC
Organism: Candidatus Acidulodesulfobacterium sp. H_13; assembly: GCF_048541835.1. Classification (NCBI taxonomy): domain Bacteria; phylum Candidatus Acidulodesulfobacteriota; order Candidatus Acidulidesulfobacterales; family Candidatus Acidulidesulfobacteraceae; genus Candidatus Acidulidesulfobacterium; species Candidatus Acidulodesulfobacterium sp. H_13. Next base: position 216,074 of record NZ_JBLEOY010000001.1, read on the forward strand.
TCTTTGATACATAATGTTTTACCTTCATATTTCGACGCAGCGTAAGGAGATAACGGGTTTTCAAAAGTAAACGGAGTTATAACGTCAAGATCTTCGGTTAGACCACCAATATTTTTTAAATATCTGCCATCCGTATAGTTCTTAGAACCGGCTTCATCAACTTTAACTCCGGTTTCAACAGGTTTCATAAATCCAGTATTTAAGCCATGTTGTTTAAATGCGAGTAATAAAAGCAGGCTGACTAATGTTTTGCCAATATTTGTATCCGTGCCGGTTATAAAAAATATTTTATCTGACATAATAATAAATTATGGTATACGAGAAAGGAATCCGTCTGATTATTTTAATTAAAGAGATAAATTAAAAAACATTTCATATCCGATATTTCAAGAATCATATGTTCAATCATTTTGTAGATTCTGTCTTTATATGCTTATTTTTTAAAGGCTTTTTTAATTGTATTCACGAATTCTGCCGGATCAAATTTTATAACGTAGAAATCTGCGCCGGCACTCATTCCTTTGCTCGAATTTTCGGCTCCACTCAAAGAAGAATGCATTATTACCGGAATATTTTTATATTTGTCGTTGGATTTTAATGTTTTTGTAAAGGTATAACCATCCATAACGGGCATTTCCACATCACATATAATTACATCTAATTCGTATTTACCTTCATATACTATATCTAATGCCGCCTTACCGTTTTCTGACAGTATAGTTTTAAACCCCTCCTTGATTAGAGCATTATTGATTATTTTTCTTGCGGAAGACGAATCATCAATAATAAGTATGGTCCTATCTCCGTTGAATTCTCGCTCCTCTACGCTTATTTCCTTATTTTCTTTATTATAGAATCCAAGCTCATCAACAATAGACTCAAAATCCAGCAAAAGTAAAAGCTCATCGTTTTCTACCTTAATAATACCTGTCACTTTGGAATCAACGGAACTTACGGACGAAAGTTCCGGAGCGCTTATATCGTTCCATGAAACACGCCTTATTTTAGTAGTCTCATGGACAACAAAGCCGACTTTAATTTTATTGAATTCGGTTATAATTACTTTAAAATTCTTTCTATCCAATTCTTCTGGTTCGAGTATATCCATCCATTTTGGAAGATTAACTAATGGAACTACAAAACCTCTCAGATTGAACATGCCGTCAACAAATTCCGACGTGTTAGGAGTTTCCGATATATCTTCAGGCATTTTAATTATTTCGATAACCTTAGCAACGTTTATTCCGTAAATACCTTCTTTTTTTTCTCCTTCTTCATCTATCCTAAATAATCTAAAATCAACCAGTTCCATCCTGTTTTGCCCGACTTCCAAGATATCGTGTCCCGGGTTCACTTGGTTCTGCATAATCTTCTCCCTTTATCGAAAAATTATAATTTTAGATAAACGCCAATCAAAAAATAGCAGTATACTGATGATATTTTCATTATTTATTGGTCGTCAACCCACGGATTTTCTTCAACCTCTATGATACCGCCCAAGCAGTCTTCTGAAATTATTCTGTTTCTGCCTCTATTTTTAGCCTCATAAAGCAGATCATCCATACGCTTAAATAAATCACGGGGTTTATTTTCAAACTCCTTCCTATAAAATGTAATTCCCATACTAATTGTAATCTTTTTTATATCTTTAATTTTAATTTTTAGAATCATCTGTTTTATTTTTCTGGCAACATCGATGGCATCGGCAATGTGGGTAGACGGTAGGCATAAAATAAATTCTTCCCCTCCGAATCTTACAGCGATATCGGACTTCCTTATGTTATCCTTTAGTACACCTGCAACTTCTTTTAAAACGGCATCTCCTTTTTCGTGTCCGTAAGTATCGTTAATCTTTTTGAAATAATCTATATCACACATTATTAAGGAAAGAGGGATATTGTACCTCGAGCTTTGAGCAAATATATTTTCATAAAAAATGTCAAAATATCTTCTATTATAAAGATCAGTTAGGCTATCCTTTAATGCCATGTTTTCGAGATCACTATTAAATATCTCTTTTCTAAATCTTATAAAAAGTAAAGCTATAAATAGAGTAAAAATAAATATAATTAAATTGTTATAAAAAATAATGCTTGAAGTTAAGTCGAATATATTTATAAAATTAATAAACAAAAAAATAAATTCTATTGAAAGCTGAATAATTATTATTGAAAAAATTATATAGTAATATTTTTTCTTGTTCATAAAATTTAAAGGCACATTTTGACGATTGTTAAGACTATTTTATAACAAATTCTATACTTTTTAAAAATTTATTACAATCCATTTTTTCAATTGATTTCTCAACAAACATTATGAAATTAAATAAAAATTCTGAAACATCATTCGAAAATATTATCGTACTAATCTTTATTTTCGTTCTCTCTGTCATTTTTATACATCGATATTTAACAGTAATAAAATATGCCGAAATGTCAACTTATAAAAAAGATATCAATAAAATAGATATAGCTATAGTTATTTATAAGGTAAAATACGGTAAATTTCCCGACAATCTTTCCGTCTTAGTAAAAAAAAACTTTGTTAAAAATATTAAAGTAAACAAAAAAGGATACCCCGTTACACCTTTCGGTAAAAGATTTGTTTATAAAAGAAAAATCGGCGCGGTAATTTTGAATAGCAACAACCTAACACGCGGGAAATGGTAGATAATATCATCATTACCTGCAATAAATTAAAGAAAACATACAAAATCGCGGGAAAGGATTGCTCTATAATTATTTTATAGGTACTCAAAGAACTCTCTATCTATCGCCGCTCCATATTTAATAACCTCGGCGAAACCGTTTTTCAACTCTCGATATTCAAGGGTGCCAAGCAAATCAACATCAATAATTACGCATTTGGGCCGGTAAAACGCTCTGATAAGATTTTTGTCTCCGGGATGATCTATGCCTGTCTTTCCGCCTACGATAGAATCTACGTCAGAGAGTAATGTAGTCGGAATCTGGATAAAATTCACCTCTCTTAAATAGGTAACCGCAGCAAATCCGGTAAAATCACCAATAACGCCGCCAAAGGCGATTATGGCCTGCCCCCTTTCAAACCTATTTTCAACGAGTTTATCATAAAGGTAAGAAAGGTATTTCATGCTTTTAGTGCCCTCGCCATCGGGCAGTACTATTATAAAAGATTCGACGCTTACACGCTTTAGAGAGTTATTTAAAAGGCTCCCGTATAAACCGCTCACCATTTCCGTAGTCACAGTGCATACCCAGCCGTTAATGCTGATTGTCTTAATGGCCTCCTCTATCCCGTCACCAGCGTGGGCATCCAACGTATTTTTATCATCAGGTATGCTTTCGCATCCGCACGTTATATGTGAACCTATCAATATATCGTAACTGGCGTCACTCATCTGACCACTTAAATCTACCCTTATCTTCAAAATCACGTCCTTTTCCAAACTGTTTGACTGCTAATTTATTTGACATTATATCATATTTGTATTTTAGCCATTAACCTTTTCTCAAATGCACTGCCGAAAAGCCTTATGATTAAACAAATGAAAGCTATATAAAAATTGTATTGACAAAAAGATGAGCCTGTTTTATAAACAATAAGGCGTTTCTTTATAATCAAGCAGATCCAATCCGGAAACATCTCTTTTTCAATAAAAAACCTTGTAAGGATAGAATATTATGCTACATCAAATATTATTTCAAGTTTTAAATTATTCAGGCTTACTAACTACATTGTTAGCCGTATGGTTCTTTTCCTCTCATAAATATAAGGTAGGATTTGCAGTATCTATGTTGAGTTGTATTCTATGGATAGCAATAGCATATATCGACAATGTACTGAGCCTTCTGCTTTTAAATGTGATATTGCTAATTTTAGATATAAAAGGTTATTTTAAGAAGGATGACGGCAATAAGGTGGAGACATAGTAAGATGATAGAATCAAATTTTTCCATGTATTTCCAGCTCTTACCTTATTGAGCAGTTCATTTAAAATCAAGTAAAAAATTCAGAACTATACCTCGTTTTTTAACAGTTATATTTTATTTTCTCTTATGTTGGTCATTTATAATCCCACTACTTCAATAATCCTTAATTTAATAAACTCATTAAATTCATCTTCATTGATAATAGATATTATAATTTCTAAGAGTAACTCATCATCGATTTTACCTTCTGATAGCCATACAACAATATTTTCCATCTCTTGAATAAACTTATCGATACAATATCCGTATCCATTAAGTTCTAAGAAGTATGCCCCTAAAACCAAACTTGAACGTTTGTTGCCATCATTAAATGGATGAAATTTATTGACTGCATAAGCCAAGTGTCTCAACTTTTTTTCAAAAGTAGGATAATACGTATCATTTTGTATATGTTCCAATGCGCTTTCTAATAATACTATCTCTCTTTGACCGTTCAAACCGCCACTATTTTCTATTATCCAATCGTGTATTTTCACGGCATACTCAATATTAAAATAAAATAGTTCAAATTTCATCATCTATCTTTTAGTCTTTTTAAAACTGCTAATGTTTCCGGATCCGATAATCGCTCTTCGAGAGATTTGCTTGTTTCACCTAAAAACTTATCAAAATCACTTTTAGGCACAGACTGAATATAGCGCTCTAATTTTTCATGCAATGCATCTCTAAAACACATTTCGTGGCTTGCCATTTTTGCTCTTGCATCCTCTATATGTGGCGTTAAAAATGGATTTTTTAATGCTTCTTCCATGATTTTATCTAGTTCGGGTGGTTTTAGCTTCCGTCCTAACTTTTTATAACTATTGCTCATCTCTGTTGCTAACTCATGTTCAAAACTTGCTATAGCATTTAAAACTTCAGCATACATAGTATCTCTTGCTTTGTCTTTTTTTGGAAGGCTCAATATTTTTTTATACTCCGCCATATTTTCTAAAAATATAGCTTTATATATTGCATTTGTGTACTTTCCGTATTTCCAGTTATCCGCTTGTAAATACTCATCTAATGCACTGACAAACTCTTCCATATAGCTATATTCTTCATAAACTGATGGCAAGTAACCTTCATCTCTTTGATTTATATATTTTGTATGTCCACCTGATCTTTGAGCCACAACATCCATGACAATATCTAGTATTTTACCTCTTATGTCTTTTGCTCTTTGACTTTCGGTAACAATCATAGCAATATTCAATACCGCCCTAAAAGAAAATACTCCTAATGATGGAGCCTTAGATATGTCGGCGGCATCAATGCCGCCGACATACTCTTTAAACTTTTTTAGCTCTTCGCCTTTTAAAATAGCGTATCCATTCTTAGAAATCTCTTCTTTATTGCTTTCTAGATACCTGTCTACCGTTCTCTCGTCTATTTGTAAAAGATTTGCAACTTGTGTTTTTGTAAAAACCCTTTTACCTTCCCAGTGCGTACCACCAAGGGCAAGATAAAATTCTATTCTATCTAAGGCATAGTCATTATTTAAAATATTTTGCCTTGTGATATCTGATGATGTTAAATCTTTCATAATATATACCCTTTATTCAAATTTATGCCATTCTATCCGCCAATATCTCCGGGCACTGCTTCATTACTAATTAGCACATTAGTCTTTACAATCAGTTTTAAACAAAGCCACCAAAAATATATAGTTTCAACTGACCTAAAATTATCGGCTCTTAATCCGTGAGCAATGTTATTTCTTATATTATACCCAATTTGATTTGATAAAAGGATGTTGAATTCAAATATTAGATTATCTCCCAACACATCAAGCAACCTTTCTTCCTTTAATAACATACCCAAACCTTTTTCCGTTTCAATGCCGTTGGAATCAAGAATCGTTGTTTTGACCTGTATTTGTTTTAAAAGAATTCTAATAATATTTTCTACCTGAGGTATCAGTATGTGAGTTGATACAAGAAAATTTTGTTCAAAACCAAAATATAAACCTTCAGACCACGCGCTTATTCTATCTATAGGTACCAAGAAAGAGTTCGAGCAAAGAGCAATCATATATTGCTTGCTTATCCTATGTTCAGCAATTAATTGCTGGCAAGCGGGGATAATATTAACCTGGGTTGCAAACGAAACATGAATACTGTACTGCTGGATGGTTTGAGCCTCCAGTGCCTGCATATATACATCAGATTCTCCACCACTGACATCTAAAGCGCACCTCTTATATACAACTCTACCATCCGATGATAAATAAGAAGTGCTAAGCATACTAGTGAACGGATGAAATTTTAAAATACCTTCAGCTTTCTCTTCTATTTTAGCAAGGATTAGATCTGGCGAGATCTTTGATAAAATTACTATTGCCTTGTCGAGTTCTTTGCCTTTTATAGCCTTAATACTTTTATTGGCATCTTCAGATCCATCCACGCCTTCCGTTTGAACAAGATACATGTCTCCAAGTGATAGTTTATTTACATATGACATCTTTTGATAAAGTTCGTTAATTCTTTTATCTATTTGTAATTTGTCTTTGTGGTACGCAGAAATAGATCTATATTCTTGTAGCGCATTTTCATAAAGACTTCCAGTAGCTATTTGGCTATCTTTTCCGCCTTGTGCTTTATTAGCAAAAGTTTCTGCGATTTCAATCGTAGTCTTGTTTGCATTTTCTTTGTCATCAGACTTTTTGTACCATTCGTGAATAGCTTGAAAATATTCTCTTGCAACGTACCAGTCATCTTTTGATAAAAATTCTTTAGCAAAATTATCTAACTTCTTAATGATATTCGCATATTCACCTTTATCTATCTTCGAAATTGATAATAAATAATTTAGCCGAATGCAATGATACTTATTTTCAACCTTAGCTACATCAAAATTATTTAGCAATATTGCGCGTAAATCTTCAAGTGGTTGTTTTGTAGCAAGAGATAATCGAATAGCTCTTTCAAATCCTCCTGCTGAATCAAGCGATATTTCATCATGGGCTAAACAGAATTTGCCATATGCACTTAAGGCTATTTTTAAATAATTAAACCTATCTTTTTCTCTTAATAACCACAATATATCAGCTATTCTGGCTTTGAGTTTAATATTTTCGCATATTTCAACTATGCTTTCAAAAAAGATGATATTTTCTTCTGAAAAATCTTCCGGAAGTGTTGTCCTTTCTCTATTAATTGTGAACCTCGGAATAAATGGTTCATTTAGATTTTCCGGCTTTAGCATCATCGAGAAAACACAGGATAAAGCCATAATACTTTACTTGCCCGTTTATTGTCCGCTTCAATTTCTTTTTTTTTGCACGTCCTGAAAGGATATTAAAATAGTCTAAATAACTATCTCGACTCGATCCATTGATAATTTCTATGCAATTGGATGCTTTAAAATCTTCAGCAGTAATTTGAATCCCATCGTTATATATTGACCCTGTCAAACCTTAACCCTCACTTCCCCAATTATAAAAAGCATATCTCCCATATTCTCAAGAGCCTCTATTTTTTCAAATCATACCTGATTGTATCATTAAATTGGCTCATTAGATTCTTGGTTGGTTTTATTATTTCCAGACTTTTAAAGATTATTTCTGATTCATCAGCCTCTAAAAGGTTTATAATATCTTTCATTTGCCAATTCCAACATATGTTTGTCACCAATACTGTCACCATAGGCATAAATATACTCATACTCATTTAAGCTATATTCTTCTTTAATACGATTTACCTTTTCAACACCATAACAATTTTTTGTCAATAAGTCACCTGTTACCATATCTGTAATCTTCAATTTTGTTGCAAGCAATTCTATACTATTACGTTCACACCACGGCTTCAACAAACACTCCATGGAAGCAGAGACAATTACAACTTTATGACCCTGATCTTTATGCCATTTTATTTTATCTATTGCTTTTGGTCTTACAATGCTGTCTATATGCTTTAATGAGTACTCCATTGATGCTTTCAAGAATATATCTTTTGCAATATCTTTAAAAAACCAAGAAAGCATTTTTTGTTTTGCTTTATAATTTGGAATAAGTTTGAGTTTATACAAAATAAGCACAGGAGACAAAGCTACTAATCCTGTTAAAAACCTTCTATCCGCAACAACAAATCGGATAAACCTTAATAAACTATCACCTGTCGTTATCGTTCCATCGAAATCAAAAAAAGCAATTTTCATATATTATATACTCATTTTCTTAAATATAAATTCTGGAATATGTTTGATGATAAGCATCACAAACCGCCATATCGCTTTTGTATATAAAACATCAACACCCTTTTGCTGAGCATTAAATATATCATTTGCCACATCTTCGGGTTTAGCAGTTAGTTTTGCCGGTAAGTCGAGCCCCTGTGTCATCTTTGTGTATACAAATCCCGGTTTAACTGTCAAAACTCTAACTCCACTTTTAAACAATCTATTTCTGAGTCCACTTAAATATGCGCTAAATGCAGCCTTGCTACTTCCGTAGATATAGTTTGCCTTTCGTCCTCTATCCCCCGCAACCGAGCTGACACCGACAATAAAACCACTTCCATTTTTTTCATAATCATTTGCTACGATATTTAAAAGACTCGCTATTCCTGTATAATTTACGTTGATAGTGTTTAAAGTTTCACTCCAATCATTTTGGCACTTCTCTTGCCGGCCCATATATCCGGCAATTATAATAATTCCTGAAGGTTTTGGTTCTAAGCTGTCATAAAAATCTCGGTGTGTATCAAATGCTACTAAGTCTAATTCTCTTAGTTGTACGTCTTTACCATATCTTAATTTTATATCTTGAGCTAACTCATTAAGTGTCTCCGCATTTCTGGCTGCAAGATACAGATCGTAAGCATTTTTTGCATAAACTCTAGCAACCTCTTTTGCTATATCACTTTTTGCTCCAATTATTAAAACATAACTCATGACTATATCCCCACTCTTTTACTTTGAAGTGAATTGAATTTTTTGTACATATCGTATTTTTTCCTTATTTGCCTGAATTTATTAATTTGCGGATACCCTTTTTCAAAAGTCTCTTTTGATACTCTTGTGTCTTTTGCCAGATAGATTCGTCCGCCATATTTTAATACTATATCATCAAGTACATTCAAAAACTCAAAAAGTCCGGGCTTTATTTTGAAATCAAGTGCCAAACTATAACCCTCCATTGGAAATGAAAGATAGTTTTCATTAGCTTTTCCGCAAAGTTTTAGGACTGCCAAGAATGAGCCTTTGCCGCTATTGGATATCTTAGTTAAAATCTCCTTTAATCCATCATAGCTAACATCTTTCGGTAAGACAAATTGATACTGCGTAAATCCATCTTTTCCGTATATTCTATTCCAATTATTTATAGCATCAAGCGGATAAAAAAATGTATCAATATCAATCTTTTGTTTACTTACGCCATTTGGTGCTTTTTTGTAGTATAACCAATTAAAAGCCCTTACGCTAAGATTGTTTAAAGCAAATGATGGAAAATTAAAAGGGATATTCAATTTCTTTTTCTCTTTAAAATCAAGCTTACCATCATGGGCAAAATTACCAATCATCAGTAAGCACTTCCCTATATCATCACCACTTGCAAGACAATCTATCCAAGCTACTGAATATGGTTGATCGCTATATTTTTCAAAAACTTCAAATGTTTCCGCTAGATTTTTTGTTTTTATTGTAGTTTGTTCTATATATTTTGAATTAATTTTTTTTAAACCAATTTTTGCGTAAAGTATTACTCCGGTTAGCCCCATGCCTCCGCAAGTAGCAAGAAATAGCTCATCATCTTTCGTGCAGGTTTTAATCTCTCCATTTGGTAACATCAGGCTAAACTCTTGGACACAACTACTAAAACAACCCTCTACGTGGTGATTTTTACCGTGAATATCACTAGCAATCGCCCCACCAACTGTAATAAGCTTAGTTCCGGGGGTAACTTTTAAAAACCAACCTTTAGGGGCAAAAATTTCTATGATCTCACTAAGAAGCACCCCGCTTTGACAATGCAATATTCCATTTTCTTCATCAAAGCCTAAAAAATAGTTATACGGTTTACAGTAGATTATATTATCATTTAAAGCGCTATCTCCATAGCTTCGTCCATTTCCAAATGAGATAAACTCTTTATCTTTTGCTATCTGTTCTTTTAAACCATTTTTATCATTTAAGATAAAACTTGTGTTTTGTCTTTTTGGATACATGCCCCAACTATTTAGACTCATTTTTTCTCCTCGAGGCCAACTGAACTCCATTCTCCCCATTTGGAACTATTATCTATCATTTCAATAGTTAAATTAGTATATTTTTGGCTGATATCAAAGACAATTACACCCCAATTTGTCTGACTAACTAAATTACCGTTAAATATTTCTTTTCCATTACTATATATTTTTATTTGCTGACCTTTAGTCCTTGGTCCTGTTTTATATAATAATCTTGAATTATTTGATATCTTTAGTTTGATGTGAGCTTTGCTTTTATCCCCATTAATGAAACTTCCAAAAATTTTGACACCTTTTATCTTCTTGTTATCAAAAGTTTTATTTTCTACATAATTTGAATTAAGTATATCTTTAGTTGATAAGAGCAACTTATTAGATAAATTTGTTTTGTTCTTAATCCAATAAGGCGGAGCGCTTGGAATAGTTACTTTTAATTTTTTGCTAAAAGTTTTATTAACTATATAAATGTTTTGTTTATTAGCATTTCTCACTATATATCCATAAAAGCCACTATATTTTGCTTTTGGACCCATTTTTTTAGCAACATCATCACGTTTAAAACCGGTAATTATATATCCTAAAACTTTCCCTTGTTTATTTATAATAAAAGCATCTTTTGGTATTGTTTGTTTTTCTTTATTATATAGCCAACCTCTTACCCTATAGTATTTTGATTCATTTAGGATAAATAGTACTTCAAAAAGTTACTTTCTTTCAAATCTCCTCCTTAAAGGATATTACGGCCTTTTTTTATCTCACAATATAATAGAATACTTTTCATTTTTATTGTTTCTTGTTTTCCCGCTGGGTCAATTCTAACCTGATATGTATCTTTATTCTCAAATGCATATTGCATCGTTACATTGCCTGCAGGATAAAATCTTCTCAAACTATTGTTTATAGAAAAGTGATTTTTTTGCTTTCTAAAAAATATTTCACTCCAACCTTTTTGTTCTCTATCTAACCCAATCTCAATTCCAATATTTTTGCTTGATCTACATTCTTTTGGCAAATCAAATATTATCTGTGTATCATTATTCGCAGATATAAATTTATTATTATTCTTAGAAGCGTTTAGTATTCGTACGATATTTAAATTGAGTTTTATTTTTAGTACTGCTTGTTGTGCATCCGTCCTATTTAAATTATTAACATGTATGTACCAACCAGGATATGTGCTCCATTGAGGATTGATAGGTATGATAAGTTTAGGTACATACTTAGACATCCAAATATAACTCTCAAAATTTAATGAACGTCTATCCACTTTAGTAAATTGCCCTACATCAATTATGATGATAAATACAAATAATATGAATAATATTTTTTTATTCTTTATCAGGAATGGTAATACAATCACAAGTAATGCATATGGTACAAAAAAATATCTATTACCGCCCCCCATTGGGCTTAAAGTTAATGGAAACTTACTTTGCCAAAGTCCCGCAAAATAAACTATTCCCGATGTAAAAATTAAAAGTAAACCCGTGATTTGATTGTTATCTAAATTATTTTTGTATAAGTTATATAATGATTTGACGATGTACATGAAAACCACTGACGAAATTAATATTGAGAGAATTGCAATCAATCCTTTTCCTCCTGATGTAAAAAAAATATAAAAACTTTTTAACCAGTCAAAAATATTCGTATCGATTTTGCCACTAATTCTTTTAGATTCATACATGAAATAAATTTGCACTAAAGATGTTAAAACTATTAATATGTATTTTAAGTGATTATCTCTCAAATCTTTTTTTATTAATGAATTAAGAAATAAAACAGGTAAAAATAAAGCTGAAAAAGGACCGGTTAACCCTAACACTATCAAGATAAGAGTATTCCGTATATTCATTTTATAGCTTTGATCTATAATAATTATGATTAAGCCAATAGCCAAAAACCATTGAATATTAGTAATCGTAAAAAAGACTTCACCTTTGCTAGGTTGCAATAAAATTAAAGAGATGATAAAAAAAGCGATAAAAGTATTAATTTTTTGGGCTATTAACCACTTAAAAATAATATACATTGAAAAGATAACACCAGTTATCCAGCCTAAAAATAATAAAATTGGAAGATATACTAAATTTAAATTTACTGCGAAGAGTGTTATAAGTCGCGGATAAAGATGAAGATAACCCGCATACGGGGTTAAAATTGAGACAATTCCGATTGATAATGCTTGGTTAATAAATATATTGCCATCTTCAGCCCATAAATATCTACCATCAAAGAAATTAATATTTCCAAGTCTAAAGAATAATACCGTAATTATGATTCCGAACAAAAATACATAAGAGCTATTTAATTTTAATTTAACCATTTTTTAACTCTTTTTGAGTTAGGTAGATACCTTTATCAAATATGAATAATTCGGACAAAACAAATTTTAGTTATCATACCTATTTATGCCAAAATAACCACATTGCCAAATGACATATATCGACTATAAAAAAATATACTTCAAAGGGTTTACTAATGTAACAAATCCGTCTATAAATGAAAAAGATATAAATTGCTTAGATTTAAAATTATCTACCATTTATTGCTATTTTTGCAAGATTTCTCCCATAACCAATTGACTCGCTTATTCCTCTATCCTCCGGATAATAATATGACGTATCAGCTATCCAAAGCCCATTAACAGGTATTTTTGCACTTGGAAGATTATCTAAAAAGTTTGGTTCACAAATAGGTTGAGAAAAGTAGTACCTATGCACTCTCATATCTTCGATATCATCCTCTTTTAACGATGCATTGATTTTTTGGAAGCATTTAGATACCTTTACTTTAAAGACTTCGTCAGAATCTTTAAATTTCTCATTAGTTTGAGGCATATAGTACGGAACATAGACAATATTTCCAACTTCCGGATTAAGATTGCCGTATTCTATAATTCCAGGAATATCCATTTCATCGTCATTTGTATTTAGCCAAAAATTCTCCGTAAGAGGTTTGCTTAATTTGGCTATGACGCAAATACAACCAATATTTATCTTGGATAAGTATTGATTCATTACATTACTTGGTAAGTTAGGGGCTATTTTGGCCACTATTGGCAAAGGTACGGAACATATTACTCTATCAAATTCTATAAATTCATTTTTAACTTCTACGCCCCTAACTTTTTTGTTATCCATAACTATTTTATCAACAGGAGAACTAAGACGAAATTCACCGCCATTTAATTCAATATAGTTTTTCATTTCATTTAGTAACGTTTTAGAACCACCACTTAAATAACCAAGTTTCTCTTTAAATACACTATGTCTTGATCTGCCAATCCTTCTTATTCTGCTCCATATCCAAGGTGCAGATAGATTATTTGAGTATTCATAAAACTTTAAAGCAAAAAGTCTTGACCAGAGTTTTTTAAATGCCTCATTGCCTACCCATTTTTTTATCCAAGTGGCTGCATCATATTTTTCGAGAGGCCTCCAATTATTCCTTTTTGTAGATAAAAATGCGTGAAGTCCGTACCTGAATTTTGCAATAAAACTAAGTCCTTTAAATTTTAAAAGAGCTATGGGATTTCCCCAAGGTTGTAATTTGCCATCAAACCAATATCCCATTTTTGTACTGACCCAATTTAATTTATTTGTTAGATTTAATTCATCCAAAACTTCAAAAAAAGCATCATCACTTGTGCAATGAAAATGATAATATCGCTCTATATTTATGCCACCAAAATCAAAAGTAGCACTCATCCCACCTATCCTATCATCTGCTTCAAAAACAATAGGCTCATAACCTTCTTTCACTAGTTGATATGCCACTGCTAATCCCATCGGTCCAGCGCCGATTACCGCAATATTTTTATGATCCATCAAAACTCCAATATATACTTACTGTAAACAGGGCTATTAAAGGTCTCATTTATTGCTTTTTCAAACGAGGTCGATTCTACCTCAAAAATATCCCACCAAGGTATCAGCTCAAAATGGTCATCAGTGACTAATGCCTCAAGTTGCTGTATTGTAAATGGCGGATTTTTGCTAAAGAGCGCGTAACCCCACACTAAAAAATAAAATAGACTATAGGGTATTGTTATAATAGGCGTCCTTAAGCCTTTTACTTTTTTGATAGTTCTTATAATGTCTATGTAATCTACTTCGTCACAACCTGTTATATTATATGTCTCATTTTGAGGTTGTTTCTCCATAGCACTAATTATAATATTACAAAAGTCTTTTTCATAAAGTGGCTGCCTCATATATCTACCGTGACCGGGGATAGGAAAGAATGGAACTTTTTCCATAAATCTACTTAGCCACCCTAAATGTTTTCTGTCAAACCATCCATACATAAGGGTAGGCCTTAAAATACATTGAGGAATTTTTGACTCAATTACCAATTTCTCCTGCTCTTTTTTTGTATTTGTATAAAAATCATCAGCTTTTGAATTGATAACTGAGGAACTTATATGAACTAAATAAGATATATCATATTTTTTCATAACCTCTAAAATATTCTTTGTTGATGTTATGTTATTTCTTATAAACGGCTCAATAGTAGGTGCACCAATTTGTGCTTGGAGCATCAAAACAACATTCGCGCTTTCAAAAGACTTTTCCCATTCACCATATTCTGCTAAATCTGCTTCAATGGCTGTAATATCAGGATGTAACTCTCGAAGAACCATCAAATTTTCGGTATGTTTATCAATTGCAACCAAGTTTGAATATCCTCTTGATTTTAATTGAATTATTAAGTTCTGACCAACCAAACCGGCTGCGCCGGGTATTATTATCTTACTATTCTTATCCAAAATTAACTCCTCTCACTATAATTAAAAAGCTAACAAACCACATTAATATCGTAATTTGCAAGAATTTATCTTTTAAAACCAATTTAGTCGGACTACCGCTATTCTCATATACAAAGGTTATTTGCATATATCTCATAATCCCAAGTATGACAAAAAAAGTTGTGAAATAAAGATAATGAGTGTGCAACTTATTAAGAACACTACTAGAAACGGTATACAATATATAAGAGACTATAATTACGGCTGACATCAGTACCATAACAGCATTGACAAACTCTAAATTGTACCCACTAATATTTTTTCTTGTCTCTTTTCCTTTCAATGCAAAAATAACATCATCTCTTCGTTTTGCAATTGCTAAAAATAGTGCCAATAAAAATGTCATAATTATAATCCACATAGATAAAGTATTGCTAATCACACTTGCACCTGCAAAAAGTCTCAAGACAAATCCAGTGGCAATAATAAATATATCCACAAGCGCCACATGTTTTAGCTTTAATGAATATGCAATATTCAGTATAAAATAGGATATTAGCACAGTGAATAAGTTTATATTTATCAAAAATGCAATTATTAAGGAAACGGCAGATAAAATTACAATCAAGTATTTGGCCAATGCTTTGCTTATATTGCCACTGGCAAGCGGTCTATATCTTTTTTTTGGGTGTTCTTTGTCCAATTCTATGTCTGCAAGATCATTAAAAATATATATACTACTTGCGATCATGGAGAATAAAATAAATGCGATAGAGACATCAAGGAAATTTTGATATTGGAAATTAAAAGAAAACAGCAACGGCGCAAACACAAAAATATTTTTTATATATTGATGCGGCCTCAAAAGTATAATTATATTTTTTATCTTCAATTAAAACCTCCTGCGTATGATGTCAAATTCATACTACAAGTAGAAATCACCGTTCATGAAAATATTTTTATAGTATACCAAAATTTTAATAATTTGTAAAAAAAATAGAGGTGCCGACTAAATGGCACGAAAAACTATTTATCCGCCGGCTCTGTTACCCTTTCTTCTGTTTTTATGATATCTTCGACTTCTTTAACGGATGGTAGATCGCCCAACCCTTTAAGATTAAAAACCTCCAAAAAATGGTTGGTTGTCTTATAAATTAACGGCCTTTCGATGATATCCTTTCTGCCAGTTACCCTAACAAGATTCTTTTCTATCAAAAATTTTTTTATACCTCAAGAATCTACTCCTCTTATCATATCTATTTTACTCTTGATAACAGGTTGTTTATACGCCATTATAGATAACGTTTCCAACTGCGGTTTCGTAAATATTTGGGGCATTTACCTTTAAAAATTCAGAAATTACCCCATAACACTCAGGTTTTGTCTTGAAACTATAATTGTCATTATTAACCGATAAATATATCCCGTAACCTATGTCCCCGTTAAATCTACTCTTTATAAACTCCGTAGCCTTTAATATCATTATCTTCTTTTGTTTATAACTATTCAATTAGACAGGATTCATCTTGTGTGCTACATTGCCGTATTCTTTATCTTTTTTTCTGTTCCTTTTTTTAACGGTCACGCTAAAAATTTCGCAGATCCTATCCATTGAAATCGGCTCATCCGATACAAATATAACGGCCTCTACCGCTGGAGCAAGAGCATTGATATCTTCAAAATAATTACATAACGAGTTTAATAAAACCATGATAAAAAGGATGCGAGAAACACAAGAAAACCGCGCAGAGCACCTACCGTAACCAAAATCTGCAACGATTATTTAACAATTATCTATAATAAAGCCCGACATTTAACGCATCAAACCAGTTCAAAAACTTATTAACCATATCCTTACCCTTAAAAATAAGACCATGTTGCGGCATTATAACCTCAACATCAAGCTTGGAGATCAATCCAAACCTTGGGCTCGTTCGAAGGCATCCATCTCTTGCGGAAATACTCCATATACTTAGTGTGTGCGTCAAAATCCCTGACGAATACATCCGGCTTCTTTTGCCTTTCGGGTCTTCTCTTGGAACAAGTGCGGCTCCGATATCGCCGGAAAAAAGTATCTTAGAAACAGGATCGTATAGGTTTAACTGTCCCGGGGAATGCAAATAATGCGCAGGGATTATGTCAAAGGCATAATCATCCGTCATATTGAATTTCATGCCTGCATCCTCAATCATTATCATATTTTCCGGCCTTGCCCCCTATAATGGGATATAAACGTACTCCAAATCCTATCAATCAAGATCTTGGTATCCGTAATAGAAAGCCATAACGCTAATGTCGAAACCACATCAGTCCTGATAGGAATGGTGGCGGTGCAGGGAATCGAACCCCGGACACTACGGATATGAGCCGTATGCTCTAACCGACTGAGCTACACCGCCGACTATATAATATATAACATATTATTGTAATAGATAAAATTCTAATTTTCAATCTTATAAATTGCTATGTAGCTTTTGGGTTTAGTAAACATAGAGCCAGGGGTTTCGACTATTCCGTCAGATAGATAAAGGCCATTACCTTCCTTAAAAATAGAAAATCCGGCACTGTAACCGGTTACCGGCTTTATCTCCCAACGAGGATAAAACCCCACTTTATTCCAAGTAAGACTAAATATAGAGTTTTTGATATAATAATTAAGGTTATGCAGAGAAGCTGCCTGCTTATAATTCTTTAAAACAATAATTTCTAATTTACCATTATGATATAATCCATCAATTTGCGCAGGAATATTATATATCAACCCATCGGCATATGTCGAACTCAAATCTCCTCCAAAAGACGAGACACTAACCTGCAAGGGAGACCCTCCGTACGTCTTCTGACCGGTATAAATCGTTTTCCCTTTGTTATCTATAATCATTAAGTTTCCTGAATTAGATAATGCCAAAAGATAATTCTTACCGTTTCCTTTAATATTTCCGTAAACCGTTCCGTAGAGCGTTATGTTATTATAAAAAGTAAGCCGTCGTGTTTTTATCAATGTATCCGTACTGTTATTAAACCGATATACATAAGTTTTACCGCCAAATTGACCTATGGGATAACCATTCTGTCCTATAACGTAATCATTGAAATACCTGCCTGACGGACTTACTGAAATGGGGTTTTGGCCTACAATAACATTTCCTAAACCGGGTAAATCCATGACCCTTAAAAATATATTATAGTTTTTAGTTAATTTTACAAGACTATCGTTCTTATAAACCAACATATAAGATATTATCATACCAAGTTTCGCCTTGGTAATGATTAATGCCCGATGATCTTTGGAAATCCTATAAAATCCAACATATATGACATTACTCCTTGGAGATAATTCATGCTGCGCCAATTTGGTCAGTTTTCCGCTAATAGATAAATTATATAAAATAATTCTATGTCTCGTTGCTATAACGGTCTGAATCCCCTTAGATAAAAATTTACCTGTGCTTATAGCTTGTATTATATATTCTTTAACTGCTGTCCTAACGAGTCCATCGTCACCCTTGGCAAACTGCTTTATAAACATACTTCCGCCAACAACCTCAGGCACACTGACTGTCGTCTTATTTTTAAGCAAAAAAATCTTCGGCGGATGCATGGAAACAATTTTCTTTTTTAAAATGTTAGAGAGCCTATTTATATCATTGACGATAAATTTACTTCCAAGTGCTTGAATACTATTTCTATAAATTATTTTATCCCTAACGACACTAAATATGTTAGATTGCAGGATAAAGGTATCCCCTATCTTAATGATCCTTCCAAAAATTAAGTAATTGATTTTAAAATGCTTAGATAATTTTAAAAAATCTTTTGATGAAAAATTTATATTATTGCCCTTGATGTATGAAACGAGATCGGGATATCTCACTATTCGAATATCGTTAGAGGCTAAACTTGAAGACAGAAGCAAAGGAATACTGCGTGCAATATATGAATATTTTTTATTATGCGTAGAAACAATTTTATAAGGCATTATTCCGATATTCACATACGCAAAAGCATTTTTTTTAAATATAAAAATCAAAGATAGAAAGATAAATATAAAGATAAAAAAACTCTTATTTTTTATTATTTTAAACAAATATATTCTCCATATAAAATCATTTAAACTTCTTTCATTTTTAAAAAAAAATCATATTTTTTTTTATTATGTTTATTCTTAACATAATAAAAAAAAATTGTCAAATCAGTATGCCACCTTTAATCACTATATTACTTCAATATCAATATAATTTTATAAAATTAATATAAATTTTTATTAAGGAATGACCGTAAAATATATAATAAACAGCGGCGAGTGAAAGAAAGGGTCCAAACGGTATTTTAAAATCGTAACTCACGGTTTTAGCGTTCGTCAATTTTTGAAATACAAAGAATAACATAAATCCGACTAACGCGAAAATAGAACCGACGAAAATTGTAAATATTGCCCCGATCAGTCCCAAATAAGAGCCTATTCCAGCAATTAGCTTTATATCCCCCCCTCCAAGTCCTTCTTTTTTTTTAACGGTTTCATAAAAAAAAGCTATAAAGTAAAAAAATAATCCAGGTATTATAAACCCATATAAAGAAAACATTATGGGTTTATGCAATAAAAAAATATTTGCGACAAACCCAGAAACTATTAATAAAATATTTAGAATATCCGGAATAATTCTATGGAATAAGTCTATAAAAGCTATGGAAATGATAATTATTATAAAAAAGGCAAAAGTAAAAAAATAATTTAACTGTCCCCATATATAATCCCTAAAATAGCCTATGTTAAATTCATTAATATGTAAAAGAAAATACGAATAATAAAAATATTTCAAAAACAGCAAATATAGCAATACACCAGTTAAAAATTCCACTATAGGGTATAATGGCGAAATTCTACTTCCGCATTCTCTACATTTACCTACTAAAATTACATAACTTAAAATCGGAATATTATCGTAAAATTTAATTCTTGCCCCGCAACTCGGACAAGTTGAAGACGGATATATTATCGAAAGGCTTCTTGGTAATCTATATATAATAACATTTATAAAACTACCTATAGATAATCCAAACAAAAATACAAATACAGAAAAGAAAAGAAAAAAACGATAGGAAAATAGAGTCTGAATTAAAACTATATTTTTATAGTCCATAATGGCTAAATAGATATTAAAAAAATACCCCAAACAACATGTATAACATGTTTGGGGTAAATAAATCCGGTAACGACCTACTCTCTCACGCAGCTACCCGCGCAATACCATCGGCGCAATAGGGCTTAACTTCCGTGTTCGGAATGGGAACGGGTATTTCTCCTATGCTATAGTTACCGAAAACTTGTCTATAAATAATCGAATGCAAACTAAGCAAATTAGTCTAAGTATCAATGGCTTATATGTAATGATTAAGTCTCACGATCTATTAGTATCAGTAAGCTAAACATATTGCTATGCTTACACACCTGACCTATCAACCTCATAGTCTATGAGGGATCTTTAGCTGTGTTACCACAGGGGATATCTTTTCTTAGGGGGGGCTTCCCACTTAGATGCTTTCAGCGGTTATCCCTTCCGAACATAGCTACCCAGCCATTACCACTGGCGTGATAACTGGAACACCAGAGGTTCGTCCATCCCGGTCCTCTCGTACTAGGGACAGCTCCCTTCAAATATCCTACGCCCACAACAGATAGGGACCGAACTGTCTCACGACGTTCTAAACCCAGCTCGCGTACCACTTTAATTGGCGAACAGCCAAACCCTTGGGACCTGCTACAGCCCCAGGATGTGATGAGCCGACATCGAGGTGCCAAACCTCCTCGTCGATATGAGCTCTTGGAGGAGATAAGCCTGTTATCCCCAGCGTACCTTTTATTCGTTGAGCGATGGCCCTCCCATGAGGAACCACCGGATCACTAAGACCTACTTTCGTACCTGCTCGACCCGTCAGTCTCGCAGTCAAGCTCCCTTATGCCTTTGCACTCTACAGCTGATTTCCAATCAGCTTGAGGGAACCTTAGCGCGCCTCCGTTACTCTTTAGGAGGCGACCGCCCCAGTCAAACTACCCACCAGGCATTGTCCTAAATCCGGATTACGGATTATAGTTAGAAACACAGAAAGATAAGGGTGGTATTTCAAGGTTGACTCCACCGAAGCTAGCGCCACGGTTTCTTAGTCTCCCACCTATCCTACACATATCGCCCCGAATTTCAATGCCAAGCTATAGTAAAGGTGCATGGGGTCTTTCCGTCTAGTTGCGGGTAACCGGCATCTTCACCGGTATTTCAATTTCGCTGAGCCTCTGGTTGAGACAGCGCGGAAGTCGTTACGCCATTCGTGCAGGTCGGAACTTACCCGACAAGGAATTTCGCTACCTTAGGACCGTTATAGTTACGGCCGCCGTTTACCGGGGCTTCAGTTCAAAGCTTCATGCCAAAGCATTAACCTCTCCCTTTAACCTTCCGGCACCGGGCAGGCGTCAGTCCCTATACTTCGTCTTGCGACTTTGCAGAGACCTGTGTTTTTAGTAAACAGTCGCTACCGCCATTTTATTGAAGCCTATAAAAGCTTACTGAGTAAATCATTCACTAATATAGGCACACCTTATCCCTAAGTTACGGTGTCAATTTGCCGAGTTCCTTAACCAGAGTTATCTCAAGCGCCTTAGGATGCTCTCCCAGTCTACCTGTGTCGGTTTGCGGTACGATTACAATATTAACTCGCTACGAGGATTTTCTTGACAGTATGGAATTGATTGGTTTATGAGACTTTCGCCTCTCCTATTCGCACCTTGAACTTAAAATACCCGGATTTTCCAAAGTATAATTCTACATGCTTAAACCTGCTATTCCGTCAGCAGGACAACCTATCCTTCTGCGTCCCCCCT
Source organism: Candidatus Acidulodesulfobacterium sp. H_13 (assembly GCF_048541835.1). Classification (NCBI taxonomy): domain Bacteria; phylum Candidatus Acidulodesulfobacteriota; order Candidatus Acidulidesulfobacterales; family Candidatus Acidulidesulfobacteraceae; genus Candidatus Acidulidesulfobacterium; species Candidatus Acidulodesulfobacterium sp. H_13. Next base: position 237,839 of record NZ_JBLEOY010000001.1, read on the forward strand.
TCGCTAATAACGCTAATATTGCAGTACGGGAATATTAACCCGTTTTCCATTATCTACGCCTTTCGGCCTCGACTTAGGGATCGACTAACCCTGAGAGGATTAACCTTGCTCAGGAAACCTTAGACTTACGGCGAATATGTTTTTCACATATTTTCTCGCTACTTATGTCAGCATACTCACTTCCGATTCCTCCAACAGTCCTTTCGATCTGTCTTCAGCGGTTGTCGGAATGCTCCTCTACCCCATGTATTCACATACATAGTCGCAGCTTCGGTATCATGCTTAGCCCCGATACATTTTCGGCGCAGATTCACTTGACCAGTGAGCTATTACGCTTTCTTTTAAGGATGGCTGCTTCTAAGCCAACCTCCTGGTTGTCAATGCGCTTCCACATCCTTTTCCACTTAGCATGAATTTTGGGACCTTAGCTGGCGATCTGGGTTGTTTCCCTTTCGACCACGGAAGTTATCTCCCGCAGTCTGACTCCCGTAATTACATAATTGGTATTCGGAGTTTGATTGAGTTTGGTAGTCCGGTAAGACCCCTAGCTCATCCAGTGCTCTACCCCCAATTACTAACTTACGAGGCTATACCTAAATATATTTCGAGGAGAACCAGCTATCTCCAAGTTTGATTGGCCTTTCACCCCCATCCACAGCTCATCACCTAACTTTTCAACGTTAGTGTGTTCGGACCTTCACAGGATCTTACTCCTGCTTCATCCTGGCCATGGATAGATCACTTGGCTTCGGGTCTATTACATATAACTAAATCGCCCTATTAAGACTCGCTTTCGCTACGGCTCCACCATTAACGGCTTAACCTTGCTATACATAATAACTCGCTGACTCATTATACAAAAGGCACGCAGTCGCTCTGTCCATTATTACTAATAAACATAGAGCTTCTACTGGTTGTAGACATATGGTTTCAGGTACTATTTCATTCCCCTCTCGGGGTGCTTTTCACCTTTCCCTCACGGTACTAGTTCACTATCGGTCATCCGGTAATATTTAGTCTTCGAAGATGGTCCTCCGTAATTCCCGCAAAATTTCACGTGTTCCGCGGTACTCGAGAATACTCTAAGGAGATTAACTCATTTCGCTTACGGGATTATCACCCACTATGATCAACCTTTCCAGATTGTTCAGCTATAAATTAATTTTGTAACTCCTTTAGGTCTCTGCAAAACCCATAAAAGTATCTCACGACCCCCTATATAAAACGCTTGCAGGCTATAATTATATAAGGTTTAGACTATTTTCCATTTCGCTCGCCGCTACTAAGGAAATCACTATTGTTTTCTCTTCCTGAGGGTACTTAGATGTTTCAGTTCCCCTCGTTCACCTTTATTATCTATGTATTCAATAATAAATGCCGAAATTTTATCTCGGCGGGTTTCCCCATTCAGAAATCACTGGCTCATAGCTTGTTAGGCAGCTCCCCAATGCTTATCGCAGCTAACCACGTCTTTCATCGCTTCCGGATACCAAGGCATCCACCATACGCCCTTAGTAACTTAATCTATACTTAAAACATTCGCCTTGATCCTAATTACTAATTGCTTAATTCACATTCAATTTTCAAAGAGCAAATAAAAACCTAACCGGTACTATTCTCATAAACTTAATGGTGGAGGTGAACGGAATCGAACCGATGACCTCCTGCGTGCAAAGCAGGCGCTCTACCATCTGAGCTACACCCCCTCTATTCACAAACCACATATTTATTGGTGGGCCTATCTGGATTCGAACCAGAGACCCCACGCTTATCAGGCGTGTGCTCTAACCACCTGAGCTATAGGCCCATAAGCCTAATAACCGGTATTTCAAAACTAAACAGCACATTTTACTCCTTTAAAAGGAGGTGATCCAGCCACAGGTTCCCCTACGGCTACCTTGTTACGACTTCACCCCAATTACCGGCAACACCTTAAGCATTAGCCTCTCTTTCGAGTTAGCGTCACGATTTCTAGTATTGCAGACTTTCGTGGTGTGACGGGCGGTGTGTACAAGGCCCGGGAACGTATTCACCGCAGCATGCTGATCTGCGATTACTAGCGATTCCGACTTCATGAAGTCGAGTTGCAGACTTCAATCCGAACTGAGATCTACTTTTTGGGATTTGCTTGTTTTCGCAAACTTGCTTCCCTTTGTATAGACCATTGTAGCACGTGTGTAGCCCTGGATATAAAGGCCATGAGGACTTGACGTCATCCCCACCTTCCTTCGGTTTATCACCGACAGTTCCTTTAGAGTGCCCAACTAAATGATGGCAACTAAAAGTAAGGGTTGCGCTCGTTGCGGGACTTAACCCAACATCTCACGACACGAGCTGACGACAGCCATGCAGCACCTGTCTCTCTGTTTCCTTACGGAAAAAGCTAAATTTCTTTAATTGTCAGAGGATGTCAAACCCAGGTAAGGTTCTTCGCGTTGCGTCGAATTAAACCACATGCTCCACCGCTTGTGCGGGCCCCCGTCAATTTCTTTGAGTTTTAATCTTGCGACCGTACTCCCCAGGCGGAACACTTAATGCGTTAGCTTGAGCACAGAAAGAAAAAATCCCCCTATACTTAGTGTTCATCGTTTACAGCGTGGACTACCAGGGTATCTAATCCTGTTTGCTCCCCACGCTTTCGCGCCTCAGCGTCAGAAATGGCCCAGAAAGTCGCCTTCGCCACCGGTGTTCTTCCTAATATCTACGAATTTCACCTCTACACTAGGAATTCCGCTTTCCCCTACCACTCTCTAGCTTAACAGTTTTAAGTGCACTTTTCAGGTTGAGCCTGAAGATTTCACACCTAACTTGTTATGCCGCCTACACGCCCTTTACGCCCAGTAATTCCGAACAACGCTTGCACCCCCCGTCTTACCGCGGCTGCTGGCACGGAGTTAGCCGGTGCTTTCTCTAATAATACCGTCAATCCCACATTGTATTAGAATATGGGAATTTCTTCTTATTTAACAGAGCTTTACAACCCGAAGACCTTCATCACTCACGCGGCGTTGCTGCGTCAGGGTTTCCCCCATTGCGCAATATTCCCCACTGCTGCCTCCCGTAGGAGTCTGGACCGTGTTTCAGTTCCAGTGTGGCTGATCATCCTCTCAGACCAGCTAACCATCTTTGTCTTGGTAGGCCATTACCTTACCAACTAACTAATGGTCCATAGGCTCATTTATAAGTGATAGCATTGTGAAGAGGCCACCTTTGATACTCTATCTTTTGATAGAGTATATTATCCGGCATTAGCAGTCCTTTCGAACTGTTATTCCGATCTTATAAGTAGATTACCTATGTATTACTCACCCGTTCGCCACTTTACTCGTCCATTGCTGAACTTTCACGTACGACTTGCATGTGTTAGGCACGCCGCCAGCGTTTGTTCTGAGCCAGAATCAAACTCTCTATAACAATAAAATATGTTAGAAATTAACTATTTTTTTTTTAATGCGTGCTGTTTAGTTCTCAAAGACCGATCTTCTGTAGCAGGCTTTCTTAATACCTTAACTCGAAGTGTTTAAGTAGTATATTACTATGCAACATCATTGTCAAGCTTTTTTTTAATAATTTTATATATTTTTTTCTTACCTACTTTTAGCACGAATTCATTGATGTTTTTTGGAATTGCATAGGTATTGATATCAACTTTAGATTCTCTAATATCTTTATCCTTAGTTTCGAAATATATTTTAACCGCTCCCTGTTTAATTAATCTTTTCGCTTCACTATTACTTGAAACGGCATTTATGCTATTTAAAAATGAGATAATAACTTCCGTTGGAACCAATAAGGATGGAATGTCATTAAGTAGCCATTTGCTACCGGTTATAAATTTCTCGTAATCTTTACTATTAAGTTCTATAGTGTTTATATCTTCAGGATTAACTTTTTTTTGATATTTGTCCACAAAATATTTTTGAGCTTTATCGGCAGAAGATTTACCCCAATATCTTTCAACGATTTCTAATGCGAGCATTTTCTTTGCCGTTATTGGATTCAAACCTTCATTTATATCTCTTTTTAATTCTGCCAGCACTTTATTAGAAACCAAACTTAAAAGCTCATAATATTTGATCATCATTTCATCCGATATCGACATTATTTTGCCGAACATTTCATTCGGTTCATCTGACATCCCTATATGATTGCCCAAGGATTTACTCATCTTATTTTTTCCATCAAGTCCTTCAAGCAAAGGCATAGTCATGATAACTTGAGGGGTTAACCCAAAGCTTTTCATTAGCTCTCTGCCTACGATAAGATTAAATTTTTGGTCATTCCCGCCTATTTCGATATCTGACTTAAGAAATAAAGAATCAAAGCCTTGAAGTAATGGATAGATAAACTCATGTATAGCGATCGGCCTATTATCTTTATATCTCTTTTCAAAATCATCTTTTTCAAGCATTCTTCTAACCGTATAATTTGAGGAAACCATAATAAACTCGTCCAATTTTATATTGGACAACCACCAACTGTTAAAAAGAATCGCAGTTTTTTCCGGTTTTAATATTTTAAATGCCTGACGCTTATAATCTATAGAGTTTTTTAAGACATTTTCTTTTGATAAAGATTTCCTCGTTTCGGACTTTCCGGTAGGATCGCCTATCATTGCGGTAAAATCTCCGATAATAAAAAATACGATATGCCCGTATTCTTGAAAAACCCTAAGCTTATTTAGTAGAACGGCATGTCCCAAATGAATGACTGGAGACGTAGGATCAAAACCTGCCTTAATTTTTAACGGAATATTATTGTTTAACGAATACGACAATTTTTTATAGAGCTCGTCTTCTTTTATAATCTCGACACTCCCTCTTCTTATAGCATCCATCTGTTCTTTAATCGCGCTTTCTATTCCGTGCTTTATATTGTCCATATAGATCTAATCTGTATTAACATAAATTTTTTCAATACTACTATTCGATTTTATTTTTTTATCTACGGTTACGCAAACAGCATTTAAAATAATATTTTTTTCTTCTGGAACAAATTTTTCGGGCATTCCGGTAAGATATTTTCTTATCGCAACATCCTTGTTGGTTCCAATAACGGAATACTTTGAACCTACCATTCCTACATCCGTTATATAAGCAGTACCTTTAGGTAGTATTGTGTTGTCGTTGGTCTGAACATGCGTGTGTGTCCCCAATAGCGCCGATATCTCGCCATCTAAGTATAATGCAAGAGCTTCTTTTTCGGATGTTGCCTCTGCATGAAAATCTACAACTATCACATCCACCTCATCATGAATTTCCTCGATTATATCTTTAGCAATCTTAAATGGAGACTCGGTAAATCCCTTCATGAAGACTCTCCCTTCGAGATTTATAACACCTATCTTTCTTTTTAATTTGGAATCGAAAACACCGTATCCTTTTCCGGGAGTCAAAAGAGAATAGTTTGCGGGTCGCAAAAGTTTTGAATGAACATTAATATACGGAATTATAGATTTTTGGTCCCATATATGATTACCGGTAGTAAGAACATCTATGCCTAAATCAAATAAAAACTCTGCAATATCCGGTGTGATCCCCATCCCATGAGCTGCGTTCTCTCCGTTCGCTATTATAAATTCCGGTTTAAATTTATCAATCAACCTATTTATGAGCATCTTAACGGTTAATCTACCCGGTTTTCCTATGATGTCTCCTATAAAAAGGATTTTTATATCATCATCTAGCAAATTCAGTTGCCCTCGTTTCCCTGATGACCGTCACTTTTATCTGTCCCGGATATTGAAGCGTAGACTCCACCTTTTTAGCAATATCCTTCGACAGCATGACGGAATCTTCATCCGTTATTTTCTGACTTTGAACTATTACCCTAATTTCTCTCCCTGCCTGGATAACATAGCTCTTAGCAACACCGCTAAATGAATTAGCTATTGATTCAAGACCCTCTAATCTCTTCACGTAGGTTTCAAACATTTCTTTCCTAGCACCGGGCCTTGCAGCACTCAAAGCGTCGGCTGCGGAAACTAAAACAGCCAGAACGCTATTGGGTTCCTCATCGAAATGATGCGCCGCTATAGCATGTACCACTTTTGGGGATTCGCCAAATTTTTTCGCCAAGTCGGCACCTATAATAGCGTGGGATCCTTCAACCTCATGATCGACAGCTTTGCCAATATCGTGCAAAAGACCTGATCTTTTAGCCTGTTTAACATTGATATTGAGCTCCGATGCCATTATCCCACAAAGAAAAGCAACTTCCACGGAATGGTTATAAACATTCTGGGAATAACTCGTTCTATATTTTAATCTCCCTAAAAGCTTAAGGAGCTCCGGATGAATACCATGAATCCCTATATCGAATGTAGCCTGTTCACCAGCCTCCTTCATTGTCCTATTGAGTTCTTCCTCTACCTTGCCGACTACTTCTTCGATTCTAGCTGGATGAATTCTACCATCTACTATCAATCTTTCCAAAGAAAGTCGAGCTATTTCCCTTTTGATAGGATTAAAAGATGATAAAATTACTGCCTCCGGAGTTTCATCAATTATTAAATCAACACCGGTTGCCGATTCCAATGCTCTAATATTTCTACCCTCTCTCCCTATTATTCTGCCCTTCATGTCATCGCTGGGAAGTTGAACTAATGATATGGATTTTTCGGCTACATAATCGCCCGCATAACGCTGAATGGCCATTGCTATAATTTCTTTTGCCTTCCTATCTGCCGTTTCTTTTGTATCATCTTCTATCCTTTTAATTGCTTTTGCAGACTCATGCTTTGCCTCTTCAGTTATCGAATTTATTAATGTGTTCTTTGCTTCTAAAGATGTCATGCCGGATACTTTCTCTAATTCTAAGATCCTTTCCTTAAGTTTTTCATCGGCAATTTTCTCTTTTTCTACAACTGCCTTTTCCGATTGAGCTAATATCCTCTCTCTCCTCATAAAATCATTTTCTTTTCTTTCTATTAAGGATATCCTCTTTTCTATATTATCTTCTTTTATCGACAATCTTTTTCCTAATTGGTTTAATTCTTGTTTATGCGCACGAATTTCTTCGTCCGCAATCTCCTTTAGTCTTATTACCTCGGTTTTGACACTTAATATTGCTTCCTTCTTAATTTCTCCCGCTTTTTTTTCTGCTTCATTTATTATAGAATTAGCCTTTGATAATGCATTATTCGATGATTTTTTATCAATAATATATTTAACAAAAACCCCCCCAATAAAAAACACGACCGAAAAAATAATTACTATACCGGTTAAAAAATATTCAGCCATCTATATCTCTCCTTAATTATTACAATATTACCTAAATCTCGGTAAATTATTTACCTTATGCATTCCTTTTTCCGTAAGTATATAATCCATCTTTATATCATGACTATTCTGCTCTATAACGTCACTGAAAATTAGCTGAAATTCATAACACACGCCTATAAATAAAGATTCCTCGGCTTTTGCCAATATTCCGTCATAACAGCCCTTACCGTAACCTACCCTGTTTCCCGACATATCAAATGCTAACCCAGGTATAAAAAAGACTTCAATTTCTTTCACATCGGTAGCAAAATCGCTTTTAGGACACGATATGCCAAAATAATCTTTCTGCATACAATTAATATCATCTATTTTATTAAAGTAAACATCATCGTAGTTTTTACATACCGGCAGAAAGATATCAATAGCCCTAACATTATTAAGAGCTACCATATACTCAATCCTTACTTCATTCTTAATGCTCATATAAATCGCAGCATTTTTAAATGAATTGATTGCTATATAATCATAAGCAATTTTGGTAATATTCAAGCTGCAAGTCATAATTGACGGCTCGCTTAATCTATTCCGCTTATCTTTCATCGTATTCCTTATGGCATTTTTTTTAATCATCTTTCAACACATTATTCTATACAAATAATAAAAATAAGGGGATAAAAGGGAGTAAATGCAGCGAAAGATACCACCACGTTGCACAGAAAACCCCGCTTGTGCCGAAGAAGTTTTAAAATTAGACCTATTAAAAATAGGTGGTAATCGTGTATCCTATTGATAAAAAATCAAAGTTTCTATGCTTCTTTACCAAAAGGACAGTGACAATCCCTTTCTATCCAACTGTTGGGTCAATTTTAAAAACCCGACATCGAACACCGCAGGGTATTCCGTAAACCAAACCATAATTGTATCTATGAAGATTTAGCTATATAATTATAGACATTGTTAACCTTATCCAAAACCCTTTTACTTTCATTATTAACTTCTATTTTATCGGACATAAAGTCGTCTGCTATATTAAGTGCAGTCAAAACGGCAACATTAAAAGAATCTACCGACTTAGTTCCTTCCCTCACCTCGTCTGCTTTGGCATTCACATACGATGCAAGTCGTTCTAAGTATCTTTTATCTTTGTCGCTACTTATAACAAACTTATGATTCATTATCATAAGTTCAACAAGATCACTCATAACTGTATCGTCTCTAAATCATTTAATATACTATCGATCTTTTTTATTACGATATCGTTTCCGGCTTCATTTTGCAATATTTTATCTTTTAACTCGTTGATCTCATCATCTTTAGTTTTAACCTCCGTTAAAAGTTTATCTCGTTCCATCTTTATTCTTTCAAATGACTCTTTGATTAAAATAATCCTTTCTTCTATAGCATTGAGATTGTCAATATCCATCTTTTGAGACTCCAAAAATAATTCATTCATAAATTTAAAATAAATACATTGTTTATTTATATTATGCCGAGGTATAAAGATGAGCATACGGCCTTGCGCTCGAAGGTACAATTTTATAAAAAGGCTTGTCTGTAATTTGTCCTCGGGGAATATTAAAACTATCAGAATACTCAATTAAATATTTTTTTAAAAAAGCCATGTCATCTTTGTCGGCTTCATAGAGTTCAACTTCCTTTGAGTATTTAGAAAAATCTATCTTTTTTCTAAGATATATTGTACCCCCATGCATACCAGTAGCAAAGTATTCGCCGTAAAATTCATCTGAGTTGTTATCGTTAAGCCCTAATAGAACTATAATCCCTCCCGCCATGTACTCTGCAAAAAAACTTCCAACCTTTCCTCCAATGATTATAATGGGAAGTTGCTCATCATATCCCTTCATATGTATTCCTATTCTATATCCGGCATCACCTAAGATATAAATTCTTCCCCCTCTCATACCGTAGCCTACAACATCTCCGGCATCACCCTTAACTAATATTTTACCAGCATTCATAGTATTACCTATATTATCTTGAACATTATTATTAACAATTAACGTCGGTCCATCCATAAAAGCCCCCAGATCATTACCAGGAACGCCGTTTATGGTAATAACGACATCATCCCCTTTAATTCCATCGCCGATATAATACTGTCCATTAACGTTTTCAAGAAAAAATTTCTTTATACCCCTTTTTATCCCTTCTTTTATTAGTATGTTGAGTTCCTTATAATGCATACCGGCAGCGTCTATCGTTATCATATGCTACTTAATCCTCCCTCTATATTTTAATTTAATACAAGTTGTATTCATTATTATATATATCAAGATTAAAACCCTGCATGTTTAATTCCAAGAACTTTTAACTCTGTATCGGTTAGTTCAACGCCCCTCAGTCTTTCTCTAGATCCCCTCAGACTCTCAATGGAATTCACCCCCATAGCACCCAAAACCTCTTGGATTTCATGACTCCATGCTGAAATAAGATTGTATAATTTTTCCCCATAAACTTCAGGATCAAGCCTTCTGACAAGCTCCGGCCTCTGCGTCGTGATCCCCCAGCTGCAATTTCCGGTATTACACTTACCGCAAACATGACATCCCATTACTACAAGAGCGGCCGTTCCTATTGCGATAGCGTCTGCTCCCAGAGCTATAGCCTTTATCGCATCGGCACTAGATCTAATACTCCCTGCCGCAATTATCGACGCCTCATTTCTAATCCCTTCATTTCTAAGTCTTTCATCTACTTGAGCAAGAGCAAGTTCAATGGGTATTCCCACATGATTTTTTATTATATTAGGTGCCGCCCCGGTGCCGCCGCTATAACCGTCAATATAAACAATATCTGCTCCCGCTCTAACAATTCCGCTTACTATGGCCGCTATATTATGCACGGCTGCTACTTTAACAGAAATTGGTTTTTCATAATCGGTAGCTTCTTTTATAGCGAAAATAAGTTGCCGTAAATCTTCTATAGAATATACATCATGATGGGGAGCAGGTGAAATAGCATCAGTTCCGACAGGAATCATTCGCGTTCTTGATATATCCACCCCTATTTTTTCACCGGGTAAATGACCTCCTATCCCTGGCTTAGCACCCTGTCCTATTTTTATTTCCACAGCAATTCCACTATTCAAATAATCCCTATGTACGCCAAATCTTCCGGAAGCCACTTGAACTATAATATTTTTGCCAAATGGGACTAAATCATTGTGCAATCCTCCTTCGCCCGTATTCATAATTATACCTAACGCCCTAGCGGCCAAAGCCATAGCCTTTTGCGCATTTAGCGAGATAGAGCCGTAAGACATCGCGCCAAAAACAAACGGAGTCTGTAATTCTATTTGCGGAGGCATTTTAGTTTTTAAAATCGGTTCGTCATTTTCGTCAAACTCAATATCTAATTTAGAAGGTTTCTTACCTAGATAAGTCCTCAGCTCCATAGGCTCTCTTAATGGGTCTATAGAAGGATTTGTGACCTGGCAAGCATCTAAAAGTATATGGTCAAAATATTTTTTATATTTAAAAGTCGTTCCCATCCCTGAGATAAGAATGCCGCCGGTTTCCGATTGCCTCCATATATCCTTCATGAGACCGTCTTTCCAGTTTGCATTTTCTCGAACAACAGTAGGATTTTTAATAATCGAAATGGCTCCCTCCGGACAATATGTGTAGCATCTTCCGCAAGCTACGCACTTATTATGTTCGGAGATAATTTTATCGCCGCCAAAACTATATGTCCCCCATCCGCAATTTTGAATACACCTCTTACATCTAACGCATTTATTGTGGTCTATCAGGGCTAAATATTCGGATTGTATATTGGAAAATGAAGATTTTGTCATAAACTAACCAACCCTCCTTTTTGCAATATTGGTTCTTCGAATTCAACCATAACCGGCTCTCCAGCTTTAGGTGACCATACCGAATCAGGGGAAGGACACACCGCTCTTATTGCGGCCTCCTCTGATGCCACATAAGTAAAATAACCCATAGTAGCGGCGATAAGAGGCCTGAGCTTTATCCTGTCATTCATTGCAATCATACCGTTAGAATAACAAAATACGATAGCAAACGGACCGTTTAAGAGTGCGCTGCCGTAAATCTGTCGCAAAGCAGTTAATAGTTCTTTTTTATTTTTATCCATTTTATCGATATTATGATAGAAAGGAGAGGCTAATACCATAACGGCTAACCGGACCGGAATACCATGTTTTCTTATAAGAAGATCAAGAATATACGTAATAACCTCAGTGTCAGTCTTAAGCGAGAGGTTATATTTATACATTTCAAGATATCTTTTGTTTATACCGTAAGAAGATATCTCTCCATTATGCACAACCGACCAATCCAGCAATGTAAACGGGTGTGCTCCGCCCCACCATCCCGGAGTATTTGTAGGAAAACGATTGTGAGCCGTCCACATATAACCCTCTATCTCTTCTAACCTATAAAAATCCGCAATATCTTCCGGATAACCAACCCCCTTAAAGGCACCCATGTTTTTCCCGCTTGAAAAAACATATGCCCCGTTATAATTCTGGTTAATCAACATAACGCTGTTAACGACAAAATCATCATCACCGAGTTCATGAAACAGTTTATCTTGTCTATCGGACTTGGGTTTTATAAAATAACGATGCAAATATGGGTGATCGTAAATTTTAGAAGTCTTAAAAGTCGGTATAGGTTCTTCTTTTTCGATAATAAAGTTATTCTTAAGATATTCTTCTACATCTTTTTTTGCCGATAAATTATCGTACATTATATGAAATGCATATAATTCGGCATAATCGGGATAATTTCCGTAAACGGCAAATCCTCCCCCTAGCCCGTTCCCTCTATCATGCTCTATAGATATAGCCTTTTTAATATCGCTGCCATTCGTTTTAATTTTTTTAGAATTTATGATACCGCACAATCCGCATCCTGAAATATCCCTTTCAAGACTAAACTCATTTTTTAACTTAAGCACGTTAACCCCTATGTCTTTTGTTTAACAGATTTTACATTATCAATCATTAATTTAAATATAACATATACGCATTTTTTAAACAATATTTGTCGTTTATTGATTCTCTTGAACCTTATATATACTACACCCATGCCTATGTCGTCAATGGGTATTAAAGAAAATTTATAACCTCCGTAAAAAATAGGAGTAAAAATATATTCGCCTACAAAGGAAGTTTATATTTAGTTCCTTTAAAACTTCGGCATAAATTATAGCATTAGATCTCGAAGTTATTTTTTTGTTCGTAATTCCAAGCTTTAGACTCAGACTTATTTATTTTGATATATTTATTTTATCCCTTTTTTTATTTATTACTCACCTGATAGATGAATATAATTAGCGATAATTATATCACTGAAAAATATGTAACTAAAAAGATTTTGCCGTTTTGGTTAAGTTTCTATCAACAAATTATGAATTTATAGAATATTTTCATCTATTATTCTTTTAAATTCAGTATCAACACCTTTTTTTATAGGTGGAAGACCTAATTTTTTACGCATCCTCTCCTGAGGGGCACCGAATTTTAAAGTTTTAAAGAAAAGTTCTTCTGCCTTCTTAACCGTAGGCGGACCAACATCATTTTTTATTGCAAGATTTTTAAGTGTCGTAAGGACGGTCTCCCAGCTATAACTTTGAGGACATAACTCAGAGCATGTATGGCATTCCAAGCATTCCCACACAATCTTTGAAGACATCGCCCTTTCGACGTCATTATCTAAAACCATTTTTATGACCAAAGGAGGATTGTAGGATTCAAAGGATAAACTCATCGGACAATCATTCTTGCATGCGCAACAATTATAACATCTGACTAAAGAATCTCTATCCAAAACAACAGAATAATCAGCTATAGCCTTAATACCTTTAAACTTCTTTATAAACTTCCCTGCTTTTATTTTATGCTGAGATATGAGTTCTTCCGCACCGTCTATGCCGAAAGCCAAACACATGAGCTCTTCCAGCGTAATAACCGGGATTTGACGATCAAGCCTTTTTTTTAAGAGCATAAATTGATTTGTATCGAACTGCGTAAAACATGAAGGGCAAACCGTAGATATTGCATCAGCATCACTCTCTTTAATAGAATTCAACTTTATCTCGGTCATGACCAATGCCTTATCATGTTCGTCAACTCTATCCAATGCCTGCCCGCAACACATCATTTTATCTTTATAATTTACTACGGTGGCACCGAGTGCTTTTAAAACATTGTCATATTTGCGCGGCTCAAAAGGAGAATCAAAATTTATTGCATGAGAAGGTCTAACTAAATGACATCCGTAGTGTATTGCGATATTTAAATTCTTAAGGGGATATTTAACGTTTGCCTTGATTTTGTCGAGTCCGATATCATCATGAAGAAATTCTATAAAATGATATATTGAAGATTTGCCGGAAAAATTTAGACCAACCCTCTCTAAAGTTTGATTCAGCCTTTTTTGATACACAGGATTGGAAATAACCTTTGCCTTTATTTGTTTCAGATTAGAATAGCAACCTGTACATACCGACATTATATCGGTATTTTCATTTTCAGCAAGCGCAATATTTCTGATTCCGGTTAAATAGAAAAGTGTTTCGTCTATATTCTTCACCAACGATTTTTCAGGACAGCAAGTGAATGAATCGATATCCCTATATTTTACCTTTAATTTGTCAAGCACCAATCTCGTTGCTTTTTCCATAAAAGGAAACTTGGCTTGTATAGTGCAACCCCAAAAAAAAGCATATTGTTTATTCATATTTATATTTTTTTATTGTATATTATATATATAACAGAAAACTATCCTTCATAGTATAAAATATATTTAAAAAAAATTCAATTTTAAAGTGTGCTTTATTTTACATCATGAATATTTCAAAACAAATTCCGCCGATAGATTCATTAATAGATTTAGATTATGATAAATCGTTCTCTTCTTCTCATATACCGGTTGCAATAAAAGGGGTGAGAGGCGAAGTAATTTATATGAACGAATATGCAAAAATACTTTCTAAAAATTCTAATAATTCGATATTTGTTTCATATAATGAAGAATCATCCGATGATGTAATCAAAATAAACGAACTTGGATTTATATCCGTAGATAAAAAAATAGAATTAAGAACAGAAAACGGCACTATAGAAGAAAGATTTTTTCATATAGAAAGCATAACCCTTTTAAATAAATTCGGACTTTTCTACGGAACCTTATTCATCTTTCAAGATTTGACTTCCTTGGTTAATTTTATCATAAACAACAAATTCAATTCAAACAATAGGGTTTACGATGAAATAACGGGGATGTTTTTAAAAAACCAGTTTACGGACATATTTTCAAGAGAGACCGAGAGGGCTACGAGGTACGGTTCTACGCTGACCGTCTCTGTATTTTACTTTGAAAATCTACTTTTTTTCGGACAAACGTTTGGGGATGAAAAATTAAATCAGGTGCTTAAATTTATAGGTATTTATTTTAAGCAAAAGTTTAGAAAAACCGATATTTTTTTTAGAATGGATTTTAATAATTTTATGAGTATTTTTCCTCATACATATTATGAGAATGCCTATAATAAATTTAAGAAAATGAAAAGCGACTTTGCAGAACTATTGAGATTCCAAGACAGCATAAAACCGGTTTTAAAATACGGCATTTCGGAGTTAAATTTAAAAAAACATTATAAAAACTATGATTTGTTAATAGAGGAAGCAAAAATAGACCTAAAAAGCAGGAAAAACTAACTATCCAATAAATATACCGGACACACTTTTCAAATATTTATATAAAGAAATTATAGAAAATATTATGCTGATAAAAATAAGAACAAGCCCTATATCTTCAAAATTAAGGTAAAAATTATCATAGTAAACAAGAAGGAAAAATATCCCGAACATTTGAAACGCAGTTTTCCATTTACCTTCTCTTCCCGCCGAAAGAACAACTCCTTCTTCGCTTGCAATGGCCCTTAAACCCATGATAAATACCTCCCTGAATACAATTATGACTACTATCCATGCAGGAATTCTTTTTAATGGTATAAGCATTATAAGAATGGTTATAACAAGAAGTTTATCGGCTAGAGGATCCAAAAAAATACCAAAATTAGTCACTATATTCTTTTTTCTCGCTATATAACCGTCTATAAAATCTGTTAAAACCGCAATTACAAAAAAAATAGAAGCATATATGCCATAAAATTCTTCTTTAAAAAAAAGTAAAAAAAATATTACTGGTATGATTAAAATTCTTGAAATAGTTAAGATGTTAGGGGTATTGTATATTTGTTTTTTATTTTGCACTTTTGCTATATCTCTTATAATAATGCATTACTTCGTCAATATAATTATGAGTCTCATTATACGGAGGTATTCCATTGTATTTAGTTACAGCTTTACTGCCGGCATTATAAGCGGCAAGAGCTAACGGTATATTTCCTCCATACTTTACAATAAGACTTTTTAAATATTCCGTACCTCCGTAAATGTTTTGATATGGATTAAACGGTTTTAATACATTAAATAACTTTTGTGTTTTAGGCATAAGTTGCATAAGACCTTCTGCGCCTTTATCCGAAACTGCATGAATATTAAACCCAGATTCTGCCTTAATAACCGCCTCTATCAAATTTTGACTTACTTTATATTTTTTTGAAGCCTTAAGTATTATTTTATCATACGCAACACTACTATAATTTTTAATATTATTTTTCTTGCGTCTAGTCCGCATATAAAGCTTGTATCCACTTGAGACCGGAATATTCGAAAAATAAATAGTTCCGTTTTCGCCCACGCGCATATAAATATCGGCGGAGACAGTCTTTATGTCGCTTAGGTTTATCGTAAAACCACTAATAAAAACCGCTAATAAAAAAATAAATAAATTTAATCTCATAGTCCTTCACGCAACAAAGCATTAATTGCCGACGCAGCAGAGGAACTTCCGCCGATATTTCCAAAATTACCTATAGAGCTATAAAAACTATCCTCATGTAATATTATTTTTGATTCTGCCGCACCTACAAGACCAACCGGCATGGCTATGATCAAGGAAGGCTTATAGTTTACAGTCTTATAAAGACGCTTGCATAGATCCATCGTTTCTATCAGGGCAGTAGGTGCATTGCCTATCACGATTACATTCGGTAATATTTGCGAAATAGCTGCTCTTATAGAAAGAGCCGACTTTGTCGCATCGCTATCGTCTGTTTTATAATTTGCGCCAATATAACAGTTTAAGTCTAATAGTATATTTTTATTAACATTCTTGCTAATACCGGCTTTTGTCATTTCCGAATCGCATACTATTTTTAAAGGTTCTTTCCTGAAAGCCTTTTCCCTAATGAGTTCAATCCCTTTTTCAGCCGAATCGTTGGTGAAGAAAATAGTTTCTGCATAACGCATATCACTTGTGGCATGGATGACCCTTTTTACAACAGATTTCTCGGCTTTAGAATAAGTCTTGCTAAAATAACGATTATCTTTTAGAAGAGAATCTATTATTGCAATACTCTTTTTATAAATTTCTTCGCCCTTACCTATATTATTGCTTGTTGAATCGTTAAAATTCATTATTTTATTATATCCGATAAATTTTGTATAATTCCATTAAATACATGCAAGTGTTATAATTATCATAGAAAAACACATATACGATAAAATTTATCATATTTTACTGATTAAAACAAGTTTGTAATCGATAACAATGGAAAATAAAAGAAAATATTGGATATTCGACAAATCCCAAAAAGAACTGGAAAAATACTGCATCATAAGCGGATTTAAAAAATACGGGGCTACTCAAGTCATGAAATGGATCTATCGCCGCAAAATATTCGATTTTGCCGAAATGACCGATCTTTCCAAATCTTTACGAAAAAAATTAGCTAATAATTTTTGCGCCGAAACCCCTAAAATAGTAGATACTAAATACGAAGAGGATTCTGATGGATATTCTAAAAAATATTTAATAAAACTTTTAGATGGCGAAACTATCGAATCCGTATTGATAAATTACAGAAATAGAAAAACTCTGTGTGTCTCATCTCAAATAGGATGCAGAATGGGATGTGTCTACTGCGAAACTTCAGGATTAGGATTTATCAGGAATTTAACCTCAGGAGAAATAATATCACAAATTTTGGTTATTGAAAATGATATAGAAAATAAAATTACAAATATTGTTTTTATGGGTATGGGCGAACCGTTAGATAACATAGTCGAAGTAGAAAAATCGCTTGATATTATATCTGACGCTAATTTTATTGCCGTGGCGCCGAGAAAGATAACGATTTCTACCTGCGGTATACTGAGTACATTGCCGAATATAGAAAATCATAAATATAAAATTGCTATATCTTTAAATGCAGCGGATAATATTACAAGAAGTAAAATTATGCCTATAAATAAAAAATTTCCAATTGAAAATATAGTCAGACTGATAAATAACAGGAAACCGTCTATACATAATAAAATAACGATAGAATATGTACTAATAAAGGATATAAACGACCACATAGAAAATACGAAGAAATTAATTAAAATGTTTTCTCCTTCAAAAGTTAAATTTAATTTAATACCGTTAAATAAAGAAAAAAAATCTATTTATTTAAAAGACCTCGAAACATCCGACAGTGACACTATAACAGATTTTAAATCTAAATTATTTAAAGCCGGATTTACAGTAACTATAAGATTCTCCAAGGCTCAATCTGTGAACGGAGGATGCGGACAGCTTAAAGCTGAAAAGATATATTCTCAATAAAACGGCTCTCAAAAAGTTTGCTCCCTGAGAGAGGAAAATTTTTTGAAATATCAATTATATTTCTTAACTCATTATCCCTTTCAAGTGATTCCGATACTATATATTTTTGGCAACCGAGAATGACTGAGTCGTTAATAAAATTTATTTTTTTTCCGTTAAAAGGAAAGATATCGATCAAGTCTATAATATCAGGCTTGATATGACTACCAAACGTTCCGGAAATGTATACGTCAAAATCGTCATTGTTTGAAATCTTAAATTTTTTCATAAGTATTTCCGATGCAGATTTGATAGCCGACTTTGCAAACTGAAACTGTCTTATGTCTTCCTGAAAAAACCTTATATTGTTTTTACCGTCAAAATATAAAACAACCTCGTTTTCATTGTGCCCTCTTTCCACAACGGAAAAACTTTCCGAATCTATTAGCTCTGGCGGCAAAATTCTACCGTTTTTATCTATAATGCCTCCTTTTAAAAGTTCATATATTAGACTCATTATTCCGCTTCCGCAGATTCCGATAGGAATAGAATCTTCTATAGTTTTAACTTTAAAAATACTGCCTTTAAGCGTGACTTCCGAGATTGCACCGCTCTTTGCTGTAACTCCAAACTTTATATTCCCACCCTCGAAAGTCGGTCCTGCAGGAGCCGAGGTAGTATATATTCTATTTTTATAACCTATAACTATTTCTACGTTGGTCCCGAAGTCTGCAAAAAAAACCGGTTTATCTCTTTTTAACATATCCAAATAATAGATTGATGCAACGGTATCCCCTCCAACAAAGCCATCTAAAACTGGAAAGATAAATAATTTCCTATTTTTCAGATAAAAATCTTTAAAATAATTAGTATTATTATAAAAAGAAACATCAGACTGCGATCTATATGGAGGCTTTGATAGAGAAAGTAGTGGATAACCGCATAACGCCATCTCCATAACAGTATTGCCTGCTATGATTATCTCCTTTATATCGTCGTAATCAAATCCTATCTCATTTTTATTTTCATCTATCAAGGCGTTTATCGTTGATATGGCTTTTTGCTGCAGTTTTCTAACGGAATTTTCATCTAAACCATTCTGGATTCGTTTTATCGAATCTAATCCAAATTCGGGATATTGAAAATTAAGGACGGTTTTGATAGGATAAGAGTGACCTCTTTCATCAATTATAAACGCTGCCACAGTTGTCGTGCCGAGATCAACCCCTATCGAATAATTCATAAAGTTATAGCTTGTATGATTTACAGTTTATCATAAAAAATTTATATAAATACTATTATCCGTATTTTTATCTAAAATTCTTCCTATTTCGTAAAGCGGCTCATTTTCATCGCTAAATAAGTTTTTCAAATCATTCATCTTGACCTCCGGTACAGCAAATATTAATCCGCCGGATGTTTCTGCCCCAAAAGCGAGCTGTAATAATATTTTATCAAATTCGCCCGTAACTGACACATATTTGCTAAAATATTCTCTATTACGTTTAGTTCCAGCGGGGTTAATGCCTTTATTTATTAGTTCCATCGTTCCGCTTATAACCGGAAGGGACGGCAAGTTTATTTCACAACATGTGTCACTTGCAATCATCATTTCGCTTAAATGACCCGCAAGCCCAAATCCCGTAATATCGGTCATAGCATTTGGAAATTTTGAAGAAACGGCCAATTCTGAAGCATACTTATTAAGTTTAGACATAGAAAGTTCAGCCTCATTCAGAGTATCTTGTTTAAGAAAATCCTTACATATGGCACTTACGACAAATCCCGTCCCTAATTTTTTGGTTAAGTATAAAATATCCCCCGGCTTCGCACCCTGATTAGAATAAATTTTATTTATATCACAAATACCAGTAACGCTTAATCCATATTTTATTTCTTTATCATCTATCGAATGCCCGCCCAAGAGTGCAACGCCCGCTTCCGTCATTTTATGCAATCCACCGAGAAGTATCTTGCTAAAAACTTCTTTTTCTATAACATTTATAGGGAAACAAGCAATATTCAATGCCGTTATAGGTTTTCCTCCCATCGCATAGACATCAGAAAGGGCATTCGCCGCGGCAATTTGTCCAAAAACATAAGGATCATCTACTACCGGAGTAAAAAAATCAACGGTTTGAATAAGACAAGTATCATCACTGATTTTATAAACGCCGGCATCATCCTTATATCCGAATCCGACTATAACATTATCACATTTCGGGACTGGTAATTTACCTATAATCTTTGAAAGGTCCTCCGGACCTATTTTGCATCCTCAGCCATGCGCACTTGTTAAACTGGTAAGCTTATATTTTTTAGACGTCATATAACTATTCTATTTTGGACTTGTATTTTTAGATTAAGGAATCTTACTGCCGACAATAAGATATTTAAGATCCTTATCGGTAAATTTAATGCCCCCGCCGATATAAAGAGACCTGTCGCTATTATTAAAAATATCATCGTATCCAGCATCTAAAAATAAATGTCGATAAAATGAATAAGATATACCCGCATTAACATACTCGTTAATACCGTTATTGTCCGCATTTAATCCAAATGCTCTCACATAAAGCTTGAGGTCCTTTCTCATATCCGGAACATAGTAATCTATTCCTGCCCCACCGGTAGAATATAATAAACCGGCAAGAAAAGTAAAATTATAAAAGTTTTTAGCTATTAAAGCATTAAATTTAACGTTGCTGGAATAAGTATATCGTGTCGTATCAGTGGTTACGCTCGATGGATAAAATTGCCCGGAGGGGGGGCTATTGGTTATTTGTGTGGTTGTTTGAGTCTCACCGTAAGTGTTACCGTAACCCATCGGTACCGATGCTACCCCTAACTCGTAATAGTGTCCCGGAGACGGCTGCAATTTAACGTTTATCTGAGAGATAGACTCCTTACTCTTGATAATATACCGCGAATCCATATTGACTTTAATTTGAAATTGGCTATAACCGCCCATTAATTTATTAATACCTTTCAAAGAACCGTTTAAGTTATCATACACAGAGCTTCTATTTATAAGTTTCCCTATGGTACCCTGACCGTTATTTACCTTGGAAGAAATATCGTATAACTGATTTAAGGTAAGCCTTAATTTTTTAGTACCGGCATTAATATTATTCAAACTGCTGTTTATATTATTTTTATTTTTAGCTACTATGTAATTCAAATTTTCCGAAAGACCTTTTATATTCTTAGTAATATCCGGAATCTCTTTTTTTAGATTATGAGATATCAAGTTAAAATTATGTATGGTTCTTGTTATAGCAGCATTGTTCCGTATTGTTAATCTGTTAATATGTTTTGAAATAGAAGCAAAATTAGACATAATAATATTAACATTTCGCTGATTCAGGTAAACAAGCCTATTCAAATTCCTTGAAAGTATAGCGATATTATAAAGTATAGTTTTTATATTCTTCTCCCCAGCCTTTGTTCCTATAGAATTTTTTAGCGACATAGTGACCTTCTCTAAATTATTTGCCGTTTTGGCAAATTTCATTATAAGTGTAGATATGTTCTGTGGGGTCATTTCGCTTCTAATAACTTCACTATCTAAATGTTTCTGCGGATGATACCCTATTTTACTGCTTGCGGGTGAAATAGAAATATAGCTCTCCCCCAGTAAATTCATTGACTTGATAGATGCAACGTATACGGGATAAACCTTATATTTAGAAAGTATCGTCATGTAGACCCTTGCCAAATTGTTTTCTAACTTGATATTTCTAACACTTCCGATTTTTATCCCCGCCATAGTAACAGAAGTTCCCTTGCCTATTCCATCTGCCGATTTAAAATAAGCTGAAATAGTATACGTCTCTGGCTTAAATATACGAATTTTTCCCACTTTAACAGAAAAATAAGCAAGTATAAGTAAAACAACTACCGTGAAAATACCTACTTTGGTTTCTTTATTGATATTCATAGTATAATAGGACCATTCATGCTACCGGATAAAAACTGGCTTACTATAGGATTCTTTGAATCCTTGAACTCTTCTGGCGTTCCGACCTCTATAATTTTTCCATTATAAAGCATCGCTATCTCATCGCCGGTTTTATAAGCCCCTTTTATATCATGACTTATTATTATTCCGGTAAATTTAAATTTGTTATGCATTGATACAACTAAACTATTTATAACATCAGACATAATCGGATCAAGCCCGGTAGTAGGCTCATCAAAAAGCATTATCTCCGGATTAAGTATTAGTGCCCTTGCAACGGCCACTCTCTTCCTCATTCCTCCGGAGATTTCAGAGGGCATTTTCGACTCATGTCCGTTTAAACCCACATCGTTAAGAATAGAATACACTTTATGGAGTATATCTTCCTCCGAAAGATTAAGGTGCTGCCTCAGAGGAAACGCTACATTTTCAAACACGCTAAGGGAATCAAAAAGTGCCCCATCCTGGAAAACCATTCCGAACTTTTTTCTTATTTCGTTAAGTTCCTTTTTTTTTAGAGTATTCATATCTATGCCATCTATTAAAACTCTTCCAGAATCAGGCTTTATTAAACCTATTATATGCTTAAGCATAACGCTCTTCCCGCCACCGCTTCTACCTATGATGACGGTTATTCTTTTTTCTTTGAATCTCATATTAAGATTATCAAGCACCTTTTTGCCATTAAAAGATTTTGATAATTGATACAATGTAATCATTGATAAAAATAATAATTAAAAGAGAATAGAAGTAAATAAATAATCTGCCAAAAGAATACAAATAGAACTCAACACTACAGCCTGAGTAGTAAATTTACCGATACCTTTGGCGCCGCCTGTTGTCTCGAACCCTTTAAACGTACTAATAGTAGCAAGTATAGCTCCAAAAAAAACAGATTTCAAAAGACCGCCGTATATATCGCTGAGATTAATATATTGATATATTTTTTCTATATAGGTAACATGATTAAGTCCGAGAAAATAAGCATAAACGACATAGCCTCCGATTATGCCAATTAAAGAACATAAAACAGCCATTATCGGAAGCATTATTATTGCGGCAAGAATACGCGGAACAGCAAGATAATAATATGGGTCTACCGCCATAACTTCAAGGGCATCTATCTGCTCGGTAACTTTCATCGTGCCTATCTCAGAAGCCATGGAAGAACCACATCTTGCGGTAATCATGAGGGCCGTTAAAACGGGACCAAGCTCCCTCGTCATAGCTAATGTGACTGTAGGACCTATCATGTAGGTAACACCTACAATTTTAGCCGCATAATACGCCTGAAGCGATAAAACCATGCCGGTAAAAAAACCCGTCAACCCGACTACGTAAAACGAATCCATACCGATAAAAATCATTTGTTCTATTAAGTTATTGAAATTTATGCGATATCGAGGTATGGAAAGAAGAGATTCCCCCATATAAATCACAATAGAACCTAAACCATTGATTGTTTTCAGTATAAATTTTCCGATACTTTCAAAAGGGTTAAGTATTGCGTCCATTTTAATTTATCACTACCGGTAAATTTGCCTATAATCTAATAAATATTTATATTATTCTCTACTTATCTAATTCCACATGCCAGTATGCATTATCTACTATGCTCAAGAAGGGCATCCACTCTTTATACATGATATTAGTAAGCGATATATGATAATACGGAGACCACCCTGGTTTTCTGGGCTTTCTTATAAGCTTCATTCCCGCCGCCTCCGGTGTTCTGCCACCCTTATCGCGATTACACGGGATACAACTGCATACCACGTTTTCCCAAGACGAAACGCCGCCGCGCATCCTCGGAATAACATGATCTAAATTTAAATCATTTTTTTTAAATTCCTTACCGCAATATTGGCATTTATTTTTATCTCTTAAAAATATGTTGGCTCTTGAAAATTTAACATATCTTCTCGGTAGCTTATCGTAATTAGTAAGAATTATCACACTTGGCACCCTTATTATCCTATTCACGAGTCCAATTGAATTACATCCATCAATAACGGAAAGACCTGCCCATGAATCAAAACTAAATGTTCTATAATTTTCATCCACGGCTTTGGCGATACCCTGATAAAAAAGAATAAATGCTCTTTTCAGGGAGGTTACGTGTACAGGTAAAAAGGATTTATTTAAAACAAGAACACTTGAAGATATCATAATTATTTACGACAATAAAATAATGATATAAAGCTAAATCCATTTAAATATTAATATTATTATACCAGCAAATGAAAAAATATAAAACTAAAAGTTCCTATATATCAATTATCGACAATCCATACAAAATATCTTTAAAATCTATATCTAATACGGTTCTCATGTCAAGCAAGAATTCTGCGTTTTTTATTTTTCCGATAATCGGAATATTCAAACCGCGGAAAATTTTGCTAAGATTATCAGCGCTCATCGTTTTATGCGTGATACTTAAAGCATAGGTCTTAAGCCCGTAATCCGGTAGAGCACCTCCGCCTACAATACTCAGATCCTCTAATATCTTAAAATTATATAAATTTTTATTTTTCCATTCAAATTTTTTAAGTTTATTTAAAAATTTCTTTGCCTTTTTCTTAATATCCTGTTCGGACTGAGCGATAAGGGAAAGCGTAGGTATCTTTTTGACCGCATTTTCCATATCTAAATACTCGAAGAGAGTCGCTTCTAATGAAGCTATGGTCATCTTATCTATCCTAAAAGCCCTATTTAAAGGGTTTGTCGCAAGCATGTCAATATATTTCTTCTTCCCGGCTATTATTCCGGCTTGGGGTCCGCCCAGCAATTTATCTCCGCTAAAAGTAACAACATCCATTCCTGCGTTTACAACCTCCTGAGCAGTGGGTTCGCAAGGAAGACCAAAGCGACTTAAATTTATAAAACTGCCGGAACCTAGATCCTCCATAACTGGTATCCTATATTTTTTTCCGATAGAAACAATATCCTTACTCGATAATTCATGTACAAAACCGATCATTCTAAAATTGCTTTGATGCACTTTCAGTAACAAAGCGGTATTTTCATTTATATTAGATTCATAATCTTCCGGCCTGGTCTTGTTAGTTGCTCCTACTTCGACTAAAACAGCTCCGGATGCTCTCATTATATCCGGTATCCTAAAAGAACCTCCTATTTCTACAAGTTCTCCTCTTGAAACTATGACCTCTTTCTTTCGCCCGGAACAGAATGACGATAATGCCATAAATACGGCAGCCGCATTATTATTTACGACTATAGCTTTCTCACATTTTATGATTTTTTTCAAAAGATACTCTATATGGGAATACCTTTTCCCTCTTTCGCCTTCGGCCAAATTAAATTCTAAGTTAGAATACGACGATGAAATTTTACTGATGTTATCAACCGCGCCCTTAGACAGTATTGAACGACCTAAATTTGTATGGACAACAACGCCGGTTCCGTTAATGACTCTTTTAAGACTGAAAGAAAAATCACTTAGATCTTCTTTAAGTTTTGCCGTAAAAAATTCGACGGTAATATAATAATCGTACGGTATCCCGGATTCATCATTCGAATCGATAGTGTTAAGAATTTCATTTTTTTTTAGTTTAATTAAGTCGCCTAACCTTTCTTTTATAAACTCATACGAAAACGATTCCGTAAGTCGAACGACCTCAGGATTTTTAAGTATAGTCTGCATACTTGGAAACTGCCTGAGTATATTATTTTTATTATTTCGCATCTTTAAATTATTTATTTAATTAATCAAATTGTCTCAAAAGATCTTAATCTTTTACCAGTATGAAAAGACAAAAAATCCCTTAAAAATATCGAACACTCTACTAAAATTTCCTCTTTTACCGCCAACTTATTTATTATTGATAAGTTTGACTCAGCCATTAAATTCGATAAATTTACAAAATTAACCGGTAACTTTTTAACTTCCAAGTATTTAAATTCATTACTTTTATCTTTAATACACGAATTGCAGACAACTCCGCCTTTATTTAAACTAAAACCGAAACTATTGCTAAGATTTTTTTCCGAACAAATAATGCAGTTATAAAAATTTGGAAATATGCCCATATATCGCAACAGGTTTGAAAGAAAAAAAATGTCGTATTTAATTAGTATGGCATTTATGGAAATATGCCCATATCCTGTAAATTTACCTTCATTATTTATATCTTCGATATTTAAATTATTAAGGCTCTTAAAAATATTCTTTATCAAATAAAAAATATTTTTATTATCATCTCTTTCCTGACATAAAATCCTTGGAATTTCAATAAGTTTAGTTAAAAATAAATAGATATTTATATTTTTTCTCAAATTCTTATAGTCTTCCACTAAGTCTACTTCATACAAAATATCCAAAGTCATTCCCGGCTTTTCATAAAATTTTATCTTGGTTAGCATTGCGGGTTCTAACTTACCAAGAAACCTTTTTCTGCTCTTTCTCGCATTATTGGCAAAACAGGTGATCTTTCCATAATCCTCGGTAATATAACTTAAAAGCATATCCGCTTCGTTTATTTTTTTTGCATATACGACAAACGCATTTGAAGAAAGCAATTTCATAAAAGAATAAAACCTTTATTTACCTGAGTTAAATATTATAAAGATTCCTATTATTATAACAAAAACACCGACCCATCTCTTTAAGTTTACCTTCTCGTTCAAAAATATTTTAGATAAAAGAACTACTATGATGTAACCGCTCGATAACATCGGATAGGCAATCGAAAGCGGAAGCATAGATAAAGCAAACAGATAAAAAATGGTTGCAAAAAGAAGCATTACGAGTGCACTAAATATAAAAGGATTAAAAAATACAAAAATAGACTTAACGCCTATTTTTAAATGTTCCTTTTTTATTCGGCCGGAACCAACTTTTTGTAAAATTTGACCTATCGAGTTAAATATGACGGCTAAACCCATAAATACGTAAGAAATCATATCCATGATAATATCCCTATGCAATACGACAATACTAAATAAATTATATTCAGTCTGTTAAATATGTAATATGTAGTCGTATTTTTATATTACATTATGTGCTTTTTGATTCTTGAAAGCTCTGTATAAGTAGATAAAATAAAAACTTTTTTATTGGAAGAGCCTTGCGACCTCCCTATTTTAATGATTTTTTTTAATGATTTCTTCAAATTATGCTCTATTGAAATAAGGCTCTTGTCTACGCCTGCCGTTTTTAACCTTATTGCCATATCAAACGGGCGAAGCCCTGTAATAACAATCTTTCCTATGTCTTTGATATATTTTTCAAACTCTACATCCCAAATCCATGAAACATCTCTTCCATCAGCATCCCTATCGGAAAATGCAAATAAAATATCTATAAAAGGCAAATCTTTATTGTACACGTCTGTTATTTTCTCCAAAACCCTGCTTAGTCCGGTAGGATTTTTAACGAGGTCAACGTTTATCTCTAAATCTCCTATATATTTCTTAAACGACCTGCCAAATTTTGTCTGAAAATTTTCAAATGAAGGTATTATGATATCATTTTTAATTTTATAATTCTTTAAAACCGAATAAGCAGCCAAATAATTTGCCATGTTGTAATCGCCGGACAATGTAGGTTTAAAATCAGAATCAGGTGCCCCATCCGTTTTTCTGTCATATTCAGCACCAATTTTATTCGATTTTATTATTATTTTTTCCCCCTTATATCCCGAAATATATATATCCGGTTCTATACTTGTAAAACCGCAGTTTTCACATTTAAACTTCAGTAAAAATACATTTTGATTAAAATCATTTCCGCTAAAAAGAATCTTTTTACAATAGGGACAAGTTAAAGCATCCGATGAGACAGCTCTCTCCGGACATTGTTTCTCTTTAAAAAATTCCCTTTTAAAGCCGTAATATATTTTGGGATTATTGATGCCGTAACCGGTCGACATCGCAAGCGGCTCAAAGGAAGGTAAAATAAGTATCGTATTGCCGGATAGGTTTTTTATGGCCCTTTTTATCTCAAAAACCGTTGTATTGATTTCCCCGTATCTATCCAATTGGTCTCTATAAAAATTTGTAATGACTACGACGTTAGGTATTAGTTTTGACGATAGATAAGGGAAAACCTTTTCATCTGCCTCAATAACGATAAAATCGGCATTAAATTGAAAATCCAATCCTAATAACCTATTTATCGTCGATAATCCGTATGAGCCAATAATAGCTCCGAACACACCGTTAGACATGTTGGCTCCATTTGAATTGGCGCATACATTTTTACCCGCTGCCATTAAGGTATCCGTAATAAGATTTGCCGTGGTTGTTTTTCCATTGGTTCCGGTCACAAAAATAACGGGAATGTCGTAAGAATGGATATATGAAGCAAAGTTGTCAAAGATATCTTTATCTATCTTTTTTAGAATATGAACGGGCAGAACATCCCCTTCCCTATTAAAAACATTGTTCAATATGTATTTTAAAAAAAAATATAATATAATTTCCGCTTTAATTTTTAATCTTAAAATCATAATAAATTAAATGAGTTATGATGTTTTCCTTTAAATATCAATAGGTTAATATTGATTAAAAATTAATCATTTTGATTAACTACCTAATTTTTTTATAAAAAATTTTTACATTAACAAGACTTTTACAAGAGAAATTCACAACGATTGTGA
Source organism: Candidatus Acidulodesulfobacterium sp. H_13 (assembly GCF_048541835.1). Taxonomy (NCBI): domain Bacteria; phylum Candidatus Acidulodesulfobacteriota; order Candidatus Acidulidesulfobacterales; family Candidatus Acidulidesulfobacteraceae; genus Candidatus Acidulidesulfobacterium; species Candidatus Acidulodesulfobacterium sp. H_13. The sequence continues at coordinate 266,352 of NZ_JBLEOY010000001.1, forward strand.
AATTGTCATAGAAACGTAACAAAAACGCAATGCAATTGTAACATTTCTCTATGAAACGGCAATAAATTGTCTTATCTTTTCAACAGCTTCCATTGCATTTTTGGCATAAATATCGGCATTTATAGATCTCGCATAATCTTCCGTTACAACAGCTCCGCCGACCATTGAAAATACTCTTAGGTCATGTTTCTTTAATTCAATTATAACGCGTTCCATCTCTATAACCGTGGTAGTCATTAAAGCTGAAAGTCCTACAAAATCCACTTTATTTTTTACGGCCTCATCAATTATTCTTTCGGTTTTCACATTCCTGCCTAGGTCTATAACTTGATAGCCGTTATTCTCCAAAAGCATAGTCACTATATTTTTCCCTATATCATGCACATCTCCTTCTACCGTAGCCATTAGTATCTTTGGTCCCGCAAGAGCATCGGTTTTAGGCAGTTCGCGTTTAATTCTATTAAATGCCTTTTTCATAGCCTCGGCGCTTTCCATAACCTGTGGAAGAAAATATATATTTTTATCAAAAAGCTTACCGACTTCTTCCAACGCGGGGATTAAATATTTACTTCCTATATTTAACGGCAATTCCCCGTCTGCTAAAAGTTTTTCCGCATATTGTTCTACATACTCATTTTCACCGTGAACTACAGCATCGTATAAGAGTTCACCAACAGATTTATCGGAGGCGGAATCAAGCCCTTTTTCTTTATTTTTATTTTCGGCATAGTCCTTGGCTTCATTAGAATATCTGTTTATGTAATTCTTGCAAAGATAATCCTTCCCCAAAAGTGCACTCATTGCATAAAGATTTGCCATCAAATAATCGTCCTCGGGATTTATTATAGATACGCTTAGCCCCTCTTTCAGACACAAAGATAGGAAAGATGAATTAATATACGACCTTTTTGGAAGACCAAATGATACGTTGCTAACTCCCAAAACGGTTGGAAGATTTAAAGATGTTTTATTTTTAGCAAGTGCCTCGATGGTTATTAAGGATTTTTCCTGTCCTGCACTTATAGGTAGCGTAAGAAAATCAATCATTATGTCATAAGGTTTTACGCCAAAATCCACAAGCTTTTGATATACCCTGTAAGCTGTTTTAAGCCTTTTTTCCGCGGTCTCCGGAATACCTTCGTCATCTAAAGCCAAAATTAATACACCCGCTCCATATTTTTTAATAAGAGGCATAACCTTCATAAGTTTTTTCTCTTCACCGCTTATAGAGTTTACGAGCGGCTTGCCTGAATACAACATAAGGGCCTCTTCCAGAACGGATGGATCGGAAGAATCAATAGAAACGGGTATATGAGCAACGCTTGTTATTGCAACTATTCCCTTTTTCATAGAATTTATTTCATCGGTACCCGGGACCCCTACGTTTATATCTAATACGTTAGCACCAGCCTCAACCTGTCTTAATGCAGTTTTTCTTATATAATTAGTTTTTCCGTTCTTAAGTTCCTCTATAAATGCTTTTTTGCCAGTAGGATTGATTCTTTCGCCTATAATAACGGGAGGATGATTATAACCGCATGGCACGAAATCCGTTCTTGACGTTAAAAATAGCCCGTTCTCCCTCTTTATGCCCTTCTCCGGCAAACCGTTTTTATTTATCTTATCTATTTCGCTTCTAAGCGCTTTTATGAAAGATTTGTCACTCCCGCAACATGCGGAAATTACCCTTACCCCTATTAACGCAAGCTCGGAAACCGACGAAACGAAATCTTCCGGCTTTCCGGGAAAGACGGTGTTCCCTCCTACTAATTTCGGTATCCCCGCATTCGGCTTAGAAATCAGCGGTACCTCCGTCACCGAAGCCATTTTCTTCAAAACTTCATAAATTCCTGCAGGACCTACGGAACAGTTCGCCCCTATTACGTCCGCCCCGAGGCTATCTGCCGTTATAGCAAAAACTTCCGGCGTAGTTCCGAGGATAGTTCTGAAAGTATCATCAAACGTCATCATCGCGATAATCGGCTTATCGCATAATTCTTTAACCGCAATAACAGCACTCCTTATCTCCTGCAAGTCTATCATAGTCTCGAGTTGAAAAATATCGGCACCGGCGTCTATCCCTGCTCTTATTTGTTCTTTGTATATCTCTATACTTTCCTTGAAGGTCATGTCTCCTACCGGATAAATAAATTTTCCAGTAGGTCCTATAGACATAGCAACAAGTACGGCACCTCCGGAAATTTCCTTAACAGACTTAACAGCATTAAAATTTACCTCATATAATTTGTCGGCAAGACCATATTCGGCTAATTTTATTTTATTGGCTCCAAACGTATTAGCGACTATTATTTCACTACCCGCATTAACATAATCCCTATGTATATCCTTTATATATCTTATTTTTTCGGAAATATTAAAACTTTCCGGAAGCAGACCTTTAGGAATGAGATTCTTGAGCTGAAGCATCGTCCCCATAGCACCGTCGGAAAGTATCAGTCTATTTTTCAATTCGGTTCTAAAATCGTTTATCATTATATTTGCACCTCCTGCAAGCTGACATCTTCTACAACGTGTATGTCCTCTATCCGTATATCTATGCCCAAAAACTTTTCGCCCAGATCCTTAAGTCGTCTCGTCCCATCGCTGACAAAGAATGATTCGCTTCCCATCTCTTTCCTATCTTTTAACATCCCATTTTCTCCCAAATAGCATTTAACTACCTTTGCAGTTTCTATACCGGAATCAATTATCTCTACGTTCATTCCCATTGCCTCTGATATAAAATTTTTAAGGATAGGATAATGCGTGCAGCCCAAAACTATACATGAAGGCTTTTTACTAACTATCGGATTTAAATAATAGCTTATTATGTTTCTTATTATTTCTTCATTGGAAAAATCTTCTTCGACTAAAGGGACAAAAAGGGGGCAGGCTTGTTCTATAATTTTAAATGTATGATTGATATATCCCTTATCTCCGTTTAAATGCTCTATTTCTCGATTTATAGCATTTGAATACGCCTTACTTTTAATCGTAGCCGATGTTCCTATTACAGCGATATTCTTTCCCGAAAATACCCGAACGGCTTTCTTGGCTCCCGGCCCTATAACGCCGAACACCGGAACAATCGCCCTCTCCCGTAAACTGTCTAATGCCAAACTTGACGAGGTATTACAAGCAACTATTACTATCTTGACTCTCTTGTTAATCAAAAATTCAAAAATTTCATTAGAATACCTCATAATGGTATTTTTTGATTTATTTCCATACGGAACCCTTGCAGTATCACCGAAATAAATCAAGTCTTCATATGGCAAAATTTTCCTTATTTCTTTAAAAACAGTTAAGCCTCCAAGACCTGAATCGAATATTCCTATAGGGAAATTATTAAATTTCATTATTTTTATAGAACTACCTGAATAATTATGATAAAATAATCACAGTAGATTTGTTAAATCTATTAGGTTATTATAAAGTAAAAATCATAAAAATAAAAATAAAAACGAGATGACGACAGAAAATAAATATATTAATAAAAGATTTGACGTTCTATCTGAAAAAAATATAGATATAGACGCTTTAGAAATTATTGATTTTCAATATCCGGAAAGTGGCACACTCGTAACGATAAAAACCAAGGAATTTACTTCTGTTTGCCCGTGGACAGGACTTCCCGACATGGCGGAACTTCTAATCACGTATCTACCCGCAAAAAAATTATTAGAAATGAAGTCTCTAAAATATTACCTGCTATCCTTCAGAAACGTAGGAATACTTCAAGAACATGCCGTAAACAGAATTATTGAAGACCTACGTAAAATACTTAAACCTAAATTTATGGAAATAGAGGCAAGATTTGAATCACGCGGCGGATTGGATACTATAGTCAAAACCAAGTATGAAGTTGGAAAATCTAAAAATATTTTATAAAAATCTTTTTAGATCGGCTATGTCTTTTCTTGCTCTCATTTCAAAATCATTATCAATTTCTATTCCATTTGCTCTTATAATTTCGTCAAGCGAAACATTATATTTTTTTTTTAGCGCGATATTAATGAGATAATCGCAAAAGATATAATTCTTCGGCAAAAAACTTCCATGCATATATGTACCGAAAAAATTGCCTGTCACTGCCCCTTCCGTTTTATTCTTTCCGTTATTTCCATACCCCTTGAGCACCGTCCCTAACGCTTTCTGTCCCCTTTCCAGGTAAGTTCTTCCCCCATGATTTTCGAATCCGACAAGAACCGTATTCTCCGCTTTAACGGCAATATTTCCAATTAATCTAAGCGTTTTAGATTCAGTATAACCCCTAAATACCGAAATTCCCTTAATCATTTTATTATCTAAGGATTTATAATAATCACACAATAATTGATAACCGCCGCATATTGCCAGCATTATTTTATCATTTTCCAAGGCTTTCATTAATACGCTTTTTTTATATTTTATAAAATCTTCATAAATTAAAGCCTGCTCCGCATCCTGCCCTCCGCCTATGAAGAATATATCCGCCATATCCATGTCTATTCTTTTTTCCGCTTCAAAAGAAACATCAAAAACTCTTAGATTTATCCCATAAACAGAGCACCTATATCTGAAATAGAAGGGGTTTCCCCTGTCTCCGTATATATTCATAATTTCCGGATATAAATCTATCGCGATTAATTCAAAGATTTTTTTCACTATTTTGCCTTACTATAACGTTAAGTTGAATAATTTTAGCCGATTTACAACATTTAACATTAATGCGTAAATATGTTATCATAATTTTTATCTATGTCTTTAATATCTGATTTAATCTCGAATAAGATTGAAGCGAACAAAAAAATCGGTCTTTATAGGGAAATCCCTAAAATAAACCCTGCGAGGCATGACTTTAAACCGCACTCGAATAAAAATATCATATTTAAATCTAAACACTACAAATATAATTTAAATTATAACACCGAATTTATTAATCTTGCAACAAACGATTATCTCGGGCTTTCTTCCGACGAAAGGATAAAAAATGCTATAAAAAAAGCCGTTAATACTTATGGAACATCAACATCGTCATCTTTTTTAATATATGGACATTCCGATATACACGCGAAACTTGAAAAAAAACTTTGCGAATTTAAAGGAAATTATGAAAATTGTATTTTATATCCATCCGGTTATCAGGCTAATATCGGAGTTATAAAGGCACTGTCGGATATATCGCCTTTAAAAACATTCATAGTATTCGACGAACTTTCGCATGCCTCTATTATAGATGGAATCTTAACATCCGGCGCTAAATTTAAGAGCTTTAAACATAATGATTTAAATTATCTGTCAAATATCCTATACAAGCATAGGGATTATGAGATAAAGATAGTAATAACCGAAGGTGTTTTCAGTATGGACGGGGATATATCTGATTTACGAGGTATTTTAAATATAGCTGAAGAATATGATGCAGTCAGCATAGTCGACGATGCACATGCAACCGGAACTATAGGGAATAAGGGCGGCGGCAGCGTCGATTTTCATGCGGTAAAACCCGACATCCTCATAGGTACACTTGGCAAGGCGTTGGCCTCTAGCGGCGCTTTTGTCCTTTCAAAGCGGTTAATAATAGAATATCTTATTAATTTTAGCAGGGCGTTCATATTCTCTACCGGCATGCCTCCTACATCGGCAGCAGCAAGTGTAGAAGCGATAGATATCATAAAAAAAAATCCAGAAATAATTAAAACCCTGCAAGATAATTCCAGATTTGCGCGTAATTATCTAAGGCAGTGCGGATTAAACATACTGAATTCTTCGACTCATATAATACCTGTGCTAATAGGAGACGAAAACAAGGCTATCTTAATCGAAAAAGAGCTATTGGAAGCGGGGATATATCTTAAGGCGATAAGATACCCTGCAGTTCCAAAAAAGAAAGCAAGATTGAGGCTTGGAATAAACACAAGTATAAATATTACCGATCTTGAAAATGCCTTAAAAATTTTAGTAAATACATATGATAAACAAACATAGAGTTAAAACAAATTTTTCTAATGCTAAAGATTATGATAATTTTACATCGTATCACAATCTTACTCTTAAAATGATATCTCAAACGATAAGAAGTTTTTTTGATACCCAAAAATATATGAAGAACATATTGGATATAGGCTGCGGAACGGCACAGGGATATTTCGCTCTTGAACGTGTCATGTCGAACGACTGTTTTAATTATTTTGGGCTGGATTTCGCTACGGGGTTATTGAATGAGGCAAAAAGAAAGTTTAATAGTAAGAATGATACAAACAACGCATACTTGATCTGCGGCGATGCAGAGTCTTTGCCTTTAAAATGCAAAAAGTTCGATGTAATATTTTCCAATATGGCGTTGCACTGGCTGAACCAGCACAATATAGAAGACTTCTTAAATCAATGCAAGGCATCCCTAAGAGACGACGGCATTATTATTTTATCTTTTTTAATATCTGGAACATTGAGAGAATTAGCAGAATGCCTTAAAAATACGGCAAACAATTCCATAAAACTTCATGTGTTTCCGGAATTGAAATTTATTAACGAAAAAATTAATGGGACGGAATTAAAAATAGAATATTCTAAAACATTCGAATATGTCGAAACTGCAGAATCCCCGATACGACTATTAAAAAGAATGAGCATGCTCGGCGCAAAAAACACTGTTAATAAAAAAACACCCGACACGCGATCATTAAGACGGATGCTTCTACATTACGATAAGCATTATCGTTATAATAACGGGAAGGCATACTGTACATATAAAATTGCATACATAGTACTTAAAAAAAATACGAAAACCCTGAATAAAGAACAAGACTAACCACTATCCAGGGTTAAATTTAAAACCGTAAATTTCAATTTGACTACACTACATCTTGTCTCTTCTATTTATTTAACCAAAACAAAATGATCTCTTCTGTTTCTTGCATAACACACCCTGCCATGCGTTCCGCATAATGGTTTTTCTTTTCCGTAGCTAATTGTTTTGAGTCTGACATTCGCAACGCCTAAATCCTCAAGATATGCCTTTGCTGCATTCGCTCTTCTCCACCCGAGCGCAAGATTGTAAGCCTCAGAACCCCTTCTGTCGCAATTTCCTTGAATCTGAATAATTACATTGGGGTTATACCGAAGATAAACTGCATCTTTTTTAAGAACAATCTTATCTAACGGCGTAAGAATAGACTTGTTGAAAGCAAAATGGATATTGTTAAGGTTATCCTGGATGTCATAATTCGCAAGCCACGGATATTCCTTTACATAGGAAGGTACCTGCTTTGAAACCTTAGGCATGGGTTTCACGGCTTGCTTCATGACTACTACCGGTTTTTTTACGGGCGGCAAGGCACTCGAAGTTTTTTTGACAATAGTGGGGGCACAACCGGAAAGAACTGCAGAAATGCCAAAAACCACACCGAGAATAGACAGCCCGATCTTCGCTTTTTTGTTCATCGTAAACTCTCTCCTTAATTAAATTAATTTAATTAAACTTTTAAAATAGTATCATAAGGTCTACTTCATTGTTAGTTAATATATATATCATTATTAAAAAAAAAATCAATATATTTTTTCATGAGGTCAGTCAAATTTGAAAATTAGATAATCATATGATATAGTTTAAAAAAGGATAGTTTTATGCAAATAAGATTTTGACCTATAAAAACACATAAAGATAGAATAGACCCGATCAAGATTATGGGTTTATACAATATGGATTCCTATAATAATAAAAAACACATAAATAACTATTTTTACGCACAATGGCATTTTATAGATTCTTGCAACCTGCGATGCATCCACTGCTATCAGGATGACTATGCCTATAAAAATATAGATTTTAACATCCTTAACTCTATATTTTTCAAATTAGATGCCGCTATGTCTAAATGGAAAATGAAATGTTTTATTTCGCTTTCAGGCGGAGAACCATTTTTGAAACCGGAGGGTCTTTTTTATCTCATAGACATGATAGAACAATCAGATAATTTTAAAAACATCGCTATACTTACGAACGGCACATTAATCGATGACGATACGATTATTAAACTAAAAAAACACAAAAAGATATCTGAGATCCAGGTGTCATTAGACGGTCACAATGAAGAAACACATGATAAAATAAGGGGTGCCGGAACATTTTTGAAAGCGATTAAATCTATCAAAAGGCTAAAAAATGCAGGGATAAAAACATCAATTATGTTTACGCTACATGATAAAAATAAAGATTCTGCCGCAAATATGCCGAAACTTGCCGCTTCATTAAATATAGATATGCTGACGGTAGAACGAATGACAACCATGACAAAAACTGAAGAGCAAGATTTTTTTATTGAGGCATCGGAATTAAAAGCAATTTATTCAAATGTATATAATGAAGCAAAGAAAGAGTTTTCCGATAAAGACACTAAACTTTCTACTTCAAGACCCTTATGGAATTTAATAGACGAAAACTTAGGCGGTTATTGTCCTGTTGGGCTCTCTTCAATATGTATATTACACGACGGAACCTTACTTCCCTGCCGCAGACTCTACTTGCCAATCGGCAACATTCTGACTGACGGTCTCTTTAAAGTTTGGTATAATTCCGATATTTTATGGCAAATGAGAAAGAAAAACGATAAAAATGAATGCTTCGCTTGTTCTCACAGTGAAAGATGCGGCGGATGTAAAGCTATAAGCTATTATCACAATAATCAAGATTTAAGTTCTAAAGATCCGCAATGCTGGATATAATATTACGCAACTGTTTGATACGTAAGCCGTAACCGAAATCGTAAACAAGGAGAATATATAATGCTGATGCTTTCAAATACGGTAAGTATAAAACATGAAGAAGAAAATTACATGCTTTTCGATAATTCTAATGGAAATATTTATAAGATAAATGAGGTATCACATAAAATATTATTGTTATGTGACGGAGAAAACTCAAATGAAGATATCATCCTAAGTTTAACAAATGAATTTGACGTTGCAAGGGCAGATGTAAAAAAAGATTTTAACGACCTAATAAAAATACTCTTGAATAAACAATATATTTATGATAACGATAATTAAAAAGGAGGTGAAATCTATGAAAAAGATTTACAAGACACCGTCAATTCAAGAAATTTCGGCAGAAGAATTTTACAATATGTTAACAAATGACAATAATGCAAAAGGTTCTTGCTATTCTTGTAAGGGTTGCAAGTAGACACAGTTAAATACTATCACATATTATCCATAGCCCTTCTTTCGTATATCTTGATGGAAAAGGGGTTATGGATTTTATTGAAATTATTTATATTTTCTGATATAAATATACATATATGGAATACAAAGATTATTACAAGATACTTGGCGTAGATAAAAATGCTTCCGGAGATACAATAAAGAAGTCATATAGAAAACTGGCAAGAAAGTATCACCCCGACGTTAATCCTAACAATAAAACAGCAGAATCCAAATTTAAAGAGCTACAGGAAGCGTACGACGTCCTTAAGGATAAAAAGAAACGCAGAGAATACGATGAATTAGGAACCAACTATTCTAACTTTAAAAATTCCGGGGCCGGAGGAAGTCGTTCGCAGGGTGGATATTACCAAGGCTATTCCGGTGGGGGCGCGAACTTTAACTTTGAAGATATATTTTCGGATCTTTTTAACAGGTCGGAAAAAAAACAGGGACAAATGAAAGGAAACGACCTGATCGCTTCTATTAAGATATCTGTCATTGAAAGCGTTAAAGGAACCGAAAGAATCATAGATATAAATGGAGAAAGGATAAAAATAAAAATACCGTCCGGTATTTCCGATGGCGGAAAAATAAAAGTTTCGGGAAAAGGTTCTCCCGGCATAAACGGCGGCGCTAACGGCAATTTATATATAACCATAACTATCTTAGGCGATAACATATTGGAAAGAAAAGGTAATGATATTTATATAAATAAAAAAATAAAATTAACCGAAGCCATTCTTGGGGCAAAAGTAGAAGTTTCCGCAATAGAGGGAAAGTTTATGCTTAAAATCCCCCCCGGAACTCAAAACGGAACTAAATTCCGTATCTCTAAGAAGGGTGCAACAGACGTTTCCGGAAAAAGACGGGGTGACTTGATAGTTACGGTACAAGTTGATATTCCTTCTAACGTTTCGGATAAAACTAAAAAAATATTTATGGAACTTTCTAAAGAAGGATTTTAAAAGAGGGGTTTATTATTTATCATGGATTGTTGTATTAACCTTGCAAGTTTTTGCAATAAAATTAACTTGGATAATGAATCCGTAATGTTTTTCGTTTACGAAGGTGTGATTACCGTAGAACGGCAGGAAAACGAGTTTTATATTGACGATAAAACCGCAGATATACTCAGGTTTATTTCCGAGATTAAAAATGATCTTGGGGTCAATGACGAAGGGGTATCCGTGATAATAGGCTTGAGAAAAAGAATTATAGATTATCAGAATAAAATTAAAATTATGTTTGATATAATCGATAATTCTAAAAGTATTGATGAGCTTATTTCTATGCTTAAAAATAACAAAGCTTTCAACGAAACCGAAGACAATGACAACGGCAGTATCTAATGATTTAACAAATATTAAAAATTAAACAAATTAATATAACTATATAATGTCCTCACTGACGGTCCGTATAAAAAATTTAATCGATAACGGAGTAGAACTCCCAGATGATATTCTTTTGTCTATTTATGAACTCTCTGGATCCCCCGTTTTAGAACTTTTTTCTTTAGCCCTCGAACTTAAAGAAAAATATACTGGAAAAAGGGTCAATTTTTGTTCCATTGTTAGTGCAAAAACCGGAATATGTTCCGAAGATTGTGCATTTTGTGGTCAATCAATAATTGCCGGTAAAGAGGAGAAGAAAACAAAAATAAATAGACTTCTATCGGTTTCAGAAATAGTCAAAGCTGCAAAAATAGCCAAGAATAACGGCGCAAATGAATTTTCTATTGTAACGAGCGGAACTTCCATAAATGACAAAAACGAACTTGAAATAATTGCCGATGCGGTTAAACATATAAAGGAAGAGGTAGGGATCGTCCCTTGTGCATCCCTCGGACTCATGAAGTATGAACATTTATTATTTTTAAAGAACTGCGGCCTTGCAATATTTCATCATAACATTGAGACAAGCAGCAATTATTTTCCTAAAATTTGTTCTACTCACTCTTTTGCCGACAATGTGGAGACCGTTAAATCTGCAAAACGAGCCGGACTCAAGATATGTTCCGGAGTAATAATAGGAATGGGTGAATCTAAACATGATAGGATAAATATGGCTAAGGAAATAAAGGAATTAGATGCAGACAACATTCCGGTAAATTTCCTAAATCCGATAAAAGGTACTCTGCTTGAAAATACCGATGCATTAACACCAATGGAATGCCTTAAGACCCTTGCAATATTTAGGCTTGTCAATCCGAAGAAGAACATCCTCGCACAGGGAGGCAGAGAACACAATCTCCGCCAACTTCAACCCCTCGCCTTAATGGCTGGAGCAAACGGACTACTCCTCGGCAATTATCTGCTTACCTCCGGAAGAAATCCGGAACTTGACATAGAATTAACAAATGATTTAGGATTAGAACATGCCGAATATGCAGAATAAAAAAGCGCTGGGCGTTGACTTCGGTTTAAAGAAGATAGGTCTTTCTTTGAGCGATGATACTCAAACTATTGCGTTTCCATTTAAATATATACATAATGACTCATTAAAAGGAGCCATTTATAAACTGAAAGAGATTATAGACCTTGAAAATATCGGGTTAATAGTTGTCGGGATGCCTATCGGCCTAAAAGGAAAACAAACGAAAATATCCATTAATATCGATAAATTTATTAAAGAATTGAAAAATGCAATCAATGGATTGGGCAACGAAACCGACGATGAAAAAATTACCATAACAATTTATGACGAGAGATTTTCCACTCTTCAGGCGCAAAAAAGCCTCATAAGTCAAAACGTTAAAAGAAAAAAAAGGAAGGAAATAATAGATTCGGTTGCTTCGGCGCTTATTTTACAATCATATCTAGATAGGAACAAGAATTAAATAACTTTATAATTTATTTATATCGTATGATTATAATACTATAACGTTTTTGATTCATATTTATCTTTAACTTAAAAAAATATTAAATGTTATGTAATGTGCTATTTCGATCACATACTTTATAAGCGAACCAAAAAGATAGCATTTATTCTAAAAATTATTATTCCCATAACCGTTGTCGGTTATCTTTTTTTATTCACATTTACCCCGCGATCATATATCCATAAAAAACCTGAACTTATTACCATAAAACAAGGGAATTCTCTAAGAGAGATAACATACAGACTTTATCAGAAAAAACTCATAACCAATCCATATTTATTTTATTTTATCGGCTTTATCAGCGGTTATTCTGAATATATAGAGGCAGGCACGTACTATGTTTCTGTCAACCAGCCCCCTGCCTCTATATATCATGAATTCGTAAACGGCAGGGTTGCCTCGGTTAAAGTAACCGTTCCGCCAGGTTTGAATATCTTCCAAATAGCTGAAATTCTGGCGAAAAATAGAATAACCGGCAAAAAATTATTCTTAAAAGAATGCTTTGATAGAAAACTTCTTTTAAGCATAGGGATAGATGAAAAAGACGTTGAGGGCTTTTTATATCCGAATACGTATATTTTTAAGATTGATTCTAATCCGGCAAAAATCATTAAAGAAATGGTAATGGAGTTTGACATAAAAACTAAAAATTTAAAACTCGGCTATAAAAATCTGATAATAGCGTCTATAATAACTAAAGAAGTAAATGAAAACTCTAAGAAAAATATGCGATTAGTTTCATCCGTAATTCACAATAGGCTTAAAATTAATATGCCCCTTGATATCGACTCAACCTCTATTTATGCCATAAACCTGTTTGCGTACAAAAAATATATAAAAACGAAAAGAAACGGAAACTTTAATCCGGCTTTAAATATGAATAGTGCTTATCTCAAAATAAAATCCCCTTACAATACATACTCAAATTACGGTCTTCCGCCCACGCCTATTGCAAACCCGAATATTTCCGCTATTAAGGCTGCCGCTAATCCTGCTAAGACTCGATATTTATATTATATCTCCACGAAACACGGAAAGACGATATTCGCGAACAACCTTACCGAACAAGTAAAAAATATTAACGAATATCTAAAATAATGATTTAATATTGAAATCTATCCGGCGTTAAAATTTAATTAATTGTTATTTATTTTTAAACATTCTGCTATATTCTTAGTTCTTGATTTTTTTTATTTATAATGATAATATCTCAAATATCTAATATAATATTAAAAAATAAAATTAAAGGAGGGTTGTTAAGATGTATTACAAAAATCATAGCTTTGTTTTTGGACTTTTTCAAGGTCACAATGGCGTCTCTTCGAAATTTTCAAAAATTAGGCTTAAAATTATTGCTCTTCTTTTGTTTTTGTCGTTACCTATTTTTATTTTTTCCGGATGCGCTACGACCGCCGGTTCTACAACGTCTGCCAGCGGTTTGTCTTCAAACGGAGTGACATTGAGCACAAAAATGAGTTCTAGCATATTCTTGCAACCTGTCGCCCCTAATGACAAAATCATATACGTAAGCGCAAGGAACACTTCCACGGCTACCAGACTTAACTTTAAACAGGAACTCATCTCCTATTTAATCAATGAAGGTTATACTATCACTAATGATCCCAGAAAGGCAAACTTTATGCTTATGTCTAACGTTCTTTACATAGGAAAAAAGACAAAATCATACACAATGACAGGCGCTCTCGCAGGGGGGTTTGGCGGTGCATTGATCGGCTCAAGATATAATTCTGCTACCGGAGTTATCGCAGGCGGATTGGTAGGTGGACTAATAGGCGCTGCTATCGGCTCTGCTTTTAGAAGCAAAGCATACATTATGGTAGTCGATATTCAATTAGAACAAAGGCGAAAAGGCTCATATATGACAAACAGGACTTCTACGAGTGAAGGACTGGGGAATTCCACTACAACGTATAATGCTGGAGTAAGGAATTGGGCAATATACAGGGATAGAATAGTTTCTCAGGCAAAAGCGATGAACTTAGTATTCAGCACTGCAGAACCTCTATTAAAAAAGCAGATTGCTCATTCTATTGCAAATCTGATGCCCTAACATCTACGACATAGGTATGATTGAAGTTCTAAATAATATAAGGTAGAAATGAAAGCTAATACGAAAATTGTGCCTGCTATATCATCAGCTATGTTTAAATTTGTTCACTATAAAGCTTTAATTTTTTATATCGGTTTGTTTTTAACTTTCACGGGTTTTGCCGTTATTACTAACATTTTCTCCGCAAATGCCGTAACCTTAAAAATAATGGCAGCCGACGCTCTCCCTAAGCCTATTACCGAAATAGGCAATATTTTCAAAAAAGAACACCCCGGCGTTAAAATAGATTATGATTTTTTAGGTGCCGGCGTTCTTAAGGGTGACATAGAAGAGGGAGCACCCTGTGATATTTTTTTATCCGCAAACAAAAAATTCCAAAGGCAGCTCGAGAGAAAGGGATTTTTAAATTCCTACAAAGTTTTTGCATACGATTATTTAGCCGCAGCCACACCCTACAATAATCCTGCCCGCGTTACGAAATCTAATCTGATACAAAAATTAATGGATGCGAATGTTACCCTTGCTACCTCAAGCCCTCACGCCGATCCTGCCGGAGATTACACATGGGCAATGTTTAGAATAATTAATCAAAGGTTTCCGGGTGCTTTCAAAAAAATTACAAACCATACCAATCATTTGATAGATGCCGCTATGATCATGCCTGTTTTAGAAAGCGGAAATGCCGATTTAGGCATACTCTACGAATCTCAACTTTTTGAACTTAAAAGAAGCGGAGCTAAGATTAATATAATACCCATCCCAAAAAAATATAACACCAAAGCAGAATTTACTGCCTCTATTTTAAATCAGTCAAGATATAAAACCCTTGATAAAAATTTTATGCAACTTCTTTTTTCAAAAAAAGGAAAAAAGATATTGAAATACTGGGGATTTTCTCCAGTAAGATAGCCATCATAAAATTAATCGTAATTATTTAAAAACGAAAAATTATACTTTATATTAAATGCTAAAATGATAAAATTAATAAATGCGTTTTAATAAAAATAAGATATTTAACATAATAGTCTATATTATCTCGTTTTTATTTTTTATTGCGCTGATACTGCTCCTTTCAGGAATATTTTTTCAAACATCCCCCGGTCTTTTTATAAAAGAATTAGAAAACGTTAATCTTTGGAATTCTATCTTTTTAAGTTTTAAAATTTCATTTATAGTTATTTTAATAAACTTAATCATAGGTATTCCGATTGCATATATACTGTCGTTTAATAACAGCAAAATATCTTTTATTCTCGATTCTATCTCGAATCTTCCGCTTACTACGTCACCACTCGTGATTGGTTTTGCCGTCTTGATCACTATGGGACCCCTTAACCCTGTAGGAAAGTTGTTCATAGACAACGGAATAAAATTTGTATTTACACCCCAAGGTATTGTTTTGGTGCAATTAATTATATCGTTTCCTTTTTTTGTAAATATAGTTAAAACATCTTTCGATTCTATAAATAGAAACATAATAGACTTGAGCAAAACACTCGGCGCCGATTCGTTTGATATCCTTTCCAAAATTATACTCCCGCTTTCTTATAACGGCATTATGGCAGGACTTGCTATAAGCTGGTCAAGATCTATGGGTGAGTATGCGGCAACACAAATGATATCCGGTGTCATTCCTAATGTAACCGAAACCGCCCCTATAGAGGTTTTCGTTAAGACAAGCTACGGCAACTACCCTGCCGCCATTGCAATTGCCGGTATTTTGATGCTCGTCTCTATGTTTTCTCTCGGGGTTTTTAAGTACTTTAGCTACAAAATGAAACCGAAATGAAACTATTAGAAATTAAAAACATCTATAAAAATTTTTCCAATAAGAAGGTCCTGAATGGTATAAATTTGGACATAGAAAGTGGCGAAATTTCATCCATTTTCGGGTATTCCGGCGAGGGCAAAAGTACGCTTTTAAAAATAATTTGCGGAATTATTAAACAGGATAGCGGGGATATTGTACTTAATGAAAAAAATATTAATAATCTTGAACCGTATGAAAGGTGTACCGCCCTTGTAATGGACGAACCGCTTTTGTTTCCGCATATGAACGTACTGGAAAATATAGCCTTCGGTTCAAAATTAAGAACTAACAAGAAGAGATATACGACAAACAACAAAAAGGCGTTAAAATCGCCGAAAGAAATAATGGGGCTCCTCGGAATAACTGGTCTCGAAAAACGGTATCCGAATGAAATAAGCATGGGGCAATCTCAAAGGGTTTCTTTGGCGAGGGCGTTAATCGTTAACCCGGAAATAATACTTATGGACGAACCGTTTTCAAACCTAGATATCATTTCTAAAACTAAGGTTAGAAAGCTGATTAAAGAAATAAACTGCGAGCTCAAAATTTCCATACTGCTCGTAACGCATGACATAGAAGACGTTATAAATCTATCAAATAAAATGTTTATTTTAAATAAGGGTGAAATTCGAGATTCAGGACGACCAAAGGATGTTTTGAAAAAACCGTCCTCTATAGAAACGGCTTTTCTTATAGGAACGGAGAACATATTCGACGGTATCATATCAGAAATAGACAAAAAAAATAATATAGTCAAAATTAGACTTAAAAATGAAAAACTGGAAGATATTTATATAGAAGCAGATTATTACGGAACGTTCAAGATAAACGAACGAATTGTATTCGCAATAAGACCGGAGGAAGTGATGATACTGAGGGAAGATCGGGGGGCTTCAAGGTCTGTAAGAGAGAACCACTTTACCGGAAAAATTATTTCATCGGTTTTCACGCTACGCATGATGGAAATACTAATTAAATCTGAGAGCGGTTTAGAATTTAAGGCTCTGATACCGTTTCATGCATACGAAGTGATGCATCTTTTCGAAGGAAAAACCATCAACATTTCATTAAAAAAATCTGCTATACATATTATTGAAAAGAAAAAACGGTAAAAATAAAGGAACCTATTTTTTATTAAATTCTTTTCCATTGACCGTGGCGTTCAGACTGCCGTCGCTTAAGACTATTTTTATATTTTCGTTATCTTCGACGTTTAAAACCGAAGAAACGACTTCATTTTTATCGGTAAAAACTATACCGTATCCCCTTCTCAAAACATTATAGGGGCTTAAATAATTCAATGCCTTGCTTTCGGTTTGAAGCCTATTCCTGCAATTCAATATCGTAAATCCCGCCGCATTTTTAAACCTCTCCGATAAACCTGTAACGTAAACTCTGCTTTCATTGAAGACCGTTGAAGGATTCTTCAGCGAAAGCCTTTTATTTAAATGGGAAACATTGACTTTTAACAAATCAATACGCCCGCTCACAACCTTATGTATCCTCTCCGATATATCGTAGACCCGAAGCATTTTATCCTGAATCAATCTTTTTGGAGAAACCCGCTCCCTGTTTTCTATTAAATTAAATAAACTACCCTTTTTAGTAGAAACGATATTAAAAATCCCCTGTTCTATCCTGCCTCTCAATGTTTTTAATTGTTTTATAAGTTCGAATTTTACGGGAACAACCATCTCGGCAGCATTTGAAGGCGTAGAAGCTCGTCTATCTGCGGTAAAATCAGCAATGGTAAAATCGGTTTCATGACCTATCGCACTGATTACGGGAATAGCCGAATTATATATAGCCCTTGCCGTCGTTTCTTCATTGAAAGCCCATAAATCCTCAATGCTTCCCCCACCCCTACCGACTATAATAACATCTATTTTTCTTTGCGTCTTACCATATAGATTCAAAAGCTCAATTGCGGCAACTATTTCGGTAGAGCTGTTCTTGCCCTGAACGCTCGCATTAGCTAATATTATCGATACATTCTCAAATCTCGATTCTATGACCTTGACTATATCATGCAAAACTGCACCATTTTTTGACGTAACTATCCCTATAGTTTCAGGCATAAAAGGAATTTTTCTTTTATGCGAATCATCGAATAATCCCTCTTTCTTAAGCTTGTCTTTTAATCGTTCGAATAATATATAAAGTTCTCCGTATCCGGAAGGTTTTAATTCTGATATTATAAAGCTATATTCCCCCCTAGGTTCGTATAAACCTATTCTTCCATAAGCGGTCACCGATAATCCGTCTTCAATTTCGCATCGTATTTTTCGAATATCGCTTTTAAAAATTATACATTTTAATTTCGCATATTCGTCTTTAAGATCAAAATAATACCCTGAAGAATAATTCGTTTTCAAGCCTGATATCTCACCTTTTACTTTTATGTTATAAAAGCTCCCTTCTATCGTTTCTTTCAAAAGACGAGAGAGTTCCGATACGCTAAAAATCAGATTGTTACTCGTAATATTATTATCCATGCCTTAATATTATCATATTTATATGATACGATAAACTTTTATCGTCACAATTTACTATCTATATCTATCGGTCTTTTATTTTTAATGAAAAAAGCAATAACTGCCCCTGCTATCGTAATATACCCCAAAATCGCAAACAAATCTCCATAAGAGGCAACGGAGGCAAGCATATGTATGATATAATCAAAAAAGCTCAGTGCCGAGTTCGGAAATATCGTTCCCGGTCTAAAGTAGGCCGGTGCCTTATTCACCAAACTACCGTTAATGGACTTCATCATGTTGTGATATGTATAAAAATTGTATTTAATATCTCTCGCATACTGATTTAGGTGATAAATCTGCCTAATAATAAGCTCATTGCCTATAAAAGCTATTCCAAACGAGGCCCCTATTTGAATAGTCACTGGGATTAAACCGGAAACCTCGGGTATCAATTTTTTCTTTACGGAATTTAAAGCGGCGCTCATAACTGGAGCATTCAATAATCCTATACCTACGCCTCTTATTAGCTGGTTTACTATTATATCGTAAGCACTTGTATTTAGGGAGATGTTATCGAACATAAACATAGACGCCGCAACAATCAGTAACCCTACAAACAGTGGATACCTCGGCCCTATTTTATCGGATACCTTACCTGAAAAAGGGGAAACAACCGCCACGGCAACGGCAGTCGGGGCCATTAATATCCCGGCATGCATTGCGTTGTAGTTTAAGACGTTTTCCATAAAAAGAGGCAATAAAAACATTGAGCCAAAAATCCCCACCGCTCTTACCATATTAACCATAATTGATACAACAAAATTATAATTTTTGAATATAGCAAGATTAAGAAGGGGTACGTCAACAAATAATTCGGTAATTATAAAAAAAACAAACGAAAATCCGCTTAAAACTTCGGATTGGATTATAATAGGTGCATCCCACCCAAAAGCCTGTCCTTCATTTAAAGCATATAAAAGCGAACCCATAAATAAAGCCATAAATAAAAAGCCGAGTATATCGAATTTCTTTAAATATTTTTTTACGGGAATGTCGTACGGCAAAATCATGGCCGCCCCTAATATTGAAATGATTCCTATCGGAACGTTTACGTAAAATATCCATCTCCAGTTTGCATAATCTACAAGATAGCCTCCGAGGGTAGGTCCTATAGCCGGAGCCACCATTGCGCCTATCGACCAGATACCCATTGCCTCTCCTCTTTCATTGGGAGGGAAAACCTCCGCAAGTAAAATTAAACCGGTCGGAGTAAGTCCGGCACCTCCAATGGCTTGTAAAATGCGAAACATAATGAGATATGTGTAAGAGGGGGCAAGCCCGCTTAAGGCCGATCCGATGACAAATATAGCGAGAGACACTATAAAGGGATACTTTATCCCATATTTTCTCTTAAAATGAGCCATCGGAAGTATTACTATGGAATAAGCAATGGTGTAAGCAATCATCACCCATTCGACGTCTGTGACGTTAATGCCGAAATGAGACATCATCTTTGGAAGGCCGACCGTAACTATATTTACATCCAATATTGCCATAAATGAAGAAACAACCACAAGGGAAAGAACTATCCATTTGTAATATATATGCGATTTTTCAATCATTTATTTTATTCATTCAAATCAAATCTCTTAAGGAAAACATCCTCTATCTCTTCAGAAATACCTTATTTAAAAATCCCTTAAGGTTATCAACATACGAGTATAGAACCGGAACGACCACCAACGTAAGAAACATTGACGTTAAAAGTCCACCTATAACGTCAATTGCCATAGGTGCCCTAGAAGAAGAACCGACCCCAAAACCGGTAGCTATAGGAAGCATACCGAAAACCATTGCGAGTGTTGTCATTAAAATAGGGCGAAATCTTATGCTGCCGGCTTCAATAATAGAATCATACTTATTTAATCCCTTTTCTCTAGATAATATTATAAAATCAACTAAAAGTATGGCATTTTTCACAACAAGCCCTATCAGTAAAATTATACCTATTAACGCGATTATACTTAAGGATTTGTGCATTAAAAGCAACCCCCCTATCGCCCCTATAAGAGCAAAAGGAACAGAAACCATGATAACTAACGGGTCTATAAAGCTGTCATAGAGGGAAGCAAGGATCATATATACTATAATCAGCGCCAAAAGTAGCGTTGAACCCATAGCATCAAACGATCGATTCAGTTTTGAAGCCATCCCTCCGAACTGATAAGAATATAAAGATTTTTTAGGTATTATGCGGGACGCATACTGCCTTACCTTTGTGATTCCGTAACTTAACGGAACGTGATTAGACATATTGGCATAAATAGTAACGGCATTTTCAAGATCTCTCCTGTTTATGACCTGGGGTCCTATCGTATTTTTAACGGATATTAAATCCGATAGAGAAACAAGCTTGCCCACATTATTGGCGACATAAAGATTTTTTATATCTTTTATATTATTTCTTTCATTCCCAAAAAGCCTTATCTGCTGGTTATATGTGCGTCCTTTGTATATAAAGTTATAATCTTTAAATATATTTATATCACCACCTATGAGGGCATCTATCGTCTCGGCTATGGAAGACACGCTTACGCCGAGACTGCCGGCAAGATTTCTATTTACGTGAATCAAAAGCTCCGGCTGGCGAAATTGCATATTAGACGTCACGTCTACTAATCCGGGCACCTTCCTTAAGTCTTTTATGAGTTTTTTCGAATAGATTATTGTCTTTTTAATGCCTGGACCCATTATAATAACTTGTAGCGGAGAAACATTTGAAGAAGCACCTCCGACAACCGGCATATCCATTACCTGAGTAAAAACACCGGGGGTTGCGGATAAATTTTTTCTCACTATATTCATTACTTGCTGTTGATTGAGATTTCTGGAGTTTTTTAAAGAGACGAAAAATAGCCCTTTATACCTTGAACCGTTAATGCCGGACGCCGTAGCCATAAAAATAGATTTTTCGAACGGGGTTTTCTTTACTATTTTATATAAAACATGCGAATATTTCTTCATGACCTTTACGCTCGTACCTTCGGGAGCCTTAAAATAAATAAGGAAATTACCGGAATTTGACGGAGGCATCATCTCTTTTCCGATATATTTCGTTAAATACAGCGAAAAAGCAAATATAATAATCGCCGATATTATAATCACCGACCTATGATTCAGACTCCAGCCTATCACCTTTTTATAAATATTCGTCGTCTGCTTCATAATATTTTCAAAAAATATGAATAAAAAACCATGCTCCTTTTTATAAACGATAAAGCGTGACGATAGCATCGGCGTAAGGGTAAAAGAAACGAACAATGAAATTAAGACGGCAAAAGCGACGGTTAAACCAAACTCATAAAAAAACCTGCCTATCATACCCGGCATAAATGCAACCGGAACAAAGACCGCTACAATAGAGAAGGTTGTAGCCATCACCGCTATACCGATTTCTTTCATGGATTTGGACGATGCATACATCCTATCTTCTCCGTTTTCGACATGCCTATAGATATTCTCTAAAACGACTATGGCATCGTCTATCAAAAGACCTACCGACAGTGATAGCCCCAGCATGGTCATATTGTTGAGGGAAAAATTCATAAGACGTAAAAAACCAAAAGCGGATATTATTGCGGCGGGTAATGCCGTTGCCGCAATCAAGGTAGTTCTTAAATTTTTTAAGAAGAAAAAAACGACAAATATCGTAAGAATGGTTCCCCATATTATATCGAATTCTACGTCCGATATCGACTTTTTTATAAAGGTTGCACTATTATAGGCGATTTGCGCATTAATTCCGGGAGGTAAAGACGGTCTTATCAAGGTTAAAAGATGTTTCGCTTCGGCGACAACCTTGACGGTATTAGCGTGCGTCTTTATAGTAATTCCAAGTCCGACGGCAGGCTTTCCGTCAAAGGTTGTAATGGACGCTTCTGGGGCTTCCGAATTTACGGCACGCCCTATCTGCGAAAATCTAATAGGTATTCCTTTATAATTACCGATAATCATCCTATCAAACCCTTTTGCCGTATGAAGCCTTCCCTTAAGATAGGTAAAATATGTTTTAGTGTCGGTCTTTAGATTTCCGGTGGGTGCAGAAATGCTTTGAGACTTAATAGCACTAATAACCCGATTAATACTAATGCCGTGGGCCGTCATCTCATTATTGTTTACATAAAAAATCATCCTCCTGCTTCTTATCCCGCCTATGATAATCCGACCGACTCCGGGAAGCCTTTCGAACTTTCTTTCTAGGACCTTTTGCGCATAAAAAGACAAAAATCTTCTAGACCTGTCGCCGGACAAAGCAATCCACATAACGGGAGAAGAGTTAATGTTAAGCTTTTTAATGATCGGCGTATTTATATTTTTAGGTAGCGTATCCAATATTGCGTCAACATCCGCAGTAACGGATTGATAACGATGGGCAATGTTTCTATTTAAATGAAACTCTATAATGACATTGCTCATCCCAACGCTGCTTGAGGACATTATATGTTTTATACCCGAAACCGAATTCACGGCATCCTCTATTTTTTTCGTAACGTCAAGTTCCATTTCTCTCGGACTGGCGCCGGGCATTGTAGTCGTGATAGTTACTATGGGAAACTGAATGCTTGGATAAAGATTTACTGCAAGGGCGAAATAACCGAATATACCGAAAACAACGAAAATACTGACCATCATTACCGCAAAAACAGGCCGTTTAATTGAAATATCTGATATTTTCATTTTACCTGACCCTCTTTGCTATGAAAACGCGTTCATTGCTATGCACTAAGCTTGAACCCTTAACAACTACAGTATCATTTTTGCTTATACCCTTCGTAATCTGCAGGTATCCGTTCTTAGAAATTCCTACGGATATGTTTCTTCGTTTAACGATGCCGTTTTTATATACAAACAAATAGTCCCTCTTTAATGCAATTATGACAGATGATTCCGGCACAAAAAGACCATTTTTCACGAATCCTATCGAAAACCTGACGTTCGCAAAATCCTGCGGTTTTATGAATTCCCTATTATTGCCAAAAATAGCCTTGATTTTTACCGTCCTGGTATCCGGATCTAACGAAGGACTTATGAAATAAATACGCCCTGAAAAAATCTTCCGAGGGTAACCTTTAACGATTGCAAGGCAGGTTTCTCCGTTTTTTATAAACGGCACATAACTCTGCGGAACGTGAAATTCCAGCTCTAACGGCTTCAATGCGACAATACCGTATGATAACGTACCCACGTTAACATAATCCCCAAGATTAATACGTCTTTTATAGACGATGCCGCTAATCGGCGAAACTATTAAGGTATCCTTGTATTTTTTTTTGTCTAATTTTAAAAGCGACAACGATGCATCATAAGAAGATAACGCCTGTTTTAAACTCGAAACCGCACGATCGTAACTAATGTCCGTCAATAACTGTTTTTTAAACAGCATTGTATCCCTTTTCAATATTGATTCTGCAAGGACATAAACGGCTTTTTTCTGCCTAACGGCGGCCTCCTGAGATCTCATTGTAAAGTAGACTTTTTTCCTATCTACTATGGCTAATACCTGCCCCGCCTTTACAGAATCACCGTCTCGGGCAATAACCTTCGTAATCTGCCCGGGCGACCTTGATGATACGTTTGCGACATTATACGGCAAGAAGTACCCCGGTTCCTTTAAGTAAATCTTTACGCTTAAGACCTTAACTTTAGCAATACTTACCGGGGTTACCGCCTTTACCAGAGTATTCTTTTTTCCGCAAGCGGTAAGTGACAGGGCTGAAATCAAAACAAGCACGATAAGAACGGGCAGCAATATTTTTATTTTGTCTATTTTACTTTTCAGGGTATGCATTCTATATCCTCCGAATATTCTTAAGAATTAAGACCCGGTCTATGTATGGGGCATGACTATTCCGTGTATCAGCAGGTCAAATATGTCTTCCGAATCTTTTTTAATCATTTCTTCCGTAAGCTCGTATTTATCGTTAATAAAATTATATATGGCATTTGTTTTAATTAAAGAGACAAGCATATATCCAACCTTCAGGGGATCTAAATCGCTCCTAAACTTACCTGATTGCATTTCAGATTTAATAATTTCGCCTATGAAATTCGTATATCTTCTTCTTCTCAGATTCAAAGACTCCTTAGATTTTTTTTTCAAGAAAACAATATTAACCTCATCTAAGAAGATTGTTTTAAAAAAATATCTATTTTCATAAATATAATTTAAATTCTCGGAGATTAATGTTTTTAATTTTTCTATACCGCCTTTTTCTCCTTCCACTTTACCCTTAATTCTTTCAAACATCCTTTTAAATCCGAAGGATAAAACCTTTTCCATAAGTTCGTTCTTGTCTTTAAAATAAAGATAGACCGTTCCCTTAGCAATACCGGCTTTTTGCGCTACTTTATCCATAGTGAGAGCAGAAAAACCTATTTCCTCAATCAATTTTCTTGACGATGACATAATCAATTCATATTTATCTACATTTTCCATCATATCTTAATTTTATTATAATGACTTTAAAGTCATTATGCAATAAAAAAATATTCTAATCCTAATCCTGACAAAACTGCATTGAAGGTTGTCTCGTTTTTTTTATCAGAAAAGATAATGCCAGGAGCATTAATATTGCATAAATTACGAAAAAAATAAAATGAATTATACCGTTGCTTTGCAAGCCCAATCCATAAATTAATAAATTTGCAAAAATCAAAATCGGAAACAACCACATTAAAATCCAGCCTTCTATAAAGTGAAAGCAATGAGCCTCTTTTCCGTATAGTCCCGCAACACCCGTAAGTACTAATCCGATAGATATGATTAAAACCTCCGGGTTTTTAAGGAATATATCACCGACACCTATAAGAATTCCTAATATTATACATGAAAGAATGAATATTTTTATCTCTCTTTTCCAAACTAAGAGAAATATTCCGGAAGTAAGAGAACCAAGATAAAAGATTAAAATTCCTGCAGAAAAAACCGGTAAATCGTAAAAGAGATAAGAAAAAACAAATAAAACTATACCGACATAGCCTATTGCATAACCTGACCTATATATTATGTCATAAATTTTCGGATAATAAATATCAGTTTTCATATCCTTTACTTTTTTCTTTATAGCAACTTATGGCGTCGCTTACGGGTTAATCGTAATGTGTACGATAAAAAATATATACAATATTATTATCCAATCTTGCCGAGAACAGTAAGATTTCTGCCCTCTTTATTCTCAAATAACCGCCGATAAACTCTTTTTACCGCTGTTTCGTCAACTTCATCTATTTTTTTTAGAACATGAGCCTCAGAAACATATCCGCCTTCATATATTTCATTTATAGCATTGCGATTCATTATATGCCCTGTAGATTCTATACTTAGAAGAAATCCGTCATATATGTGTTTTTTTGCATTCCTAATATCTTCGTCTTTAATATTATTTTCTACTATATCGTCTATTATGCTAAAAATCAGTTTTCTTGAAAGTTCAAATTTATTTGGAGAAACGCCTGCGTATATATATAAATAACCGTCAAATTTATGAAAAACAACATTAGAATAGATGGAGTATGCGAGCCCTTTATTCTCTCTTACTTCTTGAAAAAGTTTGGAACTGACCGAACCGCCTAATATCGTATTTAAAACCTCTAATGTAAAAAAATCTTCATCAGTCCTGCATATGCCATCGAGACCTATAAAAAAATGCGTTTGCTCTAAATCTTTATCATGAAAAAAATTGCCGTATACCTTAGATGCTTCTATCGTTTTTTCTACTGCCTTATCACTTGCATCATGTACCGTTTTACTCATATGCCGATTTATAGAGTCGGCTATTTTATCATGCTCAAGGTTCCCTGCAGCTGAAATCACCATGTTTCGAGGATTATAATGAGTTCGGTAATAGCTTAATATTTTTTCTCTGCTAAAATTTTTTATAGTATCTGCCGTCCCAAGTATCGGATATGCATACGTAGAATTTCCGTAAAAGTCTTTATGAAAAAGTTCCATGGAATAATCGGAAGGGTCATCCTGAACTCCTGATATTTCCTGCAAAATTACGCCTTTTTCTTTTTCTATTTCGCCTGCCGGAAAAACCGAATTGAACATCATGTCTATTAAAAGATCTATGGCACTATCATAGTTTTTATATAAGGCCTTAGTGTAAAGGCAGGTAAGTTCTGTTCCCGTAAAGGCGTTTAATGCGCCGCCCATAAAATCTATTTCTATATTTATATCCCTATATGTTCTATTTTTAGTTCCTTTAAAGAGCAAGTGCTCTATAAAATGAGATATACCGTTAAAACCGGCAGACTCATGAGCGCTGCCGGTTTTAACCCATAATCCTATACTTACGGAATTAAAATGTGATTTTTTTTCGGTTATAAGCGTGATGCCGGACTGTAATATTTCCTTTTTAAAATTTTTCATAAAGTTTCTTTTCTGGAAAGTTTTATTTTACCCGCTTTATCTACGTCTATGACCTTAACTTTTATCTCGTCTCCTTCCTTCAAAACATCGGAAACCTTTTCTACCCTTTTATTATCTATCTGAGAAATATGGACAAGCCCGTCGGTTCCTGGAAATATCTCTACGAATGCCCCGAAATCCATTATCTTTCTAACCTTACCATAATAAATCTTGCCTATTTCTGCCTCCTGGGTTATATCGTTTATCATAGCTACGGCAAGATTTAAAGACTCTCCGTTAGAAGAAGAGACGGTAACCTTTCCCGAGTCCTCGATATCAACTTTTGCTCCGGTTTTTTCTATTATTCCCCTAATGACCTTTCCACCGGAACCGATAACATCCCTTACCTTTTCGGGTTTGACCGATATCGTAATTATTCTCGGGGCATTATTAGCCATTTCTGCTCTTGGTTCGGATATCGACTGAAGCATAATATTAAGTATATGCAAGCGACCTTCCTTTGCCTGAGAAAGAGCATTTCTTAAAGTCTCTCTCGTAACCCCTGAAATTTTAATATCCATCTGTAAGGCCGTTACGCCCTGTGCGGTACCCGCAACCTTAAAATCCATATCTCCAAGATGGTCTTCGTCTCCTAAGATATCGGAAAGAATTGCGATTTTATCTCCCTCTTTTATGAGTCCCATCGCAATTCCGGCAACGGGGGCCTTTATCGGGACACCGGCATCCATTAAAGATAATGTTCCTCCACAAATCGTAGCTTGCGAAGAAGAACCATTAGATTCAAGTATCTCCGAAACCAATCTTATGGTATAAGGAAACTCCTCCGCCGTTGGAATAACATATCTAAGAGCCTTTTCACCGAGCGACCCGTGACCTATTTCTCTCCTGCCGGGAGACCTTAACGGCGCAACTTCGCCTACCGAAAACGGCGGAAAATTATAATGCAGCATAAATCTTTTAGTAGATTCCTTTTCCGGGGCATCTACTATCTGCTCGTCAAATTTGGTGCCGAGGGTAGCGGCAACAAGAGCCTGCGTTTCACCACGTGTAAAAATTGCACTTCCGTGAGCCATGGGCAATTCACCTACCGAACAACTAATAGGCCTTATATCTCTGAGACCCCTTCCGTCAATCCTTGATCCTTCATTGATGATCCTGCTTCTCAATAAATCCTTCTGAAGCGATTCTAATATTTGGTCTATTGATCTATCCTGATCGGGATAAGATTCCTTAAGGAGTTCTATAATTTTAGAGTTCAAATTTGCTATCTTTTCATTCCTTTCCAACTTTGCCGGTATTTGTAAGGCCTCAGACAAATCGTCATAGGCAATCTCCTTAACTTTCTCAGGCAACCCTTTCGGCACTTCAAGCTCTTCTACTACTACTTTGTTAATATTTATTTCGGATAAAATATTATTCTGAAATTCTACTAATTCCTTTATCTTACCGTGACCGAATTCTATTGCCGAAAGAATCTCCTCTTCGTCTAATTCGTTAAAACTGCCTTCTACCATCGTTATGGCATCTTTAGAGCCTGCGACTACGAGGAACATATCACTGCTTTCAATCTCTTTATATGTGGGATTTATGATAAAATCATCGTTTACTCGAGCAATTCTGACCCCGGCAGTAGGACCGTCAAACGGCGCCTCCGAAATCATTAATGAAAACGAAACACCTATCATGGCAGCCATGTCCGGATCGTTTTCGTCATCCATAGAGACGACGGTGGCTATCACTTGAGTATCAAAAAAATAATTATCGGGAAAAAGCGGCCTTATGGGTCTATCTAAAAACCTTGACGTTAAAACCTCTTTTTCCGACGGTCTTGCTTCTCTTTTGAAAAATCCCCCCGGTATCTTTCCCGCTGAATAATATTTTTCTACATAATTTACCGTAAGGGGTAAAAAGTCGATACCTTCTTTTATACGTTTATTTAAACATGCCGTAACAAGAACCTTCGTATCGCCTATAGTGACAAAAGCGCTGCCCGATGCCTGTTTTGCGAGCCTTCCCGTCTCGATAGTTATTTTTTTACCGTTAAGCATTAAAGTATTGCTTATCATTTTATCTCCCGTTAAAATTCTATTAAGATTTGACACTATTATCAAATCTATTAACCTGACAATAAAAGATATGTTTGTTTATAAACATATCTTTTATTGTCGTTTTATTTGCGCAGTTCAAGCGCTTTAATTAAAGATTTATATCTGACTTCGTCTTTACCCTTTAAATAATCCAAGAGATGCCTTCTTTTTGATACCATTTTCAAAAGCCCTCTCCTTGAATGATGGTCCTTAACAAACTTTTTAAAATGTTCAGACAGTAGATTGATACGGTAAGTAGTCAATGCAACCTGCACCTCTACCGAACCGGAATCATTCTCATGCGTTTTAAACTTCTGAATTATTACATCTTTTTCTTCTTTTGAAATGGACATATAAATTAACCCCCTCCTTAAATATAATATTTTGTTTTATTATTTACTCCGCTATATCAATTTTGAGGCTGTTCATCGGAATAATGTTTTTAGTTATAAAGTCGACACCCTTCTCTAAAGATTCTAATGGCAGAGCTTCGGAAATATCGAAACCTCCAGCATTTGTTCTTTTAAGACTGTATAAATGAGCCGGCATATCAAATTTATCCATTATGTCCTGCGCCATCGCCCTCACATACGTCCCCTTAGAGACTGTGCATTTAAAATTTATATACGGATTATCATATGATTTAACTTCAAACTCATATATTTTAACCACCGAAGTCGGGTTATCCGGTATTATGTCTACATGCTTCCTCGCATATTTATACAACGGCACTCCTTTGTACTTCTTTGCACTAAAAGCAGGTATCTTTTGAACAAAATCCCCTTTTAATTTACTTAAGTAATCGACTATATTCTTTAATTCGAAACTCGTAACCTCTTTATTACCGTTAGAAGCACCTAAAATATCTAAGGTATCGGTACTCATACCCAGTTTAAAAGTCCCTTCGTAAGACTTTGGAATATTTATGAGGTTGTCTTGAAGTTTAGTCGCTTTATTTAAAAGAATCGGCAACACTCCCGTTGCGAAGGGATCTAATGTTCCGGCATGTCCCACTTTAGAGCAATTAAGCTCCTTCTTGATCAATGAATCTACCCTGAAAGATGTCATACCTACCGGCTTGTCTACAACAATAATCCCGCTTATGCCGTCATTTTTACGCAACTTCATAGTTTAAATTATATAACCTCGTTGCAATATTTATATACTTCCTTTTTAATGTCGTTCAAATCACCATTTGCCTTGCAGCCTGCAGCAAACTTATGTCCGCCTCCGCCGAATTTTTCGGCGACATAAGCAACATTAGCATAACTTTTGGATCTAAAATTTAACCTATAATGATTAAAGCCCGCCTCTCTAAAAAATATCGCTATTTCAACATCCTGTATTGACCTCGGATAATTTACGAAATTTTCATATAAACCGTTAACCCTATTTCCATCCGACTCTTTCAAGACATCTTCTATCATCTTTTTAGTCCCAACCATTGATGCAACCCTTCCGTTTAAAGCGAACTCTAAGGTATTTAAACTTTTCCCCAACAAAAAATACATCTCAGCCGGTTTTGTTTCAAAAAGCTCGGTAGCAATTTTAGACAAATCCAAATTATACCCGCTTAAAACGGAACAGATATAAAAAGATCTTTTGTTAGCAGAAGAATAATGAAAAGAGCCGGTATCGGTCAAGATAGATGTATATAAGGACAATGCAATATCATCGTTTATAAAGGATAATACGCCCTTTCTTGCCTCCAAATCATGCGGAAGAGGTTCTCTTAAGGCATCGCCTAAAAAATTATCGTATGGAGAAAAATTAATTCCGCACGTACGAGCGCCATATGCCAATAAAAGATAAAAAAGAATCTCTCCAGTTGAACTTGCATCTGGCAATACGAGGTTTAGATGTCCAAAATAAGTATTCGTAAAATGATGATCTATGTTTATTATCCTATTGATACCAAAAAGCTGCTCATAACCTAGGCCTATTCTGGAAAATTCACCGCAATCTACAACTACAAGCAAATCTATAGGTTCTTCCGGAAACTCATTTATAAATTTGTCCGTCTGCGGCAAAAATTTTAAGTTATTCGGAATTTGGTCTTTATCATAGAAATAAACGTCTTTATCTAACGCCTGCAAAAAAAGCCCTACGGCAATTACAGAGCTTATAGCATCGCCCTCCGGATTTTCATGAGTGGCTATAAGAACTTTTTTAGATGTTTCTATGACGCGAAATATATCGTCCGTAAAATTATTTAATGCCTTTAAATCCGAAACGGAATATTCTTTTTTTATAGATATCATAATAACAGCATGCTCTAAATTTATTATTATTGTTATTATTATTCGCTATTTGCCGGAGTTATACTCATTTATAATCATATTTATCTTGTATGCCTCATGTAATCCGCCATAATATTCAAATCTTATATCCGGCACGACTCTTAATAACACTTTAGAGAACACCTCCCTTTTAATAAAATTTTTGGAACTCTCAAAACCGCTCAGCGCCTTTTTTATCTCCTTTTCGGGGCCTATTACGCTAAAAAATATTTTGCAAAACTTTAAGTCTTTAGAAACCTCGGCATTTATAACGGTAACGTTTTTAAGCCTATTGTCGTTCACCTTAAATTCCAGACACAAAGAAACCTCTCTTGCAATAAGATTTGAAACTCTTTTGTTTCGTTTAATCAATTCTTGTATTACCTCCCGAAGCTTCCCGCAAAAACTTACGGCCACTACGATTCAAGGGTTTGTTTTATATATTCTATATCGTAGGCTTCTATTATGTCGCCTACTTTTATATCGTTGAAATTTTCAAGAAGTATTCCACATTCAAAATTTATTTGAACCTCTTTGACGTCTTCTTTGAATCTTTTTAGCGAATCTACGTGTCCGGTATGGATTACGACACTATCCCTTAAGAGTCTGATCTTAGACGATCTTTTAATAAACCCGTCTATCACAAATGACCCCGCAACCGTTCCGGACCTCGGAACTACGAATACGTCTCTGACCTCTGCCTTACCCGTTATTCTCTCTTCCTCTATGGGAGACAATAGTCCTTCCATTGCATCCCTGATGTCCTTAACCGCATCATAAATAATACCATAATATCTTATCTCTATCCCTTCGTTTTCGCTCAAAACCAGAGCTTTCGGTTCCGGGCGAACATTAAAAGCAATAATTATAGAATTAGTAGCTCTTGCAAGCATGACATCGCTTTCCGTAATCGCCGATGCCCCGCTATGTATAATATTGACTTTTACTTTTGCATTGGAAAGTTTCTTAAAGGACTGTATTAGTGCTTCCATAGAGCCGTAAACATCTGCTTTGACTATTAATTTTAGCTCTTTTACATCGCCCGACTTTATCTTTGCGTATAATCCTTCAAGTGTTAGTCTCGCATTGGAAGTCAGCTCCGACTCTCTATGTTTTAGTTGCCTTTCTAAGCTTATCCTTTTTGCATCCCTTTCGTTTTTCAGTACGATAAAATTGTCGCCAGGGGACGAAACTCCCTCTAACCCGAATATCTCTATAGGAGTGGATGGGGCAGCTTCGCTTATTTTATTGCCTCTGTAATCCAGCATGGCTCTAACTTTAACGTAATATAAACCGCATACGGCACTATCATTGACTCTCAATGTTCCGCTCTGTATTAATATCGTAGCCGCAGGACCCCTTCCTCTATCTAGCTTGGCTTCAATAACCGTCCCTCTTGCAGGTTTATCTGGGTTTGCCTTTAATTCTAAAATTTCGGCTTGAAGCATGATCGTATCGAGAAGATCTTTTACTCCGTTACCAAGTTTAGCAGAGACATTTACATACAATGTAGTTCCGCCAGACTCCTCCGGAACGAGATCGTATTCCATAAGACTACTTTTAATTTTATCGGGATTTGCACCGGGCTTATCTATTTTATTTATCGCTACTATTATAGGAACATCGGCTGCTTTGGCATGGTTTATCGCCTCTATAGTTTGAGGCATGACACCGTCGTCAGCTGCAACCACCAGGACCACTATGTCCGTTATGCCAGCACCCCTTGCCCTCATTTGCGTAAATGCTTCATGACCCGGCGTATCCAAAAAAGTAATCATAGAGTCGGCAACCTTGACGCTGTAAGCGCCTATATGTTGCGTTATCCCCCCTGTTTCATTCGACATTACGTTTGTTTTCCTTATAGCATCAAGCAAAGAGGTCTTGCCGTGATCGACATGCCCCATAACCGTAACTACCGGCGCACGAGACACAAGCGTTTCCGGGGCATCTACAGATTCTTCTAAGGCAATAGTTTCGTTAAATCCGACATTATCTACGGTATATCCGTATTCGGAGGAAATAAGCGAGGCGGCATCTATATCTATTACATGATTAATGGTAGCTATGATTCCTACATCCATTAATTTTTTTATAACCTCGGATGCCTTAACACCTATCGTCTGAGATAAATCGTTTACGGTTATGCCGTTGCTTATTTTAATTACTTTTTTCGAAGCTTTTCTTTCCGGTATTATCTGCTTGGTTCGAACAGCTTGTTTAAATGATTTGCCGCTTCCGAATTTTCTTCTATGCTTTCTATAAACAAAAGATTCCCCCTCTCTCGAGGCATCTACAAATTTTTTATGCCCCTTTTTAGCTTCCTCTTTCTTAATAGGTTTTTTATGCAAAGCGGCAACGCGACCTTTCTCCCCACCTGTATTCTTTGCTTTTGGCGGCACTGAAGTCTTTGTTGTGCTTAACGCATCGGTATTTCCGCGAACCGGTTTTTTACTGCCGTTTTTAGATACGGTAATATTTTCTTTTGGCGATGCTTGAGTAACAGGACCGGCTTTTTCGACTTCAGCGATTTTCGATTTAGAGCTATCTTCCTTCGCTAAAACATCGGTAGATTCCAATGGAGACTCTATCTTGCTTTCAGAGACCGTTTCGGTCGAATTTACCTTAGTTTCTTTTACTTCAGTCTTAGTTACCCTTCTCCTTATAACACCTCTAGAGACCCTTCTTTCTTCCATCTTTTCATCTTCCTTTTTAATAAAATCCTGCTTATCCGTCATTTTTTTTCCGATTTTAGTTAATATCGTCGTCTATTTTTTCTTTAAGCAAGGTATCTGCTTTTACTCTATCTAAATATTCGTTTGCAGAGCCAATTATCTTTTCTGCTTTTTTTGCATCCACTGCAATGTCTCCGGCTAATTCGGTCACATCTGCATTTACGATATCGTCAACCTTTGTATAACCGTTTTGATATAAAAGCTTTGCGGTAATGTCTCCGACTCCGGGTATATCCATAAGTTCTTTATATGCAGCCTTATCCTTTGCGGTAATTTTAGATTCACTGACTATATCTATCTTATAACCGACAATTTTTGTAGCGAGTCTTACGTTCTGCCCCTGCTTGCCGATAGCGAGAGCAAGCTGATCATCCGGAACTATAACCGTAATCGACATTGCATCTTCATTGATTATAACACTGGACGCATCTACCGAGCTCAAAGCAGAGACAACAAATTTTGCCTGACTGTCTGAATAAGGTATAATGTCTATCTTTTCCCCTCTAAGTTCATTTGTTATACTCTGAATTCTAATTCCTCTCATCCCCACACATGCCCCGACCGGATCAACGTCCCTGTTTGTCGTAGCGACGGCAACTTTAGACCTAAACCCCGGAACCCTTGCTACCTTTACTATTTTAACCACTCCGTCATAAATTTCCGGAACCTCCGCTTCGAAAAGTTTAGTCAAAAATTCATCGGAAGCACGGGAAAGAATAAGCTTTGGCCCCCATTTTTCCATTTTAATATTTGATAATACCGATCTTATTCTATCATGGGGTTTGTATATTTCACTGTAAATCTGCTCCTGCTTAGGTAAAATTGCCTCTGTTTTTCCCAAATCTACGATTATCACCGACCTTTCCACCTTTCTGACGAGTCCGCTAACTATATCGCCTTTTCGTTCGTTAAACTCGTTAAAAATATTTTTATACTCTATTTCCTTTATTTTTTGAAATATAACCTGTTTGGCTACCTGAGCTTCTATCCTGCCATATATATTTTTTTCAACCTTAAGCCCAAGACTGTCTCCTAAAATTGCATCAGGATCGTTTTCAAGCGCTTCTTCAAAAGATATTTCCGTTTTGGGATTTTTAATATCATCCGCTTCTACTACCTGTTTAAACATAAATACCTCTATCTCTCCACTCTCTTCGATAAAATGCGCTTCTAAATCATAACTGATGCCTAGATTCTTTCTGGCAATGGCAAGTATTGCCTGTTCCAGCGCTTCTACGACTAAATGCCTTTCTATGTTTTTATCCTTAGATACCTGATCTATCACCGGATTAAGGTCGTTTATGACGATTTGAGACACTTTATGACTCTCCTTAATGTTATAAAATTATATTATACGACTAACAGATTTCCTTTTACAATTTTAAAAAACGAAATGATTCTGTCTTTGTTTTCTACTTCATCTAAAATTTTTATTTTAGCGCCGCCGGAATCTATATCTATGTCTTCGGTGTCCATTATTCTTCCGACTAAATCTAATCTGCCGTCTATTTTATTTTTCAACAATATTTTGACTCTTTCCCCTTTGTATTTTTCATAATCTTTAAATTTCAAAAGAACCCTATTTATACCGGGAGATGAAACCTCAAGGATATATTTAAATTTTATCATATCCTCAATATCCAAAATCATACTTAATTTCTTCGATACGTCAGATAGCTGGGATACCTTAATTCCGCCGTCTGAATCGATATACACTCTCAAGATGACGCCGCTATCCTCTATTGCAGGAAGAAACACGGCTCCTACAAGATAACACCCGTAATAAAGCAGTATCTCCTCAATAATATTCTCTACGTCTTTTATTAAATTTTCATGCATAAAACAAAAAAAGCGGGCGTAACCCACTTTTTATAAAAAACCCCCGGTTCTTGAAATATTCTCTTATATACTTAACTATGAAATTATATATAAAATTTAATAAAATATCAACAATAAATTTTATGTCCATATCTGACCGAATGCAAAAATAGCCCACAAGGAGGTGCGCACGGAACATTATACGGCAAATTCTTTCCCTCCAACATGTCTACTAAGTGTGCCGATTCCGTTTTACCGGTTCCGCATGAAACGATAGCTCCGATTATCCTTCTAACCATATGCCTCAGAAATCCTTCTCCATTCACTAAAATGTCGAACCCGTAATTTTTACGAAAAATTTTTATCTCAAAAATGACTCTGCAATAACTTGTGATACGCCTTTTTTTTTCTCTTTTTGCAAAGTTAAAAAAATTATTCCTACCCGTAAAAACCCTTGCAGATTCACTCATAAGGCCAAAGTTCAATTCTTCTTTGACAAACCATGAATGACCGGATAACAGTGGGCTTCTTGATACTGAATTTATTTTATAAAGATAAGTTTTATCAACGGTATCGTGAGTAGCGTGGAACGAATCGTGAACTATCTCCATGTTTTTTACAGATATTTCTGAAGGAAGAATGCCATTTAACGAAATCTTAAACTTATTCACATCATAATAAAACGGAAGTTTAAAATTGGCAACTTGGTTCATCGCGTGAACGCCGGCGTCGGTTCTTCCGGAAACAAATAATTTTGTATTAAATTTCGTAACGATGCCTATTGCTTTTAAAATCTCGTTTTCTATCGTTTTATTTTCATATGTTTTTTTAATAACATTTTGAATCTGCCAGCCGTTATAATTTGTGCCATCATACTCAAGAACTATCAAATAATTCATTTTGAACTATATTTTAAAATTATTATCTCTTCTTAGACAATATGTACCTTAATGACCTTAAGGATAAACCTAAACTTTTTGCCGCTTCATATTTAGAATTCTTCTTTGCGGTTCTGTCTGTCGTTATGTCTTTCTCTATATCTTTTATAAAATCGTTAAGCGATAAGCCTTCTTCTTCATTAACGCGATCGAATATCTCGACTATTTTAGACATATTATACACATAATCGCCTCTTTTAGCCACTTCTCCGCTTACTTCGTTCGATGTATCACTTTGAACCCTTTCTTGATGCCGATATTTTTCCGTTTTTTTGCGGTCGAAAATATAATCCGGAAAACACTCGGCATCAATTTCTTTAGGCTCATTTGTTATGCTCTCCCCGCCACAATAGATACATGCCCTTTCGATAATATTTTCAAGTTCTCTCGTATTTCCGGGATAATCATACTCCATAAGAGCCGACAAGGCCTTAGGTGAGATAGAATTTACATGCTTAGAGAACCTTTTCAAAAAATAGGATATCAGTATCGGAATATCTTCCTTATGCTCCCTCAGCGGCGGCATTTTAATGTTTATCGTATTTAACCTGTAATATAAATCATCCCTAAATTTTCCGGCCGCTATCAATTCGTTTAGATCCTTATTGGTAGCTGCAATGAACTTTACTTTCATAGGCTCTTCTACATTAGAACCTAATTTTCTATATACCTTTTCCTGCAAAATCCTCAAAAGTTTTACCTGAACTTGTAAGGACAAATCACCTATTTCATCTAAGAAAAGGACTCCGCCGTCGGCATATTTTATTAAGCCCATCTTTCCGGTTTCGGCACCGGTAAATGCACCCTTTACATAACCGAATAACTCACTTTCTACTAGGTTTTCCGGAATTGCGGCCAAATTAACGGGAACAAACGGAACGTTTTTAACACTGCCTAAATTTTTGGAATAAATCTCATAAATCAATCTTGCCGCCAATTCCTTTCCCGTTCCGGATTCCCCTGTAATAATAATATTGCTAAAATTGGAGGAAACACAAGATATGTCTTTTAAAACATTTTTTATCGCTATGGATTTACCCTTTATCGTACCTAAAGCAAGTTGAACCGTTTTGATACTATTTAATTCTTCATAAACAGAGAAATAGTCTATCGCCCTCCTTACTATTATCTTAAACTCCTCGTTGTCGAACGGTTTAGCTATATAATCGTAGGCGCCTAATTTTATGGCCTCTACGCCGGTTTTTACATCGGAATATGCCGTCATAAAAATAACCGGAAGTTTATTATTGTATTTTACGCTTAGATCTATTCTTTCACTCTTAAAGTATTTTATGAAATCTATACCTGAAACTTCAGGCATTTTAACATCAGAAATGATGAGGCTAAAATCAGTCGCATCAAGGAGTTTTTTCGCAACATTCACACTTTCGGCGGTAAAAATATCGTACCCCTCGAATCCAAGAAGTATCTTAACGGATTCAAGAATAGATTTTTCGTCGTCTATTATTAATATTTTTCTTTTATCGTTCATTTCAAAAAAAAATAGATTAACGGTTTAACAAGGAATGGTTATCCTTATCAATGTTCCCCTGTTAACCCTGCTTATAGCCTCTATCTCTCCGTTAAGGCTCTCCGTTATTGAATAAACAAGCGATAAGCCAAGCCCAAATCCGTCTTTTTTGGTGGTAAAAAGAGGTTTAAAAGCATTTTTTAGCGTAAAATCGTCCATACCTTCGCCGTTGTCGGAAACACTTATAGAAACATATCTTTTATTTCCCGTTTTTTTGACTACCTTTGAACCTAATCTGATAATACCTGTCCTAAATTCCTTATTGCCTGACAGCATAGTTTTTTTGGTTGATTGTACGGCATTTTGCATAACATTCAACAATACGTGCCTGACCCTACTTTTTTCGGAAAATAGGTTTATTTTTTTGCTAATGCTGTTATGTATTTTTATTTCCGCCTTTTCGCTGCAACAATTTGCAATAGAATCTATGAACCCTCGTATCAAATCCTCCGCCAATAAAAATAGGTTAAAATTTTCAAAATTAGCATTGCCGCTTACGTTTTTTGATTTTACTTTAACGAACCCTAAAAAATCGTTTACTAAGTTATCCAACCTCTGCGCTTCGGTTTTTATTATGCCCGTTAATTTTCTATAATCACTACCGTTGGAGGCTATATTTTCCGTATTTAAAACGTATGCAGACGTATTTAGCGCTGCAAGGGGATTTCTTATCTCATGGGCCAACCATCCCGCAAGCTTTCCGGCGGTAGCCAACCCCTCATTTATTTTAGATTCCATCTCTAATTGTTTTATATAAGTTATATCTCTGAACAACAAGATAAATTTACCAGTTTTATACTCCTTGTTCTCTAACTTTGTCTTAGAGAATCCTAAAATCATATCTTTATATTTTAACTCAAACCTTTTTAATGCATTTTCGCCTCTGTCGTTTTTCGTTTCGGCTATGGTTCCGTTTTTATATATTTCATTTGTAGTGCCTAATGGAAAATTTTCAAAAATATCGGTTATTTTCATATTAAAATTATATAAAATACCAGCTTTATCACGAAACGCCCTATTTTCGGTATCCGGTCCAAGCATTTGAATAGCAGCTTTATTCATAAAAATGATTTTGCCACATTCGCCTAACACGATAATCCCCTGAGAAAAACTGTTAAATAATTCTCTATTAAAATTTTGCGATTTCCTTATAAATTCATCTCTCTCTACTATTCTGACGCTTAAAACATTCAACTCTCCCGAAAAATGATATAAAAGCCAGCTGAATATCAAAACGCCAAGTATATTGAGACTGGTTAAAAATAAAAGCTTATCGGGATTTGATAAAAAATAGGCATGACGCCCAATATTGAAATAGTACTGCATATCCGCAGATATACCTATGGCCGCCGCCGATGCTACTCCGAATATCATTACTCCCTTTCTCAAAAAAATAAATCCCGAAATAAGTACCAGCAAATAGTATAAGAATATAAATTTGCCGTCTAAGCCGCCGTTAAACAATACTACAATAGATATTACGATAAAATCGATAAACAGTTGAATAAATCCCAAGTAGACTATGTATGATAAATTTTCTTTCTTTTTGAAATAAAGGAGGACTAGGAAATAAGCGATACTTAAAATTATTATAAAGGCTATAAGGAAATAAACAAAAAACTTATAATGATTTATGTATCTAAGATTAATTAAAACATATGCAAGTATTATTATCGGAAAGGCAAAAAGTCTAAAGATTATCGTAAATTTTATTTTATCATATAAATCCTTATAACCCCTTTTATTATTTTTTTTCATTATTTGATGGCTTTTCCGAGATTAAATATCGGCAAATACATCGCTATGACAAGAGTCCCTACAACTATTCCGAGAAACACTATCAACGCAGGTTCTAACATCTGGGTTAGATTATTAACGGCATTATCTACCTCTTCGTCGTAATAATCGGCAACCTTAGCAAGCATGGCATCAAGATTTCCGGTTTTTTCTCCCACCATAACCATTTGAATAACAAGGGGCGGAAACAGTTTCGTTTTATTCAGCGCCATACTCAAAGGAGAACCGGAGGAGACATCCTCTTTCGTCTGCATGAGAGATTCTTCGATAATTTTATTGCCGCTCGTCTTGGAAACTATCTCCAATCCGGCAAGTATAGGCACGCCGCTTTCGACCATAGTAGAAAGAGTTCTTGCGAATCTCGCTATAGCCACCTTTTTGAATAAAGCGCCTACAAGCGGAGTTTTAAGTATAATTCTGTCTATATTTCTTCTGCCACTTTCCTTTTTCCGATATGCCTTCAACGCAAAAATAATTATGGCAGCAGCAATTATTATATATAATATATACGCCCTCATAAAATCCGAGAAGGCTATAACCTCTCTTGTAAGGGCAGGCAATGTTGCGCCGACGCTTGCAAACAGGTTTGCAAATACCGGTATGACAAAGGTCATAAGAATGATAATAACGGCAACAGCAACGCTTAGAACAGCGATAGGATATATCATCGCCCCTTTTATTTTTCTTTTTAATTTAAGTATTTTTTCGAAGTATATTGCTAACCTTTTAAAAACTTTATCCAAAACTCCGCCCTTCTCGCCGGATTCTACAAGATTTACATACAAATCATTAAAAACCCTAGGAAATTTTTTAAGACTG
Organism: Candidatus Acidulodesulfobacterium sp. H_13; assembly: GCF_048541835.1. Taxonomy (NCBI): domain Bacteria; phylum Candidatus Acidulodesulfobacteriota; order Candidatus Acidulidesulfobacterales; family Candidatus Acidulidesulfobacteraceae; genus Candidatus Acidulidesulfobacterium; species Candidatus Acidulodesulfobacterium sp. H_13. The sequence goes on from NZ_JBLEOY010000001.1 coordinate 307,206, forward strand.
TCCGATAAAGACGCTCCGCTCTCAATCCCTTCCTTTATTTTTGTCAATATGCCCTTTAATTCTTTATTTTTCTGTTGTTCTATCATTATCAACAGACCTTGAAGTATTGGAACGCCGGAATCTATAAGGGAAGAAAATTGCCTTGTAAACATTATAAGATCGCTGTCGCTAATTTTAGTTTTAGCACCTACTTCCTTTACTCCCTTAATGCTTAACGTGAAAAACTCATTCTTTTTTTTAACGTTTATAGGATAAATACCCATTTTCCGTATCTCTTCTATTACTTGTTCAGGATTCTGGGCGGTAATCGTCCCTCTTAAATATTCCCCGGTGTGTGTTTTTTTCCCTCTCCAAAGATAAGTAGCCATTTTATCACTCCTATTAGCAAACTTATAAATTACCGAAATCTATGCCCGAAAAGGGCTTATTGCTACTACCGCCGTCAGACCTATTGCCCATAGCACCGATAGCGGAGTTATTGATATCGCCGACTCCATTCCCCCTTACTACTCCCGTCAGACCCCCTTTCGATATAAGTCCAGAGCTTATAGTCTGCTTCAATTCTTCTACATCCGACGATCTGTTATATGCATCTTCCTCGCTTATTATCCCCTTATTCACTAATGAAGCCAATGCCTGATTTAATGTCTGCATTCCATACTTTTCCTGCCCGAGTTGAAGCTGGGAATAAATCTGATGAATTTTATTCTCTCTTATCAGATTTCTGATAGCTGCATTCGGTATCATTAATTCTGCCGCAAGCACCCTGCCGGTAGTGTCACATCTTGGAATGAGCGCCTGCGATAAAACCGCCACAAGCGAAAGCGAAAGCGATGATCTCACTTCCGGCTGTTGATTAGGGGGAAATATGTCTATAACCCTGCTTATCGTCTGAACGGCAGAGTTTGTGTGCAGGGTACCGAATGTAAGATGTCCGGTTTCGGCAATGGTGAGGGCTCCTTCCATAGTTTCCATATCTCTTATTTCGCCTACGAGAACTATGTTAGGGTCTTCTCTTAATATGTGCCTTAAAGCTTCTGAAAAACTGCTTGAATCCTGCCCTATCTCTCTTTGATTTACGAGGCAACCCTTATGAGAAAAAACGTATTCTATGGGGTCTTCAATAGTTATTATGTGTTCATGCCTACTCTGATTTATGGCATCTATCATTGCGGCAAGCGTAGTTGTTTTTCCTGAGCCGGTCGGGCCGGTTACCAAAACAAATCCTCTCGGTGCCTTAATAACTTCCCTAATCATAGGGGGGAGACCAAGCGCGTCGATAGTGGGAATTTCATGCGGTATAACCCTGAATGCCCCCGCAACGGCACCCCTATCGTAATATAAATTAGCCCTAAACCTTGAAACGCCCTCCTGACTGAACGAAAAATCCAACTCATGTGTTTCTTCGAACTTTTTTTTCTGAATATCCGTAATAACGCTATAACAAAGCCCTTGTGTATCTGCAGGCGTGAACACGGGAAAATCTAACGGAACCAACGACCCCCTAATCCTTACTTGGGGAGGCGAACCCACCGCTATGTGGAGGTCTGATGCCCCTTTATTAACGGTAATTTTTAATAAATCAATAATAAACGGCATACGCTACCTTCCTTTATTCGTATTCATAGTTATCTAAAGTTACTAACAGTAGTTCGACTCATTTGCCCTTACCATGAGTCGATGTTAAACGCTCGTATCCATTACGCCCATATATTGAATAATTTCTTCTAAGGACGTAATTCCATTTAAAAACTTATCTTTTGCCGATTCTTTTAATGTTTTCATTCCATTTTTTACAGCAAGCTTCTCTATTTCAAATTCATTAGCATTTTTATATATTTTATTCTTAATATCATCGCCTACGTTTAGCACTTCATATATAGCGATCCTGCCCTTGTAACCGGTTTTATTGCAAACGGAACACCCCTTTGCTCTATAAAACCTAACATTGGCAATGTCCGAATCTAAAAACCCCAAACCGGTTAAGGTCTTAATATCGGGATGATAGGGTTCCTTGCATTCGCTGCATAACTTTCTGACTAATCTCTGTGCTATTATCAAATTTAGACTGGAAGCGATGAGGAATTGTTCTACATTCATATTGATAAGTCTTGATATAGTAGCGGAAGCATTGTTGGTATGTATCGTAGAAAGTACTAAATGCCCTGTAAGCGCAGCCTTAATAGCGATTTCAGCGGTCTCTAAGTCTCTAATTTCGCCTACCATAATTATATCCGGATCCTGCCTTAAAAACGACCTTAACGCCTGAGCAAAGGTCAGCCCTATCTCTTCGTTGACAAGTACCTGATTAATACCTTGCATGTCATATTCTACCGGGTCTTCTGCCGCAGAAATGTTTACATCCGGCTTATTTAATTCGGAAAGTGCGCTATAAAGAGTGGTTGTCTTGCCGGAACCGGTAGGTCCGGTAACAAGTATTATGCCGTATGGCTTATATATAGCCGTTTTAAAATCTTTAAGCTGTGCTTCCGAAAATCCTAATTTTCTCATATCAAGCTGAAGGGCTGATTTATCTAAAATCCTTATAGCTATTTTTTCTCCGAAAAGCGTCGGAAGACACGATACTCTCATATCTACCTCTCTATTATCTATCTTTGCCTTGATTCGTCCATCCTGGGGCAGCCTTCTCTCTGCTATATCAAGCTGAGACATAATTTTCAATCTTGAAATTATAGGATTTTTGAGATTTCCGGGTATTTTCATTTGTTCCACTAATTTTCCGTCCATACGATATCTTATTCTTATTATAGACTCGTATGGTTCTACGTGGACATCACTGGCTCCTATCTTAACGGCATCCAAAAGAACCTTGTTGACGAATTTTATGATGGGTTGTTCGGAAGACGACCTTTGCAGTTCCGAAATATCTAATTCTCCATTAGTGTCTTCAATAGCAATAGAATTGAGATAATCCTTATTTTCAGTAAGAATACTTGATGCATTGTAATATTTAGATAATGCCGAGGCAATTTCGTTTTCCGAGGCAACGACTATTTCTACATTAAGTCCCGTTAAAAACTTTATGTCGTCTAAAGCCTCAAGTTTAGTGGGATCGGATATTGCAAGATACAGTGTGTTCCCCTGCCTTTTAAACGGTACTACCTGTAATCTAACGGCTAAATCGGGGGGGACGAGTTTTATTATACTTTCCGGAATCTCTCCTTCAAGCAAATTAACCGTTGCCGCACCAAATTCTTTAGATAAAAAAGAGACAAGCTCCGAATCTTTTATAAAACCGAGTTTCGTAAGCTGCCCGCTTATACTGCCGCCGACACAGCTTTGTTCTCCCAACGCTATACTCAGTTCATCGCTTGTTATTATGCCGTTTTTTACAAGAATCTCACCAAGCTTTAAATCCTTAAGCCTTTCGCCCTTTGCTATCCCTAATCTTGCCCTTTCTTGGATCAGTAATGCGTTAGATATATCATCCTTTTTTACGATACCGCGCTTTAATAGGATCTCCCCTAATCTCTCTTTCGGTAAATTAACGGATGGCATGAAATCGTTGCTCATAGTTAAATTATCTTGCCTTTAATGATTTATTTAATTCCCTCATTCACTCCACGGCAATGTCCCGTATTTTTATTTTACCATGTAAACTACAAACATAAAATCAATCAGACGGGCAATGCTTCTTTGAGAGCGTTAAAATCAATTCTTTTACCGGTCCATATATAAAAACTTTCTATAGCTTGAAAAAAAAGCATGGAAAGCCCGTTAACGGACATTAATGTTTTCTTTCCCATACTGTTCAAAAGTCGAGCCGCTTCAGCAGAATAAGAGATATCCATCAACAACGGTAAGGATTTCTTGTCAGATAAATTTTCTAAAAAAAATTGCTTTATTAATTCACCGCTTTCGCTTGAAGGGGTCACAGTATTAACAATAATATCACTATTTTCAAGCGTAGCCCTGCTCAAAGCATCATCTAAATTAAAACCTGAATATAGAACCGTTGAACCTGATTGTAAAACCCTTTTCCAAATTTCCGCATCCTCCTTAAGTATCATAGCTTTTTCTATGTTTCGATTAATAATCAATACATCTTTCGCCGATTCTTTTATTAAGGCATATATTATCGCCCTGGAAGCCCCACCTGCCCCCAGAACCGTGATTTTTTTATCTTTTAATCCTTCCTTAAATTCATATCTTACGGCCTTTATAAAACCGATTACGTCGGTATTATAACCGCTATAGCTGCCGTCTTTTTCTAAATTTACGGTATTGACGGAACCGATAAGCTCGGCATCTCCGCTCAAACGATCTACGTGGTCTAAAACATTTATTTTATACGGCTGAGTAATATTTGCGCCTTTTATCTTAAGGGCCTTAAACCCGTTAAATGCTACCGTAAACTTTTCGGGAGGGACATCGAATCTGCCATAACAGAGATTCACGCCCGCAAGTCTCGACATCGTATTTTGTATTGCCGGAGAGAGGGAATATTTTATATCGTAGCCGAAAATACCGGAAAAAATTTGCTCTCTCATATTAAACACTCATCAATAATTGTTTTAAAAGATAGTCTATTTTAGCCGCCTTTTTATCGTCTATGAACATATAGACATACCTTTCTATATCCTGTGTAACCTTTATCAAAGACTGTTTGTCTCCTTTATTTAGTCCGTTAAAATCGACCGGCACCTTATCCGCCTTGCTGCCGAGTTGCTCTCTTAATATTTTTTTAATAGAGCTCACTATGTCGTATACCTTAGCAGTTTCGTTCTGCGGTGGCTCAAGCTTTATATAACCGCTTTGCAAGAGATTATAGAGCGTTTTAAACACAAAGAAATCATTTTCTACAGATAAAGCAAGTATTTGATTGATATTCTCTTTCCCGTTCACCAATGAAAGCACGTTCCATATCGCCGGGGTAAGCGATAACGGTCTTAAATTACCGCTTCTGTTTGTAACTATGACCGGAACATAATTCTTTGACGGGATAACTTTAGCCATTACGGCGAGTTCGTCACGCCTCTTTTTGCAACCCATCAGTATAGGCGATAAATTCATAGGCTGAGCAAAATTTATAACGTCGGGCAACGGTTTTTCGTCGAAAGCAAATTCTCCATTGGTTAAAAAAAGTATATAGTTTAGCGTCTCGGATATATAATTTGATGTAAACTCATGCTCCTTTGCCTTGGGTATAGTTTCGGATTTGAGAAAATAGATATCAAAACCTGCCGTTGTTTTATAGTACGTCCTATATTTTTCCAGCACTTGAAGATAATCCTGCTTACTCATATTAAGCAATTTAACTACTAATTTTTCTAGAATATTATTATCGGAAATGGAAAGGAAATATAACATTCCTTCTTCTATGAAGAGCTTTGCCGCAAAATTATCGAATCTCAGGTTAAGCACGCCTGTTTTTTTCGAAATTTCTAAAAATTTTAATACGTCAAAAAGCTCCAGATTTGTTATGCTACCTTTTACGTCCATTATGATAAACCCTTATTAAGTTTAAATTAAAAACAAGCGCTTCACATGCGTCATAATAAATTTAATTATGCCGTTTTTATTTGTGAATCTCTAATTCTTTAATCAAATGATACATAAATCTGTTGACCACTACTACGAATATAGACCCGAAAAACAGCACTAAACCTATAATAAAGTAGGATAAAGCCATATTTTTAAGGGATTTAATAAAGAAAAATGCACCGGCTTCCGCTAAAAAGAAAAAAAACATAAATATCCACATTATGGTGAGCCATTTGCCGACAAATCCCCCAGGCACTTTATTTTTTAGAGAAGCCGCTATAACCATATTAGCAAACATTATTATTGCACCGACAGCAACGAGTAAATAAAAAAGACCCTTAAGTGTCAAGATCGAAGTAATTATAGACATTTTAACCTCCTCTCCAAAATTTTTTATTTTTTACGCTTATTTTTTTCAATATTTAAAAATTTAATAATAGTTTAATAATACAAAATAGATTTATTTTTTTCAATATGTTTTTTAAATTTTTTTTAAAGTTATGTTGAAAATTTTTTTTGTTTATCTTATAATTTAAGACATGAACACGGAAGATAGAGATACGGGTAAGAATATAAATGTTTTAACTTTTGAGGAAGCCCTCAAAAAATTAGAAGAGAACGTACTAAGTCTCGAAAAAGGAGACCTCGGACTTGAAGATTCTATCAGGATTTACGAAGAAGGTATAAAATATTCAGATTATCTCATTAAAAAACTCAATTCCGCCGAAAAAAAGGTAGAAGAGTTGACCGCGAAAAACAATGACGGAATTCAAGCCTCATTAAGTACCGAACAACTGAATTTATGAAAGGCATAGACCGATACATAGAGACAAATAAAAGCCTGATTAACGATTTCATAAAATCTTATTTTAATAAAACAGGGTACGATAAGAAATTTCCCCATAATAAATTTTCGCTTACTGACGCGATGCTCTACACCCTGACCATGTCAGGAAAAAGAATCAGGCCCATAATGCTTTTAATGACCGCCGATAGCCTTGGATTTTCCGAAAGAAAAAGACTGATTCCCTTTGCTTCCTCTCTCGAATTCATACATTCTTATTCCTTAATACATGACGACCTTCCGTCGATGGACAACGACAGCCTAAGGAGGGGAAAGCCCACAAATCATATAATATTCGGGGAAGCCTCGGCGATACTTGCCGGAGATGCGCTCCTTGCCGAAACCTTTGTCATTCTATCGGATGGAAAATACTCTAAAGGGTTCGACCCGAAAAAGATTATCGCGGTAATAAGGGAGCTTTCCTGCGCCGCAGGGGCAGGTGGGCTTGTGGAGGGGCAGTTTCACGATATTAACTCATTCGGAAAGTTTTCTTTAGATATAGAAAAGATCGAATATATAAACGAAAAAAAAACTGCAAGCCTTATAAGCGCTGCCTGTGCCGCAGGGGCAATATTATCTTCCGACGATGACGACGTCATAAATAATTTTAAAAAATTCGGGGCATGCGTTGGATTGGCTTTTCAGTTGACCGACGACGTTCTGGACATTACAGGAAACAAGGAAATTATCGGAAAAACGGTCGGGATAGATAAAGCTAATAATAAACTTACGGTTGCGGAAAACATCGGAATAGAAAAAACCAAGGAATTAATAAAAAAGTATAATGAAAAAGCTATAATTTATTTAGGCAAAACCGGCGCTGAAACAGATATGTTTATCGAATTTATAGATTACCTTACCAAAAGGATAAACTAATCCGAACGCATGACCGGCACAACATTAAGATACATTAAAGATAACAAATATTATTTAAATATTGGTAGTAAACCGCCATGATATTAGACAAGATTAAAAGCCCTAACGATATCAAGACCTTGAAACCGGAAGAACTTGAAATCTTAGCGGGAGAGCTCAGAGAAGAAATAATCACCACTTGTTCAAAAAACGGCGGACATATTGCCTCAAGCCTCGGAGTTACAGAACTCACCATCGCAGTTTTAAAATCGTTCGACATAGAAAATTCAGATAAAATAATATGGGACGTCGGGCATCAATCTTATCCGTATAAACTTCTAACCGGAAGGAGAGAGAGATTTTCTACGCTTAGAAAATTGGGCGGGATATCGGGTTTTCCCTCTATCAATGAAAGTAGATACGATTACTTCGGCACGGGACATGCCGGAACATCTATCTCCGCCGCTCTCGGCATGAGCGTTGCAAAAGATTTGACGGGCAGGGGTAACCAGGGCAGAATCATAGCTGTAATAGGAGATGCCTCAATATCTAACGGACTAGCACTTGAGGGCTTAAATAATGCAGGCTCTTTAAAAAAAGATATTATCGTTATTTTAAACGACAATGAGATGTCTATCTCTAAAAATGTCGGAGCCATTTCTAATTATTTGAACAAAATAATGAGTGGAGATTTTTACCAAGGGCTTAGAAAGGAAGCTGAAAAATTACTTAAGTCCATACCGCTGTTCGGAAATCAGATGGCAAAACTCGTCTCTAAATTCGAAGAGTCCTTTAAAAATCTTATAGTTCCCGGAATTTTATTCGAAGAACTGGGCTTTACATACATAGGCCCCATAGACGGACATAACATACCATATTTATTAGATTCATTTGAGAATATAAAAAAAATAAAAAAACCTATTCTCTTACATGTCATAACAAAAAAAGGTAAAGGCTACGGACCGTCCGAAAAAAACCCTTCTATATTTCACGGCGTATCGGCTTTTGACAAAAGCACGGGATTAATTCTAAAAAGAACGGACGATATAACCTACGGTGAGGCGGCTTCTAATTTTCTAATAAATATTGCCAAAAATAATAAAAAAATAATAGCAATCACGGCAGCAATGCCTGACGGTACCGGTTTATCTAAATTTTCAAAGGTTTTTCCGGAAAGATTTTTCGACACCGGCATAGCAGAGGGACATGCCTCTACCTTTGCCGCAGGGGCAGCCGCAAACGGACTGCGGCCTTTTGTTTTTATATATTCTACTTTTCTCCAGCGATCTTTAGACCAAATCATTCACGATATATGTCTTCAAAATTTGCCGGTAGTATTATGCATAGACAGGGCAGGTATTGCGGGAGAAGACGGGGCTACGCACCAAGGAATATTCGACGTATCATTTTTAGGTTATATACCCAACCTTATTTTTATGTCTCCTAAAAATGAATATGAACTTATGCAAATGATTAAAAGCTCCGTGTTCTACAATGCGCCAACCGTAATTAGATATCCTAAAACCAAAATACCCTATTTTGTATCTCCGGAAGAAAGAGATATATCCGTAATAAACGAAGGTGAATTCGAGGTTCTTTTAAATGGGAATGATAATGTCATAATAAGTCTCGGCGCTCCGCATACCGAAATAATAAAAAATTTACTCGACGATATAAACAAAAACGCCGCTAACAAAGAACAGGAGATAGGACTTATTAATGCCAGGTTTATATCTCCAATTTCTTTAAAATTGGTTGACAAAATAAAAAGTTCAAAGAAGGTTATGACGGTAGAGGAAAATGTCGAGTTTTCCGGATTTGGAGCAAAACTTTTAACAGTACTAAGTCAAAACGTCCCATTAACAAATTTAGAATATAAAATTATATCTTTAGGCAATAATTATATTGAACACGGCTCTCGTAATGAACTTCTCGCCGTTATGGGGTTTTCTAAAGAAAAATTACTTGAATCTATAAACGACTTTTTTAACGTAAACAGTGAAAAAAATAAGATTAGATATTCTCCTCGCTAATATTCAATCGATCGACGATCTAACTAGAACGAGGGCATCCTCGCTGATAATGGAGGGTATGGTATCCGTTGATGGACGGATATGTACAAAACCCGGAATATCGGTCAATCCGGATAGCCTGATAGAAATCAAAAGAACAGACGGATACGTATCTCGCGGTGGATTAAAATTAAAAGGAACACTGACGGATTTTTGCATTGATGTTAAAGGTAAGAGAATTATAGATATAGGGGCTTCTACCGGCGGATTTACCGATTGTCTTCTGAGGGAAGGTGCTGAATTTGTCTATTGTATAGACGTAGGTTACGGACAGCTTCATTATTCTTTAAGAAAGAATAAAAAAATTAAAAATTTAGAAAATACTAACATAAGATATCTATCATTTGAAGAAATCGGAGAAACATTAGACATGGCGGTATGTGATGTATCGTTTATATCACTTGCCAAGGTTCTTCCTAATATAAAAAATTTTATTAAAACCGGAGGACTTATACTCTCGCTGATAAAGCCTCAATTTGAAACAGAAGATAAAAGGGCTCTTAAAAAGGGCATAATAAGAGACGATACCGTCCATGAAACAGTAATAAACAAGATAATCGAATTTTCAAAAAACTTAAACCTCACTGTTGTCGGAGTAAAGAAATCATGCATAAAAGGAAAAAAGGGGAATACGGAATTTTTTATATTACTGTCAAAAAATACTTAGGGCATATAAAAATTTATAAATATTTCATACCGCCTTTTGCGTCTATTTTATTTGTACTCTTTTTTTTACTTTTACCGGCTAACGCAACTAACGCAAAAGCTGCACCCCTACAATCGGATACGGTATTCAACACGCTTACCGGTTTTGTCTATTACTATGGCGGCAATTACGACCGTGCAATCAAATATTTTAAAAGGGAACCAGGGGATTTACTTAAAAATCATTATTTTAATTATGTGCTTGCATCTTTATATTTTAAAAACGGGGAATATAAAAAATCCTTAAATCACATAGACCTTGCCTTAAAAACAAAAAATAAGAAAGGCAATACAGTAATTAAATATTTAATTCTCAAGGCAAAAATAACCGCCGATACGGGTAGGCTCAAAGAATCCATTGAAATTCTTAAAAATATCCTGAAAAAAAATCCCTATAATCTTAAAACCCTTTTATTTCTTTCTAACCTTTATACGTATAAAAGAGACTTAAAAACCGCGATATTTTATCTGAACATTATGAAATTAAATCACCCAAACAATATAAATGCTTATTATATGTTATCAAAAATATATATGACTCAAAATCAAAATAAAAAAGCCGAAGAGAACCTTTTATCCCTTATAAAAATAGACCCGTATTTTAAAAAGGCATACTTCAGACTTGCGGCGATCTACATGCTTTCGGGAAGGGAGCAGGATGCCGTAAATACGTTAGGTAAATATCTTAAGATAAACCCTAACTCTGAGACGGCAATTTATCAATCGGCAATACTCTATTATATTATAAAGAATTACAAGGCTTCTATAAGGCTGTTTTTAAATTTTATTAATATTACAAAAAATATGACGGGTTTAAAAAACAACGCATATTTTTTTATCGGCACTTCTTATATATTACAAAAAAATTATAAAAGCGGCATTACCTTTTTAAATAAGCTTAAGCCGGGAAAATATTACATTGACGCCAAACTCCAGGAAATGGCGATATACCTTAATAGCTACAGAGAAAGCGGCGAGATAAAATATAAGAAATCTATAGAAAACATAATAGCCGAAATGCTTTTGAACATAAAATTAAAAAAGAATTTAAGGTTTTATTATTTCTCGGCAATTGCCTTAACCGAAATAAATGATTATAAAAAATCTGAAGATATTATAAAAGCGGGACTTAAGAATTTTCACAACAATACCGCCCTTTTATATGAATTGGGTTCGGTATATCATTATCTAAAAAAAGGAAAAGAGGCTCGCGCAGTAATGAAAAAAATATTAAAAATAAATCCATATGATGCAGATGCCCTTAATTATTTAGGGTATAATCTTGCAATAAATAATAAGAATCTGAAAAAAGCAAAGATACTGATAAATAGAGCCTTATTCTACGATAAGGGCTCACCGTTTATCCTTGATAGTCTCGGTTTTATATATTACAGGGAAAAACAGTATGTAAAGGCATTAAAATTATTCAAGTTATCACTCAAAAAGCTCGGCAGATCCGCAACCGTTCTGAAACATACGGGTATGGACTATTTTATGTTAAAAAAATACAATAAAGCCCTTGAATATCTTAAAAAATCTTATAAAATCAAAAAATCTAAAGAGGTGAAAGGGTATATGATAAAAATAAATAAAATTAGGTAAATCAGCCTGACGTAGCCGTTTTACCTAATTTCCTGTAAATCGTCTTTAATCCGACATTTAAATCTTTAGCCGTTTTAACCTTATCGTAATTATTCATCTTTAGGGTTGTTCGTATGATCAAATTTTCCGCGTCTTCAAGCGTTGCACCTACGGGTATTTTAATACAATCCTTTGAAAAAAGCCGCTCGGATTTTAAATCATGCCCTGTTTCTTCCACTTCGTTTTCTAAATATTTTTCTTTTAGGTAATTAGGCAGCAGGGATTCATCTATGGCATCTCCTCCTGTCACGGCAACCATATATTCAATTATATTTTTTAATTCTCTTACGTTTCCGGGATAACCGTATCTTAACAAAATATCTAATGTCCCTTTATTTATATCCATAATGTTTTTGTCGTTTTCTTTAGAAAAATCCTCTAAAAATCGCTTTATTAGGACAGGTATATCTTCCTTTCTCTCTCTAAGGGGTATGAGTTTTAAATTTATTACATTAAGCCGGTAATACAAATCCCGCCTAAACTCACCATTCGAAACTTTTTTTTCTATATCCTGAGAAGCGGCTATTACCCTTATATCCACCTTGATCGTTTTGTTCCCGCCTACTCTCTCCAATTCCTTCTCCTGCAAAACACGTAATATTTTAGATTGCGTTTTCATGGAAACTTCACCTATCTCGTCAAGAAAGATGGTTCCGCCGTCCGCTATCTCGAATCTCCCCTTATAAAGTGAGTCCGCTCCGGTATAAGCCCCTTTTTCGTGTCCAAAAAGCTCACTTTCTAAAATAGTTTCCGAAAGCGCAGCGCAATTTACTCTGATAAAAGGCTTATTTTTTCTCCGAGAATTATTGACTATAATATTTGCGAGCAATTCTTTACCTGTTCCAGACTCGCCTTCTATTAATACAGTAGAATTGGTATTTGAAACAGTAATTGCGGTATTGACGATATCTATCATCTTTTTTGACGAAGTTATTAGATTGCCGAAATTAAATCTTTCATCAAGCCTTGTTTTTAAAGTATTTAATTCGTCTATAAGGCTTTTGTTGGATATTATTCGTTTAATTATTAAGCTGAGTTCGTCAAGATTTACCGGTTTAGTTATATAATCGTATGCCCCAAGTTTTATCGCCTCTACGGCGGTTTTTACCGAGCTGAACCCCGTAACGACAACGACGTCCGTACTTTGAGCCTTGCCGTCCTTTTTTATGACTTTTAATAAATCCAACCCCGTGCCGTCCGGAAGTTTAAGATCTGTAATTACTATATCTATCTTATCCTTATCGCCTCTATCGCCGGCGTTTAAGCCTAAAATCTTAAAAGCGGATTTAAGGCGATCTGCCTCATAAACTTTATAGCCACTGAGTTTTATAAAATCGGCAAGACCAATGCGGGAGGCTTCATCGTCTTCAACTACTAATATTACTATGGACTTTTTATGCGTATCGCTCATTTTTAAACTTTTTGACTCTCCGTCCTCTATATTTTAAGACGATAATCGGTTTATTTGCTCGGTTTCGCTTCCCGTTGTGTTTTTTCTTTTAAGGAGAGCATTATAAATCCTTCATGATAACCGAAATCTTTGTACCTACTCCATTATGTGAATCTACATTTATATTAAATCCATGAGCGTCTATAATATTCTTTGTCAATGCAAGCCCAAGTCCTACTCCCGTTTTTTTAGTGGTAAAAAACGGCTCAAAAATCTTTCGCATGTATTTTTTATCTATACCTGCTCCATTATCCTCCACGACAAGAGAAATCTTATTTAAAATATAAGAGGAATAGACCGATACCTCTCCTTTTTTACTTTTGTAAGATTCGACGGCATTTAAAATTAAATTTTTAAAAACCTGAAGCATTAAATCTTTGTCCATCTTAATGTTAATATCTCTATCTACTGAAACGGAAAATATAATTCCCTTTGCGGAAACCCTTTTTTCAATCAATTTGTATGCCTCTTCCATTAGTTCCGAAAGGTTGACGTTTTCTAAATTTAAATCGTAATCCTTGGTAAACTTAAGTATGTTGTCCATTGTTTGGGCCAATCTCGCGGTTTCGCTTCCTATAACACTGCCGGTTTTTACGATACCGTCTTTATTCGACTCTATGTCTTTAACCTTCTCGATTAACACCCTCGAATTAATTAAGACCGAATTTATGTTACCCTTAATTTCATGAATAATAGTGGATGGTACTTCAAGGATGTTCTTTTCTACAGACCTTAATGCCAATTCGGTATTTTCCTGGCTTTCTATCAGTCTGTAAAAATAGACGAACATAAAGATTATAATGCCCGCAAATAATAACAACGCCGTAGTAAAAACAAAATAAAAGGAAACACCGTTCAGCCCGCCCGACATAGACGGATAAACAAGCCTTAGCCCCTTTTGGCCGCCAAAAAAAATCATATTAGACTGTTTAAGAGAATAGAGCGCGGAGGCTTTAGAATATAATGAACCGAAAGTATAAGCCGTATACGCGAAAAATCCCGCAGTAAGCACCGTCAAGACAATAACGAGACTTAATAAAAAAACCTTAAATTTTTTAGTTTTAGTCTTATACGTTATCATAAGTATATTTTATTAAACTTTTATTTAAAAATCAAGTCAAAGGAACAATATCTTTTTTGGATTTCAGTCTTCTTCTTAAGATAAGATTTGCGAGCTCTATGTCTTTTTTAATCCTTTCTTCAAGTTCTTTTATATTATTAAACTTTATTTCTTCTCTCAACCTTTCCGTAAAGAAAACCTCTATTTCCACATCATATATATTGCCGTTAAAATCAAATATATATGTCTCTATTCTTCTTATTTCTTCATTAAACGTAGGATTAGAACCTATATTTGTTATAGAATCATAAAATTTATCGCCTATTCTCACCTGTGTAACATACACCCCGTCTCTGGGGAACAACTCCTCCTCCGGAATAATATTGGCCGTAGGAAATCCAAGATGCTTACCCCTGCCGCTTCCCTTAACCACACGACCGTGAACCGAATAATGCCTTCCTAAAAATCTCTTTACCGCGCAGACCCTGCCGGATATCACCAATCTTCTTATGAGCGTGCTTGAAACTACCTCTCCGTCTATTACAACGGGTTCTACGACGACAAGTTCAAAACCGAGCTCCCCTGATAGTTTCTCTAATAGGGGTATGTTTCCCGACTTTTTAACACCGAAGCCGAAATCATGTCCTACTATAATTTTAACCGGATTCAATCTTTTTACTATAATATTTTTGATAAAATCTTCCGGCATCATTCCTGAAAACTCAGGTGTAAACGTGATATAAACTAAATAATCTATACCCGTTTCCTCTACTAATTCCGTCTTTTTTTCGAATGTAGTAATCAAATGGACATTAGTCTCCGGGTGAAGAACCTTTAGCGGATGAGGATAAAAAGTCAAAACTACCGAAACTGAATTCGATTCTAAAGAGGAATCTTTAGTGAGTTCCATTAATTTTCTGTGTCCCAGATGTATTCCGTCAAAACTGCCTATAGTAATTACCGAGTCTTTGAAGCTGCAACCTGCATCATTAATTTCCAATATTTCCAATGTTTTTATTATCCTCCTTGTTCTTGTCTGTTTTATTTAAACAATAAAATTAAAATATATAACAATCCCATAATCCATCCTGTTATCCCCATTATTGAAATGTATAAATGCGAAAATTCACTCCCTATGAATATGAGAACCCCCGAAGAAATTATAACGGAAGCAAGTAAAAGTCCGCCGGTAAGCCTTTTGCTCGACCTTTCCATTTCGCCTATCAATCCCTCTAATCCCTTATGTATAAAATCTATGGAGAATTTATCTTCCGACATTTTTTTAAGTATCTTATCCGCTCTTTTCGGAAGTACCTCAAAAAAATTCTTATAGCTTTTTAAGTTATCTATGAGCATCGCCTCAATATCTTTTGCTTTAGCTTTCGCTTTTTTATCCGCCGATATGGAATTAAAAAACTCAAGTCCCGAATCAGCAAAGGAAAAATTTGGATTAAGCATTTTTGCCACAGACTCTATGGGAAGCATAGCCTTAAACAGAAGAGAAAGCTCCGAGGGTATCGCTAATTTATGATTATGGCCTATTTTTAAGGTTTCTAAAAGAATCTCGGAACTATATATGTCCTTGAACGGTTTATTGTCTACGCTTTCTATGAATTCTATAAGTTCAAATTTGAATGCCTGTTCCTCCCTTTCGGTCAAATTTCCCATGCATATATCAATAAATAGAGAAGCGGCATCTTCATAATCGTCGTGAAAAAAATCAATAAAATACCTCAGAACTTTTTTTCGTAAATCTTTCGTAATTATCCCTACGGAGCCAAAATCAATTATCCCTATCTTGTTTTCATTGATAACCAATATATTGCCGGGATGAGGGTCGGCATTAAAATAACCTACTATAAATATCTGATTTAAAAAATGGTTTAAAAATATTTTAAGGATATTGTTTTTATCGAAACCTCTTTTAGACAATTCATTTACGTCGCTTATTTTGACTCCTTCTATAAAATCTTCCACCAATACGTTCGCAGAAGAATATTCCCAATAAACTTTGGCTATCTCGACCGTATCTTTATCTTGGTTAATTTTCCTTACTTTTTCCGTATTTCCGGCTTCACGTAAAAAATCCAGTTCCGATGTAATATTTTTGACGAATTCCTCTAGAAATTCCTCCGCGTTATCGATATAGAGCAATTCTTTGGCGGCATCTCCGGCGATACTAGAGATAAAGTATAAAACACCTATATCCTTTTTGATTATTTTATGTACGTCCTTTTTTTTAATCTTAACGGCAACTACGGTTCCGTCTTTTAAGACCGCCTTATGCACCTGCGCTATGGAAGCCGAAGCTACGGGTGTTTCTTCAAAGGACGTAAAAACCTTTTCAATATTTAAACCGGTTTCCGCCTTAAATATTTCTCTGATATCGTTTATTTTATTATAATCTATACGTGTACTATCCTGCAGCTTCCTTAGTTCGATGATATATTTCAAAGGTAGGTCGGCTATTTCTTCGGAAAATATTTGTCCAAGTTTTATAAAGGTCGGGCCAAGCTCTTCTAAGGCATATCTCAATCTTACTTCGGGAGGAACGTTCTGATAATTATCCACCGGATAGGCTGCCTTAAGATATTTTTTAAATATAAAAAATCTCGAAAGCCCCAAATTAGTTATGATTTGATAAAAACCATGCTTTGCAAGAATCGCCGAAACCTGCCTTATTCTCTGAATCGCCCTCACGAATCTAATAAAATCGCCTATTTTCATATCTAAATTAACCCTCAGTCTCTATTTGCACGCCGAGATATGCCTTTCCTGCTTCATTTCCGCTTTCTTGCAGACAAAAATCCCGTCTTATATTTTTTATGTTTATCGAACTCGATAAACCTCAGATCTACCTCTCTCTTTAACAGGTCGATTGAATAAACGCTGACTTCAACTTTATCTCCTATCTTAAATATCTTCCTACCATGTTTACCTTTAAGTATCTTTGTATTATCGTTATATTCATAATAATCGTCGGCTATGGTCGAAACATGCACGAAGCCCTGTATGAAAAATCCCTTAATATCTACAAAAAAACCAAAATTTACTACGTTGGTGATGAACCCGTCGTAAACTGCCTGTTCATTTTTTTTTAAAAACTGCATTTTCTTAAAATCGGAGTACTCCCTCTCGGCATCCGAAGAAAGTTTTTCCCGTCTGGAAATTATATTAGATACAACCCTTAAGTAGTCTAAATTCAACCATTCCGGAACATTTTTACCTTTGCCCGCGTCTCCATATCCACCACTTTCGGCTTTAAACGTTTTTTTATTGCCGTCGTCCCCGTAAAGCATAAAGGCAAGAATCCTGTGAATTAACAGGTCGGCATACCTCCTGATGGGAGACGTAAAATGAGTATAAGAGGTCAACGCAAGTCCAAAGTGATGAATATTAACCGGAGAGTATACGGCAATACGCATAGATCTCAAAAATGCCTGCTCTAAAAAAGAGGATAATGGGTTTTCTTTTAATTTATCAAGCATTTCTTGATAGTCGAGTGAATTTTCTAATGGACCGTATACAAAAGGCAGCTTAAAATATTTTAATATTTTTAAAAATTCTTTAACTTTTTCCTCATCCGGTCTTTCATGTACCCTATAAATCGAAGAAACTTTTTTCGCCTCAATAAATTCCGCTACGGCACAGTTTGCCGTTATCATAAAGTCCTCAATCAAATCATGGGCAAAATTTCTCGGCTCGGGGATAACGTTTAAAACCTCGTTGTTTTCGTTTAATTCTACCTTGCTTTTAATCGGATCGAAATATAGACTGCCGTTTTTAATCCTCTTCTTTCTTAAAATTTCTGCAAGTATTCTCATTTTTAACAGCATATCTTTTATCGGAAATAACTTTTTATCCAATTCATGAAATAGTCCGCTGTCTCCTTCATTCTCAGACTCTGTTCTATCCTCCGACATTGTTAAATAATTATATACCTCGTTATATGTCAATCTTCCGAACGTCTTTATTGCCCCCCTATATATCTTTTTTCTCTCTATTTTCCCGGATACGATATCTACATCCATTTCGCAAACCATAACAAATCTCTTTTTCTTGGGAAGAAGACTGCAAAGATCGTTGGATAATCCTTCGGGGAGCATAGGATAAACATGCCCCGGAAAATAAGTAGAATTACCTCTCTTGAAGGCTTCCTTGTCGATATAGCCTCCATATCCTACGAAATAAGAAACATCGGCTATTGCAACGTAAAGTTTTACCAAGCCCGCTTTTGTCGACGTTTCCACGCAAACGGCATCGTCAAAATCTTTCGCATCTTCACCGTCTATGGTTATAAAGGGTAGGCGCGTCAAATCGCGTCTGTTTCCACTCTTACCGCCTACGGTTTCTTCTTCCTCCAAATCTTCCGGAATTTCCGAGAGTTCTTCCATCACCTTTTCATCAAACGATTTATAAATATCATACTTATTTAAAATTATTTCTTCTTCCGTTCCCTGCGACTCGATACCGCCTAAAACCTTGTCGATCAAGACCGCTCTTGAGGATAAATCGCCTGTTTTCGGCAAAATGGCATTTACTATTACGCCGTTTTTTAACATATCCTTATATTTAAATCTATGCATATCAAAGTAAAAAATATCATAAAATTCAGGGGAAACGGGAGTTAAAATGGCTATATTTTTTTCAACTTTTACTACAGCTTTAAAACTTTTCAGGTTTCTTTTTACTATCCTTACGACCCTCCCCCTTCTGCCCGCAGAACCATTCTGCGACTTAGCAGATAACTTAGGCTTGCCGTTTGTTTTAACCCTTTTTCTATTCTTTTCTTTCAAATAGCGTGAACTGTCCGGTATGAGCTGTATAATTACGACATCATTCGGAATTGCACCGCCCAAATCGGAATCTCTCACGAAAATATCCCGACATCCTCCGGTATCGTCGCTTATAAATGCATAGCCCCGCTTTTTTGTAAACACGGTCCCGCGTATTAAGTTTAATTTTTGCGGATATATATATTTTTCACCTTTAGTAAGAAGCAGTTCACCGCTGCTTACCATAGAATCCAGCATTTTCTTAGCGGCAGGAAGCGCTCCGGGGGAAGCAATACTTAAGCCGTGTTTAATATCCATGAAAGATAGGGGGATATCAAACTTTTGGGAGAATAGATAAATAATATCTTCTTTAGTCACAGTTTTCATATATTTTCTATGTCAATCGTTTAATAAATATGATAGAATAAAAGCCCGAGTTTTTATAATGATAACATTAAGCGATTATTTTTTCATTATAAAATAAAAAATAGTTTTTCAAAAGGTTTAGGCCGGAATGGCGGAATTGGTAGACGCGCACGGTTCAGGGCCGTGTAAGATTAATCTTGTGGGGGTCCGACTCCCCCTTCCGGCACCAGACAAATAAAGGATATTAACGGAAAATCTAAATGGCGGAAAAATTATGGCAAAGATTAAAAAATATTTTTACTTGCTTCCCCTTATATTGTTCTTATTTGCATTAATAGATTCGGTAAACATTACCGGTAATAATTATTACAATACCTCCTATGCGGCGGGTACTATTGATAAATCCATTAAATCGGACGTCTCGTCTAAAATATTATTAGATTACACAAATGAAAAGATAAAAAAAAAATTCGAAGACGTTATTACGGAACACGAAATAATAAAAATACTGAACAAAAAAGGCATCAATAAATACTCCACTTTAAGTTTTCCCTTTTCTAAAAAAAACCAGAAACTTCATATATATTTCATTAAAATATTTCAACCCGACGGAAACGTCTACAACGTAAACTTAAACGGCTTAAAAACGGTTACCGCACCCTTTAACACGGAAGCACCTATTTTTTCTAATCAATTATTAAAAACAATCCGACTTCCGGAACTCACAGATGGTTCCGTCATCAATTATAAATTTAAGACTACTACCGTAAAACCGTATATGAAAGATAGTTTTTTTACGGAAGATTATTTCGGCGGATTATCCCCTTTAAAAAAATCCGTTTATAGATTGACTATACCCAGGGACGTTTATTACAAATACGTAGAATACGGATTTGATAAAAAACCAAGCATCACCGAAAACTCCGGAGGTACAACGCTTATCTGGCAAATATGGAATAGAAAAAAAATTATGCCGGAACAAATGGGACCGAGTGAATCCTTTATAGTTCCCCATATAACGGTATCGTCCATCAGATCCTGGGATAAAGTGGCTGTGTGGTATGCCGGACTTACAAGCGACATTATAAAACCGGGTAAAAATCTTAAGTATTTTATAAAAAAATTAATCCGTTCAAAAAAGACAAAATTACAAAAAACGAAGGTCATTTATAATTTTGTCGCTAAAAAGATAAGGTATGTCGGATATGAATTCGGGATAGACGGTTATAAACCCAGTAACGTTAATTCTGTTTTTAAAAATAGGTTTGGAGACTGTAAGGATCATGCAACGCTTTTTGCATCAATGTTAAGCATGATAGGCGTTAAGGCTTATCCTGTCCTTATCCCCACGACGGAAATTCCAGATATGAATCCCAAACTTCCGACACCGTTTGTTTTTGATCATGAAATAACGGCTATAAAGCTAAAAAACGGTAAATTTATGTTTGCGGACACTACCTCCAACGTCACGACGTTCGGCGACCTTCCGCCTATGGATCAGGGCAGAAACGTCTTGATTATAATAAACAGCAAGGGGATAATAGCAAAAACTCCGATTTTTCCGCCGAGAAAAAACAGAATAGACATGAAAGAATATGCCGCTCTCTCTTATAACGGCAGTATCAAGTCTAAAATTACCTTTGTTTATGCCGGAGCATACGACATGTATAAAAGATATCTTTACTCATCTGAATCTGCACAAAAAAAGAAAAACGGCATTTTAAAAAAAATCTTGAACATATCCCCCAATGCCAAACTAAGCGGATTTTCTTTTAAAAACGGCAACAGCCTTACAAAACCGTTCATAGAAAAGATTTCATTCTCCGCAAAAAAATATGCCGGTAAAAAAGGAAACATAATGCTTGTACGACTCCCGATAAGGACTATGACGACACTTGCTAAAGTAACTGCCCTCAATCACAGAAAATATTCGTTAAAATTCGGATATAATTTTTCCGAAAAAAATACAATATATTTAAAATTTCCAAAAAGCTATAAGCCTGTTTTTATTCCAAAAGATATAAACATCAAAAACATTGTCGGGTCATTTAAGACCTATTACGTCGTTAAAAACAATACTGTTGTTTTTAATTCATATTTTTCAACAAACGGTTACAAAATACCGCCTAAAAATTATCTTATGGTGAAGCGTTTGTTTAATAAAACGATAAAAACGTTAAGCCGACAGGTTTTAATATTTCACGACGACAGATTAACGACTAAACGTTAATTACTACTACCGACGGCAAAAATCTTTCTACTAAAAGTAAACGATTGATTTTTTATACGCTTATATAATATAATCCATAAATTCTATTTATTAAAAATAAACACTAAAATAAAATACGGAGGTCATTTTAATGAAAGTGAGCATAATAGGCGCTGGCAGGCTCGGGGCGACTCTTGCATATACCTTAACCCTTAAAGATATCGTTAGGGAGGTTACTCTTATAGATATAAACCGCAATTTATCAAGGGGTGAAATGCTTGATATCTCTCACGGAATATCGCTTACCGGTCATACGAGAGTTAGAACCGCCGAGTATGACTCCGTTAAAAACGCAGATATTATAGTTATAACCGCAGGAATCCCAAGAAAACCTGGGGAATCAAGGTTAGATTTAAATAAAAAGAACGTCCACATATTAAAGGATATAGTAAGCAATATTGTCAAATATAACAAAAGCGCAATTCTTTTCGTTGTATCAAACCCGGTGGACATAATGACTTACGTGGCATATAAGGTTTCCGGTTTTGAAAGAAAAAAAGTTTTCGGTATGGGAACAATGCTTGATACGACAAGGCTTCGCTCTGCCATAGGCTCTTATTTTAATTTGAATCCTAAGGATGTCGATATAATGTTTCTCGGAGAACACGGGGATAGCATGACCCCGGTTTTCTCTCTTGCAAGCATAAACAGTGTGCCTTTAAGCTCTATCCCGGGATACGACAAGAAAAAGCTTGAGGAAATGGCCGAGTACTATAAAACGTGTGCCGCCGAGGTAATTGCCTTAAAAGGCGGGACAATATTTGCTCCCGCAATAGTAATGGCAGAGATTGTTGAATCTATGGTTAAAGACAGGAGACAGATAATGCCGCTATCGGTTTATCTTGAGGACTATTACGGGATTAACGGAATTTACACCGGCGTTCCTGCAATTCTTTCAAAAGACGGAATAGAAGACGTAATAAAACTGCCTTTAAATAAAAAAGAAATAGAAGGGCTTAAGGACTCGGCATCCATAATACAAAACGCCATAAAGGACTTGAGAGATAGCGGCTTCATAGAGTAACCGCCGGATGAAACAACAATGCCGCGTGTATTATCGACCGTATGCTTATTATTTAAACCTGCTGCTCGTAATAGTACCTACGACGCCGCTTTTTTTTCCGGTTTTCTCTTCTATCAGCGAGGCGATACCGAATCTTCCCGTGTGCATCCGTAAATCGTAAATATTTAAATAAAGCGCGTAATCTCTCATAATACCGAGATTCTTTCTAAAAGAATTTTCTAAAGAAAAAATAGAGATATCAATCCGTCCGTCATTTACGGTTAACGACCTTACATATGACTTCCCAAATCTATGAAGCGACAGAAGATACAGTACATACGAAACATTTACCTGATTTTTATTTACGCTTTTAAAAAAAGTAAGATTGGTTTTGATTCTGTCTGATCTTGACATATCGTTCTTCAATTTATAACTTAGGTTATCCAAAACGATATTGTATTTTTTCGAATAATTAATGTAGGATAAATAGTATAGTGATATAAAAAACCATGTTGCGACAATCAAAAATACAAGCAAAACCATAACTAAAGGATTTATCCCGTTTCCGTTTCTCCTATCGTCATAACCAAAAATTTTCTGCAAATCGGAATGAAAATCCGATCCTTTAATTTCAGTCATATACATTACCTTTTTTTAGATAAAATCAAACTACGTAATTTATATCATAAAAAATTAATATTGTAAATTAAAGAATTAAATATCTTGAATTTTATACGGCTATGTTGTAAAATTTTAACTCACGGTTATTCATCAATCATTCTTGTAACTTGCCGAAGTGGCGGAACTGGTAGACGCACCGGACTCAAAATCCGGCGGGAGCAATCCCGTGGGGGTTCGACTCCCCCCCTCGGCACCATAAAAACAAGCCTTTACGTGCAGCATCTATCTACCTAATTTTTTTATAATTAAATATTAAATTTATTATGAAGATATTCTTTGACGGAAGGCTCATACATTATGCCGGCGTCGGCAGATATGAAAGAGAGCTTATTGCGGGGCTTTTGAAACTTAATCCCAAGATTGTCTTTTATATAACGGGTGATGAGGTAATAATTAAAAACTATATAAAAGAATTTAAGCTTAACGAAAAGAATTTCTACATAATAAATACGTCAATAAAAAAATATACTTTTAAAGAACAATTTTTGCTGATCAAAAACATAAAGAAATTTAAAAACGAGGTGAACGTCTTCTTTTTTCCTCATTTCAACATACCGTTTCTTTATGTGCCGAAAAACTCGGTAGCCGTTATCCACGACCTCACGTTTTTTCATTTTCCAGAATATTTCGGCAGAATCAAGACATTCTTTGCCCGCATTGTTTTAGAGGGCGTACTTAAAAAGGCAAATAAAATCATTACGATATCAAACTACGTCGAAAACGATATTATAGACATGTTCGGAAAAAGAAACGGCAGGATTATTAAATCAATAAAAGCATTAAACGCCTCGAACCTCCGAAAAAAGATTATCCCAATTTATCCGGGCTATTCCGCAAGATTTAAGCCGGCTTCACGGGAAGAAATCATTAAATTCAAGCGGAAAAAAAATCTATCCCGCTACATTCTTTACTGCGGAAATCGAAAAAAACATAAAAACCTTACAAATCTCATTCATGCTTTTAACGACCTAAAAAAAGAAAATGAATTTAACGACCTTAAACTCATCCTTATAGGCAAAAGGTTTACCGGAAGCAACAAGCCCGATTTTATAGATATATTTATTAAAAAATTTAATATTAAAGGCGTGGAATCTTTAAACTATGTAAGCGATGATGAGCTAAACCTTTATTACTCCGCCTCAAACGCATTCGTCTTCGTCTCCCTAAGCGAAGGGTTCGGATTTGCTCCGCTTGAAGCACTCGCATCCGGAGCACCGTCTTTAATCCTTGCCGACAACAGTGTCCTTCCTGAAATATTCAAAGACATGGCTTATTACGTAAATCCGTACGACATAGGCGAAATATCCGCTGCCGTTAAAAATGCGCTCAGGGATAACGGCGCAAATCACGACAAAGATAAAATAGACAGAATATTAAACGGCTACTCATACGAATTATTAGCAAAAAATATTTATAACGTACTATTAGACGTTTCCTCGTTATAATTTAGCCCTTAAATATTGTTTAGGCCACTCTATGTCCGTTCCTAGTTTTTGTGCGGCATGTAATGGCCAGTAAGGATCCCTGATTAGCTCCCTACCCATAACGACCATATCCGCTGTTCCGGAGCCAATTATAAAATCGGCAAATTCAGGCTCGGCAATAAGCCCGACACCGGAAACCGCTATATCCGCCTTCTCTCTGATCTCTTTTGCAAAACCCAACTGATAACCGGGGTAAACATCCATTTTTGCGTCCGGTGCAATTCCTCCCGATGAACAGTCTATTAAGGAAACTCCCGATTCTTTCAGTATTTTCGCTAAAATGACAGCCGATTTAACGTCAAAACCTCCCTCTATCCAGTCAACCACCGAAATTCTGACAAAAATGGGCTTATTTCTCGACCGGTTTCCTCTTTTCACGGCATCTATTACTTCAAGCAAAAACCTTGCCCTGTTCTCGAGAGTTCCTCCATATTTATCTTTTCTCCTATTAGAAATAGGAGATAAAAATTCGTTTATCAGATACCCGTGAGCGGCATGTATTTCTATGACATCAAATCCGGCTTTATCGGCATTTATAGCCCCGACTGCAAAATCTTTTATCACCTTTTCAATGTCGCCGTTATCCATTTCCTTAGGAACGGGATAACCGACATCAAACGGAATAGGGCTCGGACCAAGCGTCTGCCATGCCCCCTCCTCCCGTTTTAATGGTTCTTCCCCTAACCATGGAAGGTTGACGGAAGCCTTCCTTCCCGCGTGCGCTAATTGAATACCCATCGCAGAACCGCATGATTTGCAAAATTCTACTATAGGCTTAAATGCCTCAACATGTTTTTCATTCCACATTCCGGCGTCGTAAGGGCTTATTCTTCCCTCCGGGCTTACTCCCGTCGCCTCCACAATAATTAAACCTACTCCTCCGACTGCGCGAGCGCCCAGATGCGCCATATGAAATGCACCTACGACACCATCCTTGGCCGAATACATACACATCGGGGCCATCATTATTCTGTTTTTGATCTTAACCCCGCCTACCTCTAACGGCTCAAAAAGTCTTCTCATCCCAAACCCCCTTTTCTATATTTCTTATCGACCGTTCGCTCATTTAAAAGCCTTTTGCTAATATCATTATTATATCATGATATTATGATTACGGCTTGAACACGTAAAATAAACCGATAAAAAAAAGTAAAACTATCAGTGTGTATTTTAGCCATTTTTCATTTAAACGACCGGAAATTTTCGGACCCAATACGGAACCCAATATGATCCCGGCAATCTCCACCAAAAGAACCGGGACTATAATATGAACTCCCATCCTGACATAATTAGATACGCTTACGATAGACGCAATCAATACCACTAATATGCTTGTGCCTGCCGCTAAGAAAGCCGGAAGCCCGTTTATATCGGTCAAAAACGGAACGATTAAAAACCCCCCGCCTACACCGAAAATGGATGATACTATCGCGATTAAAAAACCGGCAATAAATAAAATAGGCGGACTAAACGAGTGTTCCTCTGACATAAATTTAAAATTGATCTTTTTAAAAGAGAATTTGCCTATATAGGTGACATCCGACATATCCTGATTCTTACTACCCTCAACGTTGCCTTTTTTGGATTTTTTAATCCTTTGTTTCACAATCTTATATATCATTAACGCCGTCACTATGAACGTTAAATAACCGAAGAGATATTTAAACGATTTAAGTTCGAAAAGATAATTTTTTGAAAGCCACGAGCCAAAAATAGCCCCCATTATGGCTCCGAAAGCCATCGTAAAGCCCACATAAAACAAAACCTTTTTTAAACTCTGAATCCTTTTCTGTCTGAAATAAACCGGAAGAGCGATCAATGGCGAGATAATGACCAAAATCTGACTCATCACTTTTACCGAATTTGCGACCGGAATATTCAAGACCGTTATGAATCCGAAACTTGCAAGTATTCCGCCGGCGGCACCTATAGAAGAAAATATGAACCCGGTGAATACCGCCCACAAAAAGGCCACTAAATAATAGATTACTATGTGCATAAGCGTTCCTCCTCTATTTGTAAGTTTTTATCGTTATATGGAAATTTATACGAAAAATAAAATACTTCAGGAGAAAAAACCGAATATTTAAAAACAAAATCAACGGAAAACAATAAAAAAAATGAAATAATACGGATATGTAAATAATTAACAAGCAGTGATAAAGAAGGTAATAAATATGATAGGAAAAAACCGACCCGGGTTTTTATATAAAATCTTCATCCGCAATCCATGCGATATCAACCCTCAACTAATGTTTATATTAAGAACTAAAACCTTATATTATCATAAGACATCTAATTATAAAATGCAACCGATTACATAAAAATGCCCGCCTTTAAGCGGGCATTTCAGGAGGTGATGGATAAAAACCTTATATCAAAATTAAAATGCTATTCTAACCTGAACCAATATTGCATTGGTATCTCCCATCCACTGACCATAGTTTATATACATAGGGGATGTAGACGGCAGATCCCTGTAATCCTTTGCATTGAGGAACCGGTAGTTCTGTTCGTCTATCGCAAAGGTTATATGCTTATTAAAATGATATCCTATGCCCGCTACGACCCTCTGAAAATCATAAGGATTTCCATATTTGAAATTGGCTGAATCCGTCTGCGGAGTTGAATAATAATACCTCTGTATAAGACCAAAAAGACCGAATTTACTATTAGGGATATTATAATAACCGAATGCGTCCAAGCCATGTTCGGTATTATGGGGTGAAGTACCGAGTTTACTCGGATTAAACGGGAGCGAAGCACCTGACAGATTACACCCGTACACGCCGGGAGACGAAGTATTTGCTCCTATTCCGCACCAGCTTCCCTTTGAATTATTGATGTTGCCGAAACCTCCCAATTGGTTAATGGCGTAATCATACTGTAATACGATTACAGAGTCGGGTGTTTTATAATGAAGTATTGCCGCCGCTCTCGCCGTAGGATGATTTTCTCCTGCCGGGAAAAACGTATTTTGTTGTGCCCATGCGTAATAACCGCTTATCCCGATACCATTAAGCTTAGAATCGGCGCCGAAAGGATAAATGTCCAATCTTATTTGCGGCGATTTCTGTTCCGCTTCCTCATTATTATGCCATCCGCCGCTATTAAAAAATCCGGCATTATATGCCATATAAACCCTTCCATCCGTTTTGTACCTTCCGGTAATACTTATACCGGGCTGCGTAGAAGTAACACCCAGAAAGCCATAAGGCGTTCTTTCCGTAAAATGGTAGCCGAGAAGGCCATCTTCCCATGCAATCAGCGGGGTCGTGGTCTGTCCGACTTTTAAATTCATGGTTAACCCGTTTGCATCATAAATTTTGTTAAATTGTAGATAGGCATACTTTAAACGTATAAACGCACTGCCGTCCTGCCCTCTGTGGATATTAGGCGTAACCCTTAAGAACCATTTCTTGTTTTTTCTAAAGACAAAATTTATATAACCCCTGTTTACGTTAAAAGCATTATAGTTGTTATTGCCCGGTCCGGGACGATTTTCTTCAAGCTGTAAATCCTGCGAAAAGCCGGTATTATTATAATATCCATAACCGATCCAAATCGTCGTTCCGAGCTTTACGTGCTTTGTCCATGCAGGAACCGCGTTTGATACCGCCTTTTTAATGCCGAATAACTTCTTGGTTATGTGTTTACTCAGCTTGCTCCTTCCGCTTCCGGGCTTTAAAAACACCTCTCCCGTTATAGGGTTTTCGTAAAGACTTAGGCTGTTTCCGTTATTTGAACCGGCATGAGCCGTATTAATCGCGCCGCCGATAAAAACAGACGCCACAACGAGAGTAATTACCGCAACAAAGACGGCTGTTTGTCGCGCATACGGCAATATGCCCGAATCTTGTTTTTTAGAACTGAAAAACCCTCCCATACTCATAATCTCCTCCTTTTAAAAATTTAATTGATTTAGTTTATCTCTTCTAATTTTTCTTTTTACCCGATTCTTATGTCTTACACATATAATTTTAACAAACAAATATTACATATTCGTTACATTTATGTTAAGTTTTTGTTAAATTGTTTCGATTTTGTTTCCGCATGCCGAAAATAAGCGGACCAATGCTTGGAGAACCCCGTCATTAAGGGATAATATAAAACTAAATTACATCGCAAGACTTAAGCAAACGAGAAGATATTGACACGAACTTATTTAATACATATAATAATCGACGTATCCATATATATAAAATTAAAGTTTGATAATTAACTGGAGGCAATTATGACATTAAATTTAGGCATTTCAAGAACCGTTAAATTAGATTTTGACGATGCGGTAGTAAGAGTCAAAGAAGTCTTTAAGGAAAACGGATTTGGGGCAGTAACGGAAATGGATGTTAAAAAAATTCTTAAGGAAAAAATAGGCGCTGACTTTAAAAAATACACCATTTTGGGAATGTGTAACCCCAAAATTGCAATGGAGGCCATAGGCGTAAGCGACGATATAGGATTATTGCTTCCATGTAACGTATGCGTTTATGAAAACAAGGATGGAGAAACCGTAGTCAGCGCTATAAACCCAGAGACTCTTTTAGGATTAGTCGACATTAAAGAAATGAACGAAAAGGCATCTATCGTAAAAGAAAAGATAATAAAATCGATAGATAATATTTAAATTAAAATACCATGCCTTATAAATTCATAAATAAAACAATGAATAAATTATAAGGTTAATTTTGCAAGTATATTTATGACATTATATATGCCGAGCGAACATGCATACCTTGGATCCGTTCGATCTGTCTTTTTCCGTGCCGTATCATATACCATTATGTAAACGGCACGCACTCAAACCATAGTAACGCTATGAATTATCTTAATTTTCCAATATGAATATATTATGCAATGTCAAAAAGAACCTATCCGAAAATAAATCGATAAAAGCACTCGGTATCGTGTTCGGCGATATAGGGACAAGCCCCATATATACGATTGCCGTCATTTTTGCATATCTAAAAGTTACAAACGAAAACGTGCTTGGCGTAGTATCCCTTATAATATGGACTATAACGCTTTTAGTTACCGTTCAGTATGTCTGGTTTGCCATGGGTATAAGCGAAAGAAATGAGGGCGGCACTATAATCCTTAAAAATATCATACAAAAATATGCAAAATCGGCAAGAGAAATTACCTTTATAACCATTATATCGTATATAGCCCTTTCTCTTTTAATAGGTGACTCCGTTATCACGCCCGCCATAAGTATTTTGAGTGCCGTTGAGGGTATTAGCCTTATACCTTTTTTTCAAAACGTAACTACCGATACGATTATTTTAATTTCGGTTGCCATTACGATAATCTTATTTTGGTATCAGCATAAGGGAACAGAAAAAATAGCAAAAATATTCAGTCCGATAATGCTTTTATGGTTCATAACCATAGGCATTTCAGGCTTATTTTCACTGATTTATGCGCCGGAAATCTTATTAAAGGTTATTAATCCCGCCTATGCCTTGAGATTCGTATTCGACAGTAACATCCCTGTAAGCCGTTTAATGACACACGACATCATTTCCCTATTCGTATTATCAGACGTGATCCTTTCGGCAACGGGAGGTGAAGCCCTATATGCAGATATGGGGCATATAGGCAGAGAACCCATTACTAAAGCATGGGTATTCGTATTTATTATGCTTGTTTTAAATTATATGGGACAAGGCGCTTTTCTGCTTATGCACAAGACAGAAACAAACACGTTTTTTCAGATGCTTTACTCACAATCGCACTTTTTTTACATTCCGGTTCTTGTTTTAAGTATTATGGCAACCATAATAGCCTCACAGGCCGTTATAAGCGGCATATTTTCCGTAGTTTATCAGCTTATAAATAACAGGATAGTTCCGCTTTTAAGAATAGATTACAAGTCCAGCGAAATACAATCTCAAATATACATAAGTTTTGCAAATTGGTTTCTGTTTTTAAGCGTTTTGACAGCAATAATAATTTTCAGAACATCCAATAATCTCGCTATGGCTTACGGACTCGCAGTCAGCGGCACTATGGCTTTCACCGGTATTCTAATAAATATTCATTTTTATCACAAAAAGAAATTTATTATGCTATTCGTCTCGCTCGTTACGACATTTGCGGATATCATGTTTTTAACTTCAAATCTATTATACAAAACATTCCAAGGGGGGTATTTCGCGCTAATAATAGCTACGTTGCCGTTTGTCACTATAATGATATATACTGAAGGACAAAAAAGACTGCACAATATATATAAAATGACGGATTTAAACATATTTTTAAAAGAATATAATGACCGCTATAAAAATTCCGCCAAATTAAAAGGCACTTCTCTGTTCTTTGCAAGCCTATCCGATAAGGTATCTCCGTATATAGTCAAAACAATGATGGATAATAATATAATATACGAAAAAAATATTTTAGTATCGATAGAAAGAACTGCAAAACCTTACGGGACGGACAGTTTATTCAAAAGCGACATAGGCGTGGGACTCAGTCATCTTACGATAAGGGCGGGGTATTCCGAAGTCGTAGACGTAGAGGCTATGCTAAATAAATACAATATCGATGAAACCGTTATATTTTACGGCTTTGAAGAAATAGTCAGCAATAACGTATTCTGGAAAATATTTGCGCTGATCAAAAAATTATCCCCATCGTTCGTAAGGTTTTACAAATTGCCGGCAGAAAAGGTACACGGCGTAATGGTAAGAATAAAGATGTAATTTGTCTATACATTTTTATATTTATAATGCCTATAAATTAAAATCGTTACGGAAGCTATTATCGCAAGCATGCTCAGCATCTGTGAAATTCTTATGCTGTTTCCAAGCCATAAACTATCTATGCGTGTTCCCTCCGTAAAAAATCTGGTCGCCCCGTACCATATTGCATAACCTATGAGTATCTTACCCGCAACTTTAGGTTTTTTCCTTGAAAGCCACATCAAAAATATAAACCCGAAAAAATCAGGAACGGATTCAAAGAAAAAGGATGGTTCAAAGTGTGAATACATAGTCAAGTTTTTAGGGTAGGCAGCCTGAAAGAGATATCCCCACACACCAACTATTAAATGTTTCGGGGTATAAGCATTGACCGGACGCAGCGCCTTCGCAATAGGAATTCCCCATTTAACGGGGTAACCGAATGCCTGTTGGTCTATAAAATTTCCCCATCTGCCTATTGCCTGACCGAGAAGAAGACTCGGGGCCAGCATGTCTATATAAAGCCATATATTTAGCTTTTTTATCCGCGTATACAAAAAAAGGGTTAAAAGCCCGCCAATTTCTCCTCCGTATATCGCAATTCCTCCCTGCCATATATAAAAAATGCTTATCGGGTTATCGGCGTAATACCCCCATGCAAACACTACGTAATAAATACGGGCAAATATGATCGATACTGGTATCGCAAAAACCATAATATTAATTATATTTTCAGGGTCTTCGCCCCATGATTTTGCCCTAAAATACGCTATAGCGATACCGATAATGAAACTGGCACCTATTAATATGCCGTACCAATGTACCGGAACGTTACCCAAAAATATTACAGGGTTTGGCGCATACCAGTTGTTAAAATTGAACATTGTCTGCTCCCTCTATTTTATATTTTATTTACCTTATGACCTTTGCAAACGCGTAAGTTCTTTCAAAATATGTGTTAGATAGGTCCGTTATCGTTGCCTTGCCTGCACTGTAATTCTCCTGTATAAATTTATCGTGACCTATGTATATGCCTACATGTGAAATATAGGGGGCGTATGTCCTGAAAAATAACAGGTCCCCCGGTTTTAGTCTATTTTTAGGGACATATTTGCCCAATCTTGCCTGTTCGGCAGCGGTTCTGGGAATAGGTATACCCAATTTAGAAAATACTTTTTGGGTAAGTCCCGAACAATCCATTCCATTATATTGCGACGTCCCTCCCCAAACATACGGAACTCCCAAATATCTATATGCTACGCTAACAATCTTTTCGCCCAGAATAAAATTATTTTTTGCTCCAAATCTTTCGCTTCTTCCGCCGGCGTAGCTTTGATCGTTTTCCGCTACCCTATAAGTTTTATAGCCTTCCGGTACCCTAATAACCGCACCCTGTTTTATCATGTTTGAATATAAATGATTCAATCTTCTTAATTCGGCAACGGAAGTTCCGTATTTATGCGCTATCAATGACAGTGTATCTCCAAACCGAACGGTATAACGACCATAGTAAGCTTCGCGGCGGTAATAGCCGGAGTGTCCGGCCGGCGGAACCCTGAGCCTTTCGCCCGGATATATCCTGTAATTACGAAGACCGTTCAATGACATTATAGACCTGACAGTAGTACCATGGATGTATGCGATCCGAGAAAGCGTGGCCCCAGGCCGAACCGTAATGTAGGCTACAGTCGGGTGATAAACTCTATGCGCATTTCTTTCCGGTACCCTAATAACCGCACCCTGCCTTACCACGTTTGAATATAAATGATTCAATCTTCTTAATTCGGCAACGGAAGTTCCGTATTTATGCGCTATCAATGACAGTGTATCTCCAAACCGAACGGTATAACGACCATAGTAAGCTTCGCGGCGGTAATAGCCGGAGTGTCCGGCCGGCGGAACCCTGAGCCTTTCGCCCGGATATATCCTGTAATTACGAAGACCGTTCAATGACATTATAGACCTGACAGTAGTACCATGGATGTATGCGATCCGAGAAAGCGTGGCCCCAGGCCGAACCGTAACTATGCTAACATAAGAATAGGCATTTGAAATTAAAATAAAAAATATTATAAAAAAAATAGGCAGCAATAATACCCTCTTCATGTCCGCCTCCTAATTTATGTTACGCCGATTTTAATTCTATAATTTTATTTAAAACCACCGTTCATATCCTATTCTCTCTTTCTACCGGATACTTTCGGTTTTCGGAGTTTACATTTGAGTATATTACTATAACATATTTTTTTATGTCAAGTAATATCTCTATTCACATTACATGACTTATCTCCGCATTGAAAAACTAAGAATTTTTTAACCCTGTCATATTCGGCTATAATTTTATTTATTTCTCCGAAAATAGGCAAATCACCTTTTTTATAGCTACCGAAGCCGGCATAGCTTTCTACTATATCTCTATTATGAGTATCGATAAAAATATTAAAAGAATTAAAATTTATTTTTATTTTATCGTTATTCTTGCTAAAACTATAAATTTTATCGAAATAATCCGAAATCGCTTTATCGCCGTATTTACCGGCAACGATATTTATATTTGCCCTCAGTGCATAATGAACTAAGCTTATCAAATAGCCTGAAGCGTTATATTTTAGAATATTTGCTTCATTAATAAAATACTTAAACGATTTTAATATTATGTTCTTAAACCGAACTTCATCCGTCAGCACGTAAAGCTTTGATATGGCTATCAGCGCCGTCGCATTTTGAGAATAGCCCGAATAGTCTGCTATATTTTTTTCTCTGTAGCCTAAAAAACCTATCATAGAGCCCTTAGTAGTGTGTCTGATATCGAAAAAACCGCCCCTATCGCTGTCATAATAGTTTTTTATAACATAATCCGCGATCCTTTTTGCATAAACAAGGTAAAAAGGCTTCGATACAACTTCGAACAAACCTATCAACGACAAGATGATATATACGTTATCTTCGAGAACCGACCCTCCCGGCTCCCCGACAAATCTTCCTACGTCTCCGTTTTTTTCAAAAATATCCAAAAAAGGCTTAATAGATTGTTCGGCTATATCGTTAAGCCGTTTTCTATTCGGATCGAACGGACTAAATGTTTTGCTCAATTCCGTAATGGAATAAATAACGTTCCCGTTTATCGAGGAGTATTTAATTTTATCCACGAACGGCTTTTTTCTCTTGTCTCTATTAGATTTAAGCCTTACAATGGCTTTATCGTAAAATCTTTTGCTTATCGTCTCGGTAGTATTATCCGTGTATAAAACATTAGAAAAATCTGACGAATCCGCATCTCCGATATGCATCCTGCCATCCTTGCCTAAGCTAAACAGCTTTATCACCCTATTAAATTCATCCTTATCTGGAAAAACATCCCTCAGTTCGTCAAAAGTCCATGTAAAAAACTTCCCGTCGTCGCCGCTTCCTAAATCTGCATCTACGCTCGCATAAAAACCGCCGCCGAGTCTATCGTATAAATCACCCGTTATAAAATTTAATGTTCTATTTATAATGTTTAAAAAAATTTCATCGCCGGTTAACCTATAATAATATGAATAAATTCTTAATGCGGTCGCATTAACTTCGGTAAGTTTTTCGAAATGAGGAATTATCCATTTTTTATCTGTAGAATACCGGTGAAAACCCCCTCCTACATGGTCGAATACCCCTCCTGAAGCAATCTTCTTTAGGGTAAAAACGCCCTTTGACAACGAATCTCTGTTTTTATTTATTATATAATCCCATAATAGAAGCTCTAATGCAGAAAAACAAAAGAACTTAGGGGATTCGTCTATCCCGCCGTTATCTTCGTCAAAATGAAGCTTGAATTCAAGCGCTCCCTCGTTCAAAAATTTTTTTACATAATCTACATTTATAGAGTCATCTTTTTTAATGGCATCGTTTATCCTTTTAATATTTATATTAAATATGGAAAATTTCCCGGATTCTTCAAATATTCTATTGTAAAAATCTACACTCTGCGCAAAAACAGCCTCTCTATTCTCGCGATAATATTTTGAAATCTCCGTTAAGACAGATTTGTAGGAAGGAATACCGTAATTTGCATCTTTAGGAAAATATGTTCCGCCGTAAAAAAAATACCCGTCGTATGTTAGAAAAGCCGTAAGCGGCCATCCGCCGTTACCCGAAAAAACGCTAACCGCTTTCTGATATCTTGAATCTATCTCCGGTCTCTCGTCTTTATCGACCTTAACGGCTATAAAATTTTCGTTTATTATAGCCGCTGCTTCATTGTCATTATAAGACTCCCTGTCCATAACATGACACCAATGGCACCAAACCGCACCTATGTCCAAAAGCACCGGCAGGTCTCTTTCTTTAGCCTTCTCAAAGGCCTCTGTGCACCATGGATACCAATAGACCGGCTGATTAACCGCCGATTTCAAATAGGAACCTTTTTCACTTTTTAAGTTATTCACTAATATTTATAAACTATCTTTGACCTTAATTTTGCAAAATATTTTCCGGCATATTTTACTATAAATATATTTTTCTATAAGCCTCTTCCGGCATAAGTCCGCCATGAACTACCGCCTTTACGGCCTTAATCATATTAACCGGTTTCTCCGATTGAAATATGTTTCTACCCATATCGACGCCTGCCGCTCCATATTTTACGGCATTATACGCAAGTTCAAGTGCATCTCGTTCGCCGGTCTTTTTCCCTCCCGCAACAACTATAGGTACGGGGCATGTCTCCACAACCCTCTCAAAGCCGTCGCAATAGTAAGTCTTTACGATATTAGCTCCGGTTTCTGCCGCAATCCTGACGGATAGCGAAAGATAGCGGACGTCTCTCGACATCTCCCTTCCGACTGCCGTAACCGCAAGGACGGGAATACCATACTCATACCCCTTATTAACTAACTTAGCGAGATTAATTATTCCCTGTTTTTCATTTTTAGAGCCTATAAATATAGACAAAGCTACGGCACTTGCATTTAGCCTAATCGCATCTTCCATGGAAACCGTAATATCTTCATCCGATAAATCGTCTTTCAATATACTCGTGCCGCCGCTGACGCGCAAAACAATTGGTATATCTACGCCGGCATCTATTTTGCTCCTCAATATTCCCCTAGTAAGCATTAGAGAGTCTGCGTAACCTAAAAGCGGTGCAATAGATTTATCTATATTTTCTAAACCGCTTGTAGGTCCCATGAAGTAGCCGTGATCAATCGCGAGCATAACAGTCCTACCATCTTCCGGTTTTACAATTCTTGCCAATCTGTTTTTCATTCCGTAATCCATAATGCTTTCTCCCCTCCTTTTTAACTCCGGACTATAAGTTTATCGATCAAAAACAGATCACTTTATCGTAATAGAATATTTTATCTATTAAAATATCGTAATCAATATCTTCTCCTTCGTAAAGCTTAACGACAAGCGTGTCGTTGTCCTCGGCCGTAGCGGCTTCTATCAGTTCTCTTACCGTATCGGTAAAACCGCTCTCTTCCTTTATCAGATATAAATTTTTCATAATAAAATATCTTTCAAATGTTATAAAATTAATACGGAATTATATAATCATACTCCGCAAATTTTCTTCCTATATCTACGGTATGCATAAAGCCGAATTCATCCTTTCTGAAGTTGGAATAAAGCCCGATGCCGATAGTTCTTATTATACTGACGTAGTTTTCAATAACCGACAAATCTTCGACATTAAAATCCTTATCGAGTAAATAAATATCTACCTTATCGTCAAGCAAACTCAAGCCTGCCGCCATCCTTAATCCCTCGGAATGCCTGCCTGTATCCATTAAAATAATGGCAATCTTTTTCATGGTTATAGTTTTATTTAATTCAAAAGATTATATCATAAAAAAAGCATTTTACAAACATGGCAAGCCAATTATCCAAATTTACATGTATACTCTAATAGTTAAAGTAACATAAAAATATATTGACATAACATATAAACAAGTATTATTATTAGGTTAGATTTAAGCTTAAGCCTAAAATAACTGATATTATAGTATAATGATAAAATATAGTATATTATGCAAGTTTTAACAAAGAGTAATTTAAATATACAATGTATTCTTAGCATAAAACGGTATAAACTTTATAAACAACATAAGGGAACAAAATAAAAATATATTTACCCGACTTGTCGATGCAAGAGGGATATTTGTTAGTTTTTCGGTTCTATTTTATTAATTTTTAACATCAGTTTAACCTTTTCTGGAGTTAAAGATTGCAAAAATAACAATGATTATATTATAATTTCATACATAAACACGATTTAGAATTATTGTGATATATTTTTAATAACGTTATTTTATATTTAAAATTAAAAAACAAAACATAAAAAGGAGAACGATTTATGACCGAAAACCAAAGACTAGCAATTATTATTGAATCGGAAGGATATGAAAAATCTCATATTGCCTCTATGATCGCATCCGTTGCCGCAGTTTCCGGAATCAAAGTTTCCGTTTTTATAACAATGAATGCGGTTGATAACTATTTAAAAGAAAACGTCGAAAAGAAAAATTTTACGGGGGGAAGAGTTTATCGCAAAATAAAAGAAAAGAAGGCGCAGATGTTTTACGAACTGTTCGAGCAAGCTAAAATGCTTGGGGAGCTTAAGATTTATGTCTGTTCTTTCGTAATGGACGTCTTAGAAATAAAAAAGGATGACTTGATAGACATTATAGACGATAATTTAGGACTCACAGCTTTCCTGAATATTATGGACGGTGCGGAAACTATTACGTTCTAACGGTCGTTGTTTGTCTTTAACGCTTTTAATCAGGTGGCTGATGCCGTTCGGCAAAGACAAAGATAATTAATATATTGCAGTCAAAATTAACTTAATGGGGGAGGACAAGTATTATCATGACGGAAACAGAATTGAGAAAGATTGAGCCGACTATTACGATTGACGCGAGGGATGCTTATTGCCCGGGACCGCTTATGGAATTAATAAAAGAGATGAGACAGCAACCGGTAGGTTCTATAATAGAATTAATGTCCGGTGATGCAGGAAGCGCAAAGGACGTTCCTGAATGGTTGAATAAAGTCCATCAAGAATTTTTAGGCGTTATAAGCGAGTCCGACTACTGGAGAATCTTTTCAAAAAAGATTATTGAGATATAAAATCGGTATATGTTTTTAACTTAGCGGTTTTTGGCATTTACTCGTTAATGTTCCGCTATGTTTTGATTTTTTCATTTAAATTTAAGGAGGTTATTATGTCTAAAAGGGTGATTATCGTAGGGGGAGGAGTAGGAGGAACCATTATCGCGAATCTGCTTGCAAAAAAAATGAGACCCGAGATTAGAAAAGGCGAACTGATTATAGACGTTATTTCCGATAAGGCAGAACATTTTTACCAACCGGGTCTTTTATACATGCTCTTCGGATTAAAACAATATGAAGAACTCGTGAGAGACGAAAGAGGTTTACTTGACCCCATGGTCGAACTTCATCTCAATCCAGCAGTCGGGATAAATAAGGATAAAAACGAAGTTAGCCTTAAAAACGGCGTAGTCATGAAATACGATATATTGGTTATCGCAACCGGTTCAAAACCGGCACCGGAAATGATACCCGGATTAAAAGAAGGCGGACACTGGTTCTACGAGCTCGATGCATGTCTCAAACTTCGCAATGAATTAATGAATTTTAAAGGCGGGAAAATCGTTTTAACTATAGGCATGCCGCATAAATGCCCCGTTGCTCCGTTAGAGGTTACATATATGCTCGACGACTGGTTCAGACAGAGAGGCATAAGGGATAAAGTGGATTATACTTATACTTATCCGATAGCAAAACTCCATGGAATTGATTCTGTCGCTCAGTTTGCATCTAAAACATTTCCAAAACGAGGAATCAAATCGGAAATATTTTTTAACATGAAGGAAGTCGACCCGAATAAAAAAACCGTTACCAGCATAGAAGGAACAACATTGAAGTATGACCTGTTAATCTCTGTTCCGCCGCACAAAGGCGCTGGTGTAATCGAAGATTCCGGGCTCGGACAGGGCGGCTTCATTCCGACCGATAAGTTTACACTTAAAATGAAAGATTCTAAAAATATTTATGTCGTAGGCGATACCACAAATCTTCCGATAAGCAAGGCAGGTTCGACGGCACATTTCGAATCGGACGTCATAGTGGAAAATATCGCTTCAGAGCTGAGAGACGGACTCACCCCTTTTAGATATGACGGGAAGGTATTCTGTTTTATTGAAACGGGCTTGACTAAAGCAACGTATGTTATGTTTAATTACGAGACTCCCCCTAATCCGGTCGCGCCGTCGGCTTTGATACACTGGCTTAAATTGACATATAACAAGGTTTATTGGCTTACCCCGATGGGAATTCTTTAATTTAACGATTTAAGAGGAGGTAAATCATGGCTGAAAACGAAAAAATAGATGTAGGTGCCGCTCTTGCCAAAAAACTTGCGGAAAAGCCTCAGGCCTTGGAACATTTGTTGAATATTATAGATAGGCTGGATACCATAGATGAATTTAGTACAATGCTTCAGTTTCAGAAAGAAAGCGCCACGGATTATATGGTCCAGAGATTAGCAGATAATATTGCAACGGGTCTTTCTGTAATGGACAGTTTTTCCGGCGAGAAACAGCTTTCTATGATTAGAACCGCCGGTGAGGAGGCGGAAAGCCTGAAGGCCGGTATCGAAAAGATTGCCGAACTTGAAAAATCCGGAACCCTTCAGTCTCTCAAGGAAATGGGGGATTTTGTCGCGGGGTTTAGCAAAGTGGCAACCGATTCGATGGTAGAGCGTATGGCGGAAACTGCCGGGAAATTAACTGAATTAACGGAACTTATGCTGAGTTATAACTTGAAACCGCTGTTAGATACCGGTGAATCATTTATCGACAATGGAACACTTGATGATTTAGTCGAGCTTTCTAACGGCTTAGCCGCGGCAAAAAAAATGATGACCGACAGACTTATCGAGAGATCTACCGGGACGATTTTATCTATGGTGGAGGCATTTTTAACACAAGTAGATATGAAAGAGCTTGTCAATGCTATCAACAGCTCCACTCAAGAGACATTAAGGGAATCTACCGATGAAAAATACCGTAAGGGTGGTATTTTCTCGCTAATTTCTTTGGCGAAGAATCCGGATATTATGGCTGGACTTAAATTTATGCTACTTTTAGCTAAAAATATTACAAAAAATTTAAGAAAAAACGAGCATGATATATTTATAGGTTCACCCGCCGATAAAAAAGAATAGCTACGACCTTCATTCCGCCGTCACTTTTTATTTTTGTAATATAAGACGGCGGGATTTTTCGTACAACTTACCATATAAAGATTACAGATATTTAATATTTTCTAAATTATATAAAAGCGGCAAGAATAGAGTTGCCTCAAGATATGGCTCGGGAGAATGGAACTGTTTCTATTTTGTGCCGGAGAACTATGCAATACAGGTTTTAAATGGTAGGCACGGGCGGTCTCGAACCGCCGACCCCTACCGTGTCGAGGTAGTACTCTAACCCCTGAGCTACGTGCCTAAATAAGGGTAAATCCTTGAAAATTATAAACAAAAACGGTTAAGAGACTATATATTACCACCTCTGTGCATATTTTGTCAACAGTTTCTTTACCTTTAAAAAAGGAAAAATTATTAAATAACATATATATTATTTCCTTGACCTGCTATAATTGGTTATGTAAAAGATATGGATGTTTTTAAAAAATGAACATTAAACTTGTATGATTAAATATGTTTACTCTCCCTTTTATATCTCCCAAACAAAAACTGAAATTTATACATATCGTAAGGGATAAGGCAATAATAATTGTTGGAATATTATTAATAATCCTATGGATAATAGTTACATCCATAATATTCAATAAGACATTTATTCCAATACGAAATTATGTGCATAAATATTCAAAAATACTTACGGGAACCTCGGCAATAAATAACGACCTGACAGAAATAGATTTTAATGCAAAAAAGATTATTTTTTATAAAACTTACAAACCCCGTGATTACGAATATCATCTGGAAAAACGTTTAGATAGATTAACAACTCTAATAAACAAAACTGACAAAGACTATAATGGACTATTGGCATTGTTTCCATATATCCTGAAAAAACGGCGGACGGGCACCAGTTTCGGATATTTCGACGAATATGTAAAAAAATCTTATTATCACTGGGAATATGTTTCTAAACCGATAATAAAAAGATTCATTAAACACCGTAATTCTCCCTATTTAAAACTATCTAAAAAATTCCTTTTTTTATACATTCTTAATTCGCCTATTTTATCTACATCGCGATTTAACCACAAAATTTCATCTGAAATCACGAGTTTAACCTACTTCTCTGCCTTGATATTTATTATAGGAACAATAATAACTATCTTCTTAGGCATGTTATTTACATATTATTTAAATAAATTTTTTAAAACGATCAAGAAAAGCGAAAAAAGATTTAAAATGATGTTTAGCAACAACCCAATCGCATCCCTAATAACAGATATAAAAACCGGAGACATAATAATTGTCAATAAAGCCGCAGAAAGGTTTTACGGCTATTCCAAAAAAGAACTGACCGCTATGAACGTTGTTGATATCGCTCTATCGGGAAAAGATTTTTACAATAAAAATATAGATCCTCCAGTCACTAAAATCTTCAATCACAAGCTTAAAAATAACGATATTAAAAGGGTCGAGGTAACAATTTCCAAAATAGAAATTGACGGCAAGGAATATTTTATAAGTTCTATTCAGGATATGACAGAAAAAATAATTTACGAAAATTCCCTGAAGGAATCCGCCGATTTTTTTATGACACTAAGCGAAAATTTAGTATCAGGAATTGTTCTTTACAATGATAAATATGTTTACGTCAACCCTGAAGGCGAGCGGATTATCGGGTATCCAAAAGAAGAGCTTTACCAAAAATACGTCTGGGATATATATGTCGACGAAAACGTCAAACAACTCTTAAAGTCCCAAATTAGAAGAAGACTTAACGGGGGAATGTTTAACTCTAATTATACGTTTAAAATAATAACAAAGCAAAACAGCGAAAAATGGCTTTTAATATACGCATCGACTGTTAAATACAAGGGTAAATACACTGCCCTTGCAAGTTTTATAGATATTACTAGAGTTAAACGACCTCAAAAAAAATATAGAAAAAGAAAGAGACACTCTAAAAATAATTATGGATAGCGTTCCGTCTATAATAGGTTTGTATAGAGAAAAAATAATCTACGTAAATCCTTACGGGTTGCAATCATTGGGCTATTCCGAAAAAGAGATCGCCGAATTAAGCGTTTTGGATTTAATCGAAACCAGGGAAGAGGAGAGGGCTTTTATTTTAGAGAATACGAAAAGAAGGCTCAATGGGGAATATTTTAACGAGAAATATGTATTAAAGGTAAAGAAAAAAGACGGCAACATCTTCTGGGGAGAAATTTTTGCCACCACCGCATTTTTTAAAAATAAATGGACGGGCGTCATTATAGTTACCGATGTAAATGAGCGGGTTGTCAATGAGACTAAATTATTAAAAGAAAAAAATATTTATAAAAAACTTGCCGAACTCGACGGTTTAACCAAGATACCCAATAGAAGGTCATTCGATAAAAAATTGGCAGACTGTTTAAATATCTCGACACTTAAAGGCATTAGATTTTCTTTAATAATGTTCGATATAGACGAATTTAAGA
Organism: Candidatus Acidulodesulfobacterium sp. H_13; assembly: GCF_048541835.1. Taxonomy (NCBI): domain Bacteria; phylum Candidatus Acidulodesulfobacteriota; order Candidatus Acidulidesulfobacterales; family Candidatus Acidulidesulfobacteraceae; genus Candidatus Acidulidesulfobacterium; species Candidatus Acidulodesulfobacterium sp. H_13. The sequence continues at coordinate 350,293 of NZ_JBLEOY010000001.1, forward strand.
AAATCAACGATACATTTGGGCATCAGATCGGGGATACGGTTCTTTCGGAAATTGTATCTTTAATCGAAAAAAATATAAGAAAGGATGATTTTTTTGCCCGGTTCGGAGGGGAAGAATTTATGATTATAGCCCTAAATACACGGCTTGAAAAGGCTGTGGAACTTGCCGAAAAATTGAGATTTAATATAGCGGTACATGATTTTCCGCTAAAAATTAACGTTACATGCAGTTTTGGAGTGACGGAGAGCAAGCCCGGCGACACAAACGAAAATATGATATACAAAGCAGATATGGCTCTATACAAGGCAAAAGAGAGAGGCAAGAATAGGGTAAGAACTTTCAAACCGCTTACTTGAGCAATTATCTGTCGTAGTCGTCTTCCAACCTTACAATGTCGTCTTCTTTCAAATATTCGCCGACTTGGGCTTCTATAATTATTAACGGAATTAATCCGGGGTTTTCAAGCCTGTGGACGGAGCCGATGGGGATATAGGTCGATTCGTTCAACTTGAGAAATATTTCTTTATCATCCACCCTTACTAATGCCGTTCCACTTGTAACAATCCAGTGTTCCGACCTGTGAAAATGTTTTTGAAGCGATAACTTCGCTGAGGGCTTGACCGTAATCTTTTTAATCTTATACGAATTAGATTCAAGTAAGACCGTATATGAACCCCACGGTCTGCAAACGGTCAAGTGATGTGTTCTAAGCTCCGAATTCCTTTTTTTCAATTCATCTACGACTTTTTTAACGTTTTGAGAGGAACCCTTTTTTGAAATTAAAAGCGCATCGTCCGTATTGACAACTATTAAATCCTCTACATCTATCGTGGCAACCATTCTGCCGTTAGACATTATTAAATTATTTTTGGAGTTAATGCTCAGTATATCTTCGGTTGCCGTTACGACATTGTTATTTTCGTCCTTTTCCAACTCGTTATAAATAGAATCGAAGTTTCCGAGGTCTGACCAGTCGATGTCGGAATAAATAACCTTGACGACTCCCGTTTTTTCCAAGAGCGCAAAGTCGATGGAATCCTCCCTGATATTAGACATATCACTCTCTCCGACCCATACCTTAGAATCCTCCTTGACGGCATTTTCGTAAGCGCGCATTGAAGATTCATAAATATCGGGGCACAGTTCGCTCAATTCTTTTAATAACACCTCCGGCTTGAACAATAACATCCCGCTATTCCAACAAAAATTACCCTTGGAAATATAACAGGATGCCGTGTCTTTATCCGGTTTTTCCTTAAAGGAAGTTACTCGGGCTATAAGAAACGAAGTATCTTCTTCCGGAGCAGTCTCTATATATCCGTAACCCGTTTCGGGATATGCGGGCTTTATGCCAAACATAACGATATTTCCTTCTTCGGAAACATCACGAGCAATATCTGTTACGTTTTTATACGCATCCTTATTTTTTATAAGATGGTCGGATGGCGTGACAAAAAGCTGGCGAGAATTATTGGCCAAGGCATCAAAACAGGACAAGGCAACCGCTGCCGCGGTGTTTCTCGGAACAGGCTCAAGGATAAATCTGAAGTTTTTAACGCCTATTTCTTCAAGCTGGTCAAGCGCAATAAAATACTGGTCTTTACTTGTTATAATCAAAAAATCGTCGCATAAACCTGCATTTCTCAAAATGGTAGTCTGAAACAGGGATATATTTCCTATCAACTTATAAAACTGCTTTGGAAAGTAGGTTCTTGAAATCGGCCATAACCTCGTACCACTGCCACCGCATAGAACAACGTTAGTCATGAATATATCTCCCTTTTATCTTCCTATCGAATAATAATCAAAACCGTCATCTATCATTCTTTTTTTATTGTATATATTCCTTCCGTCGAATATTACTTTTTCCTTTAATGCATTTTTAACTTTATCAATATCCGGAACCCTGAAATCATTCCATTCGGTAACTATTATTAATCCGTCAGCACCCTCAAGCGCTCCATACATATCGTCCGCATATTCTATTTCCGGAAAAACCTTTTTCATATTGATAGTCGCGATGGGGTCATACGCCCTTACCTTGGCTCCGTAAGAGAGAAGTTTTGATATAATGGCCACGGACGGTGCTTCCCTGATATCGTCGGTTTTAGGCTTAAAGGATAAACCCCAGAGAGCAAAGGTCTTATCATCTATATTCCCTTTAAAATGTTTTAATATAAAATCTATAAGCACTTCTTTTTGCAAGGCATTTACCTCGTCTACGGCTTTTAATAATTTAAATTCATAACCGCGTTGTTTAGCGGTTCGGTAAAGCGCCTTTACGTCCTTCGGAAAACAGCTGCCGCCGTATCCTATGCCGGGAAACAAAAAGGACTTTCCTATTCTTTTATCGGAACCTATCCCTATCCTTACGGCATCCACATCGGCATCCACCAAAGAACATAGGTTTGCAAGCTCGTTCATAAATGTTATTCTCAGTGCAAGCATAGCATTTGCGGCATATTTAGTCATTTCGGAAGAGTTGGTATCCATAAAATATATCGGGGCTCCCGTTCTTACAAACGGTTCGTAAATCTCACCGATTATTTCTTTTGCGGCTTGAGCCTCTTTCTTATTTTCCTCTTTAAAGTTTATTCCTACTACAACTCTATCCGGTCTTTGAAAATCGTCTATCGCGACACCTTCTTTTAAAAACTCGGGATTGGATACAACGCAAAAGTTTCTCGTCGTTTTAGCTATAATTTCCTCCACTTTTCTGCACGTTCCGACAGGAACCGTGCTCTTTACTACGATAACTTTAAAACCGTCTACGGCACCAGCTATATCTTTCGCCACCTTGAAAACATTTGTCAAATCGGCACCCCCGTCGTTTGCAGGGGGCGTGCCGACGGCAATAAATACAGCATCGGTTTTTCTGACCGCATTATCTAAATCGTCGGTAAAATATAGTTTTTTGTTTTTTATATTTTTATCCGTCAGCTCTTTAAGCCTCGGCTCGTATATAGGAATTACGCCATTATTTAAAGAATTTACTTTATCCGGGTCGTTATCCACGCAATAAACGGTATTGCCGGAATCTGCAAGGCATACGCCCGTTACAAGCCCGACATAACCGGAACCTATTATAGATATGTTCATCTTGTTTGACCTCCCTTGAAAAATTAAGAATAGATATAAATATAAACGATTTTTCCGTTTTTATCAAATAAATATTTGTAAATTTGCCTTTCGGACCTTCCGCCGCCTGCCTTTGATTTATCGCTATATCTTTTTTACAGCTTGACATCCTCAAGAAAATAATATATGTTAATTAATAGTCATTACTATTTATTCTTTCACTTTAGAAACTAAAATCCATCATTATTTTTAATTCAAAGGGAGGTATTTATGTGCGAAGATTGCGAAGAGTTTAGTATTGCGGCTATAGGCGAGCCTGTACCGTTTTTCGAAGAAATTAACACCTACGACCCTAAAACAGGTGGATTCGGAAAATTCAGCATAGAAGAGGCTAAAGCAAACAACAAATGGACAGTTTTGGTATTCTATCCCGCAGATTACACGTTTGTATGCCCTACGGAACTGGCCGATTTTGCGGAAAAACAGGACGAATTAGAAAAAATGGGGGCGCAAATCATCTCTATAAGCACGGATACGCATTTTGTCCATATGGCATGGCAGAGGGATGAAAAACTTCTGGAAAAAGTAAAATTTATTATGGGCTCAGACCCGACGGGCGAGGTCTCCAATATATTCGGAGTTTATGACGAACAAACCGGACTTGCGTTAAGGGGTACGTTTATAATAAATCCTGAAGGCATCTTGGTCGCATCAGAGATAAATTTTTATAATGTAGGCAGAAATGCCGAAGAGCTTGTCAGAAAGGTAGAAGCAAATATATATGTTTCCGTACACCCGGACGAAGTCTGTCCGGCAAAATGGCATGAAGGCGAAAAAACAATTAAACCGGGACCGGACGCAGTTGGCAAGGTTTACGAAGCATTAAAATAAAATTTCAGATTATAATGAACTCTATTCCGATAGATAAGGGATAGAGTTCATATTTTAGACGTGATATTGTAAATCCTTTTATAAGCATCTTCTACGCCGTCTAAATCTCTCCTGAATCTGTCTTTATCGACTTTTTCTAACGTTACTTTATCCCATAGCCTCATAGTATCAGGAGTAATTTCGTCGGCAAGCATGGTTTTACCGTTTAAAACGCCGAATTCCAATTTGTAATCCACAAGTAAAAGCCCGTTTTTATCAAAGAAATTTTTTAAGATTTCGTTTATCTTAATAGCGGTATCTTTAGCCTCCAAAACATCCTCAATCTTACCAAGATCAAATGCCTCTACGTAAGTTTCGTTAATCATCGGATCGCCAAGTTCGTCATTCTTAAAATACAATTCCACCACTGGCGATAATAGTTTTACACCCTCTTCCACTCTCATCCTCTTCGCGAGACTGCCCGCCGTATAGTTTCTGACCACAAACTCTACGGGGAACATCTTTAAATTATGCACAAGCATTTCTCTATCCGACAGTTTCTCGATGAAATGGCTTTCTATGCCGTTATTTTTTAAAAGTTTAAATAAAGAAACGGATATCGCATTATTATATTCGCCCTTATTTATAATGGTCCCTTTTTTCTGCCCGTTAAACGCCGTGGCATCGTCCTTAAAGTAGGCTATTAACTTGTCCCCGCTACCGTTATAATCATAAAGTATTTTTGCTTTACCCTCGTAAACCTTTCTAAGTCCTCTTTCTTCCAAAGCACCCTCCGTAAACATTTATTGTGTTTATTTTATATATAATTAATTCAAACGCTATAATTTTAACCTTTATACGATTTAAAATCAATCCGAATAATGTTAAAATATTATATCAAAAACAGCTAAAAAGTTATGCCTAAAAAATATAATAATGAAGAACGATAAAGTACTAATATATGCACTGATAATCTCCGTCATAGTGCATTCCGCACTGATTTTATTTTTGTTAAATTACGCGAATAAAAAAATAAAAAAAACTCATGAATACACAAAACCTATTCTTGTGGAACCATATCAATTCATGAAAAACCTGAAGAAATTCAGAATAAAAAAACCGAAATCGGCAAGTATTAAGTCCCATTACGCCCTAAAGAATACGAGATTAAACGCGCCGCCTTCTTCAGGTAAGTTGCCGGTACAGGAGGAGAGGCATGTCCCCTATGCACCGCCTGCGCCTTTTCATGAAAAATACGCCCAAAATCATAGAGGAAATGGAACGGTCGTACAATCCCACAGGATCATGAGTAATTCGCATATAATATCCCGCAGTAAAGCCGTTATGCCCGAACGCGGTCAGCACCTGCGCAGTCTATTTCCTACGGAAAAGCAATTTTTTAACTTGAAGACAAAAAACGTTAAAAGTACCGGAATAAGAAATCCGTCCCGCGGCATAAAGTCGGCAACCGTCAATCTCAATACGACGACTATAAAATATGCTTCATATCTACTACACGTTAAAAACAAAATAGAAAACGTATGGGAGTATCCTTACAGGGCAAGAAGAGAAGGTGTATCGGGAACGCTCGTAATAGAGTTTTCTATCAATAAAAACGGCTCTATACACAACGTACGCATTCTAAAATCGTCGAGGAAAAAAATGCTTGACAAGGCAGCCGTGCGGGCAATATACGATGCGGCAAGGTACAACCCGTTTCCGCACTACTGGAAGATAAATAGGCTTAATATAATAGGAACCTTTATTTACGAGTTCTCTAACTTTTATGCCTATTAAAAATCATATTCAATGTACCGTTATGATATACGGCTTTACCTTAAACTTCTTTGAGATTATGCTCTCTATGGATTCAGCACCTTTAAGGGTCGAAAACTTCCCGACCCTTACCTGCTGATAAATTATCTTACCGGACTTTCCTGAAATTTTAACGGGAAGAACGTAGGCAAAAAAACCCATAGCATCAAGTTTATCGGCAAATGCCTTGGCCTCGGAATATTTTGAAAGCGCAGCTACCTGGATCGTATAAATTTTTGAACCGACATGCGATACCCTGCCTCGCTTCAATAAAACCTTTCTATTTTTAGTTTTATATTTATAAATATAGACGGGCTTTTTAACGTAAACTATCTTAATTTTCACTTTGGCAGCCTTGGGCTTAGCGATAGGGGATGTCTTTTTAACGGATACCGGAACGTTTCCTTTTTTAAGCGAAACCAATTTTGAAATAGGTGCGAATTTTATACCGCCTACGGAAACAGGTGGTTTTTTATTATTTCTCTGCAGGTTGGAAATCTTCAGTTCACTTTTTAAGGCAGACTCCTTTATTGTGCCTTCTTTAGAGTTTTTAGGCGATAATTTTCTCCCAACAAATAACCCAAAAACGAAAACTATAAATAAAATTACCAAAAATACGATAACTGCGGTAAATTTATCCTTTTTCAAATCAATTTACCCTATTATTTTTAAAATTATTTATAATGGAAAGCAGTTCGTCAAAACCGGATACGGCAAGAGAAACATCCCTCGCGAAATCGGAGCAGTCAAAAATCTCTATTCCGGAAATATTATGTCTCTTTTTACAAACACCTCTCCAAGCGCATACGGCACATAAAACAACATTATCGTCCATATATTTTTTATATCCCCTATTTTTATTTTTTATATATTTTAAGTTTTATTATATCACATAAATTATTGATAAATCCAAATAAAAAGATCTGATGCATTAATTTTAGTTATAAGCGCTTAACTTATTTCTTTTATAATGCTTATTATGCTAAAATAATTATTATGAAAAAACGTCGCGATATTACTTTAACTATAAATTAAATCTAATTCAAATGACTACAGAACTTATTATTAACAAAAATGATTACGAAACACGCATAATATTGATGGAAGAGGGGAAATTAGCCGAAATTTTCATTGAACGAGGCGAGGAAACTCCAAAACACGGAAACATATACAAGGGAAAGGTGATGCAGGTTCTTCCGGGGATTCAGGCGTCTTTCATCGATATAGGCTGGGAAAAATCGGCATTTTTATACGCCGGAGATTTTTACGAAATAGATGCCTTGGATTACGATTTTTTCGAACCGGCGGAAGGAGAACCGGTTGCCGGTGAACAACCGGAAAACGAAAATGCAGATAACAAAACACATTCTAAACGGAAAAAACCTAAAAAAAAGAGAACGGAGCTTCCGGATATAGACAAACTTATTAAAAAAAATCAAGAAATTCTTGTTCAAGTTGCCAAAGAACCGATTAAAACCAAGGGTGCACGCGTTACAAGCCACATATCCCTGCCCGGAAGATTTTTGGTATATATGCCGACATCCTCATCTATCGGAATTTCAAGAAAGATTAAAAGCGATAAAGAGAAAAAAAAGCTTAAAAACATCGTATTAAAATATAGGAGCGAGGGTACCGGATTTATCGTAAGAACGGCGGCGGAAAATGCTTCCGAGATCGATATCGAAAGAGACATTAGGTATCTTACGGGTTTATGGAATAATATTTATAACGAGCAGATTAATGCTAAGGCTCCAAAGCTTATTTTTAGAGACATAAGTATATCTTTGCGTGCTTTGAGAGATTTTCTGAACAAAAAAATCGACAAAATTTTAGTGGACGACGAGGAAGAATATAAAAAAATAATAGAATTTCTATCTATTCAGTCTCCAGAATACATAGACATAGTCGAACTATACAAAGATAAAAGCGGTATTCCAATATTTGACCGCTATAATATAGAAAAAGAAATTTCTAAATCATTGAATAAAAAGGTCTGGCTTAAGTCTGGTGGGCACATAGTAATAGACCATGCCGAGGCTTTGACCGCAATAGACGTTAATACCGGCAAATTTGTTGGAAAAAGAAACTTCGACGATACTATATTCAAGACAAATATAGAGGCTGCAAAAGAAATAGCCTATCAATTGAGGCTTAGAAACATCGGGGGTATCATAGTAATAGATTTTATCGATATGGCTGTGAAAGACCACAAAGAGAAGGTTTACAGGACATTAGAAAATGCCCTTAAAAACGACAGGGTCAAAACCACCATAAACAGAATAACGGAACTTGGGCTTGTCGAAATGACGAGAAAAAGGACGGGCAATAGCCTTATATCGACATTTTTGGATCAATGCCCCGCGTGTGAAGGCTCCGGTATGGTAAAATCCATGCAAACTGTTTCCTTCGAAGTATTAAGAGCGGTTTTCAACTACGCAAAAAGAACAAGAGCAAAAAAAATCAACGTAACCGTCCACCCAAGCGTTATGAATAAACTGTACGAAAACGAAAAAGAATTAAAAAAATTAGAAGAAAGGATTCATAAAACGATAAACATTAAAATGCAGGACGATTTTTACCCTGAATATTTTGAAATTTCATAAAACCTTAACTTAAGTTAAGCCGAATAGCTTAATGTTGATGTTTGACGCTTGTTTTACCGGTATTTTTACCTTTTTGACCGATAAATTTAAATACTATTTCTCCCTTTTTTATCATATTAAGCTCCTCTCTGGCCAAATCAGCTATATATTGTTTACTATATCTCAGCTTGTATATCCGCTTGCTCATCTTTTTATTGCTTTTTTTAATAACGGAAATCTCTTTATTCAGCGTTTGCCGTTCAAGCCTTAATTTGTAAACTTCAACCATGCCCTTAAGACTAAAAACCACGAACAAAACCAATAAAAAGGCGAAGATCAAACCCGCCATCAACCTAACTTTAAGATTTTTTCCCCTGTTTAATCTCATATCTAAAATATTTTTCTATCATTAAAGGGGCACAAAATTCACCACACATACTACATCCTGCAGCATCATCCCGATTTTTTGATTTAAATAACGCCCTTGAATATTCAGGGTCTATAGAATACCTAAATTGATTTTCCCAGTCCACATTCCTTCGCGCCTTCGATATATTTATGTCGTCTCCGATCTTTTTTAATTTTATCATATCCCCTATATGAGCGGCAATTTTAGCCGATTTAACACCTATCTCGACATCTTTTTCCGAAGGAAGACCTAAATGCTCTGCGGGGGTTACGTAGCACAAGAAATCGGCTCCGTAAGAAGACGACAAGGCGCCCCCTATTGCCGACGATATGTGATCGTAGCCGGCTGCAACATCCGTAACGAGCGGTCCGAGGACATAGAAGGGGGCATCAGCAGACATTTTCTTTTGAATTTTAACGTTGGCTTCTATCTCGTCTATAGGAATATGCCCCGGACCCTCGACAATGACCTGCACCCCATAATCCCTCGCTATATCGCAAAGTTCACAATTAATAATAAGCTCCTGCATGTAAGCCCTGTCAAAAGAATCGGCGATGGAACCGGCTCTCAGACCGTTTCCAAGGCTTAATACCGTATCGTATTTTTTTAATATCTTCAAGACATCCTCAAATCTTTCATATAAAGGATTCTCCTTATTGTTTTCCAGCATCCATGCTACTAAGTATGCACCCCCCTTAGAAACAAGACCCGCATATCTATATGACTGTTTCTTTAACCTCTCCAACGACATCAAATTCAAACCGGAATGAATCGCCATAAAGGAAATTCCGTCGGCACACTGTTTTTCAATAATATCAAAAACAAGATTTTCAGACATTTTTATAGGATTTTTATACCTGTCTATAGCTTCTCTAAATGCCTGATAGAGAGGAACCGTACCGACCGGCAGTGTAGTATTGTTCAGTATCTCCCTGCGTATGATATCTATATCTCCCCCGACACTCAATTCCATTAAGGTATCGGCTCCGGCATTTTCGGCGATTATCGCCTTCCTAATTTCCTCGTCCGGATTTATATGATTAGTGGATGTCCCGATACTTGCATTTATCTTTGTAGTCATATCTTTGCCTATTCCTACAAATCTATCCCTATCTTTATTATGAAGAATGACGGCCTTTCCGTTGACGATGTTATTTTCGAGATTTTCTTTGCCAATGTTCTCTTTATTTGAGACATAATCTGCCCCCACACTACGAATACCGCTAACTGCATATTCCTTTTCCGTCATATAATTATTTCTCCTTTTCCTTTAAAAGACCTCATGATCCTACGATTTTCTTGCGCTATCCAAAAAATTTTTAGCCAACAGTTTGTTAGAAAAAAATGATAAATGAATATAACTTCCTATGGCATTTAAAATGTTATAACCCTCAGACTTAAACCTTCCGGGACTGTTTAGTCTCTCATATTCCAACACCTTTTTATAATCCCTTTTATTATCATCGCTTCCGTCGATATTTATAAGCTTTGAATAATGAAATTCGTGACCGTTGGCCATTAAACCCGATTCACCGAAGAATGTTTTTTCTTTGAACCTTATCGTCCTATATCCCAAGGAAAGTCGAGCGTTATCCAATGATGCCTCTAACGGAAACACCCCCGTCATATCAAAACTTTTATGTTTATAAGTAATTTTTTCGCATAAATACATTAATCCACCGCATTCAGCATATATTATACCATTATTTTCAAAAAATTTATAAATTTCCCCAATTATTGCTCTATTCTCGGCTAAATCCCGGGCATAAATCTCCGGATAACCGCCGCCTATATAAACAGCTTTTACCCCCTTTGGCAAAGCCTTGTCTCTACACGGACTAAAAAAGACGATTTCGGCTCCAAAACTTTTCAATATCTCCATATTAAAGTTATAATAAAAAAAGAAGGCTTTGTCCTGCGCAACGGCAATTTTAATTTTTTTATAAATAGGCGCGTTTTTTTTATTTCTACGTGATTCAGATATCCTTTTTCTGTGATTAGAAAATAAGTCGTTAAAACCGTTAGAATTTTCTTTAAGGGTTTTTATTAAAAGGTCTAATTTTATATTTTTAAAAACGGCTCTTTTAATGTCTTCGGCAATTTTTTCTAATCTCATCTTGCCGCTTTTGCCGTCGGGTATTATTAGGCCAAGGTGTCTTTCTTTAATGGAAAAAACGGATTCGTTATTCAAAATATAGCCGAAAACCTCGACACCAGAAATATTTTTCTTAATCTCTTCGGATATTATTTCATAATGCCTTTCCGAGGATATATTGTTCAAAATTACTCCGCAAACATTTACGCCTTTTTTATATCTTTTAAGCCCGAAAACTAACGAAGCCATAGTGGACGAAATTCTTTTAGAATCCATTACCAACACGACCGGCAGTTTAAACTTTTTCGCTATCTCATAAGAATTTCCGTCGTAAAGGCCCATGGCGCTTTCTACCACAAACACTTTTTCCGTCTCACGTGTATTCTCATTGCCATCATTTTCGCTTAGAAACCATTCCGTTAAGTATTTATTCGGTATAAGAAACGGGTCCAAATTTTTTACGTCTAAATTTAAGACTCTCGCCAACACGGCAGGGTCTATAAAATCCGGACCGGTTTTGTATATGTTTAAAGAATAACCTAAATCTCTAAGCATTTTAGAAAAAGCCAGCGTTACCGTGGATTTTCCGGAAGAGGACCTATCCGACGCAAAGTAAACGGAAAACACAAACAAACCCTCCGTGAATAATCAAATATTTAAAGTATTTTTAAAATATTCCGTGAAGCCCGCTAAGCGCTATCAAATAAACAACCTCTGATATTTTTACGGTAAATCCCAGTATATCCCCGTTCACGCCTCCGAACCTTCCGGCAAAATAAAATGCAATTAAAAGCATAACAAAAACCGTTATAAATAAAGAAAAAACACCGATAATATGCAGAAAAAGGTAAATTGTTATAAAAGTCAAAATAGAGGCCGCAATAAATGACGTCTTGCCCGTCGCTTTAGTAAAAACGGCGCCTATGCCGTTAAAGTTATCGGGGGTATCGGAAAAATAAGACATCGTAACTATAGAATACCTGCCGACTACCGGAAACGTAATCAGGGATAGATATATAAAATTAACGTCGGCGTTAGAAATCAACGACCACATTATCAGAACGTAAAAAATTACCGCCGTATTTCCTGCAATTCCGGCGTTAACGTCTTTCATTGCCTCATAGAATCTTGTTTTATCGCCGCTTTTCAAAAACGCAAAAAGACCATCCATCGTATCGGATAGACCGTCAAAATGAAGTCCGCCCGTAATAACGTAAAGAAAAATAATAGATATTAAAACCGCCGGTGCCTCCGGCAAAAACTTATCGAAAATATAAAAAACAGCTGCTAAGGCAATACCTATAAATAATCCGACTAATGGAAAATATTTGATTGATTTTTTAAGACTATCCTCATATGAATAGGAATCGCCATAAATATTATTATTCTTTCCTTTAGATTTAAATATAGTTAAAAAATTTACGGCTTCCGATAAACCGCTTAATATAAACATATTTTTCTATTTATTAAGTTCAGGAGCAAAAACATCAGCCTCACCAAACGTAAGCATATTATTATACACATCTAAAGCAATCTCTATTATTTTCATTGCAATAGCCGCCCCGGTTCCTTCGCCGAGCCTCATTGATAAATCCAATATAGGGGTTTTATTGATGAGATTGGCTGCCGCCATATGCCCTTTTTCTTTAGAAAGATGCCCTAAAAACATATAATGCCGAACATCCGGGTTAATATTTAAAGCAATTAGAGCGGCGGCAGTGGAAATAAACCCATCCACTACGACCGGAACCCTATTAACGGCACATCCCAATATAAAACCTGCGATTTCTCCTATTTCCAATCCACCGACACCGGCCAAAACATCAATAGGATCGCCGCCGTCTAATATATTTACTCTGATTGCCTTTTCTATAATTCTTGCTTTTTTGTCTATTATTTTTGCATCTACACCCGTCCCTCTGCCGCAAACAAGTTTAGGGGACTTTTTAGAGTAAAAACATGTTATCGCGGAAGCCGACGTCGTATTTCCTATGCCCATATCCCCCGTTGCACAAATATCCGCACCTTTTCCCTTTACGATATCGGATATCTCTATGCCTTTAATAAGAGACATTAAAGCATCGTCATAATTCATAGCCCTACTTTTAAATATATTATTCGTTCCCGCCCTGACCTTTTCGTTTATAAAAATACCGGATAAAAATGCTTCCGAAGCTAATACCTTTAAATCGGTGGACATTCCGGCATCCACGACTATAACGTCAGCACCTACGGAATTTGCTATCGCATTAATCGCCGCCCCTCCGCTTAAAAAATTTTTCACCATTTGAACGGTAACATCTTGCTTAAACAGACTGACGCCCTCTTCGACTACTCCGTGATCTCCGGCAAAAACGCAAATAAATTTATTATGCAACTGCGGCCTTTCTTTCCCTGTGATTGCTATAATATCTTTTGTAAATTCCTCTAATCTGCCTAAACTTCCTACCGGCTTAATAAGCTTATTAAGCCTATGTTCCGCAATCTTATAAAATTTATCTTTATCGACGGGTTTTATCGAGTTTGTAATAGAAAATAAACGATCTTTATCGGTCATACGCACCCCTTCCCTTTTTTTTATAAAGATATTTTTGTTTTTTATTATAGATTAGATTTTAAGAAAAAGAAAGGTCGTAATTTTATTTCAAAGAGACCGGATTTCCGGCAATGACACAGTATGCCTCGTCGGATACAGAGGAAAGCTCCTGCTCCATTAAACCGTTCAGTTCTATAAATTTTCTGAGATAGGCATCCGCAGGTACCATGTTAAACCCAAGTGAATCCGATACCGTAATGACAGCGCATTTAATTCCTTTAAAATATTTAGAAAGCATTAAGATGTTTTCGGCGGCAACATCATAATCGGATAAACCTTTAAAGATCGACGATAGCCACAGAGTCATAGAATCTATGAGAATAATGCCGTCTCTGTCGGCTAAATACCGACAAATGCCCTTAATTTCCTCATTTAAATCATTAAAATTTTCATGAACGACAAAAACACCCTGCCTCTTTTTTTTGTGTTTTTTAATTTTCAACGTCATTTCTTCGTCTATAAAATCTGTTCTCGTTTCCGTGTGGACAGCAACCGGGGGATTATCTTTTTTATCATCGCCGGCCACAAACTTTGCCGTTGCAACAAAATGAACGGGATTATAGGACAACTCCGCCAAACTGCCCGAGTCGCAAGAATCTTCGGAATGCCCTGTGCCTATCAAACCGCCACCTACGGAAATTATATTCCCCTTATAAATAGAAACCGCTTGCCTTTCGGCAAAACCCGACTTTCCGGAAGATATACCGCCTGTTATAAAAATCTTAGGCATATTTTTTGTTTTACTCATTTTATCTATTCCATTTAACGTTTAAATATCGATAAAATATCAAGCCAAAAGTTTTTTGAATTCTTTCTCGTTTAAAGGCTTAGAAAACAGAAAACCCTGAATATAATCACAGCCGAGTCTCTTTAACAATGTCAGCTGGTCCTCCGTTTCCACGCCCTCCGCTATGGATTTCATATTGAGCTTTTTTGAAAGATAAATTATAGTTTCAACTATATATCTCGAGTGGTTTTCCGTTAGCATCTTTCTTACAAACGAAATATCTATTTTTAAATTGTCGAACGGAAGATCTGCCAGATACGAAAGAGATGAATATCCCGTACCGAAATCGTCTATCGAAAGATTGAATCCGGATTCTTTTAAAAAATTTAAAATCATGATAGAGTACTCGAAATTTTCAATAAATGTTCTTTCCACTATCTCAAAAGTCAAAAACTTGGGATCTATTTTACTTTTATTCATGATAGCCGTAATATTGTCCTTAAAATGCGCGTTCTTAAAACTTACGGGCGAGATATTTACGGACATTGGGACAACGTTTAAACCCTCATCCGTCCATTGTTTCATTTTAGAAGCTAATTCGCCTATTATCCAGCTTTCCGTCTCCGTAATCATCCCGCTCTGTTCTAAAAAAGGTATGAATTTCATCGGAGGAACTATTCTGTCGGGTCTTTTCCACCTAAGAAGCGCCTCCGCTCCCTTAATGGAGTGTGTTTGCGTATCAAAGTAAGGCTGGTAATGCAGAATAAACTCTTTTTTTGCCACAGCTTCCCTGAGTCCGTTTCTTAATTCGACTTTCTTTCGAGCATATTCCTCAAATTCTTTTTTGAAAAATCCGACCGTATTCCCTTCTTTTCTTCTGACATTGAGCAGTGCCGCTTCTGCTTTACTAAAAATATCCTGAGACTTTTCGGCATCTTTCGGATATAAGGATATTCCGGCATTGAAGGATATACTTATCTTTTTATCCTGACATATGTATGGTTCGCCGAGAATTGCAAGAATTCTGTTAACTATATGCAGGGCGTCTTCTTCATAATTTAAATTTTTTAAAAAAACGGCAAATTTATCGGCTTCCCATTTTGCCAAAATATCGTAATTCTTTATAATATTTTTCATTCTGCCGGCCATTTCTTTCATAATTTTATTGCCTACTTCAAAATCGAAAGCAGAATTTATAAAGGAGAAATTAACCGGATTTATTATTATAAAAGCAGATGCCGCACCGGAATAAGTAGAATTTTTAATAAATGCCTCTACGCTTTCCGATAAAAATCTTTTATTGGGTAAACCCGTAAGGACATCAAAATGCAATAATTTCTCTACCGTTTCTTCGACTTTTATCTCTGAAGTAATATCCTTTCCTATTAATATGTAGTATTCTATTTCACCCTTTATGTTAAAGGGCGTTATAGTCGTATATCCGTAAACATCTCTGTTATCCTTAGTCTTGTATAGAAAAATATCGGTTAGAGTCTCGCCGGATAAGAGTGTGCCGAGAAACTTTTTTTCGAATCCTTTTTTTCCTGATCCTCCTTTTAAAATTTTTGCATAATGTTCGCCTATAAGTTCGCTTTCGGAATAACCGAATATTTTGTATGTGCTTTCATTAGAATATAGCAGAGTAAAGTATTTATCGGTAATAATGATAAAATCGAATCCTGAATTTAATGCAACCGACGTCATAGAATGCCATTTGTCGTTATCTATCTTATCTAATGCATAATTAATATCCGTCATTATTTCTCTCAACAAATTATAGGTATCCTTTTTAAAAAATCCTCTCTTGTCCGAACATAAGTTCAAAACTCCTATGGTTTTATTTTTCTTTATTATAGGTATCGTGGCACTCGAAAAATAGCCTCTTTTTGTATGCTCATCTCTCCACGGCAACGTTGTCGGATTCTTTAAAGTATCGTTGTCAATCATTATTTTTGTATTTAAAAAAGACCTTGCCAACTGCCCCCTCCTTCCCTCCGGAGTGTTCAAATACATTTTTAGGTAATCTATATAACTGCTTTTGCGGTATGAAAATGTAGATTTTAAGTTCATATCGGAATCGAAAAGAATTATCAGGGAATCCTTAAACAGCCCCCTTTCTACTATCTTATTGCACATATCGAAAAACAGGGAATCATCGTCGTTTGCCCTTACTATAATCTGATTCACTTCCGAAAGGGTCGCATACAATGTACGTACGGAATTTATCTTTTCCTCTTGTTCTTTTTGTTTGGAGATATCTAAGATAATGACGAAACCTGCAGGTTTACCCATATAAGTAACGGTATAGGCAAAAACAATAGAATGTTTCAGTGTACCGTCTTTCGCTACTAATGCATGCCTTAGCTGTTCTGCAGCAAAAACCTCTCCCTTCATTCTTTTTTCAAACAGCTCTTTCACTTTGGGCTTATATTCATCTGCAACGATATCGACGGGGGTCATGTTCTTTAGTTCATCCTCCGAATACCCTATCAAATTTCTAAATATTTCATTCGAAAGTATTATGCTGCCGTTGTTTTGATATAAAAGAACCCCGAATATCGTTGAATTCATCAGGGCATCCAATAGCCCTTTCGTATTTTTCATATTATGCCTAATAATATATGAATGAATATATACACCGTTGGATTATACAATATTTCTATAAATAATAAAATATAAATCAAAAAAACGAAAATACGGCGTTATTTTATGTCGTCAACCCTTAATTTGCCGCAACACCATTATTAAATGCCCTATTGTTTTTATAACATAGAAATCCCAATAGCCTTCAGCGGTCGGGTATCACGAGCAAGCTTATGATTTGCAAGATATTGCGGTAAGAAGTTCTTGCCTGAGGGTCATTTCTTTAAATCATTTATGGATAGAATGTACAATATAAGCAATCTTTCATCCGTTAACGGCGTCAAAATAAAAAGGTTTACTTATTACAACTTTAACTGGTAGGCGCGGGCGGTCTCGAACCGCCGGCTTCCACCGTGTGAAGGTGGCACTCTAACCCCTGAGTTACGCGCCTTTAATGCTCTTGATATCAACTTACATAGGCAAGAGACAATAAATTTAATTTACCATTTAGTTTAATAGGGTATGTCAAAAATGTCAATAAGAATGAGGCATACGGTCAGGTCTATAAATGCGGCAAGGGCGGTGTGTAATTCTGTATTTCCGGTCTTACATTCGGAGCAATTAAATTTTCTCGCATTAAGAGGCTTTTTAACGTACCTATTCACTTAAGGACGGATAAATATCGCGCTGATCGGTTATCTCGTTTACAGGCCGACCCTTTCTCCGGTTTACAACTCCTAATTCAGCTCTATTTTCGTTGTCGGAACCCATTTGTTCAGATAATCTTCTTTGAAGTTTTGCTATTTTATTACTTTTTACATACCCTTTCCGTTCGGGTAAGAGGGCATTCTGTCGCACAAACCTCATTCTGTTATTATGAGCATTATAGCTTAATCAGCGGTATTCGGAAGGATTCTTGACAAAAACATGCTGAATCGGGAATTAAGATAACCTCCCCGATTCAGCATTAAATAACTAAATTAAAATGCAAATGCAAGTCCCGTACCTAACGTATTATCCTGAGATTTGTTGGTGAACAAATATTCAAGATAGATATGTGCATTGTATGCGAGGTTATATTCTGCAAGAAGAGCAACCTCGTTTTTTATACCCTCATTAGTACAACCGTTGCTGACTTTCTTATAAGTTCCGCTCTGATATAAATTTGCGTCTGCACACGAAGAACTTATCTTTCCGCCACTTAAAAACGCCTCCTGTAAATCCTTATGCGTCCAACGATATTGAGCATACTGGGCTGCAAACATCAAACCATGTCCAATCTGAGGAAATAAATAACGTCCGTAAATCTCCACCGCAGAATATCCATTACTGGAGCTTGTATTGCCGATAATACCACCGGCTGCATTCGTAAGACTAGTCGAAACAGCAGACGGATTTCCGTAAGGATGACCATCACTCTGGACCATGTATGTCGCTCCAAGTTCATATATATCGTTTGCAAGGTCGACATCAAAACCGTTGTCGGTTATGCGGTTGGTCCATGAACCCTGTGCCGGAATACTACCCTTAACTTTATTTAAGGCAAGCGGTTCTGCTATCGTTGCGCCGTAGTAACCAAATTCTAATTGCCCCATAGAGGTCGGGTAATATTCCTTAAGCTGATAGGAATACTCCATTGCATTGGAAGCGCCGTTAGCGTTTGCATTGACGGAGGAAGCTCCTGCATCGTTCGTTACCGTTACTTTATACCACAGATGATACCCGGGTGTTCCGTAAACTTCAAATCCACTCGGCTGCACGTTTATTAAATTGCCCCCTTCACTGCTAAAGCCTACATTTAAAGGCTGAATAGCAGGAACATAGACATTGAATGCAAACTGCTTGTCGAAATAAGGCGCAGCAGTGTTAGGCATTCCGATTTTTAAGTTTACCAAATTGGAAGGTACTCCGAAACCGGAGCCGATTCCGTTTAAAGATGCCCATATCTGAGCAACACTGAAAGGCATACCTGGTCCGACGTTATTCATATCGAAAAAAGATAAAGAGTTGGCGAACGGCGTATAAAGCTTATACGACCCGCCTGCATCTATCATCGACATATTTGAAAATGCATCGGTTGCAGAGTTTACGTTCTCATTGGTATAGTGCTGATAGGTAACCCATGTAGAAATAGAGATAGGGACCGGCCACGGATTAGGCAGACTAAGTCCTTGTGTAATCTGCGTAGCATCCGCAGGGGTTCCGTTTGTATCCGGAAGCCTGAATCCGTTTCTCCAAAATGCCCTGCCGAACGGATTTAAGTTTGGAAATACCGTGTGACAAACTGCGCATGAAAAATGGTACTTTTGAGCAAAAGCAGGAATTGCGTTTGCTTGTTTCGGTGCTGCCGCGAAAGAAAACGTCAGAATAAACAACGCAATTACAGCTACTATTAATTTTTTCTTCATAACTTTCCCCTCTCTTAAAGTTAAAACCAATGTTAAAAATTAATAAAATAAACCTGAAAAACTAATGAATACTATCCCCGAGTCGAACGAATCGGGAAAAATAAGTTTTGATTCCTCTTCCTTTTTTCACCTCCTTGATATTATTTTAAAATTTTATACTGCTCAATGCAAAGTATTCTATTATATAAATTATTATATATCTAAATTACTCTTTGTCAATACTTAAAAAAAATTTGTTAAAACTTACCCTTAAATTACCCGACTTTATCTTTATATATAATACCGACCGTTTTAGGCCTAAGCTTAACGCTTGACACAATTATAATACCTGTTTATATACTATGTCAATATTTTTTTATGTTGTTTTTTACGCAAATTATATATTTAGGCGAGTTTATTTCATGAAGCGGGGACTCATGCCCTGTTCTTTTTGCAGTAATTTTTCTAATCTCAAGCAACGCTCTTATTGAAAAAAATAAAAGCGGGAGGGGAGGATAGGAGAGCCCGCCCGCTTTTATTTTTGTTTATCGCTTAATCCTTTCAGCCATGAACTCAACCCGTTCAGATTAGAATGCGAAGTCGAGACCGGTTCCGAGTGAATTATCCTGCGATTTATTGGTCGCAAAGTATTCAACATACAAATGCGCGTTATAAGCCAGATTGAGCCATACGGAAACATCGAAAGCATCTTTTATGCCTTCATTGAGGCAACCGGCGTTGTTATTGTAAACCCCCGATTGATAGAGGTTGCCATTCGCCGGACACGCGGCGGTGTTACCGTTAAAACCTTCTTGTAAATCCTTATGATTCCAAGAATACTGAGCATAATCGACACTCAACATGACCCCGTTGCCGAGAAAAAGTTTCGGAAAAAGATATCTGCCGTATAACTCAAATGTCGAATAGCCGTTGCTTGAAGCAGTGTTTCCTACTACTGCCCCTCTAAGCGTAATGGGAGTCGAAGCAACAGACGGATTCCCATAAGGATGACTATCGTTCTGGGTCATATACATTGCACCCACTTCGTATATATTGTTTGCAAGGTCGGCATCAAAGCCGTTAACTAATATGCGGTTGGTATAACCTGCCGCTCCGCCCATAGGCTCAGCAATAGTTGCGCCATAGTAACCAAATTCTAATTGTCCTGCTGAAATCGGGGCTATCTCTCTTAACTGATAGGAATACTCCATTGCATTGGAAGCGCCGTTAGCGTTTGCATTGACGGCGGAAGCTCCGGCGTCGTTCGTTACCGTTACTTTATACCACAGATGATACCCGGGTGTTCCGTAAATATCTAACCCTGCGTTTCTAGCATGAATTAATGCACCCGACTCGCCGTCATTGCCGACTGCAAGGCCTTGTCCGTTTTGAACGGGACCATCGCCGACGAGATAGAAGGGTGCCTGTCTGTAAAAATAAGGGCTTGCCGTCGTTACCTGCCCGATCTTGAGGTTAAGCAGATTAGGGGCAATTCCAAACCCGCTTCCTATTCCATTAATGGAAGCGACAACCTGTTTTTGAGCTAGAGGACTGTCTCCATAATGGACGTAAAACGAAACAGAATTGGCAAACGGGGTATAGAGCTTAAATGCGCCTGCGGCTACTATGTCGGCGCCTGCGCTAAACCCGTCCGTTTGAGGGCTTACGTTCTCATTCGTATAGTGCTGATATTGAATAGCCGGCTCAATCATTATAGGGACCGGCCACGGATTAGGCAGACTAAGTCCTTGTGTAATCTGCGTAGCATCCGCAGGGGTTCCGTTTGTATCCGGAAGCCTGAATCCGTTTCTCCAAAATGCCCTGCCGAACGGATTTAAGTTTGGAAATACCGTGTGACAAACTGCGCATGAAAAATGGTACTTTTGAGCAAAAGCAGGAATTGCGTTTGCTTGTTTCGGTGCTGCCGCGAAAGAAAACGTCAGAATAAACAACGCAATTACAGCTACTATTAATTTTTTCTTCATAACTTTCCCCTCTCTTAAAGTTAAAACCAATGTTAAAAATTAATAAAATAAACCTGAAAAACTAATGAATACTATCCCCGAGTCGAACGAATCGGGAAAAATAAGTTTTGATTCCTCTTCCTTTTTTCACCTCCTTGATATTATTTTAAAATTTTATACTGCTCAATGCGGAGAATACGTTATATATTTAAATCATTTTTTGTTATAATTTACAATACAATTATCATTTTTTATCACTATAATATAATATCGGCAGCTTTAGGATTAAGCTTAATACTTGCTCTAATTATAATACCTGTTTATATACTATGTCAATATTTTTTTATATTGTTTTAACTATTAAAATAACTATTATTAAATAAATTTAATTTTACCTATTGTTCGGCAAGAAAATGTGATAAATCATGTCAAATTATTACGTCAAGGACAAGCGGATACGAAAGGCATTAAAACCTTTAAATATAGCGATGATAAAATTATCCTAAAGCTGAAGATATATTGGCGGATTCAAGAAGATTGTTGAAGGTATTTCTGGATCTCGCGATTAAAGAAGCGGGATGAAGATGTAATGTTAAGATAATATTTTTACGTTATTTTTTCACGTAAACTATATATTCCGGAGGATTTACTTCATAAGACAGGAATTCATGCCCCATTTTTCTGCAGTAGCTTTTTAAATCTTCGATAATGCCCTCATCCGAGGATATAACCTTTAGGACGGAGGCATCGGGTATATTTTTGAACTCCTCCGTAACTTTTACAATCGGCATCGGGCAGGACAGGCCGAAAGTGTCAAGCTCATAATCATACTTAATGTCATTCATAGATGCAACCCTCCTTTTTTAATGATTGACCATCCATTCATGCTAATATAATACATTAGGCATGTTCTGACAAATCATGCCCATCTTCGTCGTGTTCCGGCGTTTCCACCTTACCTATGGGTCCCTTACCCTCCTTCCTCGCCCTGTAATCCTCTATGGCAAGATGAAGTGCATCGGCGGCAAGGTTAGAGCAGTGCATCTTGACCGGAGGCAATCCGTCTAAAGCCTCTGCTACAGCCGCATTAGACACTCTTTCAGCATCTTCGAGCGTCTTTCCCTTGACAAGTTCCGTTACCATAGAGCTAGTCGCTATAGCAGCTCCGCAACCAAATGTTTTAAACTTAACGTCGTCTATTTTATCGTCTTTAACCTTTATATATATTTTCATTATGTCGCCGCAGGTCGGGTTTCCCAGCTCTCCTACACCGTCGGCGTCTTCAATCTCTCCCACATTTCTTGGATTTTGAAAATGCTCCATAACTTTTTCTGAATATACTGGCATAATATTTTACCTCCGGATTCTTTTATTTGTTATTTCTATTTGTATTATATAACGGTGACATCTGCCTCAATTTTTTGACTATCGGAGGCAGCTCCTTAACAAAATATTCGGCATCTTCAAGTGTATTGTCCTCGCCTAAAGATATGAGCAGCGAACCTTGCGCAAGCGCCGGGTCAACCCCTATAGCATTTAGCACGTGAGACGATTTTAAAATCTTAGACGTGCAGGCGGAACCGCTTGCCGTCATAATTCCGTTGTTATTGAGCCACATGAGCATGGACTCTCCCTCGATATATTTGACTACGAAGTTTAAATTATTCGGAAGCCTATGCTCCGGATGACCGTTTAAATATACCTCGTCAAGACTACCGAGTACCCCGTCTTTAATTGCTTTTTGAATGGGCAGAAGATGTGCCGTTCTGTCTTTAAGCTCTTTTTTTGCAAGCTCGCATGCAACGCCTACTCCGGCTATGGCGGGGACGTTCTCCGTACCCGCTCTTCTTCCAAACTCCTGAATACCGCCATCTATTAGGGGCATTATGCGAATGCCTTTTTTGAGGTAAAAAAGCCCCGTCCCTTTCGGTCCGTAAAACCTGTGCGGTGAAGCGGAAAGCATATCCACACCCATGTCTTTCACGTCCGTTTCTATAAAGCCGCAGGACGTGTTGGCATCGGCATGCATGTATGCAGCAGAATTTTCGTGAACTATTTTGGAAATTTCTTTAATATCCTGAATGGTGCCGATTTCGTTTGAGGCGTGCGTTATACTGACAAGTATCGTATCTTTTCTCAGCGCATTTTTTACATCCCCCGGATCAACCGAACCATATTTATCCACGGAAACTTCACTAAATTCGAAACCGAGCCTTGACAGGGATTTAATGGCATTTAAAACGCTAAAATGCTCTATTTTAGAAACGATTATATGTTTGCCTTTATCCATTCTGGCAAAAGCCGTTCCTTTAATCGCTAAATTATTAGACTCCGAACCGCTTCCGGTAAATATTACCTCGTTAATAGCTGCGTTCAAAAGCTCCGCAGACTGATTTCTCGCCTTGCCGAGCGTCTCCCTTGGCTCGTCTCCGAGCGCATGAATACTCTGGGGATTGCCGTATTCGTCAATAAAAAACGACTCCATAGCCTCTTTAACTTCCGGCCTCATCCTCGTTGCTGCAAAATGGTCGAAATTTCTTATTTTCACCCTTGCCTCCCAATCTAAAATAGACTAACGCTTATTATCCCTTCTTATTTTTATTATTTTGTTATTATCATCGCCGTATTACATAGTAAAGTAAAACATACTTTACTAAATTAGTCAAGTATTATTGGAAAAAAATTTACGTGAAAATTAATTGTGTAATATAAAAAATATCCGATTTTTTTTCTGCAACATAAGGCAATCTATTCATGATTGCTATGCGGAAAATCAATCGGATATTTTTTTCTTTTTCTTTTAATATTATTACTTTAACGAATTCAAATAAGACGCAAGATATAATAATTCTTTTTTAGAAAGCATTTTGTGGTCCGGCATAATCGCCATATATGATTTGCCGTTAACCTTTACTATGGAACCCGGTTTAAAATGCTTTGAAGGTGTTGCAATCTGAACTTCAAGCCATTTAATAGAGTGATTCGCCAAACCTTCTTTGGAAAGATTCGGACCTATATTGCCGCCCTTTTTCCCTATGGCATGACATGCAAAGCAATCAATGCCCGCTTTATGCGAATAAATGAGTTCGTTGCCCAGTTGCGCTGCGGACAGTTTAACCGGAGCCGTAACGGCATGAACGGTAATATAACCTAAAACTATAACAAGAACGATAAAAATAACTATAAATCCTGTTTTCATAATCCCCCCTCTTAAATTAATTTAAATTTACTTAATAATTATCGGTTTAGGCATTAACTTATAATATAATTAAGCATACAGTATGCGGTCAATTATGTCAGTAATCAAATTTTAGCAAAGAATTAATACCGTAAGGCTTTAACTTTTCTCTGCCTTTTAAAAATGATAGTTCCGCCAAAAAAACGGTGTCCACGACCTCTGCACCGAATTCCGTTATAAGATTGATAGTGGCAAGCGCCGTCCCGCCGGTTGCAAGAACATCATCCGCTATTATAACCCTATCGCCTTTTTTTAGTGCATCTTTGTGAATTTCGAGGGTTGCACTTCCGTATTCAAGGTCGTAACTGGAAGAACTGCACTCATAAGGGAGCTTCCCTGGTTTTCTGACCATTATCACTCCGGCGCCGAGTCTATAGGCAAGTGCAGTTCCTATTACGAACCCCCTAGCCTCTATGCAAACGACATAATTAATATTTTCACATATATAACCGTTGACTAAACCGTCCACTGCAAACGCGAAAGCCTTCGGATTTGCGAGAAGCGGGGTTATATCCTTGAAATTAATTCCCTTTTTCGGAAAATCCGGAATTTCCCTTATAAACTCTTTTAAGTCAGATATTGTCATGTTGCCGCAGCCTCCATATTGCTTTGATTTTTTTTCTTAATTGTAAATTATAAAATAGTTGTTATTTTATGTCAATAATACATCTTTAGGAAAGCTATTTATAAAGCCCCAGCCTTAGCTTAATCACTCCGAAAAATGCCTCAAAAATAATACTGTTGGACATTTTAGATTTGCCCATAGTCCTTTCGTAAAATATTATGGGGTATTCGGTAAAGCTGCAACCTGTCCCCCTTATCATTCTATATTTCATTTCTATCTGAAAAGCATAGCCCCTTGAGTGTACACCGCTTAAATTAATCTTTTTAAGACAGTTTACGTCGTACATATTGAAACCGCCGGTTAAATCGTCTACTTTAACACCCGTAACAAACGAGGCATAAATATTTGCAAAATATGAAATTAAAAGCCTCTTCATGCTCCAATTTATTATCCTTATCCCCCCCCTATACCTCGAACCTACTACCATTCCGCACTTCTTGGTATTCATAAGCCTTATAAAACCGATAATCTCCGCAGGGTCATGAGAAAAGTCGCAATCCATTGTAATCACGTAATCGAAACCATTGGATACGGCAAACCTGAATGCCGCGACATAAGCGGTTCCGAGTCCCATTTTCTCCTCCCGTTCAATAAGGAATAGACTGTGTTTATACTCCGACGGCAATGCTTCGCCGGTCATTCCGTCGTTTTTTCCGTTCATAAATTCCCTGACTATCTCACGCGTCCCGTCCGGCGAGTTGTCATCTGTTATGACAAGGCTTATTCCTATGCCGAACTCTTTTACGACCTCATCATCGTTCAAGCGTAAGACCGATTTTATCATTCTTTCGATATTGTCTCTTTCATTATATGTGGGAATAGCTATGAGTATTTTCATCAATACGTTCTACTTTTAGACGTTAATTGTTTAATACTTTTTTTCGCATTAAAATCTTTCATTAAATACAGATAATAAACCCTTATCAACCTGAGATTAATGTAAATATCAAGTCTCCCTATTTTTTTTATGGATTTAAAGTCTTTTTCGTAAACATCTGTCGGATTTATCATATATTTGTTATCCATTATGAAAATAGCATTTTCTCCATTGATTTTATTCAAATTCTGCCATAAATCATACTGATTTAAAAAATCTGATATATTGTAAATATTTACTGCCGGCTTATAATCTCCGTAATATACGAGTTCATCGGCAATAGCATAATGATGAGTCAAAATAAAGAGCGGACTATACGTTGTTTTATAACCCTTATAAACCATGTTCAAATATTTGGCGCTCTTTTTCCATCCGAACAAGTCGTCCGTTATATTCGCAGTTTTGGGTTTTCCAGGAATATGCGGTATCAATGCAAATACTCCGCCCTTTTTAAGCTGCTTTTCCTTATCTATATATTTTATGATTTTCCCAACGGGTATAGAATTGTAATATATCTGATTATATAAAACGAAAAATAGAAAAAAACCGAAAAATATCGAAAAATATATGTAATACTTTAGTAAAAAGTTTTTCTTTTTAATAAGTAAATCCGCCGTGTATCCCATAATAGGAAATGCCGCCAGATAGCCGATATCCGGCCAGTGAACGAGCGTCCTATGGGAATAACCGTTTACGATAAAAAATAATAAAATCGGCAAGGATA
The DNA here is from genome assembly GCF_048541835.1 of Candidatus Acidulodesulfobacterium sp. H_13. NCBI lineage: Bacteria > Candidatus Acidulodesulfobacteriota > Candidatus Acidulidesulfobacterales > Candidatus Acidulidesulfobacteraceae > Candidatus Acidulidesulfobacterium > Candidatus Acidulodesulfobacterium sp. H_13. Next base: position 376,863 of record NZ_JBLEOY010000001.1, read on the forward strand.
AAGAAACGGAATATAAAAAACCTTCGCGTATATCTTGAAAATTAGCAGAAAAAGAGGAGTCGGAATCAAATTTAAGCCTTTTTTTGCCCAGAATAAGCCTTAACGAATATGCGAATACCCCTATTAAATATATATATATGAACGGAGTAATTACTAAAAACTGCCCCGCCCACCCATCAATAAACAGGGGGAAACCCGGATTAGGATGTGAAAAACCGTGAAAAAGTTGAAATTTAAACGATATGAAATTATGCATAAAATTCCAGTATATTACGGGAGAAAAAACAAGCAGGGCAATGCCGAGAGCCGCATAAGGATAAAACGTTTTTAATAAACCCCTGTGTTTTTTAGAAAAGATCAAATATAATAAAACTGAGACAGGGATCAAGGCGGCAGTATATTTGCTTAAAAACGCAAGACCCAGAAACAGACCGGAAAGTATCCAGAACAGATTAAATCCCAACCCCCTATTCTTGTATTCGACCGCTTTATAAAACGATATTAAAAAACATAAATAGAAAAATAAGAGGGAGGCATCCGGCAATATCATGACTGATAAAACCGAATTGAATATCAATGCCGATAAGAAGAACAAAAAAGCGAAAAAAGATGCCCTTTTGCTTTTAAAAAGCACCTGCGACAGATAATATATCAAAAAACCGTCGAAGAAAGACATAACAACGGCCCCGAGTCTGACGCTAAGTTCGCTTTTTCCAAAAACTCCGGTAAAAATATAAATAATGTAGCTTACTAACGGCGCATCGTCAAGATAACCGAGAGACTGCTTCAGCGACCATACGTAATAGTGTGCCTCGTCGTTTCCAAAATTAAGAGTAGATGCAAGATGAACGTGGACTATAAAGACAAGTATGGATAATACGGCAACATAAATCTCATATTTATATTTGTCGTATATATTCCCGTAAACAGATCCGATATTGTCAGTTATATTATTATTTATTATATGCTTCAATTATACCCTTCATTACCGCGTTAAATCTTTCTCCAAGCTCAAGCGATGCGTCTACTGTTATTAACAACGGACGGTCATCGTTTACAGACTCTGCTATCCCACTTTTAGCCCCATATATTTCACACTCGCTATTCAAGGGTTCCTCTAAAATCCTTTTTTGATTAAGATAAATACGGACGTCAGCCTCTGAATAATCTTTTTCCGCCGTAGCATTATCCGGCTCAAACCTATTGGTTAGTCTACTCAATATGATTTTCTCTCTGTCATTGTATATTTTAGAATATACGAATATAAAAATACAGTCTTTTTTTTCGAAACTCTTTATTATTTTTTCTCTGTGCGCCCGCTTTAAAAACGTTGCATCGAATATAATGCTTTTTCCGGACTCGAACCATCTCAAGCCTTCTTCAATCATAGACCGATAAACGCGTTCGCTCGCGCGCCTACCATATTTGAATATATTATCTGTAAAACCGTAAATATCGCACCTCATCTCATCGGACGATAAAACCTGCGCGTAAAAATAGCGAGAGAGAAGGCTCGAGAGCGAAGATTTGCCGCTGCCGGAAAGACCGCAGTTTAGTATCACCGTCGGTTTTTTTAAAAGCTTGCAATAAAACCCGGCCAAATTAAAATACTTTAAGGCATCACTCGATTTATCGGATAAAAGGGCTATTTTCGTCCTGACTACGGCCCTGTAAGTCTTAAAAAACGGAATAACCGTCGGTTCGTATACTTCATAACCGGCTATAAACTTCTTATAATTAAAACATTTTTTATAATAGTCTAAAAAAACCGAAGATTCATAAAAAAAACCGTTATTTTCAAAATCCATAAGCAAAAAGGCAATATCCAAATATAGATCCTGATTCCTGTACCGTTCGTCAAATTCTACGCAGTCCATTAAGCATATACCGTTGACTCTTCCGGCATCTATTACGGCAACATGCTCCATCCTTAAATCGCCGTGAACGTCTTTTATAAAACCGTTTTCTATCCTCGATTTAATAAATTCGCCGAACATTTTACTCTGCAAGAAACCGTTACAAACAGATTTTATATCGTCTAATTTAGGGATAAAGACGCCGGCTTTAACGAATCCTTCTAATGCTCGAAAATTATCGCCCCAGTTTTCTTTGTAAACCTCTATACCGCCGAAACCCGAAATTCTTTTCGACGTTACCGCGCTTTCATGAAACAGGTATATTCTTTTTGCAACCCTTTTTAAAATGCCATCTATTTTATCGGCAGTCAAACCTTCATTCTTTACGATATTACTTAAAAAATTCTTTGAATTTACCAGATTCATTCTTACAAAAACATCTTTTAATACTCCACCCTTAAAACCAATGAAAAACTTACCCTTTTTTTGCCTCAACTCTTGTAAATCTAAATAAACGCCGGAACATGCCCTCCTATTTAAGGAAAGCTCCTTTCTTGCGTAAAAAATCCTCTTCTCAAGCGAAGTATAATCGACAAAACCGTAATCCACCGGTTTTTTTTGTTTGTAAACAAATTTTGAGGTTAAAAAAATACGGGATATATGCGTTTCTATTATACCGACGGTATCCGGCGGAACATATTCGTTTATCGACCCTATATTCCCGTCTTCACCGGATCGGCGGAGAGAGGCACAGCGGCTATTATGCATTAGTCTATCCCTCCATGCCGGCTTCCTCTGCCATTTCCCTAAGCTTCCTTAACGACTTAACCTCTATCTGCCTAATGCGTTCTTTGGTGAGACCGAAAATAATCCCTATCTCGTTAAGCGTCCTCGGTTTTTCGTAATTAAGCCCGTATCTGAGTATTATAACCTTCCGCTCTATATCGCTAAGATTTAAAAGCCACCCGTTAATAAGCCTTAACGTTTCGACACGATCGAGTATATCAAAAGCAGAAGTATTCTTCTCATCATCCTTAATGACATTGGAAAGTATCAAATTTTGCTCGTCTCCGTTTTGATTCTGTATGTAAGGAAAATCTAACGAGCAAATGCTACCCACAAAACCCAAGATCTTTTCTAATTTTTTTTCCTTAATACCCATGTGTTTCGCTATTTCACCGACGTTGGGTTCTCTTTGAAGCTCTCCCGTGACATCTTTTATTGCCTTAGAATATCTAAAAAGATTTTCCGATATATGAATAGGCAGCCTTATAAGTCTACCGGAATTCAATATGCCTCTTTCGATAGTCTGCCTTATCCACCATATTGCATACGTGGAAAATCTGAATCCTTTTTTAGGCTTAAATCTGTCTATTGCCTTCATCAACCCTATGTTTCCCTCCATAATCAGGTCATCGAAAGAAAGCCCTCTGCCGAGAAACTTCTTTGCCACACTGATTACGAGTCCGAGATTTGATTTAACCATCAAATCCCTTGCGTCGACATCGCCCTCCTGAATTTTAAGCGCAAGTTCATATTCCTGTTCTCTAGTTAGTAGCGGATATTTTTTGATATATTTCAGATAATAACCTGAAATAGCATTATTTTCGGATTTAAAATATTCGTTAGTATCCTTTGTCCCCACATATGTTCCAATAGAATCAGAAACAGACGTTTCGGAACTGTCACATTTTTTGCGTTTCATATCCGTTTTTACCTATAAGCTTAACGAAATTAGCGGGAGCGATATCCTTAGAATGCATTCCTCCGTTTCTCTTTTCTATCACGGAAATATTTTGCAAACCACTCTTTTCTACAGGCATGACCATTATTCCGCCTTCCTTTAATTGATTGAACAGCGACATGGGAACATTAGGAGAGCAAGCGGTTATGATTATCCTGTCATAGGGGGCATATTCACTAAAACCTATAGTTCCATCGCCTACGATAAAGGTTATATTGCGTATGTTTAACGATTCAATAACGACTCTGGCCTTAGACGATAAATCCCTTATCCGCTCTACTGTAAAAACAGATGCGGAAAGAGCGGCAAGAACCGCCGCCTGATATCCGGAACCGGTTCCTACTTCCAAAACCTTATGCTCCTTGTCTAAACTAAGCGCCTGGGTCATTAACGCAACGATATAAACACTTGAAATAGTCTGGCCGTGACCTATGGGAAGAGGTATATCGTCATAACACAATTCCCTTAACGGCTGCTCGACGAATTTCTCTCTCGGAATTTTTCTTATAGCACTCAATACGTTTTCGTCGTTAACATCCTTAGAAGTAAAACTGTCTATTAATTTATCGACGCGATTTTTCATAAGAAGTAAAATCTATATTTTTTAATTTATCTAAGGCGTTATAGTTTGTCATATCCATGTGTATCGGGGTAATAGATATAATTCCGCTATGAATGGCTTCGTAATCACTTCCGGATATATCATCGAATTTGATATTTTTACCCCATATCCAGTAGTATTTTCTTCCCCTCGGGTCCATCTCCTCGACGATAAAATCCTCAAAATAACGTTTGCCTTGTTTGGTGATTTTATATTCAAAAACATTTTCTTTGTCTATTATGGTTTGAGGTATATTTATATTCAGAAGGGTATATTTGGAAAAATCGCTCTTATTGAAAACGAGAGCAAGGTTAGAAACAAACTCTGCCGCTTTTCTAAAGGAAAGTTCTATATTTTCCTCCAACGACTGGTCTTTAGGCAGATAGCCTCCGCCCTTATTGACGACTAATGAAACGGCCAAGGACTTAATCCCCATAACCGCCCCTTCCATTGCGGCAGAAACGGTACCGGAATAAATAACATCGTCGCAAATATTGCCGCCGTAATTTATTCCGGATATTACAATATCCGGTTTGGTTTTTAATAAAGAATGAACTGCAATATTAACGGCATCGGTCGGAGTACCGTCGACCGAATATATATTCGGCTTAATTTCGTTAACCCTCAACGGCCTGTCTATCGTCAAAGAATGAGAACTCGCACTTCTTTCTCTGTCGGGAGCAACTATAACAACATCGGCAACCTTACTGAGCTCTTCAAATAGAATATTTATGCCCGTCGCATAAACACCGTCATCGTTCGAAAGAAGGATATTCACCTTGGCTTTCCTATTTTTCTTGACAACAAAAGGGATTTAATGGAATTAAGCTCGGCCTGAACATTCTTTAACAGCATAATATTACTGTTTTTTTCGGACGATTTTGCTCTTATTGCCTTATTTGCCCCTTCTATCGTAAATTTTTTATTATATAAATAATCTTTTATTATTAAAAGCTTCTCAATGTCAGTCTTTGAGTAGAGCCTATGAGAACCCTTAGACTTATACGGTTTCAAAAAGGAAAATTCAGTCTCCCAATACCTTATAACATACGGCTCTATATTTACCTTCTTTGCAACTTCCCCAATCTTATAATAAAGTCTTTCATCTATTGGGTCCATTTTTATATTTCTTATTTACTTCCGATTTTAAAACGACGGAGGGCTTAAATTTCAGCACCTTTCTCTCGCTTATAATAATTGTTTCACCCGTCTGCGGATTCCTTCCCTTTCTAGCCTTCTTTTCTTTGACCGTAAAACTTCCGAATCCATTAAACTTTATAGTTATTTCTTCCTCAACCTCCGATTTAACGAAGTCGAAAAATAAATTAGCATAAGTCATAGAACCGGTGGCGGATAATCCGACCTTTGAGCGAATCTTACTTGCCAAGTCTGCCTTAGTCAATGCCATTATCCCGCTACCCCCGCATTTAACGAGCCGCCGGATACGACAAGCAATTCTTTTACTATGCGTGAAAACGAAGCGGGATCTGAAAGCGCTATTTCCGATAACACCTTTCTGTTCAGACCTATATCTTTCTGATTCAGTAAATTAATAAACTTAGAATAGGAAATTCCATTTTCACGGCAAGCAGCATTAATTCTGACAATCCATAATCTCCTAAACTGCCTTTTCTTTACCTTTCTGTCCCTATATGCATAGCTCAAACCCTTCATTACGGCTTCCTGTGCCGTTTTAAAAAGCCTGCTCCTTGCGCCGTAATAACCCTTCGCCTGCTTCAAGACCCTTTTATGTCTTTTTTTTGTCAATACACCTCTTTTAACTCTCGGCATTACAAATACCCCTTTTATCTAAATTGTTAATTAACCCTTTTTAATCCATATCTGTTTACAAATACGGCAGAAGCCTTTTTATGTTCATAGAATCGACAGAATTTACGACAGCGGCTTTTTTCAGCCTATTTTTTCTCTTCCTGTTCTTAGAGGTCAATATATGGCTTTTATTTGCCTTGCGATGCATAACCAATCCGCTTTTGGTGATTTTAAACCTTTTTTTAGCCCCTCTGTTTGTCTTTATTTTTATCTTCGCCATCTTTATCTGCTCCTCAATATATAACTCCCACGCTATATATCACTTGTTTTATTTTTTAAGCCTCACGGCTTTTTGTTTTTATTGTTGCCGTTTTTAACTCCGGCTTTTCAATCTGTTTTTTTATTTTTATCGGAACTATTATCGTGCTGAATGTTCTTCTAACATCAGGCTTAATCGGAAATTCCGGAATGCCGAATTCTTTGATATCCTCGATAACCCTTAATATAACATTAATTCCTAATTGCGTATGCGCAAGCTCCCTGCCCTTAAAGGTAACGGTTAATTTTACCTTATTGCCTTCCTTGAGAAACGAAATTGCGTTCTTTAATTTAAACCCATAGTCGTGACTATCGGTATTGGGTCTAAATTTAACCTCTTTTACGCGTATCAGAACCTGCTTTTTCTTTGCCTCCTGCGCTTTTTTATTCTGCTCGTATTTAAACTTCCCGTAGTCCATTATCTTACAAACAGGAGGATTTGCGTCTTTAGAGACCTCTACGAGATCCAAGACCCTTTCCTTCGCAAGTTCAAGAGCATCATGTAGGGGCATTATGCCTACCTGCCCTCCTTCACCGTCGATAACTCTTACTTCTTTTGCCCTGATACCTTCGTTCAAATGCGTTTTATTATTTTTCTGTATACTGATTTCTCCTTGCTATAAAAATTAATTTAGTTTTAGAATTATTACATAATTTGTGCTTACTGTCAAGAAAATTTAGCCTTATCCAACATATTTGCTATGCGGATATTTTTCCTTAAGAAGCCTCAAATAATGGTTTGCAACCTTTTTGTCCTTAACGTTTTTATAACATATTGCCAAATAATGCAGCGTTTTAGGAATAACGGGCAGACCAGGGTATTGCTTGAGGACAATTTTAAACATGTATATAGCCGGTTTCCACCTGCTTGCATTGTAATAATAAAGACCTGTAAAGAAAGTATTTTCCGATAAATATATATTTATTTTTTTTATATATTCCATCACCTTTTTCGAGTGCTCGAAATATGGATAGTTAGAAATAAGTTTTTCAAATACGATTTTTGCTTTCCTCAGAGAACTTTGCGTTCTTCCGACCGCTTCCTTTCTTTTATAAAAAGACATAGCCTCGTAAAACATTGCAAGGGGAACATACTTTGAACGCGGGTGAAGGGTGATAAAATCGGAATAGGCACCTTGAGCCTCTATATATTTTCCGTTTAAATAATAAACGTCTCCAAGTTTAAGCTCCGCCTTTACGGTGTTGCGATATGCGGGATAATTTTCTATCAAGTTCTTAAAATCTTTTGCCGCTCCCACATAATTGCGATTATGCGCTTCATTTAACGCCTTTTTATAATAAAACCCCGGCGGCAATATATTGTTCTTAACGTTTTTACCGCATGCAGTTAAAAAAAACGAAAGCATTGAAACTGCCGCCGTTAAAAGTAAAATCAATACCAACAACCTGCTATTTTTCATAATATGTTAATATTCCTTCTATTTTAATTTTATCTAATTATACCGCTTCCCTTTGAAATGCCCACTTTTATTTTAACATTATAGAGATAATCGTCAACATATATTTTTAAAGGAACCATGCTTCCGTCCTTCGGTATATAATTCTTAAAGTATACGGTTTCGATCATTTTTTCATGTCTTGCGACCGTTATTCTGTTTATAAGATAATTTTTGCTTACGTATATATAATAGGTATTATTTTTTTCATTATTATTGCTATGATATTCAAAGAAAAACCCCCCGTAAGTATTATAAAACACATCGGCTTTTCTGATTTTATCAAGACTGTTTAAATTTAAGAAAATTTCAAGTACCCTAAATAATCGTTCGTAAAACAGCATTTTGCCCCGATATTTTTTATTAAGATTTATAATTTCAAGCTTTTTGCTTTTCGAATTCAAAAAAACGACCTTATCGTCAACTTGAAATAATTTTACGTAAAAAAGAATGTTACCGTATATATTTAAAACGATAAATTTTACGTATTTTCCTTTTATGTATTTATAAAGCCCCGATTCTTCAAAGGAAAAACCATTACCTGTTGCCGTCATAGTAAACCTGCCGGACATACCTTTAAAATGTCCATAATTTTTTTCAAGACCTTTCAAAACCTCGTTTCTGCTTTTGTATATTACCTTACCGGATTTTAAGGGTACCTGCGCCTTTTTTACATAGTATGCGCAACCGCTTAGACTAAACGATAGAAATATAATAAAAATAAACGGCGATAAAATTTTAATTTTGTTTTTACGCCCTTGCAAACAAACCCTCAACCATATTTTCTATATTATTGATTTTCTCTACAAAAGAAGAGCCGCCTTGGGAAAAATCCCTTTTACCGCCGCCCTTTCCGCCAACCTCGGCATTTATAAGCTTTATTATTTTAGACGCATCTATCGAACCTCCAGCAGAAACTATATATATTAATTTTTCATCGTTAATTAACGATATAAATATAACCGCGCTATCCCCCTTCGGGAAATCATGCCTCGATTTAAGGGCATTAATAAGATCCTTGATGCCGTCTGCGGAAATATTTTTAAATTTGTATATCAGATACTTAACGTTTTCGACGCTCTTGAATAATTTAATAAGCCTTTCCGCTTCTAAATCGCTTAGTTTGGATCTAAGATCTTCATTATTTTTCTCTAAATATTCATGGCTATAAAACAGTTTAATTATTTTGTTATATATATCCGACTTAGAGGAGTCTAACAGTTTTATTATGTTATTCATGTTATCTTCTTCGATATATAAAAAATTAAGATAATTAAAACCGGTTACCGCTTCAATCCTTCTAATGCCGGAAGCAACCGAAGACTCCCCCGTAATCTTAAAAAAACCTATTTCGCCTACCCTGGAAACGTGAGTTCCCCCGCAAAACTCTTTGGAATAATCCCCCATAGAAACAACCCTGACTTTTCCTTCGTATTTTTCGTCAAAAAAATGAAGCGCTCCCGAATCCATAGCCACACTCGTATTAAGTTCTTCGGTTTTTACCTCTGCATCCGAAAAGATATACTCATTCACAAGCATCTCTATCCGACGAATTTCACTGTCAGTAAGGGGTTTGCCGTGCGAAAAATCAAACCTCAATCCCTCCGGATCAACGTAAGAACCTTGCTGCGAAACATGTTCTCCGACTATTTTTCTTAACGAAGCCTGCAGAAGGTGAACCGCACTGTGGTTAGAGGCCACATTCTTCCTTATTTTTTTATCCACGCAAAATTCTGCCTTTATTGGAAAACATTTCCGGACAGTACCGTTATCTTTGAAAATCCTGCCGTAATGAAGTATTACTCCGTTTTTGGTTTTATAGGTATTCGTAACCGAGACACTGCCGCCAGTCCATTCGATAACACCTTTATCCCCCGACTGTCCGCCGCCTTCCGGATAAAACGGGGTAGAGTCGGCAATAACATAATAAAAATTTCCGCTTTCCACCGATGTTGCAAACTCGCCTTTTTCATCTAATATCCCTGTGATATTGCTGCTGCCCTTTAATGTTTCGTATCCGTAGAAATCGGTTACCGAAAAATCAGGATTGACGTCTAAAATACCCCGCTTTTCCTTTTTTCGCCTTGAACCCCTTTTTTGAATGCCCATAAGCTCGTCGAATTTTTTTAAGTCTAAGGTTAAACCGTTTTCAGAGGCTACATCTGCTGTCATATCGACCGGAAAACCCTTAGCATCGTAAAGCTTAAAAATAAAATCTCCCGGTATAATTTTTTTCTTTTCACCCTTTAACTCCGATATCTTTTCCTCTAAAAGCTTCAACCCCTGACCTATCGTATCGGAAAACTTATTGTATTCCTCGGAGATTATTTTCTCAAAAACAGCGAACCCGTCTCTCGCCTCCGGATAGAACCCGCCCATAACTATTACAACCGTATTTCCCAGGTAGATTAGATTTTCCAAGCTTATGCCTAATTTTAAAGAATATCTTATAAGCCTCCTTAATATCCTTCTAAATACATACCCCCTGCCTTCATTAGACGGAAAAACGGATTCCGCCGATAAAAAAATGGAAGTTCTCACATGGTCGCTTATCACCCTGGCGGCTACATCATAATTTTCACCGCTTTTACCGTAAGATTTTCCGGTTATGGAGTCTATTTCATTTATGTAAGGCTTAAAAACATCAGTGTCGTAATTGGATTTCACGTTCTGCAGAACCCTCAAAATCCGCTCCAAACCCATACCGGTATCTATGGACGGTTTCGGAAGCATAGAGACGGCACCGTCCATACCCCTATTGAATTCCATAAAAACAAGATTCCATATTTCAAGATATCTTCCGCAATCACAGTCCACGCTGCATTCCTTATGTCCCAATTCAGAATATTCGGTATCGAAAAAAATCTCGCTCGAATAACCACACGGACCGGTTTCTCCCATTTGCCAAAAATTAGTTTCGTCCCCGAGTTTAAAAATCTTTTTTTCATTCACCCCTGCAACGTCTCTCCAAATAGAATATCCTTCCTCGTCCTTGCTGTTAACGGTAATATATAACTTATCCGAATCCAACCCGAGAACATCCGTTAAGAACTCGTATGCAAATAAAACAGCATCTTTTTTAAAATAATCGCCGAACGAAAAATTGCCGAGCATTTCGAAAAATGTGTGATGACGGGATGTTTTACCGACATTCTCAAGATCGTTATGTTTCCCTCCGGCTCTCATGCATTTTTGAACGCTTACCGCTCTTAAAAAAGGCGGTTTGGCTGCACCCGTAAAATAATCTTTAAACTGCACCATTCCGGCATTAGTGAACATTATGGAGTCGTCTCCGGCGGGAATCAAAGAAGAACCGGAAACAAAATCATGGTCTTTTCTCGTAAAATAATCGACAAACAATTCTCTTAATTCGTTGGATAATAAACTTTTCATGTTTATATAATATAATGTTTATAATGTACTGTTTAAAATATCTTCGATAATGTTAGAAGAAAATCCCCTACCCTGCAAAAAATTATATAACTTCTTCTTAAACATTAATTTATTTTCTCTGTATTTTATTAACGAAACCTTTTTTTTATCCATTGCCTTAATGGCTATATCGTGTTCTTCGTCTTCGGTATAAAACATTTCCAATACCCTATCTATAAGACTTCTATTGAGCCCCTTTTTGTATAACTCATAACTCAATTTTATTCTTCCGATAAGTTTTCTTTTACCGTTTTCCATAAAACGTTTAGCAAACGCCTCGTCATTTATATAGTCGTATTCTTTTAATTTTTTGACGGCTTTACCGATATCCTCAGTAGAAAATCCTTTTTTAATGAGCTTTTCCGCAATCTGCTTTTCAGAATAAGACCTGGCGGAAATGAGCTTAAGCGAATAGTCCAATACCGATACCGGGGCTTTAAATCTTTTTTTGGATAAATCTTTCTGCGATACCTTCAACTCAACTGCTCCAAAACGAACCGGATTTGCCAGAGACGGCATCAGAATTCGCCTGGGTATCATTCTCCTGGGACCGGTGGTTCTCGAGTCCCGCAAATGAAGATACGTTTGAGTCCTTATCGGAGGAATTTACGCCGGATATTAACAATGCAAGGTCGTTGGGGGATGTGGATTCGGAGAGGGCATCTTTATAAGTTATCAAACCGGCTTTATAAAAATTATAAAGAGACTGATCAAACGTCTGCATTCCGTATTGAATATTGCCGCTTTTAATATAATCCCTTATGCTCGCTGTTTTATCCTCGTCGGCAATGCATTCCTTTATCATCTCCGTCCCTATCATTATTTCTACGGAAGGCAGTCTGCCGGTCTTATCCGCTTTAACTATGAGCCTCTGCGATATTATTGCAGAAATCACGGAAGAAAGTTGTACCCTTATCTGCTTTTGTTGGTGAGGCGGAAAAACCGCAATGATTCTGTTGACGGTCTCCTGAACGTCAAGGGTATGAAGCGTACTCATAACGAGATGACCTGTTTCCGCCGCTATCATTGCCGTCTCTATGGTTTCCAAGTCTCTCATTTCGCCGACGAGGATAACGTCCGGATCCTGCCTTAAGGCTTCCCTTAAACCGTGAGAAAAAGAATAAACGTCCATACCGAATTCACGCTGGTTTATCACGGCTTTTATATCTTTATGCAAATATTCTATGGGGTCTTCGATGGTGATAACGTTAACCGGCCTGGTATGATTTATATAATCTATCATAGATGCCAGCGTCGTAGATTTTCCGCTTCCGGTTACGCCGGTCACTAAAATAAGCCCTCTTTTATGCAGCGATATAGATTTTATAATTTGAGGCAGATTCAGTGAATCAAACGGGGGTATTGTAAACGGTATATATCTCATCGCTATGCTTATAGAGTTTCTCTGTGAAAATATATTAACCCTGAATCTGCCGACACCTTCAAGGCTATATGCCAAGTCTACATCTCTATTTTCCTGAAATACCTTGAGCTGATGCTTATCCATCATGCTTCCGGCAACCTTTTCGATTATATCTTTCGAAAGTATCTTCAAATTTTCCTGCCTATAAATATCCCCGTCTATTCTGAAAATAGGATAAGAATTTACCTTGAGATGAATATCGGATGCATTCATATCCACGGCAGTCTTCAAAAGTATTTCTATAAAAGACGGTCTTTCGACCGGTTGTCCCGCCATTATCTTATTCTACTCCTCTCCATTACATATTATTCGATGCTAAAACGTCGAGGCATTTTATGCCTTAAGATCAAATTTTCCTAAAATTTTAGAGTGTATCTCGTCCCGCAATGCCGTATTGTTTTTAAGAGTTTCCTTAGCCGCTTCGCGTCCCTGACCCAGCCTCTCCTTGCCGCAACTAAACCACGTTCCAGATTTCTCTATTATACCGTAATCCGTACCCAGATCGACTATATCCCCTTCCAACGATATCCCGCTGTCATAAATTATGTCAAACTCGGTCCCTTTAAACGGAGGGGCTACTTTGTTCTTGACTATCCTGGCCTTGGTACGGGAACCGATTATTTCATCGCCTTTTTTAATAGAGCCTACCCTCCTGATATCTATTCTAACGGAAGAATAAAATTTAAGGGCATTGCCTCCGGTAGTGGTTTCGGGGGAACCGAACATGACGCCTATCTTCATTCTAATCTGATTAATAAATATAACCGCCGTATTTGACTTATCTATAGCCGACGTAAGTTTTCTCAATGCCTGAGACATAAGTCTTGCCTGAAGCCCCATGTGTGTGTCTCCCATATCTCCTTCTATTTCCGCCCTCGGAACGAGAGCCGCAACCGAATCTATGGCTAAAACATCAAGAGAACCAGACCTCACAAGAGAGTCGGTAATCTCTAAGGCTTCTTCGCCGGTGCTCGGCTGAGAAACCAAAAGCTCGTCAACGTTCACGCCTATTTTTTTAGCGTAATTTAAATCTAAAGCATGCTCCGCATCGATAAAGGCCGCAATCCCTCCTTTTTTTTGAGCCTGAGCAATAATTTGAAGGGTAAGCGTGGTTTTGCCGGAAGACTCCGGACCGAATATTTCTATAACCCTGCCCATAGGTACACCGCCTATGCCAAGCGCTATGTCTAACGAGAGCGAACCTGTGGGGATAGCCTGAATGTTTTTCATTACCGGTCTTCCGCCTAGCTTCATAACCGCTCCGACTCCAAACTGCTTTTCTATTTGGGCAATGGCGATGTCCAACGCCTTAATCTTTTGTTCCTGAACCGGTGCTTTGGTTTTAATTTCCTTATTTTCTTTGCTATTAGTCGATTTTAAAGACATTTTCGTTACCCCTATTCATTTGCTTAATTAAGCATATTTAAAAGTTATATCTCAAAAAAGAAATATTATCAAGTTAAATCCCTTAAAACTAAATTATAATATTATCAATCGTCTTTTAAGGCTTATTATGTGATAACCCACCTACAACATTCCGCTAAGAAGCCTGTATACCCAGAAAAGCGCCATTTTTGCAGTATAAGCCTTAATATCCATACGCGTACCGGAAAAGGCGTATTTCCTTACCTCTTTCAGCTTAGATCCGGAAAGGGCTATAAAAACCGTACCCACGGGATAATTATCGCTCGGGGTTTCCGGTCCCGCAAAACCGGTTACGGCAAGTCCGATATCGCAAGACGCTTTTTCTTTCACTGCCTCCGCCATCGACAACGCACATCTTTCGGAAACGGCTCCGTCTTTTTCTATAATAGCCTTATCTATTCCAAGAATATCCGTCTTCGCATAATCAGAATATACTACGTCGCCGTACATAAAATAATCTGACGCCCCCGGCAGATCGGTAAGTTTGTCGGAAATATACCCCCCGGTAAGCGATTCTGCAACCGCAATCTTAACGCCGGTCTCCTTGAGGAGATAAGAACAAACGATATTGAGTTCGTCATCGTCGTAGCCGTAAAGGTAATCCTTAAAGATTTTGCTGACTCCGTTATCTACCAATTTAATGTTTTCATTGAGTTTTTGAGTTGAAATTCCACTGACCGTTGTTGACAATATGAATTCCCCGTATGAAAATTTATAATTAAAACCGCATTCATAATTTTTTTTAAGCTTTTCAAGGAGGTTCCCAAATTCTCTTTCTTTTAGGCCGAACAGCTTGTATTTTCTCAATCTTACGGAATAATTAATCCCCATCTTCCCTAATACCTTTCCAAGTATATGATTTTTAAACATATTTACCGCATTTTTGGATTCAAGAGGCACGGCGGCAAAAAATATGGGTTCGGTCAAATAAAAACCGGAAATACCGGAATTTTGATTCGGAATGATAAAGGAATTTTCTGGAAAATAACATATTTTTTCGCCATAGGGAGTCAATTCTTTCTTGCCGGATTCATGAACAAGCCTCATTAAATCTGCGGCATCTTTGTTTCTGACAAGCTCTTTCCCGAATATATCCGATGCCATATTCTGTGTAATGCATCCGCTTTCATTTATACCGCCGCACGTTATAACGAACGAATCCCCAGACGCCATATACGACATGACCTTATATATCCCGTCTTTCTGGTCTCTCGGCATAATGACGGCTTCTTTAAATCCGAGATTATAGTTTGAGAGAACGGCGGAAATATCCCTTATCACACTCCCTGCTTCCACGAAATTATTACCTTTTGCTATAACAAGTATCTTAATATCCATAAATTTTATAAGCCTTTTATATTTATATATGCGCCGTTAAAGTAATTATAAATCTTAAAACAACGATAGAGAAAAGAGCTGCAACGACATCGTCAAGCATAACCCCTAATCCCCCTTCTACGTTTTTGTCTATATATCTAACAGGAAATGGCTTCAATATGTCGAAAAACCTGAACAATATGAAGCCGTAAACTGCATAAAGAATTGAAAACGGAAACCCCAGAACCCCTATCATGACCGTAAGATATCCTACTGTTTCGTCTATTACTATGAAGGAAGGGTCTTTCATTCCGGATATTTTCTCCGCGCCGGACGAAAAATAAACCCCCATAATAAATGTAAACACGCATAATGCAATATAATAATAGGGATTTAAAAATCTCAATATCGATATGTATAACAAAAAAGCCGCTACTGAACCTGCCGTCCCCGGAGCATAAGGGAAAAACCCCGTATAAAAAAACGAAGAGATAAATATAGAAATATTAAAACCCTTTTGCTTTGCCATATTTCGATTTCATCCCAACCCGCGCGAGCGGGCATTCCGTAATTATTGCGTTAAATAATTATCATATTTATCCGCTAAGATTGAAACTTGTACCTTCTCATAGCAATATTAAGCAGTATAGCTACGGCGGACATATCTACTAACAAAGACGTTCCTCCATAACTGAAAAAAGGAAGCGGTACACCGACGACGGGCAGCAACCCCACGGTCATAAACATATTGACTATCGTATGAAACGTGATTATACTGAGGGCACCCCCGCCGAGCAGAAACCCCTGTAATTTTTTTGTTCTGTAAACGATATTATATCCTCTCACTATGAGTATAAAATATAATCCGATAAGAATCAACCCGCCCAGAAAGCCAAATTGCTGCATAAACGTAGAGAAGATGAAATCAGTATGTTTAGCCGGCAAAAAATTAAGGGTACTCTGGGAGCCTTTTCCAAATCCGTTTCCGAAAAACCTGCCCGCTCCAACTGCAATCTCTGATTGCATCATATTATAACCCGCTCCGAGATAATCTTTTGCGGGATGTAAAAATATAAGTATTCTGCTTTTCTGATAAGGCTTCAGCCTAAACCACAAGAGCGGCCCCGCAAACAGGGCGATTCCGGTCAAAATCATCATAGCGTTTCTTTTAATACCGGCAATAAAAACTATCGTAATGCCTATAAAAAATACTATCAAAGCCGTTCCCAAATCCGGTTCCTTCGCTATCAAAATCACTGGCAGAATAATCATTACAAACGGAATCAATAGTTCTTTTATGGAATAGCTGTTTTTATCCTTACGAAAAGTGAAATACCTGACAAGGGCTAATATCAACGCTATTTTCATAAATTCTGAAGGTTGAAACGAAAACATTCCGAAGGAAATCCATCTTGATGCTCCGTGTGCAATTTTGCCTTCTAACAGTACGGCTATAATCAGTATAAAAATAAAACCATATATATAATAGGCTATTTCTATAAATATGTTGTAATCTATGGTAATAATAATAAACATTACGATAAATGCTATTAAAAACCATATGATCTGTTTTACGATGTAGGGGTCAAAAAAATCTTTGTGATTTATGCTTAACGAGCCGTAAAGATTTGCGATGCCTATAACAAAAATCAAAATAACAGTGAAAAACATTACGAAATCAAAATTTTTTGCATATTTATTATTTAATATTCTCATATATATCCTTTCTTAAATCCACCTGTATATTCTAAAAAGCACTATAAACAAAATTCGGCAGTTTGCTTTTACCTGCTTTCTTGTTTTTCGTTTTACCGTTAGCCGCCGGTTTCCATAAACCCTTTTGTTCTAAATATTTCTCCACTATTTTTTTAGCTATAACCGCGGCGTTCACCCCGAGTAATTTTGCGTGCATATCTAATACCACCACGGCAATCTTTGGATTTTTTAAAGGAGCAAATCCTACAAACCATGCATTATCCCTGTATTTTCTGAGTATATGTTTTATATCGTAAATAGAGTATGTTTTAGATGTAATCTGAGCCGTTCCCGTTTTTCCGCAAAAAGTTATACCGTTTATTTTGCCGTTAAAAGCCGTCCCGTAATCTTTGTTTACCACATCGCAAAGACCTTTTTTAACCGCATCTAAATAGCTTTTTTTAATGCCTATATGCTTTATGAGCATGGGCATTATTTCTTTTAATACCTTTCCGTTCCAGGATACGATTTTTCTTACGATAAAGGGTCTGTAAAGACTGCCTCCGTTAGCAATAGCGCTGTACGCCATCACAAGTTGTAAGGGAGAAACGAGGACGTAGCTTTGCCCTATAATTGCCGAAAGCGTAGAGCCCTTATACCAGCGCCTGTGGTACCTCTCGTAAACAAGCTTTTTTGTGGGTATAAAACCGGGATTCTCATCCGGCAGGTCTATTCCGGTTTTTTCTCCAAACCCGAGCTTATGCGCATAATCCGCCAGTTCATCTATATCTATTTTAACGCCGAGAGGATAAAAATACGTATCTACGGATTCCGCTAAAGCCCTATATAAATCTATTTTAGAGTGCTGATTGGGATTCCAGTTGTAAAAAACGGCGTTGCCTAATTTAAAAACCGGTCCGGCATAAATTTTTTCTTTCGGAGTGATTAAATGCAAAGATAGCGCCGCTAAAGCGCCTGCGATCTTAAAAGTGGAGCCGGGCGCCAAGGCATTTTGTATCGCCTTGTCTTCTAACGGATGTTCATTGTTATGAATAATTTTATACCATTGCCTTTCGCTGATACCTTCGGAAAAATAAAAGGGATTAAAAGACGGAGTAGATACCATAGCAAGAATCCTTCCGTTTTGCGGGTTAACGGCAATCAGTGCGCCTTCTCTTTTTTTCATAAGCTTATAGGCAAGTTTCTCTAAGGAAAAATCCAGTGTAGTATACAAGTTTGCACCCATCGTGGGTTTTTTGACGACTATATTGCCTATAGGTTCGCCTTCGGAATTAACAATTACCCTTTTTCCACCATCCTTTCCGTGCAAATACTTTTGATAGTAATATTCTATGCCCGTTTCTCCGATGATATCGGAGGAATTAAGGTAACCATACTTTTTATTTTCAAACTGCTTTCGGGAGACCGGACCAACATAGCCGAAAATCTGAGCACCCATTTTTTTGTACGGATAATGTCTTATGGGAATAATATCTATAAAAAACCCTTTTAAAAACAATTTATTGGCTTCAAACTCGGATAATTTTTTAACGGAGATATTTCGCATTAGGATAATAGGTTCGTAGGGGGGTAAAAATTCCTTCTTTTCAGCCTTTGCCAAAAGTTTTTTATAACTTTTATTCATCAAACCGGCAAGAAATTTGAGTTCCGTTTGTAAATTTTTTACTCTCGATACGGTAAAGGCGATATTGAAAGAAGATTCGTTATCCAAGAATATTTTTCCGCTATTCGATAATATATCTCCGCGCGGCGCCGTGAGATATATTATCCGCGTAGCATTGTCTTTCGCTAATTTATAATAATAATTGCCCCTTAAAATCTGTAAATAAAAAAGCCTGAGAATCAGGATAAAAAACAGTATAGCGACAATTGCCATCAATAAATTAATCCTGTTTTGCTGTCCCCTCAATATCCTATTTTCATTATATAAAGATGACATCACTGATTTCTATCTATGCATAAAATTCTCGATAGCTCGTCGTGAATAAGACCATTGGAAGCCAATATTCTTCTGTTATAAATGTCTAAAGGCATTTTGCAAAAATCGGTAACCTCCCCTCCGGCCTCTTTAATCATCAAGCTTCCGAAGGCCATATCCCACGAATTTAGATTTAGCTCCCAGTATCCGTCAAGAAAGCCGGATGCGGTATAGCACAAATCTAAGACGGCAGAGCCCAACCGCCTTATGCCCCTTACATTTATTGAGATATCCCTAAAATGATCGAAATTATCATCCGGATTACTTTTTTTATCGTATGGAAAGCCGGTGGCCAGCAAGCTTCTTTCAAATATAGTTGTCTTAGAAACATGGACTCTCTTACCGTTAAAATATGCCCCTCCGCCCTCGGTAGCAAAAAACAACTCTTCCGAAATGGGATTGTATGCGCAACCCATCACTATAGCAGAATTTACCTCAAGCGCTGCCGAAAAACAAAAAATGGGAATACCGTGGGCATAATTGGTCGTTCCGTCTAAAGGGTCTATTATCCATTTGAACTTAGACCCTTTACTGATATTAAGACCATCTTCCTCCGCAAGAATAGAGTGATCGGGAAACGCCTTTTTAAGGGCGTTAACAGCATAACCCTGAGAAGCGACATCTACCTCCGTAACAATATCGACAATGCCTTTATACTTAACGAAATGAGATTTTCTGAATGATTTAGACATAATTTTGCCGCAATCTTTAGCGAGAGCTATTGCAAAATCGAGATAATTTTGTAAATCCTGATTGTCAAAACCTCTATCGTTCATTAGCCGTCAATTAATTTTGATGTTGACTTAATTCTGCATCAATATTTCAGAACACGAGCAACTCAAATTTGCACCAAATCCACTGCCGCATACTTAAAACCTATATTTTTCATTTCTTTAATAATTTCATCTCTGAAAACGGGGTTTGCAAAAGACATGGCAAAATATTCATCCGCTTCTATTTTTGCAAGCTCTCCGTAATGATAAACGCGGCAGTCTTTAACACCCATTTTTTCTAAAAAATCCTCCGCATCTTCCACCATCCTAATCTTGTCTCTAGTAATTATACTGCCTGCGGGAATTCTCTCGGACATGCAAACGGCATGCAATTTTCCGTCGATATTTACATCGTAAAGCCCTGCCGCCTGAGATATATCTTTTTTTGAAAAATACAACTCCCTTAACGGTGAATATACGTTAAATTCTTTCTCCGCAAATAATTCCGGTCTGTCGCTGTCAAAAATATTCTCCGCATCAGATCCGGTTAGTATGAGATACGATTTCGGAATATATGACAACATAGTTTTAAATAACAAAATTTTACAAAAATAACACCTCATCCTATCATTTACGATATAGGATTCTTCCATAAATTCGTTAGTTTTAGCCGATATATGCTTTACGTTCAGTTTTTTCGTCCATGCCCCGCAAAATTCAAGGTTTTTTCTATACACGGAAAATGAATTGCCGGTAAAAGCGACAACGTTTTCTTCGCCGAGTATTTTTTTGGCAAAATAAAGCAAAAAGGCCGAATTTAACCCACCGTTAAAAGCTATTGCAACCTTTTTATAGTTTTTTACCGTCTTTTCAAGTTCATTTAATTTATGCTCTACCGTTTTCATAAATTAATATCGTCAATACGGGCGAAACGACGAAAGAACACTCTTATTCACTTTAACATCGGCTTTAGATTCTAAATAGTCGACATAATGATCAAGAAACTCCTGCCTCTTTTCTAAACGGTAAAGTTCTTTTTGCTTTGCCGCTGAATTCTTGCCATCTTTATTTGCCAATTCCGAAAAATATTTCGGAAAATAAACCCTTAAAACTTTAATTACGGCAAAGCCCGATTTAACCGAAAAAACTCTGCCGGCCTCCGTATTTGCGGGTACCGAGAATATTGCTTTTAATATGCTTCCGCTCTGCAAATATTTTTTAAAATAATCGGATTTTACCAGATTAACCTCTGAGAAAAGAGGAATTTTTTTGGTCATTCCACCGAAACTCTTTGCCTGCCCGGTAAATTTGCCGCCGTACAGAATAATCTTTTTAAGGAAACCGGCGGCGGCTTTTTTAGATTTAAAAATTGCTATTTCAAAAGAAACGGATTTATTTTTTATCATATAATCATTTAAAAATTGCCTGTTTATCATGGTAAAAGACTCCGATATAATCCTTTTTATGTACGACCTTGCAATCTCGGACTTATAGTTTTTTTCAAATTTCGCAGGGGTCAGATGATTGTTTATCAAGACGCTGATAAACAACTTATTGCTGAAACTCCCGTTTTTTTGAAACACTGAAAAGGACGCTATGTTTCTCGCTATAAACCCATTTGAGACGTGAACCCCGAATACGTCTTTTTTGGATTCCAAAACACCGTTTGCAATCAAAGAAGACAACGCCGAACCGGTCAAATCAAGCTTCTTAAGCTCACTGTTCGTTAGTTTATTACCGTATAGTCGTTCATATTCGCTTTTAAGTTTTCCGTAATAATTACTCAAATCGTTCAGGGATATGCCTTTCCCATTTACCGTAGCTACGTCGTTAGAGGGAATACCTCCCCCCACACCCATTAGATACGGAAGAAAACTGAATCCTATGATGAATAATGCCCCTATGATTATAGTAATAATTTTGCCTGCCGTATGAGAGTAAAATTTTCTTAAAAATTCAAGCATAATAGTTTGATACCCCTTAGAGAATTAGAATCTATATTTAATTACCGTATTATCGATTCTATTTTATACGCCAAATCAATTTTATGCAAATATTTTCCGCTAATCTAAAATCGCTTGATTTCTTTTTAAGAAATTTTTATAGCCTATCTTTTTGAAAAAGAAAAATATTGCCGGTGAAATTAATGCGGTGGCTACAGAAGCGGGCAACCCATAAGAAAATATGAAGTTCAAATATATAAAATGAATACCGAGCCGGTAGTAAACAATTAGAAAAAGTACGAGGTAGTAACCCGAGGACGAAAAAAAAGTAATCAAAATCTCGCTCAAAAAGTTATCCGACGAAATTTTACGCCAAAGAATATATGAAACTGCATAGGAAACAACCCCTATAAAACCGAAAAGGGTCGGATCTAAAGGCGTCATTGAACCATATATATAAAATAAAATATAAGACATTATCCCTCCGGAATATATGTCTAAATACGCAGAAATATATACTATACCGGCTATAACGAGGTTGGGGAAAACAAAAAAATAGCCGTAATGAGAATAATTATTAAATATGAGGGATATCACCATCAAAAACAAAAATGAACATATTATGTAAATGTATTTATAAATATCATTTCTCGACAAGGACATATCTACCGTTAAATAAGTTTTTATATGGAATTACGGTTATCTTTTGAAATATATCGTAGTTTTTTTTCGTTATCGTTGTTACCTTGCCTACATTTATCCCCGGCGAAAAAACACCGCCGAGCCCCGATGTCAAAATCGTATCTCCCTTATGGACCTGCTGCGAATTAAATACGAATCTCATTTTTATGTAACCGTCGCCAAACCCCTGTGCGATACCCATAGTCCCCGTATCCGCATCTATCACGGAAAAAACACACTTAGGATCGGTTATAGGAATAACCCTCGAATAATGAGCACCCGCATGAATAACCCTTCCCACGACTCCGTCATAAGAAATTACGCCGTCTCCGGCTTTGATCCCGCTCCTTGCTCCTTTATTTATATAAAGACTGTGAAACCACCCTTCAATACCGTGCAGTATAATGGCAGCCGGTACGGTTTTATTCCCTACGGAACTTTTTAAAATTAAAAGCGCTTTTAATTTTCTGTTTTCTATTTTATATTCTCTATATTTATCCAGTTTATAGCTTATCATCTTTAATTTAGACTTAAGCACCCTGTTTTCTGCCTTAACCGACAGAAGATCGATATAATTACCATAAATCTTTTCGGAAACACCAACCGGATAATCTACTACGGTATAAATTTCATATACCGAATCGCTTATAAAATCCGAAAAAAAACTGCCTATTTTAATTCCATTCAAAGAAAGTATGTAAATAGATGCAGATATGATTATAATTATAAAAAGGAATACGGCATCTCTATACTTTTTAAAATTTAATCTCCTCAATGGATTTACCCGTAACTAATTCTCAAGCATTATATCTTTCAATGCATTAATTTCGTTTAACGCCTTTCCCGCGCCTCTCACAACGCATGTAAGAGGATCGTCTGCTATGATAACAGGAAGTTCCGTATGCTCTCTTATTAAAACGTCCATATTCTTTAAAAGCGCTCCGCCGCCGGCAAGAACTATCCCGCTATCTACGATATCCGACGAAAGTTCCGGCGGAATCTTCTCTAATGTCGTTTTTATTGCATCGATTATCTGGTTTGCGGGCTCGGTTATCGCTTCTAAAACTTCGGACGAAGTTATTTCTATAATCTTCGGTATACCGCTTACGATATCTCTCCCTTTGATATTCATCTTGGATTCTTCTTCCACCGGGTAAATAGTTCCGATAGTCATTTTAACAAGCTCCGCCGTTCTATCTCCTATAAGCAGACTATACTTTTTCTTTATATACTGAATTATGGCATCGTCTATCTTATCGCCACCGACCCTCAACGATTTGGCAAAAACTATACCGGACATGGAAATTACTGCGACCTCGGTAGTCCCGCCGCCTATATCGACAATCATATTTCCTGCGGCTTCGGTAATAGGCAGTCCGGCGCCTATGGCGGCGGCAACCGGCTCTTCTATCAGATAAACCATTCTTGCCCCGGCGGCTTCGGCGGATTCTCTCACCGCTCTTCTTTCAACGGCCGTAATACCGGAAGGGATAGCAATGATAACACGCGGTCTTATCATGGTTTTTCTGTTATGGATTTTCCGGATAAAATATTTAAGCATTGCCTCTACTACTTCGAAGTCGGCAATAACGCCATCCTTCATGGGTCTTATCGCCGATATGTTTCCAGGCGTTCTTCCGAGCATCTTCTTAGCATCCCTTCCCACGGCAAGAATTTTTTTATCTCCCCGCGAATCTATATGAACCGCCACTACTGAAGGCTCGTTCGAAACTATACCCTTGTCTTTAACGTAGATAAGAGTATTCGCGGTTCCTAAATCGACCGCAAGATCGTTACTGAATAAACCGATTAGACTATCCGCAAACATAATAGAATTACCCTCTCTCTTGTATTAATATTAATTTAATTTTAAATATCGTAATTTTCGGCATAACTTTTATTTTTTATAGCTTTATTTACACGACTTATGTTGTTTATTTTATAAATGTTATAATATATTATTTATTTTAGCAACAAAAAATTTCCAATAATTCACTTCTTTTTACTTTGATTTTTATTAAGGGTTTTGTTAATATAAATACAACGATGGAAAAAATTTTAGTTATAGACATAAAAGAAAGCCGGAAAATCGAGTCAATATTTCTTGTCAAAAACAAGTCTCAGGCTGTTGGGAAAACCGGAAAGCCTTACATATTTCTTAAATTGTCCGATAAAACCGGAGAAATTAAAGGATATATCTGGGATAACGTCGAAAAATTTGCCGGCACGTTTGAAATAGGCGACTTAATCAAGGTAAAATCAAAATCCTCCTCGTTTCAAAACGAGCTTCAGCTCGGAATTTTTGACGTGGAAAAAATTGAGTACGATAAGACGGATGTTGCTTTTCTCGGACTTTTTATTAAATCCACGAAATACGACATAAGTGCTATGTTCTTAGAGCTTGTATCAATATTGAAAAAAAATTTAACAAATGAATATATCATAAAGCTGACCGATTATTTTTTATCCGACGAAAATTACGCAAAACAGCTAAAGACGTTGCCTGCCGCAAAATCCATTCATCATGCTTATATAGGCGGATTACTCGAACATACGCTAAGCATGTTGAAAATAGGCATATTTCTTTCCGAACATTACGGAAAATATGTAATAAAAGATGTTCTTATCGCATCTATACTGCTTCACGACGTCGGAAAGACGGAAGAATTATACCTGAAAAATAACGTTACGGAATATTCCGATGAGGGGAGGCTGCTCGGACACATAGTTTTAGGTACTTGCGCTATAGATGAAAAAATCGGCAAGATACCCGGATTTCCAAAAAAATTGAGACTGCTGCTTCTGCATTCCATAATATCACACCACGGAGAGTTAGAATTCGGTTCTCCAAAGAGACCTAAAACGGTTGAAGCCTTTTTGCTTCATTATATCGACAACATGGACTCCAAGGCAAACCAATTGATAGATTTTATGGATAGCGGCAATACACAATGGAGCCAATATTCAAAGCAATTAGACCGATATCTGCTTAATTCTAAAACATTTTTTGCAGAAGACGATACCGAGCAAGACACCCCTCAAGATAACGTAAATCATGATACAACCCGTACGGCATCCGCTAAAACCGATACGAACAACAATACTTCCCCCGACTCCGCGATGGAAAACGGGTTGTTCAGCGAAGGGTTATTTGAATGAAATTGAAAAACCGCATCGTTACATCCTGCTACTGCACCGGTTCTAAATACTTGAATTAACCTACCTTGTTATATTTTCTATGCCTGAAATCGACTCCCAATTTTTTTGCAATATTTGCAATATAAGGTATGTCTGTTCCCGGCAAATCTACCGCCGTGACGGTTACTTCCTTAATATACTTTTTAGATTCCCCGATAAAATTCAGAACGGAGTCATATGCTTTAGCCCTTTTTTTTAAAATTTGAGGATTGCAAATCCTATCATAATGCTCGCTGTTTTGGGCGTTAAGGCTTATGCTTACGCTGTCTATAATCTCCCCTAACTCTGGAACCGTATTCCTTTCATAAACGGCATTTGCGAGTCCGTCTGTATCAAGCCTTATTTTTAAATCGCTGCAGCCATGTATGTCCGCATAAATCTTTTTTAAAGTTTTTGCAACGCTCTTAAGGGTTTCTATCCTCAAAGTCGGTTCTCCGAATCCGCAAAAAACAACTTCTTTAAAATCGTAATACCTAAAAACTGAAGAGACAACCTCGTCGACAGCAGGCTCTTTGTCCAATTTAAGATTATATCCGCGTACGTTAAAATTACTTTTACCATTTTGATATTTAGGGCAAAATGTACAACGGTTAGTGCATCTATTCGTAAGATTGACATAAACGGAATTTCCGATCTTATATGCTACAGAGGGATAAAAACCGGAAATACCGTTCAAAGAAAACAGGTTTACCGTATTCTGAACGGTCAAAGCATCTAATTTACCCCTCTCCACCCCTTTTAATTCGGCAATCGTATCCAAAACCAAACTGACACGTGAAGGTTCGTTTCGTTTACCCCTAAATGGCGCGGGGGCAAGATAAGGGCTATCGGTCTCTATCAAAATCTTTTCGTTCGGAATATTTTTAACCGCCGCCCTCAGCCCTTCGTTCTTTTTATACGTGATATTTCCGGAAAACGAGATAAAAAACCCCATTTTTATAAACTCCTCTGCTATGGCCGGGTCATCCGAAGAAAAACAGTGAATAACACCGCCGAAAAAACCGTCCGGCGATTTTACGTAATCTTTTAAAATACCTATCGCATCCTCGTAAGCGTCTCTTACATGCACTATAATCGGAAGCCTATAGGCGGAGGCAAGCCCTATTTGAAACTTAAACAGCTCTTTCTGTTTTGTTTTAACTTCTCCTAAATTTTTTTTAGGCATAAAATAATCCAACCCTATTTCTCCCACCGCAATAACCTTCTTTTTATTTGCCGAATAATAATGCTCGAATAATTTGAATATATCCGGCAAATCCTTATATAAACTTTTGGGATGAACCCCGAGGGCGGTAAAAATAAAATCGTAAGAGTTTATTATTTCTACGGTTTTTTCTATCCTTTCGTTTTGAGCTAAAGAGCCTATAGAAATGGCGTGAGTTATGCCTCTATTAGACATTCTAAGCAAGACATCGGAAAAATCAGTCTCAAACTCCGCCATCTCAAGATGGCAATGAGAATCTATCATTCTATTTTATTCTGGGAAATAGAATATCTGCACTATCGGATATTTTATGCCCATTTTTAAAACGCTGCCGGCAATTTTTAACTAAATCATCCGGGGTAAGCGGAGATTTAAGCAAATCGAACGGCTCCGTATTTAATATAACGTTAATTTTTTTGGACGTAACGGGCATGAAGGGATATATCAAGTAGGATACGCAATATATAGACATGAGCGATGTCCTTAGAATTCTAAATAATTTCTTTTTGTCCTCTTCGACGGCGGCATTAAGCTTCCAAGGGGTACCGTCGTTTACATATTTATTTACCGTATTTATAAATTTAAAGGTATTGTCTATAATCTTTACAAAATCATAGTTGTCATATCTGTCGCTTAAACCGGCCAATATATCCGAAACCTTCTTTATAATACCGTCGTCTATATCGGCGTCAGAACCAGGAACCTTGCCGCCCGTATATTTTTTCAGCATCGCAATAACCCTTGAAACCAAGTTTCCAAGGTCGTTTGCAAGTCCGGAGTTATATCTTAAGATAAAATTATCCATATTAAAATCGCCGTCTAATCCCAGCGTTATTTCATTTAAAAGATAAAATCTTACGGCATCCGCACCAAACTTATCTATCAAAAAATCTGGGTCTATCGCGTTGCCTAAGGACTTAGACATCTTTTTGCCGCCCGTAAGCCACCAGCCGTGCGCCAGTATTGTTTTAGGAAGATCGATATCCAAAGCAAAGAGCATGATGGGCCAGTAAACTCCGTGAAATTTAATGATATCTTTGCCAACTATGTGATTGGCAGTTTTAAAAAATTTATCAAAATCAGGATTTTTGCCGTTTAGGAAGTCTTCGTACCCTAAGCCCGTTAAATAATTTAAGAGCGCATCGAACCAGACATATATAACGTGTTTATCGTTGCCGGGAACAGAAATGCCGCACTTGAAAGACGTTCTGGATATGCTTAAATCTTTTAAGCCTTCCCGTATAAACGATACGACCTCGTTCTTTCTAAAATCGGGCTTAATAAACCCGGGATTATTTTCTATGTATTTCAGGAGTCTTTTTTCATATTTATCTAACTTTAAAAAATAGCTTTCTTCTTTAACTTTAGACACCGGCCTCCCGCATTGCGGGCAGTTTCCACCGTCAAGAGACCTTTCCGTCAGAAAGGTTTCACAGGGAGTGCAGTACCAACCTTCATATTCAGACAAGTATATATCGCCCTTTTTTAATAATTTTTTAAATACGGTCTTTACCGTTTTTATATGGTCGGCATCGGTCGTTCTTATAAACCTGTCGTATGATATGCCAAGGCTTCCAAAAAGTTCTTTAAATTTCTTATGTACGGAATCTGCAAGCTCTTTAGGGCTTATGCCCCTCGCTTCCGCCTCTTTTTCTATTTTTAATCCATGTTCATCCGTTCCGGTCATAAAAAAAACTTTGTAGCCGGAAAGCCTCTTGAATCTTGCCGCAGAATCCGCAATTACCGTAGAATACGCATGCCCCATATGCGGCTTATCGTTGGCATAATAAATAGGCGTCGTAACGTAAAAATAATCTTCGCTGTGCGAAGCAGGACAGTCTTTGTGAGATACCCCGGGTGTGTTATTTTCGTTTTCGCAAATATCCTCGCTGACCCCAATAGAATCAAAAGAAAGGCAGCATAGAAGTCTGCCGCAGTACCCTACGTATTTACTTGTGCTTTGGCATTGAATCTTTGTAGTCGCGGAAGTTATGGCATTCATCTCCGAAACGACGGTGCCGCAACAGCATATCCTTCCGCAAATGCCTATTCCGCCCAAAACTCTGCACTCGTCTCGGATATTGATCTGACGCATTTCTATCCTTAGGTGAAACTTAGACGCAAGTATTTTTACGAGCTCCCTGAAATCAACCCTCTCTTCGGCACTGTAATAAAAAACCAGCTTATTTTCGACAGGCAAAAATTTAATCCGCAAAAGTTTCATCGACAGCTTAAGGCTTTCGATGTTCTTTTTGCAAAAGCCGAAGCTTTCGGTTTCTATAGGATAACGTACAAATTTATCTCCGGTTTCAAAAGTAAAAAGCTTCCTTATAACCTTGGCATTATTAGGGAGGGTACCGCCTTGAACGACTCTTATATCTCCCAAAACCATTCCTGTATAAATAATTTCATCTTTCTCTACGAGCACTCTGTCGTCCTGCAAAAGCTGCAACGCCTTTACGTCGCACTCTAAGCTGTAGTCCATCTCCCGTATTTCTATATCGACTATTCTCATTTATTATATTATATCCGCCCCTTTAAATATAAAAGACCGGAAAAATACGAATCAAGCGCAATCGTTTTGTTTAAATTATAACTTTTCATTTTTTCCATATGGTTAACGGTCAAATTTATCATATATACAAGGTCTTTTCGGGTGACGCCGAAATTTTCAAAACCTTCGGTTATTTCCCTTATTTCTCCAGCAATGTCTTCATTATATAATAATTCTGCACTTTTTGTCACATAATAAATATAAACATCGCGCAGAATAAATAAAATCATCTCAAAATTAGCCGCTTTCCTTTCGTTTTCTCCGCCTTTTCCCGCACCGCTAAGAAAATTATTAGACATATCATATGGATTTACACTTGAAGGGTTATAGGCCAATTCTTTAAATACGGTATCAACTAATAAATTTCTTTTTTCTAAGTAATCGCCTTTTACAAGCCCGTAAAAATCGGAATAGCTGCCCATTGCAATCTTGGAATAGAGTCTCAGAACATCCTCCTTTATATCCGGAAATTCAGACCTGAAGACGTCTAT
Source organism: Candidatus Acidulodesulfobacterium sp. H_13 (assembly GCF_048541835.1). Taxonomy (NCBI): domain Bacteria; phylum Candidatus Acidulodesulfobacteriota; order Candidatus Acidulidesulfobacterales; family Candidatus Acidulidesulfobacteraceae; genus Candidatus Acidulidesulfobacterium; species Candidatus Acidulodesulfobacterium sp. H_13. Next base: position 406,684 of record NZ_JBLEOY010000001.1, read on the forward strand.
CAAAACCTTATCGCCAACGGGACCGAACTTGAGCAGTAAACATCTTGAAATAACGGTCGGCAAAAGTGTACTTAAATTGTGAACGATGAGGATAAATACGGTTTTTGCCGAAGGCTCCTCAAGCATCTTTAAAAGGGCATTGGCGGCGCCGGAGGTCATTGTCGATGCTTCGTCTATAATGATAAACCTATATCCCTGGTAGTACGGCGTTAAACTTAAAAATGAACCTATTTTATGAATATTATCTATTTTTATCGAGCTTCCGGACGGCTCTACGAGCATAAAATTTTGACTCGTACCGTTTAATACGCCTATGCACGACGGACATTTTCCGCAAAAATTCAGCCCTCCGCCTACAGCATCCGCAGGGTCGTCCGAGCTTGGGAATGTCGCGTTGCGCCGACGTTCATAAAGCGCATAGTCTTCACATAAAACCGAAGCCGCAAATGCCGTAGCAACAAATCTTTTTCCTATATTCTGCCGTCCGTGAAATAGAAGTCCGGACGGCATTCTGCCTCCATGAAACAAATTTTTTAAAAATTCTACGGACTTTTCATGCCCCGTAATATTTAAAATATTGTAATCGTAAATTTTATGTTCGTTACCCATACGTATTTTTATTCGTTCGTCGACGTTATTTTTTCGTCAACCAATCCTCTTAAATCCTTCAGGATTTCTATTGCTATATTTTCAGGGGGACAGGAAGCATCTATAATTTTGATTCTATCTCTATACCTCGTCGATAAATACCGATAACCTTCCCTTACGGCACTAAAAAAATCAGGGGACCTGCCGTCGAAACCGTCAAACCCATGAACCCTTCCGCTCAATCTGTTTAGCGCGACTTTCGGCTCTAAATCCAGAAGATAAGTCCTGGCAATATTGAAGTTTTTTCGATTGAGAATAAACTCGTTTATCGTAAGTATGAACTCCCTTAAATCGCAGATACCTTCGGCATCATTCATGTCGGCAGTTTGATAAGCATACGTCGAATCTATAAACCTGTCACATATTATGATATCAAAACTGCTCAACTTTGCGATAATCTCATCTACGTGTACGGTTCTATCGGCAGAGAAAAGAAATAATGCGGCTAACGCAGATGTTTTTATATCTATCGATTTCATAAAAGAAGCATCGCCTCCCGTACCGAGAACCGCATCGTTTATAAAGTTTCCGAGCAATGTTTCGGTAGGTTCCTTTACCGGAAGAACCCTATATCCGTCCTTGGCCAAATCGCCGCAAAGCAGTTTTGACGCCGTGGTCTTACCGGAACCGTCGATACCCTCAAGCGTTATAAAAATACCCATAATAACCTGACAAATTAATTTAAAATTTATAAATCTATTTATTTTTTTCTCAAAATATGTTATAATAATACTTTTAGAATATATACGCGTGCGGTAACACAGCACCGCCGTACCATACTTAAATATAATAACACAATGATAGCCCTATATGAACATAGATTTATTTGATTACGGATTCGACAGCAAAAAGATTGCCAAATACCCCGTAAATAACCGCGACGAAGCAAAGCTACTCGTCTTGGATGTAAAAAATTTTAAAATAGAGCATAAAAGATTTTTTGAAATAACAGATTATATCAATAAAAACGATATTGTAGCAGTTAATAATTCATTCGTTAAAAAAGCAAGGATATTCGGCAAAAGATTTTCGGGCGGCAGGGTCGAGGTATTCATTACGGAATTTCCCGTAAATGTTACTTTTCCGCTAAAATTGAACGCCCTTCTGAAATCCCATAAAACCATTAAGGAAAACGAAGAGATCGACATTCTTGAAACGGGCTTTAATTCCGACAGTATATCCGAAGATAAATCCGGAATTAAGATCACGGCGCTGCAAAACTTGGGGAAGGGGAATTATCAAATTGCGATAAAAAGCAGAGAAGATTACGATTACATATTTGATAAATGCGCACAAATACCTCTTCCGCCCTACCTTAAGCGCATCCCCGACGCTTTGGACGACGGATACTATCAAACTGTTTACGCAGACGATTCATGCGGTTTTTCCGTTGCGGCACCGACTGCGGGGCTTCACTTCACCGACGAGACGATAAATAAAATTAAAGCCAAGGGGGGGATTTTCACCGCCGTATCCCTAAATATAGGGTTAGGGACGTTTCTTCCTGTAAGAACGGAAGATATAACGAAACATGAAATCCACAAAGAAACATATTCCGTCTCCAAAGAAACGGCGGATATTATCAATAAAGGAATAAAGACCAAAAATAATATTATGATCATTGGAACGTCTACCGTCAGGTGCTTAGAGTCGTCAGCTGCCGACGGGAGCGGGATAACCGGGAGAAACGGCGCAGAGACATCTCTGTATATCTATCCGGGTTATAAATTTAAAGTAACAAAAAGTCTCGTTACAAATTTTCATCAACCTAAATCATCTCTTTTTATAATGATTTGCGCCTTGATAGGAATAGAAAGAACAAAAGCCGTTTACGAAGAAGCTATGAGAAATGACTACTCGCTTTTTAGCTACGGCGATGCCATGTATCTGCATAACATATAACTTATGTTTAAAATAATTAAAAGAGACGAACGCACGAGCGCTAGGATCGGCGAGCTTTTTACTAAAAACGGAATAATAGAAACCCCCGTTTTTATGCCGGTCGGAACGATAGGCACGATAAAATCCTTATCTCCGTACGAAATATACGACGAGGGGTTTAAGATTATGCTGTCCAATACCTATCACCTTTTTTTAAGACCGGGCATCGACGTTATAAAAAAATTCGGCTCTTTGAGAAACTTTACAAAATATAAAGGCGCCATTTTAACGGATTCGGGCGGATTTCAAATCTTTAGCCTTGCAAAACTGGCAAAAATCAACGGGGACGGCGTTTCATTTATGTCTCACATAGACGGAGAAACACACTTTTTTACTCCGGAACGTGTGATAGAAATACAAGAAACGCTGGACTCGGATATTATGATGCAATTAGACGTTTTTTCGGGACACGATGCCTCTAGAGAAACGGCGGAAAGGGATTTAAATACTACTATAAACTGGGCAAAAAGGTCGATTTCGGCAAAAAAGTCGGATAATCTTCTTTTTCTTATATCGCAGGGCAATTTTTTCGAGGATTTAAGGAAAAAATCTGCCGAGATAATGTCCGAATTGGATGCGGACGGCTATGCCGTCGGCGGATTAGCGGTGGGAGAATCTAAGGAGACGATGTTCAGAATGTTAAACATTTCCGTGTCTAACCTGCCTAAAAACAAACCGAGGTATCTTATGGGCGTCGGAACGCCTGCCGACATAATAAACGCAGTATCTATGGGCGTTGATATGTTTGATTGCGTAATGCCTACGAGAAACGCAAGGAATGGCTTCATTTTTACATCGGACGGAACGGTTAATATAAAAAATTCTTCCTATAAAACCCGTACATTACCCGTAGATCCAAAATGCAACTGTTTTTGCTGTAAGAATTTTAGCGCCGCGTACGTAAGGCATGCTTTCATGACGAAAGAAATATTTTCGCAGAGGCTTTTAACTATCCACAATTTACATTTTTATCAAAACTTTCTTTCACTGATAAGGCAATCTATATTAGACGGCAACTTTCATGATTTTTTGCAAAATTATTACAAAAATTATTAATCTTTGCTTTGACTTTATTTCAATTATAAATATAATATATTTAATAAAAATTCACAAATTAAAATTAATAAAAAGGAGTTAGTATGAAAATCTTATCGGGATTATTGAATTTTACTAATCAGTTTACCGTCAAAAGCGCTTTTGCCGCATCATCGTCCGGACACGGCGGAGGATTCGAGGGAACGCTGATAAGTTTTGCGCCGTTAATAGCTATCGTAGTCATCTTTTACCTTTTGGTAATCCTGCCACAACAAAAAAGGACGAAAGACCACAAAAAAATGATAGGAACATTAAAAGTAGGCGATGAAGTCCTCACCAACGGCGGCATGTTCGGTGTTATAACCGGCATAGCCGACCAGGTTTTCACCTTAGAAATAGCAAAGGACGTTAAAATCAAGATTACTAAAAACACTATTGCGACAAAAACATCAAAGCGATAAATAGTGAAACTTTTGGCACCGGTATGTTATATTCTCTAAAAATATTTTAACTTAATGGTAAAACTTGATGAAACCCGTTAAAACCCGCGTAATATTGATACTTACTTTAATAGTAATATCTTTTTTTTCGATTATCCCATCGATATATCCAAACACACCAGGCTGGTGGAAGTCTGTCATCGGCAATGCGCAGATGCACCTCGGACTGGATCTTCAAGGGGGTGTTTATCTTGTAGAAAGAGTTGAAGTAAACAAGGCTATAAAAGAAAAATTTTACAGCGATTATTCCGATATCAAATCATTCTTGAAAAGTAAAAATATAGGAAACGAAAAATATTTAAAACTAGAGAACGACAATATAGTTTTGAGCAAAAACTTTTTGAAAAATATACCGGCCGTTAGTACCCTTAAAAATTACATAAAAAATCATCATTCCTACTTACGGCTCTCCGGAGATAAGATTAACTTTATACCGTCTGAAGCCGCAAAATATAAGGAGGAAGCCGTCAACGGGGCAGTAGAGGTCATGAGAAACAGGATAGACCAGTTCGGGCTTATTTCTCCAAAAATAGCGAGGCAGGGGAAAAATCTGATAGTCATAGAAATGCCCGGGGTAAAAGACGTCAAACAGGCGATAAAACTTATCGGAAAAACCGCCAGGCTGACTTTTAAACTCGTAGACGATAAACACGATATTTTAAAGGCGATTAAAGGGAAAGTCCCAGGGGGCGACGCGATTCTTTATCATGTTTCATACGACAAATACACCCATAAAACGACAAGAAGACCTTACCTTATAGAGAAGCCGATCTTAATGAGCGGAGCTGATATCTCAAGCGCAAGCGTTCAAATCAATCGTTATAATCAGCCCACCGTGAGCGTTTCCCTCAACTCCGAAGGGACAAAGCAATTTGCAGATATCACGACCAGATATACGGGTAAAAGGCTTGCCATTATCCTTGACGGTAACGTGATTTCCGCACCGGTAATAGAAGAACCCATATTGGGCGGAAATGCCTCTATCTCCGGCAGATTTACCATGGCACAGGCAAATGATCTTGCAATTGCCCTCAGGTCCGGGGCTTTGCCCGCACCGGTAAAAATAATACAGAATAATACGGTAGGACCAACGCTTGGAACAGATTCGATACACGACGGCATACTCGCATCCATAATAGGAACTATACTTGTTATAGGATTTATGGTATTTTATTATAGATTGTCCGGCTTAATCGCCGATTTTGCCCTGTTAGAAAACGTGCTATTTCTTATTGCGGCGCTTTCTCTCTTCGGGGCGACTTTGACGCTTCCGGGTATTGCAGGTATTATTTTGACCATAGGGATGTCGGTTGATGCCAATGTTCTTATCTTTGAAAGGATAAGGGAAGAGCTCAGGGAGGGTAAACCTACCGTTGTCGCTATAGAGAACGGATACAATAAAGCATTTTTTACTATTTTGGACTCTCACGTCACGGCGCTTATTACGGCGGCGGTTCTTTTTTATTTCGGAGCAGGTCCGATAAAGGGTTTTGCCGTAACTTTATCTCTCGGCATTATGATAAACCTATTTACATCTTTAGTCGGAACGAAGGTAATTTTCGATATTATATCTAACAAAAAGAAACTTCATAAATTGAGCATATAACAGCATATTAATTAAAATTCATATATTCTGGAGTCGGTCGAGTGGAATTTATTAAAGATACGCATTATGATTTTATTGGAAAAAAAAAGTATTCATTCGTTTTATCGGCGATTTTCGTAATATTCGGCTTAATAGAGCTCATCACGATGATAATCGGTACGGCCCGAATAGGAATAGATTTTACGGGCGGGCTCTCCATGGAGCTTGCCTTTAAACATAAAATATCTACTGCTTCCGTAAGAAAAGCGCTTCTGCCCGCAGGTTTTAAAGACCTGAAAATAGTTAAAATAAGGGGTAAAAACAACATTATATTACAGACAAAAGCGGTTGCAAAAGACTTAAATAAATATACGGCAAGAATCAAAAAGACTATTAAGGAAGCCTATAAAAAAAATCCACCAGAGGTAATAAATAGCGAAATGATAGGGCCGTCCGTCGGCAAAAGTCTCTCCGAAGATGCCGTCGTTGCAGTCATTATAGCCATTATAGCAATAATATTGTATATTACATGGAGGTTCGAATTCAGGTTCGGCCTTGCCGCTGCAATAGGTCTTGCCCATGATGTACTTGTCCTGCTCGGTTTTATTTTTATTTTTCAAAAAGAGATAACACTTTTAGTCATTACCGCCATTTTAACCGTTGCAGGATATTCTCTTACCGATAAAGTCGTTGTTTTTGATAGAATCAGAGAAAACTTAAGAAAAATAGAGCCCGAAAAGAAGAAGGAAATCGACCTGACAAATCTCGTCAACGAAAGTATAAACGAAGTTTTGACAAGAACCGTGGTTACATCTCTTACCGTGGTGCTTGCGGTTTTGTCCCTGTTTTTTCTCGGAGGCATAGTTCTTCATAATTTTGCCTTTATATTGTTATGCGGCATTTTGATAGGAACTTATTCATCAATGTTTATTGCAAGTCCCGTAATGGTTATTTTAAATGAAAAGCATTATTCTTAGCGCAATAATAAATTTTCTGCACGGTAAATATGAATTCTAAGATATGGAAAAAGAATATGTTTATGAATATTTAAAAGGGTGTTTATTTTCGTCTCTCGACAATAATACCGCCGCATCTTTAATTCTTAAACGAATCGTTTCTCAATTGGATTTTGATCCGTTCTTCTCGGATATATTTAGTAAAAATCATCCGGTTTACGGTCATGCAGACAGTTTCTTATCCTGTTTTATAGACAATTACATAAATCCGTCCTTAAAATTTTTAAACGACCCCTTCCTCATAACGGACATGGATAAGGCGGTTGCCCGTATAACCAAGGCAATTTTGGAAGACGAAGCCGTCTGTATTTATGGGGATTATGACGTAGACGGCATAACCGCCACATCTTTTCTGGTCTCCTTTCTAAGGGAATTAAAAAAGCTCATGAAGCCGGATGAATATGACCGCTCTATTTTTTTTAAATTGCCGGATAGGATAAAGGACGGCTACGGACTAAGCACGGAACCCATAGACGAAATTTGCGATTCCATAAAAAAAAACACCGATAAGTCTTTATCCTTACTAATAACGGTAGATTTAGGAATAACAGATACAGTGGAGGTTTCCTACGCCAATTCAAAGAATATCGACGTGATAATATGCGACCACCATGAGGTCCCCGTTAGTGAGGGAAAAGAAATTTTGCCGGAAGGTGTCGCAGTGCTGAATCCCAAACGCAAGGGCGATAAATTTCCATTTAAGTTTTTACCCGGAGTAGGCATAGCGTTTAATCTCGGTATTGCTTTAAGAAAGCATTTGGTAAAAGAAGGTTTATTGACCTCCTATCCAAACCTTAAAGACTACTTGGATATCGTGTGTCTCGGCATTATAGCTGACATAGTCCCGATGTACGGAGACAATAGAACGCTCACCTATTATGGACTGAAAATACTTAACGGCAGCGACAGACCGGGGATAAAAGAACTGAAAAGAATCTGCGGGATCTATTTCGACAATATAAATGAATCCGACGTAGCATGGAAAATAACCCCGAAAATCAATGCCGCCGGAAGGGTAGGAAACCCCGAGGTTGCGGTCGAGCTTTTAACTCAAAGAGACCCAGAAGTCGCCTATGGCCTTGCGCAAGAATTAGAGTCATTCAATAAAAAAAGACACCTGTTTGAAGATAACTGCTTCAATGAAACACTGACGATGTTATCCGGAAAAGAGACAGAGGAAAAAACCGGACAGCTTCTTGTCCTGGAAGGCACATCATGGCACCCGGGGGTCATAGGAATAGTTTCATCAAAATTAGCCGAATATCTGCAAAGGCCGGTTCTGCTTCTTACCGGATATAAAGACTCGGTTTATATCGGCTCTGCAAGGTCCTGCGGAAATATAGATATTTATGCTTTGCTTAAAAATTACGAGCGTTTCTTTTTAAAATTCGGCGGACACAAAATGGCTTGCGGATTAACCTTAGAAAAGGGCGAAAGCCTGCATGGCTTTATCGCCGCCGTGAAGAAAGACCGTCCTTCAAATTCTTCCGACACTGAAATTATTCTTGACGATACAAACGATAAAAAGAGTTGCGTACCCTACGGCATACCGTCCAAGGCGGATTACGACGAAGAAATAACCTTGCGGCTGCTCTCCGATGATAAACTCTCATATATAATAAAATCAATGTCTCCTTACGGACCGCTCAACGAACAGCCCCGGTTTTTAATTAGAAACATCACTCTTTTAGACATAAACAGGCGGGAATTTAAAAACAGAAAATCAAAAAAAAATAACTTCTCCAATTGCTATTTTACGCTTAACATTGAAGAATCTTATAATGATAACGCCATAAAACACAGGGCAATGATGTTTAACAGACACAAATCGACCGAAAATATTTTGGGATTTAATGACTGCAATAAGATTTCGGCAAATAAGGTGGCGGTTGACGGTATTATATTTGAATTTTTTAACGGATATATAAAAATACTGAATTTTATATAACTTCCTGTAATATGAAACTTTATACCGCGATAGAAATAGATTATAATCAGTTTAAAATATTAGAGGTTTATAAAAAAAGAAACGGCTATTTTTTAAATAACTTCATAAATACGACTATATCGGAAATGGATTACCGCAATGCCGGTTCGGTATCCGTTAACCTCAAGAAAATCATTAGCGAAAACGGAATAAGTAAAAAAAGCGTGCTTACGTCCATTGACGGAAACATGGTTCATAGTTTTAATTTTATCTTACCGGATATGCCGCTTTCCGACCTTAAGATTGCCATAGAATACGAATTAAAAAAACTTCTCCCATTTCCTTTGTCTCAAGGCATATTCGATTATGTTTACTCAGGAAAAACGGATAAAACCGGCAATACTGTTCTCAATATAACGGTATTTGCCGTAAGGGAAGAAGATATAAATAATTTTACTAAAATATTCACCGATGCAGACATAAAAATCAGATCCATTGAGTGCAAGACCGTTTCTATTTACAACGGCATAAAATATTTAAGCAATAATAATATTACCCATCTTTTGTTCTGTGACGTAGGATATAAAGCCGTAAAAATCGTCATATTTCTTAACGATACGATAAATTTGGAGAGAACGATAGACGGGATGGATTTTAGAAATATGTCGTACGGAGACTCCTTAAATCTTCTATCCGAAGAACTAAAAAGAACTGTGGATTTTTATTTTGCGGGAAAATCGCTGCCGCAGATAGAGGAAACTATCCTTACGGGCATTTTTTTCGGCAAAAAAGATTTTGACGCAAAAATATCTAAGGCGGTAAATCTAAAAACCGGCTCCATCTCTCTGATAAACCTTTTGAAATCCCGAAAATATCCGTTTTATTTGTCAAAAAAACTTATAAAAAGACATGATATCGAAAACGATTATGATTTTTTTAAGCCCTTGGGGGAAATGTGGACTACATTCGGCATAACAATAAACAGGTAATGTCTTATGAAAGATAAAAGCCGGGGAAAGACGAGAATTAATTTATTACCGACCAAAGATAAGGAACGCATTGCAAAAAACAGGAAGAGGCTTGCGGTTCTTTCTTTGATTATTGCATATATAATATTCATCTTCTTGATAGACATAGCGTCCATTATTAAAAATAACAACAAAAGAAATTATGTATCACGACTAAACAACCAATTATCCTTAATAAAAACTAAAAATATGCTAAATGAGACACTTGAATCCGCGATAAACAAAAGAAAAACGCTTTTGACCTCTATTCGAAAAAAGATTGTAATCATAGACGGACTTAAAGAACTCAGGACAGCATGGAATGAAAAAATAAGCGATATGGTCGAGGCTTCTCCTGAAGGCGTCTGGATGGACGGATTGCTCCTTCAAAACAACGCTATAATGATAGACGGAAACAGCATTTCTTTGAACGATATATCCATTTATATAGACCGGCTTAAAAAAACCGGATTGTTCGTAAAAATCAACTTAAATGCCGTAAACCGAAAAATCGTAGAGGGAAATACATTTTATTCTTTCAATTTAAGGGCCGTTTTAGATCTATCTAAAAATAAGTGAAATCATGAAAATAATAGAATATTTGAAAAAAATGTACTCCTACTTAAAAACAAATAAAACAGTAGCGGTCATACTCATGATGTTTGTATTTTTATATCTTATAAATCAGGATATATTCTTCAATAAGATAGATAAAAACCTTAAATTCAACAATGCCGCAATATTAAAATTAAGGGGTGAAATGAATAGATTAAAAAACACGACCGGTTCCCTCTCAAACGAAAAAAATACCCTCTTAAACCTTGAAAATCAGATTTCAGATTTAAAATCGCGATTAAAAAACGAGGAGGCAATGCTTCCTGAAACATTCGAGATTGCAGATTTTATAAAAAATATATCCGCAAGTCGACCCGCGGATAATTTCATTATAGAAAAAATAATTTTTGGGAAACCTACCAAATATAAAAAAAATATAACGGCACTGCCGGTAAACATTTCAATAGTAGGCGGCTTCAACAAGTCCATAACATTCATCAAAAATATAGATATTATGAAAAGGATTTTCGTAATAGACTATGTTTCGGTCAAGGCGAGCAAGAAATTATTTCCGGATATTAAATCTAACATAAAGGGATTCGTTTTCTCTATGAACAGGTAAGGTCATGCCTTAGATGCAGAGGGCTTGGCAGTGTCGATCCGGTTCTTCTTTCTCTTTTTAAACCCCCATATAACCGAGGATATCAAGATACTAAGCTCGTACATAGAGTACAGGGGGACGGCTATGAAAAACATCGTTACTATGTCGGCATGAAAAGCGGCAATGATAAGGCTGATTACAAGGGCATATTTCCTATTTTTCTTTAAAAATCCAGGCTTCAGTATTCCTGCAAAAGAAAGAAGGGCGGAAACTAACGGCAGTTCGAATATCACGCCGAATATCAAAGAAAGTCTTAGCGCAAAATCTATGTAAGAAGTCAGGTTTATTAGCGGAGATAGGTCTGCACTCTGATAACTCAGGGAAAAATTAATAACGGCGGGCCATATATATAAGATCATAAATGACATTCCCAAAATAAAAAATGTCGTGCCGAATAACATAAACGGCAGCACGTAAATTCTTTCCTTTTTTAAGAGACCCGGCTTTAAAAATTGCCATATATGAAACAATATAAACGGAAGCGCTATCATAAACCCAAGAATCAGCGACACCGTTACCTGAATAAAAAAAGGCTCTAACGGTTTGGAATAGTGTAAAATATGCCTCACGAATTTTTTAGGGGCTTTGTTCAAACCTAATGCATAATAAACTTCCGGAATATCTTTTTTTATCATTGCCTTTGCGTATCCGGAAAAATATGTAACGTAAGTAGGTTTTTTTAACGGAAGTTCAATGAAATTTATAGCGGTATAGGAAAGATGCCATGAAAAGCCGGTACAAATGATAAGCGCAAGAAATATATATACGAATCTCTTCCTGAGTTCGGAAAAGTGATCTAAAAAAGGCATCCTGCTCTCGCCTTTTTTCACACCGGTATTATTATCTTTTTTATCTTTCATTTAATTTATTATTTTAGGGGATATAAACACCATTAACTGTTCTTTTGAAACACTCTTCTGCCTTGAAGAAAACAAATAGCCCAGGATAGGTATCCGAGATAAAATCGGAATTCCGTTATTACCGTGAGACTTCTCCATAGATAAGATGCCGCCAATCACTAAGGTAGAATTATTTTTGATAGAAACTACGGTAGTAACACTTTTATTGTTGACTGCCGGAAACCCGTTTATACCCTGAGCGCTTGAAGGCGAAGAATAGATTAGGGTTATGTTGAGCAATATATTTTTTTTACTCTCGACGATAGGTGTTACCTTTAGCGTAATGCCTATCGTTATGGTCCGAAGCGTAGACGTCACTGGTTCCTGAGCTATCACCGTCGTACCGCCGGAAGAAGACGAAGCAGTCTTGGAACCTGCACCGGACGAGGTATATGCCACATAATATTTTAAAAGGCTCGAGTTTATCGTTGCCTGCTGCCCGCTGACAACGGCAACGCTCGGTGAGTCTATCACCTTATCCCAACCTAACTGCTGCCCCAAAGAAAGCTGGGCGGATATGGCTCCGAAGTTTTGCCAGGGCGCTAATATTCCTATATTTAGATAATTCTGACCGGACTGTAAATTAGTTACTCCGGTAAAATTGGTTGCAAATGCCGTATTGTCGGTAATCGTATTATTGGTATTCGGAGAAAAAGTCCAGGCAATACCGATATTGCGGCTAAAACTATCCGACACGTCAACAATCTTTGCGCTTAAAAGGACGACCCTTCTTTTGACGTCCATGCTTTTTATTATTCGTTTTATTTTTTTGATATTCGAAGGAATATCGTAAACCAATATAAAATTTCCGTGCGGGGACGCATAAATCTTTGCTCCCGATGGTAAAATAGGCGTTATGTCCGGAATGATATCCTTCGCTTGAATATATTTCAGATTTATTTTGTAATCTACATAGCCGTTTTTAAGCGAAGACATAGTGCCTATAAATAAAACTCCGTTATCGACGCTATAACCTAAATCCCCGGCCATTAAAATAATAGACAGGGCTTTCGGCAAAGGAACACGCTTTATATGCAGCGTTACGCGCCCTTTTACGGAGTTGCTTAAAACGTAATTAAGATTAAATTCGCGCGCAATCCCTATTATCAACGGCCTCAGTGGAATATCGTTACCTTCCACGGTAATCTTATCGATAGGTAGTTTGATCCCGCTTACGGCGCTAAAACCGGAGCCTGCGTAAGCCCTTATCGGAACGAAAACCGACATGAGCGATAAAAGAATACCTGCAATAATGAAACGTCTATACTTAAAAGGCATGCTATTGTTATTTTTTAAATCCTTCAAATTTAGATAATATAAGTTTTACTATTTTCCCGTTTCTAAGTTTTATTATGACCGCCTCCGGCTCAATATCGACGACGGTTTTTCCCTTAATCTCAGAACCGACGTAATAAGGCTTGCCATTAATGATTGCGACGTTTTTATCCGCATCGGAACTACTCACTATTGCCTGTAGATTAAGACCGTTTAACGGGTTTTCCTCAATGTTTTTATATTGCTTTACTTTGAAGGGAGATATAAAAGGATTCTTTAGCCCGAAAGATACGTTTACATCTAATACTGCGGGCAAAACAGCAGTAAAAAATACGATAAAAATAATGATACAGGAAAATTTCTTTTTCATTCTCTAATCGACATTTTCTATAACGGGGACAGATTAAAACCTATCCCCGTTGTCTCTAAGCCCTCTATCTAAGCTTGAACCGGATGCTCGATTTCTGCTTACCGGTTACCTGAAATCATGATTTTTGAATATAAAATTTAAACTTCCCACTCTCTTCGACAGAATCTAAAAGTTTATTGCCGGTCCTGTTGCACCATGCTACCATATCGTTTTTAGAGCCCGGATCCGTAGAGATCACTTCTAAAATCTCCTCCGAATTCATAGTGTCAATTTCCTTTTTAGTTTTAACAATAGGTAGCGGACATGATAATCCGCTTGCATCAAACGTCCTGTTAGGGGTTACTGCCATAATGTTACCTCCTTAAGAATAGTACTATAAATTTGATTGTTTAATTTACTTTAGCTTATTACTTAATACTCAAAAAGTCAATACCTTTATGTCCCTTTTTTTATTGTTTTTCACAATTGGAATCTGATATAATTACGAACATGAATTTTAACATTCTTATATTTACTACAGTATTTTTAATTGCTATCGTAGAGTTGAGCGAAGTAGCCGCCATAGTCTTCGTCGTAGGGGAAGACGTCGGATTATCGAGTGCCCTTGCCGGGGGATCGATCGGATTTATAGGAACCCTGTTGGCCCTGTTCATCGGAGGCGTGACTCTTATAAAAACCGTTCCGATATTTACCGTAAAGTTGATAATGGCCGCCATACTGATATCCGTAGGGCTTTATTTTTCTTATAAACTTATCAATTTTGCATTTTATCTCACCCCTTTTTCCGAGAAAATAGGCGAAAAACCGCTTTTCAAAAAAGCGGAAACAGCCACCGTAACACACCGAAAATATTCCTTTAAATCCTTTATCGTTGCCTTAAACGCCGTAATAATAGAGGCTTTTGAGGTAGCCGTGGTAGCCGTTCCGCTTGCAGTTACCGAAAATCAGTGGTTTTCGGTGATTTCCGCACTTATCTTAAGTTCGATAATAATCTTAATATTATCGATTCATTTAAGAAAATATTTCAAAAAGATTCCGTCACACTGGATTAAGGCGACAGCATCCGTTTTGCTCCTAAGTTTTGGGATATACTGGGGACTTCAAGGTCTCAAGGTTAACATAAAAGACGATGATTTAATTTTAATCATTCCGGCGTTGGGATTTATTTTATTAATCGTTTCCTTGATTTTCGACAAAATGGGATACGGAATTAAAAAAAAGAAAAAGGCCTAAGGCTTGTGTCTATATGGAAAATTCAATGTTACAACCTGTTTTTCGATACCGGGTTTTCCGAGATTTTTTCCGTTATAACTCATAATGATACCGCCGGCATTGCCTATTTTGATCTTCAATCTTTTTTGAGCCCTCCAGACTTCCGTACTGCCCGGATACAACATGGAAGTTTTAGGTTTTCCGCCGTCTATTTTAAACGCGACCCATGTTTTTTTGATTACCTTACCCTTCAGCACTATGGCATAATGCACTGCTTTTGTACCGTTATGCAGTTTGCGCTCCGACGAATATTTTACGGTTCGGCTAACGGATTGAAACGGAAACGTTATATGCCCCGCAACGGTAAATTCATAAACCCTAAAAATTAAGTACGACAACGCTATTACGGATATTCCCGCAAGCGTAATGGCCAAAACCCTTTTTTTAAATATTTCGGTTCTACGCCTTCCCTCTTTAAATCTTGAGCCGACTATATCTTCTACGTATCTTCCGTCAAAACTTTCCTTCATCTCGGGCTCAAGCAAGTCAAGCACCTCCTTGTCGTCTATCCCAAGGGTCTTCGCAATTGACTTAACGTATCCCTTTAAAAGCTGAGGCGAAGAAAACAGTGACAAATCATTGTTCTCAATAGCCTCTATATGCTGCAGTCCGATTTTAGTAACTCCGGAAATTTTCTCGCGTGTAAATCCCAAGGCCTCTCTCTTGGATTTAAGGTATTCTCCCGCAGTTTTTACCGTCGTTTCCGTTTTCATAAAACCTTCTATTTGTTCGGATATAATATTATCTTTTTCAAATAATCGAATGATTTTATCCCATATTTGCCTAATTTATTTTCATTATAGACAGAGATGAATATTTTCTTCGCCTTATCATATTTTTTTTGTTTAAAATATACAACTCCTTCCTTATACCTGGCCGGAACAAAAAATGCGTTAAGGCTCAAAACTTTTCGAAAGTTATTCATGCTTTCATCCAATTTTCCTTTTGCAAGATAATAATTGCCTAAGTAATAATAAGTAAGAAAATATCTTTTATCCATCAATTTAGAAATAGTCAGTATTTTTTTTGCCTTTTTAAATTTTTTTTCCGCAATGTAAATTTTTCCTAATTCCGTATAGCTTTCGAATGGCCGGTTATAAAAAGGGTTTTTTAATGCCTTTTTTAAATAAATCTTCGCCTGCTTATAATTTTTTTTCTTTATGTAAATTATTGCTAAATTATAGTAAGAATCGGAAAATCGGGGATTTATCTTTATGGCTTTCTTAAAATTAAGTATCGCCTTGTTTTCTCTATCAGTCTCCATATAGACCATCCCTATCGCATTGTAATTTTTTGCCGAATTTGGATTTAACGCCTTGGCCCTAATGAATTCCTGCATTGATTTAACAAAATTTCCGTTCCGGTAGAAACCTGCCCCCAGTCCGTAATAAAGATTGGATTTAAGCTGATCTTTTTTGGAAACCTGTGCTATGCCGCATCCTGATAATGCCGCGAAAACACCGACCGCAATAATAAATAAGTAAAAAAATCTAAATCGTTTGATTAATCCGCTCATTTTTTTAAACATAGCGAAACACCATTAAATTAACGCAACCGCGTAAACATTAACTACTGCCGTGTCGGCAGCAATAACTCCTCAAAATAGGTCATTTCCCTAAATTTTTTGAACCTGTCTTCTATTTCGTCAGTTTTTATTGCCGCAAATCTATTTACCGAAAAATCCTCCACGGCAAAAGATGCCATAATATTACCGAAAACAAGCGCTTTTTTAAGATTTTCAAATGTCATATCTCCCGTACTGTCTATGTATCCCAAAAAACCTCCGGCAAAAGAATCCCCTGCCCCGGTGGGATCTATAACATTCTCTAACGGATATGCCGGAACCATAAAGAAATTGTTTTCAAAAAACATCGTGGCTCCGTAAGCGCCTCTTTTTAAAATTAATATTTTTGCTCCCAATTCAAATATGGCCTTAGCACATAAAAATATAGAAGACTCCCCTGTCAAAAGCCTTGCTTCGGATTCGTTTATAATAAATATATCCGTTCGTCCAACCGCTTCAATAAGTTTATCCTTCTTGCTGTCGATCCAAAAGTTCATAGTATCCAAAGCAACCAACTTGGGAGAGTTCGCCTGATTCAGGACATCAAGCTGAATATCCGGATCTATGTTGGCGAGGAAAAACATATCGCCTTCGCAACTGCGCTGAACATCGGGCTTAAAAGAAGCGAATACGCCAAGTTCCGTAGTAATGGTTTCAGGGTCGGACATATCGTAACCATATCTTCCCGCCCAATGAAAAGTCTTTCCGTCTTCGGTCTTTATGCCCGTAATATCAATCTGTCTATCCTTAAAAATATTTAAATGATCTCGGTCGAAATCACTGCCTACGACCCCTATTATTTTAACATCGGTTAAAAATGAAGAAGATAGAGAAAAAAAGGACGCCGACCCTCCGAGAATATCGCCGGTTTTATTAAAAGGAGTTTCTACATTATCGATTGCAATAGAGCCTACAACAGTTATAGCCACATTTCACCTCGCTTAAGACATTAATGTTATACTTATTTTTTCTTGACCACAGGAGACTGTATTTTGTAACCCTGCTTCGCCGCAAGATACCCCGTAGCTCCGGCTAAACCGCCTATCACCAAGAGAGCGCACCCCGTTAAAAAACTGATTGTGAAAAAAATTAATAATGCCAGAACGGCAGACCTCATTTTTTTCAATTTGACATCTCCATCAATTACGATTATTAAGGTATTGAAATAAATATTTAAAATTAGTAAAATATATGAAAACCTTTTGCATATTTTACTATAGATGATATTTTAAAATCAAATTAAAATTTACAATTATGAATAAAACAAGATATGCCCTCATTTCCGTTTACGACAAGACAGGAATAATCGAATTGGCGACACATTTGGAAATTTCCGGCTATACCATTATCTCAACCGGCAATACTTACAATTTTTTAAAATCAACGGGTATCGTAAATCTTAAAAAAATAGATGAAATAACCGGTTTTCCGGAAATTCTGGGTGGAAGGGTAAAGACTTTGCATCCTGCTATTTTTGGTGGGATTTTATCCGTAAGAGGCGATGAGAGTCACACAAGCGATTTAATGAAAAACCGCATAACGCCTGTTGATTTCGTCATAGTAAACCTTTATCCGTTTAGAGAAATGAAAGATAAGGCGATATCCTTTGAAGAAAAACTTGAATTTATCGATATAGGGGGTGTTTCTTTGCTCAGGGCCGCCGCAAAGAATTTTAAGGACGTAACCGTGGTGGCTGATCCCTCCGGCTATGACGACGTAATCTTATTCCTTAAAAATAAACAGGTGATCCCGATAGAAATAAAAAAGATATATGCATATGAAGTCTTTAAGCTCACTGCGGAGTACGATCGAGAAATTGCCGGCTTTCTAAATGACGATACCGATATTTTAGAGAAAAACGCCGAAGAATTAAATATCAGCCTCAAAAAAATATTTCCGCTGAGATACGGGGAAAACCCGCATCAAAAGGCATCGTTTTACAAATTTGCCGAAAGTTCGGACGAATTGGAGTCATTCAAAAAACTATTCGGAAAGGATATATCATACAACAACCTGTCGGATATAGATTCGACTTTGGATATTATAAAAGACTTCCGCGATACGGACGACTTTTTTTCCGTAATAGTCAAGCATACTAATCCGTGCGGAGCGGCGTTAAGCAATATATCCTTGCAAGATGCCTTCCTTAAGGCAAGAAAAACCGACGAAACATCTTCTTACGGCGCCATTATAGCCTTTAACAAACCCGTGGACAAAGAAACTGCCTCCGAAATCAAACCCTTTTTCGTAGAAATAATTTTAGCCCCTGAATACGACGAAGAGGCACTAAAAATTTTAAAATCAAAAAGAAATACTATAGTAGCTTGCTATTCTAACGAATTTATGACCGAAAAAAAATCTTTATCATTCAAAACGGCTGCAGACGGAGTTCTTGTCCAGAAAAAAGACAATATTCCGGACGACATATCCACATTTGAAACGGTTACGAATAAAAAAATACCGCTCACCGTTTTTAACGATCTCATATTTGCGTGGAAAATCGCAAAACATGTGAAATCAAATGCAATAGTATATGCAAAAGACGGCACCACCGCCGGAATAGGTGCGGGACAAATGTCCAGAATAGACAGTGCCGTCTTTGCTTATCAAAAAATGAAAAATGCCTATGGTGATACGATAAAAGATTTCGTAATGGCCTCCGACGGCTTTTTTCCATTTAAAGATTCGATTGAATATGCAGGTAAAATAGGCGTGAAAAGCATAATACAACCGGGCGGCTCCATAAGGGACGACGAGGTTGTGAGCGAGGCTGACAGGTTGAACATATCTATGGTATTCACCGGCATTAGACATTTTAAACATTAATTCATTACCGATACGCTGCTTATATTTTATAACCGGAAAAACATATGAAAATACTCGTAATAGGTTCGGGCGGAAGAGAAAGCGCAATCGTTTACGCTATAAAGAAATCTAAAAAAGTTACAGAGATTTACTGCGCGCCTGGGAACGGCGGAACGGCGGATACGGCGAAAAACGTTAATATCAAACAGGATAACGTTGAAGGACTTTTATCTTTTGCATTGGAAAATAAAATAGATTTAACGGTCGTAGGTCCGGAAGTGCCCCTTGCTATGGGAATTGCCGATGAATTTGATAAGGCGGGATTAAAAATATTCGGACCGAATAAGAAGGCATCGCTTTTAGAGTCGTCAAAAAAATACGCAAAAGACTTTTTTAAAAGAAACTCCATTAAGACCGTTGATTATGCGTCTTTCACAAATTTTACCGACGCGGCGGATTTTGTAAAGCAAAAATCGCATCCGGTAGTTATTAAAGTTGACGGCCTTGCCGCCGGAAAAGGTGTTTTTATTTCTAACGGATTCGAACAATCAAGAGACATATTGGGCTCTGTTTTTAATGAAAAGATATTCGGAGAAAGCGGGGAAACCGTCATTATAGAAGATTTTATCGATGGATTCGAACTCTCCTATATGGTCATAACCGATGGTATATCTTATAAACCCTTGATTACAGGCATGGACTATAAAAAAATATATGACGGCGATACAGGCGAGAATACCGGCGGCATGGGCGCAATTACGCCGAATCCTCATATCTCCAAGACTCTTACGGATAAAATAAACGAGACAATAATAGAGCCTACGCTTAAGGGTTTCAAAAATGAAGGTATCGACTATAAAGGCGTATTATATGCGGGCATCATAATAAAAAATGACGAAATTTATGTTTTAGAATTCAACGTCAGGTTCGGAGATCCCGAAACCCAGGCAGTCCTCGTAAGACTCAAATCGGATATAATAGATTTATTCATGAGCGTTGTCAACGAAAACTTAAAAGACTGCGAATTGGTTTTTGACGATAACAAATCGATATGCCTTGTTTTATCTTCCGAGGGATACCCTAAAAAATATAAAACAGGGTATGAAATCTCTTTTGACGGAATAAACAATATAAGCGCCAAATATAAATACGAATATCATATTTTTCATGCAGGAACAAAAAAAATAGACGGGAAATACTATACGAATGGCGGCAGAGTCATGAATATATGCGTAAACGGTAAAACGCCGGAGATAGTCGATATTGCTTACGATATTGCAAAAAAAATAAATTTCGAAAATAAATATTATAGGAAAGATATCGGAAAAATTTATGCGCGGTATTAAATTAAAACCCATGCTGTTCGTTAACCTTGCAATAAGCATTTCTATGGGGGTTTTTGCTCAATTATGCATGAAATACGGCATGAACGGATTAAAGAAGGCAATCGGCAAGATAACCTTTACCGATATTTTCCATATATTATTCGTTATTTTTTCCGATAAGTTTGTTTTAGCGGGCATAGTTTTATATTTAATATCAATGTTCTTTTGGATAAAAGTATTATCCAAAATAGACCTGTCTGTTGCCTATCCGTTCGTTAGCGTAGGAGTTATTTTAACCGTAATACTCGCGGCGGTAATGCTGGGCGAATCTATTCCGTTTTCACGATGGGCGGGTATATTTATTACGCTGGGTGGGGTTTATATTATCATTTTCTCCCACGAAGAAACATCCGAAAATCTAAAAAAATAAAATATTATCTGCTATGATTAAGACTTACGACATGGAAACCATTGGCGATGAGGATTATACGGATATCGCCAAACATTTAAAATCATCGGGCTTGATTATATATCCTACCGAAACCTCTTATGCCGTAGGAGCCGATGCGTTAAATGATTCCGCCGTACAAAAGGTCTTCCGCTTAAAAAACAGAGATGCCGGCAAACCTTTTCCCATACTGGTCAAAGACTTAAATATGCTGATAGGCCTTGCCTCGGTCAACAGGCGAGAGGAGGATATAATTTCTAAATTCTGGCCGGGAGTGCTTACTATCCTTTTCAAGTCAAAAAAAATACCCGAAAAATATCTGTTTAACGCGGGCTCTGAATTTATCGGCGCAAGAATCTCCCCTCATCCGTTCGCGCTTAGATTATTCGAAGAAATAGATTTCCCGATAACGGCAACGAGCGCCAACTTATCCGGTAAAGGCGGTATATCCGACTTTAATACCTTGTTAGAAAATAGATTTTTTACCCTTCTATCATCGGATAAAGAAGATGTTATACTCATAAACGGCAAAAAACTTCCGGGTGGAGCCTCCACTATAATCAAGGTCGCAAGAAAAAAAATAGAAATAATCAGGGAGGGTGACAACAACATCAAGGAAAGGTTGATTTGTTCTATAAAAAATGGCGGAAATTGTCATAACGCATTATAACAAAGGAGACGGCATGGAAGAAAACGACGGAATATTAGGCGTAATAGGAGGCAGCGGACTATACCGAATGGACGGACTTAAAAACGTAAGAGAGAAATACATGGATACTCCGTTTGGAGACCCGTCGGATAAATTGGTTTTTGGTGAAATATCCGGAAAAAAAATAGTATTTATTCCCCGGCACGGAAGAGAACATAAAATACTTCCATCCGAAATAAATTATGCAGCCAATATTTATGCGCTGAAGGCTTCGGGCGTAAAACAAGTAATTTCCGTAAGCGCCGTAGGAAGCCTTGACAGAAACATAAAGCCGGGCGATATCGTAATAATCGACCAGTTTTTAGATTTTACAAAAATCAGAAAAAGCACGTTTTTCGGCAACGGCTTAGTTGCTCATGTTTCCATGGCGGAACCTGTTTGCCCGCATCTTCGCGAAATAGTTATAAATTCATGCAAGTCGTTAGCTATTCCGCATCACATAAATGGTTCTTACGTTTGCATAGAGGGTCCTCAATTTTCTACAAAAGCCGAGTCTTTTTTCTATAAAAATATCGGCGCAAGCGTAATAGGAATGACAAACGCAACCGAGGCAAAACTTGCAAGGGAAGCCGAACTCTGCTACGCAACCATTGCTATGGCAACGGATTACGACTGCTGGCACGAGGTGGAAGACAACGTCAACGCCGATATGATCCTTAAAATCCTCAACGATAATGCCGAAAAAGCAAAAAATATCATAAAGAAATCGCTTGAAGAGACGATATTGACCGAGACCGATTCATGCTGTTGCGGCTCTTCCCTTCAAAAATCGGTGGTAACCGAAAAAAGCAGGGTTCCTGAAGATACATTAAAAAAGCTGTCTATATTCAATTTATATTAATAAAACTATTATCGTTAAAAAATAGGAAGAATAAAAAATGGATGTTTTAATTCTTATAGGCTCTAAAAATGATTTAAGTGAAATAGAGGGGTGTGTCCAACTCCTAAAAAAATTCGACGTTTCATTCGAACTGCACATCACATCGGCTCATAGGACACCGAAAAGAACTATGGAGATTGTCGAATCCGCAGAAAAGAACGGAACAAAGGTTATAATAGCCGCTGCCGGAATGAGCGCTCACCTGCCCGGTATCGTTTCTGCCCTGACTGTTCTTCCGGTTATCGGAGTACCGCTGAATGCCTCCGCCCTTAACGGACTTGACAGCCTTTTATCGATAGTTCAGATGCCGACTGGAATTCCCGTAGGCACGACCGCCATAGGGAAAAGCGGGGCTTCCAATGCCGCCATTCTGGCAGTCTCTATTCTTGCGATATGCGATAGTTCCCTTACTCAAAAACTAAAAAAATACAGAAAGGAAATGGAAGAATCCGTCATTAAGGCGGACAGCGAACTTGATGCCGGCTATTCGTCTATATAGGTTACATCGGTTTCTATCTCTTCGCCGTCAAATTTATCTTCGTCAAGCGATTTAGTAACTTTTGCTCCTAATTTCTTGATTTTATCAAATCTGCCCATTATATTTCCTCTTCCGGTAGAAAGCCGACTTCTCGACTCTTCGTAAGCATCCCTTGTCTTTTCCAGGTTCTTTCCTATATCCTCCATGCTTTTGCTGAAGGAACAAAATTTATCGTAAAGGTTTCCGGCAATCTTCATTATATCGTATGCGTTTTTCATGCTCTTCTCGTGAATCCAAAGACTGGAAACTATTCTCAGAATAAGCATAATAATAGACGGGGTTGCAATGACAATATTTCTGCTGTAAGCATATGTTAAAAGATCTCTGTCGTAGTTTATGGCGACAGTATAAGAAAATTCTATCGGTATAAACATAACAACGGCATCAAGGCTGTTTGCCCCTAACAATCCCGAATAATTCTTTTCGCTTAACTCGTTTATATGTTTTTTGATGGAATTTATATGAGACTTTAAAAATCTGTCTTTATCTTTGCCGACATCGGTGTTTGAACCGCCGTATCCGTTATGGCTCTCAGAATTGATATATCTTTCGTAATCGGTTAAAGATACCTTGGAATCTATTATCAAATCCCTTTTTTGCGGAAAATGGACTATAACGTCGGGCCTTAGTTTAATTGTACCCTCCGTTTCATCAGATGTTTCTAACGTTTTTTGAATTTCATAGTGGGTGTCCTTAATGAGACCAGAATCTTCTAACAGCTTTTCTAATATCATCTCTCCCCAATCGCCCTGAACCTTAGCTGTACCTTTCAGCGCAGTAGTCAGATTATCGGCCGTACGTTTCATCGTACTCTCGGTCTCTACGAGTTTGCCTATTTCCGCTTGCAGCGAAAATCTCTGTTTAGACTCTTTATCGTAGGTTTCTTCAACTCTCTTTTGAAATTCATTAATTTTCTCCGAAAGGGGATTTAATATGCCGTAAATACTTTCCCTGTTAATCTCCGTAAATTTTTTACTCTTATCATCGAGCATTTTTGAAGACAGGTTCTCGAAAGCATCCTTAAATCTGTTTTCAAGGTCGAAAAATTCATGCTTTTGTTCTGCCAACCTCAATTCGTAATCATTTTTCTGATTTTCTATCTTTTCTTTCAAATTTTTATTATCGGCGACCAATCCGGAAGTGCGAATATAGAGATCCTTATTTTCTCCCCTAAGTTTCTCCGCCAGCATATTAGAATCTCTTAACGCAATATTCGTTCTGTCAAATCGTTCCCTTAACGCCTTTATCTCCTCTTCAAATACTATGTACTTTTTAATAATGGCATCTTTCTCAATCGAACTTGCCGAAATAATGTCTTCGTAACGGTTCCTGAGTATGCCGGTGTATTTTAAGAAAAATATCACGGAAACTATCAAAATTATTAAAAGCGCTGAAGATAACGCTATCGGTAAATATATAATCATCTTTAAATATTATTAAATATTTTATCTGTTTGCAAGCCCTATTAATCCGTAAATATTGTCAAATCCGCTCCGGATTAGATAATTTTTTAATCCCTCTACTATTTCGGGAATAATTTTATGATTTATAAAGGAATATGTCCCTACCGAAACAGCGGTAGCCCCCGCAAGAAAAAACTCTGCCGCATCCTCCCACGAACTTATCCCGCCCATCCCTATAACCGGAATCCTGACACTGTTATATACGTCGCTAACGAGTTTAATTGCAATAGGCTTAACGGCCGGTCCAGATAATCCCCCAAAACCATTGCCTAAACTGAATTTCTTTGTCTCTATGTCAATCTTAGCCGCCGGAATCGTGTTTATCAGCGATATAACGTCTGCCCCCGCCTTTTCACAAACCTCGGCAATCAAAGATATATTGCTTACCATGGGGGTCAGCTTTACTATTAACGACATTTTATCGCCTACCGCTTCTCTTACCGACGAAACTAATTCATATACAATCTCGGGATCGGAGCCGAAAGCCCTTCCGCCTTCCTTGACGTTAGGACACGAAATATTTACCTCCAATGCATCGATACCGTGAAGTCTCGACAGCCTTTTCGCCAGTTCGATATACTCTTCGACACTGCTTCCGAAAAAATTCACTATCACCGGTTTTTTAAATTTCTTCAAGAAAGGCAGTTTATCGTCTCTAAACCTTTTAAATCCGACATTTTGAAGCCCTATGGAATTGATTAAACCGCATGACGATTCGCAAATCCTCGGCATAGTGTTCCCCATGGACGGATTTAGCGAAATGCCCTTAGATACCAATGCGCCGAAATATGTATAATCTACGATATCAGCAAATTCCTCTCCGTATCCGAATGTGCCGGATGCCGGCATAACCGGATAATCAAGAATTAATCCCCCGAGTCTTACGGAAAGATCTATTTCCCGATGAGCGGAAACATCTATCCTCACCGGCTTGACCGCATCCGCTCTTTTTATGTTTTCCCCGTAAATCTCGTCGGCATAAAAAACAGGCCCGTCCTTACAAACCCTCTTATACTCAAAACCGTCCGTGTGCTCCGCCTTTATCTTTACCGCGCATCCGAGACAGACACCCACACCGCACCCGAAACCCTCTTCTATGGACATTTGTAAATTGCTTGATAGACCGGATACGGAAAACTTTGAAATAAGAGCGTTAAGCATGGGTTTAGGTCCGCAGGCGTAAAACGAAACATCTCCTGCGGTATAATCGGCAATATTTTTATTGAGCAGTTCAATGACATTCCCTTTAAATCCGAACGACCCATCGTCCGTCGCAAAATAGACTTCGTCAAATTTTGAATGGATACTATACCGGAAGTAAAGGTCTTCCGCCTTGCCTGCGGCATAGTATAAAACTATCTTATCATTACGATCGTCCTTGTTGCCGCAAATATAATCCGAAATGGAATATAGCGGTGCAATGCCGATGCCTCCGGCAATTAACACATGAGTTTTTCCAGAATTAAGATTAAATCCGTTCCCTAACGGACCCGTCAGGTCTAAAAAATCTCCTTCACGCATTTTGCTTAATGCTTCCGTGGAAACCCCTGCGACCTTATATAAAACTTCGAATTCATAATCGTTAAATTTATTAAAAACGGAAAACGGCCTGCCAAGAAGCGGATTAAAATTATTCAGGTCGGATTTTATCATAACAAACTGTCCGGGCTTGTAGTTCGATGCTATAAAACGGTTTTTAAGCCTTAAGATATAAGTTCCTTCAGTATCTTTTATCCTCCGGTTAACCGTTATTTCACATCTTTCGCTTATAATTTTTTTACCATGCATAGAGCGTCCTCTCCGTTGTCATCATAATAACGCTTTCTCGACATAAATATCTTAAAACCAAATTTCTTGTAGAGATTTATGGCCCTTGTGTTAGAAACCCTTGTTTCCAATAAAAAATATTTTACACCGATATTTCCGTATTTATTTATAACATAACCCATCATTAAAGAACCTATGCCTTTCGATTGCATATCCGCCGATACCGTTATGTCAAGTATGTGCATCTCGTCTATGACGTTATAAAATATGAAAAATCCAATAATGGCAGAACACAAATCAAATGTCATATCCGGACGGATATCCAAGCATTCCCCGGAGGACGAAACGATTCTTCCGGCGCATGCTTCCCCTGCCAATTTTGTGGTATTTTCTCCTGATCCACCCGAATAACATATTATAAAGCCGGAACCTTCTCTTTTTAACTCGTCGTCAAACATTTTTCTATCCCAGACAGTCTGAGAAACCCGTGAATGCATATCGAACATTTCTTCGATAATATATTTGGATAACGTTCGAGCCCCGGTCTTCATAAATTCTTTCAGATCAAGGAGGTTTACTTCCATAAAAAAATATCTAAATTTTATTTTTTTATTAATAATTAATAATATCTTTATAAGCGTCCTTAGAGCGGTTTTCAATAAACGGCCATCTTCTTCTTGCGTTTTCTATTTCCTTAGTGTCTATATTGTAAATAAGAGCACATTCGTTTATACCCGCAAAATCATCTATCATATTGCCGTCCGGCGCTATGCAAAACGACTTCCCGTAAAAATCAAGCGACTTATCCCTGCCGACCTTATTTACCCTAAGGACGTAAACGCCGTTTAAAAAAGCATTTGCGGAAATGGCCAAAAACCATTTTCCGTTAGTATTGAATGCAGATGCTGTGGGGGCAAAAATAATTTCCGCCCCTTTTAAGGATAATATCCTGGAAGATTCGGGATAAAAATTATCCCAGCACATTTGAATACCGATGGTCCCGAAACTTGTTTTGAAAACCGGAAAATCGTTTCCGTTTGAAAAATAGGATTTTTCAAAATAATATTCAACGTTCGGAATGTGAACTTTTCTATAAATGCCTAAAAGAACTCCCTTTTCGCTTATAACGGCGGAGCTGTTATAATAATAATTTCCTGATTTTTCAAAAAAAGGGACTATGATAACCATATTGAATTTCATAGCCTGTTCTTTAAAAATACTTATGGTCCTGCCGTTAAAATCCTCTGCCGCTTCAAGATTATTTTTTATTTTATCTTCATCGTTATCCTGCAAAAACCAACTTAATAAAAAAAGTTCCGGAAAACAGATTATATTAACATTGTTTTTAGATGCCATCAATAAAAAATCTACGGCTTTTTTAATCGACGAATCTTTATTCTTTGAGGGCAGCATCTGAACAGCACAAACTTTAACTCTCATCCTATGCCTATCCTATATTATTGTTTGCAATTTACGCTATATAATATTTATATTATACCTTAAGAAGCCCTCTGGATTTTTTTTTACGGTCGGTTTCGGATGATATTTTTTTTCTCAGACGAATAGATTTCGGAGTAAATTCTACAAGCTCGTCGTCCTCTATAAACTCCATGGCATATTCAATAGTAAGCCTTACCGGAGTCGTTAACGCTATCATTTCGTCGGAAGCCTTCGACCTCATATTTGTAAGCTGCTTCCTCTTGCACGGATTCACGGAGATATCTCCCGGCTTAGAATGAATGCCTATTATCATACCTTCGTAAACCTCGTCTTGGGGAGCGATAAAAAGGACACCCCTCTCCTGAAGGTTAAATAAACCATATGAATTAGCCGTTCCGCCCCCCATGGACACCATTACTCCATTTTTCCTTGGGGATATGTCAAAGGCATATTCGTCAAATTTATAAAAATTATGGTTCATCGTTCCGGTACCCTTAGTCATGGTCAAAAATTCATTATGGAACCCCATTATGCTTCGTGATGGAATAATAAATTCGAGATACGTATTATCTTTATCGTCCTTCGTCATATCTACCAAATTGCCCTTCATGGAAGAAAGTCTTTCAAGTACGGAGCCGGTGAAATCATTTTTTATGGTAATATATAAAAGTTCATAGGGCTCCATTTTCTTTCCCCCTATCTCTTTTATTACGCCTTTAGGCTTAGAAATAGCAAATTCAAACCCCTCCCTTCTCATTTTTTCTATCAAAATGGAGAGATGCAGGAGTCCCCTGCCGTAAACATCGAATACCGTTTCGTCTCCCGTATCCATAACCTTTAGCCCTACGTTGTTAGATACCTCTTTATACAACCGTTCCCTTAGCTGCCTTGTAGTAACGAGCTTTCCTTCTTTTCCGCAAAAAGGACTTTTATTAACTATAAAATTTATAAGAATGACAGGTTCGTCTATCTTTATTCTCTGCAGCGGATGATCCGGTTTTCCGTTTACAATATAATCTCCGGCGCTTACCCCCGCGAGCCCTGTCACAAGCGCAATATCGCCTTCGTTAATTTCTTCCGTTTCCAATCGCTTAAGCCCGTCGAATAAAAACATCTTGGTGGGCTTTGCTTTAATTAATTCATCCTTGACATTATATAAATACACCTGATCCATTACCCTAAGCTTTCCCGACTTTACTACGCCTATGGCGGTTGCTCCGAGAAAATCGTCCCGCCCTATGCTTATAACCAAAAATTCGAGATTAGATCCGTTTGAGATGGAGGGGGGCGGTATGAACTCTATTATAGATTCAAAGAGTGCATTTAACCCGCTTTTATGCCTGTCGTCTTCTTTAATGCTCAAATCTTTTATTGCGTAGCCCTCTTTTGCAGAGGAATAAATGACCGGAAAATCCAAATCTACGTCCTCTCCTCCAAGTTCAAGAAATAAATCGTAAACCATCTCAAGAACTTCCTCCGGTCTTGCGCTGGGTCTATCTATCTTATTTATCACGAGCACTATATGTAATTTATATTCGAAACATTTTTTTAAAATAAATCTGGTCTGCGGCATGGGGCCGTCGAGAGCATCTACAAGAAGCAGCACTCCGTCCACCATAGTTAGAATCCTTTCGACTTCGCTGCCGAAATCTCCGTGCCCCGGAGTATCCACTATATTGATTCTATAATCTCTAAATTTTATGCCCGTGCATTTGGAGAGAATGGTTATTCCCCTCTCCTTCTCTAACTCATCGCTATCCATTGCCCTATCCGGCAAGGCATCCGAGTCCCTTTTGCTTACGTTCTCCTTGAGCATTTTATTAATGAGAGTGGTTTTTCCGTGATCTACATGGGCAACCACCGCTATATTTCTTATTTTATCTTGAAAATTCAATTATTTTCCTCCATTATTAAAGCTAAAACTTAACAAAACAAGTTTGCTTTTAAAACAAAAAAACCCCAATAAATTTAGTTTATTTACTGGGGTAAATGATTTCTAAATGGTCAAACTCTTAAAACGGTATACTCTTATTCGCTTGCTATCATTACTTTTCCGCAAAGGATAGTGAATTTGTAGTGTGGTATTTAACGCAAGTAGATCTTATACACCGCTTAAAACAATAAATTAAAGATTAACCCTTCGTTACGTTGATAGCTTGGGGCCCCTTCGCGCCGTTGGTAATTTCGAATTCTACTTTCTGTCCCTCTGTCAGGGTCTTGAAGCCGTCCTGCGAAATCGCAGAATAATGGACAAAAACATCCGGTCCGTCTTCCTGTTCGATAAAACCAAAACCTTTGCTGTCGTTAAACCATTTCACTTTCCCTTGGTACCTCATACTTAACTTCTCCTTACATCTTAAGCTGCCATAAAAACAGCAGCTATTTATTAAAATTGTGCTTTTTGCCTAAACAGCTAGACAAACAAGCTAATTTACTAAGTCTATACTACCGCATAAATAAAGTCAAGTTAATTTTTAATCCGTTTTTCTCTGCCTTATAATTTCGTAAGCCGTAACGGCAAAACTGACGGATGCATTTAAAGAATTTATATTGCCTGCCATTGGAATTTTCAAAACCTTTTCGCATTTTTCTATGGTCAATCTCCTTAGACCCCTCCCCTCGGAGCCGATTACGACAGCGACCGGCACGTTATAATCCGTCTCGTAAATAGTATCCTCCGATTCGTTTGAAAGCCCGACAACCAAGATGCCGCGCTCCTTTAAATCCCTAATGGTACGCGAGATATTTACCACCCTCGTCATGTTCACGTAAAATAATGCGCCTTGAGAAACATATGCTACCGAGGGCGTTATAAAAACAGAATTGGACTTCGGCAATATAATCCCCGAAACACCGACACAGTTTGCTGTCCTGATTATAGAACCTAAATTCTGAGGATCGGTAATCTCGTCAAGAATTAAATATAAGGGCATAGACTGTGAAGAACTGCCGGCGTTTGCCTCGTCGAATAATTTTTCGTAAACCTTTTCCGTATATTCGATATTTGCGGCAATACCCTTCACAAGGGCTTCTTTCCCGAAATATTTTATAAATGTATTATCATTTTTCGTAACAATATTGATATTTTTATCCTTGAGGAGTTTTATTAGGTCTTTATCAATCTTTCCGTTTCTCCGTTTTTTTTCGCTGACGCATATTTCACCGCCCCTCTTCAAATTCCCCGAAAGAATCGCTTCTTTAAGGGTATTTACGCCGTAAACGGTTAAAATCATATTTTTACTCCCCATTTTATTATATTATTTACCGTATTTAGAAAATTGCCGGGGACTGCCGCTAAAATAACCGCAGACGATTCTCATTTACAGTTATTTTCAATATCGTAATAGATATTCTGCAAGGCATCCGCCGGATTTGCCGCGGCGGTTATTTCTCTTCCCACGACGATATAATCCGCTCCCGAATTAAAAGCCGCAGACGGCGTCATCACCCTTTTCTGATCGTCCATCGGGGTGGTCTTGGCGGCATCTATATTTTTATCATTAAAGGATTTAAGCCTTATTCCGGGGGTTATCGTCTTAAAGTCGCCGCCTAAAATATTTTTTATCCTCAGCGATTCATGCCCGGAACATACGACCCCGTCTAAACCGGAAATCTTAGCCGATTTTGCAAGATGCAGGGCTAAATCGGAGACGATATTTCTGCCAAGCCCGCCGGAGGCATTATTCTCATCTTCAAAATTGTAAAATATCCGATTTATATCTGCATCGGACAGATTGGTTAATACCGTTACGGCAATGACGTCGATATTTTTACCGGTTATATTCGACGCTTCTTCGGCGCCCCTTTTTGCCGCTCTCATCATATTAACGCCCCCGGAGGCATGAACGTTAATTATGTCTACGCCTAATTTTCCTGCAGACTTGACGGCCCTGTACACGGTATTGGGTATATCATGAAATTTAAGATCGAGAAATATTTTTCCGCCGCAATCCTTTATTAAGTCTATCCCGTTAATTCCGCAGGACGTAAATGCTTCCGAGCCTATTTTATAGAAATAAGCCTCTCCTTTAAGCCTTTCAACAAGGCGTCTAATTGAACTCAAATCATCGTAATCTAAAGCAATTATAACCCTTTCTTTAAAATCTTTCATAAAAATCTACCTCAAAAATTCACACAACGGAACGAACATATACCCGGCTTTTTTAAGCTTCGGTATTTCGCGCATTAGGACCTTAACCGTATCGGGTCTCGGATGCCCTATAACTATAACCCTTTTAAATTTATCCGCCAGATATGTGGCAATCTCAATCTGATTTTTTATATATCCGACAGAAGGCTTGTCGTCGAGAAAAACATCCCTTCGAGCCGACGGAAGACCCTTTTCTATGGCACATCGGTAAGCATAACTGTCTATATCCGTAAAACTGTCCATGAAAAACATTTTTTTATCTTTAAAAACCGAAATAGCATCGCAAATTTTTTTTCTATCGGACGTAAACATCGACCCCTCATGATTGTTTGCCCCGTCTATAAACGGAAGCATGCCTATATCGGTCAAAATTTTTCTTCTTATCTCTTTCTTATTCATATGAATATACAAGGCTCCGTCGCCGGGAAAAAGCAGTGTATTAACAGGCTCCATAGGTATGTGCAGGATTGTTTCGTATCCCGCTTTATGAAGCTCCAAATCTATCTCTTTAGAATAAGGGGCGTATGGAAATATAGCAAACGTTATAGGTGTATGAAGCGAAATCAGCTTATTTATATATAACGTGTCGTATCCTATGTCGTCGATATCCAAGGCAATCTTGGGGGAATTCACGTACTCTCTCACAGATTCGAAACCGCTGTTATCAAGCCCTTTCACTATAAAGAGCACCTTTAAAAACAGTTTCGTCTTATCATAAACATAGATACATAAACAATTATTTTTTACGTCATATAAATAATAGCTTATAGGGGCTTCGGATGGAATTACGAACCGCTCGAATTCGTTTTCTAATTTTTTTTCTATTACATCAAATC
Organism: Candidatus Acidulodesulfobacterium sp. H_13; assembly: GCF_048541835.1. NCBI lineage: Bacteria > Candidatus Acidulodesulfobacteriota > Candidatus Acidulidesulfobacterales > Candidatus Acidulidesulfobacteraceae > Candidatus Acidulidesulfobacterium > Candidatus Acidulodesulfobacterium sp. H_13. The sequence continues at coordinate 439,300 of NZ_JBLEOY010000001.1, forward strand.
TTGTTTTTTTTGATATAAGAATATTAAATTTCAAAAAATTTACGTGAAGCGCTTTTAAATCTTTGCCGGAATTAACCGGAGGTTTAACTATCAAACTAATATTCTGAATTATAATATTGCTCTTCGATATATTAAGGTTTTTTAAGGTTTTCTTAAAAAAGATTTTAAAGGCTTTTATCGGATATTTTTTATATTCCTTTATTTTTAATGCAGTTTCGTTAAATTGCTTGCGTTCGGAATAATATTTTTTTGAAAGAATCTTTGCCGGTTTAAATATAAACCCGTAATAAATAAAAATAGATAGAAAAAGCAGAAGCAAAAAAATCGATACGGTCAAAAAAATCTTAATTCTATATCCTGTTTTATTACCTTTATTATTCGCCAAGTTTATTTTACTCCTATGCCCTTCCTAAGGATATTCCAACTTCTAAGAAGTTCATAGGCAAATCTGAACTGATTGTCTTTTTTAAAATAAACCTTAAAAGTTTTATATGCGGGCTTCACCTTCAGCCTGCCGCTTTCCGGATTTTTAAAATGATGCCTCAAATCTATCTCTCTCAATCGCTTCAGGTGTTTTAAAAATACAAAATCCTTGGAACTGCGAACAATAAAATTGGGCGTAATACCCGTATCCTGAACCGAAACGCCGTTAGGGAGAAAATAAAAAGCCGTAGTAAGCCCCATACCCGCACCGTCCGGCAGGGTATAAACCGTCTGCACGGATCCCTTTCCAAACGTTTCGGTTCCGACTACTATAGCCCTCTTATGCGCCTGCAGACTCCCTGCAGTTATTTCGGCGGCACTTGCCGTTCCGGCATTAACAATTACTATAATCGGATACTCCGGGACGACGCGCCTTCCCGATGCATAATATTTTACGTCCTGAGATTTTATTCTTCCCTTGGTATAAACTATTACGCCGCTTTTTATAAAATCACTACAGACCTTGACGGCTTCGTTCAATAACCCGCCAGGATTGTTTCTCAGGTCTATTATTAAACCCTTAATCCCGTGCTCTTTTAGTCTTATTATCTTTAATGCCCTTAAAAGCTGAATATTAGTGTGTTCCTGAAAGCTTGAAATCCTGATATAGCCTATATGTCCGGGAAGAATCATATATTTTACGCTTTTCAACTTTATTCTTTCCCTGGTGATATTAAAGACCTTCGGGTGCTTAAACCCTTTTCGTCCTATTAAAAGTTTTACGCTCGTACCGTCTCTGCCGTGCAAAAGACCGACTGCTTTCATGATATTCATGTTATATGTCGAAATACCGTTAATTTTTTCTACGATATCTCCGGCTTTAATGCCGGCCTTAGCGGCGGGGGTCCCGTCAATCGGTGCAATTATTACTATATAGTTATCTTTTTGGGAAATTTCAATCCCCAAACCGACATATTCACCCGTTGTTTCCGACTTCATTTGCCTAAATTCGTCCGGCGTAAGAAAATAGGTATGAGGGTCAAGGGTCGCTGTCATTCCTTCTATTGCGCCAAATATAAGCTTTTTAGAGCTCTCTTTCTTTATGTAATTATTTTTTATTAAGGTATATACCCTTGAGAAAAGCCTCAAATTTTTAAGCGAATTTCCTGTCAAAATTTCCCCGTTCGGCGAAGCCTTTACCGTTTCGGCAAAAGATATTTTTCCGTTTCCCAAAAATACAGCAAGCATACAAGACAATAATAAAAATGTTGAAAAATATTTTAAACCGCTTAAAAATTTGCCCATAGTTTACCTCAGTATAGTGAATGTTATATCATCTTTTTTGGAGTTTTTATTTAAATTATGGATTAATTTTATAACTTTATGCTTTAAAAATCTATTCTTTTTATCTTCCGTTATATATTTTGTTTTTAAAACTTTTATGTAATTATTTATTTCTCCTATTAAACTCTTTATTTTTTTTCTGGAGCTTTTAAAACCGTTTTTTGCGGATATGAAAATAATTTTCTCTTTACTTAAGTATTCTTTTATTTTTAGCAGTTTATTTTTGCGCACCGCTAATTTCGACAGTATTCCCTCCTCCCTGTCGATAACGTCTTTCATTTGATAATTTAAAACAAAATAATCGGCATTGTTTTTAAAAGACGATAATTTCACTGAATCGTATTCTTTCTGAAAGAAAAATATTCTCCTTATAAGCTTTCTTATAGTTGTATCGTCTTCTTTAATCTTATTTTTTACTATCCTTACCCTATGCGAAGCCATCTTTATTTTATCTCTTAAATCCAAAATATCCTTTTTCATTTTTAAAATTTTAGAAGATAAAAAAGAGGTTTCTTTTTTATAATAGGCAAGCCTTTCCGCAACAAGAGGATACTTTTTTCGAAGGTTCACTTGTTTATATTTATAGGATGATGCGATACGCACGGGGGGATAATGTGCAGCTAAAAATACCATCTTTCCCTTCACTTAATAAATTAGCCCGCATTCCATGCAATTTACGTTAGCATAGAAAAACGGGCAGAAAATTATACGCTTAAAACCTTAGCTTTTAACCTTCTTTGCTGCGGGAGCCTTCGTAGCTGCCGCTTTTTTAGCAGTAACCTTCTTTGCTGCGGGAGCCTTCGTAGCTGCCGCTTTTTTAGCAGTAACCTTCTTTGCTGCGGGAGCCTTCGTAGCTGCCGCGACCGGAGCCGTGGGGGCTTTTGGCGCCGGTTTACTCTTGGCGCAACCGGAAAATGCTACTACCGATACGGCCAAAAATACTCCTAAAACTAACACCGTAAACTTTTTCAAAATTTATCACCTCCTTTAATGTTTTTTATTCTATTTTTAGCCGTATATTTTGTCAAGAGAAATTTTTATTGGAAAAAATATGATATATAATATTATAATGAATAATAAAATGAAGAGATTTATTTTTCAAATAATAACTAAAGATTTTAATCTGACGGAAGAGAGGGAGTATCTCGGGGATATTGTTAAAATAGCCCTGGATTCTTTTGCCGATGTATTGCAATTAAGAAACAAAAAAATGACGCCCGGCAATATTTATCGCTCCGGCATTTTTATAAAAAATATCTTAAGCAATTCTTACCCGGGCAGAGCCGAAAAACCCCTCTTTATAATAAACGATAGACCCGACATAGCATACTTAGCCGGAGCAGACGGCGTCCACGTGGGACAGGACGATTTTCCGGCATGTACAGTAAAAAAACTATTCCCCGGTCTGATATTGGGCGTCAGCGTAGACGATTTAAATCAGGCGCTTATTGCGGAAAAAGCGGGAGCGGATTATATAGGCGTAGGGCCGGTTTACGACACGACGTCCAAGTCCGATGCCGGAGGCCTAATAAAACACAGGGAACTGAAAAATATATGTAATGCCGTGAACATACCTGTCATAGCGATAGGCGGTATAAACGACGGCAACATTTCCGACCTCGACTCGTGCGGCATAAATGGAGTAGCTGTAATAAGCGCGGTTTCTAACTCTGAAGACCCGTTAAAAACGGCCTGCGCTCTTAAAAAAAATATAGACGAATCTTTAAATATAAATAAATGCATTTAATAGAATTTAGTCACGTATATAAAAATTACGATAAAAATTACATATTGAGGGATTTAAATTTTACCGTCGATAAAGGAGAATTTATCTTTATTACCGGACCTTCCGGCGCAGGCAAGACAACGACCTTGAGAATGTTAACCGCCGTAGAAAAACCGACCCACGGGGCGATAAGATTCATGGACGCGGCACTGCAAGATTTAAAACCGAAGGACATACCCTTTCTGAGACGAAAGATAGGCTTCGTGTTTCAGGATTTTAAACTTCTTCCCGATAAAACCGTCTTTCAAAACGTAGCCCTCGGGCTTGAGGTCTCGGGAATTTTCGGCAGCATAATAACAAAAAACGTCTCTGAAATATTAAAATCGGTGGAACTTTATACGAAAAAAAACGAGTTTCCGACTGCCTTGTCCGGAGGGGAACAGCAACGGGTCGCGATTGCAAGGGCGCTTGTTCAAAACCCGCAGGTTCTTCTGGCGGACGAACCCACCGGCAACTTAGACGAAGACACGTCAAAAATTATCATGGATATAATAAAATCTTTTAATAACAAAGGCACTACGGTAATGCTGGCTACGCACAATAAAAATCTTATAAATATGGGAAGGGCGCGCGTAATTGATATCACAAAGAGTTAATTATTTTACAAATTATTTCAAGATAGCGCTTTCAAACATTAAATCCAATATTGCGGGAAACATTTTCGCTTTTGCAATAATGGCATTTTCTTTCTTCATAATGCTATTTTTCCTCCTTTGCTACGTCAATATATATAACTATATGAATCTCTTCCAAAATCGGAACACGATGATAGTGTTTCTAAGGAACAATTCTAAAAAAAACAACGTCATGCATTTTATAAGGGAGATTTCAGGGGTTAAAAGCGCGGTTTATTACAGCAATGAATCCTCTATGAAATTTTTGGAAAATAGAATAAAACATATAAAATCTGTTTTGAAAGACATAAACCCAAATTATCTGCCATCATTCATAAAAATTAATTTTAAAAAAAGCGCCACGAGTAAAATATTTTTATCTAATATTTATTTACGACTAAAGGCTTTAAAAAGCGTTAATTCGGTTTACTATAATAAGATGCTTGAAAATAAAATCGTACAGTTTATCTTTTTTACGAAGGTAATAGGGCTTATTATTTTTATATTCTTATTCATATTATCCATTTTCATTTCATACAGCGCTATAAAACTTATTATACTCAGGAAGCAGGGTGAAATAGAAATATTGAGGCTTATAGGAGCCACGAACGGTTACATCAGGGCACCTATGTTTATAGAAAGCGGGGTAGGGGCGGCTTTATCCTTTTTGGTCTCCTTTTTACTTCTCTTTTTAATATTTAAGGTCTTTATGTTTTATGGATTTGACGGTTTTCTTGAATATTTTCATATTAAAATAATTTTTTTAGATTTATGGCAAATTCTTTCAGTGTTTATAATAGCCTTGATTTCCGGCTTTCTGGGAACGTATCTATCGTCTAAGAAGCTGTTTTAATAACCCCTGTCAGTTGGGTAGTTCACTTCTAAATAGCAATAATATTATCTCGCAGCGTTTTAATATCGACATATTTTTCTATGTTTTTCGATAATAAATTAAAGCTTTCGTCTTTAACGGCATTGTAATCTTTAAACCTGCCTCCGTTATGATCAAGCTTCTTATGTTTACCCGCAATGCCGACTATAAAGTTTTTGAATGCCATATTGCCGAATAAGCCATGAACGTACGTTCCTATTTTTTTACCGTCTTTAGACAAAATTCCATTTTCGGGCAAAATATTACCGCGGCACTTTTTAACCGTTTCCGATTTAAATAAATCGGTATAGGCATCTCCGCTCGAATAATCTTCGGCAAAAAACGTCCTCCCGTTATGTATCTCATATCCGCTTAAAGAAGATTCGGGGTTATTAAAGCGATATTTCCGATTTAATAATATTTTTTCTTCGGATAATACCGTTACCGTCTTAAAAAAACCAAAACCCTCCGTCATGCTTATGCCCGATTCTATACCTATGGGGTCTTCTATTCGTTCTCCCATCATTTGAAAACCCCCGCATATGCCCATAATAACGCCGCGCCTACCGATTTTTTTGATATAATCGAAAATTTTAGACCTCTTAATGCTCGATAAATCCGAAACGGTCGACTTGGATCCCGGTATGATTATCATATCGAATTCATCCGCGTCGGATGGAACGCAGTCAAAAAACCTGACGGCTATTCTATCATCAAAAAAAAGGGAATCAAATTCGTTAAAATTTGAAATATGGTCTAAGCGAACTATGCCTATTTTCAGCCTGCCTTCGTTTTTGCCTTTACCGAAACTGCCCGCACTTTTTAAATCGAGGCTGTCTTCCGCCTCTATATGAAGATTCTCAATATAAGGGAGCACCCCAAGGCACGGAATTTTAAGCCTTCGCTCCATACATTTTATCCCGGGTTCCAATATAGACGCATCACCCCTAAATTTATTTATAATAAAACCTTTTATTAACTTCCTCCACTTTGGCGGAATAAGTTTGACCGTTCCGTAAATAGAGGCAAAAACTCCACCTCTTTCTATGTCTGCCGCTAAAATCACCGGAATATCGTAAACACCGGCAAAACCCATATTGGCTATATCATATTTAAAAAGATTTATTTCGGCGGGGCTTCCGGCTCCTTCAAGTACTACCAACTCGTTTTCCGAGGTTAAAAATTCAAACGACTCCATCGCTTTTTTAAGGAAAAAATCTTTTCCTCCGTTATATTTTTTAAAATTCATATTGCCGTAATATTTTCCTTCGACTATAAGATGCATTTTTAAATCCGACGCAGGCTTTATCAGAATGGGGTTAATCTGCCTTATCGGCTTTTTAAAAGCCGCTTCAGACTGAACGACCTGCGAAACCGCAATTTCAAAACCGTCTTCCGTGACAAAACTGTTCAGGGACATGTTTTGCGGCTTAAAAGGCGAGCAGCTGATACCCCTGTCCGAAAAATACCTCAGGAATCCGGCAGTAAGCGTGCTTTTGCCTGCAGAACTCGACGTCCCCTGAAGCATTACAAATTTACTTTTACGATTCATCATAGACAAGAGGCTCAATGGGTTCTATAATTTTTAACACATTCAGGAATGCGTTGACTACTTTTGGGTCAAACTGGGTTCCGGAATATTTTTCTAACTCGTCCAAGGCGACCTTGACCGGCAAAGCCTTTCTATACGGTCTGTCGGTCGTCATAGCGTCGAATGCGTCTATAATGGCGATTATCCTGGAGACGACCGGTATATCGTCTCCCACAAGCCCGCAAGGATAACCCTTGCCGTCGTATCTTTCCTGATGGTGCAGTACATCGTTGGCTATATGGCTTAAAAATTTTATTTTTTTAAGCATGCTGTATCCTATCTCCGGATGTCTTTTAATCTCCGAATATTCTTCGCCGGTCAATTTTTCGCGTTTATTTAATATAGAATCCTTTATGCCGATTTTCCCTACGTCATGCAATACGGCGGCATACCTCACATTTTTTATTTCATTTTCGCTTAAACCTAATTTTTTAGCCACTAAAGCCCCGTAATTTATAAGCCTGCCGCCGTGGGCTCCGGTATACGTATCCCTGGTTTTAATAGCCTCGGATATAGAATTTATGGTCTCTAAATGCTCGTCTTCTATATAATTCAACACCTGCACATTGTATGCCGCAATAGATATAATACTGGAAATATCGGACATGAAATCCACCGCCTCCAACGAATACTCCATTTTTTTATCGCTTAACAAAAAAATGAAGCCCAAAAAATCCTTATCCGTTTTTATGGATATCCCTATAAACGTTTCTTTTTTGATATCTTTAAACATGCAATAAAACGTTTCGGTACCCTCCTTATCATTACTTTGACTATAGTAATAAATACTCGGATAATCGGAGATTAGGTTTTTTAAACAGCTGCAATCGGAAAGCCGGAAAGAATCTGGAACGACGGACGGGGGATTCATATAGCCCTTAAACAACTCTAAGGGCGTATCCTTTAAGAACGAACAGTCTGCGCATTTATATAATATTTTAGATTCGGCGGAACATTTTATAAACTGACATTCGAAATTAGTCATTGTATAACAATTAATATTACCGCCGAATATGGAACATCCGGTCATTTTACAATCAAAAAATTCGTAGCAAAATTTATTTTTGCTTTTATCCTTAAAATAAACTAAAGCCGTATCCGTTTTGGTGAAATTCATCAAGCTTTTTACGGAATAATCCATAACGCTCGCAATATCCAACGAAGAAGAAACAAGCTTGGAGACCTCCAACAGGTTGGCGACCTTGCCGCTTTCTTCTTTCTGTCTTAAATATAAGAGATTTGCGTTCTCGTACAAGGTGAGACTATATATAAATATTCCGCCCAACATAGCTATAAATTTGGCTATTTTTACCTCTTCTTCCGAAAATTCGTAAGTCTCCCGTTTATAGATATTTAAAGCACCTAAAACAAGAGAACCCGCATATATCGGGACGCTCAGCAGGGATAACATGCCGGAAAATTGTTTTTCCAATTCATAATATATATCGGATAGGTCGTTCTTGATATTTTTACTGATTAAAGATTCTCCGTTCTCTATGACGGAACCTATCAGTCCCTCCCCAACCATTACTTCAAAATCTTTTTTAATAAATTCTGAGTTTTCGTAATATTTAACACAATTTATTTTCTCCGTGTCTTCATTTAACATAAAGACGGTTACCAGGTCACATTCTATGAATGTTTCCACGGTAACGGAAATTTTTTCATAAATCTCATCCCTCGAATTTTTAGAAATCAAGTCTTTAGAAAGAAAATAAGCTATATCCACATACTCTGCCATTTTATAATAATATATCCTCTTAAGTTTACATTTTAAAAAACATAAAAAAATCACATACGATTCGGCGGCATGCAATTTCCTATCTAAAACATAAAGGTTATAATAAAAATAAGACTATCCCCTTCGCATAGCATATTGCCTTCCAAAATAGATCAAGCATAACCTCTTTTATTTAGCTATATTTATAAATTTTTTGATCCTTTCGTCCCTTAGGGTTTCTCCGCTATATTCTTTAAGTTTTTTAAGATTTTTTATAATAGCCTTTCTCAATGCTTCGGCGGCAAGAGGCGCGTTTCTATGGGCGCCGCCAAGAGGTTCCGGTATTATACCGTCGATAATATCCGATTCGTTAAGCTCTTTTGCGGTAAGCTTTAAGGAATTTGCCGCATCCTCGGTTTTAGACACGTCTTTATAAAGAATAGACGCGCAGCCTTCGGGTGATATTACGGAATAAATGGAGTATTCCATCATTAAAACTAAGTTTCCGGTTCCAAAAGCAAGTGCTCCGCCGCTCCCCCCCTCCCCTATAACTATAGATAAAACGGGGACATTAATATTTAACAAGGTATATATAGTTCTTGCAATAGCCTCGGATTGTCCCCTTTCTTCCGCTCCGAGACCCGGATATGCCCCGGGAGTGTCTATTAACGTTACTATGGGGATGGAATATTTTTCGGCAAGCTTAAAAAGCCTCTGAGCTTTTCTATAGCCTTCAGGGTTGGGCATGCCGAAATTTCTGCACATCTTGTCCTTCGTGTTGCGACCCTTCTGATGTCCGACTATAAGAACTTTCTGCCGGTTATCAAGTTTTCCGCCGCCGCCTTTAATAAAACAAAATCCCCCCACTACGGCTTTATCGTCCATAAAAAGTCTATCTCCGTGAAGCTCGATAAAATTTTCCGTTATTAAACCTATATAATCTAACGTGTACGGTCTGAGAGGATGCCTCGACAACTGAGTAATCTGCCAGTTGTTGATATTTTTAAATACGTCCTTTATAAGTTTTTCTTTTTTGGCTTCAAGATTTTCGATTTCGTCGGCTACATTGGCAAAGCCCCCAAGATTAAAAGCCTTAAGTTCTTCTATCTTTTGCTCTAATTCAATTATAGGTCTTTCGAATTCAAGAGAATGTACTGCCATAAATAATTATGTATATAATATTACTATTATGTTAATTTGAGTATTACTAAATAATCTATAAAAACAATTATATCAGAATTATGAAATATTTAAACATCCGAGAGATATCGACTTAGACTTAAACAGAATTTTATTCACTTTGATGTTCCCGTTAAACACCACGTTATATCCCGATATCCTTAATATAACCTTAGAATCGCCTTTTGAACCTGATAAATTATTTCTCAATTCTATTAATAAATTATTAAATTCATGAGCGCCGAATTCCGTTATCTTTTTATTTATCTCAATGATGCATACCTCTGCGGGTTCGATGACCTTAGGTTCTACCGGTTTAACGGGCTTAATAATTTTGACTGATGCGGGGGTTTTTCTTATCTTCAGGCTGTCTAACAACTCGATATTTTCCCCGATAACCTTGATATCCAAGTTTAAATCGTCGTAACTTCCATATTCTAAACGCCCCGCTTTTGTTTTATCCTTTGTCTGCTCGCCTCCGTCTATCTTGTTTATCTGCATGGAGACGTCGTTTATGTTTATCTCCGAAAAATCTATCTTTCCGGTCAAAACAACCGGTTCGTTCGTGTCTATTATATTTTCACATTTTAAGTAATTTTTCGGAAAAAGAATGGCTTGAACGTTGAGACTTTTATCATTCAGTATGAAAGAAGCCATTTTATCATTATTCTTTGTCTTATGAATCTTTAGCTGATTTATAACGCCGCACATTTTAAAAACACCGCTGACTGCTTTTCCGCCGGAATTAACGTATTCCGCTGCGATATCCGAAAGACTCTTTGTCGCTATAAGTTTGATTTTTTCCTCATATCCGTCTAATGGGTGCCCCGAAAGATAAAATCCTAACGATTCTTTTTCGAATGCAAGGATAGACTTTCTGTCATCCTTTTCTCCCTCATTTATCAAAAAAGAATCATTTTTCCCGTTATCGTAGTTTAATTCGTCTCCGAAAAAAAGCGGAAGCTCAAACTGCCCGGAATTCCTTTTCTCTCTTTTAAAATTGGCTTCCCCCATTATACCTTCTAAATTATCCAACATCCACTTTCTGGACTCACCCCCAACATCTAATGCCCCGCTTTTAATCAGATTCTCTATCGTTCTTTTATTCACTTTCCGCGTATCCACTCTCGAACAAAAATCCGGTAAATCCTTAAATACCCCATCCTCGCGGTTTTGCAAAATAGAATCTATGGCAGCCTTTCCGACATTCTTAATCGCCCCCAGACCGGTGCGAATTACGAACTTTCCCTCGTCGTTTTTAACTATAATAAACCTTTCCGCCGAATAACTGACCGAAGGGGGTAATATCTCGCAGGAATTAAACCCGGACTTCACCTCGTTTATTATCTTTGTCAGCTTATCGGTATTGGACATTTCACTTGATAACAGCGCCGCCGTAAAATGTTCTTTATAATTAGCCTTTAAATATGCCGTCATATACGCAATATACGCATATGCGGTAGAATGCGACTTATTAAAACCGTATTCTCCAAATTTAGTAATCAATGAAAAAATCTTCACGGCTTTTGTCTTTTCTATACCGTTCGTACTACAGCCGCCAATAAATTTATCCCTCATTTGTTCTATAAGTTCCGCCTGTTTTTTACCGACTCCTTTCCTTAAAACATCCGCCTCTCCCATTGAAAACCCTGCAAGGGCAGTGGCTATTTTCATTATCTGTTCCTGATATAATATTACCCCGTACGTATCTTTTAATATATCTTTCAACAGGGGATGAATATAGCGTATTTTAACCCTGCCGTGTTTTGCGTTAATAAAGTCGTCCACCATGCCGCTGCCTAACGGCCCTGGCCTGTAAAGAGCAACGAGCGGTATTAAATCCTCAAACGAATTCGGGGCAAGTTTTTTTATCAGTTCTTTCATGCCGGAGCTTTCAAGCTGAAAAACGCCGGTTGTATCCCCTGAAGATAAAAGCTTAAACGCCGGCTTGTCGTCTAAATTTATATCGTATATATTAAATTCGGATTCTGAAAGCCCTGCCTTCGAATCATTTATAAGGGCAATGGCTTCTTTCATTACCGTAAGCGTTTTTAAACCCAGGAAATCAAATTTAATAAATCCCAATTTTTCTAAATCCTGCCCCGTATATTGAGTGGTAACGACATCCGTAGCTTTTGTCCCCTTATATAGCGGCATATAGTTATATATAGGTTCGTTGGATATAACTACTCCGGCGGCATGCGTGCTGGCATGCCTTGCAAGCCCCTCCAACCTCTTTGCTATTTCCATCAGTTTTCTAACCTTGGGATTCGTATCTATCATACTGCGAAATTTCGGCTCTTCCTTAATTGCATCCTCAAGCGTAATGCCGGGCGTACCGGGAATTAATTTGGCGATTTTATCGACCTCGGCGTAAGGCATATTGAGCGCCCTGCCGGTATCGCGTATAACCGCCTTCGCCAGCATGGTTCCGAATGTTATTATTTGCGAAACCTGCTCTTCTCCATATTTGTCGGAAACATATTTAATAACCTCGTCCCTGCCGTTTATGCAAAAATCGGAGTCTATATCCGGCATGCTTATTCTTTCCGGATTGAGAAATCTTTCAAACATTAAATCGTATTTAATCGGGTCTATCTCCGTAATTTTTAAACAATATGCCACAAGGCTGCCCGCTGCCGAACCCCTGCCCGGACCTACCGGAATATCATGTTCTTTTGCATACTTTATAAAATCCGAAACGATTAAAAAATATCCGGAAAAATTAGATTTTTTGATTACTTCTATTTCCATATCCAATCTTTCGCCATAGGTTTTCGGCTTGTCAGAATAGGACACCGCGGCCGCTTTGGTGGGATTATTTATAAAAACTTCCTCAAACCCCTTTCTAACCTTCTGCTCAAAGCGCTCTGAGACCGAAAGATCGTCTTCGTCGGATTTAAACTGCGGGAAGTGATGCCCACCCTTGAGTTTAAATGAAAAATTACATTTATCGGCTATTATTTTGGTATTGGAAATAGCCTCCGGGGGATATTCCGCAAAAATTTCTTTCATCTCTTCTTGAGACCTAAAATAAAGGTCTTTCGTCGAAAACCTCATTCTGTTTTTATCTTCCACGGTTTTACCGGTCTGAATACACAATAGGACGTCATGCGCCTCATAATCGTCTTTCAAGAGGTAATGGCAGTCATTGGTGGCTACAAGCGGTATGCTGTATCTTTGTGCCAAATCGAGAAGCCCATTGTTCGCCGTTTTTTGTTCCTCCAAACCCTGAACCTGCATCTCCAAATAAAAATCGTCCTTAAAAAGATTTAAATAATATTTGAGGCTTTCTTCCGCAAGATCGTAATTTCCCCGAATTATGTTGTATGGAATCTCCCCTTTTATACAGGCAGACAGGGCTATCAAGCCGTTATGGTTTTCCGTAAGAATATTTTTATCGATCCTGGGCTTGTAATAAAAACCGTCTATATAAGATTTAGATACTAATTTAGATAGATTACGATAGCCCTCTTCGTTTTTCGCAAGCAATATCAGATGATAATAATATTTTTCATTCGCATTTTTAAGTTTTCTATCGGACTTTGCCACATATACTTCACAGCCTATCACCGGCTTAATATTTTTCTTAACCGCCTTTTCGTAAAACTCGACCGCGCCGAACATATTTCCATGGTCGGTCACGGCAACGGAAGGCATATTGAGTTCGACGGCCTTATTTACGATATCGTCTATTTTAATGGCCCCGTCTAAGAGGCTGTAATGTGAATGCATATGAAGATGGACGAACTCGTTCATTTTTACTCCCATTCTATCGTAGAGGGCGGTTTTGAGGTAATATCGTAAACCACCCTGTTAATTCCTTTTATTTCAGAAATTATTCTTGCGGCGCAGGTCCTTAATATATTGTAGTCCAATTCTACAAAGTCCGCAGTCATACCGTCGGAGGAACTTACCGCCCTGAGTGCTATAAGGGATTCATAGCTTCTTTCGTCCCCCATAACCCCTACCGTCTTAATCGGAATCAAAACAGGAAAGGACTGCCATATTTTATCGTATAATCCGGCGTTTTTTATCTCCTCGGTTACTATCGCATCTGCCTTTCTCAGGATTCCAAGCCCCTTTCTATTAATCTCTCCGATTATCCTGATAGCCAATCCGGGACCCGGAAACGGCTGCCTCTTGATTATCTCATCCGGAATTCCGAGGTTTTTTCCTATTATGCGGACCTCGTCTTTAAATAATTCCCTTAAAGGCTCTATTAATTTTAAACCTAATTTTTTTGGAAGCCCCCCCACGTTGTGATGGCTTTTTATGACGCTTGAAGAGCCGAAAATCTTGACCGACTCGATAACATCGGGATAAAGCGTCCCCTGAACGAGAAAATCAACCCCGTTCATCTTTTTTGCCTCTTCTTCAAATATTTGCACAAAGAGCCTGCCTATAATTTTTCTCTTTCTCTCCGGATTGACAACTCCCTTCAATGCCTTCAAAAACAAGCCGGAGGCTTTCACGAGTTTCACGTTCAAATCAAGGTTTTCTCTGTAATATTTCATAACCGATTTTGCCTCGGAATCCCTCAATAAACCGTTATCGACGAATATGCACTTAAGCCCTTTGCGGACAGCTTTGTTCGCAATAACCGCGGCAACGGTGGAATCTACCCCTCCCGAAAGGGCGCATATAGCCTTTTTACCGGCTGTCAGCCCTGCGATATCCAGTACTTTGCCTGAAATAAAGTCGTCTAACTTCCAGTCTTTTTCAACGCCTGCGATATCAAATAAAAAATTATTTAATATCTTATTGCCGTAAACCGTATGGGCTACTTCGGGGTGAAATTGAAGCCCGTACATTTTTTTCTCGCGGTTTTCAAAGGATGCCGTATCGCAATTTTCAGTTCGAGAGGTTACGATAAAATTATCCGGGGCTTTTACTATAATATCCCCATGGCTCATCCATATGGGACTCAATTTTTTACATCCCTTAAAAAGCTTGGTTTTTTTGAGTATGTCAAGATTGGAATGCCCGTATTCGCGATTATTTGCAGGCTTTACCGTGCCTCCCATAAGATATGCCATAACCTGCATGCCGTAGCAAATTCCCAGAAACGGAACGTTTATTTCCAATACTTCTTTTGATATAAAAGGAGCGCCGTTATCGTAAACGGAAGAGGGACCCCCTGAAAGTATTATCGCATCCGGTTCAAAGTATTTTATTTTTTTAATAGAGGAAGTTACCGGATATATCTCGCAATAAACGCTATTTTCCCTTATTTTTCTGGCAATAAGCTGGGTATATTGCGAGCCGAAATCTATTATGAGTATTTTAGAGTGGGGAATTTTCATCCTGCATTAGTCAAGCCTGTAATTAGGCGCCTCCCTTGTTATAATGACATCGTGGACATGACTTTCCCTCAATCCGGACGATGTTATCTTAAGAAATTTTGTTTTGGTTCTCAGCTCTTCTATATCGTGAGCGCCGCAATAGCCCATTCCCGCGCGTAAACCGCCTATCAGCTGATTTACCGTATCCGAAAGCATTCCCTTATAGGGGACTCTCCCCTCTATGCCCTCCGGAACGAACTTAGACTCATCTCTTATATGTGATTGAAAATATCTGTCCTTAGAGCCTATTACCATTGCTCCAAGCGAACCCATGCCCCTATAAACCTTATAGCTTCTTCCCTGATAGATTATCGTTTCGCCGGGACTCTCTTCCGTTCCGGCAAAAAGATTACCTATCATGACGCTATTTGCGCCGGCGGCAAGGGCTTTCACGATATCCCCGGAAAACTTTATTCCGCCGTCGGCAATGACCGGAACACCGCTTTTATCGTATGCGGCGGAACATTCCATTATTGCGGACAATTGCGGAACGCCCACGCCGGCCACGACCCTCGTAGTACAAATAGAACCCGGACCTATACCGACTTTTACGGCATCTACTCCTGCCTTAATTAACTCCGCCGCCGCCTCTCCTGTGGCAATATTTCCGGCTACGATATCAACCGAATAACGTTTCTTTAAATATTTTATCATATCTATAACGCCCTTGGAATACCCATGGGCGGTATCAATAACTATTGCGTCCGCTTTTGCATCCGCAAGCGCGTTGACCCTCTCCTCCGTATCCTCGGAAATTCCGACTGCAGCCGCAACCCGAAGTCTTCCCTTGGAATCTTTGCAGGAATTAGGGTATTTTTTAATTTTCTCTATATCCTTAATGGTTATCAATCCTTTTAAGTTAAAATTTTCGTCCACCACTAAGAGTTTTTCTATCTTTTTTTCATGCAGGGTTTTTTTTGCATCCTCTAAGGTCGTGCCTACCGGAACGGTAATGAGATTTTCCTTAGTCATAATATCGGCAACTTTTTCATTGAGATCAACCGAAAACCTTAAATCCCTGTTGGTAAGTATCCCTGCCAATTTATCTCCATTAACGACGGGAACGCCTGAAATCATAAACTTTTTCATAAGTTCTAACGCATAGGATATTTTATCGTCCGGCTTAACCTTTATAGGATCGATGATCATTCCGCTTTCAGACTTCTTAACCTTCTCGACCTCTGATTTTTGTTTCTGTACGGTCAGATTTTTATGTATAACACCGATGCCGCCTTCCCGGGCTAACGAAATAGCTATCCTAGCCTCCGTAACGGTATCCATGGCCGCACTGACTAACGGGGTGTTCAGGTCTATATTCTTAGAAAATTTCGTTTTTAGATCGACATCTTTCGGAAGTATATCCGAATAATCCGGAATTATAAGAATGTCGTCAAAACTCAATGCTTCCCGTATAATCTCTTTCATCTCTCCCTTCCTCTTTTTTGAATAATCGTAATAATATTTATATTTCCCCTCCGTTTGTAATAAGACCCTCTATTAAGCCGCACTCGGAAACGGTAAGTCCGGAAACACCGAAAAAATCCAAACTTTTTAACATAATAGCCGCGCCAACCGGAACGAGGTCTTCCCTGCCCTCTTCTACACCCTTAATGCCCAGCCTGTCTTCGACCTTATTATCTATAAACTTTTTATAGATCCTTGCAATATTGTCTCTCTTTAAAAAATACCCATGTATCTTGTTTCTATCGTAATCGTCGGTCTCTAAATCTACCATGGCAAGCGTTGTTGCCGTTCCTGCCGTACCAAACAAATTTAACGGTTCAAATACATACCCGTTTTTAAGTATTTCCTTTTTTAACAAAGCAAGCTGCAAGTCTATCTCCCCCTCTAATCTTCTTATATCCTCCAGGGATAACGGGTCGGACTTTATTAACTCCTCCGACAGGTGAACGACACCCATATTTAAACTGTGTTTCCATAAAGGCAGTCCGTTTTTAACGCAGACATACTCGGTAGAACCCCCGCCTATATCTATGGAATAAAATTCGTTTAAATCATTAAAGCAGGAAGAAATCCCTTTGAGGGTAATCATGGCCTCTTTTTCACCGCTTATAATATTGAGTTTTAACCCCGATTCCCTGTATACGATATTTTTAACATCCAATGCGTTAGGGGCTTCCCTTAAAACGCTGGTACCGGTTATAACCGCTTTGTCGGGCTTAATTCCGTACTCTTCCATCTTTTTAACATATATTCTCAATGCCTTTTTTAGCCTTTGAATCGAGGCGCCGGTTATTATCCCGTTTTTTTTAAAGTTTTCGCCGAGCCTGATTACTTTCATGTCAACATACAACGGATTCAAAACATTGCTTTTTAAATCCGTTATTAAACATCTTATGGTATTCGTCCCTATATCTATCGCTGCATACATTTATTAACCGCCCTTAATATCCTCTATAATTTTTGACGTATTTTACGTAATTGCTTGCGGATTCCCTTACGGCGCTTATATCCTTATCGGTAAGGCTCTTTTTTATAACACCCGGAACCCCCGCAGACAGAGAGCCGTTCGGTATAACGGCATTTTCCTTTATTACCGTTCCCGCAGCTATTATGCAATTTTTGCCTATACGTGCGCCGGTCAATATGATAGCGCCGATGCCTATAAGGCAGTTATCCCCAATATCGCATCCGTGAAGATTTACGCCGTGCCCGATGGTAACCCCGTTTCCTATCGTAAGCGGCCCGATATCGTGCTGTACGTGCAGAATGCTATTGTCTTGAACGTTAGTATTATCGCCTATCCTTATGTAATGGACGTCCCCCCTGATTACGGCTCCGAACCATACGCTCGAATCTTTTCCTATCTCGACATCTCCCGTAATAACTACGTTCTCGCAGAGATACACCGTTTCATCAATCTTCGGATATTTGCCCAAATAAGACTCTATTATCATAAGCCGTAGACACCCCTGTTATGCAACCGTTTACCATGTTATACGATTATATAATAAATAAATAAAAAATTGGTAAAATTTTAAACAGCCCTCGACAATATTGCGGCCTGTCTCTTTGCCGCAATTACGTCTTCTATGTCGTTCAATTCGGACGGATTGTATTTTTCCATAACTTTTTCCACATTTTCCGCTATACCGTTAAAAGATATTCTTTCATTCAAAAACGAATTTACGAAAAACTCGTTTGCCTCGCAAAAAACAGCGGGCATACTCTTGCCGATTCTTAGGGCCTGCCTTGCAAGTCTCAGAAAAGGAAATTTTTCGGCATCCGGCTTAAAAAATTCTATAAAGGCAATATCCGCAAGCATTAGAGGCTTCATGAGGGAATGAAAACGCCGAGGATAAGAGAGGGCATAACCTATCGGTCCCTTCATGTCGGGTTGACCCATTTGAGCGATTATGGAGCCATCTTTAAATTCCACCATGGAATGAATAACCGCCTGAGGATGTATTAAAACATCGATATATTTTTCGTCTATGCCGAACAAAAAATAGGCTTCTATTATTTCAAGCCCTTTATTTGCCAAAGTCGAAGAGTCAACCGTTATTTTTTTTCCCATTTTCCATTTCGGGTGATTTAAGGCCATAGCCGGCGTAATTTCTTTAAATGAGGCTTTATCCCTGCCGTAAAACGGACCGCCGGATGCGGTAAGTATCAGTTTATTCACATCGGATTTTTTACCGCAGTTCAAACATTGAAACAGAGCGGAATGTTCGGAATCTACCGGAATTATTTTAGCCTTCGAAGATTCGGCTGTTCTATTCAAAATTTCGCCCGCCATTACCATGGATTCTTTATTAGCAAGCGCCAAATCTTTTCCCGCCTTAAGGCTCCAATAGGACGGCATTAAACCGGCAGAACCGCTTATAGCGTTTAAAACAATATCGAAATCGCCATGAAAAATCGCTTCCCTTAAGCCCTCTTCTCCAAATAAAAATTTTGTTTCTATACCGACCATATTTTCCAATGTGCTTTTTGCCTTATCCGATTCCGCCCTTGAAGAAAGGACACAATATGACGGCTTCAGTCTTATAACCTGCCCTTTAAGTTCCGCTCCGAAATGACCGGCGGCTATACCTGTTATTTTCAACTTATTCGGATACGAAAACGCTACTTCCACAGCGTTTTTGCCGATGGAACCGGTAGAACCCGCAAGAAATATTTTACGCATGGTCAGTTTAACCCGTTTGTTAAAATTTCCAATAAAATACAATGATATAATAAAAAACCGGCGCTGCAAGTATAAGGCTGTCTATCCTGTCTAAAATGCCGCCGTGACCCGGAATCAGATACCCGGAATCTTTTTTTCCTCCGATTCTTTTGATTAAAGATTCGGTTAAATCCCCTGTCATTCCGGCAATAATAGTAACCGAAGACAAAAAAATGAAGAAAACCAAGGTAAATTGCTCATAGTCGCTTATAAAGGCTCTAAAAACAAGAGCCACAAAGATTGCCGATATAAACCCCGCCAATGAGCCTTCAATCGTCTTTTTAGGGCTCAACGAAAGAAAAAGCTTGTGCCTGCCGAAACGCCTGCCGCCGTAATAAGCAAAGATATCGGATGCCCATACAAGTATAAACAGGAACAAGAGCAGCAGCCTGCCGCCGCTCAACTCGAAAATCTTTAATAAAAAAGATATAAAAAAACCTGCGTAAAATATAGAAAAAATATCTAAAAATATACTCTTTCCGCTATCTTTCTTAAAAAAGACAATGTTTTTAAAAAGAATCAGTAAAATAGATAAAAAAATCGTAAATATAAACAGGTTCTCTTTTAAAAAAGCAAAGGAAAAGGCGACCGATATGGAAAGTATTTCCGGAAGGATAAAATATTTATATCCGCTCAAATCGAATAAACCGAATATTTCGTAAACGGATAATGCTATTAAGACTATTAAAACAAAGAAAAATTCATATCTATTAAGAAAAAATATAGATATAATTATCGTAATGCCGAAAATTATTCCGAATATAAATCTCTTATAATCAAATATCCGTTTTTCCAAATCTTCTTATCCTTTTTTCATAATCTTGCAATGCTCTGATTAAATCCTTCTTCCGAAAATCCGGCCATAGCGTTTTTGTAAAATATATTTCGGTATAGGCAATCTGATAAAGCATAAAATTGGATATTCTCCGTTCGCCGCTTGTCCTGATAAGCATATCCGGATCCGGCATGCCGGACGTGTAAAGATAAGAAGAAAAAAGATTGTCGTTTATATCCGCAGAAGCAATTTTGCCCTGTTTTAAATCCTCAGCCGTTTTAGAAACGGCATTCAATATTTCTTCCTTGGAACCGTAACTCAAAGCAAGGGTTAAAAAAAGAGAGTCGAAATCTTTCGTTCTGTCTGCCGCATCAAGGAGGG
Source organism: Candidatus Acidulodesulfobacterium sp. H_13 (assembly GCF_048541835.1). NCBI lineage: Bacteria > Candidatus Acidulodesulfobacteriota > Candidatus Acidulidesulfobacterales > Candidatus Acidulidesulfobacteraceae > Candidatus Acidulidesulfobacterium > Candidatus Acidulodesulfobacterium sp. H_13. The sequence goes on from NZ_JBLEOY010000001.1 coordinate 459,518, forward strand.
CTTTCTTCGATTTTTCCGGAATTTTAACTATATTGCCTATAAAACCGAGTCTTATTTTATTTTCTATAAGATATGAGAGCTCAATCCTAATGTATTCATCAAGAAGGGTCATGAGCGAATCGACTTCCGACTCCGGTCTTTGCCAGTTTTCGGAAGAAAAAGCATAAACAGTAAGATATTTAATTTTATATTCCATCACCGCTTTGATGATGGTTTTTAAAGATTTAATACCCTCAATATGTCCGTGTATCCGGTCCAAACCTCTCTTTTTCGCCCATCTTCCGTTTCCATCCATAATAATGGCAAGATGATTCGGCATGTTCTTAAAATTCATATTTCTTTATACTTCCATAATTTCTTTCTCTTTACGTTTTGTCAGTGCATCTATTTCTTTGACAAAACCATCAGTCAACTCTTGAATCTTTTTCTGAATTCTAAAAGAAATATCGGAAGATATTTCTTTAGACTTCTCGGAGGATTTAAGCCTTTCGTTAGCCGTACGCCTGCAATTTCTTACCTCCTGTTTAATAGATTCGGACAATTTGGATATCTGTTTGATTATTTCTTTTCGTCTTTCCTTGGTCAACACCGGTATGATAATGCTTATACTTTTTCCGTCGTTGGAAGGATTTAAAGACGAGTCGTATTTTTGAATAGCCTTTTCTATGGCAGAAAGAGAGCTGACATCCCACGGGTTTATCATTATCGTTTTGCTGTTTGGCACAGAAACAGAGGCAAGCCTGATTAACGGAGAGACAGAGCCGTAACACTCTACGTTTATACTGTCCATAAGTCCGGCGGAGGCTCTTCCCGTTCTTACCTTGGACAGCTCGCCTTGATAACTGAGAACCGACCGAGACATTTTATCTTTAGTTTCGTTGATAAATTCCGTTTCATCCATAATATTATTGCGTCACCTTAAATTTATTAAAAATCTTTATTTAATTATGGTGCCTATGGGTTCGCCTTTCACCGCTTTTATAAGATTGCCTGAAATCAAAAGATTAAAAACCACTATAGGCAGTTCATTATCCATACACAAAGAAATAGACGTGGAGTCCATAACCTTTAAATTTTTATTCAGCACTTCTATATAGGAAAGACTTTTGAACTTTACCGCATCTTTGTTTATAAGCGGGTCGTCGCTAAAAACGCCCTCTATTCTCGTTGCCTTGAGTATTACGTCGGCATGAATTTCTATCGCCCTTAGAGAAGCGGCGGTATCGGTGGTAAAATAAGGATTACCCGTCCCTGCGGCGAATATGACGACTCTTTTTTTCTCTAAATGTCTCAAAGCCCTGCGCCTTATATACGGCTCCGCAACCTGCTGCATTGCGATAGCCGTTTGAACCCTTGAAATAATACCGTTATCCTCCAAACTTGCCTGAAGCGCAAGGGCATTAATAACCGTTGCAAGCATACCCATGTAGTCGCCCTGAGAACGCTCTATGCCCAATCCTTTATGCGACGGACCCAACCCCCTGAAAATATTACCGCCGCCTATAACAATGGCAATCTCCACCCCCGTTTCGACAACGGTTTTTATCTCTTTTGAGACGAAATTTATAACGGCAGGGTCGATACCGCACTTATTTTTGCCGGCCAATGCCTCGCCGCTAACCTTGAGCAGTATTCTCTTATACTTATATCCCGCCATTTTATTCCCCTAACTGATATCTTACAAATCTTTTTAAGGCTATATTCTCACCGAGCCTAAGCACTTCTTCCTCTATTATGGAAGAGATATTCTTTGACGGGTCTTTAATAAACGGCTGCTCTAATAGACAAACGTCTTTGTAATATTTTTCCAATTTTCCGGATATTATTTTCTCCTTAACCGCCTGGGGTTTATCTATGGAGATAAGCTGTTCTCTATAAATTTCCTTTTCCTTTGCTATAAGTTCGGGGGGGAGCATTTCCCTTTTGACGTAAAGAGGATTGGATGCTGCTATATGCATAGATATATTTTTTGCAAGTTCTTGAAATTCAGAGGTTCTGGCGACAAAATCGGTTTCGCAGTTAATTTCCAATAAAACGCCTATTCTTCCGCCGGCATGAATATAAGAATATATCAACCCTTCTCTTGCTTCCCTATTGGCTTTCTTCTGCGCCCTTGCAAGCCCTTTCTTTCTCATTAACTCAACGGCTTTTTCTAAATCGCCGTCGGTTTCCGTAAGAACGTTTTTACAGTCAACAAACCCTGCTCCCGTTAAAGAACGCAAGCTTTTAACAAGTTCCGCACCTATGCTTCGTGCTTTTTCCAATTGTCGTTCCTCCTCTTGCAAACCTATAAATCGTAACAATTGCAATAAATAGGCTATAGATTATGATTTTAAATATTTAAATGGATATATCGGCTTCCTCTCCGGTTTTTCCTGAAGCCTGAATCTCCGGCCCGATTGCCGGAATATCTCCTGCCGCCGAAAATGTTTCTTCGGTAATGTTTTCTGCGTCCGCGGTCACTGTTTTACCTGTGTTGGCTTTTTCGTCGCGAGCCTTCTTTCCTTCCGCGACGGCGTCCGCCATAATGGATAGAATCAGCCTTATTGCCCTTATGGCATCATCGTTTCCCGGAATTAAATAGTCGGCAAAGTCCGGATTTGCATTTGTATCGGCAATCCCGATTATGGGAATGGAAAGCCTTTTGGCTTCATTAGCCGCAATTATTTCACGATGAATATCGACTATAAAAACGGCTTCCGGTATGCTTGACATCTCCCTGATACCGTTAAAAATCTTTTGAAGCTTATCTATCTTTTTTTCCATCTTAGCCGTCTCTTTTTTCGTAAACTTGGAAAATTCCTCCGATTCCCTAAGGGCTTCCAATTCTTTTAGTCTCTGTATGGAAATCTTGATAGTTGCAAAATTGGTAAGCATCCCGCCGAGCCATCTTTCGTTTACGTAAGGCATACCGCACCTTTGTGCCTCTTCGGCTACAATGAGACTTGCCTGTCTTTTTGTGCCTACAAAGAGAACTGTTTTGCCGCTTTCGCCTATTTCAAATAACTTGGCGTAAGCCGATGCTATATAAGGCATTGATTTTTGAAGATCTATTATATGAACCCCGTTTCTTGCCCCATATATATAGGATCTCATCTTTGGATTCCATCTTTTGGTTTGATGACCGAAGTGGACACCTGCTTCCAATAACTGCTTAATTGTAAGATTAAATGGCATTTCTTCTTCTCCTTATTATTTTGCGCTTTTTTCTCCCCGCCTGCGACAATACGCTTCAAGCACAAATTAGTTCAGACGGGTACGGTTTAATTAATATATACTAAATTTATCTTTTTATCATTTTTATGCATTTATTGCAAGAAAATTATTTTATAAAGGAAATTAAAAATATTATTATATCCGTTAACGGGTATCCTTTTTAATTCGTAAGAATTATCTCCGACCCCTACTCTTCCCTTGGTCGTCGTAAACGCGCCCGAATAACCGGCTTTTTTAACAGCCCTCATAACGTTTGCATTATAAGAACCAAACGGGTACGAAAAAAAATCCACGCTGCTTTTAAGTATATTTTCCAAATATGCCTTGGAGGCTGTCAATTCATCTATCAAAACACCTTCCCCTAATTTATCCAAAAAATAGTGGTTAATTCCGTGTGAGCCGATAAAAAACCCGTCGTCCGCCATCGACCTAATCTCTTTTATATTTAAAAAATCCTCAAGTACTCTTTCTCTTTCGTCGGAAACAACGTTCTTTTTTCCGACAAAGCCGGCGCTTATAAATATCATTGAAGAAAAACCGACTTTCTTCAATACGGGATAGGCATTTATATAATTATTTTCATACCCGTCGTCAAAAGTAATTAATAACGGTTTTCTTACGGACAGCTTATGCCCCTTGACGAAAGACAAAACATCTTCCGGTCTTATCGTTCTGTAACCTAAGCGCTTTAATAAAAACATCTGTTTCTTAAATTGCTTCGGAGTTACATATAAACCCTTATAAACCGCATTTTTCTTAGGAAAATCTATTTTGTGATAATATAAAACAGGAATTTTCATAAATTTAGATACAAAAATTAACTCCTGTATGATGCGTTTATATCTATATATTCCTTAGTAAGATTACATGTCAAAACCGTCCGACTGCTCTTGCCGCAATTCAGGTCTATCTTTAAATCTATTTCCACCGGAGATAAAAGGGCCCTCTCCTCGGTTTCGCTTAATTCTCCGGAAATCACAGAGTTTTCGACCACTATTTTATCGCCTATATAAACATCTATTTTGTCGGGTCTCATTCTAACGGGAGACCTTCCTATCGCAGCCATTATCCTGCCCAGATTTAAATCCTCCCCTGTAATCATGGTCTTAAAGAGAGGCGAATTTGCAACGATAAGGGCGGTCTTTTTTGCGCCTTCTTCCGTATAGGCATTTTCAACCGTAATCTTTATGAGTTTTGTAGCCCCCTCTCCGTCGACTGCAATCATTTTCGCTAATTCCATACACACGTATAAAAGCGCTTTTTTTACGATGTCGTAATTTGCGTCGCATTGTTTAATCGACGGCCATTTCAAGGCTTGCGGCGCATCCGGATAAAAAAATGCCGCGGTGTCGTTAGTCGAGGTGTCTCCGTCAACCGTAACGGAATTGAAGGAAACGTCCACGCACTCTTTAAACATAATATCGGCTAATCTTCTTTCAATGGGAATGTCGGTAAAAATAAAGGCAAGCATCGTTGCCATATTCGGCATTATCATGCCAGATCCTTTCGAGGTGCCTATTATTCCATATTTTTTGCCGTCCAACAAAATATCCGCAGATGCCGTTTTCGTGAAAGTGTCCGTCGTCATTATGGACTCGGCAAAGTCGTTAAAACCGCTTTCATCGGCAGATTCGACCAATTCGGGAATAATGCTTTCTATGAACTCCGCCTTGAGTCTTTCGCCTATAACGCCGGTAGAACATACGAAAATATTATCTTTTTCAACCCCTATTTCTTTTGAAACCGCTTCCGTAACCCTGACCGCATCCAAAATACCATATTCTCCGTTACATGCATTCGCATTTCCGGAATTTACGATAATCGCATTAATCAAGTTTCTTGAGTTATTTTTAGAAATAACGACGGGAGCGGCCTTTATCTTATTTTTAGTAAAAACGGCGCTTACCCTTGTCGGAATCTTAAACACCGCCAATCCTACATCAAAACGCCTGCCCTTCTCCGCTTCTTTCTTGATTCCGCAATATTTTGCCGAAAATAAAAGGTTGTTAATTTTTTCCATGGCAATTCTTATATTTTTTTCCGCTTCCGCAGGGGCACGGTTCGTTCCTTCCTATTTTTTTAGGTTTTACTATAGGCTTTTGCTTCCGGCCATCCTCGGAATTTGCCTCATTTATGTCGTCATGCGTTAGAATAAGGTCGTTTGAATAAAGACCGGAGCCTGCAAAAATATCGTCCGTGTTCATGCTCTCCTCAAACTGAACGGTCATAATAGAGTTTAACGCCTCTTCTTTCATCCTGAACTGCATGTTTATAAATAATTCGTAAGCCTCTTTCTGGTATTCTATTAAAGGATTTACCTGAGCGTAACCCCTTAATCCTATCCCTTCTTTCAGCGTCTCCAAAGAAGTTAAGGCATCCTTCCAAAGATTATCCATCGCTTGAAGGTATAATGCCTTGACTATATCTATCAATTCATCTTTGGGAAATTCGGATATTTTATTTTCTATATTCTTTTTAATCAGATCTACAATAATCTTTAAAAGTTCGCCCCTTGTCGCCCCCTTCAATGCGGCAATCAATGCATCCCTATTCAGGGCAGTATCCTTATTTTCTCCGGTATTCTTATCGTCGCCGTACAAACCGGGTATTGCACTCGTGTTAAAAAAACTTGCCGGAAGCGACGGTATATCAATGGACATATTTACCTTTATTATCTCGAAAAGACCCTCTATATCCCAGTTCTCGCCATGAGTTTTCTCCGGAACGTAGCTTTCGAAATAAGACTCCGTTAAGGATTCGATATCAAATAAAATCTCGTCGTAAAAATCGGAAAGCTTCTCTATTTGAAGGATCACCTTTCTGTAAGAATATATTAATTCCCGCTGTTTGTTCATGACGTTGTCGTAATCTATGAGATTTTTTCTTATATCGAAATTGTGTCCCTCGACCTTTTTCTGCGCATTCTCTATAGCCTTGGATATCATGCTGTGTTCTATCGCCTGTCCGTCTTTTAGTCCCAATTTCTCAAGAAAGGGAGTAAGCTTGTCGGAACCGAATATCCTCATGAGATCGTCCTCCAACGAAACGTAAAATCTGGAGGAACCGACATCCCCCTGCCTGCCCGACCTTCCCCTCAGCTGATTATCTACGCGCCTCGATTCATGCCTTTCAGTCCCTATAACATGCAGCCCCCCGAGATCTACCACCCCTTCTCCAAGGACGATATCGGTACCCCTTCCCGCCATATTAGTCGATATGGTTACAGACTTTCGCTGACCGGCATTTGTAATAATATGTGCTTCTTTTATATGATTTTTCGCATTCAAAACAGAGTGTGGAATTCCCTTTTTCTTTAAAATAGCGCTAAGCCTTTCAGACTTCTCGACCGAAACGGTTCCTACTAAAACCGGCTGTCCCGTTTTGTATTTTTCTATGATTTCTTCAGATACGGCGTTAAATTTTTCGGCCTCGGTTGCGAAAACTAAGTCCGGATGACCCCTTCTGACCAAGGGCTTGTTGGTAGGCACCACGACTACATCGAGATTGTATATCTTTTTAAATTCCTCCGCTTCCGTATCCGCCGTACCGGTCATTCCCGAAAGTTTTTTGTACATTCTGAAGAAATTTTGAAAGGTTACCGTGGCTAAAGTCTGATTCTCTCCCTCCACGTTCAGGTGCTCTTTTGCCTCTAACGCCTGATGGAGTCCTTCCCCGTAACGCCTGCCAGTCATAAGCCGTCCGGTAAATTCGTCCACTATAAGAACCTGATTATCTTTGACCAAATAATCCGCATCCTTAAAATAACATGCATGCGCGCGCAGAGACTGATTTATAGCGTGAAGCATATCCAAATGCCTCGGGTCGTAAATATTGTTTATATTTAAAGCATGCTCGACCTTCTCTATGCCTTCCTCCGTCAATATTGCGGTCTTTAATTCTTCATCTACGGTATAATCCGAATCCCTTTTTAAAAAACTCACGGTATTATTGGCTTTATAATATAGTTCGGTAGCCTCGTCCGATTCCCCTGAAATTATAAGCGGGGTCCTTGCCTCGTCTATAAGGACGGAATCGACTTCATCTATTATTACGTAGTTTAACTCTCTTTGAGCGTAATCGGACAGGGAAAATTTCATATTATCTCTCAGGTAGTCAAAACCGAATTCATTATTGGTGCCGTACGTTACGTCGCAGTTATAGGCTTTTTTTCTATCCTTGTCGTCCAAATCGGTGGTTATTACGCCTACGGAAAGACCCAAAAGTTTATATGCTTTTCCCATCCACTCCGAATCCCTTTTGGCGAGATAGTCGTTAACGGTAATAACATGTACGCCCTTGCCGGTTAAACTGTTGAGATAAGCAGCCATAACGGCTACAAGGGTCTTACCTTCTCCGGTCGCCATTTCGGCAATTTTTCCCGAATGCAAAACTATTCCGCCGATAAGCTGGACGTCAAACGGAAACATATTTAATGCCCTTTTAATACCCTCTCTCGCAACCGCAAACGCATTCGGAAGCATACTGTCTAACTTTTTGCTCTGTTCGGCGGGAGTGACGTCTTTAAACTCTTCCTTGAATTTAGCGGTAGCCGCCCTGAGTTCGTTGTCGGTAAATTTTGAATATTTAGCATTCAAAGAATTAATTTCATTTACTAAGGGCTTTAACTTGGAAAGCTCTCTTTGATTACTCGTCCCGAAAATACCTTTTAATAATTTAACGACCAATTTGAATATACTCCGTTAATTGTAGTGCGTTAATTAAGAAAACATAAGTATGCCGCAATCCGTTTACTTATTTGCCGGAAACTTGTACGTTTTCAAATAAAATAGAGGGCGAACCGGTAGAACCAAAAAATCTGATATCCCCTGCAATCATTGCTGCATCTTTAAATAACTGCATTAAATTGCCGCTTACCACGATTCCTTTTACCGGAAAATCTATTTTTCCGTTTTTAATATAAAATCCGGAAGCTCCGAGTGAAAATTCTCCGGTATAAGGCTTTGCCATGTGAAGTCCCATAAGTTCGTCTATATATAGCCCGTTCTTAACGGAACCTACGACGTCTATAAGCATAACGTCACCGTTTTTTATAAAAAAATTGGCGGAACCGGTGTCCGGAGGAAGTGTAAAGGATCGACTGACCGAGTTTCCGGTAGGTCTTACGCCGAACCTTTTTGCATACTCGACATCATAAAGAAAGGTATTGACGACACCCGACGAACATAAAACCTTTTTTTGCATTTTAACCCCTTCCCTATCGAACATATCGGTCGATGCGCCTCCGAATAGGAGTCCGTCGTCGATAATATCGAGTTTGTCGGAAAAAACCTTTTTTCCCAATTTTCCTTCCAATAAAGATTTCTTTTTATAGACATTATTTGCGTAAAAGGATTGTTTCAATATGCCGAGAAGCTCCGATGAGGTAAAATTGTCGAATATTACGTTGTAGCTTCCGCTGGAAACGGTCTTGGCTCCAAGCTGCTCCGTCCCTTTCTTTGCGGCATTCATAGCCGTCTTTTTGAACGTCAGCTCATCGAAGCAGTGAGTAAAGTTGAAATCGAATCCGGAACCCGTATCATCATTTTCACGGGCTGCCACGGATAAAAATATTTCATAAAACGTTTTTTTAGAAGACAGATTTAACCCGTTGGAATTATAAAATCTTTTAGAAAGCAATGTTTCCGAATAGGTAGGTTTATCGACTTTATATACTTTTTTATCGTAAGAATATGCCGTTTCTTCCATCTCCATCAAAAGAGATTTTTTCCTGTCCATGCTTATCTCATCGAAATCCGAAGAATAAATACCTAACTTCTCCGCTAAAGCCGGCTCTTGCTCATTCCCTTCCTTTTCGGCAAAACCGGAATAGTCGTTTTCGTCCATAAACTTTAAAAGCGAAGCGGCCTTATCTATGGTATCCTTAACCTTCTGTTTTTCCAAACCGAGACAGTAAGAAAAACTTATTCTGTTTTTATCGTACAGCCTTACGTTGAGTCCTCTTGTTTCGGCGTCTGCGTAATTAGAAATAGAGCCGTCTTCCGATTCCATTTTTAATACCGTAGAGTTGAATAAATAAGCCTCTAATTTTACTCCTTTTTTTTTGGAATAATCGTCTATCAGTGCAACTGCGGCATCAAAATCCATTTAAAATCATTCCCCTTTTCCATGGTTAACTTTCACCTATTGTTTATTCGGGATATTATGTCCGCTGCAACTTCTTCTATCGATTTCTCGGTAATATCTACGACATAGGCGTTTAATTTGGCATATATCTTTTTGGAATGCACCAGCTCCTTCTCTATGGATTCTTCGGATGCATAGTCCTTCGAGAATGGAAGCCTCATCCTTTTTAATCTCTCTTTCCTCAAGTTTGAAATTCTGGCGGAGTCGGCGACCAAGCCGAATATCTTTTCTTTCGGAATGTTATAAACGGCATCATTTATGGCCTGACTATCTATTATCGGAATATTGGCAGCTTTAAAGCCCCTTTGCGCGAGAAACAGACATAAAGGCGTTTTGGAAGTCCTAGATACCCCGAGTATGAGAGCGTCCGATTCAGATATCTCATCCACCCTCTGTCCGTCATCGTGTTTTACGGCATACTCCAATGCATCTATCCTTTTGAAATATTCATCGTTAACCCTGTGAATCAAACCGGGCTTTCTTTCAGGAGACAGGTCTAAAATACGCGAAATGGAATTTAAAACCGGTCCTATGATATCTATGCTGACGATACCCCTCTCGGCAGATTCCTGAAGCATAATATTCCTAAGTCCGTCTTTAACAAGAGTAAAAACGACTAAAGCCCCCTTATCCGCCGCATTCATAATCATTTCCCTTAATTTTAATTCCGAATCTATTAAGAGATATCTCTTTAAATGGATGTCCGGAATCGAAAACTGGGATAACGCCGCCCTCGCAACCTTTTCAGCGGTTTCACCGGTAGAATCGGACACGACGAAAACATAAAATTCCTTACCCTTATCATCGTTTTTATTCATACTTTATCCAAATTTACTAAATATGCGTTTCAAATCCGGCTTTTTTCCATAAAAGCATACCGCCTTTCATATTGTAAACGTTATCAAAACCGTGCCGCTTAAACATTATGCATGCCGAATAGCTTCTGGCGCCGCTGTGGCAAACCACTATTATTTCTTTATCCTTATACCGTGCCAATTCTTCAATTTTCAGCGGTAAAATCTTTATGGGGACTAATTTCGCATCCTCTATATGTCCCAATTTGCCGCTAAATTCATTAGGATCCCTCACGTCTATAACGACGGTGTTTCCCTCTGTATTTTCCGATAATTTTTTGAAAGCGTCATCGGGAGTTATCTGCCTTATATCCCCGGACAGACCCTCCCTTCTAAAAATATTAAACACTTGGCAATACCCCCATTTTTTTTATAAAACACCATAAATCACAAACCTTGCCTGTACTCTAATAATTATAATACATAGTTTAAATTTTGTCTATAAAATTTACAATTTTAAACATTATGCCTCGCTGTGTTTAAAACCTCTTGGAAAAGATGCCCGAAAGCCGAGAAAAATGACCGCCGTCCCAATATATGACATTTTTTGTCAAGTAGTGACAATTTTTGTTATACCCGTAGAGCATAGTAAAATCAAACCGCTATAGAACATAAACATAGAATCTGAATTATAGGTTGACAATTTTTGTCAAATAACATACGTTTATATATAATATAATTTTAGTGAAATTTGTCAAAAGAGGCGTAAAGTCTGCGATTGAGATTAATTTGGTGTTTTTTGTGTTTTGGCATAAAGTATGCTTCTTATTACATGTGTCATATGTATAAGTATAAAGATACATACAGTAATTTGAATTAACTGAAATTAACATATTAACCTCAAGGAGGCAACAAAATGAACATTAACAGACTTAAAAAAGGTAAGAAAGGTTTTACCCTTATTGAGCTCTTGATCGTCATTGCCATTATCGGTATCTTGGCGGCAATAGCGATCCCGACCTATTTAAGCTATGTCAACAGGGCAAAGGACAGTGAGGCCAAAACGAACCTGGGTGCGATATTTACGGATGAGATAGCATTCAATGCGACGAACTCATTCTATATCAGCGCGGGAGCGAATTCAAACACAGGAACATTGCCTGCTGCAAAGGCGCTTACTTCTACGCATCCTTTTTATCCATCTGGCACGGTGGTCAAGGTTGATGCGCAGCCGTTTACTTGTGTCGGTAGTATTTTTAAAGTTGGATCAACGACATCAACGACATCAACGACAAAGGCATCAGGCGGTTTCGGTGATTTAGGTTTTCTGCCGAGAGGAACGCTATATTTCTACTATCAAGTTAGTGGTTTAACAACGGCCGCTGCTGCTGCGCCGAAGCCTTCAAAATTGATATGGATCGCACCAAAAAATGGAGCATGCGGAGCCGGCTTTACGGCTTTAGCGGGAACTAATTTTACCGGTACCAATATGCAGATATATGCCGTAAACGATTATAGCAGTACGCCTTTGCTTGTATCTGGAACGTCGTACTAATATAAAGTTCGCAGCATTATTCACTATCTTGCCCCCCTCGATATTTAATTGTATCGCGGGGGGATTTTTGTATATATTTTTAAATAAAATATGGGCAGGTAATATTTATGAAAATTAACGAAGGGACAACCGATAGGGCAGTGCGTATCGTTACAGGGATCATTCTTTTGGCAGTGGGATTTATTGTGCTTGGTTCTTTAAAGGATCTTGCCATAATACTGTTTATAGTTAGTTTTATGGCTTTATTGACCGGCATTACCGGGCATTGCACATTGTATAGCGTGCTTGGAATATCAACATGTCCCAAATGCAATGATAAATCTTAGGTTTACACGACGGGAGCGATTGGCTATCGTATTTTTACGATCTCTTTTCCGAACGGCATAAGCGCAAGTCCTGCCAATTTCAGGTGCTGCAACGCAAATGGAATGCCTATAACGGTAACAGCCGATATGAAAGCGGCAATAAGTTCGCCTGCGGCAAGCCACCAACCGCATAATATAAACCATACAATATTGCCGAATAAACTGATTGATTTACCGGCATCGGTATCCGGCTTATCGACTATCCTTCTTCCGAACGGCCAAAAAGAAAAAACAGCGATCCTGAGGGATACTATGCCGAACGGTATTCCGATTATCGTTATGAAAGAAATTAATGCAGCCAGCGTCCAGACTGAACCCGTTAAGAATCCGCCGAATATAAACCAGACAACATTACCCAATAAACGCATGAGAGACATAATTGCGTTCCGTTTTTTAAGTTATATGACCATAGAATTCATCTATGGATTATATCTCCGAGTTGTCTTTTTGAACGTCTTTTTTAAAATAGCCCCTTATGTCCAAGAATAATAATATCACGTTTAGAATCAAAAGACTCGGCACATTATCGATGTAGGCTATTGCTATCCAAAAAATACAGCTTAATATCGATACCGCAAATCCTATTTTATACTTATGCGACGAAAAAAACCATACCGCCAGCAGAGTGGCCGACAAGCCCGAATAATTTAAAATCTGAAATAATATTTGATACAGCATAATTGTTTCCTTGTCGTTACGAATCCGTATGATAAGCGATTATTTTTTAAAAAAAGGAGAGAGAATATGAAACTTAAAGGCCGCTCGGAAAAGCAATAAGGCGATAGATGAGCTGTTCAGTATGCATTAATATTGTGTTTAAACGGTTGCTATCCCTTTTTTACCTCACCACATCGTAATGCTCTGCCGGTTTGAAGAAATATCCGCCCATCCATTCCAAAGCCGTCTTTATATAGCCGTTTGTTTCAAACCGCCTCATAGAGGTTACCGCGCTTATATCGCCTAAATATTTGAACCTTGCCCTATTTTTTAAGGCTATATTTATAAATTTCAGGTCCTCCCCTGCAGGCATTCTTTCATCAAAACCGCCGACAACTCCATAAACATTTCTATGGCAAAATATTAAAGCCATAGATGTCTTTGAAATCATATGGGCTATATTGTTGCAATACATAAAAAAATTAGCCTTGGCGGTGTTAATATCCGGTAAAAGCTTGGATGTGCCTATAAAATCTGCCGCATTATTAAATTCGTCAAGCCTCTTTAGAAATCCGTCTTTTAAAATGGTATCTGCATCTAAAAATAAAAAAACATCGCCTCTCGAAACATCGGCACCGACGTTTCTTGCCTCTGAAACCCCGCTGAAATCGTCTGCTATAAGGTTCACTTCGGGATATTTTGCTACCGCCCCTGCGGTATCGTCGTTACCGTGCGTAACAACTACCGTAAGTTCGCAAAGCGTCTTGCCGGATTTTGCAAAATCCCCCGGGTTTTCATCTTTTCCTATGAATGTCACTCCGGTTTGCCCAAAAATATCCTCTATTGAAATACTTATATATTTTTCTTCTTCATGCGCCGGTATAATTATGGAAACCATCAAACCTCCATGGGTAAATTCATTTTTTAATTCCAATCGCTTTAAGAAACCTCTCTATGCTTTCCGCCGTTCTCCACGGAGGCGTAAACCCTTTATATATTAATGCCCTTTCGACGTCCCTGTCAAGTTTAAGTTTTCTTTGCTTTACCGAATGAAACAACCCCGTTTTTTCTAAATGATGTGCAAGATAAACCTGCTCGGTCTGCCCCGGCGTCGGGATAAAAAGCGCTTTTTTGCCTATCTCCGCCACATCCATTATGGTAGTATAACCCGACCTTGAAATTATAATCTTGGCCCTGTTCATCAGTTCATCACGCCTCTTTTTTTCAAGATAGGAATATATCGTGGTATTCCCCCTGACCTCTTCAGTATATCCGTCCGGCTTTCCGAGCGCAACTGCAATCTTGCCCCTTAAAAGATGAATCTGGGAAAATAGTTTTTCTTCCAATATCGTCCGCGTGGGCTCTGGTCCGGAAATGGAAAACAAATAATCTAAATCTTTATCCGTATCTATCTTCTCGAAATCCGAAAGAATCCCTACGTATTCTATTTTCTCTTTGTCAAAATACCTCAGTTTATGGGACAAATCCCCCGAAAGCGAATTCTCTTCGTAATCCGGAACAATAATCTTTTCAAAATTATTTTGTAAATAATGATTGTAAAACTCCGTAACCATCTCTGCCGGAGGCAGTCTTAACGGGGCAATAAATCTTAGCTGGTGGAATAAAAGGTATGAAGGGACGGATTTACAGTAAGAACCGAACCTTGAATCCGAAATTATGAGACTTACTTTGTTTTCTTTAACTATCTTGCCTACGTCTTTGACCTCTTCCTTGATTATACCCATAATCTTAGGAACCATCACCATAAACCTGACTGCAAAACCTATTTTATCGGAATAAGGCGACGGATAAGGAACCGACTCAATAAATCTTACGTTACCCTTAAGCTCCGATTTTAAAAGTGCAAGACCTCTTCCGGACGTATAAATGATAACATCGTGACCGTCTTTTACAAATCTTCTCAGCATGGGAAGACCTCTCGTGGCATGCCCCAACCCCCAGCTGCATAGAGAATACAATATCGTCATACTTGCGGACCCCCTTCGTCACCGGCCTCTTTTTCACTTTCATTACCGTTATTGTCCCCGTCTTCATTTTTATGTTTTTTAAAGAAATGAAATCCATAATAGGGTACGACAAAAAATGAAATGGCGACCATAAGCAAATTTACCGCCCTCATCACTAAGCTGAAAGTCAAGCCCAAATTGGAACCTAAACCTAAAATATCAAAAAGACCGACCTGCGAAAGTTCATATGTTCCTGCAGAACCCGGAGCCAAAGGAAGCGCAAAGACGAGCATGGAAACCGAAAATATCAACAGCGTCTTGGAAAACCCCATGTTAACTCCGAGATAGTGAACCAGAAGCCATATTTGAAATATTAAGACGGCAGTTTCTATCAGACTCAAAAAAAGACTTAAAAAGAGATATCTGAACCCTTTCATGTAAAATAAATGAAGCTCTTTTTCAAAATCGTCTATATGTTTTAAAATTTTGAGTATTACTATATTCAAAATTTTAAATCTAGTCAAATATTTTAATATTTTAGTAAAGAACCTATTGTCTATTATAGGGTTGATTAAAAAAACAAGGGTTATAACGCCTACGAATATCGCCGCAATCAGCAGAAAAAACCATATTTCGGGCGGAAGATAAAAATATCTGAACCCGAGTATGAGCCCGAGATAAATAAAAATCAAGAACGTTCCGAATTCTATTACTTTTGCGGCTAATCCGGCAGAGAACCCCTTCCTGAATTCAAAACCGCTTCTCTTTTTCAGTATCAATGCCATTATAGCGTCTCCGCTTATAAAACCGGCAAATATTCCGGAGGGAGCAATGTAGTTTGCGCTGTAACCTATCAGTTTAATATTTATAAGGTTCTTGAGGTCTATTTTGGCATCGTAAACGTCAAGGGCATTGTTGTAGGAAAGAGCGGAAAAAAATAATGCAAGATAGGAAAGAAAAAATAAGAACAAAAAATCCAAAAGATTTAAGTGGTCCATCATATGCAATATATTTCCCGGACCGACTAATGAAATCAAGACTATTACAAATAATAAACCTATAGAAGTTGAAATTATAAAGGCTTTATTCAAATCGACTTTTGGACGAAAACAGATACCGCATTTCCTTTCGTCCGTCTCCTTATGATCGTTAATTATTTAATTATCCCGGTTATCCGGAAAAACGCATAGCGGAGCAGTATATGTATTCCTTTTTAGAAACGGCACATGCCGGAATATCACACTCTTGCGGCGGCAAATGCGCATCCGCAAATTAATAAAATATATCCAAAGTTCATGACGGAAAAATTACAGCAAATTAAGATACCACATAGGAACGGCGGCAAATGCGCATCCGAAATTTACCACGATGTGTTCCGAGCTTAATGATTTCAACTCTTTTATTTTAACATTTCTATGCTTCATTGCGTCTTCCGCCATTTTTCTAGCCGTTTTTTCCGCTTTTTCCGCCGACGTAATACCTGAATACTCCATTATTACCCCAAAGCCGTCATCTGCCGAAATTGCAATAGCAACGGATGCGGCAATCGTTTCGCCTTTTACGTCGCTTGAAATCGAACCATATGCGATGGGAACAAGCACCCCGCGCGGATAAACTATTCTATTCCGAAAAGACGCCCTCGGCGGCAGTATGGAGCTTAATTTTATAAGATTGGTATTACCGACCCCCGCATTTAAAATCGCATTGTCGAATGCCCCCAATTTTGAAGTTCCTTCCGACGTTCCGCTTGTCAAAGTATATATATCGGGTATCTCAAACACTGTTATTCCCTCCGATTCCATTTATATTTTAATATTCTTGTCTCTTATTTATTTTTGCTCAAACCGATGATAATTTCCCTTATAAGCTTTGCGGCAATAGCTGAGGTTATATCGGAATTATCCGCCGGAGGACAGACCTCTACCAAGTCCACACCTACGATGTTGACCCTCGGCAATATCAGCGATACAGCATTTAAAAGCTCTACGGACGATATTCCCCCCGGTTCAAGGTAACCGGTTCCCGGAGCAAAAGCAGGGTCAAGAACATCTATGTCTATGGTAAGATAGACGTCCCTTCCGGCTAACTGCCCCATGACCCGCTTTAACGGTTCATAAACCCCGTTTTCATAAACACGGCAGAATTTCTTAGCAAAACTAAATTCCTCCTCGGAGCCGGACCGAATGCCGAATTGATATAAATTATCCCCATTTATTATTTCATGAATGCGCCTTAAAACCGTCGCATGAGAATATTTTTCGTTGCCCCACTCGTCCCTTAAATCCAAATGCGCATCAAATTGCACGATTACCAAATCCTTAAACTTAGACGCATATTGTTTCACAATGGGATACGTTATTAAATGGTCCCCACCGATACCGATAATCTTTTTGCCGTCGTTTATCAAATCTCCGGCTATTTCATCTATAAATCTTATGCTTTTATCCGTATTCCCCCACGGCATATCGATGTCCCCGATATCGTAAAATTTACCGTCAGTCGATTCGCATAGAACGGGGCTGTAACTCTCAAGCGTATGCGATAGCTCCCGTATTCTTTTCGGAGCGAACCTTGAGCCCGGAACATTACTTGCAGTACTATCCATGGGAATACCGATAAGAACCAAATCGGAATTTTCATAAGAATCCGACGAACTAAAAAAAGACGAAGTCTCGAGCATCAAATTTTCTTTTTCAATTTCTATTTTCATAGAATTACTTTAGGATATCCCTTGCAAAATTAGGCAAAATAAACGACGAAGCATGTATTTCCGGAGAATAATATTTAAAATTATGCCTATCGAAATCAAAACCTCTGTAACTTTCATTGACAATTTTCGGATCGTATTTTTTGGAGCCGACGGTAAAACTCCACAAACCGCCCGGATAAATGGGGACGGTTGCGCAATAAAGGGATGATTTTTCATATATTTCATTTATAATTCTGCCTATGTTTTTTATCAAACCTTCATTAAAAAAAGGAGACTCGGTTTGCGCCGCAAAAATTCCGTCGTTCTTTAACGACCCCGCGACGGATTCGTAAAAATCCCTCCTGAACAAACCCTCGGCAAAACCGATGGGGTCGGTGGAATCGACAAGTATTACGTCGTATTTTTCGTCTTCCCGGTCGTTTAATTTTATCCTTTTTACAAACTCTATTCCGTCTTCGGGGATGATTTTTACTCGTTTATCTTCTAATCCGAAGGCTACTTCCGGAAAAAACTTCTTAGATACCTCGATAACCCTTTTATCTATCTCTACAAGGTCGATATGCTTAACGAACGGATTTTTCAAGCACTCCCTGACCACGCCACCGTCGCCGCCTCCAATGACAAGAATCCTTTCCGGTTTCTCATGGGCGAATAAAGGGATAAGCCCGAGCATCTCATGATAAACAAACTCGTTTTTTTCGGTAAACATAGTAGCTTTATCCAGCACAAGCATCTTTCCGAACTCAAAAGTGTCATATACCGCTATTTCCTGATAATCGGAAAATTCACAATGTAAAATAGATTTAATACGTATTCTTATTCCGAAATCATCGGTTTGATCCTCTAAAAACCATGCCTCCATCAATTCAGTTCTCCTTATATATATTTTATTTACGTTATTATTGTCAAATATTATTTATTAACCCGGCGGCCACGTGAACCGGCGGCCCGCCATAAAATGAATATGCATATGATCTACCGTTTGACCGCCGTCTTCCTTTGTATTTATTGCAACCCTAAAGCCTTTATCGACGGCATTAAACTCGACGGCAAGTTCTCCGCATAAACCGAATATCTCGTTTCCGTATATTTCTCCCTCGCCTTTGACGTCGAGAATGCTATTATAGTGCCTTTTAGAAATTATTAAAAGATGAATAGGCGAAACGGGGTTAATATCTTTTATTACTATAAAATTAGCGGTTTCTTTTACTATATCCGCCGGTATTTCTTTGTTGACTATTTTACAAAAAATACAATCATTCGCATTATGCATTGCCTTGATACCCCATATTCTATTTACAAAAGTGTAATAATTTATTATAAACGATTTATTATAAACGATTTATAAAATTTAAACAATAAAATTTTATTCAACCCCAAGACGAAAATAAATGTTATCATTAAAAGCATAATGGATACGAACAATTTAATACTGAACAATCTGAATTATTCTTTAATCTTATTCGACGAAAATTTGATTTTGAGGTTTTTAAACCTTCCGGCACAGGAACTTACCGGATATTCCGATAGATTTTTAAATACTATAACCTTAGACCGTTTTTTCGGCAGCAACGCCTATATAGAGGAGAAGGTGAGGACCGCAATAAATACCGGCGAGGGGTTTATAGATTTTGAATATAAATTTATAAATAAAAATCGGAGTAAATTCGTTATTTTAGAGGTATCAAAAATCGTTTACGGAGCGACATTTTACATTTTGATATCCCTGAAGGATATAACGAGGTTTAAAGAGATGGACCACCATATTAAAGATGAGGAAAGAATAGAGGACCTATCAAGATTTATAGCCGAAATGTCGCATGAAATAAGAAATCCCCTTGGCGGGATTAAGGCTTCCGCCGCTTATTTAAAAAGAAAGTTTAATCAGCCGGATTTAAATGATTTTTTAGAAATAATAATAAAGGAATCCACCAGAATTAACGACCTTATAGAAAATCTTCTTGATTTATCCAAAAAACATAGAATAAAAACATCTCCCGTCAATATAAACAAAGCGATTAACGAGATAATCATTATGGAGCAGGTTAAGTTATCTGAAAAGGATATCGAGATCATAAAAGAATTCGATCCGAGTCTTCCCTTGATTTATGCGTCGGAAAACGCATTGAGACAAGTCTTTTTGAATATGATAAAAAATTCCGGCTGTGCAATAAAAAAACATGAAGGGGGAATGATAAAGATAGTAACCAAATTGGATTATACCAGAAATAATCCCAAATTCATAAAAATAGAATTCATAGATAACGGATGCGGAATAAGCAAAAAAGATATTAAAAATATATTCGTTCCGTTTTTTACCACCAAAGAAAAGGGGAGCGGCTTAGGGCTTGCCGTAAGCCAAAAAATAATACACGAACACGGCGGTTTTATTAATATAGACTCGGTTAAAAGCAGAGGTACCGCGGTTTCGATATACATTCCTATTGAAAAACCTAAGCTGAATTAAATTGAAGCTGATGCCGTGACTAAGATAAATTTTTGAGTAAAAATGATAAATCTATGATATGAAAATGCATAAGGGCTTCAATAACGGCAATTAAGAATAATATAATCAAAATTAAAAAGGTTATTATCTGTAATGAATTAATCTTCCTCTTTTCCCTGTTGTTCTTTGCCGCAACAGCTTCGTCCTTTGCAACAGCGGCGTTTATTTCTGCCGTAGCGGATTGCGCAGCATCATCGCCCTCGGCGGCGGCGTTTCCTCTGCCGCTTTTTTCTCCCAAAACAGGCTCTTCTTTTGCCGCTCCCGTATTTTTATTAAGAACAAATACGTTCGAACATACCCTGCACTTTGTCTTAACATCGTTGTGCGGCAGCGCAGATGCGTCTATATCGTAAGGAGTACCGCAAAAAGGACAATAAATATGCATACTGTTCATCCCACTCGCCTCATTGTAAGTTTAAATTTACAACTTTATATTTATTACTTATTGGATATTTTTATATTATAAACAATAATATAAAAATAATGAATTTAAATCAACAATTAAATTTAAAATATTAATAACTTTTATTTTTTCATATAACTTGTTAAGCTATGAAAGAGCGACGCATTAAATAAGAACAGAGGGGACACGGGTTGGCTAAACAATCAGATTTAAGAGATACTCTTTTAAGGGTGTTGAAAAGTAAACTTCGTTTGTCGGATTATTATATATTGATACTTTATGAACATTGGGAAATCATCTGCGGAGATAAAATAGGGAAAAAAACCAGGCCCAAGGCGCTAAACAGAAATGTTTTAACGATAAGCGTAGAGAATCCCGCTCTGATATTCGAGCTGGGATTCATTAAGGGAGAATTCGTAAAAAAGATAAACGACTTTTTTTCTTCAGAAAATAAAGGACTGCCCTCAGACAAGCGAATATCGATTAAAAATATTCGCTTTGTCAACGAATAAAAAACAAGAGCATGTTATATAAACGATTTAATCTTATCCATAAAAGACTTCTTCAGCGGATGAGTTTCTTCCTTGTTCTCTTCGGCAAGTTCCTCTAATAGTCTTCTTTGTTTCTGACCCAGATTCGTCGGCGTCTCCACGACCACATCAATATATTCGTTTCCCCGCGCACCGCCGCTAAGTCTCGGAGCGCCTTTTCCTCTAAGGGTAAACCGCGCCCCGCTCTGGGTTCCGGGCAATATTCTTATCACGGATTCTCCTTCTGTAGTGGGCACGTTTAATTCGCAACCTAATGCCGCCTGAGAAAAACTTATAGGCATTGTAACGAATATATCGTTTCCCCGCCTTTTAAATACGTCATGGGATTCTACCGTAATATCGACATACAAGTCGCCGGCAGGACCCCCGTAAACTCCCGAAGCCCCCTCTCCCGCAACCTTAAGCCTGTTGTTGTTGTCTATACCGGCAGGTATTTTTATGTCTAATTTACGCTCTTTTATAACCCTTCCGTTTCCTCTGCAGGTAGGGCACGGGGTCTCTATGACATCCCCCTCTCCGTTACATTTATAGCATGTTCTCGATATTGAAAAAAAACCTTGCTGCTGTCTTATTTCTCCGGTACCGTTGCATACAGGACAGACAACCCTGTCTGTCCCTTTTTTGGCACCCGTCCCCCCACATGGAGAGCATGCTTCGTATCTATTAAATTTTATCTGTTTATATACGCCGGATAACGCCTCTTCGAATTTTATTTTAACCCCGTACCTCAGGTCTTCGCCTCTTTTTCGCCTGCTTTTTTTATTAGGCTGAGAAAAAACATCGCCGAAGAAGTCGCTAAATATGTCGCCAAAACCGAAACCTCCGTCCTGCGCATTAGCGCCGTCATGTCCGAACCTATCATAAGCCGCCCTTTTTTCTTCATCGCACAGAACGCTGTATGCCTCATTTATTTCCTTGAATTTTTCTTCCGATTCTCCATCACCCTGATTTTTATCAGGGTGATATTTTAACGCTAACCTTCTATAAGTTTTTTTTATTTCATCGTTTGTCGCATCTCTGTCCAATCCGAGAATTTCATAATAATCCCTTTTAACTGCCATAAGTTATAAATATTGTATTTTATTTGTTTAATTATTTTATTTGTTTAATTTTATTGATCCTTTTTATCTTTAACTTCCTCATATTCGGCTTCCACGACGTCTTCTTCGCCGGACGGCCCCGCTTGTTCTCCCGTCTCGGAAGGTCCCGCAGTGCCCCCGGAACCTGCGCCGGTTTCTTCTGCCGTCTTCTTATAAATAGACTCGGCTATAGAATGGGATAACTTCTCTAATTCTTCGGTTATCCGCTTCATAGTATCGACATCATCCCCCTCAAGGGCTTTTTTGGATTCCGAGATTTTTTCTTCAACAGACATTTTGTCCGAAGATTCAATCTTGTCTCCGGAGTCTTTCAGCGTTTTTTCTACCGAATAAACCAAACCGTCCAAATGATTCCTTGCCTCTATCAACTCCTTCTTTTTGATATCCTCGTCCTTATGTAAATCGGCTTCTTTAACCATCTTTTCTATCTCTTCCTTGGACAATCCGCTTGAAGCCGTAATCCTGATGGACTGTTCTTTACCTGTACCAAGGTCTTTCGCCGAAACATGGACTATGCCATTGGCGTCTATATCAAAAGTAACCTCAACCTGAGGAACGCCTCTCGGAGCGGGCGGTATTCCCGTCAACTCAAATCTTCCAAGACTCTTGTTGTCCATCGACATTTCTCTCTCACCCTGTAATACGTTAATAGTAACGGCGGGCTGATTATCTGCGGCAGTAGAAAATATCTGACTCTTTCTGGTAGGTATGGTTGTGTTTTTGTCAATTAACTTTGTCGTTACTCCGCCAAGCGTTTCTATCCCTAAAGATAAAGGCATAACATCAAGCAACAGGACATCCTTTACGTCCCCTTTAAGAACGGCACCCTGAATTGCCGCCCCTACCGCGACTACCTCGTCAGGGTTAACGCCCTTGTGGGGTTCTTTCCCGAAAAATTCCTTAACGGACTGCTGAACCTTGGGCATTCTGGTCTGTCCGCCCACTAAAATAACCTCATCGATCTGAGACGTCGTTAAACCCGCATCCCTTAAGGCAACCTTAACCGGAGCCATAGATTTTTCCACCAATTCGCTGGTAAGCTGTTCTAATTTTGCCCTCGAAAGTTTTATGTTGAGATGCTTGGGGCCGCTCGCGTCCGCCGTAATAAACGGAAGATTTATATCGGTTTCCAAAGAGGACGATAATTCTATCTTCGCCTTTTCGGCAGCCTCTTTTAACCTTTGAAGCGCCATCTTGTCGCCCCTTAAATCTATGCCGTTATCTTTTTTAAATTCATTGGCTATATAATTAATAACTTTCTGGTCAAAATCTTCTCCGCCGAGGAATGTGTCTCCGTTGGTAGATTTAACCTCAAAAACTCCCTCGCCGAGTTCAAGTATGGATATATCGAACGTTCCGCCGCCAAGGTCGTAAACGGCAATCTTTTCCTCTTTCTTTTTATCCAATCCGTAAGAAAGAGAAGATGCCGTAGGTTCGTTAATAATTCTTAAAACGTCAAGACCCGCAATCTTTCCGGCATCCTTCGTCGCCTGCCGCTGGGAATCGTTAAAATATGCCGGAACCGTTATAACCGCCTCGGTAACGGTCTCTCCGAGATAATCCTCTGCCGTTTTTTTCATTTTCATTAATATCATTGAAGAAATTTCTGCCGGAGAATACTTTCTGCCTTTTATCTCCACCCATGCATCCCCGTTGTCGCTTGAAACAATTTTATAAGAGCACATTTTTTTAAAGGCATTAACCTCCGGGGAATCAAATTTTCTGCCGATAAGTCTTTTTACGGCATAAATAGTATTTTCCGGATTTGTGACAGCCTGTCTTTTTGCCGCCTGCCCTACGAGCCTCTCGCCGCTATCGCTTATAGACACGGCGGACGGGGTCGTCCTGGCTCCCTCCGAATTTGCTATTACGACGGGTTCCTTCCCCTCCATAACCGCAACGCAGGAGTTTGTAGTTCCTAAATCGATACCTATAACTTTTCCCATAATCAGTTTCTCCTTGACAATATAAAAATTTATTTTTAAACTTTTGTTATAAATTATACCTTAAAATGTACTGTTTATATATACTTTATTCAATCTTTTTTATCGCCGTCAGGCTTAGAAATAGACACCAGGGACGGCCTGATAAGCCTCTCCTTGTAAATATAACCCTTCCTTTTTTCCTTTATGATTTTTCCATCCGGCTGATCGGAATCTCCGACCATTTCAACTACCTGATGAAAATTAGGGTCAAAATCTTTAGATGTCGTATCCACCGTTTCTATGCCGAAATTCTTTAAAACTTTGATAAATTCATTATACGCCAATTTAACTCCGTCTACAAAAGATTTTAAGTTTCCGGAGGTATCCTGCTTTACATAGGGCGCCGAATGTTCTATCGCCAAGTCTAAAAAATCTAAAACGGGAAGCAGATCCCTTAAAAGGCTTTCATTGGAATATTTCAAAGATTCTTCCTTCTCTCTATTCATCCTTTTCCTGAAATTTTCGGCATCCGCAAGACTTTTAAGATAGTTTGAATTTAAATCGTCATACTCCTTCTTTATATTTTTAAGCACATTTCTAAGGTAATTAAGCTCGGTCTCCGCTTCGATAAGGCTTCCCGGATTGGGAATATCGTCGATATCAAGATCGGTCTGATTAGAAACTTGCCCTCCGGCAGATTCCTCTATTTTTTTTCCGAATTCTTCATGAACATCCGCCTCGTTTTTATCCCTACCGCCATTTTTTTCATCCGCAATCATTTACTCAATCTCCTTGATTATTAAAATTTCTTATATTCTATATAATTTCGCTCAATAATTCAGCCATAAAATCTATTACGGGAATGACGAGAGAATAATTCATTCTCAAGGGTCCTATTATCCCTATCGAACCCTTAAGCATGTTATTTTTGCCGACATACGGCGCAGATACGAGAGATAACCCCGTAATTTCGGACCACTCTTCATCGGAACCGATGAATATTCGCTTTGTCTTGCAATTTTTAGTAAGCCCAAGCAGTTTTATTACCGTTTTTTTATCGGAAATAGTTTTTATAAGAAATTTTATATGTTCGTTATCGGAAAATTCCGGCTCTTCCAATAAATACCCTTCGGGTCCCACGTATAAGGAATTATCATAATTACTCTCCGCATTATCCTCATCCGCGGAACAAAATACTGCGCTATTTATTATTGAATAAAAATTCTCCCTGTCGTCATGTATTTCCTCTGCTATAATATCCCTGAGATTATCTATGCTGCAATTTTTTTTCTCTAAAATACAATTCAGCTTATCGGAATATCTCTTCAATTCCTTTCGCTCTACGTCTTTATCTATGTAAATCGACCTGTTTTCGGTAACACCGTTCTTAAATACGATGATTACGAGTATATTATTCGATTTTATCTTTAAAAATTGTATGTGTAAAAGATAAACGCCGACAGTGTCGGGAGCAAGAACTACCCCGGCATAATGAGACAAATCAGACAGCGATCTGGAAGTTCGGTTTAGCGTGTCCGACAAACTTCCGCCTGCCGAATTAAACCTTTTTTTTATAATTTCTTTTTGCTTGCGCGAAATTTTTTCCGCCTTCATCATGCCTTCGACGTAAAATCCATATCCCTTAGCCGTCGGCACTCTTCCCGCAGAAAGATGCGGCTGATATATATACCCTTCTTCTTCCAAGGAAACCATTATATTTCTAATAGAAGCCGGACTCAAGTTTAAATTGCAACTTTCAGATACGAACTTTGAACCGACCGGGCTTGCCGTTTCAAAATATCCTTCTATTATGCCGAGAAAAACCTCCCTTTTCCTTTCGTTTATATCGTTACGGCGGTATCCTTCCATTTTACACTATCTCAATTCTTTTTATTTTTAGCACTTAAACATTATGAGTGCTAAGTATAATTTAAACAATATTTTTACATTTTGTCAAGACTAATTCATGAAATATCCGCAGCGATTTTTTCCTTTACAATTTTGAGACAATCAAATAAAATGTTAAGATAATGTTTTCAAAACTAAACAATTTCTTTTCCTCCGTCAAATTAGCTGTATTTATTTTCATAACTATCGGCTCGGTGTCAATGATCGGAACGTTTATAGATCAGGGCAACACGATGAGCCGATACAAAATTATATACGGAGCAAAGGTTTTTTCGGTTTTATACTGGCTCGGTTTTTTAAACGTATATGATTCATGGTATTTTATCCTCCTTGTCGCGTTATTGATTATAAATCTTATAATGGCGTCAGTAAATACTTTTCCGCGAACCCTCAAGTCCGTTTTCGGACCATATCCGTCTTTCAAAGAAATAAGGGATAAAAAAAATCCGAAGGCCGTATATGAAAGTTTTGAATCCGGAAAGGGCATAAAAGAAACAATAGGGGCGTTAAACGGACGATTGGGTGCGCCGGTCATCAATAAAACGGATAAATCCTCTCGGGAAACGGAGTTATATTATTCAAAAAACTCCATACTCAGATTTTCTCCCTATATTGCCCATCTTAGCATTATAATAATCATTATAGGCGTACTGTTAAACGCAAAATACGGCTTTAGGTCTTATACGAACATAAAAGTAAACGAAAGAACAAATATTTCATATCTGCTTAAAAACAATAAACCGATAAAACTTCCTTTTGTTATAAGATTGGATAAATACAAAACCGAATACTACCCCGACGGCATAACCAAAGCATATGTCAGCACAATCAGCATAATCAACAGGGAACATATAAACGTTCTCACAAAAGACATCAAGGTAAATCATCCGCTGACATACGACGGCATAACCCTGTATCAGGCAAGTTACGGTCATTATAAGCCTACTGCCGCAAAGATTCTGATACTTAACTTAAAAAACAGTAAATATAAAAAAGTCGTATATGCTCAGTTCGGTAAATTTTACGATACCGGAATAGGTAACGTAAAATTTAAATTCGTTCCCTATAAGAATCCGAAAAGGGGTGAAATCCCCTTCTTTATAAAACTCGGCAACAAACGAATATTAAACTTCATCCCGTTATCGCTTAAGAATTACAGCACTCCCTTGATATTGACCAAGTATGATGATATGGCATTTCTCTATGAAGGGGTAAGAAATTATTATTACAGCGGATTCGAAATAACAAAAAATTCTTATGTCGGAATCATATGGATAGGGTCTGTAATCCTGATAATCTCTCTGTTTTTCTCGTTCTTTTTTAATCAGAGGGAGGTATGGGTAAGGCTGATAAACTTAAAAGACGGGAAAAAATTTAAGGTTGAAATACTGGCCATACCTAAGAAAAAATTTGAATCCTTTTATAAAAATTTTAATAAAAAAACGGATTTGATAAAAAAGGCATTAATCTAAAATGAAGATGAGGTTCGATTATGATTTCCGCTAACATGTCCATTCTTGACGGTTCGTTATATTTTGCGATATCCCTGCTTTTCTTAATATTGTCGTTTTTGGGCTATTCAATCTTTTTGTTCACGGGAAACAAAACGATTTCCAAGATATCTTTTCTTGTCTTAATCTTAACGTTTTCAATACAAACATTCGCATTTATCGTGAGGTGGATTTATGCCTATAAAATAGGCATAGATACTCCTCCATTGGTCGATCTTTACGATTCGTTAGTATTTTTTGCATATGTCATTATATTCGGTTTTATTTTATTAAGAATTTTTTACGATTTCGATGCCCTTGGCTTTATTATAACGGCGGCTGCTGCTGCCGTATTGTCGTTTGCATCGTTCTCTCCGCTTGCCACAAGCGCTATAGAGCCGACGATTCCGGCACTCCAAAGCTATTGGCTGCTTTATCATATCATAAGTTTGTTCGTATCTTACGGGGCATTCGCGGCGGCATTCGGTTTGGGAATCCTATATTTGATTAAAAACAGGAAGGAAACCGACAAAGCAAAAAAGCAGGGTCGTTTTTTTAGTCTTTTGCCCCCTTCGGCCGTAATAGAAGAAACAATTTACAGGGTCGTCGTATTCGGCCTGTTTTTTTTAACCGTGGGTGT
Source organism: Candidatus Acidulodesulfobacterium sp. H_13 (assembly GCF_048541835.1). Lineage (NCBI taxonomy): Bacteria > Candidatus Acidulodesulfobacteriota > Candidatus Acidulidesulfobacterales > Candidatus Acidulidesulfobacteraceae > Candidatus Acidulidesulfobacterium > Candidatus Acidulodesulfobacterium sp. H_13. The sequence continues at coordinate 487,449 of NZ_JBLEOY010000001.1, forward strand.
CGTCATAGGGGCGGCATGGGCGGACAGCGCATGGGGCGGATTCTGGAGCTGGGACCCCAAAGAGACATGGTCGCTTATAACGTGGCTTACATACGTCTTGTTTATTCACGCAAAGATTACCAAGGGCTGGGGCGGAAAGAAGATGGCATGGATCGCTATCATAGGATTTGCCATAGTAATATTCTGCTATCTCGGGGTGGACTTGATAATCCCGGGGTTGCATTCTTATGCTACGCCCGGTTCGACATCCGTTTTATAATTTTAAATAACTTTTAAGGGAGGATAGACAAACTTGGAAAAAACCGGTGTTAGCATTTTACCTTTCAGACCCTACGTTTATAATAAAAAAATTGTGGATATAAAAGACGCAGTCGCTCCCCCTTACGACGTAATAACCAAGGAAATGCAGAACGGGCTTTACGATAAATCGGATTTTAATATAGTGAGGTTAGAGTTCGGCAAGGAGTTTGAAAACGATACCAAAACGGAAAATAAATATTATAGGGCCGACAGTATTTTTAAAGACTGGATAGATACAGGGGTTTTGGAATTGGAACCGGAAGATTCCATTTACATCTATACTCAAAGGTTTTATATAAATAATGTTCCATATGAGAGGATCGGGTTTTTATCCCTTTTTTTGCTTCCGGAAACCCGAAACAATAAGTCCATTTACGGTCACGAGACAACGCTTTCTAAGCCGAAAGAAGACAGGTTTAAGCTTGTAGAAGCTGCTAATGCCAATTTTAGTCCTATTTTTTCGATATTCGAAGACAAAAACTCTGCCGTATTGAAAATATTAAAAAAATCGATACGAGACGGCATTGCCCTGTTACTCTATGATTTTTATGATGAAAAAAATATCAAAAATGTTTTATATAGACTGTCCGACAAGGACTCCATTAAATTCATCCGGGACGAGATGAAAGAAAAATCCGTTTATATAGCGGATGGTCATCACAGATTTGAAACCTACATGAATTTTAGGGATTACGTCAAAGAACAGGGTCTAACCGGAATTAACGCGGATTCGTGCCTTATGTACTTTGCTCCTTCCAACCAGGAAGGACTCGTTATACTGCCTACCCACAGGGGTATAACGGGAAAGAGTATAGAACCGAAAGCTTTTTTAGACAACATTGAGGAAGATTTTGACTACAAAGAGGTAAGTTTTGCCGATATATTAAAAGAAAACAAAAAATCAGGTAAAAACGGGGTATCCTTTGGTTTTGCGCATAATTCCGGACGCGGATTTATTTTATCCTTCAAGAAAAACAGCGAGGGATCGGAAGATAATCCCCTCAAAACATTAGATGTTTCCATATTGGAAACATACGTTTTAAAAAAGGCATTAAATATAACGCGGAATGAAATAAATAACCAGAAATACCTTGTGTATGAAAAAGATGCGGAAAAGGCATTGGAAAAGGTTAAAAACGGGGGCTTAGAGGCTGTTTTTTTTATGAACCCCGCTTCAATAGAAGACGTAATTAAAATAGCATCCTTAAACCTGAGGATGCCTCAGAAATCCACTTATTTTTATCCTAAAATCATCACCGGTTTAACAATAAATTCACTGAAGATATAGACATTAACACCCCCCGCATGTATCTGCAAAAACGGGCGGCAGGTTCATATTTTTGCCGCCCGTAGATCTTTTGCAGTTAGAAATTATATCCGGCTTCGTCATGTTGGGTGATATCGAGACCGATTGCCTCGGTTTCTTTATTGACCCTCAAACCCATAACTTTGTCAATCACCTTAAATATTATATAACTCATTACGAACGAATATATCGCTACGGCAGCTACGGTCAGGAACTGCACCCACATCTGACCGGGATTGCCGTAAAATAAGCCCCTTCCGGCAGAATTAATGAGCGGATCGGCAAATAAACCGGTTGCCAAAGCCCCCCATGCCCCGCCTATAGCGTGAACGTTAAAGGCATCAAGGGCATCGTCGTAGCCCAATTTCGGTTTAACGAAAACAACCATGGAATAGCATATGATTCCGGCAATGAAACCGATTATAATGGAATCTACCGGATTGACAAAACCGGATGCGGGCGTTATTGCAACAAGCCCCGCAACGGCTCCGGAAACCATACCCAAGGTCGTGGGTTTTCCGCTGCGAATCCATTCCGCGATCATCCAACCGATAGCCGCCGCTGCCGCCGCTGTGTTGGTTACCAAAAATGCCGAGGCGGCAAGAGAGTTGGCCCCTAAGGCGCTGCCGGCATTAAAACCGAACCACCCGAACCATAAAAGCGATGCGCCTAATATAGTGTAACCCAACTGATTGGGCTGAACAATATTTTCTTTCATGTAACCCTTTCTTCTTCCAAGAACAATAGCCCCCGCAAGCCCTGCAACACCGGAATTGATATGGACTACGGTCCCGCCTGCAAAATCAAGAACCCCCATCTTCTGAAATATTCCGCCTATACCCCAGACCGACTGAGCCACCGGGGCATAAACCACTGTGAGCCATACTATAGTAAACACCACCCATGAAGAAAACTTGATTCTTTCCGCCAATGCACCGCTTATCAATGCAACCGTTATTATAGCAAACATAAGCTGAAACATGACGTAAATATAAGAAGGTATAGTGCCGTCATATCTTGAATGCTGGGCCTCGCCCATCGCAAACAGACCTATATATTTAAAACCCCCTATAATCCCACCTACCGCATCCGGACCAAAAGCCAAAGAATAACCCCATAAAATCCATATTATACTTACGGTACATATGGTAATAAAACTGAGCGATATGGTATTTAAGACATTTTTTCTCCTGACCATACCGCCGTAATAAAATCCAAGTCCGGGCGTCATAATCAAAACAAGAGCCGATGAAGTTAATACCCATGCCGTATTGCCTGCGCTAAACGCAGGAATTTTGGAAGCGGCGGCAAAAACCGGACTCGCCCAGGAAAACAAGACCAAAGACATACCGCCTATTAAAGACAGTATGACCGTAAATATCGGTACCTTAAAATTTTTCATAATTTCCCCTACCCCTCCTTCAAATTTATATTGATTTTTTATATGGAACTAAACAGCCGATTCTCCCTTCTCACCGGTTCTTATCCTCACCGCTTCTTCTACCGAGGATATAAATATCTTTCCATCGCCGATATTTCCTGTTTTTGCGCTTTTCCCGATCGCTTCCACCACATCCGGGGCCTGTTCGTCTGGAACGACAATTTCCACCTTTGCCTTTGGAACGAAATCCACTCTATATTCCGCTCCCCTGTATAACTCGGTGTGTCCCTTCTGTCTTCCGAAACCCTTAACCTCTGTGACCGTTATTCCGTGAATTCCGATTTTATTAAGGGCTTCCTTGACATCGTCGATTTTAAAAGGCTTAATAATAGCCTCTATCTTTTTCATTTTTTACCTCCTCCTCTTAAAAACTGTATAAAACCATTAAATTCAACGTATTCTGCTGCGAATGCGCAGGTACGCCCTCGGAATTGAAATAAACGTTATGATTTGCCGCCTGATGCTCGAACTCAAACCTAAACTGTATATTTTTAAATCCTTTAAAAGATGGCAGATAAGCAAACGTCAACGTAGAATCCGTATAGTGATTGCCAATCCCGGGAATACTCGCAGCCTCCCACAAGCCGTTCTGGTCGTATGCCCAAACTTCTCTCAAGGTTTCTGCAACCTGACCGAAAGAATAATTATGCTGATGATGAACGTATCCGGCTATGCCGTAAAAACGGGACTTGCTGTACGTGGATGCGGATGTTTTAATCAATGTCGGATATGTTACGCTGCCCGGCGTTATTCCGTTATCGCTAAGAACAGAATTGTTTATTCCGCCACCGAGACCAAGCTCGTAATCGGCGGCAAAAGACCAGTCGTTCGTCGGGCTGTACACGGCATCGACATAACTATAAAAACTTTTGTTTAAGTTATCTCTATACAAGGTTTTGTCAGCTACGACATAACTATTGGCCCCATAAATAAATCCTCCGTTGAATGTAAGCGTGCCAAGCGCTGCATAACTCTCGTTCAGTTCGATAACGGGTAGGTTATCGACCGGAACGACGGAATTAATAGTATTTGCAATCCCGAGGGTCGAGGTTAATGCAGGAATAAAATTATACGTTAAAAAAACGCCGGTTAACGTTGCCGGCTCTACCGCAGTCAGTAATGAATAGGTATTGTTCCAGCTTCTGATGGGATTAAAGGCTTCAAATCCCAAAAGTTCGCTCTCCTTTCCGATGTGTATATCCAATCCGTTTCCTACCGGTAAATTTATGTCTATATATGCCTTCCTCACATCGTAAGGGGTTCTGTCCTGAAAAGACTGCGTAAAATAAGACTTATTTCCATAATAAGCCTTATAAAACTGTATATTCTGACCAAAATCGATTGAGACATGAAAACCTACGCCGTAAGGGGTGAAAGAATTGCCCGGCGAACGCCTCAGCGTTATATCGGCATTGTTGACCGTAAAACCGTCGGACTGCCAGTTATCCCCGTAATTGCCGTTATAACCGTCCGGCTTCGCAAGATTATAGGTATAAGAGGTTGCTATCGTCCCAAGCAATTTTATGTTGGAAAAATAGTTGCTTTGGTTATTGGCCTCTTGTGTTTTTAAAGAACTGATATCGGACAGTGCCTTATCTAATTTCTTTTCTATTTTTTTAATACTTGCATTCGTATTGATATTGGCATAGGTATCGACGGCATAAGACTCCCTGATACCCGTAACCGATAAAAATACGGCAAATAAAACAAAACATAAAAATACCTTGATATTGAACCCGGATTTTAATTTATGTTCCATAAAGCCTCCTTTTAAAAAATTTCAAGTTTAAAATTTAAGTTTAAATTACCTGCGCAGGTAAAAACCCTTAAGAATTACAATTGGAGGTAAAATTAAAGGTTATTTTTTCTATTTATGTTATAAGCAAAGGTTATGCCAGTTTTCAGAAAAAATGAATTTCAGAGGGTTTGAGGAACGGAAAATATAGTGAATAGTGCAAAAAAATATATACATATTTTTTTTAGGAAACATTTCGGTAACAATAGGTTGCCATAATTTTAATCACTTTACCATACTAATCATTTATTGATTAATATTTAAGCAGTCCATTCTCTTTTGGAGATTACGCCTGCTCATGCCGAGGGTGATTGCCGTTTTTGTGATATTATTGTCGTTCTCTTTCAATTTATAGGATAAAAATGCCCTTTCAAAGTCTTCTTTTGCCTGCTTGAATGAATTTATTTTCATATAGCCTCGGTCGTTTACTATCTCTGCATTATGTTTATCCGCTAACGGCTCGATCTTTAACTCGCTCAAAACATCTTCCTTGGTTATTTTATTGTTAGAATTTAAAATGGAAAACCTTTCTATGATGTTTTTCAACTCCCTGACGTTCCCGCGCCAGTCGTAACTTTTCATAATATCGACGGCATCGCCGTCTATTCTTAGCCTGTTGACGTTATCGCCGAAGATATTAATAAAATAATCAATTAATAAAGGAATATCGTGCCTCCTTTCTCTGAGCGGGGGAATAAAAAACGGAATAACGTTAAGCCGATAGAATAAATCACTCCTAAATCTGCCGGAGGCTATCTCCGACTCAAGATCCTTGTTCGTAGCCGCTACGACTCTGACATCTACATCTACGTCGGTTTCTCCACCAACCCTTTGAAACCTGTTTTCCTGCAGGACTCTCAAAATCTTAGACTGCATTCGCAGGCTCATATCGCCGATTTCATCTAGAAGAATAGTCCCCCCGTCCGCAAGCTCAAATTTTCCCCTTTTCCTGCCGTTAGCCCCGGTAAACGCCCCCCTCTCGTGACCGAAAATTTCACTCTCTATAAGCTCATCCGGTATGGCTGCACAATTTATAGCGATAAACGGCTCCTCGCTCCTTTTGATGCTGTTGGAATGAATAGCCCTTGCAATCATTTCTTTTCCCGTGCCGTTTTCCCCCGTAATCAGCACGGGAGCCGTCGAAGATGCAACCTTAAGTATTTTTTCTTTTAGAGCCTTAATCCCGTCGGATTCACCTATGAGTTCGAACCCGCCCGAAAGCGTTCCCGCCAATATGGTTTTCTTTTCGCTGACACTGTTATATTTGACGGCATTTTCTACGGTTATTACAATTCTGTCCAACGACAGGGGTTTTTCGATAAAATCGTATGCCCCGATTCTTATAGTTTGTATAGCCGTGTCTATATCGGAATGACCGGAAATCATTATGACCGGAATTTTTTTATCCATTTTCACCATTTCGCGCAAGATATTTACTCCGTCCGTATCCGGGAGCCATACGTCAAGTAAAACGGCATTGGGCGGGCTTTCCCTGAAAGACTTAAGCCCCGCCTCGCCGTTTCCTTCCGATGAGACACCGTAACCCTCGTCGCCCAATATCCCTCCCAATGATTCTCTTATACTGCCCTCATCGTCTATTATTAAAACAAACTTCACTCCTGCCCCCCCCTCGTTATTCCTTGATTGCGTTATTCTTAAAACTGTTTGCCGATTCCGCCTTTAAGTCTATTATAAAGTCCGCCCCTCCCCTTTTATTGTTTTTCGCTGTTATAACTGCGTTATTTTCCATGGCGATATTTTTTGTAATTGCCAACCCCAAACCCGTTCCGCCCTGTTTGGTAGAAAAATAAGGTTCATACATGTTCTGCATGACTTCGCCCTTTATGCCGGTTCCGTTATCCGAAAAAACTACCCTTACGATGTTTTCGTTTTTATTCCCGCCGGATACCGACCTTGTCGTTATAGTTATATTGCCCTTATAACCCGCCGCCGAACCAGCGCCGTGTTCTCCCAATAACTTCAAGGTTATGCTAAATAATGCATTATCTATAATGTTCATGAACGCCCTTTTCATCTGTCTTTTATCTATGAAAACTTTGGGCAGCTTTTCGGCAAGCCTTTCAATAAATTCTATATTTTTATGCGCACCCTTGTAAAGCAAAACAGCCTCGTCTATTAAAATGTTTAAATCTGCCGGCTCAAAATTAGCCTTTGGAAGCCTTGCGTAAAGTGAAAATTCGTCAACAAGGTTTTTTAAATCGTCCGTCTCCTTGATTATCATATTAATAGAATCGTTAAAAATAGTATCGTCGGCATCTATTTTATTGCCGAATTTTCTTTTAAGCCGTTCGGCGGAAAGCCTTATCGGCGTCAGGGGATTTTTAATTTCATGGGACATGCGCTTGGCGACCTCTTCCCATGCCGCAACCCTTTGCGCCTTCATCATATCCGTAGTATCGTTTAAAACGATAATAAAACCTACGTAATTACCTGCTTCATCTTTCAGGACCGTAAGGTTTACTATATAAACTTTTAAATTTCCGCTTATATTAAATTTTATTTCTTTCGTCAAACTTTCTTTGTTTTCTTTAGTCAAAATATTGATAATACTCCTTATATCGGAAAATACGGCTTCATCGAAAACATCCTTGTAATTTCTGCCGGAAACATCTTTATGATTAATTCCAAACATCTCCTCCGCCGCATTATTCAAACTTCTGATTTTACCCGTAGCATCTATTCCGATAACACCTGCATGAATGTTTTTAAGTATTATCTCCATATATTTTCCTTTTCTGTCTATTTCTTCATTGACCTTTTTTAAGTCGGTATTCGTCTTTTCGATCTCTTCTTTGTTTTTCTTTAAATCCATTGCCATTACGTTAAAAGAATCGATAAGCATACCTATTTCATCGTCTGAATTTTTAGGCACTTTTATATTGAAATCTCCGGATGCCGCTTTTTTCGTACCCTCGACGAGGTCTATTATCGGCTTGGTTAATTTCTTGGAAAAATAAAACCCTACCCACAACGAAACAAATAGGATAATAAGCGTAAATATTGAAAAAAATATCAAATAAGTCGTCTCAACCGGGTTTTTTATAAATCTTATCTGTAAATATTCCATATAGAAATGGCTGAGCCATTTAATCTTATGGCTAATGCCTGCATTATTCTTGCTAAAAGCGCTATTGCCGGCGATACTCGCGGCATAATCCATAGCCCTTTCGAACCTCGGCGAATACCATTTATTTATAATATTCGCGGCAAAACCGGTCATAATCAAAACAATAAACATAAAAATAGACGGAACGATACTGACTATGACGAATAAACCGACAAATTTCGTTCTAAGCTTTGCACCTATAATCCCTTTTTTTCGTTCTATGACTAATTTTACGACATTTCTAAGCACAAGAAACGACATCAGCAAGAACAGCACGACGGTGATATTTATGTAAGCATAGACTATGACCTTGGATGTGATTGAAGCATTGGAAAAATAAACCATCCGAAGTTCTTCGAATGTGGAAAAAATAACGAGAATTAATACCGCTGCCGCAAAAATAATCTCACGCCGGATTTTGACTCCTTCGGTATCTTTTTTATTTTTGTTCGTTTTAAAGTTTAGCATCCCCTATCCGCAATACGATTAATCGCCGTACTATTTGCACCTGCGCCTATTTTATTGTATCATAAAAGAATATGAAAGTATTAGTTTTAGGATGCGGTACTTCGACCGGCGTTCCTTTAATAGGATGCAAATGCGAAGTTTGCACGTCGTCCAATCCGAAAAATAAAAGGCTTAGGCCGTCTGTTATGGTATCTGAAAATAACTTGGATATTTTAATAGATACCACGCCGGATTTGAGAACCCAAGCATTGAGTCTTAAGGTTGAAAACATAGATGCGGTATTATATACTCACACCCATGCCGACCATATTTTCGGCATAGACGATTTAAGGATGTTTAACTATTTGAAAAACGAAGATAATAGATTTATACCCATATATGCATCGGAAACGGCAATAAATTTTATTAAAACCAAATTCGGCTACATTTTTAAAGAAAAATCCCAATCCAGCAAGCCCTACCTGACCCCCCACGTCCTCAACAAGAGTATAGAAATAAAGTCGGGGCTGAAAATAACGCCGATTCCCGTCTATCACGGAAAAAACCTGATAAACGGTTATAGAATAAACGATTTCGCATATATTACCGATACTTCTGAGATACCGGAGTCTTCGTTGGACTTATTGAAAAATTTAGATATATTAATGATAGATGCGCTCAGGCATAAGCCGCATCCGACGCATCTCAGCATAGAAGAAGCAATCGCCGTTTCTAAAAAAATAAATCCATCCAAAACATACTTCACGCATATGGGGCATGACTTAGATTACGAACGTATTAAGGAATATGGTACCGATAATCTTATGCCGGCATATGACGGATTGCGTATCGAGTTATAAGCCGTTCGATTACATGTTATGCCGTCAGTCTATATCCATCATAAGATACACGGCAAAGGATAAAAATATAATATTCGCCATAAATGCAGCCAACAAGGGATTAAGTTGCGCCGACTCCCCAAGCGATAGGGCTATGGAATTTATAATCCACCAGGCAAACGCAAACGCTAAACTTATGCCCACGGAAATAGGAGAATTGCCTTTACTGCCGAGTATAAGCCCTATAGAAATTCCGATAAGTATAAGTATTAAGTTGACAACGGGATAGGATAGTTTGGAGTAATAATCGGTCAAGATATAGTTTAAACCCGACCCTGATTTTTTTGCGACGGCAATCATTCTTGAAAGATTTATTATGGATAAAAATTCCGGCTTTAATTTGTACGACCTAAAAAAGTTTAAATTCAAATAGATTGGAATCTCAACCGATTTGATACTCTTTTCGGAAAAAACAGCTTTATTTTTATTTGTAAAATTAAACCTTACTTCGCGTACGCCTGTTAACTCAAGGCCTTTTTTACTGAAATAACCCACTTTTGCGATATATCTCTTGTTTAGTATGAATTTATCGTTAAAAATATATATGTTGACCCCTTTTATCGTTTTAGAAGTCGGCTCCATAGTCTTAGCGGTAATAATACTGTGTTTATAATGAATAAATATATTTTTGGTCCTATATTGATATACGGAACCGATATTGTAAGTCTTATTCTTGTTGATATACCTCTGCATAACAACGCTTCGCAATATGTTAGACCTTACTACTATAAAATTAGAAAGCAAAAAAGCAAAAACAGATATTACCGCCCCTAAGACGATTAGCGGTAGAAAAAACCTAAACATGCTCAAACCGGAAGATTTTACCGCCGTTATTTCATTATTCTTGTTAAAAAACGAAATAGAAAGCAGTGTCGCAAGAAGAACCGCCAACGGAAGCATCCGATATGTTATTTCCGGCAGTTTATAAATGAAATAAAGAATGACATACCTAAGTTCAGGGGCATGCTCGGTAAAAGTGCCTATATTGGAAATAAAATCCACTATTACGTAAAAAGCCGCTAAACTTATAATAGCTATAATGAAATGTTTTAAAAATTCGCTTAATAAATATCTTTGCAGTATCTTAATCTTCATAAATTTATTATCGCCATATTACATTTGGATTAAAACCGTTTATTTATATTTATTGCCTTAGAAATGCCTTTGTATATAATATAATTCCCAAAACGACGAGGAATAAATCCGCTCCCCATGTGCCTATAAAGGGATCAAGCTGATTTCTGAGCGACAGATAAAACCCGGACGTAAATAAAACATAGTAAATTACAACGATAATTATCGTATAGAAAATTGCAAGAAACAAGCTTCTTTTTTCCATAAGCATACCGAGTGGCAGCCCTATGAATACGAATAATAAAGCGGCCATCGGTATAGCAATCTTTTTATACATATACACAAGATACATACTTTTTAATTTACGGTTATGTTCGGAGAGATACCTCCTTGCAAGCTGAGGAAACGTCAAAAAATGAACCGAGCTGTTCTTCCCCGGAAAAGATAGCCCCCTCAATTTGATGTTTATCTTATAGTCATCAAAATGCAATATCCAGAAATTTTTAGAATATGGATTTTGATTTTGAATAATTCCGTTCTTTAAATAAAGAGACAGGGTATTTTGTTTTTGATTATACGTTATAATACCCCTTTTAGCGATTAACGTCTCGGGTTCGCTGCCCACTTTATTCAATATAAAAATACCCTTAAGGGTATTTTTATTTGTATTAACATCCTTGACAAAAATCTTTAAATTTCCAAATCTATCGGTAAACGCATTTTTCTTTAATGCCGAAAGCGCCGCATTTTTAACCTCTTTTACCGCAAGCACCCTAAAAAAAAAGTTAAATCTCGGAGCCATATAAAAAGAAAAAAAAATGGAAATCGATAGCGGTATCAAAGCAAAAATAATAACGGGCTTGGTAAGCCTGAATATACTTACGCCGGAAGCCGTTAACGCCGCAATCTCGTTGTCTTGAGTCATCTTGCCGAAAACCGCCAACACGGCAAGCAGGAAAGAGACCGGAAGGGTTATTATCATAAAATCCGGTATCGTCAAGCTTGCAAGTTTTAACACCGCCAAAACGCTTATACCCTCGTTAAGGACCATCTGAGTCAGCAGCAGGATACGATTGATCGTAACGCTGAAAGTAAAAATCAAAAGCCCAAAAACAAATGGGAAAATCATCTGTTTAAATATATATCTGTCTACTGTCGACATAAAAGCCTGCTTATTTTTAAATATTTAGTTTAAATTATTGACTATATTATTTATTAATATTAATATTAATATATCGTACGTATCTCATGGGTATTAATTAGGTCAAAATTTATGATATAGTATAACAAAAATTATAATTGTTTTAAAGGTGTTAAGGACTTTAAAGACATTGGAGGGCGATTTATTATGGTGCACGATTTAATTTTTATAGATGACAGCGAAGCGATGCAGAGGGCGGTATCCACCATATTTCTTAGTAATCCGGAATTTAAGTTAGACATGATTAGCGAACCGTCGTTGCTTTTAAATGAGACGGAAGAATTTACGCCGGACTTAATTATACTAAATTACGACACGATTAACACGGAATTAAAAAAGAGCATTGTCGAGATTAAAAGCAGCGATAATTTCTCGGATACCCCGCTTCTGTTATTAGTGCCTTCGGATTTATCGGACAAAGAAAGAGAATCTCTCATAGAGCTTAAAGCAGACGGCTTCATATACAGGCCGTTTGATAAAAACTCGTTTATCTCTAAAATAAAAAGGACGCTAAGCGCTAAAATACGTAATAAAAAAGAGGCGAAGACAGAGGAAAAGATATACGACATTTCATCGTTCGAGGTTAAACCCGAGACCGAGACATCATCCGAACCGCCTTCTGCTGCCGATGCGGCTTTAGCGAATCCATCCCCGGAGACCGATTTTACCGATAAAGCTGCGGAACCCGCATCGGAAGATTCATATGATACCAACGACCAGACAAATACAGATTCTTCGGAACTGAGCCAGGCTTTCGAGAATCTTTTTAAAGACGATGCAATATTCAAGGAGTTTAAGGAACTTAACAAAAAAGAAACCGCCTCTCAAGTTTCGTCTGCCGGCATTATGCCGGAAACGCAACCAGCGGGCGAATCCATTGTGCCCGCTAACTCCGAGAGCCTTTCGGAAAAGATTAATCTTACTGAAAATATTGCCAAAAACTTGGAATCTGAAAATTCTCTAGACATTAATTATGCCTTGGACGACGATAAATCGGACGAACATCCCGAACCGGATATGCCCCTCGAACAACAGGAAACAGCTGCATTGAGAGAGCCGGCTATGGAGGATAAATCCGTTACCCAACCTTTTAACGATGACAAAAATAATATAAACGCAGATAATCATAAAGGAGAATTAGATTTGAAAATCTTAGATGAGCAAGATTTAGTTAAATTAGACGATTATTTAAGGGATGCGATAGAAAAAACTCTTGAGGAGGTTAAGCCTCGGATAGTAGAGAGTATAAAAAATACCATGCCGGATATTATAGAAAAGCTTGTTAAGGAAGAAATAGAAAAAATTAAGCAACAATAAAGGCAAAAATATGCGTATTTTTGAATCTCAGGTAAAACCGCTAATCTACACGGCTCTAAATGAAGATATAAAAGGCGGCGATATTACGACCGATGCGCTCACATTAAAAGACGACCCGATCGTACGATGTGAAGTTATAGCTAAAGAACAATCCGTAGTGTGCGGATTGCCCCTGTTTTCCATGGTTATAGATATGGTTTCGAGCGGCAATTATGAAATGGATTTTTTAGTTCGCGAAGGCGACTCGGTGTTAAAATCCTGCAGCGTTATATCGTTTGAGGCAAAAGCAAGCGTCATACTTTATGCGGAGAGAACCGCACTTAATTTTCTCCAGCATTTATCCGGCATAGCAACGGCGTCCCATATTGCCGCAAATGAACTTAGGGGACTTAAAACTAAAGTATTGGATACCAGAAAGACCATTCCGGGTTTAAGAGCCCTTCAGAAATATGCAGTCAAAACAGGGGGCGGAGAAAATCACAGATTTGACCTTTCATCTGGAATACTTATAAAAGACAATCACATTAAGCTCGCGGGCGGAATAAAAAATGCCGTAAGTATGGTTAAAGACTATCATTCGGGTTTAAATTTCAAAATAGAAATAGAAACGGCAAATCTTGCCGAGGTTAAAGAGGCATTAGACGCAAAAGCGGATATAATAATGTTAGATAATATGGACCCCGATACAATGAAAGATGCCGTCTGCATCATAGACGGAAATGCCCTTACCGAGGCTTCCGGAAATATAAAAACAACTCAATTAAGAAGTATTGCTGAATTGACAAGCGTAGATTATATTTCTATGGGATGTCTGACTAACTCTGTTACGCCTGCCGATTTCTCATTAAATTTTATTGTTTAAATTTTACTTAAATTTTTTATATAAATGATATAATATAATATATAGGTTTATAAAAATATAAAATTTCAAGGGGCTATAGAAAATGGACGAAATAAAGCGCATTGATACCTCAAAAATTAAAAAAAGGCTTAAGGGTTATTTTATGGAGAAAGACCTGTATTATCAAAAGAAAGTTGACTCCACAAATACTATCGCCAGAGATTTAATATCCAAGGGCGCAAAAAACGGAAGCGTAGTTATAGCAGATTGTCAGGAAAAGGGCAGGGGAAGAAACGGAAAGATATGGACGTCTCCATGTGGATGCAACATATATATGTCCATTATACTGAGACCCAAGTTCAACCCTGAAACAGCGCAAGGAATGACTATTTTGGCCGCGGTTTCCGTTGCCGACGCAATAGCTGAGGTCGCCTTCTTAAAGCCTCAGATCAAATGGCCGAACGATATCCTTATAGGCTCAAAAAAGGTTTCCGGCATATTGACCGAGATGAGTACGCAAAATATGAACATAGAGTATATCATCGTCGGTATAGGAATGAACGTCAACACCGAAGAGGAAGACATAGACGATAATATAAGAGATATCGCAACATCGCTTTTAATAGAGTCTAAAAAGATAAATGGCCCAACCGACCCCATAGATAGAAATAAACTTATAGCGTCCATTTTAAACAAGTTCGATAAGTATTACGAAATGTTTTTATCTACGGGTTTATCGTCTATCCTTCAAAACTACCAGAAATACTTCGATATGATGGGTAAGGCAATCAGGATAAATATCAAGGACAAAGACGTCGAGGGACAAGTCGTCGGCATTGATTCTAAGGGAGCCCTTCTTTTAAAAACCGGTGAAAATAAATTGGAGAAGGTCATCTCCGGCGAAATATATTTTTAAAATATGTTATTAGCATGCGATATAGGTAATTCCTCCTCAAATTTCGGAATATTCGATGAAAAAAACAATATAGTTAAGACTTTCAAGGTAAATACGGCAAAGATATCTTCCTTGAACGATTTAAAGAGGCTTTTCGCCAAAAACTTTTCGCCAAAAGAGATAAACAATGCATCCATCTCCTCGGTAGTACCCTCGGCAGATCCGATATATAAAGAATTTTTTGATAAAATGAAAATTAACTCTTTTTATATTTCATCTAAAATAAAGTTAAACATCCGAATTTGCTTAGAAAATAGCAACAAATTGGGTTCAGACAGGATAGCCAACGTGAGTTATGCCTTTTTTACAGGACAAAAGTTTCATATAATAGTAGATTCCGGAACCGCTTTAACTATAGACGTAATGGACAAAAGGGGTCATTTTCTCGGAGGGATCATCTTTCCGGGACTTTCTATGCTAACGAATTCGCTTTATCAATCTACGGAAAAACTCCCGATAGTCGAAGCAACAAAGAAAAATATAAAAAAAATAGGAATAATAGGTACAAATACGGAGAATTCAATACTATCAGGAATATACTTCGGATATATTTACTCTATCAAGGGTTTTATAGACAACATCTATAAATATTACAATTGCACGCCGGAAGACGCAAACATAATAATCACCGGCGGCAATTGCAATCTAATCACTGACGCTTTGAACTTAAAATATCAAAACAAAATCGATAAGTTCTGGACGCTTAAGGGAATCAAATATCTATATGATCTAAATATCGGAGATAAATAGTTTTTTATTACGTACCTTCCCGCCATGATTTTAAATAAGTTATCTGCTCTTCGGTAAGCACATCTATTTCTACCCCGAGGGACTTCAATTTTAAGAATGCGATTCTTTCGTCTATTTCCTTGGGAACGTCGTAAACCTTAGGAGGCATCGTCTCTCCGAAGACCACGAATTCCGCCGAAAGAGCCTGTACGGAAAAACTCATATCCATAACGCTTGCCGGGTGTCCGTGAGCGCTTGCAAGGTTGATTAATCTGCCTTCCGCAAGCAAATATATTCTGTTACCGTTGCTTAGCGTATATTCTTCAATAAAATCTTTGACCTTTTTGACCTTCTTTGCCATCTTCTTTAACTTCTTTATATTTATCTCAATGTCAAAATGCCCGGAATTAGAAACTATAGCGCCATCTTTCATATTTTCAAAGTGCTCTGCGTCTATAATATTTATATCGCCGGTTACCGTACAAAAAATATCACCTATTTTAGCGGCTTCGGTACCCTTCATGACCCTGAATCCGTCCATCACCGCCTCTAACGCCTTAACCGGATCGACCTCGGTAACTATAACGTTAGAACCGATACCTTTCGCCCTTAATGCAAGCCCTTTTCCGCACCAGCCATAACCCATAACGACAAAATTTTTGCCGGCAAGAAGCACGTCCGTAGCCCTTATTATGCCGTCTATCGTAGATTGTCCAGTCCCGTATCTATTATCAAAAAGGTGTTTAGCATCGGCATCGTTTACGGCAATTACCGGTATCTTAAGTTCTCCCGCCGACTCCATAGAACGCAGCCTTATTACACCGGTAGTGGTTTCTTCCATGGACGCCTTTATGTTTTTAATCAATTTTTTATGTTTTTTATGTATTACGGATATGATATCCGCCCCGTCGTCAAGGGTAATATTGGGTTCCTGACTTAAAACGCTTTCTATGTGTTTGTAATAGGTATCAGAATCCTCTCCCCTGATAGCATAAACGTCTATCCCAAAATCCTTTGTAAGAGATGCGGCAACATCGTCCTGCGTGGACAGGGGATTTGATGCGCATAAATATACCCCCGCGCCGCCTTCTTTTAATGTCCTTGCGAGGTTAGCCGTTTCTGCCGTAACATGGAGGCATAAGCCCATATTCAGGCCTTTAAAGGGCTTCTTCTCGGCAAACTGCTCTTTTATCAGACCCAAAACCGGCATATCCTGCTCTGCCCATAATATTCTTTCTTTACCATGACTTGCAAGCTTAATATCCTTAATATCCGACATTTCGTCTCCTTTAAATTGTTTTTTATCCTATCTTATATATTTTTTATATAAAGATTTAGGCATTTTTACCTTAAACAAAGGTCTTCACCTTGCTTAAATCGAGTGCCGCTTTCTTAAGCTCTTGAATTTTAACAAGCTTTTCCCACGTAAAATCATCGTCGAACCTACCGAAATGACCATAATTGGATGTCTTGGCATAAATAGGTCTTAAAAGATCAAGGGCTTTAAGCATATTGTAAGGCTTTAAACTAAAAACCCTGCTTATGGCTGCAGAAATTATATCATCGGAATGAATTCCGGTACCAAAGGTATCCGTCATGACGGATACGGGCTCTGCGATACCTATCGCATAAGCAATCTGAACCTCGCATTTTTTTGCAATTCCACTACCTACGATATTCTTAGCGATAAACCTGGCCATATAAGAACCGCTTCTATCGACTTTAGAGGGGTCCTTTCCTGAAAAAGCCCCGCCGCCGTGTCTACCCATTCCGCCGTATGTATCGACTATAATTTTTCTTCCGGTAAGTCCGGTATCACCGTTCGGACCGCCTATAACAAAGCGTCCAGTAGGATTTATGAAAAATTTCGTATCTTTATCTATAAGTTCGGCGGGTATAGTTTTATCGATAATCTCAGATATTACCGCTTCTTTAAGGCTTTCCTGCGATATTGAATCGGTATGCTGCGTAGAGATAACGATGGATGTAATTTTATCGGGTTCGCCGTTAATATATCTAACCGAAACCTGCGATTTTCCATCCGGTCTGATAAAATCTAAAATGCCGGCTTTCCTGACATCGGCAAGCCTCTTGGTGAGTTTATGGGCATAATAAATCGGGGCAGGCATAAAGTCATCCGTTTCCGATGTCGCATACCCGAACATAAGCCCCTGGTCTCCCGCACCCTGGTCTTCTTCTTTTTCCCTTCCGACTCCCATGCTTATATCGGAAGACTGTTTACCGACAGCGGTAATTATTCCGCAACTCTTATAATCAAAACCGATAGCCGAATCGTCATACCCTATTTCTTTTATTACATTCCTGATTATATCTTGGTAATTTACGGTACCGTTTGATGTAACCTCGCCTGCTACGGCGACAAGCCCCGTCGTTACCATCGTCTCCAACGCAACCCTGGAATATTTATCCTGCGCAATAAAATCATCGAGAATGGAGTCCGATATTTTGTCGCATATTTTATCGGGGTGCCCTTCCGTCACCGATTCGGATGTAAAAATAAAGCTGCCTTTTTGATTGCTCATGATGGTTCACCTTTCTTAAAATTATGAATTTTTTATATATATGTTAATAATACAATAAAATAAGTCTTCGGGTCAATTTATATTTCTAAACGGCTCTTAACCGTCAGCCGAACTTATTTTTTCATATCTCTGTGAAAGTATGATATATCATATTCTTCGCTAACGTTTCCTAGTCTTTTCTTCAACTCTTCAACTACAAAAACAGACCTGTGAACCCCTCCGGTACAGCCCACCCCGACGGTAAAATAGGACTTATTTTCCTCCTTATAAAGGGGTAGAGTAAATATCAAAAAATTTCTTATGTATTCTATAAACTTATCGGTTTCGCTAAAAGAAAGCATATACTTTGCTATTTTCCGACTCATACCGGTAAAATCTTTTAAAGGGGGGATAAAAAACGGATTGGGTAGAAATCTTGCATCGAAAACGGTATCGGCCTCAAGAGGCAATCCATATTTAAAACCGAAAGATATAATCTTAACCGAAAAAGAGGCGCTGTATGCGGCAAGCCCCTTGAGGCGTGTCGTCAATATGCCTTCTAAATCATGAATTTTAATATCGGACGTATCGACGACAATGTCGGCGTTAAGCTTGGCGTCGAAGAGAAGTTGGCGTTCTTTTTTGAGCGCAGTCAAAATATTTCCCTCCGAAATAGGGTGTTTTCTGCGTGTTTCGGAATATCTTCTTATAAGGATTTCATCCCTTGCATCAAAAAAGATAAATTTAAAAAACGATGGCATGTTTCTTAAAAATTTAATATAATTTTCAAATTCGTTTAAAAAACTTTTTTCCCTTATATCTATAACAAAGAGTATATTTTTCAACCTTGCCGACAAACCCAGTTCAAAAAATTTAGGCAGTAAAAGCATAGGCATATTATCGACGCAAAAAAAGCCTTTATCTTCAAAAATTTTTAATGCGGATGATTTTCCGGAACCGGAAACACCGCTAATTAAAACTATATTCGGCTTTTCCGCGTTTTCTTTCAATATCAACCTGCCTCCCCGCTATATAATAAATATTATAATTCAGGAGCGATCAAAGAAAAATGACCATTCTTTTCTTTAAAAAGAAAAGATATTATGGAAGATTCTTTGTCTCTAAAAATTATAAAATTCTTATTTCGTTTTTCAAGTTTCTGTATCGCTTCGTCTATACTTAAGGGCTGCTTTTCGTAATCGTCTTTAATCTCTATACTTGGAGCGCTGTCAACGACAGGGACAAAACCTTCTTCATTATGGTCTTTCCTTCTTGCCTTGTCTTTATATTTTTTAACCTGAGTCTCGACTTTCCCCATTAAAAGATCAATAGCACTGTAAATATCTGCCGACTTTTCCTCGGCATTAATCGTAAAGTTCTTCGTCAACAGTTTAACCTGCGCCACACCGGACTCTTTATGTTCGACGCGTTCCACGCTCAGGGTTATATGTACCTCAATAATATTGCTTAAATACTTTTCAAGCTTTAAAACCTTCGATTCGGCATACTGTTTTATGGCTTCCGTCGAATCGATGTGCTTAAAGGTAACCTTAATATTCATCTGAGTAGTCTCCATTGTTAGTTTAATTATTGATTATATTCTTGCTTCTGATACTTGACGACGGTATATCCATAATCTCCCTGTACTTGGCAATAGTCCTGCGGGCAATGACTATGCCCTGCCTTTTTAGAATATCCGTTATTTCATTATCCCTAAAAGCCCTTCCTGCCGACTCTTCAGAATCTATAATCGTTTTTATTCTTGCCATAACGTTTTTGGAAGAAGAATCGCCATACGAAGCGCCGGTAAAAAAGCTCTTCAACTCAAGAACCCCGATATGCGTACTTAAATATTTATTAGATGTTGCCCTTGACACCGTCGATTCATGAATATCCAATTCTAACGCTATATCTTTTAAGATTAAAGGCTTAAGATCT
Organism: Candidatus Acidulodesulfobacterium sp. H_13; assembly: GCF_048541835.1. Classification (NCBI taxonomy): domain Bacteria; phylum Candidatus Acidulodesulfobacteriota; order Candidatus Acidulidesulfobacterales; family Candidatus Acidulidesulfobacteraceae; genus Candidatus Acidulidesulfobacterium; species Candidatus Acidulodesulfobacterium sp. H_13. The sequence continues at coordinate 507,341 of NZ_JBLEOY010000001.1, forward strand.
CCGCTCCCTTTATCGAAATAATCAGATTGTTTATCTATGATCTTTTGGGCTATTTTTAAAATGGTTTCCTTTCTCGTATCTATGCTTTTAATCAACCATAAGGCGGACCTAAATCTCTCCTCTACGTAATTTTTCATGTCCTGCGGGACAACGATTTCACCGCTTAAAATTTTTTTATAATAAGAGCTTACTCTAATTTCCGGAATATAACCGTCGTTCATAAAAACCACATACTTCCCGTCTTTTTTTTTAAGAAACAGATCCGGCGTTATATATCTCGGCTCATCCTTGCCGAAGCTCATCCCCGGATGCGGATTTAGTTTCTTTAAATTCTCTATAGAACTTAATATCGCATCAATATGTTCCCCGGTTTCTTTGCTTATCTTTTGATAATTTTTATTTGCAGCCTCTTTTAAATAATTATTGATTATCGTTTTAAGCAAATCATCGCCGCCGAAATAATATTCCGCCTGAATCGTCAAGCTTGATGCGACATCTTCGGAAGCAAGGCCTACCGGTTCTAACCTGTATATTCTGCCTAAAACACCGCTTACGAATTCTCTAATATCTTCTTCGCTGCCGTTTGCAATATCAACCGATACAAACTCCTCAATATCCGGTATAGAGACGGCAAGAAACCCCCTTGAATCCAAATTGCCCGCAATATATTCGGAAAGTAAAATTTCCTGCTCCGAGAAACATCCCGTTCTGACCTGCTCCATTATATGCTCATACAGGGTCTTGCCGCTACAAAAACTATTTTCTATACAATTTTCTATATAATTATTATCGGCGCCTTTATGATTACCGCCGGACTTAGACAAATCGACAAGTTGCTCATTATAGTTTACCAAATATTGCGCGATCTCCTTAAATTCTTCTTCGCTCTCGACCCTGCCATCCTCCTCCTGTGAGGATTCTTTATTTTTACCGTAATCTTCCTCGGCGTCTACTATCGGGTTCTCCAATATTTCCTGATTAATCATATCGGAAAGCTCAATATTATTTAACGCCAGCATTTTAATGGCAAGCTGAAGACGCGGCGTCATAATCAGCTGCTGAGATAACTTTAAATTTTGTCTTAATTCTATACCGCCCATACGATACGACTCCTAAGTGGTAACTAAACGATAGCTATAATAAGCAGTTATAATATATAATTATATAACATCAAGCTCATACACTCAAATTAAACTTCTCTCCAAGAAAAAATCTCTTTACTATACTGCTTGAAATAATATGTGCAGGCGTACCGTTTTCTATAATTTTACCGTCGTTAATTATATAAGCGCTATTGCATATTCTAAGTGCCTCCCTTACATTATGGTCGGTTATTAAAATTCCTATAGAATCATCTTTCAAACCCACAAGAATATCCTGCATATCTTCAACGGCTACCGGGTCTATTCCGGAAAACGGTTCGTCCAACAAAATGAATTTGGGGGAAAGTATAAGCGACCTTGCAACCTCGACCCTCCTCCTTTCCCCCCCCGATAGACTCATAACCGGCAATTTTCTGACCTTTTCAAGACCGAACTTGCCTATTAATTCGTTAAGCCTTTCATCTTTTTCTTTATTTGATATTTTTAATAATTCAAAAATGGCAATCAAATTTTTCTCGGTAGTAAGTTTTCTAAAAACCGATGTTTCCTGAGGAAGATACCCTACGCCCAACCTGGCCTTTTTATACATAGGTAATTTAGTAATCTCCATATCGTCCAAAAATACGGACCCATTATCGGGCTTCAACATTCCCGAAATCATGTTAAACGTCGTAGTCTTTCCTGCACCGTTAGGACCTAAAAGACCCGTTATCTCGCCGGGCATTATCTCTAACGAAACATTGTTTACCACGACTCTTTTCTTAAATCTTTTTACTAAATTTAAAACCTTTATCATTATATTACCTATTTTTTTTACCGAAAGATTTGCCAACGGTTAAAGACTTATTGGAATATACCACTGCGCTGACTCTCCTTTCGGCGTCGCCTATAACGGTAGAAATACCCGTAGCAAAATTGACGATTATTTTTTTTCCGGCAATTTTATTCTTCCCTTCATATGCAACCGGGTTTTTCGTTATAACAACAATTCCTTTTTTATCGTAATAAACTGCCTTACCCCCGGTAATATTGTTTTTTCCTTTTATAATATGCACATTTCCGGTTGCAACGAGCATTTTAATCTTATGTTTCTTCGTATAAACGACATTTAATACCGAGGAGAATATTCTAAGACCCCCCTTGATCACGACTACATGCCCGGTAAATACGGCAGTATCTTTTTTATTGTTTACCCTCAATGAGTTCGAAGTTATATTTGTTTCGGGTTGCAATTTATTGGTAATGCCGAATCCTTCTCCCGGAAAAATAAAAAGAAAACTTAAAAAAACAAATAAAATTAAGAAGTATGAATTTATTTTCACCCTGTTATTTCCCCGCTATTTTTATTATTATGTTTGTAAGATATGAAATGAACGTCTTTTCGTAATATAAAAATACCTTTTTTAATATAGATAATAAGCATCTTCCCCGAAATAAAATAGTTTTTTCCTCTAATTTCCATATAGCCGGGGGCGATAATTTTATTCTCTTTTACAAAAAAACGAATCATATTGGTTTTCATCCGTACCCCCCTTGCATATTTTATTATAACATCTCCTGAAATTATAATATTTTTTGAAACGGTATTTAAGCGCCCGAATTTTCCGGTTATAATATATGCAGGTTTTTTATTTTTTCCGTAAATATATGCATTAACACCATTAAGCTTAATAACCTCCTCTTTTTGTGAGCGATAATTTAGGCCCTTAGAAAATATCTCATAGGCGAGAACGCCCTTTTTAAAAAATTTATAATCGACCTTCTTTAAACTTATATAGCCCTTAGAAATTTTAAAATTCAGCAGGTCTTTTTTATTGTTCAAATAATGAATAATTAAAAAAAATCCAAGTATGAGAAGGAAAACAATACCCGATATAAGGGTTATTTTCCTCAAAATTTGCCGATCTAAAAGCATTATTTTTTTTATAGGTTATTTAAAAAATTTGAAAGAAGTCCTTTTTTTTCCAATATAATATCGCAAACCTCTCTTACAGCCCCGTATCCGCCCTCTTTAACGGTTATAATGTCGGCATGAGCCCCGACATATTCCGGCGCATTCGGAACAGATGCGGAAACGGCAGCCGATTTTAGAAGCTCAATGTCTACTATATCGTCGCCCATATAAAATAAATTTTTAACGGTCATGCTATAGTCTTTTAAAATCAGCTCTAAAGCGTTATATTTGTCTCTGCATCCCTCTATGTAAAAATCTACGCCGAGTTCTTTTGCCCTGATAGCAGCGGCGTTGCTTATCCTAGCGGAAATCATACCTACTTTAAGCCCTGATTCCCTGACCAATTTTATACCCGCACCGTCGCGGACGAAAAATGTTTTCATTTCAATCCCGTTTTCCGACAAATATATCCTTCCGTCGGTCAAAATTCCGTCGATATCAAAAACTAAGATTTTTATGTCCTTAAAGCTGGAATCAATTCCGTAATTCATATGAATTCTTGCCTTTAAAGTTAAGTTAGCGCCTATAATTCTCTCGCATATTTACATTTATTCCGATCAAATTATCCCCGCTTTTACTATATCGTGTATATGTATAACACCCACCGGCCTATTATCATCCGCAGATTCGACCGCAAATAGCGACGTAATTTTCAAATCCTCCATTTTTCTCAGGGCATTTACGGCAAGCGTATCTTTCAAAATAGTTTTAGGATTTTTAGTCATAATATTTCTGACAGACCTGCCTATGATATTTTCCGCAGAACCCAACAACGCCCTTCTTAAATCTCCGTCCACGATAATGCCGCAAAGACAAAGGTTATCGTCTATAACGCCGGTCAATCCCAACCTCTTAGAGTTCATTTCTATAATTGCGTCTTTTAGCAATGCCGAGTCTTTTACCAACGGAACTTCATTGCCTCTATGCATTATATCTATTACCTTCAAAAATTTTTTACCGATAGAACCCCCGGGGTGAAGCTTGGCAAAATCTTCTTCGAGAAAATTTCGTTTTTTCAACAAAGAAACCGCCAAAGCGTCTCCTATTGCAAGCTGAACGGTAGTGCTTGCCGTAGGGGCGAGATTATAGGGGCAAGCCTCCTTCTTTACCGATATATCGAAAAAATAATCCGACAGCGCAAAAAGCCGTGAATTTTTGTTTCCGGAAAATCCTATCACTTTAGCGCCTATAAACTTTATAGCGGGCAATATGGAGACTATCTCCCTGGTATTGCCGCTGTTAGATAGTATTATCACGGCATCGTTCGACGAAATCACGCCTAAATCCCCATGCGATGCCTCTGCCGGATGCATAAAAAAAGAGGGTGTGCCGGTACTTGCAAGAGTCGAAGATATTTTCCTTGCAATAATGCCGGATTTTCCCATCCCCGTAAGTATCACCTTGCCCGTTATATCAATGAGACAATCTATCATTCTTTCAAAATTTTCGTCAAGCCTATCCGTCAGAGCCATTATCGAATCGGCCTCCACTTTTAATACGTCCGTAGCCGTTTCTAATATATCATGCATGCCACTTTGATATCTCTAAAATACCTTTTAATTCGTCTTTAAACGAACTTAAATAAACCGAATTGGCAGAGTCGCTTAACGCCTGCGGGGGATCGGTATGAACCTCAAAAAATATGCCGTCAACTCCCACCGCCGAAGCGGCCCTTGCAAGCGGCATAACATATTTTCTGTCTCCGGAAGAACCGGAACCGGAACCGCCCGGAAGCTGTACGCTGTGCGTAGCGTCGAAAACGACAAGGGCGCCGAACTCCTTCATTGCTATCAGCGACCTGAAATCCACTACGAGGTTGTTATAACCGAAACTTACACCCCTTTCGGTCAAGATTATCTTATTATTTCCAACTGATTTTATCTTCTCTACGATATATTTCGTATCCCACGGAGCCAAAAACTGCCCCTTTTTAACGTTAACTATTCTCCCCGTTTTTGCCGCCTCTAAGAGCATATCCGTTTGTCGAGACAAAAACGCCGGTATCTGAATTATATCAAGAACGGCTTTAGCCTTTTCTATCTCGTGAACATCGTGAACATCGCTTAAAACCGGAATACCGTATTTTGTTTTAATGCCTTCAAGTATTTCAAGCCCCTTATCAATTCCGGGACCCCTGAAGGAATTAATGGACGTTCTATTCGCTTTATCGTAAGATGCTTTAAATATAAGATTAAAATTAAGCTCTTCCGAATAGCCCTTTAAGATTCCGGCAATATTATCCGCAGTCTCGGCATCTTCTATAACGCACGGTCCTGCTATGATAAACGGATAAGTATTATTGGATTTGAAGTTTAATAAATGCCCTAAATCATCTTTTGCAAAAATATTAGCTGTTTTCATGGTCGGAAAATTATAACGCAAGGGTTTTCCTCTTATTTTTTGCATGCGAAGATTTCTCCAATCCGTTTAACGCATTGAAATATTTTACCGCCGCAGCAACAAATCCTACAAATAAAGGGTGAGGGTACAAGGGCGAAGACTTAAATTCGGGATGAAATTGACATCCTATAAACCACGGATAGTCCTTTAACTCGCAAATTTCAATAAGTTTACCGTCGGGAGAAACGCCGGAGAAAATAAAACCGGAAGCCTCAAACGCCTCTCTGTATTTATTATTGAATTCAAACCGGTGTCGGTGTCTTTCGCTTATAGAAATAGTGCCGTCTAGATTTAATTTGACACCGTTTTTGTCATTGGTTATATACTTATATCCCTTATTGTTTCTAAAATAAATATTATATGCAAGGGTATTCTTGGATATAACGCACGGATATGCGCCAAGCCTCATAGTTCCGCCCATATTGCCTATATTCTTCTGGTCGTCCATTATATTTATTACCGGGTTCGGGGTAGTTTCGTTAAATTCATATGAGTTAGCGTCTCTAAGCCCGAGTACGTTTCTGGCATACTCTATCGTCAAAAGTTGCATTCCGAGACATATTCCCAAATATGGAATTTTGTTGATCCTTGCATATTCCACAGTCTGCAACATGCCGTTAATTCCGCGAAGACCGAAACCGCCGGGAACTAAAATACCGGAACAGCCCTCTAACCCTTTAAGCTTTTCCTCAAGGCAATCTCCTTCAAAATCCTCGGAATTTATATATTTTACTTTCACATTAATACTATTAGCGAGCCCTCCGTGAATCAGGCTTTCGTTAAGGCTTTTATACGACTCCTTAAGGTTGACATACTTACCGACAATACCGATAGTTATAGAATTCTTAAGTGTTTTTATTGTATTTGATATATTTTCCCATTCGCTTAAATCCGGGGATCTCGCCCATATATTTAAATATTCTATTATTTTAGAATCGAGTCCTTCTCTGCGCAAGGCAAGCGGCACGTCGTAAATGCTATCCTCGTCCTTAGCGGTAATAACCGCTCCCTCTTCCACGTTACAGAATAACGCTATTTTCGCCTTAATATCTTGGGGTAAAATCCTATCCGCCCGGCATATTATGATAGAAGGTTCTATCCCTATCGCCCTCAGTTCTCTTACCGAATGCTGGGTGGGTTTTGTTTTTAATTCTCCGGCGGTTTTAATAAACGGAACAAGGGTAAGATGAATGTATAATACATTATCTTTGCCCTTATCCAATTTAAACTGCCTTATCGCCTCAAGAAACGGAAGACTCTCTATATCCCCAACCGTTCCGCCTATTTCCACGATTACGATATCCTTGCCGTCCGCGGCTTCCATTATATTCTTTTTTATTTCGTCTGTAATATGGGGTATAACCTGAACGGTCTTGCCCAGATATAGACCCCTTCTTTCATTATTAATAACGGTATCGTAAACCTTACCGCTTGTTAAATTATTCTTTTTTGTAAGCGAAAGCGACGTAAATCTCTCATAATGTCCTAAATCTAGATCTGTCTCCGCTCCGTCATCGGTAACGAATACCTCTCCGTGCTGAAAGGGGTTCATCGTTCCGGGATCTACGTTTATATATGGATCTAACTTCTGTATGGTAATATTGAAACCCCTCGCTTCAAGAAGAGTTCCTATGGAAGAAGCGGCTACACCCTTCCCCAAGCTTGAAACGACGCCGCCGGTAATAAAAATATATTTCGTCTTATCCATTTTTATTTAACCCCAGAACATCCCTCATATCGTAAAATCCCTTATTCTTTTCGCCAATCCAAACGGCAGCCTTTATGGCCCCTCTTGCAAAATTATTTCTTGATATCGCCTTATGCGACACCTCTATGGTTTCCTCGTTACCGGCAAATATAACCTTATGTTCGCCTATTATATCCCCGGCTCTGACCGATGAAATACCTATCTCGTCTTTTTTTCTCTCCCCTATATCACCGCACCTGCCGAAAACAACGTTTTCACTTAAATCGACATTTCTCTGTTTCGCAACAGACTCAGCAAGCATCTTGGCGGTCCCGCTGGGGGCATCCTTTTTTCTTCTATGATGCATTTCTATTATTTCGCAATCGTAATCCGAGCCCAAATATTTAGAAACTTCATATACTACGTTTAATAAGACGTTAATCCCAAGACTCATATTGCCGGATAAAACCACGGGGATACGCTCTCCATATCCCTCTATAATCTTAACGTCCTCTGCGGAAAATCCGGTGGAACCTACGACTATCGGAACGTTATGCGACGCAGCCTCTTCGGCGTTAGCCATGGACGCGTTCCTTGAAGTAAAATCTATTATTACTCTATTTTCTATCTTTTTTGTCAAAAGAAGCGCCTCTTTTAGCGTTAAAAACCTGTCTGAGTGTTCGGATGTTATCTCGTCCCCAATATAAGACGAATCTACTCCCCCGATAAACGATAAATTATCATAACCGGCTATAAGAGATATTATGGCGCTGCCCATCCTGCCCTTACTACCGCATACTATTACATTCATTTTGACTCCGTCGATGATTGTACTCATAAATTTTTATTATAATATTCCGTATTCTTTTAATACGGTCCTGATTTTTTCCACTATTGCTGCGGGGGGTTCCGATAACGGAAGCCTTATTTCATTTTCTATAAATCCCATAATATTAAGAGCCTTCTTGACCGGGATAGGATTTGTTTCTACGAACATCGCATGTATTAATGGAAGAATCTTAAAATTAATCTCCTTAGCGGACTTGAAGTCATTCTCGAGGGCATAATTCGTCATGAAAACCATATCTTTCGGCGCTACGTTGGAGACGGTAGAAATAACACCGTGCCCGCCGACTGAAATAATGGGAAGCGTAAGGGCATCGTCGCCAGACAACACGCAAAATCTCTCGGGGGCTTTTCTTAAAATAGCGGTAGCCTGATCTATGGAACCGCTGGCCTCCTTGATTCCGACTATTTTATCTATTTCCGCAAGCCTTAATACCGTTTCGGGAAGAATATTCACCGCCGTTCTAGAGGGAACGTTGTAAAGAATAACCGGCATGGAACAGTTTTGCGCTATCGTTTTAAAGTGGAGATAAAGACCCTCCTGCGTAGGCTTGTTATAATATGGAGCAATTTGTAAATGCCCGTCTATCTTGAACCTTTCCGCCTCTCTTACTAGACGGACCGCCTCTACAGTATTATTTGAACCCGTACCGGCTATGACCTTAATTTTACCGTAAGCAGATTCAGATACTATCTCTATAACTTCTATATGCTCTTTAAAGGATAAGGTTGCAGATTCACCGGTACTTCCGCAGGCTACGATTCCGCCCACGCCATTTTCTATCTGAAACTCTATCAATTTTTTGAGGGCTTTCTCGTCAATCTTGCCATTTTTAAACGGCGTAACGATAGCCGTAAAAACTCCCTTGAACATAACGACTCTCCTGTGCTAAATATATTAATAATATTGCATTGCTTATTGTTTCAAGTTTACTTATGCATAATCCGGAATTATCTCTTTATCTATCAGGTCTTCATATGTCTCCCGACGCCTTATCAGAGAAAATCTATCTTTATCTACAAGCACCTCTGCGACCCTCGGTCTTGAGTTGTAATTCGACGACATAGAAAAACCGTAAGCCCCGGCACTAAATACGGCAAGCAAATCACCCTCTTCAACTCCGTTCATCACCCTATCCTTACCCAAAAAATCTGCAGATTCGCATATGGGGCCGACTATATCAACCTTAAGCTTAGCGCCGCTTTTTTTAATTACGGGAATAATTTCATGGTAAGCATCGTATAGTGCCGGTCTAAGTAAATCGTTCATACCGCCGTCCACTATAACAAATTTTTTACTGCCGGCATCCTTGTTGTGTATTACCTTTGTAACGAATATCCCGCTATTCCCTGCAATAAGCCTTCCCGGTTCAAATATAACCTGCCCGTCGTAGCCCGCCAATATTTTTTTTATAGAATTCATATAGGTAGAAGGGTGCGGGGGCATTTCATTTTCATACGTAATACCGAGACCCCCGCCCAGATCTAAATATTTAATGTTTATGCCTTTTGCAATAATTTTTAAAAGCAGTTTGTTTATAATTCCCACTGCATCGTTAAACGGAGATATCTCGGTAAGTTGCGACCCTATATGGCAGTCAAGCCCTACAATATCGATATTGCTCAATTCTTCCGCCTTTTCATACGCGACTAACGCTTGTTTTATGTTGATTCCAAATTTATTTTTCTTAAGTCCCGTAGAAATATAGGGATGCGTTTTGGGATCGACGTTAGGGTTAATCCTAAAGGAAATTCTTGCCTTTTTACCTATTTTTCCGGCAACTTTATCAATAAGGAAGACCTCGGCTAACGATTCTACGTTGAACATTAATATATCGGATTTTAGAGCAAATTCTATCTCAGCTTCAGTTTTTCCCACACCAGAATACACAACCTTCTTTGTATCTACTCCGGCCTTAATTGCCCTGAAAAGCTCTCCGCCGGAAACGATATCCGCCCCCCAACCCATTTTAAACAAAAAATTTAGAATAGCTATATTGGAATTAGCCTTTACGCTATAACAAACAATAGAATTTAAAACCTTAGAACTTTCGTTAAATACATTAAAATGCCTTTTTAGGGTTGCAAGCGAATATAGATAGAAAGGAGTTCCGACCTTGGATGCAATCTCTCTAACCGGAATATCCTCGCAATAAAGCTCATTTTCTTTAAAAATGAAATCATTCATAATTTATAATTTCCTTTCTATTACGTAATTTGCAATATTAATCAGACTTGTTTTATATTCAGAATCGGGAAAAATATCAATGTTTCTTTTTGCTTTTTCAACGGCGTCTTTTGCCTTTGAAGCGGTATAATCTATCGAACCGTAATCATTGATGAAACTCAAAACCGTTTTAAGGTCCTGCCGCGTTAGTTTTTTCTTGTAAATTATCTCCGTTATAATATCTCTCTCCTTGTCGTCCGCTTTCCTCATGGTATGAATTAACGGGAGGGTGAACTTGCCTTCCTTTAAATCGTTACCTATAAATTTGCCGAACTCCTTGTCGGAGGTGTAATCCAGGGCATCATCCATAAGCTGAAACGCAATGCCGATATTTAAACCGTAATCGTAAAGATTTTTGATATAATCGTTACTTTTGCCGGCTATTATAGCACCCACCTGTGAAGCGCAGGCAAAAAGAACGGCAGTTTTATTTATTATAATATCTAAATAATCCTCTTCGGTCGTCTTAATATCCGCCGTTTTAACAAGCTCTTTAACCTCGCCCTCCGCTATAAGCGTCGTAGCATCGGAATATGCCTTTATGATATCGGAATTATTAAAAGCAGAAAGAATTTTAAAAGATTTGGCAAATAAATAATCCCCCACGAGAACCGCCGCTTCGTTTCCAAAAATAATATTCGCCGACGACTTGCCCCTTCTTAACGGGGCATTGTCCACAACATCGTCATGAAGAAGCGTTGCGGTATGAATGAATTCTATCACGGCGGCCAAGGAAATATGATAGCGGTCTTTATATCCACACATTCTTGAAGCCGCTATAAGCAGCATAGGCCTTATTCTTTTTCCGCCGCTTGAAATCACATATTTTGCCACCTTGTGAATTAATGGCGTTTCGGTTGAAAGATATGCTTCAAACCGACTTTCTACCTCTCGTAATTCATCCTCTATATAACTCTGCGAAATATTTTGCAAATTAAATCTCTTTAAAAAAATTTATTTATTAATCGATTACTACAAAAATCCATCTTTACCATTTTATTTTAGTTATGTCAAATATTCAATAATTTTTTTTAACTTGGAAATCGGATGAAGGTTTATGCCGTTTATACTCTTTACGTTTTTAACGTCCTTTAAGTTAGACTGCGGGAATAAAACATCGGTAAACCCCATATTGACAGCCTCTTTTATTCGAACGACAGAATTCTTAACCCCCCTAACCTCACCGGTTAAATCGGCTTCTCCAAACGCAACAAAACCGTAAGGCAACGGCTTCTCCATATAACTTGAAACAATGGAAACGGCAACCGGCAAATCTATTGCAGGCTCTTGTATGCTAATCCCTCCGAATATTTTAACATAAATCTCTTTAGACGAAAGTTTTATACCCTCTTTTTTTTCCAAAACAGCGGCAATAATAGAAATCCTTCCACCGTCTATCCCGAGGCAAACCCTTTTCGGAACGGGCATATATGAAGGAACAACCAATGCCTGCACTTCGACAAGCATAGACCTTGTGCCCTCTAAACTTGCCGTAACTACGGAACCCGGGGAATCGGTCTGTCGTTCGGATATAAAATACGCCGAAGGATTTTTAACACCCTTCAATCCATTCTCGGACATTTCATAAATGCCTATTTCGTCGGTAGAACCGAATCTATTTTTATAACATCTTAGAACACGGTACGAATCCCTTTTGCCGGAATCAAAATATAAAACGGTATCAACTATATGCTCCAAAGTTTTCGGACCGGCAATACCGCCTTCTTTGTTAACATGACATACAAAAAATGCCCCGCAATTCTTCTTTATACAAGCGGATGTTATCTCGTGCGCAATTTCCCTCAACCTGTTAACGCTGCCGTAAGCCGATTCGGAGCCGGGTACCGTTATTCTTTGTATGGAATCTATTATTATAAAATCATATCCACCGTTTTCAATGAAGTAAAGTATTTCGTTTATTTCGTTTAAGGACTGAAAAAACAATGTCTTAGAGGAAAGATTAAGCCTTTTTGCCCTTAAAATAATCTGAACTAAAGATTCTTCGGTAGAAATATAAAGGATTTTTAACCCGCAGGCAGCGACCCTATCGGCTATCTGAAGCATAAGAGTGGACTTGCCTACCCCGGGTTCCCCGCCTATCAAAACACTTTGCCCCTTTACGAGTCCTGACCCGACCGACAAGTCAAACTCCTTTATTCCGGTCTTGATTCTGTTTAACGGGTTTAAGTTTTCACTATCCGCTATCGTTACCGGAGAAATATCGGGAGATTTTCTTTTAAACTTAATGACGTTCGATGACTCTCTCTCCCCTGCAACTTCTCCCATGGTATTATAACTCAGGCATTCCGGGCATTTTCCTACCCACTTTATAGAAATAGCGCCGCAATTATTGCATTTATACATTTAATCCGTATTAGGTTTTTGCGATAATACCCGCCACATATCCGTTCTCTTATCAAACTTTTTCCGGATATAACATGTTTTTATCTTTAATTTTTTTATATCCTTTTCTTACATTTTACCTCATTAACGATAATAAAACAATCTTTTAATCCAAATTTATCCGAACCTCACGTTTTGCAATAATATTCGTCAAACGAAGGCCACAAATATTTTATTTTATCGTTTATACCTCGCGTATCCGTCATGGACGGATACAAAACCGACCTCTTTTTAAAAGCAATCTGCATAGGCTTTTTAAAGACGGATTCGATTTCCTCCCTGTAATCGTTCAGCAAATTCTTAGACGTTTTTACGCTTTCGGCAGCATAATTACCCGCCAGTTCTCCCGATATCACGGCGCTTAGAATGCCGGCTCCGGTAATAGGATGTGTCAAACCAGCGGCATCTCCGCAAAGAACGATATTGCCGGTATTTATATCGTTTAATCCGGAAACAGGAACGATACCCGACGTTTTTCCGGCTATTTCTGTGCCGATAAACCCAGCGGTTCTCATTTCCTCAAGAAATTTATCCAAGGCAAACGACAAGGGCATGCTCGATATCGGCTTTTCAATGCCGATACCCGCGTTGGCGAATCTCCCTTTCGGAAAAATCCATCCGTATCCATAGGGAATATAAGGTCTGAAAAAACAAATAACCGAATCAAGCCCTTTTAAAAGATTAACCTTGACCTGCGCGGCAAAAATATAGGAACGGTTTTTCGGAATAACGGATAACGTACTTTGCGGACCCGCCGCGACTATTAAATAATCATAATAAATTTTCGACGGCTTATTCTCCTTAAGATCTAAAACATCGATAGAGTTTTTCCGTCCGTCTATATTAAATACCCTTGAAGCGGTTAACAGGCTCGTTCCGGCTCTAACGGCGGAGTCCGCTATATATCGGTCGAAAACATCCCGATTTAACATATATCCCCTGCCGTCAAACCTGTAAACATCGCTGCCGACATCTATATCCGTAAATCTAATGCTTCGGCTTATTGCGGAAGGGATGCTGCTTAAATTTACATAAGTATTTATATTGAGACCGACAAACTCGGCACACTGAACGGGGGTCCCCACGGTATTCTTTTTATCGATCAAGACATTGGAAATGCCTTCTTCAGACAGAGCTAATGCGGCGGACGATCCGGCGGGACCGGCACCTATAACGGCAACCTCAGTTTTCATATAAAATTAAAGATTACTTTAAACCGAATATGCGATATACCAGGACCCTGTTATTATTAGTATCGGCTACGGCAATATATTTACCGTTTGCGGAAATGGATATATTGGATTCGTGATTAAAATTTCTCCCTCCCAAACCCGGTGTGCCAAAATTATAAGACTTAACGACGTTATAACCGTTTTCGAGTTTAAACACCGTTAGGATGCTTCTCCCATAATTTGCTACGAAAAGATAGCCTTTTTTATAAACAATACCGACGGGATGATACAATTGATAACCCTTTTCTCCGGGTATACCTATAGAGCCTATGTAATCAAACTGCCTGTTAAACACGAGTATTTTGGAAACGCCGTAATCCGAGATATAAATATATTTCTTAGAAAAAGCAATGCTAACCGGTTTTTTTAGGGCAATCGGCTTGCTTGACGATTGCGAAAAAAGCCCGCTATTATTATTGCGTTTTATACCTTTTTTGCTTTTCAAACCGCTATTCGCCTTATTGCTTGAACTTCTAATAGTCGCGTTCCCTATTCTTTCGTAAAATTGACCATTCTTGAAATATATAATTATATCGTCCGCCCCTGAATTAGCGACATAAATTTTATTATACGCAAAACCTATAAAGGTAGGTTCGATCAGTATTCTTTTGGAATTTTTAGAGGCTCCGAATTCGGAAACGAATTCGCCGTTCGGTTTAAATATCTGTATCCTCGAATTGCCGGAATCTACCACGTAAATCCTCTTCGGACTCCCGTAAGCTACGGCGTACAGGGGGACCATAAACTCTCCGGTCGCTTTCCCTTCTATTCCCCACTGACTGAGGTATATGCCATTAATATCAAACTTAATAATCCTCGAATTGCCGGAATCTACCACGTAAATATCGTTTTTTCTACCGAAAGAAACGGCGACGGGACCCTTGAGATTATACTTTGTGCCGATAATCCGAACCAACTTTAATGAAAAGGGAGCCTTTTTCAGAAAAAACTTGAATCTTTTCTGAAATAACAAAAATGCAAGTATTATTATTATAATTACACTTAATAAAAAAAACACCTTATTAAGCTTTTCTTTAACGTTGGTCGCCGCCATATAACCATCCTCTAAATGATTTTATTTTTATATAACCTTACGAATATCTCTTATCCGAATACGATATGGGCAATTATATAGTTCGAAAAAACCGATTTTGCAGAATAAGCGCCGACACTCTTTGCGCAAAAAACATAATAGCCGTTTTTTAAATTCAACTTACTTACATTATAAAAAAACTTGTCGTATTGCAAGCTAAATCTTCTTTTAAATGCGATGCTTTGAAAGGCAATCGGCTTTGATGCACCACACGAATATTTTATTGCTTCTTTATTTTTATACCATTTTTCATAAATTAAAAAACCTTCTATATTGTTTATATCGTAATTATATTTATAAACAATGCTTATCCCGGTTATAATCTTTTTAGCCGACAATATAACCGGCGGATGGGGCGGTTTAATTTTGGGCGGAAGCGGATATTCGGTTTTGGCGCAACCGGACAAGAAAAGAGGCGATAAAAAAACAGCAAGAATAAAGATAAACAATAACGGCTTAAATAGGCCTATTTTTTTATTAAAGCGCCCGTACAGATTTTTTATTATCGACGATTTCTCTTTCATATTTTTTTACGACTCTCTCTACTTCTTTAAACGCCGTTCCTCCTACTGTTTTTTTAGAACTAAGCGAGGTTTTAGGATTAAAAATATCTAATATATCGCCTTCTATGACATCCGCCGTCTCCTTGTATTCCTTCAAAGACAGCTCTGACAGCTTCTTACCTGCGTTTTCGGCATAGCTTACGATTCTGCCGGTCATTTCATGCGACTTTCTAAATGGAATACCTTTTTTTACCAAATAAGTCGCTAAATCGGTCGCATAAATAAAGTCGTCTTCAAGCCCTTTGGCCATATTCTCTTTATTAAATTTCACGGTTTTTATAATTTCTTTAAAAATTGACAGGGAATCATAAATCGTGTCGGCGCTTTCCATAACCGGTTTTTTATCCTCTTGCATATCTCTGTTATACGTTAACGGCAATGCCTTCATCATTATAAGCAACGACAAGAGATTAGAGATTATACCGCCGGTCTTGCCGCGTATAAGCTCTAAGATATCAGGGTTTTTCTTCTGCGGCATAATACTGGAACCGGTGGTAAACTCGTCCTTTAATTCTATAAAATTGAATTCAGAACTGTTCCATATTATCAGTTCTTCGCAAAATCTTGAAAGATGCATGGCAATCATAGACAGTGCAAAATTAAATTCGATAGCAAAGTCTCTATCGGAAACGGCGTCCATACTGTTTCGAGAAATACTTCCGAAACCAAGTATATCGGCTTCCATCTGCCTGTCTATGTCAAAATCTACGCCGGCAAGGGCGCCGCTTCCAAGGGTCATAACGTCCACGGTTTCGTAAACGTTCAAAAGCCTTTTGAAGTCCCTCAAAAACATTTCGTAATATGCCGAAACGTGATGGGACAGAGATACCGGTTGAGCATGCTGAAAATGGGTATAACCGGGGATTACTGTGTCTATATTCGATTTGGCGATTTTTACCAACTCGGCTTCTAAATCCAATAAGACGCCCGCAATATTTTTTATCTCATTTTTTATGTAAAGCCTAAAATCAACCGAAACCTGGTCGTTTCTCGACCTGCCCGTATGAAGTTTTGCTCCGGATTCGGGGACAAGCTCTATCAGCCTCTTTTCTATGTTCATATGAATATCTTCATACTTTTTATTAAACACGAATTTTCCGCTCTCTATCTCTCCCTTAATTTTTAAAAGAGCCCGCTCGATATCTTTTTTTTCCTTATTATCTACTATACCGGCTCTTTCTAATGCGCAAAGATGAGCTATGCTGCCGCCTATATCAAAGGCGGCAAGTTTTTTATCTATATCGATAGATGACGTAAAATTTGCCGTAATTTCAGATATATCCTCTTGAAAACGTCCCCTGACAAAATTATCGGTGCCTTTTATATTCATAGTTTTGTAAGTCGAATTACCCTTTATTCGCTTTCTGCATTAATTTATATCTAATGGATTTTAATTTGATAAACCCTGTAGCGTCGTTTTGCGAATAGGCCCCTTGATCATCTTCAAAGGTAACCATGTTTTTAGAATAAAGGCTTTTATCCGATTTTCTATACAAAACCTCCATGGTTCCCTTATATAACTTTAGTCCTATCGCACCGACAACTGATGTCTGGGTACTGTCTATAAGAGCCTGAATAGCTTTAAACTCCGGACTAAACCGGTTTCCATCATATAACAGTTTGGAGTATTGAGGTATAAGGCTATCTTTAAGCCCTATCTCCTCTCCGGTCAACGTGATAGATTCTAAAAGCCTGTGTGCAAAATTCAATACCGTTCCGGCAGGGGTTTCGTAAACACCCCTCGACTTCATTCCTGTAATTCTCGTCTCCACGATATCTGCTCTTCCTATGCCGTTTTTTCCGGCAATTAAATTTAGCTTTTCTATAAACTCGAACGGCGGCATGCTTTCCCCGTTTAAAGATACAGGATTTCCGTTCTCATACCCTATTTCTATGGATTCGGGCATATCCGGGGCTTTCTGCGGAGACGATGTAATTTCAAACATAGATTCGTCGGGGGCATTCTTTAAATCTTCCAAGATACCACCCTCATAACTTATATGAAAGAGATTCCTATCACTGGAATAAGGTTTTTCTTTAGTGACCGGTACGAGAATACCAAAATCTTTGGCATATTCAATAAGTTCTCCCCTCGAATGAATCGTCCATTCCCTCCATGGGGCTATTACCTTAATGTTAGGATTGACGGCGGAGTAGGCAAGTTCAAATCTAACCTGGTCGTTCCCCTTTCCGGTAGCACCGTGGGCGACATACTTGGCCCCTTTTTCCATCGCAACCTCTATCTGCCTTTTTGCAATCAACGGCCTGGCGGTAGAAGTCCCTAAAAGATATTCTCCTTCATAAAGGGCATTGCCCCTTAATGCCGGAAAAATATAGTTTTCTGCAAACTCTTCCCTCATATCCTCTATTATCGCCTCGACTGCACCCGTCCTCAAGGCCTTTTCTTTGACAGCGTTCAGGTCCTCCTTTTGCCCCACATCGCAACAATAGGCAATAACATCCGCCCTATATGTATTTATCAACCATTTTAAAATTACGGAGGTGTCAAGACCGCCGGAATACGCAAGAACAATTTTATCTTTTACAGCACTCATAATAATATTCCCCCTTAATTTCTAAAAACCGTCTCTATTATAGCCTTTTGAACATGCAACCTGTTTTCTGCTTCTTCGAAAACAAACGGAGAAAATCTCTCGAAAACATCTTCGGCAACCTCTTCATTTCTATGAACAGGGAGGCAGTGAAGAAAAACTACGTCCTTTTTTGCACTTTTTATGACGCTTTCGTCCACGATGAACGGCCTTAACTTATCTATTTTTTCTTTTTCCTCGTCCTGCCCCATGCTTATAAAGACATCCGTCGTAATGACGTCCGCGTCTTCTGCGGCAGAAATCTTATCATGCAAAATATTAAATTTGCCGCCTCTTTCCCGAGACCGGCTTGCAACGGTTTCATATATGTCAAATCCGTCCGGCATGGCCAGTACAAGCTCAAAACCGAGCATAGCCTGAAGGTTTACCCATGAATTCGCCATATTGTTTGCATCGCCTATATAAACTATTTTAAGTCCTTCGACTATATCGCCGATATCTTTTTTAGTATTGTTTTTTGATCCATTTTTGGCTTCATAAGCGGTATAAATATCGGTTAATATCTGCGAGGGATGATACAAATCGGTAAGACCGTTGACAGTAGGCTTTTCAAAGTACCGCGCGAACGTTTCCACTCTTTCCTGTTCAAACGTTCTCACTATTGCACCGTCTATATATCTTTTAAGAACTCTTGCGGTATCCTTTACGGGCTCTCCCCTGCCGAGCTGAAGATCCCTTGAAGACATAAAGATAGGATGTCCGCCGAGCTCTACGATGCCGACCTCAAAAGATACCCTTGTCCTTGTAGATGACTTCTCAAATATAAGCCCTATTTTTTTTCCTTTAAGACAACCGTTGCCGCCTCCGGCTCCTTCCGACTTTAAAATAAAAGACCTTAGAAGGATGTCGTATATCTCGTCTTTCGTAAAATCATAAACCGATAAAAGATTTTTAATCGAATTCATAATATCTCGTCCATTAAAAATTAAATATTATTTATTATCGTTAAGAATTTCGGATATAGATAAAAATAGTAGATCTATTTCATTTTTTTTGATAGTCAAGGGCGGCGTGAGCCTTAAAACCCTATCCTGCACCGCCGTCGTCAAAAAGCCGTTTTCCGTTAGCTTAATGGCTATATCTTTTGCTTTAAGTTCATAAAACTCAATTGCGCTAATGAGTCCGATAGTCCTGATATCCTTAATAAGTCCGGAGAACTCCGCCTTTAATTCGGTTAGTCTATGCATCGTATATTCCCCGCTCTTTAAAACATTCTCCATAAAACCGTCTTTGAGAATCTCGTCAAAAAAGGCATTAGCGACGGATAAAACAAGCGGAGAACCTCCGAAAGTAGAAGCGTGATTACCCGGCTCGAAAGCCCTTGCTACATAATCCCTTGCCAATACCGCACCAACGGGGAGTCCTCCGGCTAAAGGCTTTGCAACGGTCATAACGTCGGGCTCCACGCCAAAATTCATGTAGGCGAAAAGGGCGCCCGTTCTTCCGAGACCGACCTGAACCTCGTCAAATATCAAAACGACATCGTTTTTAGCCGTTAAATCCCTTAATGCTCTCATATAACCCTTATCCGAAATATTTACGCCACCCTCACCCTGAACCGGTTCTACGATTACGGCGCAGTATTCGCTGCCGCTGTTTATTAACTCGGTTACGGCATTAGAATCATTAAATTCGACATGCGTAAATCCGTCCAAAAGCGGTTCAAATCCTCTATGATACTTATCCTGTCCCGTTGCGGAAAGCGCCCCGAAAGTCCTTCCGTGAAAAGAATTCTTCATAGAAATTATTTTATAACCCCTTTTAGAAAATTTCTTCGCATAAATTCTTACAAGCTTTATTGCCCCTTCTATGCTTTCGGCTCCGCTATTGCAAAAAAAAACCTTATCTGCAAATGAATTTTTACAAAGTTTTTCGGCAAGAAGCGCCTGTGGCTCCGTATAAAAATAGTTGGATACGTGGATTAATTTACCGAGCTGATCGATAACAGCCGCATTCAAAGCCGGGTTATTATAACCCAAGCTATTTACCGCAATTCCGGAAGCAAAATCTATATAACTTTTCCCGTTTTCATCGTATAAAATACATCCTTCCCCTTTTACGAGCGTAATATCAAACCTGCCGTAAGTGTTCATTATATATTTATTCGTAAGTTCTTTTATATTCATTTATTTCGTTCAATCGGTTATTTGAGTACCTATTCCTTTTTCCGTAAATATCTCAAGCAAAACGGCATGAGGAATGGAACCGTTTATTATATGGACCTTTTTAACTCCCTTTTTTACGGCATCTATGCAAGAATTCGTCTTCGGTATCATACCGCCGTATATAATGCCTTCCTTTATCATATTTTTTATATCTGCAACGGTCGTTGATGGAATTAGATTGTTTTCAACATTCAAAAGACCGTCCCGGTCGGATAATATTATAAGCTTTTCCGCCTCAAGTTCCGCAGCAATGGCCGAGGCTGCAAAATCTGCATTGACATTGAGCGTATTGCCCTCTTCGTCCATGCTCACCGGAGCAATTACCGGAATAAACGAGGGATCTAACGCCAATAAAATCTTCTTGTTAATGCTTTTTACCTCGCCCACAAAACCCAAATCCACTTTTCCACCGCTTACCCTTGCGGCGGATATGAGGTTTCCGTCTTTGCCGGATAAACCGCATGCCTGCCCGCCGAACTTATTTATCAACGCAACGAGGTTCTTATTTATTTTGCCCGACAAAACCATCTCTACCACTTCCATGGTATCCTTATCGGTCAAACGATAACCTTTATGAAACTTGATACCTATATCAAGTTTGTTTAAAAGAACGTCTATATCCTTACCGCCGCCATGAACTATTATTATGTTTATGCCGATAAGTTTTAAAAGTATGATATCCCTGATAAAACTTTCCATTAATGCTCTATCGACAGCGATAGAACCACCAAATTTTATTACAAAGGTTTTTGATGTAAATTTTTGAATATAAGGCAACGCCTCAAGTAAAATCGTTGCCTTTTTTATATATTCTTCCATTCTATATTATTTATATAACCCATAATCTCTTTATATATATCATAAATTCGATATTCGCAATCATACATTGTATCTGCCGATCAATCAAGGATGTTACAGTATATACCTCGAAAGGTCTTCGTCTTTTATTATGCCCTCCAATCTTTCGTTGACATACTCACTGTTCACTGTAATCTTCTTTGTAGTTTTGCCCTTAAACGGGGCATCAAAAGAAACGTCTTCCATAACCTTTTCTAAAATAGTATGAAGCCTTCTTGCGCCGATGTTCTCGGTTTTAATATTGACCTCTTCTGCAATTCCCGCAATTCTTTCTATCCCGTCCTCGGTAAAGTTAAGATTTACATTCTCCGTTTTAAGAAGCTCGTAATACTGCTTTATCAAAGCACCCTTAGGTTCGGTCAATATTCTCACGAAGTCTTTCTTGGATAAAGAATCCATCTCGACCCTTATCGGAAACCTTCCTTGAAGTTCCGGAATTAAATCCGACGGTTTAGCCATATGAAAAGCTCCGGCGGCTATAAACAGTATGTGCTCCGTCTTGACGGCTCCATATTTGGTCATAACGTTAGAACCTTCTATCACGGGTAACAAGTCTCTCTGCACGCCTTCCCTGGAAACGTCGGGACCGTAAGATTTCTCCCTGGAGGCTATCTTGTCTATTTCGTCGATAAAAATTAAACCGGAATTTTCTACTTTCAAAACGGCATCTTTAACAACCTTATCGTTATCGACGAGCCTCTCGCTTTCCTCACGCACCAATATATCAAATGCCTCGGAGACCCTTATCTTCTCCAACTTTTTCTGCTTGGGAAACATATTGGAAAAGATATCTTTAAAATCCTGCCCTATGTCGTCGACTCCGGATTGGGAAAATATCTCTATGACCGGGATAGGTGGTTTCATGGAAGATTTTATCTCCATTTCGACAAACCTGTCGTCTAATTTTCCCGCTAAAAACATTTTTCTAAATTTTTCTCTAGTATTCGCATAACTGCTCTTTTCGGTTCCGCCGTTAGTTCCGTCCGTTCCGTTTTTTCCGCTTTTTTTGCGTGTTTTCGGAGGCGGTGAGACAAGAATATCTAAAAGCAGCTCTTCTGCGTTTCGTTCCGCTTTATCTATAACCCGCTCGGTTTCTTTTATCCTTTCATTTATATAAGCAGTCTCTACCAGATCCCTAACCATAGACTCGACATCCCTTCCCATATAGCCTACTTCTGTAAATTTGGATGCCTCGACCTTTATAAAAGGAGAATCCGAAAGCTTGGCGATACGTCTCGCTATTTCGGTTTTACCCACGCCGGTAGGTCCTATTAACAGAATATTTTTAGGAACTATATCCTCCCTAATCTCGTCCGGAACATTATTTCTTCTAAAACGCGTTCTTAAGGCAATGGCAACCGATTTTTTAGCATTATCTTGCCCGATTACATACTTATTAAGCTCTTTGATTATTTCTCTCGGTGTCAGAAAATTTATTTTTTTAGTCATATTGATATTATATCTCCTCCATAATTATATTTTCGTTCGTATAAATACAAATGCGTGCGGCTGTTTTCATCGAATATTCGGCGATTTCTTTCGCGCCCAAATCCGTCTTTTCCAATAAGCCGAGAGCGCAGGCTAATGCGTACGGGGCACCAGAACCTATGGACAATGCATCTTCGTCCGGCTCTATGACGTCTCCGGCTCCGGATATTACAAAAGAATCGGTTTTATCAACTACAATCATCATAGCCTCTAACCGCCTCAATATCTTATCCGTCCGCCAATCTTTTGCGAGCTCTACGCTTGCCCTTTTCACGCTTCCGCTATATTTTGAAAGCTTTTCTTCCATTTTTTCAAAAAGAGTAAAGGCATCGGCGGTTGCTCCGGCAAAACCGGCTATCACAGTATCGTTGTAAAGGCGCCTCACTTTTCTGGCTTTGTGTTTCATAACGGTATCTCCGAGGGTAACCTGTCCGTCGCCTGCAACGACGACGTGACCGTTCCGTCTGATCCCTATTATCGTAGTCCCCATAAGTCTTATTGCTCCATTATTGCCGCTATCCATTGATTTATTTCTCCTTTCGTTCCACCCGTTCAGGTAGGAACATTATAGTTTATTTCCGCTTCCCTCATCTCATGCGCAGGCGATCCATATATTTTACTTACCCCTTGTATAGTCATTAATGCCGGTTCCTGTGCCGGAAAGCGGATGAGCATTATTATAAACGTCTATAAGCTTTTTAATACTTAAATGAGTATATTTTTCCGTCGTAACCAAATTAGAATGTCCCAGCATATCCTGAATCGACCTTAAATCGGCTCCGTTATCCAAGAGATTCGTAGCAAAAGAATGCCTCAGGCTGTGTGGAGAAATATTCTTAAATTGTCCCGTTATTACCATAGATTCTTTGACTATTCTGTGTATCGTCCTTCTCGTAAGGCGATCGCCATTTTTATTAATGATAATACACCCTTCTTTCGGTGTTAAATCTATCACGGATAAATAATAAAGCCAGGTTTTAATCTTATCTGCGGTTAATCCGGTAAGCGGAACGATTCTCTGCTTAGAACCCTTCCCGAAAATCCTGACATAGCCGCCTCCTATTTCTAAATCGGTTTTTTTAACCAAAATTAATTCGCTGACTCTAAGTCCGCTTCCGTATAAAAATTCAAGAATGAGATCGTTTCTGACCGCTCCGAAATATTTAATGATATCTACACCGGAATAGTTGGAACCCTTGAATAAAGATTGAATTGAACTTAAATCTATTCCATTTAATCTATCCCGTTTTAATTTTAAATCGAAATAATTATTTAATAAAAAATCCGCTTCTTTCGCCGTTAAAAAAAACGGCAGTTTCTTCTCCACTTTCGGAAGGCTTATTAAAAAAGAGGGGTTTTGTTTCAATATATGTTTTTTTTCTAAAAAATTAAAAAACGATTTTATGGACTCAATCTTCCTTGCAAGGCTTACCTTTTTAATATCTGCATAAATATTGCTCAAATAACCTTTTATCTCGAATTCTGTAATGTCTTCAATTGAATTAACGGATGTTTCTTTATTAAGATAACCGATAAAGGCCCTGACATCGGATGTATACGCAAAAACGGTATTGGGAGAGTAATTTTTTTCTAATTTAATATTTTTTGCAAAATCTTCCAGAAAATCTTCCATTTAGATATTTCTATATGTTAAAATTAATTATTGAGATAAAACAATTTTAAAATTTATATTATACCATAATTAAAAATTTAAATTAATAAATTAAATAAACCTGTAGGTCAAAACAAAAGCGCCAAGTATTATACAGTAAAGCGCAAAGGGATAAAGGGCGTTAATTTCATGTTTTTTAAAATATTTCATGAGAACGTAAATGCTTAAATATGCGGCAACAGCAGCGGCTAAGCCTGCGACTACGGAAACCGTATCGAAGTGAAGCATATGCAGTTTTATCATTTTCGGGACCTCCAGAAGTCCGGCGGCAAGAATAATAGGTGCAGCCAAAAGGAATGAAAATCTTGCGGCATATTCATGTTTAAAGCCCAGATAAAGTGCCGCAATCATCGTTATCGCGGAGCGCGATATGCCCGGAATTAGAGCAAAAGATTGAAAAACCCCTATAATCAGCGCGGCAGTAATCGTCATATCGGATATCTTGGCGATACCCTGCTTTTTTCTTTTCTTCTCACCGAAATATAATATTACTCCGTTTAGCATGAGGAAAGCGGCGGCAACTTCGGTATAACCGAAGAGCCTTTTCAGCTCATGAACAAATAAAAGCCCTATAAGACCTGCCGGAATAGTGGCAAGGACAATAAGATAAAGGGTTTTAGAGTCTTCGTTTATATTGAGATTTTTATTTTTTAAACCGACGAAAAAACCCTTAAATAATTTAATCCAGTCTTTATAAAAATATATTATCAGGGCAAAGGCGGTTCCCAGATGAAGTACAACAAGAAACGGTAAAAAACCCTCCGACTGTCTGTTAATATGCCAATTCAAAAGAGCCGGCACTATAACTCCGTGCGCCAAGCTTGAAATCGGGAACAGCTCCGCGATGCCCTGTATAATCGCAAGGGTTACGGCATGAAAAAAAGAAAGATGAATCATCTATCCTCCAATTTTTAAAAATTTAACTTATTTTTATCCTACCCGTTCTTTTTTCGGCTAATTTAATATAATTCCAATAAAATGTCAATAAAAACGCCGTGCAATAATTTCATTGAAGAAATCGACCTTTTATGCTAAGTTAGAGGTATAATGGAAGATAGGATCCCCCCGCATTATAAAAAACATACAATGATGGAGACGGCGGCCGAAAGCAAAAATTATAAATGGATAGTTCTTGCCATATCGGTTACGGCTTCCTTTATGGCGATATTAGACATTAATATCGTTATAGTGGCGCTTCCGAAGATGATGTCCTATTTCGGAGTCAACATTACTACGATAGACTGGGTCATCATAGCCTATACCATCACATACTCCATCATCATACTGATTACAAGCTTTGCCAGTAGAAAATACGGACTAAAAATACCTTTTATAATTTCTATCATATTCTTTTCAATAGGCTCCGGCTTTTGCGGATTTGCCCCTTCTTACAATATACTTATCTTTTTCAGAATTATTCAGTCTGTCGGAGGGGCAGGGCTTATTCCTATTTCTATCAGTCTAATTGCAAAATATTTTAAAGCACGCGAAAGGGGAACCGCCATGGGCATCTGGACAATCGGGATAATGGTGGCTCCGGCTTTGGGTCCCGTAATCGGAGGCTATTTTGTAGATTATGTAGATTGGAGAATGATATTCTATTTTAACGTTCCAATCGGCGCAATTCTTCTTCTGGCAACCTTGATTTTTTTGAAAAACGATATACCGTTAAAACGATTTACAAAAAAATTCGACTTTGTCGGTTTTATTCTTATAGCAATTTGTCTGGGAACGTTGCTGTATGTTCTTAACGAGGGGCAAACGCTTGAATGGGATTCGCCGATAATCAGACTAAACGAATTAATCGGCGGGGCTTCTTTTTTACTCTTTATTGTAGTGGAGATATTTACTAAAAAACACCTGATGGATTACTCGCTGTTTAAAAACAGAAATTTCTTGGCGGGAAATATAGTAAATTCGATAAGAGCCGGGGCAATTTTCAGCACTTTATTTTTGCTGCCTATATTCATCGAAAACATATTGAACTATAACGCCATGAATGCCGGATATTTAATGGTACCCTTTGCTATAGCCGTAGCCGTTATGTCCCCGATAGCGGGAAAAATTTCCGACAAATACGGAACTAAATACCTGCTTGTAGCGGGAATGTTCATATTCGCAATATCAAATTTCTCGCTTGGAAGCATATCGCTTCAAACCTCCATACCTTTTATTGTATATAATCAAATTTTAAGGGGAATAGGGGTAGGGCTGGTAAATGCGCCGGTGATGATAGCAGTCATCAACTCGGCCAAATTCGAACAAATACCGGATGCATCCGCTTTATATAATGTTTTGTTTCAGATAGGGGCATCCTTTGGAATAGCATGGTCGGGGGAAGAACTTGCAATTCGCCAAGTTTACCATTTAAAT
The DNA here is from genome assembly GCF_048541835.1 of Candidatus Acidulodesulfobacterium sp. H_13. NCBI lineage: Bacteria > Candidatus Acidulodesulfobacteriota > Candidatus Acidulidesulfobacterales > Candidatus Acidulidesulfobacteraceae > Candidatus Acidulidesulfobacterium > Candidatus Acidulodesulfobacterium sp. H_13. The sequence continues at coordinate 534,017 of NZ_JBLEOY010000001.1, forward strand.
CAGTATTCAAAAAATATAAATTATAATTTTTTCGAATTTAAAAAAGTTATAAACCTTTTACACGGCGATATAATAAAAAACGGCAGCTCCTTTGCCAAAGCGGTTTTGCATCCGTCAAACGCAATAAGGATATTCGATGCCATGATCAACAGGTTGTCTTTAATAGGGGCTTACGGGGACGTATTTGTTATTCTCGGTTATTTATGTATATTCGGCGGAATAGCCGCACTGCTCGTAAAAAATACTACAAAATGATGCCTTGATTTAAGTTGAGTATTATATTATTATTGAAATGAAAAAACCCAATTTCAATCAAGGAAAAAAGCATTATGATAGCCTATTTCGTTATGGAGTGCGCCGTAGACAGCCGTATTCCCACATATAGCGGCGGGCTCGGAATACTTGCGGGGGATACACTGCAAAGCTTTGCCGACCTCAACGTACCTGCCGTCTGTATAACTTTATTATGGAAAAACGGCTTCGTTTCACAAAAGGTTTCAAATGACGGGGTGCAGTTAGATTCTGTTCAGGAATGGAATATCGAAAAATACATGCAGCCTATCGGCGTCAAAGTGAAAATCCCCATAGGGGAAAAAGACGTTACGATTACCGCATTCAAATATATGGTTGAGTCCACAAACGGCGACAACGAAATCGACGTATATTTTCTTACCCCCGATATCTCTGAAAACGACTCCGAAACTAGGCGTATGTGCGACAGGCTGTATATCGAAGGGGGCTTGACCCGCCTTAAACAAGAAATAATATTGGGCATAGGCGGATATGAAATACTAAAAGCCTTAAACTATAAACCGTTTCTCTATCATATAAACGAAAGCCATTCGGCTTTGCTTATTGCGGGTCTTATGAAAGACACAGGCGATTTAGACAAAGTCAAATCGCGCGTGGTCTTTACCACCCATACCCCTATTCCCGCTGCTTTCGATAAGTTTGAAATGAAAGACGTAAAAAATATGCTCGGCAGATATTGCGGCAATGACATATTTAAAAAAATTTACCGTGAAGAATTGAGGGATAAAGACGAATTTAATCTATCATGGCTTGCCGTTAAGAATGTTAAAAACATCGTGGCTGTTTCGCGAAAACATAAATTTGTCTCGGAAAAAATATTCGAGGGATATAACATTAAATATGTTACCAACGGCATTCATCACGTAAAGTGGGCTTCGTCACATCATAAAATGTTATACGCAAAATATATTAAGGGCTGGGAAGAAGACCCTAACCTGCTGAGACAAGCCGCATGCATTCCGGACACGGATTTTATACAAGCGCATATTCTTTGTAAAGAGACCCTTATTGAAATGGTAAATTCCGAGACGGACTCATCTTTCATCCCGACAGATTTTACCATTGCCTTAGCAAAGAGGATTACCCAGTATAAGAGAAATAACCTTATACTCTCAAATCCGGATAAGCTTATAGAGATAGCGGAAAGAAAAGGTAATATACAGATAGTATTCGCAGGGAAGGCCCATCCTGCCGACGATACGGGTATGGCCTTGATAAAATCTATCCATGATGCATCTCGGTACATTGCCTCTAAAACTAAAAACGTTAAAATAGCTTTTCTTGAAGATTACAATATTCATAAGGCCGGCATAATATTATCGGGCGTCGATTTATGGCTGAATAATCCGGTAAGACCCCTTGAAGCCTCCGGTACCAGCGGTATGAAAACGTCTCTTAACGGCGTTCCTAATTTTAGCGTTCTTGACGGATGGTGGCTTGAAGCCTGTATGGAGGGAATTAACGGGTGGGCGATAGGTCCCAGATCGGCATGGACTGACCTTAGCTATTCCGACGACGTACAAGATTTAAACGATATTTACGGAAAATTGGAATATAATATATTAGATTTATATTATAAAAACTTTACCGACTACATCAAGATAATGAAAATGGCGGTTTCGACTATAGCGCCTCATTTTAACACCCACAGAATGGTATCTGAATACGTAACCAACTTGTATCTTACCGGAATAATAACGTGCTATTTGTAATATTTAAGCATCTAAACGATCCGGCTTTATTATAATCTTTAGCGAATCCTGTGCCTTGGCCGTAAGCTCAAATCCCCTCGCTATATCTCTCATCGGGAGTCTTTCCGATATCATATCCTTGACGTTAATCCTATTCGTTCTTATAAACTCTAAAGCAAGACGATGGTCAAGAATGGAACCGGCATAAGAACTTACAAGGGTAATCTCCGTTCTCCAAAATATTTCATTGATAGAAAGCGGAAGCATGGCCCCTTCGTCCGCCGCGCCGAAAAACAGAACGATTCCGCCCCTTCTTGCGGATTTAAGTCCCTGCAATATAGCACTGCCGGCGCCGGTGGCCAAAATAACAACATCGGCTAAAAAACCATCACTTATTTCCTTAACCGTTTCGGACAGATTTAAATCCTTGTTTCCGGCATTAAACACATAGTCTGCGCCAAACTTCTTTGCATAATCGAGCCTCTTTTCATTTATATCCGTTGCTATAATCCGAGTTACGCCGGTAGCTTTCAATAGGGAAATATGCAGGAGTCCGGCGAGTCCGCTTCCGATTACGACTACCGTATCTCCCGGTTTTACTCCGGCCAACCTTTGCCCCCTGACTACACAGGCAAGCGGTTCGACGAAGGTTCCTTCTTCAAAACCGACGGAATCCGGCAAAAGATATATTCCGTTTTTTACGTTTATTTTCGAAAGCCTTAAAAATTCAGAAAATCCACCCGGATCAAAGTTGGTAGACCTCAATGTTTCACACATGGTTTGATGCCCGTCTATGCAATATTTGCAGGTATTACACGGAACGTGATGCGCTACGCATACTCTATCTCCAACTTTATGCCCCGTGACGTCTTTTCCGGCATCGGCTATCACTCCGGTAACTTCGTGCCCTAAAACAAGCGGAACCTTATCTCTCCTGTACCATTCTATAACGTCGCTGCCGCAAATCCCGCTCGCCTCTACCTTAATCAAAATTTCACCCGCGCCTATCTTCGGAATGTCTTTTTCGATTATTCTTATATCTTTATTGCCATAATACAGCGCCGAATACATAATAAACCACACCTTGACATTAAAAAATCTATTCTTTAAATAAACCTTTATAGTAATCTAACGACAGCCTTAACCCTTCATTCAATGAAAACCTCGGATTAAATCCCAGCTCCGACTTAGCCTTGGTTATATCAGATTCGGAAAACCTTATATCCCCATCTCTAAAGGGTCCGTAGGTATATTTAATATCGCTGCCGAAGAAATCTTTCAATACCCCAATGAGTTCATTCAAGCTGACGGATTTACCGCTTCCTGCATTATATACCGCCGCTTTCTTTTCTCCGGTATACATTACGGCAAGAAAGTTTAATGCTGCTATATCGTCTATATAGCAAAAATCCCTTGTAGTCGTACCGTCTCCGTTTACCGCGAAACTTTCGTTTTGCAGAATTTTTTTAACCCACGTCGGAATAACGGCGGCATAAGCCGAATAGGGATCCTGAAACCCGCCGTATATATTGAAATACCTTAAGCCTATAGACTCGAAACCGAAAGTATTGAAAAAAGCCTTTGCGTAAATCTCGTTGGTAAACTTTGCCGCCCCGTAAATTGAAAGAGGATCACCCATGTTTTCCTCTACCGACGGTATATTTAAATTACTACCGTAAACGGCGGAACTTGAAGCGTAAATGAACCTCTTGACACCCGAAAGCCTCGAAGCGTTCAGCATATGAAAAAAGGCCGTATCGTTATTGGAATGAAAAAGCTCAGGCTCTTTAAGAGACCAGGGGACGGAGGCGATTGCCGCCTCATGAAAAACGTAATCTATGCCTTCGGTTACGTTTTTACACGTCTCTAAATCGTTTAAATCGCCTTTAATAAATTTAAAATCGGCGGCCTTATTATTTTCCCTTGCAAAAGCTTCGATATACTCTATATTGGAAACCCTACCGGTAATAAAGTTATCGATGCCGGTTACGCTCTGCCCCAGTTCTAAAAGCCCCAGCGTTAGATTTGTTCCTACGAAACCGGCGACTCCCGTAACCAAAAACCTTATTTTTTTACCTTTAAACCGGTCTTTTATTGTTTTATCCATCTCAGTCTGCTTGTGCGTTAGCCAATTCCTCGTCTTCTTCCATTGCGAACACTACGTCTCGTTTTCTTAAAATCCCCTCATAATTTCCTTCCGAGTTAATAACTACGAGTTCATCGGTATCTTTTCTAAAAAAACTATGAACCGCAATATCCAATGTTTCGCTTATTCTTATCCTCGGTATACTGGACGAATCCATAATATCCTTTGCCACCCTTGAATCGTCGGGTGAGGTCATCATAATATTTTTTATTTTGTCGTATTTAACGACACCTACTATCTTACCGGTTTTATCTATAACCGGATGCATAAAGAAATTGGAATTAAAAAAGATACTAATCATTTCGTATAAAGGCATATCGGGATTTATCGGCTTGGCAATGCTATTTTTTTCTAAGATATCCTTAACGGAGTATCTTTGAAGGGGTTTAATCAAATAATCCTTAAAATGCGCCGGGGATTCCATTCTATTCTTTTTCTGCTTAGAGTAAATACTCTTTTTACCGCTTGCAAAAAAGGTTATTGCAGAAACAAGCATTAAGGGCGGCAAAAGCACATAGCTTCCGGTCAATTCGGAAACCATGATAAAAGACGTTATCGGAACCTTTGCGGCGCCCGCGAAGAAACCGCCCATGCCTATTAAGACAAAGGTTGCAACGTCGGTAGTAGTTACTAATTGCGGCAACAGAATATGAAAAATTATTCCAAAGGCACCCCCAAAGGCACCCCCGATAACGAGAGACGGCGAATAAACGCCCGCCGAACCCCCGGAACCTATAGTGAAGGAAGTCGCGACTATTTTAAGAAATCCTAAAAGAACTAAGGTTACTAATGCTAATTTTCCCAATACCGCGAGCTGAAGCCAGCCATAACCTACGCCCATTACTTCCGGAAAAAAATATGCTATAACTCCGACTACCGCCCCTCCTATCATCGGTTTAAAATGGGGCTTGATTTTCATTTTATCGAAAAGCTTTTTAACCGAGTAAAAAACTCTTACATAAAAATTTCCTGCAAATGCTAAAAATATTCCAAAAATGGCATAAAAAACGAGAAGTATCGGTTTAGTATGGGTAAACGGCACGTGTACCATTAGTTCCGGCCTAAAACCGGCATAAAAATATGCATATATGGAGTATCCTACAATTGCCGCTATTATTGAAAGCAGCAGCGCGCCCCCTTCAAAATCCACATCGGCATATAAAACCTCCACACCAAACATCGCCCCTGCAAGAGGAGCCTTAAAAATGGCACCTATTCCGGCACCTATTCCGGCCACGAGCAATGCCCTTCTATCAGGAATCGGCAAACCCAAATATTTGGCAAGAACAGACCCGAAACCCGCTCCTATCTGCGCTACAGGACCTTCTCTACCGCCGGAACCTCCCGAACCAAGAGTAATTGCCGAAGCGATAGTCTTAATTATAGGGACTCTTCCCCTTATAATACCGTCTTTATTATGGAAGGAATCAATAGCCGCATCAGTTCCGTGACCTTCGGCCTCCGGCGCAAATATAAAAACAAGCAGACCGGACAAAAGTCCGCCTATCATTATGACTAAAGGAAGCATCCAGAGTATCGGTTCCGTTCCCGGAGGGGCGGCGGTTTTTCCCATCAATCCAGCTACGGGAGAGTAATAATGAGCAAGATCTTCTCTAAAAATAAATTTAAAAAGTGCTATAAGCGAGGTAAATATTATTGCGCCTACTCCGGCGACAATTCCGACTAATACTCCAAAAAAAAGCCATCTGGAAAAATAAAAAATAGACCTATCATGACACATTACTATTTTTCTTTTGATGTTTGTCCTAAATCTTACAAATTTATCTTTCAAATTAGGCAACCTATTGACACCCTCCTTTATTTAAATTTTTATATTAGTGCAGATTATTAATGACTATTCCCTTGTCAGTCGAATACAACAAGGGATAAGAATGGCAGCCCCAACGGGATTCGAACCCATGCTACTGCCGTGAGAGGGCAACGTCCTAACCGCTAGACTATGGGGCCGTTTATTGATTATACAACATTTTAAAAATAAAATAAACCCTATTATTTAATTTATTTGCGTTAACCGAGCGTTTCGTTAAAACCGGAGTGATATTGCTGATTTTTTATCTTATTTTTAAAATGTACATACTGCCTTGCGCCGCCTGAACTCAAGCCCTTGACGCCGACGTTATTATCGCATGTTATAAAGCAACCGTTGTTTATAACATGTTCTTTTTCTAAAGAACTGTTTAAGCTTGAGCAACCCGAAAGCAAAATCCCGCCCAATCCCGTCAAAAATATAACTATAAGAATCTTCTTCATTTACGTCTTACCCTCTTAATTTAATTATTTAGGTAATCGCTCATTATTTTTATAATATACCTGCCGTAACTGCTTTTAACATATTTTTTAGACAATTCTTTCAAACCGTCAAGTGTAATATAATCCATTTTATATGCGATTTCTTCTATACAGCCTATTTTGAGCCCTTGCCTCTTTTCCAGCATTTCTACGAATTTAGAGGCATCCATTAAACTTTCCGGCGTTCCGGTATCAAGCCATGCATACCCCCTGCCGAGAGTCACCACTTTTAGGTTTCCGTCTCTTAGGTACGTATTGTTTATATCGGTTATTTCAAGTTCCCCTCTTTTCGACGGTTTTAAAGTTTTAGCTATATCTACCGCTCTTTTATCGTAAAAATAAACACCCGTAACGGCATAATTAGATTTAGGGCTTTCGGGTTTTTCTTCTATCGACAAAATTTCTCCGGCACCGTCTATTTCTATAACCCCGTATCTTTGAGGGTCTTCGACGTAATATGCAAATATGACGCCTCCGCTTTTTTGTTTTACGATGTTTTTAGCATAATTAAACTTTTCAGAAATACCGTGTCCGTAAAAGATATTATCGCCTAAAATCAGGCAAACATCGTCTTTTCCTATAAAGTTTTCTCCAATTATAAATGCCTCCGCTAACCCGCCCGGCGATAATTGCTCCTTATAATTTATATTAATTCCGATATCGCTTCCATCCCCCAACATTGCCTCAAATTTATCCATGTCTGACGGTACAGCGATTATTAAAACATCCCTTATGCCGGCAAGCATAAGAGTCGATAGGGGGTAATAAATCATGGGCTTATCGTAAACGGGCAAAAGCTGCTTGCAAACGCTCAAAGTTATAGGATAAAGCCTTGTCCCGCTGCCACCCGCAAGAATTATACCTTTCATATTTTATATACGGTTTATTATTATTTTTACTACACGAGTTTTTATATTATAATATAATGACATAAAAAACAATGAAAATAATAAATATAGATTCGTTAGCATATGGGGGATATGGGGTCGGAAGAATTGATTCCAAGGTTATATTCGTAAGCCATGCGTGTCCAGGAGATACCCTTAAGATAGATGTTTACGATGAACGCAAGAGATATGCATTCGGCAGAATTATAGAAATCATAACCCCGACGCCTAAGAGGATTGCCCCGGTATGTAAATACTTCGGCATTTGCGGGGGATGTAACTACCTTAACATATCCTACGAAGAGGAGCTTTTATGGAAAGAGGAGATTTTTCGAACCGAATTTAAAAAAATCTTTAAAAATATAATTAATATTAAAGATATTAAATTGATACATGATTTTGAAGGCAGTAATTGTCTTAAATACAGGCAAAAAATAGGATTAAAAATCTTTCCTCCCTTTATCGGATTTTATCAAAGATCATCCCATCATATCGTAGATACGGAATATTGCTATCTTGCAAAAGAAAGCCTCAATGAGATGTTGAAAAATATGAGGGGGCTGCTCTTAAGCGATAATTATAAAAACACCCTGCTAAATAAGGCGACGAAGATAACACTGACGGATGCCGGGGTAAAAAACATAACCTTGGATTTAAATAATGACATGAAAAACTACGATGAGGTCTCAAGGGATATAATGGATAAAACCGGTGCGGATAATATTTTCTTTGAATCTCCCGACAAAATAATCGCGAGACATAAAGAATCATCACGCAATTATTTTATTTTGAAAGATAAAAAATTTGCATATGCCCTCCCCTCCTTCATTCAGGTAAACGAAGAACAGAACAGAAACATAATAAGCATAATCACCGGATATATTGAAAGCAGGGGGATTAACTTTAAGAACATCTTAGATTTATATTGCGGATATGGAAATATTACCCTTTTTTTGGCAGCTTACGCAAAAACGGTTACGGGGGTCGAAGCAAATAGCTTTTCGATCAAACTCGGAGAAAAAAATCTTAAATTAAACGATATTAAAAATATCAATTTTATAATGTCGGACGTCATTAATTTTGTAGAAAAGGCCAATAAGAAAATGACCGGTTTTGACCTTATCGTTCTCGATCCGCCAAAAGCCGGAATCAAAGGTTTAGTACCTAAAATAGCGAAATTGAATCCGAATTTCGTAATATACGTTTCGTGTGATACCGTTACACTTTTAAGAGATTTAAGGGCATTTGTGAAAACGGGGTATACTCTGGAGCAAATAAATTTGATAGATATGTTTCCGAGAACATATCATATGGAACATATAGCATTTTTAAGCAAATAAATTCCCGCCGAATCAAACCGCTTTTATAACTTTACCCGCCTTAATACACTTTGCGCAGACCTTAACCTTCTTATTTCCACCTTTGGAAATAACAGCTTTAACGATATGCAAATTAGGAAGCGACACCTTTTTAGTCTTGTTATTGGCATGCGATACCTTGTTACCGTATTGGATACCCTTTCCGCAAATGCTGCAAACTCTCGACATGTTAATATTCCCCTCTTGTTCAAAAATAAGTATAAAATGCTATTACTTTAAACGACCCGTTAATTGTATTATTTAATTAGTAAATTGTCAACACCCCTACGACTTTCCTTATCCCGTCACTCTGTTGACCTTTATCACGCCCTTAATCGATTTTATTCCGTTTAGGATTAATTCTACCTGCTTGTCGTTTTTAACCTCTATATCGAACAAGTGAATAGCCCTTTCGTCTTTAACAGTCCTGACCTGTACTTTGGAAATATTAGCTCCTTTTTCTGAAATCAAAGAGGTTATGCCGGCCAAAATCCCTTTCTTATCGCTGGTAATAATCTTTATCTTCGTTTCAAAAAACTCCTGATTAGACGACGGTTGTTCTAAAGCCTTTTTCCAATCAACTTGTATGAATCTACTCTCATCCATGCCAATTATATTTTTACAATCCGTTTTATGAATTATGACCCCACGTCCCTTTGAAATAAATCCGAGTATATTGTCCCCCGGGATAGGATGACAGCAACCCGCTAATTTGTAAAGTAAATCCCCGTCGAAAGAGGACACGATAGCCCCATTTCCGCTGAAAATTCCGGCAGTGCCTCTCCCTGTGCCGGGTTTTATCCTTCTGATTATTTTATTTATTACGCTGCCGGTAGTCTTGGTAATCAGCGATAATTTATTTCTCTTTTTATAACCGGGTATAACCATCGAGAATATATAGGAAGGGGCATATTTTCCATAGCCTATTCCGGCAAACAAATCGTCGTCGGTTTTAAGCGAAAGTTTTTGCAATGATTGATTTACCAGCTCTTTAAAACTAATTGTCTTATTGTTAACCTTCTTAAATTCTCTTTCTAAATTTTCTCTTCCGGAGACGATACTCTCGTCTCTTTCCGTCTGCCTTATGTAACTTCTTATTTTTGATATCGCCTTTGAAGATTTGACGTATCCCAACCAGTCTCTTGAAGGATAATGGCCTTCCTTTGTAATAATTTCTACTATATCTCCATTAGAAAGTTTATGCTTCAACGGAACGATAACACCATTAACAATCGCACTAGTAGCTTTATCGCCGATCTCGGTATGAATGGAATACGCAAAGTCAACCGGCGTAGAATCCTTAGGGAGGGCGATAACCTTCCCGTTTGGCGTAAAGACATAAACTTCATCCTGAAAAAGGTCTATCTTTACGCTGTCTAAAAACTCATGAGGGTCTTTAAGCTCTCTCTGGTATTCTACAAGCTGTCTTAACCAGTTGAACCGGTCTAAATCTTGTTTTTCTACGGGCATATCTTCTTTGTACTTCCAGTGAGCGGCTATACCGAATTCATCGATAAAGTGCATCTGCTTGGTCCTTATCTGAATCTCTACCCTCATTCCCTCCGGTCCGATTACCGTGGTATGCAAAGAACGATATAAATTTGCCTTGGGCATTGCGATATAGTCTTTAATTCTGCCCGAAATAGGTTTCCATATAGAATGGACTATACCTAATGCTTCATAGCACTCCGTTTCGGTATTGACTATGATTCTTAATGCTAATAAGTCGTAAATATCCTCAAAACTGACGTGCTGTCCTATCATTTTTTTGTAAATACTGTAAAAATGCTTGGGTCTCCCGTAAATCTCGGCTTTAAGTTTGTGTTTTTTTAAATTTGCCATAAGAATATCGGATACCTTTTCGATATACTTCTCTCTCTCTATCCTTTTTTTATTTACCTTAAATGTTAAATCCTTATAACTTTCGGAATTTAAATATTTAAAAGACAAGTCTTCCAATTCGCTTTTGATAAAGAAAATTCCGAGCCTGTTGGCAAGCGGGGCATAAATATCCAATGTTTCCTGCGCTATTTTAATCTGCTTATCCCTCGGCAAAAAATTCAAGGTTCGTAAATTATGAAGTCTATCGGCAAGCTTTATAACGATGACCCTGATATCCTTCGCCATCGCTACTATCATTTTTCTTATATTTTCCGCCTCAAGCTCTTCGGAACTCTTAAAAGACAACTTGCCGAGTTTGGTCAACCCGCCCACTATAAACGCGGTCTCCTCTCCAAACTCTCGCTTTATGTCTTCCAATGTAGTCAAGGTATCCTCGACGGTGTCGTGAAGCAGTGCCGCAACAACCGAGGGACAGTCCATTCTTAAGCCGGCAACGATAGCCGCAACCTCTATCGGATGCGTTAGATAAGGCTCTCCCGAGAACCTTTTTTGTCCATGATGTACCTTTTTAGAAAAATTATAGGCTTTTTTAAACAGCTTGAACCTCTCGCCGTGTATTTCTTCTATAACCACGTCGTCCATGCTATTTATGTTGCTTCTAAAAAGTTCTATGAGGCTATTTAGCGAAAGAAAATCGCCGGAGGGGTTGATAACGGTAACAAACTTTTCATCCGGGTCCATAACTATTTGATTTTTTGTTTTACGCCGACATAGCCTCTCGCTATCTCCCTTAGGGCAATAACTATAGGTTTATTTTTGCTGTCTATTTTAGGCTCTGCACCCTCCATAATCTGCCTCGCTCTTTTTGCCGCTATTATTACGAGTGCAAACCTATTTTCTACGTTTACTAAGCAATCCTCAATGGTAACTCTTGCCATTTAACAGTTTCTCCTCTAATTTGATTTTAATCTAACTTAAATTTATTCCTGCATCTCTCGGCAATAACTATAGATTTTAATTTTAAATATGCCTCGTCTAAGTCATCGTTTGTAATAATATAATCGTAAATGCCGCTCTTTTTAACCTCCACGCCGGCAATATTTATCCTGCGGCTCAATTCTTCTTCGCTCATGCCCCCCCTTTTTAGCAGCCTTGTCTGCAGGTCGCTATATGACGGAGGGGTTATAAATACGGTAACTAATCTATTTGCATTTTTAATACCCCTGTAAATCTTAATCAGCCTCTCGACTCCCTGAACATCTATCTCCAACAATATATCGAATAAGGAGTTATTATCTGCAACAACCGACTTATACGCCGTACCGTATCTTTTTCCGAATATATTTGCCCATTCTATAAACTCGCCTTCCTTTATCATTTTATCAAATTCCGCGTCATTAATAAAATAATAACTTACTCCGTCTTTTTCCCCCTTCCTTTTAGTTCTCGTAGTATAAGAAACACTCGGCTTTATATTGCCGAATTCTACGGAAAGCATGCTGCAAAGAGTGGTTTTACCCGTACCGGACGGAGCAGACACCGCAAAAACCAAACCCTTGGGCTTGCCGTTAAGATGTAAAATCTCATCCATAAATAATTTTTCCTCATATTCCGGCAATTAATCTTTATCTTCCATTCTCGTAATAATAGTGGCCGAGTTTAGTGCCGAAAGCACGATATGTCCTGAATCCGTGATTATAACGGACCTTGTCTTCCTGCCCTCGGTAGCATCTATTAAACGGTTATCATCTCTTGCAGTTTCCCTAAGTCGTTTAATGGGAGACGACCCTGAAGATACGACGGCTACAACCCTGTTTCTCGATACTACGTTTCCAAACCCTATCTTAATAAACATTGGTACTTTCATATTTTTACTCATCCCTTGCTTAACCTCTACCGATGACTATTCCGACGCTAAAAGACCGATAAGTTCATCCGCCCCGACCGCATATGTACCAAGCTGAGACACCGCTATGCTTGCGGCTGCGTTAGCAATATAACAGGCATTAAAAATACCCGCCCCGACACTCTGCGCCACCGTAAGGGTAGAAATAACGGTATCTCCGGCACCGGTTACGTCGTAAACGTCTTTTGCCCGGGCTCTCAAATGAAGAGGACTATCGCTGCCGGAGAAAAGAGACATACCAGCCTCCCCTCTCGTTATAAGCAAATAATCCGGCTTCACTTTTTTGATCATTATTTTGCTTGCCTTTTCGAGAGTCCTATCGTCTTCTATTTTGACTCCGGAACAACCGGAAGCCTCATTTATATTAGGCGTCAATATGGAAACATTCTTATAAAACTTAAAATTTTCGATTTTCGGGTCAAGCGCTATAAATTTATTTTTATCTCTTAAAAGGTTTACTAAGGAAGAGAAAAATTTACTTTCTATAAGCCCTTTGCCGTAATCGGATATTATGACGGCGTCTATATCGTCGATTATTTGCTTAATGCCGGTCAATAGCGTTTTGTAAACCCTGCCGGTAAACTTTCCATTATCTTCCTTGTCAAATCTAACAATTTGCTGATTGTGCGCAATTACTCTCGTTTTTATAATAGTTTGAAAACTATTTAATGTCAATATGAAAGATGAATTTATGTTACCTACATTAACCAATCGTTTTAACTCATCCCCGTTATAATCGTCTCCCACTACCCCCGCTATATAGACTGAGGCACCGAGCTTGGCTACGTTCTTTGCGACATTTGCCGCCCCGCCCGGCATCAGTTTTTCATATTTGACGTTAACGACCGGAACCGGCGCTTCAGGCGATATTCTGCTTACGTTCCCGTAAACAAAATGATCGACTAAAATGTCTCCCACTACAAGTATTCTTGCTTTATTGAACCTTTTTACTATGCTTAATGGATTTCCGCCGCTATAGTTGTTATTGTCGTTAGTCATATCTGCGTTTTAATATATAATTAAATTATTTTAAGGCGACGATGCGGATGTAAAAGATTGAAACAGTTTAAGCGTTTTATCCGCGCAAATGTTTATGTTAAATCTTTCCGCTATTGTTTTTCTGGCCTCTTTACCCATTGCTATGGCATGATCTCCACTATTATACACGGAAATCAACTTTTGATAAATAGCGGCTGCATCACCCCTTTTTACGATAAAACCGCTCTTTCCGTCTTCGACAACCTCCGGCATACCTCCTGCATCGGACGCTATTACCGTCTTTTCCATGGCCATAGCCTCCAACAGGGAAAGCGGCAATCCTTCCTTTAAGGACGGGAAAACCACTACATCAAGTTCGTTCAAAAAGGGAACGAGGCTTGCCCCGACAAAGCCCAAGAAATATACCGAATCGTAAATATCTAAATCCTTAGCCTTTTTTATAAGATTATCTTTTAAAATACCGGTCCCCGCAATAAAAAACTTGGCTTCCGGTATTTCGTTTAAAACGGATCTTGCGGCGTCTAAAAATATCCCCACCCCTTTTTCACGGGAAAGTCTTGCAATAATGCCCACGTTAAACCTGTTTTTACGATTATCGCCGGCTATAGCCGTGCCTAAATCGTCATTAATTACGCTTTCTTTTTTTAAAAGACCTTCTGTGTCCGGACTAAATTTTTCGATATCGATACCGTTATGTATAACTACAAGGCTTTTACTGCTCATCCCCTGTGATAAAAGATTTTCTCTCACGGCATCGGATACACATATTACCAGACCGGCATACCTATATTGAGATTTTTTATTAAGCCCGTGAGCGGTTGAAATAGATTTAGTTCCGGAAACTTTTGCGGCTAATGCTCCGGCAATATTTGCCTTAGACAAATGAGTATGTATTATATCAAATTTATTTTGTTTAATAAAACATGCAATCTTCAATATTGCAATAGGATTATATTTAAAATTGATGTTTAAAATCTTAAACGGTATGTCGCTTTTACTCAAAAACTCAAATATTGATAAAACGGATTTTTTATTAATTCCGGCATTAGAGGACAGAATAAAAACTTCATGCCCGTTTTCAACAAACTTTTTAGATAAATTCAGCACGTAATTTTCCGCCCCGCCTATATTTGACGGAGTAACAATCTCAAGAATTTTCATTTTCTATTAATTTATCAATTATTAGTCAATCTCCGGTCTTTTTTATTTTATCTAATTTCAAAAAAACCCTTATCTTTTTTACCGCATTTGAAGTTTCGTTAATCGCATCCTTAACCAATTTATAGATAATCATTCTAAAAAACTGAGAAATACCTCTTTTCTCCCGCATAAATGTCTTAAAGTCGTCTACATCCCAATCCTGTTTTGAGGCAAGACCCCTAAAAGAAAACGGATGAAATTCTAAATCTTTTTTGTCAATGCGTTCAAGCCATCCGAAATCGGAATATATATATTTATCGACACGCGGGTCATAATTGGAAACCCAATTTTTTAATTTATTTATTATTCTTAAATTATAAAGTTTTTCCATCTCCCTATCTTTTTTGTACATATCGGCAGGGTTCTTAGCCCTGCCGTAATGGTACATATTGGCGCCGATAGATACGGCATTTTTATTTTCAATATTTATTTTGACACCGTTTATATCTTTAAATCCCATCGCATCTCCCCATGAATAAACCGTTCCGTCATTTCTTATAATGCGAACCTCCTTATCATAAAAGAATTTTTTCTCTGATTTTTTCGCATAGGAAAAATACCCGCCGAAAAAATGAATGTAATCAAAAACAAACCCTTTTACATCTTTATTGCCCATATTGTCTTCAAGAATCTTCGCTATCTTTGCATAATCCCGTTCATGAATTCCTTCATCGCACTGAACATATAAACCATAATCGCCGGTAATATTTTTGATGGCGATATTAGTTTTTTCAGACATAATGCTGCCGCTCTTTTTTTTAACCTCCCAGTCTGAATCTATCAGTTTAATCTTCGGATTTTTCTCTTGTAACCTTTCAAGTTCAAGACGGGTATTATCTTGACCCTCGCACGCTACGACGACAAATTCGTCCACTAACGGGAGTGCCGACATTATCGACTCCCTGAAGGGATACCCCATCAAAACTCCGTTCCTGATGAAAGTAAAACCGGATATTCTCATTCGAGTAGTTTTTTCGCCCCCTCTTTTAAATCATCCAGCATTATAAAATCCATGCAGTCCGGAATGCCATTTTTACCAAACCCGTCTCCGGAACAATTTTTACGGAAACAGTGATAGCATTCCTTTTTTTTATCTATTACGTAAGTTTTGTTAGACGTTATCGGACCGCAAATTGTAGGGTCCGTGGAACCGAAAAGGGCTATTAATGGCGTTTTTATGGCCGACGACATATGCATAACCCCATTATCTACGGACACAACGATGGCCGCCCTTTTAATGATACCGCCGAGAATAAAAATATCGGTTAAACCGGTCAAATTAACACTCATATATTTATTCTCAATCATTTCATATATCTTTTTAGATGTTCCTTCGTTTTTTTTAGCTCCGGAAATAACTACGTAAAAACCTTTCGCATTTAGATAATCGGCAAAAAGCGAAAATAACTCTGGGTTCGCTTCCTTTGATTTTCTTGTGGAACAGGGAGAAAATAAGACAAATTTAAAGTTTTCAACGCGACTGTAATCGTTAAAGGAGTTTTTTAAAATATTTTCTGCATTTTTAATGTCTTTCTCACTTACTTCGTAAACATAATCTCTGCTAAAATATTTTTCGGAAATATAAAACGGTTCTATAAATTTTAAAGACTTATCGACGTTATGCATGTTTTTTTCAAACTTTATCTTATCGTGAAGAAAAATATTATTTATACCTTTATCCTGCCCAATCTGTTTCTTTGAGAGTAAAGAGCCGATAACGGAAAATTTAAAAGACGTCAAAAAATTAATACATATGTAAAATTTTGTTATACCTAACTCTTTCGATTTTAGCCTTCTTAGCCTTAAAAAGAGATTCAATACGCCTAATATACCCATTATCCCCTTTATTTTCCCGGAATCTACTATTCTCCATATATCGGGATTTCTTTTTAAAACCGGTGAGGCACCAGGGGATACGACGAGGACAATCCTGCTTTCCGGAAATTTAAGTTTTAATGCCCTTATAGCCGGAGTAAGCATCAAAACATCGCCTATATAATTATGTCCGAATATTAAAAAATCTCTCATCTAAAAATCCTTTTTACATTATAAATAATCTCATTCTTTAAGAAAATATTTAATTTAAATAACAGATAGATAATCCTTTTTTTATAAATATATATCTTAAAATTTCTCCTCTTTACGGCAAGAAATCTTTTTTTATAATCCTCGGAACCCTTTAAAAAATCAAATTCCTTACAACCCGATAAAATAGCCTCGCTAATATTATTATACGTCAAAACGATACCGGGGTGAAGATATGAATATTCCGGATCGAAACCGGGCAGATAAACCTGTCGTTTACGTTTAAAATCAAAACATACCGCTCCGGCTATCAATTTATCGTCGTATTTTAAAAAAGACAGGTCAAGAATACCCTTTTTATATAATACTTCAAATAAATTTTGAAAAAAAAGCTTAATTTTGTTACTGCTAAAAACCCCCTCTTTTCCCCTTTTATTCCATCTTTTTTGATGCAAGTTAAAAAACTCTTTTATATAATATTCAAAATTAAAATTTTCTGACGGTTTTTCATTAGCCGCATTGACGGAAATATATTCAACCCCTTTTTTTTCGGCATTTTTAACCCTTTTCAATATGTTATAACGCTGCTTGGAATTAAATTTTTTCAAATAGTCTTCTACTTTTAGAATACCGTTTGCATACATATCGATATAATAACAATCTCCCGAGGATTTAATAAAAATACCTGTATTTTTTAGCCCGTCGATATTTAAATTTATTTCATCTTTAAGAGAATCGGATACCTGTTTTAAGTATATTAAATCTATTCTGCCTTTATCAAAGAATCCGGCGCCTAAATATCCGCAGGTTTCCTTCAAAATATTGCTAATTTTATTTGTGCTTAAAATCCCTAAATAATCTGAATAGTCGTCGCTTATAAATCTTAGACATTTAAAAAAAAAGAAAAAACGCTCAATATAAAATGGTGCAATCGCTTTTATTTCACCGGTCGCATCATCACATTCCGTGATAATAAAGAGTTTCTTTCCGCTATCGTCGGTTAAAAAATATCTAATCCATATGGATAGCCAATCATACGATAAAAAAACAAGGGCAAAATAACCGTTCTTTTCTATAAAACGATCCCAATCATGTTTAATTGCTTTGAATCCGCCTTCATCGCGTATGATTTTTATCATCCGGTAATATTTATACGGCTTAGGTTCAAATCCATGTTAATAATATTGAAAACCTTATCAGGGGTTATTCTCTTCATACACAAAACACACTCCTTAAGGTTATTGCTTTCTATCTTATTGAGGGGACATTTCTTTTTAAAGCATGGAATGCAGATTAAACTATCAGTCAAAACGACAGAATTTTTTCCGACCGGACCGGTTAACGTTGGCTCGGTCGGACCAAAAAGCGAGATAACTTTTAGCGTATCAATAGTCGATGCTATATGCATCAGTCCGGAATCAGGCGTTATAAAATAGTCCATTCTCTTAAGAAGTTCTTTAGCCTGTTTTAACGTGGTTTTTCCGATTGCGTCGGCAACTTTACCGGTTTTTAAGGCATTCAGTATCTCTCCGGATAAATATTCCTCCCCCTTACCCCCGAATATCACTATATTAGCGTTAAAAGAATCTATAAGTTCTTTTGAAAGCTTTATGAAATATCTGACCGGCCACCTCTTTGTCTTCCATGTGCCGGTTGGATTTATTCCGACTAATATATCTTTTTTGCCGCCCGTCTTTAAATCAACCGCTCCGATATCATCGGCAATTTTAAGACTCTTTTCCAAAAAATCAAGGGCAAACCTCTCATCGCTTTTCGTTGTAATTAGGATTGGATTAGGTTCCTCTATCTTTGCTCCGCCGCAATTTTGCGCCAAAAACAGATAAAATTTTAAGGCATGCTCAAGCGACCTTCCTTTTCTTATAATCTTCTTATTCTGCAAAAAACCTAAACCTGCATATTCTTCCACATATCTTCTTTTTGCGCCGCTCAAAAACGCAAGAACGGATGTCCTGCTCACACCCTGCAAATCTATCGATAGGTCGAAACGGCAATTTTTTAATTTTTTAAGCAAAGATAAACAATCCCGCATTTTAAATCTTTGTCTGTCTATGACGATAACATCATCGACATACGGGTTAAGGATGGCGATATCTTTTGATTTGTCCTCTATGAGCCATGTAATAAAGCTATCCGGGTACCCCCTTCTTATGGATTCTATCGCCGGGGTTGCAAGAAGGCAGTCGCCTATGGAACTCAATTTTATAATTAAAATATTTTTTACGCTTTTTTCAACCATATTTTAATTCACCGTATGTTAATAAAAAAGTTTTACTTTAAATATTTTTCTTTTAAATTTAAAAAAATCGGTATTATGCCTGATGGCAACTCGCTTTAACGCAAAAAAATCCGCTCCCCTTTTTACTATGCCGGTTTTAGTTATACATGCCCCGTTAAAACCGGCCTCCCCGACTAACCTTTCCGTTTCTTCATTGTAATCTCCGTAGGGATATGCAAAAAAGTTTATATTCGTATTCAGCGAATCCTCTAATTTTTTTTTAGAAACCAAAATCTCTCGATAAGCTTCTTCAGCGGAAATTAGGGTAAGATGAGGATGCGTATCCGTATGGGCGCCTATCTCGATACCATATTCAGCCATTTCTTTAAGTTCGTGTGTATTCAACATCTTGTCCCGATTTTCACCATTTTTTAAGTCCCATTCGTTTACACCCCCTATGAGTCCGGAAACCATAAAGACCGTCGCCTTTACACCGTTTTCTTTTAAAATTTTAAATCCGTTAGAATAAACGGACTTTGAACCGTCATCAAAGGTAAGCGATACGTATCTACCCCTTTCACTGATTAAATCAGGTATTGTGCCGGATTCCTTTCCGTTCGTAAAGTAATAATCATACAGGGCTTTTAACTCAGAAAGAGTTAAAAACAGGTAACCGAAATCCTTTAAATATTTAATTTGTCTGTCAAAATCCTTTTCTGCAACGTAAAGACCGGGAAACTTTGCGTTCTTAGGATAACTACCTATTTTGTGATATAATAAAATTATTAATTTTGGATTTTTAGCCATAGAATATTATTATTATACTATAAAAATAAAATTTTTAAATATCGAAGTAAAATATTATAATATATTATAAAAATTTAAATAATAAAAAATTTTAAGATTTAACGCAAATTTACATGTCCGAAAATTCCGATTATAATAACAAGCCTAAAACCGCTAAGACCTCCATCTCGGTGGTTATTCCTACCTACAACGAAGAAAAAAGGATTAAGCAAACTATAATTACCCTCAGGTCATATCTAAAATCGAAAAAATATACTTATGAAATGATAGCCGTTGACGACGGGAGTACCGACGGCACGTTAAATATCTTAAAAGACCTGCTTTCAACAGACTTAAGGGTTATAACCGTAACGAAAAGCGGGAAGGGAACTGCTGTAAAAGAGGGCATCTTATCGGCAAACTACAAATATGTTTTTTTTATGGATGCCGACCTGTCTACGAGAATCGAAGAAATAGAAAAATTTATAAGAATATTTAAAACCGAACCGGAGACAGACGTTTTAATAGGTTCGAGATATCTGCCGGAAGGCTCGGTTACAATACAGCCATCATTTAGAAGTATTGTAGGCAGAACATTCAGCCTTATAAAATCAAAACTGCTTAATATAAATTTTTATGATTCACAGTGCGGATTTAAAGCCTTCAGGCTCCAAACTGCAAAAAAAATATTCGCAAAATCAACGATAAAGGGTTTTTCCTTTGATGTAGAGATACTCTACATAGCGCTCCTGAATAATATGAAAATAAAAGAAGTAAGTGTAGACTGGCATCATGAGCCCGGGGGGCACGTTAATGTAATCACAGATTCCGTGCCCATGTTAATAGAACTTATACTAATTTTTTTAAACAAAAATAAATATAAGTTCTAAATTATTTATTTTTCGCTTAAACCGTGGAATACCGAAAACTTCAAAAATCATTTTTTCTTAGAAAAGACACATTACAAATTGCAAAAGAATTATTAGGCAAATATTTATTGACCGATATAGACGGAGCCGGCATCACAGGCGGAAAAATCGTCGAAGTCGAAGCTTACCTCGGAAAGGAAGATAAAGCGTCGCACGGTTACAACGGGCGCAGGACCAAAAGAAACAGGAACCTATACAGAGAAGGCGGGGGTGCATACGTATATTTTTGTTATGGTATCTATTATTTATTTAATGCGGTAACGGGTAAAGAAAATACGGCGGACGCAGTATTGATTAGGGCGATAGAGCCGACAACGGGCGCAGACCTAATGTTAAAGAGAAAAATGGAGAAAAATAAACATAGTACTGTTTCCGCAGCGGCAATAAATAGAATTGCTTCCGGACCCGGTCTTTTAACGATTGCATTGGGTATTAATTTGAGACATGACGGCACTGCCATATGTAACAGTAATAAACTTGAAATATGGATAGAAGACAGGGGGACAGAAATCCTCGGAAAGGATATAACGGCAGCCTCAAGGGTCGGGGTCGATTACGCGGAAGAATATGCATCGTTGCCGTGGAGATTTAAGATTAGAGGCAATAAATGGGTGAGCAAGTAACCTTAATTTATGCTTGTAGTTATCGGAACCGTTTTCTTATTTTAAGGACTCAAGATATTTTGATAATATTCCTATATTTTTCGAAGACATGCCTTTAAAATTAGGCATAATGGCGGGATATTTAATGCCGTTGAAAGTTACAACGCTACCCTCCCTAAAATGCGCGGAAGGATCGGCTATCTGAACTGCAATCCATGAAAAATTTTTGATAGAACCCATATGCGATAAATCAGGCCCCATAATACCGCCCTGCCCGTTTATCGCATGACACACGATGCACCCCTCATAACGAAATAAGGCATATCCTGTTTCTACGCCCTTATATTGCGGAAACATCTCATGACCCCTGTTATTTATCATGCTCCCCTTATTTTTCATCATACTTCCCATCATAATATTGCCGCCTCTGCTTGCAATGGTTTCCACGGCATAGGCTTTCTTGGAACCAATTCCCGAAAGCAAATAAATGCCTATGATAACAAATGGTATTAATAATATTGAAATACTGATTTTCATTGCAAGACCCTTTTTTTTAATTAAATAAATAATACGACCACACGGTTTACTTTACGTAAGTCAACCATTTTTCGTATTTCTTATTTCCGCCTTTGACTATGTTGAAAAAGATATCTTGAAGTTTAAGAGAGATCTCGCCTGCTCTTCCTATGCCTATTTTCCGTTCATCAATTTCCCTAACGGGGGTTACTTCGGCTGCCGTTCCGGTCAAAAAAACCTCGTCGGCAATATACAGTTCGTCTCTCGTAATCCCTTCCTCTTTAACCTCAATATCCGTTTCTCTTTCTATCACCTCTATAATACTGTCCCTTGTAATGCCTGGTAAAACGGAAGACAAAGGCGGAGTCTTTATACAGCCTCCGGAATAAATAAAAATATTTTCTCCACTTGCTTCACATACAAAACCGGACGTATCCAACATTATCGCCTCATCATAACCGACGTCTACGACCTCTTTTTTGGCAAGAATAGAATTTATATATTGACCGGTAGACTTAGACATACCCATAAACGTATTCGCATGAAACCTTGCATAAGACGATACCTTCGCCCTTATACCGCTTCTAAGTGCCTCATCACCCAAATACGCTCCCCAATACCATGCGGAAACGGCAACCCTCGTGTCGTAATCTTTGATATAAATGCCAAGCCCTCCGTTATCGCCTACAAATACTATCGGTCTTATATAGCATTCATTAAATTTGTTTAATTTAACTACCTCCGTTATAGCATCTTTAATCTCTTTCTTTTCGTACGGTACCGATATCTGAAGTATGCGACATGAATTAAAGAGCCTGTCTATATGCTCATCAAGTCTAAAAACAGCAGGTATTCCGCTTTTGGTTTCATAACACCTTATGCCCTCGAATGCCCCGAGACCATAGTGCAGAGAATGGCTGTTAACCGGAACCTTCGCATCCTCGTAATCGACAAATTCGCCGTCCATCCAAACCTTTGACCCCTCAAAAGGACAAGCGTCTCTCTTATTTTTATTTTTCATAGCCCCTGCTCTTTTTCCTAAAATTTAAGTTTGATTAATTACGACCATATATAAAACTGCCATGCGGTTATTATAACATATATAACAGGTAAAAACTATCGATATTATTATCGTTTGCCAAAAGCCTCTGCGATATATTTTTTGTACGACGGATACAAAACCCCATTTTCGGTTATTATTGCGGAAATATATTTATTCGGCGTTATATCGAAGGCATAATTTAATGCCAAGGCATTTACAGGAGCAATTCTTTTACCGAATACACAGACAACCTCATCCGGATCCCTTTCCTCTATCGGTATTGCATCGCCGGAATCAATATTCAGATCTATAGTGGAAAGAGGGGCGGCAACGTAAAATGGGATATTATTTTCTTTTGCGAGAACCGCAACCTGATATGTACCTATTTTGTTCGCTACGTCTCCATTGGAAGCAATTCTGTCTGCCCCTACTATAACCGCATCTACCTTCCCTTTTTTCATTAAAAGCCCGGCGGAATTATCGGCAATAAGGGTTACCGGAATATTGTCCTGCATGAGCTCCCACACCGTAAGCCTGGCACCCTGAAGAAAGGGCCTTGTTTCATCCGATATGACCGATATTTTTTTATTTTCCTCTACGGCAGCCCTTATGACCCCGAGTGCCGTTCCGTAACCGGCAGTCGCAAGCGCCCCTGCATTACAATGAGTAAGAACCCTATATCCGTCCTTTAAGAGTCCTGCCCCGTAATGCCCCATATTTTTATTTATTTCTATATCCTCGTCATAAATCTTAAGCGCTTCGCTTCTTATGCGTTTTACTATGCTTCTTATGCCGGCAACGTCTTCGCTCCCGCTCTCGACAATCTTTTTAATCCTGTTTACCGCCCATCCGAGATTAACGGCAGTGGGTCTTGCGGAAAACATAAAATCGCAGATCTTGAAAAAATCCCGCTTAAACGATTCATAGTCCCTTATTTCAGCCGCTTCCGACAATGCCTTTGCCCCCAAATATAAACCGAAAGCCGCCGAAACCCCTATTGCCGGAGCGCCCCTTACTATCATATCCTTTATTGCGTTGTATACTTCTTTATAATTTTTTAACTCCACATAAATTGTTTCCAACGGAAGTTTTCTCTGGTCTATCATCTCGACAACGTCGTCGCTTCTTAGTTTTAAAGTATAAAAAGACATTTAATCCCCCCTCCCTTTCATTCCTAACATTCCTTGTTTTTTTCCGCTATGGACCTTTTTAATATCTCGTTTACCTTCTTGGGATTAGCCTTACCCTTTGTTTTCTTCATTACGGCACCAACGAAAAAACCGAATAGTTTGTCTTTACCGGAGATTAAACCTGCCAATTCTTTTGGATTTTCTTCTAATACATGCTCGATAATATCCCCTATGCCTTTTTCGTCCGAAACTTGAGCCAAGTTTTTTTCTTTTATAATCTCACCGGCCTTTTTTCCCGATAGCAACATCTCGGTCAATACTGTCTTTCCGGTATTTTTGTTAATATTTCCGGCCTCTACCTCAAGTATAAGCCCCAGAAAATTCTCACTTTTAACTAAATCTACAACCCTTTCTTCCTTCCTTTTTTCTCTCATCTTATCTTTTGTTTTTAATTCAGACAATAAATCATTAATGACCCAATTGGCTATTTTTTTAATTTCAACCCTGCCTTCGTTGATTTCAATCAAGTCCTCAAAGTAAAGGGCTATTTCTTTATCCTGAGTCAATACTCCGCTGTCGTATTCGGCCAAAAGGTACTCTGCGGCGTATCTTTCCCTTTTTGCCGCAGGCAATTCCGTAATGGAGCCCTTGATCTCGGAAATAAATCTATCCGTTAAAATTAGCGGCGGCAGGTCCGGTTCTTCAAAGTATCTATAATCATGTGCTTCCTCCTTTCCCCTCATTGGCCTCGTCAAATTTTCCCTGGAATCGTAAAGCCTCGTTTCCTGAATAACCTTTCCGCCGTTTAAGATGACATCTATCTGTCTTTCTATCTCATAATTTATTGCCTTTTCTACGAACTTGAAGGAATTAACATTCTTAACTTCAGTCCTTGTCCCCAAGTCCGGATCGCCTTTCTTTCTGACGGAAACATTTGCGTCGCATCTAAAGCTGCCCTCCTCCATGTTGCCATCGGAAACACCGAGATAAACAAGAATATCTCTCAATTCTTTTAAATAAGCGACCGCCTCGCCGGAGGAATTTATATTCGGTTCGGAAACTATTTCTACAAGAGGAGTTCCCGCTCTGTTCAAATCGACGTAAGATTCGTTTCCAATATGGATAAGTTTTCCGGCATCCTCTTCGATATGAAGCCTGTTTATCTCGACCCTCTTTTCCACGCCTTCGACCTTGATATCCAAATAACCGCCTGATGATACAGGTTCTAAATATTGCGATATTTGATATCCTTTCGGCAGGTCGGGATAAAAATAGTTTTTTCTTACAAATACGCTTCTCTTGTTTATGACAATATTTAAAGCCAGTGCCGCCTTAACGGCAAGTTTTATTCCCTCGAAATTAATCACCGGAAGCGCTCCGGGAAGCCCGAGACATACGGGACAAACCGCAGAATTAGGCTCTATTCCGAAAATATTAGGGCAGGTACAAAACATTTTAGTCTTCGTCAAAAGTTGTGAATGAACCTCCAACCCTATAACCGATTCAAACTGACTGCCATTTGTACTATGCATGCTGTTCATATCTTATATCCTTTTTGTTTATATTATTTTCCCTGAACTTAATTTCTCCCTCTATAATCTTTGCAACGGAAAGAAGCCTGTCTTCCGTTAACCAAGGAGAAATAATCTGTAAACCTATAGGAAGAACACCACCTGGTTTTGCGGGATTGTCCACAAAACCTACAGGCATGCTTAATGCCGGCAGATAGGAAAGGTTAACGGATATAGTGTAAATATCCGACAAATACATACTTAAGGGATCACCCGTTTTCTCGCCTATTAAAAACGCCGGCGCCGGCGAAGTTGGTCCTATAATAATGTCCGTTTTTTCAAATGCATCCTTATAATTTTTTATAATCAGCTTCCTGATTAAAGACGCCTTTTTATAATAGGCATCATAATAGCCCGCAGATAGGGCGAAAGTCCCTAAAATTATCCGCCTTTTTACCTCATCTCCAAATCCGAACTCCCTTGATTTACTGTAAAGGTCGTCTAGCCCCAAGCCTCGCGCTCCTTGTTCTTGTTTATATCTATAACCGAACCTTATACCGTCGTATCTTTCCAAATTAGAGCTTGCCTCGCTCGTAGCGATTATATAATATGCCGCTACAGAATATTTGGTATCCGGAAGAGATATGTCAACTATGTTTGCGCCAAGCCCCTTTAATAATTCCCTTACTTCCAAAATTTTTGAATTAACATCGGAATCCAAACCTTCAGAGAAAAATTCCGCAGGTATACCAACCCTTAAGCCTTTGATTGAAGCCTTATCCGCCCTGCCGATAATACCTGCATAATCTTTAGCCTCAAACCTTCTCGTAGTCTGGTCCCTTTCGTCAAATCCCGCGACTGCATCCAATAGAATTGCAGCATCGGTCGTATCCTTGGCAAGAACTCCCGCCTGGTCTAACGACGAGCTGAAAGCAACGATGCCGTACCTGGAAATTAGACCGTAAGTAGGCTTTAATCCGACAACCCCGCAAAAAGCGGCGGGCTGCCTTACCGACCCTCCCGTATCCGTTCCGAACGACCCTGCACATAAATCCGCACTCACAGATGCAGCGGAACCCCCGCTTGAACCACCCGGAACCCTCTTGAAATCGTAAGGATTTCGAGTTACCTTATATGCGGAATTTTCTGTAGAAGAACCCATCGCAAATTCGTCAAGATTAGTTTTTCCCAAGAAAACATAATTATTTTGTTTGAGTTTCTTAACAACCGTAGCATCATATGGACTTATGAAATTATCCAATATTTTAGAAGCGCAGGTAGTCTTTTTGCCCTTAATTAAGAAAATGTCTTTTATAGAAAGAGGAATGCCGGTAAGTAGAGGAATATCTCCGCCGGACATAATTATTTTATCGGCGTTTTCCGCATTTTTCATAGCCTCTTCGAAGTCGGTTTGAAGATAAGCGCCGATAAACGTATCTACTTCCTTAATCCTTTTAATGTATGAATCCGCTATATCGACGCTTTTTATTTCGCCCTGTCTCAAAAGTTTGCCGAGCTCGCCTATCGTTAAATCGTATAAATTATCCATATGACAATCCTCTTATATTTATTTTACTCTATAATCTGCGGGACGACGAAAAAGCCGTGCCGCAATTCCGTTTCCGATCCGGTATCCGTAAATGATCGGACCCTTAAGCTCGGCGCATTGCCCTTGACTATGCCGAAATCGAAACTATCATCCGTTTTACACTCGTCGATACGGCAATCTTTAAAAAATTCGTCGTTTAAATCAACGCCTCGGACAAGTTTATCATACTCAAGCTCGTCTAATATGCCGCTAATCTTGGAAACGTCGGCCTCTTTTATTATATCGATATAACCCAATATTCCGTTTAACTCCGAGCCTAAATGCTCTAAATCTTCCCGGCTTAAATCGAGTTTCGCAAGATTTATAACATGCCCTATATCTATAATATCCGCCGCATCGGCATTACCATTGCCGTTATTCATTAAACATCCCCCCTTCCGCTTTCTTCATTATTTATATATTATCGGCTTGCTTATCCCCTGCTTTTTAATAGTACTCGTAAGTATCTATTATTTCTTCTATTAAATTTTCCGGTATTTCCCTTAAAAATCTTGAAGGCATATTATATTTATATTCCTTTCCCGACCTTCTTTTTTTGGACCATGTAAGGTATATCTTCTCTTTTGCCCTTGTTATTCCTACGTAACACAACCTTCTTTCTTCCTCTAAGGATAATTCGTTATCTAACGACCTTGCATGCGGAAAAAGCCGTTCTTCCAAACCGACTATGAAAACAACCGGAAATTCAAGACCCTTGGCACTATGAATAGTCATAAGGGAAACATTGGTAGCATCTTTATTGCTATCGTTTGAATTTTCCCTGAAATCATCAACGGCGCTCTGGTCTAAGAAATCCACGATGCTTTCAAACTCGTGGGATGCATTTATTAATTCCCCTATGTTTTCTATTCTATTCCTATCTAATTCATCGGCTCTTAACGCCCCGTTTTTAAGCATAGCCTCATAGCCGGAGGCTTTATAAATAAAAGCTATCATATCCGCCAATTTAATGCCGGTTACGGGTCCGTCTTCGACTTTATCCTCTATATCCGCCTTCAGTTTTAGTATTATATCGAAATAATTAGCCATACCAGGCTTATTATTGTAATTACCGCTATTTTTATCGTTCAGATATGTCCTGTCTTCTAAAAGAGTCGGCGTATTCAATCCCCTGACGAAACCCAACAAGCCCGATTTTAACGCAACCAAAATGTCTGTCCCGTTTTTGCTTGCAGTATCGGTGATCGCCCTTACGGTCTTTTCTCCCGCTCCGATAGGCACGCACTGAATGCTTCTTTCAAAACTTACCACATCTCTGGGATTTGCGGCAAACCTTAAAAACGAAAGGATATTTTTTATTTCTTTTCTCTGATAAAACTTTAATCCGCCGTAAATACTATATCTTATACTTGCTTTTATAAGCTTGTCTTCTAAAATTCTGGATTGAGAATTTGCCCTGTATAACACCGCTATATCTTTGTTTGAATATCCGTCTTCATTTATAAGTCGCCTTATTTCTCTCGCAACGAAATAACCTTCGGAATAATCGCTATTTGCCTGATAAATCGTTATCCTGCCGCCGCCGCATTTATCTGTCTTAAGCGTCTTGTCTTTTCTAAATTTATTACCCTTAACAATGCTGGAAGCGGCATTAAGGATAATCCTCGTAGACCTATAGTTTCTTTCTAATTTTATTACCGAACAACCGGAATATACCCTTTCAAAGCTCAATATATTATCCACACTGGCACCCCTAAAACTATAGATAGACTGATCGTCGTCTCCTACTACGCATATGTTTTTATACTTGTCCGCAAGAAGTTTAACGAGTTTATCCTGTATAAAATTCGTGTCCTGAAATTCGTCTACCATTATATATTTATAAAGATTAGAATAATGTTCCAGAACGGAAGGATTGGTCTGAAAAAGCTTAACAACGTTAAATATCAGGTCCCCAAAATCCATGGCATTATTTTCCTGAAGTCTTTTTGAATATTTCTCATATATAGCAGCATAATTTTTTTCCCAGGGTTTAATCGTTTCACGAGCCTCTTCAAAATTAATATATGAATTTTTGCTCTTTTCAATAAAGTATTTTGCCTTAGATGGTGCTACTATTTTTACGTCGATATTTAAAGACTTAATAATTTTAGTCAGCATCTTAGCACTATCGTCGTCGTCAAAAATCGCAAAAGATTTACTGTATCCGATTAAATCGGCATGCCTCCTTAAAAGCTTAAGGCAGAACGAATGAAAAGTAGAAAAATCGGGCAACCCGTATTCGACGTCATCAGAGCTTATACCCGTCAGTGCCTTACGTATTCTTTCTTTCATTTCCCTTGCGGCTTTATTGGTAAACGTCAAACCAAGTATATTATATGGTTTCGCCTTACCTGTTTTTATTAAATGAACTGCCCTCAAGGTTATAACCTTTGTCTTTCCGGAACCGGCGCCAGCGAGAATCAAAATAGGACCGTCTCCGCAGGTTACGGCTTTAAACTGCTCATCATTTAATCCGTCTAAATAATCCATGCGATCTTCTGTTTTTTCGGCGTTTAGCATTATTTATTAATTATTCTACCGTTACGCTTTTTGCTAAATTTCTCGGCTGATCTATGTCCGTTCCTTTAAGCTCGGCAATATGATAAGCTAAAAGCTGAAGGGGGACGGTATAAAGTATGGGGCTTAACACCTCTGAAATTTTCGGTATTTTTATTAAGTCCGAAAGCTCTCCTATATCGGGTTCATAGTCGGAAACGGCAATAATCTTACCGCCCCGCGCTTTTATTTCTTCCATGTTCGATATGGTTTTAGGGGCAAGCATATTATCCGATAAAAGGAACAAAACAGGCATATTCTCGTCCACTAACGCAATCGGTCCATGCTTCATCTCCCCGGCGGGATAACCCTCGGCGTGAATATAAGAAATCTCCTTTAATTTTAATGCCCCCTCAAGGGCTATGGGGTAGAGTATTCCCCTTCCCATATATAAAAAGTTTGAACTTTTATAATATTTTTTTGCTATTTCTTTAAACATTTCATCCATAAGCAAAATTTGCTCCACCTTTTTCGGCAATTCCACCATATCGCTAAAAATGTTTTCAACGTTTATATCTTTTAAATGCGGAACAAATCCCGTCCTTTCCCTTATATAAAAAGCCAAAAGCAAACCGCATAAAAGTTGTGCAGTAAAAGCCTTTGTGGACGCTACCCCTATTTCGGGACCGGCATGCGTATATATGACCCCCTTGTTGGACATCGCGGTTATTTGCGAACCGGGTACATTAGTAATGGACAATATACCGGCATGTTTAGCCTTTGCAATCCCTAAAGCGCTGTTGGTATCTGCCGTCTCGCCGGACTGAGAAATGCCGACGAAAATATCTCCCTTTGAAATAGGAAAGTTTTCATATCTTAATTCCGAACCATATTCCGTTATTACCGGAATATTGCAAATGGTTTCTATCATATATTTGATTGCAAGAGCGGCATAATAAGAAGAACCGCAGGCGGTAAAAACAATTTTAGATGCATTTTTTATATCGTTTTTAGTAAGCTTCATATTTTCTATCGAAATTTTTATATCGGAAAATATGTCAATATTGTCTAATTTCGTTATTTTCTTATTCTTGCCGGCGATATTATTATTTCCCCCGAACACGACTCTCGACGAAAAAGCATCTAAGAGACAAGCGGGCTGTTCAAATATCTCTTTCTGCATAAAATGAGAAAAACCGGATTTTGCAGACTTCGAGGCATTCCAGCCTATTTTTGTAGGGGTCTTTTTTATCTTTTTCCCCTTAAATGTAGTAATTTCTAATTTTCCATCGCAAAAATATGCTATTTCTGAATTTTTTAGATATATTACGTCTTCGGAATATTCCATAAGCGGAGAAACATCGCTAGCGAAATAAATATTGTTGTCCTTTTGCGCCAACACTAACTGCGGACCGTATTTAACGGCGGCAATGCTTTTTTCCGAAGCATTTAACGCCAAAAAAGCAAAAGAACCGAAAAGCTCAAGGGCAGAAAGCCTCACGGCTTCACGAAAAGACCTGCCTTCGTTAATATAATATTCTATTAAATGGGCTATGACCTCTGAATCGGTAGGGGTAGCTATTTTATGCCCTTCCTTAATAAGCCTCTCCCTTAAAACAGTGTAATTCTCGATTATCCCGTTATGAACGATAGCGATGTTGCCAGAACAATCCATATGGGGATGAGCATTTTCTTCCGTCGGTTTACCGTGTGTAGCCCATCTTATATGCCCTATCGCAATATTCGACTTAGGCGATTTTACGCATCGGAATGCGGCGGACAGATTTGTAAGCTTTCCTGATTTTTTAACGCATTTTATTTTCTTTTCAATATTGTCGCAATAAGCAATACCCGAGGAATCGTAGCCCCTATATTCAAGATTTTTAAGACCGTTTAATACGATATCTACCGAACTATCTCCCCTGATATCGCCGGAAAAACCCATTATACCGCACATATTTTCACATCTCTCCCTTTTTATCCTTTATCCGTTTATCTTTCGCTTCGGCCTTTTTTTTCACTCTTTTTGAGACCCATCCGGGTATATTTTTTTGAACTGTCCGAGATACGGCAAGAGAGTCAGCGGGTACATCTTTAATAATAGTTGAACCGGCCCCGACATATGAACCGGCGCCTATCTTTACCGGAGCTACCAACTGAGAATCAGAGCCTATGAAACAGCCGTCTCCGATAACGGTCTTATGCTTTTTTGCCCCGTCATAATTACACGTTATAACACCGGCGCCTATATTGACACCGGCGCCTATCTCCGCATCCCCTATGTAACTCAGGTGTGATGCCTTGCTGTTTTTGCCTATCGTCGATTTTTTTACTTCTACGAAATTGCCGATTTTACTACCCTCAAGTATCGACGAATCCGGCCTTAATCGCGCAAACGGCCCTATTTGAACACCATTCATGATAGTGGCTTTTTCTATAACGCTATAGCTTTTTATCTCTGATTTTTCGAATATAACGGAATCTTTTATAACGCATCCGTTCTCCACTACAACATCGTTAGATAAAAAACTTTTTCCTGAAATAAAAACGCCGGGGTATATAATTGAGTTCTTCCCTATTTTTACATTATAACCTATATATATATTATCAGTCGATATAAAATTTATGCCCTCTTCCGCCAAATTGCCAATAACCCTGCCCTGCAATATCTTTTGCGCTTTAATCATATCCGGCTTAGAATTAACCCCGATAAATTCCAAACTATCATGATGCTTATAACAACGGGTCTTTAAACCTGCCTTATAAAAAATATTTACGATATCAGTGAGATAAAATTCTTTCTTGCGGTTGTTGGGTTTTATCAGCTTTATCAGTTTTTCTAAATAATCTAATCTGATTATATAGATACCGGAGTTAATCTCTTTAACCTCGGCGGTCTCCGGCGGATGATCGCACAATTCCTTTTCTTCGACGATTTTCTCCGCAAACCCCTTGTTATCCCTCAAAATTCTGCCGTAAGAATAGGGATCCTCCGCTTCTACCGAAAGAACGGTTAAATCATTGTCGTTATCCAAATGAAACTTCATCATTCCGATATAAGTTTTCATCTCTATTAACGGCATATCGCACGGAAGAATCAAGAGATCGCTTTTATCCGAAAACATATTCGATTCTAATGCCCTTAATACTGCGTCTCCGGTTCCAAGATAATTTTTCTGAGAGGCAAAATCAAACGATAGTCTCTTCGTTTTGAATCTTTTTTCCTCTAAAAAATATTTTTTTACGAGATCGCCCTTATGCCCTATTACAATACCTATTTCATCCAATAAAACTCTATATTCGGAACCCCTGCGGATATTAAAATACTTCCCGACGTTTATAAGTGATTCAATCGAATAAAATATAAGGGGGTTCTCTAACAGATTTAATAGGGCTTTGGGGGCTTCGGATTTCATCCTCGTCCCAAGTCCCCCCGCAAGTACAAGGGCACCGACGTTTTTTACCTTTTTATTTTTGTCTGAATTCATAGGATAATTATATAAAATTTAACCGAAACGCTAACTATCTATTTTGGGCTGTTTAATCGTCGTTTTTATGCCTGAATATGTCTAAAATAGTTGAATAACCGTACGTGGTCTTTATGGGCAGGCTGAGAGAAATAAAAATAATAAGTGCCGCTACCGAAAGCCCCGCTATTAATAAATATACATTTTTATTCTCTATAAAAACCAGAGCGGATATCGCTCCTATAAAGCAGCCTACGATTGAAGCAATCAGCCTCTTCATTATGTGAATCAAGAAATTCTCTAAGTTGGAGACGTTGGTCGGATGTATTTTTACCTTGAATTCTTCCGCATATGCGGCGCGTATTAATCTTCCGGTATCGCTTACAAGCTCTTTTACCTGATTAAAAGCATTTTTAATAATATTGACCGGCGACATGCTCTCCCCTAAGGGCGTCTCCTTTATATATTTTTTTGCAACCGGAACCATATCCTTGACAAGATTATAAGACGGATCATAGGCCGTACCGATACCCTCGAGAAGCGTTACCGTTTTAAATATATACACAAGATTTTGCGGAAGTTCAAAAGGAAAAGCATAAAAACTTCTCATTATTTCGGTCATTATATCCTGAATTTTTTTATTGGAGATATCTTTCTGATCGAGAACACTATATAGTTTCCTCGCCATCTTTTCTAATAACTGATGGGAAACCTCTTTGTTTATTATACCGAGGACATAATAAGCATCTATTATGCCGGAAATATCCTTGTTAATGCCTGCAAGGACGGCTTTTATAAGATTCTGTTTCGTGTCTTCGGATATATGAACTACAAGACCGAAATCTAACATTACTATTTTACCCTCTTCGTTCACTAAAATATTTCCAGGATGAGGGTCGGCATGTATGATACCACTGACTAAAGATTGATATAGATAGAATTCTACAAGCCTATCAATAATCTTTTTCGGGTCAAGTCCGTTTTTTCTTAATTTCTCAAAACTTGTTATTTTAACGCCATTATGGAAATCCATGACTAAAATATTTTTGGAATTTAGTTCGGGATAAGTCTTAGGTATTATAATAAAATTGAGCCTCTTAGCAATCTTTCTGAATTCCTTCATGTTTTTTGTTTCATGCATTAAATCCATTTCTTCGTATATAGTAACGCTAAATTCCCTTAGCACGACGGAAATAGACTGCATAGATTTATTTTGAGGGAAGAAGATTCTCAGCAGGTTCAAAACGCTTCTCAATGTTACCATATCTATTCTGACGTTCTTCTCTATGTCCGGCCGTATAACCTTGACGATAACGTCTTTGCCGTTATATACCGCCTTATAAACTTGAGCGACGGATGCGGCGGCCAAGGGTTCTTCGCAGAATTCTTCAAATATTTCGCTTATTTTACTGCCCAAACCCTTTTCCATAACAGGCTTTACTTTAGAAAAAGAGACGGGGGGGACTTTATCCTGCAGCGTTGAAAGCGCTTCTAAATAAGTTGCCGGTATGAAATCCGCCCTCGTGGATATAATCTGGGCCAATTTTATAAAAGTAGGTCCTAACGATGCTATTATTTTAGTCAGTCTTCTTGCGGAGTTTAGGTGATATTTCTCACTTAAACTCCGTCTTTTGCCTAAAATTACAAATCTTTTCTGAGTAAAAAGTATAAATATTATAAACGGTATTGCCTTAAATAAGATATAGAGATTTCTTTTTATCAATAGTAATTACCCGTAGAAATTATCGTTACCGTATTAGTGCCGGAATTTACCACAAAACAGTAATGCCCGTCGGGAGAAATAGAGACGGCGGACGGATAATCTCCGACTTTAATTGTTTTAACCACCTCTTCTTTCGCCACGTCTATAACGCTTAATGTGGCATCCTGAGTATTTATGACGTAAAGATACTTGCCGTCCGGTGTTATTGCCTCTGCGGTCGGACCCTTGCCGGTATAAACGGTCGCAAGTTTTCCAAACGGTTTTGGAATATAGCTTGCAGACGGCATATATTTAAACAACCTCTCCCCGGATACGACGGATGACCGCGAGTAATGCGATGTAACGGCCGCCCCGGGTATTCCCGTTACTACGGAAGAAACGGGCGCAACTTTGGCATATACGACAGTCGGCTTTTTGATTTTTATAAAGGCCGCACTTGAATTGGAGGTAACGGTTACGAGTGCAGTACTGCCGTCCGGAGAAATGGCTACGTTCATCGGCCCGACAGGCAGTTTTATTGTTTCTATGTGATTAAAGCTTATTGCATTGTATACGGAAACCGCCATATCTTGATAATTTACCGCAAAAAGCATAGTTCCGTCGGGGGTTAACGCTATAGAAGATGGGTCGGCTAATGTCTTAAAGCTTGTTATCCGTGCAAAATCTTTAGCATTATAAACATAAATCTTATTTTCTTTACCCGAAGCTACGTAAAGATAATCTTTCGGAGAAAACTTCGAAGAAAATGCAACTGAAGTGGGATTCTTACCCGTGTGTATAGTCCTGATAACGCTAAGCGAAGACACGTTTATAACGGAAAGCGAGGAACCGCCGGCATTCGTTACGACGACTATTTTTCCGTTAGGGGAAACGGCAATGCCTTGAGGGCTCTTACCGACTGAAATCTTTTTAATCACGATATTGCGTATCGTATTAATTACGTCAACCCTGTTATTATGAATATTAGTAACAAAAGCCAGCTTTGAATCCGGCGTGAATACGACATTAACAGGACTACCTCCCGTATTTATGTTAAGCGCCTTAGTAAAAGTCGACATATTCAACAGACTGACATTACCTGAAGCCGTGTTACACACATAGGCAAAGGTTAGCGAGGGTGCAACCGCAACCCCTGTGGGACGGGATCCTACTTTAATGGATGCAACCACCCCCTTGGTAGCCATACTCAGGACCGAAACCGTATTGTCGTCGGAATTTGCAACAAGAACGTAATTGCCGTTAGGCGAAAACGTTACTCCGTAAGGAAAATTACCCACGGAGATATTGCCCGTAAGTTTCGGTGCAACAAAGGCACTGGCAGAATTAACGTAGGCAGGTAGAACGGAAAATAAACAAAAAATAAATAGTCCGAAAAAAATAAATGATACCTTACTCTCAATAAAATGCTTTAACTTCATCATAATTTCACCTGTTAAAAAAATTATTTATTAATCAATTCTTTAAAATCATTCTCGTTTATTATGTTGAGGTGTAGTTTGAGGGCTTTATCATATTTAGAACCGGGGTTAGAACCAGCCACGACGTAATCTAATTTCTTCTTAACTGCCTTTTCTACGTTGCCGCCCATATTTTTGACCAATCTCTCCGCTTCGTCTCTGGTAAAATCATCAAATTTACCGGTAAAAATAAAACTTTTGCCGAAAACCCCGCCACCGTCTGCCTTCTCCTTCGGAACATCGGCAATATAAGGTGCGACGCCGACTTCAAAAAGTCCGTTTATAATATTGACATTAGACTCTTCACGAAAGAAACTATATATAGACTTTCCTATTTCTTCGCCTATGCCGAACTTAGAAGAAAGGTCCTCGATAGTTGCGTTTTTAATTGCGTTTACGTCCCCAAAATATTTTACGAGCAAGCCTGCGATATGCTCGCCGACATGTCTTATGCCGAGTGCGTAAATAAATCTATCATATGATATATTCTTGGATTTTTCAATAGCATTAAGGAGATTTTCTTCCGATTTTTTGCCGAAGCCGTCCATACTGCCGATATCACCCCGTTTTAAATAATAAATGTCCAAAACGTTTTTTATTAACCCCGCATCAACTAACTTATCTACTGCTTTTTCGCCGAGACCTTCTATGTCCATTGCTCTCTTGGAAGCAAAATGAACTATAATCCCTTTAATCTGACACGGACACGACAACTCGTTCATGCATCTATATGCCGCTCCGTCTATTATGATGTCGGCGCGGCAGCAGGGGCATTTATCCGGAAGCTCAAAAGCACCGCTGCGCTCCCCCTTTGAAATTACCTTTATTACTTCCGGAATAACGTCTCCGGATCTCTCCACTAAGACCCTGTCCCCTATGTCGATGTTTTTTTTATTTATTTCGTCCTGATTATGAAGCGTTGCCCTTCTCACGACGACTCCGCCTATATTTACGGGGTCTAAAATTGCAACAGGCGTCAGTATTCCCGTTCTGCCGACGGAAATTTCAATATCGACTATGCTTGAAATCTCCTGTTTTGCAGAAAACTTATAAGCGGCCGCCCATCTTGGGCTTTTGGATATTTCGCCTAATTGCTTCTGAAGTAAAATATCGTTTACCTTTATAACGATACCGTCTATTTCAAACGGCAATGCATCCCTTATTTTTGCAATATCGTCGAAAAAATCCAAGGCACCCCTTATGCCCATTACAACCCTTATGTTTTTATCTATGTTTATTCCGAGAGATTTTAATTTATCCATCAATTCTATTTGAGTCTTAAAGGTTAATTCCTTCGAACAGCCCCCTATGCCATATCCAAACATAACGAGATTCCGATTTGACGTAATTTTAGAATCAAGCTGTCTTATGCTGCCGGAAGCGGCATTGCGCGGATTGGCAAAAGGGCTGAGGCCGTTCTTAATCCTTTCTTTGTTAAGTTTCTTAAAACCGTTCTTGTCCATTATAACCTCACCCCGTACTTCTAAATGGCCAATATCCTTGTAAAGCCTGAGCGGTACAGTGCGTATAGTCCTCAAATTTACCGTTACGTCTTCGCCTGTTATCCCGTCACCCCTCGTAGAACCCTGAACCAAAACGGCATTTTCATAGACAAGCTCCACCGCAAGACCGTCAAATTTAAGCTCGCACTCGTATTCTATTTCAGCATCGATATCATATCCCAGAAATCTCTTAATCCTGCCGTCAAAATCTATGACGTCGTCTTTGGAATAGGTATTGCTTAAAGAAAGCATGTGAGTACCATGCTTAACCTGACTGAATTTTTCGCTTACAGCCCCGCCGATCCTTTTAGACGGTGAATCTTCCCTCGCATATTGCGGGTATTCGTCTTCCAATTCCGCAAGTTCCTTAATTAATCCGTCAAACTCGTAATCGGAAATAACGGGGTCTTCCAACATATAATAACGGTAATTATGGTAGTTTACGGCATCGGTCAATTCGTCTATTCTTTTCTTTGCCTCTAAATCGTTTTTCATTGCGATATTGGATCCTAATATTTGTTAAAATATTTAATGCTTTAAATTCAAACGAAAATTTGACATCATTTAATAATGCCCGTATATTAAATTATAGATATAGTAATTAGCCAGAACCGCCTTTACATAATGCCTCGTCTGTTTAACCGGAATCAATTCTATAAATAGAGAAGGGTCGTATTTTTTCGGCAAATTGTTTTTCCAGTATGCAACGGCAAGGGGTCCCGCATTATAAGACGCTATCGCCAAATATTTTCTGTTATTAAATCTGTTAAGCAAAATTTTCAGGTAATAAGAGCCGAAATTTATGTTGACGTTTTTTTTATACAACATAGCGGGATTAAAATCATAGCGCCCTACCCGTTTCGCAATATAATAGCCCGTAGGGGGTATTATCTGCATAAGTCCGATGGCATCTGCACTCGAATAGCTTGTCGGATCGTAAAGACTTTCTTGCCTCATTATCGCATAAATAAGATTTGCCTGAACGCCGTAAGAGACGGAATACCTGTGGACATAATTATAATACGGCCTCGGATAAAGAACGGTTAAAAATCGCTTATTCAAAAGTAAAAATCTGTATCTAAAATTATAAATCAAATTGGAGGCTAAGCTAATCGCCGCTTCGTAATTTCTCGTTTTATAAAGCATATAAACCACGGGAACCGCTAATTTCTCGACGGAATAGACGGGATATGTGCCCGTCTTTGCGGCGTCGTGTTTGACCTTTCTGAACCGCTGTTTTCTAAGCTCGGAAATAAATCCTCGCGTAGAAATGTTTGCAAGATGATAAAGCTTCAAATTTAAAAAGGCCTTGAGTCTTTTAAACTTAATATTTAATTCCTGATTTTTTTTTAAATATATCCTTAATGCCGGCATATATTTAAAAGCCATATCCGCAAACTTGTTACCGCTGTCGGATATCCCGTATGCCCTGTCGTAACGTATTCCTTCCCTGCTGCCGTCTATCATAACGACGGACATAACGCCGTAATAAGAATATCTGAGCAGTTTGGAACCCCTTATTATATTAAAATAAAAAGAGGCCTCATGTACAAATCCTAATTTTTTAAGAATAACTCCATACCAAAAAAGGAATTTTGTGGTACTTTCGTTTACGGCATCGTCTACGATAAAAAACGACTTTAATACTTTTGCGGCATTGACGAGCCTTCCGTTTTTTAAATTATTCAATACCATGCTCCAGACGACTGTTTTATATGCATTCATCGCATCTTTATTCAAATAACCATATTTTCTCGCCGTATTATTAAAAATATCAATGGCTTTTTGAGAATCGTGCAATGTGCGATAGTAATAATATGCCTCAAGATTTAATAATTCCGACCGTTTTACTCCGTAATATCGATAACATGTTATATCATTATCGCTATTCAGGCAACTTTTAACGTCCTTCAAAAACAGAGGACTTTTAATTCCCGCTAAATCTTTAAGGATTATAAATCTCATACGCCTGTTTATGTCGTTTTCACCATGGTCTCCCGCTTTCCTTAAAACGGAAAGAGATTCGGAGTAATAAGAACCGTAATACAGATTGATTCCGCGCCTTATCTTTTGAGGCTCGGTAAGGCTCGCCGTCTTAAAACGGATATTATGCTTCTTGGAAAAAAGCGGATAGTCTATGTAAGTTTTTAACAAATATTTATTTGCCCGGGCATACTCCTTTAACTTATGGTAAACCTCATATATTTTAAACATTGAGCGCGACCGCAAGCCCTGTTTCAGGGAATATCTTGTCACATATTTCAAATTTGATATTTCGGAATAAGGATAACCGCTTCCCCCCTCGGAAATCGCAAGATAAAAAACCGCATTTTCATGAAAAAAGGCCCCTCCGTCGGAACCGATAAGTTTTGAGAGAACATATTTTGCCTTTCGGTACTCTTTAAGCTTTAAAAGGCATATCCCCTCATAGTAGAGGGCATATCCCCTTAATAATCTTCCCTTTACGGTATAAAGCCAGAATAGTCCGGCCGCCCTTTTATAATTGCCGTGTTTATAATCCTTATAAGCATTCTTAAAGTAAATCTC
The DNA here is from genome assembly GCF_048541835.1 of Candidatus Acidulodesulfobacterium sp. H_13. Lineage (NCBI taxonomy): Bacteria > Candidatus Acidulodesulfobacteriota > Candidatus Acidulidesulfobacterales > Candidatus Acidulidesulfobacteraceae > Candidatus Acidulidesulfobacterium > Candidatus Acidulodesulfobacterium sp. H_13. The sequence continues at coordinate 574,228 of NZ_JBLEOY010000001.1, forward strand.
GTTTGAATAATTTATACTGGGATAATTGTTTATTTTTAAAAGGTTGACGAAATTAATAGAATAAGACGGCTTTAAATTAAATAATGCCGAGGCAATAAAGGTAAGTATTATAGCGGTAAAAAACTTATGCATATGTCATATATACGGCATGTACGATAGATTAAGAATATCATTATATTAAAATGCCCGTATCCTTTTTTTACTTATAGGTAAAGTTATAATATCCGGTAAATACCTCTTCCGCCGGACCGGTCATATAAATACCATCCGTCAACTCCCCTGATATCTTAAGGGTTCCACCGTATAAGTTCACATTTAGACCGTTCTGCTTTATTTTGCCGATCTTTTTCATAACTGAATATACGGCACATGCGCCGGTTCCACATGCCAGCGTTTCCCCTGACCCTCTTTCCCATGTCCTTACAAGGACATTTTTAGGGTCCTGAACCTGAACAAATTCCACGTTTACCTTTTTCGGAAAAAGTTTGTCGTTTTCGACAAGGGGACCGTAAAAACCTACATCTAAACCTTTTACGTCGTTTACGAATATAACGCAGTGTGGATTACCCATAGAAACGCATGATATATCAAAATCCATCCCGCCGACGGTAAGTTTCTCTAAAATAATTTCGGACTTTTTAAAATATGCGGGGATTTTGTCAGTTTTAAATGCAGGAAACCCCATAAACACCTTGACATCCATTACAACGTCGCTGGACAAGAAAAGCTCCACGATTTTTATCCCTGCAAGGGTTTCTATATTTATAGTCTTTTCATTAATAAGATTATAGTCGTACACATATTTTGCAAAGCACCTTATGCCGTTGCCACACATCTCTCCTTCCGAGCCGTCGACGTTAAACACGCGCATGCGAAAATCCGCCTTAACGTCGCTATCCTTCCTTGCCTTTGCCGACGGCGGCAATATTATTATAATACCGTCGGACCCGACTCCAAAATGCCTGTCGCTTATCTTTATGGCCAACTCCTTGTAAAAATTGGTATCATTGTTAGATATAGGATCCGGAAGATCGTTCATTGCGTCAATATACAGGTAATCGTTGCCTGCACCGTGAAGTTTAGTAAATTTGATATTCATATTTTATCTTGCTCATCTAAAAGTTAGTTTTAATTTTGAATGTTATTCAGCACGTTTTTCAATGAAATATTTCCTTTGGCCGTAAAACTGTATGCTATAACTATCCCGTTTTTTATGACTACGTCGAGCTTCTGTTCATATTTTTTCATAGAAGCAGTAAGTATTTCATTCCCAATATGTGTATATCCGTTGTAATAAAACCTGTATTTATAAACTACGGTATTCGAGGTCCGCGGTTTTTTTTCTATTGAATAAGGAGAACCCAACATAGAAATCAACTGTGATTTGGTTGTAGTTCCGTTGATTATTTTATTAACTTTATTCGGCACGATGGGTTTGCCTTGCATGCTCCTTGTCGTTGCGCAACCGGTTAAAGCAATGGCGGATATTCCCGCAACTAAAAAAAATAAGAAAAGCTTGCCTGTCACTATAGTTTTCATGTTAATCACCTTTTTATATTATTTGTTATTGTAGCATAACGACGATATGATTCAACATATAATTATGATTTTAAATTCAATTGCGCAGCCGAGGATCAACTATGGCATAAGTTATGTCGGCTAAAAGATTGCCGATAAGAGTAAGCACCGCTCCTATTACCAATATACCCATTATAGTAGGATAGTCGCGGGCGAGAACGCTCTGATAAAAAAGCCTGCCCATTCCGTTTATGTCAAATATCGTCTCTATTATCACGCTGCCGCCTATAAGCCCCGGAATACTTAATCCCAGTATCGTTATAAAAGGTATAAGTGCATTTTTCATGGCATGTTTATAAATAACAACCTGTTCCTTCAGCCCTTTAGCCCTTGCAGTCATGATATATTCCTGTCTGTAAACCTCAAGCATATTTCCTCTTAAGTATCTTGAAAGTCCGGCAATACCTCCGAATCCGGCGACAAAAACCGGCATCGCAAGATGCTTCGCAATATCGAAAATCTTTCCCCACCACGTAAGAAAATTGTAATTCACGGAGGTTATACCCCCTATAGGCAAAATATGCAAATCTATTCCAAAAAAAATAATCATAAGAAGCGCTACCCAGAAAGAGGGTGCCGCAAATCCTATAAATACCAAAACCGTAGAAATCTTATCAAAAAACGAGTTCTGCTTTATCGCCGATATAACGCCTAACGGTATGGAAAATACAAATATAAAAATAGTCGCCAGCGCATTGATGAGAATAGTAATACCTATCGTCCGCTCAATTTCGGTTATAACAGGCTCATGATTTGCGGTAAACGACACGCCGAAATTAAGGGTTGTTATTCTTCTCAGCCAGTCAAAATACTGCGTTAATAACGGCTTATTCAACCCGTACAACTTTGCAAGCATTAACCTTGAAGATGCGGATACTTTAGGGTTCAAACCCAGCTGCTCCGTCAAGGGGTTTCCCGGCGCAAGATGTATAACGAAAAAAGATACCAACGTGATACCTATTAAAATAGGTATCATAAATAAAATTCTTTTGGCTATATATATTCCCATTTTTATATTTATTTTCTGTTCAAATTTATTATACAATAATTTAAATATAATTTCATGACAACTATAGAACAACTAATTTTTATTCCGGGTTAACACATGAACGAAATTATCAACGCCTTCAAAAAAAATAAGCTCGCTCTGGTTTCGCTGATATTCATATTGTCCATCATATTGACAGCCATACTTGCACCATATATCACCCCATATAATCCTGACAAAATAGATGTAAATGCAATCTTGCTGCCGCCCTCCTTCGCCCATCTGCTTGGAACGGACCAACTTGGGAGAGATGCATTGTCAAGACTCATTTACGGCAGTAGAATTTCTATAGAAGTCGGCTTCATAGCCGTTTCCATCTCGCTTTTCGTAGGTGTTTTGATAGGCGCATGTGCAGGCTATTACGCCGGTATAACCGACGGAATTTTAATGAGATTCGTAGACATTATGCTGACCTTCCCTTCGTTCTTTTTAATTCTCGCAATAAGCGCCATACTGAAACCGTCTATAATAAATATAATGATAATAATAGGCCTGACTTCATGGATGGGAATCGCAAGAATCGTCAGGGCGGAGTTTATACAAAATAGAGAAAAAGACTATGTACTTGCCGCAAGGGCCGCAGGGGCTTCGGACGGATACATAATGTTTTTCGAAATTATGCCCAATACCATCACTCCTATTTTGGTTTCGGCAACTCTCGGCATTGCGATGGCAATACTGACGCAGGCATCTCTTGCTTTTCTGGGAATAGGCACAATGCCTCCTACCCCGAGTTGGGGCGGAATGTTGTCTGGCGGAAAAACATACATAATGGTCGCATGGTGGCTGACTCTTTTCCCCGGAATTGCTATTTTATTAACCGTGCTGAGCTTTAATTTAATAGGGGAAGCGGTAAGGAATGCATTGGATCCAAGATACTTAGGGGAAAAGTAAAATAATGAGATATTTACTCATCCTAAAATTCTGGTAAATTTCTTAAATCTTTGCCTAAATCCATATAGAACAACAGCTCCATAATCTTCTGGGCATGGTCGGCAAATCTTTCATATTTTCGCGCAATAAATATATACGTTATATTGTTTTCAAGAACTGCCAAATTTTTAATAGAAGTATTTACGATATCTATTACTATCTTGTGAGATAACACGTCTATAACGTTTTCGTCTTTTATAATAATATCCTTCAAACCTAAATTTTCTCTGACGCCGTCCGCATACATTTTTATTACCATTCTCAACATTTCATCTCCCCTTGAAGCGGCATCCTCAAGATAAGAATAAATACATTTAAATTCCCCGGAAGACGATGAGGCTTTATCGGTCAGTTTGAGACCGATTTGACACACCGATGCACATAAATCCGCCATCCTTTCAAGGTCGGTTATTATCTTCATAGACGTGGTTATGAACATAAGGTCCTTAGCCTTTGGTTGATACAATGCGAGAAGTTTTATACAGTTTTCATTTATACCGACTTCAAGAGAATTAACTTTAAGATCGTTTTTGATCGTGTCTTCGGCAAATTTTTTATCCTTTTCAAGCAAAAACCTTATTGAGCTGTTGAGCTGATAGTTAACAAGCGTACTCATCTCTACAACGTCCTTTTTTAATTTCATAATTTCATCATCTAATACATTCAACTGTAATCTCCTTTCTTCATATAAAAGTATTATTTTATATTAAAAATTAATTATGAAATCAATACCTGCTTGTTATAAAATCCTCGGTTCTTTTGTCCTTAGGCCTCGTAAAAAAACTTCCCGCCTCGCTAAATTCTATAAGTTCTCCGTCTAAGAAAAAACCGCTGTAATCAGAAATTCTACCCGCCTGTTGAATATTATGACTTGCAACTATTATAGTATAATACTTTTTAAATGAATTTATCAAATCTAAAATAACGCTCGTCGATATCGGGTCTAAATAAGCCGTCGGCTCGTCCATCAAAAGTATAGACGGATTAGTTGCAATAGCCCTTGCTATGCAAAGCCTCTGCTGCTGCCCTCCCGAAAGAGACAGTGCCGGCTTATTGAGTTTATCCTTTACCTGATCGTAAAGCGCTGAATATTTTAGACACTTTTCTACACGTTCTACTATAAAATCCTTGTCTTTAATGCCGTGTATTTTTAATCCAAAGGCTACATTGTCGAAAATAGACTTAGGGAACGGATTGGGGTTTTGAAATACCATCCCTATATCTCTCCTTAATTCAACGACATCCACGGACTTATCGTATATATTTTTTCCGTTTATTAAAACCTCTCCGGTCAATTTAGATCCTTCAGTATAGTCATTCATTCTATTGAGAGTTCTTAGGAATGTAGACTTGCCGCAACCGGACGGACCAAGAAGCGTACATACGGAATTTTTTTTAAAATAAAGATTAATATTCTTTAAAAGATGATAACTTCCGTAAAAAAAATTTAAGTTTTTAACATCTACTATAATATTATCCATGTCTCTTTCGTTTGTGTTATTTTCAGGCATGTTATTTTTATTTCCCCTATAAAATAAATCTCTTAGTTAAATAGCTTATTAACCTCAGCCCCAAATCTATAATTAAAATAAATAAAAGCAGCACAACCGATGCGGCTTCAGCTTTATAGTGTAGTATTTTAGACGGCTCGTGAATATATATAAATATGAGCATAGCCATATCTCCCACCGCTCCGCCGGAACCGGTAACGCCGGTAGGTAAACCGGTGTTATAATAGTTAGTGAACAAAAGCGGGGCAGTCTGCCCGATTATATTCATCACACCTAATAAAATCCCTATAAAAATACCGCCCATCGCAGCCTTCACTATGACGGCTTCCGTAGCCTGCCATTTTGTCGCTCCCATGGCAAGGGCACCCTCTACATAGCTTGCCGGAATATGATTAACCGCTTGTTCGGTAAGAAGCGTAATAATAGGAGTCATAATAAAACCGAGCGTAAGTCCGCCGGCAAGCGCCGAAAATCCTAAATGAAAACCCGGTCCTGCGTTTGTGGAGAAAATGTAAAAACCGACGATCCCCCAGACGACCGATGGAATTCCAAGCATAAGTTCGTTTAAAAGCCTTAGAATACCGTTTGTCCTCTTTTTGCCGAAAAGAGATAGGTACAAGCCGGTTCCGATTCCTAATGGAATAGCAAGAGTAGAAGATATTACGATAAGATAGACGTCTCCTATGATGGCATTCAGCATACCCCCTTTAGCGCCTATCGGAAAACCGGTCGGTAGCGTAGAAACAAAATTCCAGTTGAGATATTGATGTCCTACCGCTATGGCTTCATATATAATATGAAAAACGGGGAAAGAACCTATTATAAAAGCTATTACCGCAAAAAACGCGGCAATGTTGTTGTAAATTTTTTTCCTTTTAAGGTATCCCTTATTCACCGGAAACGCCGTCATATGCCCATCGTCATTTCTAATGTCGGTAGTTTTTTCCATAAATTACTCTCAAGAAATAGAACTTAATTATAAGATAATGTACGATAATTTAGCTTTGCCGGTAAAATTCAACCGCCGCCGAAATGAGATCTGTTAAACTTGCCCCCTATTACCCTGTCCAATATATTTCTTCCTATTATATTGACTATAAGGCTTATCAGTAACAGTATTAGAGCAAGTTCTACTTCTGCGGACGCATATATGGGATTTATTACGGCAAAAGTAAACGTGTTCGCAAGCAACGACGATATAGTATAACCTACGCTGAATAAAGATTTAGGGATAATAGCCTGATTTCCTATTAAAAGCACTACCGCTATAGTCTCTCCCACCGCCCTTCCGAAGCCCAGAACTATTCCGCCATATATCCCGTTCAAAGCATAGGGCAAAGAAACATCCTTTATTACGTCAAGCCGTGTGGCGCCCATGGCAAGGGCACCGTCCTTTGCTATTTTTGGAACGGAAGCCAAAGAATCCTTGGTGATAGACGCTATAATAGGCAAAATCATAAACATTACCACAATACTTGCGGCAAGTATTCCGTATCCGATATTTTCTTCAACCCTCAAAAACGGAATATACGAAAAATGCTTGTTAAAAAACGGTTCAATTGATGACCTCAACCACGGAACCACGACCAATACGCCCCATACACCAAAAATGACGCTGGGTATACCCGCTAATATTTCTATTATTACGGTGAAAATTCCCATTAAAAAATGCGGACAGTATTCCTGAAGAAATATTCCTATGCCGAAACTTAACGGTATGGCGAATACAAGGGCTATAAGAGTAACGGCAAGCGTTCCTGCAATAAAAGTAAGGGCGCCGAAAATCTCTCTTGGCGGGTTCCATTCTTTAACCCATAAAAAAGAAATACCATATCTCATAATCGCCGGGTAACTATAATACAATATAATTGCAACAGCGATTAAAAAAATGGAAATTACGGATAGAACGAAAAACGATAGAATAAATCTAAAAAGGTCGTCTTTATATTTTAAGGTAAACATTAATGTATCACGAGTATAATATATAATTTAAAAAATTTTTATAATTATAGCATATTCATTTTAATTTTTCTAAAAAAATTAGCCCCTCGGTTTCCTTTGCTCATTTTTTCAACAACAAGGGGCTAATAGGTTAGTCTGTAATTATTTCACACGATTTAAAAGTTTTCTGACATTCGGCATGACCGCTTTAGGTAGTGCGGCGAAACCTGTAGGTACGGTGTATTTCGACGATTGTCCCGGACCAAGCACCCAATTTGTCAATTTTTTGATAGATTTTACGGTAGCAGCGTTAGGCTGTTTTTTTCTTAACATCCAAAATTCGAAATTGGAATCCGGATACGAGTCCTTTCCCGGAATGTTCCATACTATAGACTTATCAAAATCCGCCGGAAAATCTCCCAAACTTAAAGCTGCATTTCCTGCGGCGGCAATGGTCTTGACCGAACCGACCACGTAATAACCTGCTTTGTTAAGCAGTGCAGCATTAGGAACATGATACTCCAAAATCCATCCGAAACCTGCATAACCAATAGATCCCGGAATTTTTTTAACGGCTGCGACTACGGCATCATTGCCTAAATAACCGCTCCCTACCGGCCAATCCGGCATTAAGCTTATACCGATGTTGTCTGCCCATGCTTTAGATGTATCCGTTAAAAGACTTGTAAAATCGAAGGTCGTTCCGCTTGCATCTGCCCTGTGAATTACAAATATAGGCATATTGGGAAATGTATACCCCGGATTTAATTTCTTAAATATCGGGTTATTCCAATTTTTTATCTTTCCCATATAAATATCGGCAACCAATTTTGGCGTCATCTTAAGATGAACGCTATCCGGTATTCCGGGAAGATTGTAGATAACTTCGGCATCGTCAAGGGCGACGGGGATGTTGATCAAATTGGGATATCTTTTTTTAAATGCTTTCGTAAGATAAGCATCTGATGCTCCAATCGTGATATTGCCGTTCGCTGCATTCGAAATTCCGAAACCGGAACCCGTAGACGCAACCGAAACGGTAACATTAGGATGAGTCTTTTCATAATGAACTGCCCATACGCTGTTTAACGGATAAAGCATAGATGAACCGGAAACTGTAATCGTTCCGGCAACCGCAACCTTTGAGTTCAGAGCGGCAACTAAGGATAAAGCTAAAATAGCCAATGCGACCGTTAATCCGGTAAGCATCTTTTTAATACCGCTTTTTTTCTTCATAAATCTCCTCCATAAATTAAAATTAGATTAAAATTCCGACCAATGTTAAACGGTCGGCTCAACGAATCCGAGAACCATCATTGATATTTACTTTTTTCTACTTATGCTTATATGTTAGCAAATTAATGTTACAATTTTATTACAATTATGTTAAATTTTTGTTACAATTTTTTGGAAATTTTATAATAGTTAGATGCCCGCTTGACAAATGCTGCATAACGGTATTAATGTATTAGTAATAATGCCGTATATAAATGATGCACGGTAATTTAATAACATAAATTCAAAATATTATACCCGGAGGCGCAAATGGATATACTTAACATTTATAACCCCATCAAGATGCATTTTGGCAGAGGCGTAATTAACGAAGCCGGCAATGTCGCAAAAAAATATGCGAACTCGGTTTTAATAGTTACCGGCAAATCGTCTATGCAAAAATCAGGTACACTCGATAAACTCCTAAATATTTTAAAGAATGCAGGGATCGATTCGACGGTATTTGACAAAATTACCCCCAACCCGACCATAGACGATATTGACGCAGGCGCCGATATTGCAAGAGAAAAAGGAATTGGTTTGATTATCGGATTAGGCGGGGGCAGCCCTTTGGATTCGGCAAAAGCAATTGCGGTTGCTGCCAAAGGAAATATTCCGGTATGGAACTACCTTAAGACTACGGCAACCGAAGCCCTGCCGGTTATAACGATAGTTTCGACGTCCGGCACGGGAAGCGAGGTGAATAAATATTCGGTAATGACTAACCCGAAAACTGGTGAAAAACCGGGGTTTGGCTATGAGTGCATGTATCCGAAAGAAGCGATAATAGATCCTGAAATTATGGTATCCATGCCGCCTCACGTTACCGCTGCTACCGGCTTCGACATATTCGTACATACATTGGAAGCATTTACAGGTAAGATGAAAAATATTTTTTCTTCGGCTTATTGCATGCAGGCCTTTTGCTTATTAGAAGATAATTTCGTCAGGGCATACAGGGAACCTCAAGATTTAGACGCAAGGAGCAACATGGCTTTAGCTTCGGCTCTTGCAGGACTTGCAATAGATATGTCCGGCGTCGGCATAATGCATGCACTAGAGCATCCCATGTCCGGAAATTATCCAAATATAGCCCACGGCGCAGGACTTGCAGGACTTGCTATAGAATCCATGAAATACAACCTTAAGGCATGCAGAAGAGATTTTATGCTTATAGCTCATCATTCAGGCATTAAGAGGATGAAGAGGTCGGAAGATGAATATGCCTATTCCCTGATAGAGAAAACGGAAGAGATGTTGTCGTTGGTAAATTTAAATATTAGACTAAAGGACCTCGGAGTCGAAAAAGACAAGTTGCCTAAAATCGCAAAAGAAGCATTTACCACTATGGGTTTTGCCGTTCAAAACAATCCCGTAACCGTTAGCGAGCAAAATGCTCTTGCGTTGTTAGAGGCAAGCTATTAAGATTCATTACCCCAAGCAGTATGTTAAAATGGTGCCTCCGACCGGAATCGAACCGATGACCAAAGGTTTAGGAAACCTCTGCTCTATCCTTCTGAGCTACGGAGGCTAATAGGCAGCATGCTTATTGAACATTTAATTTGCGTTTAGACGAGTTATTATATATAATTAGTAAAATAAAATCAATTATTAAACTCAAAATTGTCGATAAAATAATATTTGGAAAATCATTTTTCGGCATAAGAATATACCGTTTCTATAAATAAGCGCCCATAGCTCAGCTGGATAGAGCGTCAGACTACGAATCTGCAGGCCGGGGGTTCGAATCCCTCTGGGCGCACCACTCAAAGCTATATTATTCAAAATACATTAAGACGTAAAAGAAAGGATGGCAAACCCTACTACCCTTTGCCTTGATTTCATGATTTTAATAATATCTGAAATTTATTTAGATTCATGCCCAATTCATACAAGCCTCCGCAATAACCTTTCTTTGCATACGGCTCCATATATCGTTCGGCAGCATATTTCGCTTTACTCATAATACTTCAATATATCATCTACCTTCATCTTCGCTGTCTTTATGTTATTTACCGGGCTTTCCTTTTTAACGTAACCTATCGATATACCGAGAAGGAATTTTTTACTGTTATCAAGGTTAAATGCTTCCCTTAAAACATCCGGATACCTAACCAAATATGCCTGAGGGCATGCTCCCAAACCCATATCGTGCGCGACTAAGAGTATGTTTTGAATAAATATTCCGCAATCTAAAACCGACCAGTGCCCTAATGTTTCATCTATATATACAAATAGTGCCGTTTGAGAGCCGAAAAATAGATAATTGCTAAGCATAATCTCCCTTCTCTTTTCTTCGTTACTCCGCAAAATACCGATTGACTCATATCTGTTTTTGCCTGTTTCAAAAATATTGTCAGACTGCTCCTTCGGCCAGGATTCCGGAAAAGGGAAATCAGGGGTTCCCATATTGCCGTCACAAGCCATCTTGTATATATTTTCTTTAATAAATTCAGATGTTTTTCCGGTTGCGGCCGCGACTTTCCATGGCTGTGAGTTGGCCCATGACGGTGCATGAGAAGAAATTTCAATTAATTTAAATATTAAATCCTTGGGTACGGGGATATTTTTGAAATCTCTCTTAGAAGAACGGGTTGAAATACATTCCGCTAAATTCATCTTTTATCTCCTTTTTAAAATTATCCTTTATTGCTCTATATATCCATTATAGGTATTATTATTTATAAATATTTTCTTTTGAAGGAAATATTCCGCTTTTTACCTCATCTCTGTATATCTTTAACGCATTAATCAACAATGAACGGGAATCGGCAAATTTTTTAACAAATTTAGGCGGCTTTTGACTCAGCATTCCTACCGCATCATAAAATACTAAAACTTGTCCGTCGGTATATCTCCCTGCACCTATACCGATAGTCGGAATATTTATATTGCTGCAAACATTTAGTGTGGCTTCTTCAGGCATGGCTTCCAAAACTATCATAAATGCACCGGCATCTTCTAATGCTACAGCATCGTTCACAAGTTTTTTTACCTGAGATTCTATTTTCCCTTGAACCTTATAGCTGCCCAGTACGTTAATAAATTGCGGCATTAATCCCGTATGCCCCATAACCGGAATTCCACTTTCGACAAGCCTTTTAACGGTACCCGCCAATGCCTCTCCACCTTCTATTTTAACGGCATTTACGCCGCTTTCTTTAAGAATTTTGCCCGCATTGGTCAGCGCCTGTTCCGTACTCACCTGATACGACATAAAAGGCATATCGCATGCTACAAATGTATCTTTTAACGCACTCTTAACTATTTTGGCATGATAAATCATTTCGTCTAACGTTACGCCTATAGTATTGTCCCGTCCCTGAACGGTAGTGGCAAGAGAATCCCCTATAAGTACTATATCCGCGCCCGCTTCTCCGGCTATACCCGCCTGAACATAATCGTAAGCCGTAATCATTACGATTTTTTCTTTGGCTAATTTCATTTTAATAAAGTCTTCCATTCCTTTCGGCATGACCATCCCGCTTTATGCGCCTAAAATCATATCCACGCTTTATATTCCAGAAACTTATCGTAATTTTCAGAAACGATAGACGCCAGAGCCGTCGAGTATAATCTCGCCTCTATATTATCGGACCGGGAAGTAAGAACGACGGGAACGGCGAGTCCCATTACTATACCGGCAACCTTTGCCCCCGCCAGGTATTCCAAATCCTTAAACAATATATTACCGGATTCGATATTGGGCACTACTATGATATCCGCATCACCGGCAACTTTGCTTTTAATCCCTTTTTCAACGGCAGCCTGTTTAGATATAACGTTATCGAATGCGAGCGGCCCGTCGACTATCCCCCCGACTATCTGTCCTCTCTCCGCCATTTTAGAAATTATAGCGGCATCCAAAGTAGAACTTATTTTTGGATTTATGGTCTCTACGGCAGACAGCATTGCGGCTTTTGGACGCTTGATACCTAACATTACAGCAAGGTCTATCGCATTCTGAAGTATTTGCGCCTTTTCGGATATATCAGGATTAATATTTACGGCGGCATCGGTTATCAATATTAACTTTTTATAAGTCTTTATTTCCATTACAAATATGTGAGATATATACCTGTTTGTCCTCAAGCCGTTTTCCTTCAGGATAAGCTGGTGCATAAAAACATCGGTATGAATGTGTCCCTTTATTATGATATCTATCTTTTTTTCTACTGCTAACTTAACAGCAATATAGGCGGCATCGGCATCGTTTTTGGCATTCAATATCTCTATATCATTGTTTTTATTATTAAATAATTTTTTATAGAAAGGTTTTGCCGCAAGAAAGGATAATATTTTACTTTTATTACCTATTAACTGAGGAATTATTAAACGATTTTCGTAAGCCCTAAAAACACCGTCTATAACAAGATCGTCCTCAGAAACGACAATCGCCGCCCTCTTTTGAGACAAGATCTCCGCCTTTTTTACTATATCACTTAAGTTTTTTAACATCTGTGGAATGGATAAATCAGACTATCTTACTTAAAATATTGCCGATTTGATTAGTGCCGATAGTAAGCCTACCGCTGTCGTTATACTGCGAACCGGCATTTCCATTATCCTGCTTTCGATCAAGATTTGCAACCGATAAATTTAAAGCATTGATTAAACCCTTGCTTATTGTCTTAGCCGTGTTTAAGACTAATGATGCGGTTTTATCGACAACATCGTTAGGGCCTGAAATACTTTGATACCGACCGCTTCCTGCATCAGCCCGATTATTTTGAAAAACTTGTGAAACCGCAGAATTACTATTTAAGCCCTGAATCATAATAAACAATCACCCCTTAAAATCTTAACTAACAATAAACGTACTGTTTGTATAGTATCATAAAAATACATATTGTCAAATTTTAAAACCTCGCAGACTAACTCATCGGCGTTCTCGGAATATTTTTTGCTTAAATCAATAAAAATATACGCTGGATACTGCAATAAAATAATTTTTTAAATATTCAAGGTAGGTTACTATCGTTTTTCTATATTTTTTATAATCCCTTGCCGATATAGTCGGGTTTTTAGACTCAAATTTATAAAAACAGTGCAAGATTTTTTTACCCTTCAAATTTGAATAAGAACAGGAGGAATAAGCTTCCGCAACATTATTGTCAAGCTTTAAAGGCGCCGGCAGATAATAAATATTCGCTTTTTTCGGGAGTTTAAGATCTATTTTAAAAATATGTTCAAAGGAATATCCCATAACTAAGGGGTAAATCCTGTTAGTTTTTAAAACAGCGTCGATAAGACTCGTATCTATCGGCAATATTTGATGGAATATCAATTTATCGCCGTTTAATTCTCCATAATCCTTATCGGAAAATCTTATTGCCAGCTTTATGCGTCCGCCGATGTTCTTAAGATTTTTATAATCGAAACTTTTAATATTTGCACCCGGAATAAAATCATATAAAAAATTAACGGCCCTAATCTTTTTATGATATCCGTCTAAGTTTTTCAATGAAGACCTTTCAAGATTTGCGTAAACCCCTTTATATATTACCGATATATTGCCCTTTAGGTCTCCCTTTTTATTCAATTTTCCTTTAAATAAGAATATCTTTTCGTTCTGCTTAGGCTTTTCCGAGGGTAACTTGATAAATTTAAAAGTATTATTAAGTAATAGTACACCCTTTCTCCCCGATAGGTTAAACGGGAGCTTAAACGCCTTATATGAAGAAGAATCGGGGTACAAATAGTATCTACCCTTGCCGTTATTGCCTCTTTCTTTTAAGGTAACCCCTACGATAACAGAATCGAACTGATTCGGCGAAATACTCTTTGTATTCAGATCCGGGGCATTCAATGACGAAACGAGAACGGGGTAAGCGTTAATTCCTTCAGTCTCTAACATCGATATTAAAAGCGAAGCCATAGATTTTGAGTCGCCGTAGCCGTTTACGAACGTCGTCTTTGCGGATTCCGGCTTATACCCGTTTATACCGTAACCTATTCCGGCATACCTGAACGATTTTACGAAAGCATCGTAAATAGAAATTATCTTTTGTTTTTGGCTCTTGTTTTTCCTGTTTTTAATGGCAGACTTAACGAAATTTTTAATCTTTTCCGACGATTTTTCGGACTTCACAAACATCTTACTTATATTTTTAAGCAATTTATTCCATGAAGTATAAGTGGAAACGGAAATATATTTTCTATAATTTTCCAAGGGAGGCATATATGATTCTTTTTTTATTGCAGAAATATCCTTAAGGGATATTTTGAGTTTTATGTATTTTTGTTTTCCGACATGAATAACACCCATATAAACTACGGATTTATCTATCCTGTGTAAATATAAATTAATATGTAATCCGGCGGGATACAGCAGTGTAAAGTTTATTTTCTTTACCGGAATCGTATAGGAAAAATAATTTGTATAAAAAACACCGTCCTTAATCAAGGGTTTAAAATTATTAATTTCGTAAGAGAAATTTATTACCGAACCATCCTCCACCGCAGGCATTGAAACCGTCAAATATTTTACATTGGAATAAGCCGGATAATTAACGGCAAAGCCCGGAGAGACAATATTCACGGCATGCTTACCGACCGGAATCTTAAACATTCCCCTGAGCAAAGTATATGCATATAATAATTTAACTTTCTGATATTTTGTCGAAAACGGCACCATCACTTCGGAATATCTGTTTATCCCTCGTTGCGACAATATTCTTACAGACTCGGTTATATATGTTTTAAGCTTGTAATCTCTATCTAATTTTAACAGTACGTCCTTTTTGATTATATACGCCCCATGATCTTTGGCGCTATTATCGCCAATCTTAGCGGCATAAGAATTATCCTGATTTATAAAACTTAGCATTGCCAAAGCGGCAAAAAAAATAAATAATAAAGTTAAGGATGATGAAAGTAATTTTTTCATTAATAAAACCTTTTTTGCGTTTAATGTTAAAATTTTATTCAGCCGTTCAAATTGCAAATATCGTAAATAGCACACTTCCCGCAATTCTCAATATTCTTGCTTTTTTTACATAAATCTAATATTCCCAATCTCGTAATAGCAAAATCATACTTCACCGGATCGAAACAGTCAAGTTTTTTAAGGTTTTCGGTTATCTCCTCCGCCATTTTAAAAGAAGGATTCCCATATTTTGTTAAACCGATGTAGCGGCTGATTCTGGCCATGTGGGTATCGACGGGGATTATTAACTGATACGGCTGAATTCCTCCGCTCCATATACCAAAATCAAGATTATCGGAATTTCTTACCATCCATCTCAAGTATAAATTTATTCTTTTGCATGGACTGCCGTCGGCGGGAGACGTAAAAAAGAAATGCACCATAGAATCCTTGGGTAAAACGGCACTGCCGTAAACAGGTGCAAAGTCCACAAGCCCCATTGCCCTTTTAGAAAAGCTTATTATGGCATTTTTTAAGTTTATATCTGCCGGATTATAGCCTTCAAGAAAAAAACTTTCTATAGAATTGTATTTTTTAAGTATTTCACTTAAAATTAAAAAAAGGGCAACAATATCCTTTTCCTTAATGAATCTATAATAAAAACCTTTAAACACTTTAAAACCGTCGGCTGCGTTAAAATTAAGCGCAAATTCATAAAACTTATGACCGACAATCTTGTCTATCTTATCAAGGATTTTAAGAATTTGAGGTACACCGCCAAATGCAAATCCTGCCGCTATAAACCCTGCAACCTCAATATCCTTAATATCATCAAATTTACGGACAAAACCAAGCGGATCGGAGTATAAATAAGATTCTTCAAACTTCTCATATATACCCTCGAGGCACTCTTTTAGTCTCTTTTCTTCGTCTAACGGCTTAACGTGTTCTAATACTCCATTTTTATAGGCAAATGTCTTGCCGTTAGGTAGCGACCAGCAATCGCCCTCTTCTAACGGATAGGGCACTTCCTTTCCGCGCCCTATGAAAACCTCTTTCCCGTCTATCAGAGTAAAGAAATTAAAATCGTTATCTTCCCAAACCACGGATTTACCGGCGTTTTTCACGTTTGAACCGTTATCGCTTAAATGCAAGTCTATCCCCGTTTTATATTCTAAAGACCATTACGGCTAATCCTGCGTTATTTTATCGGCAAAATCTCTTCCGAATTCCTCGCATTTTAGCAAATCCTCTTCAAAAGGCGTTATCTGTATCTTTAAACCCTCTTGGACTATAACGAACTTCAGGCTTTTAAAAATATCCTGTACCATCTTAACCGCTTCTCCGCTCCAACCGTAACAACCGAAAACAGCGGCTTTTTTGTTTTTGACATTCAGCATAACCATGGACGATATCATATCCAATATGGGTTTAGGCGGTTTTGCGTTAAAGGTCGGCGAACCTATAATGACGGCATCGGACCTTTCTATCGTATCAATAACGCTTGCGGCATCGGCATTAACTAAATTCACCATTTCTATCTCTGTTGAACCCTTGATGTCGGCACCCTTTGCAATGTGTTTAGCCATCTTTTCGGTATTACCGTAAGCCGATGCGTAAATAACGGCTATTTTTTTTACTGCCCCATTTGATTCGACGGTTTTGCTCGCTTCGGTATACCAATCGATATATTTTTTTAAGTCTTTTCTTAAAATCGGACCGTGCGACGGTGCGATCATATTTATATCGTAATCTTTAAGTTTTTCCAATGCGCTCATGGAATAATTTTTAAACGGTCTCATTATGCAAGCAAAATAAAACTTAAAGGCTTCAAATGCCGCATCCTTGTCTTCAATCAGATCATTAAAAACATTTACGTCGCAATAATGAGTTCCAAAAAAATCACACGAAAAAAGTATTTTATCCTCTTTAAGGTACGTAAACATAGTGTCCGGCCAGTGCAAAAACGGAGCACCGACGAACTGCAGCGTTTTACCGCCCAAATCGATCGAATCGCCGTCACCGACTATAATATTATTATAATCTCCTTTGACAATATGTTTAACAAAGTGATGAGCGTTTTTTGAATAAACTAATGTTGCGTTTTTTGCTATTTCTCTTATTACATTAAGTGATCCGGAATGGTCCGGTTCCGTATGATTAATTATTATATAATCAATTTTAGATATGTCGGTTAATCCGTTTAGTTTATCTATCAATTGGTCCTTCATGCCTATTTTTACCGTGTCTATAAGCGCGGATTTATGACTTCCCTGAATAAAATAAGAATTGTATGTGGTTCCATTTTTCGTAGGAACTATTATATCAAATGCTTTTAAATCCGGATCCAACGCCCCGACATAGGATACGCCGTCCTTCATCGGCAAGGCTTTTTTAATATCGCCATCCATACATAAACCTCCTTAAACCTAAAAATTTATAAAATCAAATCTTTAATGTTATAATTTGATTAATTAAATTGTACCTCTTATTATTATATCATATACGATAATTTATTATAAGCGTAAAACACGGACATAAAATTGAAATAAATGAATATTTATATACACATTCCCTTTTGCAAAAGTAAATGTAACTACTGCAGTTTTTATTCCATACCCATATCGAGATCTGAACATAATCCTGCATATTTTAAATATTACTTCAACCTGCTGATAAAAGAGATGAAAAACATGTCTCAAAAGTTCTCTCTCCGCGACTCCCCTGTTAACGGCATATATTTTGGCGGCGGTACTCCGTCTATTATGCCCGCAGATTTTTTTAGCGGTTTTTTAAGACACATAGAAAACAATTTTAAGATTATGGACGATGCCGAAATAACGGTAGAGATAAACCCCGAAAGCGGAGACTTTGAAAAGTTATCGGCTCTAAAATCATTCGGTGTAAACCGTTTATCTATAGGGGCACAAAGTTTTAACCCGGACGTACTGAGAACGGCAGGCAGGATTCATAATAAAGAAGATATTTACGATACAGTGAGCAATGCGAAAAAAGCCGGCTTTAAGAACATATCGCTTGATTTGATAATAGGGCTTCCAATGCAAATCGAAAATGTCTTTCATAACGATATAGGGCAAATACTAAACATGGAACCGGAACATATCTCCGCCTACATGCTCAGCGTAGAAAATAATACTGAATTTTATAAAATATACAATAAAAATAACGGGATAACATTCGCGTCGGAAGAACGCATAGCCGGATATTATGAAATATTATGTGAATTTTTGGACAAAGCGGATTATATTCACTATGAAATATCCAACTTTTCAAAACCCGGATATGAGAGCAGACACAATATGAATTACTGGAAAAGGGGGGAATATTTAGGCTTAGGACCTTCGGCTTCGTCTTTTTTTAAAACAGGAGACAGGGAAGAAATCAGAAAAACCAATGTGTCCGATTTAAGTATATACACCCTTAATATTTTAGATAAATCTAAAAATGGGACCGGAACTGATTTTACTGAAGTACTGACCGAAAAAGATAAGATTAATGAAGAAATATTTTTATCGTTAAGAACAAATTGCGGAATAAGCTCAAAAAGACTGATAGAATTTGTTAAACCTGATATTATCAACGACTTCATAAATGCGGGACTTATGCAAATTAAGAAATGCCGGCTAAACGATTATATCGTTTTAACCGTAGAAGGAATGCTTTTATCATCAGAAATATTTGCCAGAATTATGGTTTGACACTTTTTATATTGAAATATAATCAATTGATATTTATAATGATATGAGGCCTCATGTTTACGGAGAGATGGCCGAGCGGTTTAAGGCGACGGTCTTGAAAACCGTTGATGAAAATCATCCGGGGGTTCGAATCCCTCTCTCTCCGCCATTCAAAAATAAAACGGTTACTTTGGGATGTCGACAACGATAGTAAGAAGGGGGTTCGAATCCCTCTCTCCTATGCGAGCAATCATTTTATTAAAAAATTTCTCTTTCTATTGCATCATTCATTAATCCAATGAAATGCCTGTTCGCGCTCGTTTGAATGGAAATTTTTTATCTCACCGCCGATTATCGATGCAGCTATTTTTAACCCCCATTCAAACCATTTCGGGGCGCCGATTACGCCCATTTTTTCAAAATCGTTTCTGTGTGTGAACCCAAAACGGGCGTCATCCCACAACGCTTCGGCTTCCCAGCCATGAAATTTGTCACCCATATCCAATAAGAGCCGCGCCTTGCCGTATTCACGGATAATAGATTCCAAGCGCGGGATAAATACGTTCTTATAATCCTCATCCGTTAACTTGCCCACGGCGCTAAGTATGAGAATATTAGCCTTGCTTTCCGGCAACACTTTAATGTTAATTTGACTCATCTTAACACTCCCCTCTTTAATTATAGTTGACTATCCGACCGATAGAGATGATCGATTTTCTCGTTTAATTTTGACAGCTCCTGTCATATTTCCGTTGTTTTTTAGATAACATTCTTTTTAGGCCCAAGTGTTCTTAAATAAGTTATATTTGTGTTTTTGTAGGGCATATACGATATTTATATTTAACACCTTGGCTCCTTATTAATTATTTTTTTATATAATTATGTCATATTTATATAAAAAATCAAGAGATTATGGGGAAAAACAAGCGAAAATCATATGGTTATCAAGCCGCCAACGGGACAAAGCATAATCTAAAAGCACATTTGATATTAGCATGGAAATATAGAAAAAAGTTACTTGCGAATAAGAAGTTAACTTATATCTCTTCTTGCAAATAATAGCGACGATATGACGAACAGTAAAATAATATAGCTTAAACCGTAGATGATTCCGTAAAGTATAGCGTCGGACGAAATAGATATTTTATATGAGACTTCAGAGCTTATATTGAATATCGAAAAGTTTGGTAAAACGGAGTAAATAAGATGAACGGCTGCCACCAACACGTAATTAACCCGATGGACGATTATCTCTTTTCCGTTTATAATCTTTTTTGCAGGCATTACAAGGGCGTTCATTCTGCTTGAAATATTACCTATAAAAAAAACTAATATGGTAAATATCGAGGCTAACGCCTTGGACGTTATTAAGGAAAAAAACAATGCCACTACCGCGATAAACACCGATTCTATTATGATAAACAATGCCTGAATCAATAAAGACTGCGGAAGCAGATAAAGTGTAAGATAAGTCTTTATATGCAACGGGGCTTGTCCGCCTAATTTGCCGACGGAACGTATCGGAAGCGGTATAACATATTTATGCATAATCAAAAGAACAAGATAAAAAATAAACATCATTATAATCGTAGATAATATTATGGCAGCCGTCAACCCCAGAAATCTGCCTGTCAAGTATTCCGTTCTCTTTACGGGTCTTGTTATACTCAAAAAAATGCTTTTCTTTTCTATGTCGTCGTATACCATAGAGGAGCCTATAAAAATACCGATAAAAATATTAAATATCGTTATGGCGAAAATGGAAAAATCTACCATAATCCTTCCCTGGCTTATAAAACTTGTCTGCGATACGAAATAACTTCCGAAAATAAGTACAAGCGCAAAAACCAAAAAGGAATAAAAAATCTTGGAATTTTTTATCTCATTAAAAGAATAAATCGCAGTATATAAAATATTTTTCATCGAGATACCCGTTGACTCCCTTATAGCCTCAATTTATTTAATTTCAATTCCTTTTATTTTTAAGCATGAGATCGTAAAGATAAACCTCTAACGGAGTGTTATAATCGGACATTTCCGCTCCGTCTTCGGCAACGTCTGTATTATTCGTCTTTGTTTGTAAATAATTATAGGCATCTTCTTCCAAAACAGAGATACTTTCGTCTTTAATAAGTCTGCCGCCTACTAAAACGGCTATTTTATCGCACAGCTCCTTACTGTCTGCCAATACATGTGAAGAAAAAAATATAGTTTTTTTCTTTTCCTTCAATTTGAAGATTATATCTTTGAATTCTTTTCTTCCTATCGGGTCAAGCCCCGACAAGGGTTCGTCGAAAATTAAAATCTCCGGATCCCCCAGAATAGAGACGGCAAGAGCTAATCTCTGAGTCATTCCCTTTGAGTATTTATGTGCGTGAATATCCTTTGCGTAAAAAATACCGGCTAATTTCAGCGCTTCATTTATGGAGTTTTTATCTATTCTCTTGTTTAATAACCTGGAATAATACTTAACAATATCTATCCCCTTAATACCCCGCGGAAAACTCGGATTTTCTGGTAAATAGCCAAGATTGAGACGTGCCCTGTAATCTTGAGAATCATAACCGTTTATCTCGACACTGCCGCTTGAGGGATGAACCAACCCCACTATCATTTTGATCGTAGTGGATTTTCCGGCACCGTTTGGACCGAAAAACCCCGTAATTTTGCCTTTATTGATATTTAGGGAAAGATTTTTTACTGCATCTTTTTTAATGCCAAAAAACCCCACTCGGAAATATTTTGTAACGTTTTTTAATGTAATCACGGTTTCCTGTTATTTCTCGGTAAAAAAAGTTTTAATGTATAAGGTACTTTATAATTTTTATGTTCTTTTTTAAAGAGTATCTCGTTTTTAACCGCATTTATGCGATATTTTATTATATGTCTCACATAAGGATTTTTATTGTTTCTATACATATCGCTAAGAAAAACAAGCGCCTTTTTAAGGCTCCCCGATTTATTAAGAATCTTCATATATAAAAATTCCAGATACTTCGGACTGCCCTTCATGTCCATTGCATATTTGAGATAATAAGCGGCTTTTTTAAAGTTACCGAGGCTGTAAAAATAGTTAAATGCTATTAAAAACGGTATGTTCCAATTTCCATCAAGATGATTCATCCCCATTTTTAATAATTTAATAGCCTTTTTGGGCTTGCCGGACAAACCTATAAGCGTTCCTCCGGCTTGATACATATAATTAAAATTAGGATTAAGCGAAACGGTGATGATCGATATCTTATACATATACGGATAGTGCATTTTTGCAAGCCTAAGGGACGAAGATTCCTGAATAAAGAGTATCCAGAAATAATCCGAAAAAAGCGTATTGAAGTTAAAATCTATAAATTTTATAAATTCCGGCTTTATGGAAGAATATCTTAAAAACGACGTAAGCTCTAATTTGACGTTATGCCTTGAGGCGTCTGCCGCGCGAAAGGAAAAAAATATGATATAGACCAGAAAAATCATAAATATAAATACAACTAAACCCTTAATATACCTGCGGTATCTATGAACAAAAGTACCCATATAGGCATCTACTTATTAATTAGTTAATAAATTTAAATAAACCGAAGCAGTTCTTGACGCAATTTCTTTAGCATCAAACTTTAAGATAACCTCGTTATGACAGTTTAAACCTATCCTTTTAATTAATTCCCGTTTATCTATGCAGAAAATAATTTTGTTTGCAAGCTCGTTACAATTTCCCGCCTCAAATAAAAAGCCGGTCTCATTGTTTTTTATTACCTCGGGAATTCCGCCGACATTAGAGGCTACAACCGCCTTCTTCAGTGCGCATGCCTCTACGATAATGCTCCCCATTCCTTCGATACTGGACGGAACGATTATTAAATCGCTTGCGAAAATATACCGTTTTATATCTTTTTTAAATCCAACTATGATGAAATAATCTCTAAGCCCCTTTATATCTATCGAATCTGCTATAAGACTATGCAGTTCGCCCTCTCCTATAATAACAAATTTTAGATCTTTTCGCGTTTTTATTATTAATTCTGCCGCTTTTATAAAAACCTCGTGCCCTTTTTCCTTCGATAATCTGCCGATAAGCGAGATAATTTTTTCATCCGGTTTAATTCCAAGCTCGTGCCTAACGCTTTCGGTTTCGGATTTATAAAATAGCATATCTCTTTCCAATTCATCCGCATCATAAACCCTCGGACTGTAAATCGTTTCTATTTTTTCAGGATCTATCTTTAAATCAGATATTAAGCCGTTTTTAATAAAATCCGAAATGGCAATAAAATTATCGGTCAGATAGCGATATATTAAAGCCCCTTTAAAAAAATTTACTTTATATGCCACATGTCTTGTTAAAATTTTGACGATCTTCTTTTTGTAAACCAGAATAGATGCAATACCACCAAGGAATTGGTCTCTTGAGGAATGAAAATTTATTAAATCAATATCATACTTTTTTAGAAAGTTCCTTATCTTTAATACGGCCTTGATATCGAGAAAATTTTTCATTTCAATCGATAAGCTATAAATGCCTAAACCGTCTAATTCATTCCGCAACTTTTTATTGCCGTTATGTATCACGTAAATGTTAAACTTTTCGCCATAAAACAACTTCATAAATTTAAGCAACATGACGATATCGCTTTGCGCCCCGCCAAATTCCCTAAAACTATCAATATGAAGTATGTTAAATTTACCTCTTTTATCCATAATAAATACGATTGGGGCATTGAAAAGGCTAAACGTTGAACCTGAAATGCATTATATCGCCGTCCTTAACGACGTAATCCTTACCCTCAAGCCTTAATAGTCCCATTTTTGCGGCATTAGATTCCGAGCCGACTTTAATAAAATCATCGTAAGATATAACTTCCGCCCTTATAAAACCCTTTTCAAAATCGGTATGAATAGTACCGGCGGCTTGGGGCGCCTTCCATCCGTTTTTTATTTCCCATGCCCTTACCTCCTGTTTCCCAGCGGTAAAAAAGGAAATCAAACCTAAAAGCCCGAAACTGACAGATGCGACGGCATCTAAAGCAGAGGATTCAATACCGTAATCTTTTAAAAAAACATCTCTATCGTCAACATTTAAAACGGACAACTCCGCTTCCAATTTTGCACACAACTTTATCACCGGTATATTTTTAGATTCGGCAATATTATATATATTGCGTATCTCGCTATCGGAAATATCTCCGGACAACATACCTTCATCAACATTAAGGATATATATAACAGGTTTCACCGATATAATACCTAAGGATTTCAAAAGATTTCTCTCGCTTTCGCTAAATTCTTTATTTAAAATATTCCCGTCTTTGGATAATTGCTCGTTAATGTTTTTTAAAAAATCAAGGTTAATTACGGCGGTTTTATCCCCGCCTTTAGCTATTTTTTCAAGTTTCTGCATATGTCTGGAGAGAATTTCTATATCACTCAGGGCAAGCTCCATGCTAATTATATCAATATCCCTCATAGGATCAATATCACCCTCGACATGCACGACCGAACTCTCTTCGAAAACCCTTATTACCTGTATAATTAAATCCACGTTCCTAATATGCGATAGAAATTTATTTCCCAATCCTTCGCCGGATGAGGCGCCCTTTACGAGCCCGGCAATATCTACAAATTCGACATAAGCCGGCGTAACCTTTTCGGGAGCAACCATCTCTTTAAGCCTGTCGATTCTTTTATCGTTGATGGGCTTTATGCCGATATTAGGGTCAATCGTACAAAAGGGATAATTGCTTGCTTCTACCCCTCCAGAGGTAATAGCGTTAAATATAGTAGATTTTCCGACGTTGGGAAGGCCTACTATGCCGCATTTAAGTCCCATATTTGATTATCCTCCGTAAGATACAAATACCTTTGGCATTTGTAATTTTATTTGCGGTTAAAATTATTCATAGCCTTCATAATACCCTCTTCTATGAAGACCAATAGGATTTCATTTATTGTATTTAATATATCAGGCATCTTTCTAATTTCATCTTTTGAAAAATTAGACAAGACATAGTCTGCTCCGACGCTAAATTCGGCCCTCTCGGAAGAATTAATACCCAATTTTATGCGTATAAAATTTTTACTCCGAAGCGAAGTTATTACGGAATTTACGCCATTATGAGAACCGCCGCTACCGCCGAATTTAATCTTATACGTCTCAAAATTAAGGTCAAGGTCGTCATGTATTAAGATAAGGTTTGAGTTGTCGGCGTTATAATCGGATATATTAAAAATACCTGCTCCGTTTATTACCCCCTTAACGGCTTTTCCGCTTAAATTCATAAAGGTAAGCGGCTTTACCAAGTAAACATTCTTATCTGATATTGCCTTATTTGAAACTAAATAATTCTTTTTACGAATAAATTTCGGAAAATTATTTTTTTTAAAAAAGGCATCGATGGTCATAAAGCCAAAATTATGCCTAGAAAAACAATACTCCCGCCCGGGATTTCCAAGACCGACGATAAATATATCCGCAGACATTTTATATGATGAAGGTTATATATAATTCCTAATAAAGAATGAAATCCGATAATGCCACATAAAGCCAAAGATTATCCGTAATCAAGATAGCTAATTACTACGATTGAGTCGGAGCGTTATTTTCGCCTTCTACCTTAGCATCTTCGGAAACAGCATCTTCTAAGGCAGGCTCGATCACTGTAACGATAGGCGCATCTCCTTCCACCGTTATCTCTATATCGTCGCCTAAGTTTAAATCCTTGACATGCATAATTCCCCCTATTTTTAAGAATGATACGTCTATTTCAATAGTATCATTTATATCCTTAGGATAACCCTTAATAGGTAAATGCCTCATTAAAGGACTTAAGACACCGCCGAGTTTTACGCCTTCCGCCTTACCTGTAAAGTGGATAGCCGCTTCTATCTCTATCTTTTCATCCATAGATATTTCATAAAAATCAATATGAATAACTTTATCGGTAACCGGGTCCTTTTGAATCTCTTTAATTAAGACGGTCTTGCCGTTAATGCCCTCTTCCTTGCTAACGATATTAACAAACGACGAGACGGAATGCTTAGTAAAAATCTTCATGAATTCCTTGCGGCTTAATAAAATAAGAATGGAATCCGCTTGCTTTCCGTATAACACTGCCGGTATAAGACCTTGGTTTCTCAAGGATTTAACATTATCCTCTTTTTTCCTCGTCTCTATGTTTAAATTAACTACTTCCAATGAAAATCTCCTTTTTTCTAATGTTTTTATATGTGAATAAATTCAAATAAATAACGAGCTAACCGAATCCTCGTCCGATATCCTTTTTACCGCTTCCCCTAAAAGGTTAGCAACGCTTAATATCTTTATTTTTTTAGACAATTCCGGTCTATTCTTCTGATCTATGGTATCGGTAATTATTAGTTCTTTTATGGGAGAATTGTCTATTCTTTTCATCGCTTCTCCCGATAAGACCCCATGCGTCACCATTGCTATTACATCTTTTGCTCCGTTGTTTAAAAGCGCCTCCGCCCCTTGAGCAATAGTGCCTGCAGTATCTATCATATCGTCTAACAGTATAGCTGTCTTATCCCTGACGTCTCCGATAACATTCATAACTTCCGCAACATTAGCTTTAATTCTCCTTTTATCAATAATAGCAAGATTAGCGCCTAAATGCCTTGCAAAAGCCCTTGCTCTCTCAACGGCCCCAGTGTCAGGAGAAACCACGACGATGTCCGAAGAATTATAACCCTTTTCTTTTATATGTTCAACTAGAACCGGTGCCGCATACAGATGATCAACCGGGATATTAAAAAAACCCTGAATTTGCCCGGCATGTAAATCCATAGATAAAACCCTGTTTGCACCGGCAGTAGTAATAATATCCGCGACCAATTTTGCGGTAATAGGCACCCTCGAAGCGGTTTTTCTATCCTGTCTGGCATATCCGTAATAGGGTATAACCGCAGTTATTCTTTTTGCTGATGCTCTTTTCATAGCATCTATCATTATTAATAACTCTATAAGATTTTTATCGACCGGATTCGACGTTGATTGCACAAGAAAGATATCGGAACCCCTTACGTTTTCATTTATATTTATAAAGGTTTCTCCGTCACTAAAGCTATAAACCTCTGCATTTCCTAAAGGTATGCAGAGATAATCCGCCATTTTTTCTGCCAGTTCCTTATTGGAATTTCCTGTAAACAATTTTAGCCTGTCAAGCATATGTCCCTCTTTTTGGATTATATATACTTAGCCTCCCTGCCTTATGGAAGAGAGGGGTTTGATATCCCAAGTTAAATTTTGGCTGGGGCGGGAGGATTCGAACCTCCGAATGCAGGAATCAAAATCCTGTGACTTGCCACTTGTCTACGCCCCAATTAATACTCGTTTTTCCCTTAAAACGACTATTCCTGACTACTTAAAGCAGCTTCATAAGCAGCAAGAACAGCAGATTCTATCATATCTCTAGTTTCATTATTCAAGGGATGTGCCGTATCTTTAAATGTTCCGTCTTTCCTCTTTTTGCTAGGCATCGCGACAAATAAACCGTCTTTTCCGTTTATTATTTTAAGATCTCTAACGACAAAACAGTTATCAAACGTGATGGTAACATAGGCTTTCAATTTTTCTTCATCAACCGGAAACACATTAACTTCTGTAACTTGCATGACAAAATCCCTCCAAAATAAATTGAGTAATAGTTTATAAAGTTGCCGATAAAGAACTTAAGGCAACCCTTTTATGAAAAGGAAATGATTTTAAATTATCAACATAAGTCCCTGCCGAATCAAATGCTTTGAACGCCCCAAATACAGCAGAACCGCTCCCAGACAAAAGAGAAGCTTCTGCTCCATACGAAATAAAAGATTCTTTAATCTCTCTAAGAATAGGATATTTTTCAAACATTACCGATTCAAAATCGTTTATAAACTCCAAAATTTTAAAATCCAAGCATTGAAAGTCTGAGTATTGAATATTATAATAATTCATGCTATTTGTCAATAAAAAATCATCGTAAAACGCATATGCTTCTTTTGTATTTATTCCAAAATCCGGCAAAATCAAGACTATGAAATATTTCGGTAGGGTGCCTTCTTTTATTTCAATAATATTCTCTCCGAATCCTGAAACTACGGCATCTTTTGCCGTTAAAAAAAACGGTACATCGGAACCGATATCAAGAGCTAACTCTATCATATTCCGCCTGTTCAATACATTACCAAACGCTTCGTTCAATTTAGACAATAATCCGGCGGCATCGCTTGAACCACCGCCAAGCCCCGCATTAAAAGGAATATTTTTTTCTATTAAAACATCTACTCCCTTATCCGCAATATTCGACTTGGCAAAGAACCCCTTTGCCGCTTTTATGACTATATTATTTTCGTTGGAAATAGACTTAATATCGGCATTCATACTGCTTTTTTTTATAACTTCCCCTGAAACAACCCTAATTTTATAAGCGCCGTCAGTAATTTTAAAATAAATTTTATCAAAAATACCGATCTTTCTCATCAAGGATTGAATTTTGTGAAAATTACTCTGTCCTTTTTTGCCGATTCTTAGAAGAAAATTAACCTTGGCTGGAGCATGATAAATTATATCCTCCATAGCGAGTTTACTGAATTATTGGCAAAATTAATAAATATCTGAGGATATACCCCCATTAATATCGTAAAAATCAAACAAACGATAACCGTAAACATTAATTCACCGCTAATTTTACCGCCAATAATTCCAAAACTGCCGTTTTTGTTGCTTAATTCAATATCAGCCGATTTTTTAGACGGCATATACATATTGGATATTATTCTTATATAATAAAACGCGGCAAATGCGCTGTTCAAAAGCGCTATAACGACAAGAAAATTATATCCGGATTTAACGGCAGAGGAAAGCACGTAAAACTTTCCCATAAAGCCGGCGGTCATTGGAATTCCTGCAAGAGACAATAGGAAAATAGACATGGATGCCGCAACAAACGGATGCTTATATCCTAACCCCGAATATCTTTTAATATCCAAAGATATTAAATTCAAATTTTCAAAAATAATAACTATTGCAAAAGCGCCTGCCGTCATAAAAATGTATGCCAATAAATAAAAGAGGGTTCCGGAATATCCGTAGTATCCCCCGCCTATAATACCGATAAGTATATAACCCGCCTGAGCGATAGAGGAATATGCCATAAGTCTTTTTATGTTTGGAGATAAAAGTGCGGCTATATTTCCGAATGTCATCGAAAGAACGGCAATGATCCATAATACATCGTTAAAATTCATTATATTAGAGCTATAGATCAAAAAATAAATACGTAAAAAAATCGCAAATGCGGCTACTTTAACCCCGGTAGCCATAAAGCTGGTTATCGGGGTGGAAGCGCCCTCGTAAGCATCAGGCGTCCAGGAATGAAACGGAAACAGAGACATTTTAAAGGCTAATCCTACTAAAAACAAAATTAATCCTATGGCAAGATATGTTTTTATTCCGCCATAACGTATTATGTCTCCATGCGAAATAAGGCTTAAAAAATGGTGTATATTATATAAATTGAGGTGTCCTGTAGCCGCATAAATAAAAACCGCTCCAAAGACTAAAAATGCCGATGCAAACGACCCCAGTACGAAATATTTAAGCGCCGCCTCGGTACTCCTCATATTGCCCTTGATATAGCCCGTAAGTATGTAAGCCGTAATCGATAAAAATTCTATGGATAAAAACACCATTATTAAACTATTCGATGCGATTAAAATCATCATTGCCAATATTCCGAAAAGAATGAGGCTATAATATTCAGGCAGGGGCATTTCAAAATTTTCCATGAAATCCTTAGACATCAAAACAGTAAATAAACCGGAAAGCAGAATAACGATGAAGAAAAAAGCATCAAACCTGTTAAATGCTATCTCTCCGTAAAATCCGCTGATAGTTTTCCCTGAAAGCATCAAGACATATATAATCGAAAAACCTATGCCTATAACGGAAAGATAATACGGATTTTTGCTTTTAGAAAGTTTTTCGAAAAAAGTAAGGAAAAGTACTATAAAAGCAAATATTACAATGACTATTTCGGGAATAATACTCAATATACCCTTTTCCAAAAGACCCATGCTGTACATTGAAGACAGGTTATACATTGGACAACCCCGTTTTTAATTTAATTATATTATAAATAGCATCATGATGACTCACCATAGAAATAAAATGGAGTACGGTCGGATCTATCCTGCTCAAAAAAGGCATCGGATAAAATCCGATAAAGAACATCAATAATATTAAAGGCAAGACCGTAATAATCTCCCTTAGATTCATATCCTCGAAATTCTCCATCTCAGGATTGGTAATATCCTGAAACATTACTTTTTGGAACATACGCAACAGATAAAGAGCGGCAAAAATAATGCCGATCGTCGCAATAATGGTCAAAACGGTATAATTGTGGAAAGAACCGATTAAAATTAAAAACTCTCCCACGAATCCGTTTAAACCCGGAAGCCCTATGGATGCGAGAACGGAAATCAAAAAAAGCGTAGTAAGTATCGGTGCTTTCTTTGCTATACCGCCAAAATCGGCGATCTGTCTCGTATGGGTCCTTTCGTAAAGCATTCCGGCAAATAGGAACAACGCCCCGGTACTGATTCCATGATTTAAAAGCTGCAAGACGGAGCCGTCCACGCTTATTGCCGACATTGCAAACAAACCGAGCACTATAAACCCCATATGTGAAACGCTGGAAAATGCGATTAATCTTTTCAGGTCTTTTTGAACTACCGATACGAATGCACCGTAAATAATACCGATGACACCGAGAGTAATAATCGCCGGAGCCAATACATACGTTGCGCTAGGCAATAGAGGGATGGCAAACCTGAAAAAACCGTATATTCCAAACTTCAATAAAACTCCGGCAAGTATAACACTCCCTGCCGTAGGGGCCTCGGTATGCGCATCCGGCAGCCATGTATGAAAAGGAAAAAGAGGTATTTTTACCGCAAATCCTAAAAATAGGGCAATAAACAAAATAATTTGAAGACCAATCGGAATATGAGTATTGTACAGTTTTACTATATTAAACGTAAAATTACCGGTCTGTTCGTAATGAAGTATATATATATAAATGAACCCAAAAAGCATCATTAAGGAACCGGACAGAGTGTAAAGAAAAAACTTGACTGCCGCATATACTTTTTTCCCCGTTCCCCACATCCCGATAATAAAGTACATAGGCACGAGCATAAACTCCCAGAACAGGTAAAACAGTAATACGTCTAAAGAAACGAACGTTCCTACCATAAATGTTTCCAAAAGAAGCATTAAAATAACAAACTCTTTGACATGCTCTCTTATATATCTGTAGCTGGATATTAAAGAAACAAAGGTCAGAAGCGTCGTAAGCAATATCAAGAAAAGACTTACCCCGTCTATTCCAAGATAATATGATGCCCCAAACGATGGAATCCAGTGAAACTTCTCTACAAACTGAAATTTATAGGTATCGGGCTTGAAATAAACAAAAAGA
This sequence comes from Candidatus Acidulodesulfobacterium sp. H_13, assembly GCF_048541835.1. Classification (NCBI taxonomy): domain Bacteria; phylum Candidatus Acidulodesulfobacteriota; order Candidatus Acidulidesulfobacterales; family Candidatus Acidulidesulfobacteraceae; genus Candidatus Acidulidesulfobacterium; species Candidatus Acidulodesulfobacterium sp. H_13. The sequence continues at coordinate 605,556 of NZ_JBLEOY010000001.1, forward strand.
TAAATCGAAAAAATAAATTCGACAAGCGATAAAAATGTGGATAGGTACCTTAGTATTCCTTCGTTTTTTTTATTTATAAAAAGCAATAAAACAGCAGAAGCAAGAGGAAAAAATATTAATATAGACAGTAGATATTTTATAAAAAATCCCATGTGATATTGCCCCTTTTAATTCAAATTTACCTGATAAAATAATAAAAAAGCAATGCCGCAACGCCTATTGACAGCGTTAAAATATAACTCATCAGCATTCCGTTTTGAATCTTCTTCACCTTAACCGAAAAGAAAGCAAAGCTTGAAGCTACGCCATTGACCGCGCCGTCTATAACCGAAACGTCTACGATCTTCCACAAAAAATTAAAGAAAGCGAGTAAGGGTTTGATTATTAAAAAATCATATATCTCGTCAACATATAGCTTATTGTAAGATAATGCATATATCGGCTTAAAGGTACTTTTGAGCCATTCCGGTATAACAATCTTTTTAATATACAATAAGTATGCCGCAAATATCCCGGAAAGCCCCGCTAAAACAGATACGAGACTTAAAAGATACCATGGAGCGTTCTTTATAAACGGGCTAAAGTTATAGGCATTCTTAAAGTCTACATGTAAGAAATTATAAAATATGGACGTATTGAACGGCGGAACACCGAGAAAACCCACTATAACCGCAAGCGAAGCCATTATTATTAACGGAATAGTCATCATCTTAGAGGACTCATGCGCATGTACTTTCGAGTCAAGATTAGACTTTCCAAAAAAAGCAAGAAATATCAGTCTAAAAATATAAAAAGCCGTCATAAATGCAGCTAATTCCCCTATTACCCATGCGAAGTAAAAACCCTTATTATAAGTATCTGCCAATATTGCATCTTTACTAAAAAATCCAGAGAAAGGCGGTATTCCGGATAAAGCGAGAGCACCGACAATGAACGTAATAGCCGTGACTTTCATCTTTGAATATAATCCGCCCATCTTTCTCAAATCTAATTCACCTGCAAGTGCATGCATAACACTACCGGCGGTCAAAAAAAGCAATCCCTTAAAAATTGCATGCGATATAAGGTGAAAAATTCCGGCGGTATAAGAACCGATACCGACGGCCATAAACATATAGCCCAATTGGCTTATAGTGGAATATGCTATAATTCTCTTCATATCAAACTGCGTTAACGCAATAAATGCCGCAAAAAAAGCGCTAAGCGTTCCTATTGTCAAAACGACTTCCGATGCAACCGGAGAATAAGAAAAAATAATATGAAACCTTGCAATCATATAGATACCGGCCGTAACCATGGTTGCGGCATGTATAAGCGCGCTGACGGGGGTAGGACCTTCCATCGCATCCGGCAACCATATATGCAGAGGGAGCTGTGCCGACTTTCCAATGGCTCCGACAAATAAAAGTAGCGCGATAACCGTAGTAGTAAAGACGGGGATCATCGGGATCATTTTAAAGACGGCTTCATAATTCAGAGTACCGGTCGTCGCAAATAATAGAAAAATACCTATTGCAAAACCGACATCCCCTACCCTGTTGACTATAAAGGCCTTCTTCCCTGCGTCCGAAGCTGATTTTTTCTCATACCAAAATCCTATTAAAATATATGAACAGAATCCGACTGCTTCCCAGAATACATATAGAAGAAGTAAATTATTTGAAATTACAAGCATAATCATCGAAAATACGAAGAGATTCAAAAATGAAAAATACCTCGAAAAACCTTTATCTCCCTTCATATAACCGATGGAATATACATGGACGATAGTGCTGACACCGGTAACCATGACGAGCATAACGACGGAAAGCCTGTCTATAACTGCCGATATTCCTACCCTAAAGTTTGCGGCATGTATCCATGGATACAACGTACTTGTGAACCCGTGGGAATAAGATACGATAATAAAAAGAATTACCGATAAAATAAAGGATGCAGCTACGAAAAGGCTGGCAAAATACCCCGAGTAACCTTTAAAATATTTCCCGAATAATCCCCATAAAAGCCAGCCGGAAAGAGGAAATAACGGGATCAACCATGTTATTAATACTTTATAATCCACCTTAATCTACCTTTTTAGTTTTAATATTTTAATTCATTCGCTTTATCTATGTCTATCGTACCCTTCTCTCTAAAAAATGCTATAGCGATACCAAGTGCAACCGCGGCCTCTGCCGCAGCAACCACCATGACAAAAATAACGAATATATCCCCGTTTATAAGATGAAGATAATTGGAAACGGCTACAAAACCCAAATTCGCCGCATTAAACATGAGCTCTAAACTCATAAATATAATTATTAGATTCTTCCGCGTAAGAACTCCGAGGGCTCCTATGCAGAAAATTGCGCTTGCAACTATCAGGTAATCGTTCATAAATAATCACCTATCCATTAAAATTTCTTTTTGGCAAATAAGTATGCCCCTATTATAGCGACAAATAAAAGAATTGAAGCTATTTCAAACGGAAATATATATTTAGTAAATAAAAATTCGCCGATGACCTGGGTATTCCCTATTTTCTTAATCAATGCGTGTGTAAAGATACCGACGGGTTTTTTTTGAATACCCTTACTTATATAGAAAAATATTTCCGCAAACATAATGATGGAAATCAATATACCTATAAAAACTTGATGCAAATTCGACTTAAAACTTTTTATACTAGAAAGATTCAGCAGCATTATGACTAATACGACGAGAACCATTATTGCCCCGGCATATACAAGTATCTGCATGACTGCAAGAAATTGCATATCTAATATTATATAAAAACCGGCTATGGCAAAAAAACATAAGATCAAATATAACGCCGACGTTAACGGGTTTTTCATCGTTACAACCATTAAGGCCGAAAAGATAGCAATAAATGAAAAGACATAAAAAAGTATTTCCAAAATTTACCTCTGTTTTCTATCTAAAAATTTAATAAATAATTCTATCGAGATTTAACTAACTTTTCTATTCCATATATTCCGTCATCCCTGCTACAAAAAGCTACTTCATAGTCACTTCCCATGCTTATGGCTTCCTCGGGACAAATTTCTTCACAGTAACCGCAACAAATACATCTTAGTAAATCTATCTCGAATGAAGACGGGCGCCTTCTGCCGTCATTAAACGTACCGGGTTTAAGTCCGTCTAAGCTGCGGTTATGCTTTTGTCTGCTCGTAAGCTCGTGACTGTCTCCGCAATTTACATAATCTACTTCTATCTTAATCGCCTCCGACGGACAGACGGTCTGACACAAAAAACATGCTACGCACCTCAAAGAATCGTCACCAAAAACGTTAAGCTTGGGAAAAGCCCTAAATCTTGGAGCTACGGTAAGTTTTTCTTTCGGATATTGAAACGTTACCGGTTTGCGAAAAAAAGTCTTTATAGTGGTTTTTAACCCTATTAAAAGATTTTTAGATATTTCTATAATCGAATTTTCCTGTTTTTCGGTATTCATATGATTTTCATTTATCCATGAATTAATATTATTATAAAACCGGTAACTATAATATTGGCTAATGCCAACGGTAACAAAAACTTCCATCCAAAATCCATAAGCTCATCATACCTAAGTCTCGGATAAGTCCATCTAAGCCATAAATAAACGAGTACGACGAAAAACACCTTTATCAAAAACCATAAAACCGAAGGAAGAAAGGGACCTTGCCATCCGCCCAAGAATAACGTTACTATTATGGCACTGTTTACAACCATTTGGGCATACTCGCCTATAAAATAAAACGCAAATTCCATGCTCGAATATTCCGTGTGAAAACCTGCTACGATTTCTCCTTCCGCTTCTCCTAAATCGAAAGGAACCCTGTTCATTTCTGCGGTGGACGCAATAAGATATATCATAAAACCCACCGGCTGATAAACTACAAACCACATATGCGACTGTTCAGAAACTATTCCCGCCAAACTTAGGTCGCCGGCAATCATTATTACACCGACTATAGAAAGAACTAACGGAATTTCATAACTTATCATTTGTGCCGCCGTCCTTATGCCGCCGAGCAAAGAATACTTACTATTGGAAGCCCATCCCCCTAAAACCACGCCATAAATACCGAGAGAAGTCATTGCAAGGACAAACAAAATCCCTACATTTACGTCGGTAATCTGCAGGGGCACTATATGACCCATGATTTTTATAGGCGCACCGAACGGAATAACGGCAAAAGTCGTCAACGCCGGAATAACTACTATTATAGGAGCCAGGAGGAACAAAAACTTATTAGCCCCGGCCGGAATAATATCCTCTTTAAAAAATAGTTTTATTCCATCTGCTATAGGTTGAAGCCAACCATGAAATCCTGCCTCCATGGGCCCCATTCTGTTCTGGATTCTCGCGGCTATTTTACGCTCTAAGAGGGTTAAATATGCCGCCGACAAAAGCAAGCCGACAAAAACAATTAATATTTTTATAACTTCAACGATAAGCCAAAATACCATAGTTTTATAATGCCGATATATATATTATTAATAAAAGTTAAATTTAATAAAGCATATTAGATTTAGTATCGTAATAGAACCTGCTTCGATGCTTGATCTTATTATAACGTACCACATCACCGGTTTTTAACGAATTCGTGAAATTTAAAAGCTCACCCTTGATATCATTAAACGGACGTCCAAGTCTATCGGAAATTTCCGTTAAAACATCCATAATATCGTATCTATATTGACCAAGATTAAAATCGTTATTTAAATTAATAGTTTTACCCTCAAAATTTTCATAAAACGAATCCCTACTCTCAAGAAAGTCTTTTATCGGTATGACAACATCTGCCATAGCAGACAATATACCTGTTTTAGAAGAGAAAACGGCCAGATACTCTAAATCCGCCGCATATTTTATCAATTCTTTCGTGACGTAATCATTTACCGGATCACCTATATATATAAGATTTTTTATTTTTCCGGTATTAAACCCGGAATATATGGAATCGTAACCGGAGTTACCTGAAGGATTCAGTCCGGAGTCGACGAGTCCCCTGTAATTAAACGATTTAATAAGCGGAAAAATATATGAAATTTTCTCTTTATTTCTCAAAAACTCTGATATCTCTTTAATGGCAACAAGATTATCGTCCATATTACATGCCGACATTGGATAATCGCCTATTAAAATAGAAACCACATCCGCCTTTAGGATACTTTTGACCATTTCATCGTCTTTTTCAGAGTCGCAATCGCATAAATTTAGTCGCAAACCGTTTAAAAAATCATGAAGGGACGATAATTCAATATCCTGTCTGATATAAGCAATATCTTCAAATCTCGTAAAGCCCGTTTTCGCGGATTTTTTAATATTTATGAGTAAAAGCTTTCCTCCGTGTTCCCTGTGTGCTTTCATTATATTGTATGAGACATACGGTATCTCGTCTTCTATGGAGCCTATATACAGCATAACTTCTGAATTCAGCAATGTTTTAATATCAAAATTTTCCTCATTTTCAAAAATGGACTTGAATTTGTCAAAATTCATTCTATAAAATTCAGGTTCGGCTATGTCAAAATATGCCGGTTTTAAAACATTTTTTACAAAATTAGATATTACGAAACCGTCGTTTGTCGATATCCCCGGCGATACCAAAACGGCGGTATTTTCCATTCCGCCTTTTTTAGAGATACTTTCAATTCTCGACACAAACTCATTTACGGCCTCTTTTTTGCTCGTTTCTTCGAACATCGATTTCTTTTTAATGAGAGGGGATTGAATATAATACCCGTCGTCTTTCCCTATGCCTTCGTAAAAGAACCCGGCTTTGCATAAATATCCGCCGAATAAGGAAACGGTTCTAACCAACGATTCATTCTTATCGTATCTGTAATACTCCATCCTGCATGCGGCAGAGCATTTATCGCAAACAGATGAAAAAGGGGATTCCTGCCAGTATCTTTCTTTAAATTTCGACGGTTTTGAAACAAGAGCACCAACGGGGCAGACCTCCACGCAATTTCCACAATAATAGCAATCCAAATAATTTATATCACTCTTAATTTCCGTAAATGAACAGTTTTCCGACGGAACGGAGCCCGTTTGCAAGCTGTCGTCTCCCTTTAATCCGATATAACCGTTAAATCCTTTATCTTTAATTTGAAAAAACGGATTCCCGTACATATCAGTACATACCCTGATACACCTGGAACATAGAACACACCTTGTCGCCATATACTCGATAAGGTCACTCTGGAATATATGCGTCCTATCCGGACAAACTCTCTCATTCTCCTGAGTAGTCATGCCAAATTCAAAAGAGAGGTCCTGCAGCATGCATTCACCCGATTTATCGCAAACGGGACAATCAAGGGGGTGTTCGAGCAAAAGGTGAGACATCACCATCTTCCTGACATTCCATGTTTTTTCGGTATCGGTTAGGATTTCGTACCCCTCTTTTACCTTTGCGACGCAAGACGGAAGAGGATTTTTAATACCTTTGACCTCAACTACGCAAATCCTGCAAGAACCGATCGGCTTGAGCCTTCCGAGATAGCAGAGTACGGGTATTCTTATGCCATTCCGTGCAGCAGCCTCAAGAATAGTAATGCCCGATTTGGTCATAAACTTCTTATCATTTATTGATATTTCAATATCCACTTAATTAAACCCTAATATTTATAATAAAAATTTTTTGTATTTATTTTTTTAATTCAGCTTTCCTCTTCGAACTTCACGAGCATAAGAAAATAACACCTCATACACCTTGTGGCTTCATAAATAACATCATCGCTCGTTAAACCCTTATCAACCTCTTTAAAATTGTCGATACGGGTTTCAACCGGCTCTTCCACCTGTTTAGCCGCAGGGTTTCCGTTTGGAAAATCGGTATAATCTATTACTTCTTTCTTGTCATAAACGCCTATTTCTTCAAATAGGTATTCAAAGAGACAATCGTCGGTCGGCTCAAAGGTACCCGTTCTTATATATTGGTCCATCCTTCTTGCGGCATTTTTACCGTCACGATTCGAATCGACTATGCTGAGCGGACCGGTAAGAATATCTCCGCCGACAAATACCCCCGGCATATCCGTCATATGGGTAAATTTATCGGCCACTATAATTCTATCCCTATTTGCCGTTTTAATTTGCGGTAAATCCTTTAAAAAATCAAGGTCGGGGACTTGTCCTACCGCCATAATAAATGAATCGCATTCCATGTCGAAATTTGTACCCGGCATCTCAATCGGGCTTCTACGACCGCTTTTATCAATACTTCCAAGCTTTATTCTTATGCATTCTACACCCTTTACTGCTCCGTTCTCTTGAATAATGCTTACGGGGTTAGTTAAAAAATCAAATCTTACCCCCTCCTTGACAGCGGTGTCTATTTCGTAAAGCGCTGCAGGCATTTGCTCTTTAGACCTCCTATACACGACTACAACTTCTTTGCATCCCAATCTTATTGCCGTCCTGCAACAATCCACGGCAACATTACCTCCGCCTTCTATTATAACTTTATTTCCGATATCTATTTTATTTCCAAGCGCAACGTCTCGCAAAAACTTAACCCCGTCATAAAAACCTTTAAGATCGTCGTCTGATCCGGGTAAACCTATATTTTGCCCCCTGTGAGCGCCTACCGCAATAAAAACGGTTTTAAAATCCTGTTCAAAAAGATCCTGTATGGTAAAATCCGTTCCGAGTCTTTGATTCAATTTATAGTCTATTCCCGTGGAAAGGGTATATCCGATCTCCTTGTCTAAAAACTCTTGCGGCAATCTGTACTTTGGAATACCCACTGTCATCATTCCGCCCAAAACAGGTAATGCCTCAAATATTACCGGCTTGTATCCCATTAAGCGTAAATAATAAGCGCAACTCAAACCGGCCGGACCAGAGCCTATAATAGCTACCTTAATTCCATTACTTTTGATTGCAAACTTTGGTTTAATATCGGAATAAAATACGCTATCGGCGGCAAATCTTCTAATTAAACATATTTGAATGGTCCCGTCGACGTTTGCCCTGCGACAATTATCCTGACAGGGATGAAAACATGTCCTTCCTAAAATTCCGGGTAACGGGGTGCTTCTCCTTGCGGATTCAAGGGCGTCCTCAAACCTGCCGTCCCTGACCCTTTCAATCCAATCCGGAATATCAAGCTTAGACGGGCAACCGTTAATACAAGGAGCAGTCGAATGGGCTATGTAATTCCCCCTCGGTATGAATTCTTTGCTTATTATTGCGTTTTCAAAATCTTGTTTGAAATCGTCGATCAGTTCGGTAACGGCAAGCGGACCCATATTGCCCACGGTGCATTTAGAGGAGGACAAAATCCAATCGCATTGATTTCTTAATCTATCTAAATCTTTTAAGATAGCTTGCCCGTTGCATATATGTTCTAAAATATCCGAAGCAACCGAAGTTCCAATCATACATGGGGTACAAACGCCACAGGAAAGTTTTTGAAGTTCCTGCATATAGCATCTTGCCAGGTCGACTTTATTATCCCTGTCGTCAAGCAAAACCACGCCTTTCCAATTAAGTATAGAAGATATATCGGCATGACCGGATTTCTTAAAGTACGAAACGTCTAACTTTGAACCGATTTTATCTATGATTTTCATGTCGTCCCCTCATTATCTGTCCACTTCTCCTAATAATATATCGACACTACCCATAATGGCGATCAAATCCGCCAATAAATGCCCTTTAGTCATTTCATTCAGGGCGCTTACGTTGCAAAAAGATGGCGGCCTTACTCTCATGCGGTAAGGAAACGCCGTGCCGTCAGACACCAAATAAAACCCCAATTCTCCTCTGGGATTTTCTATAGATTGATATGCCTCTCCTTTCGGCGGTTTTATTCCTTCCATGCCATATTTGAAAAGCGATATCATGCCTTCCATTGTAGTCAACGCTCTTTTTTTAGGGGGTATAACATATTGCGGGTATTCGTCATAGCTTAAGTACTCTCCTTCCGGAATATTTTCTACAGCCTGACTTATTATCTTGAGGCTTTGCCTCATCTCTTCTACTCTAATCCAGTATCTATCGTAAACATCTCCGCTATCACCTAAGGGAACGTCAAAATCAAAATCTTCATAACTTGAATAGGGATTCGCCTTCCTTACGTCGTAGTCCACTCCGCTGCCCCTGAGAGACGGCCCGGTTAATGCAAAATTTATCGCATCTTCTGCAGAGATTATTCCCAAATTTTTGGTTCTTTCCAACCAGATTTTATTTTTTGTAAGCAATGATTCATATTCGTCGACCTTCTCTGGGAAAATTTTAATAAAATCTCTTATCTTTTCTATATGATCCTTGTGAATATCCATTGCAAGACCGCCGACACGGTAAAATGAAGGCGTCATCCTCGCTCCGGTAATAGCTTCTATTATATCTAATATTAATTCTCTTTCACGAAAACAGTATAAAAACTCCGTTAATGCACCTATATCCACTGCATGAGTAGCAAGCCACACGAGATGAGAGCTGATTCTTGTAAACTCCGCCAGAATCACCCTGACATACTCCGCCCTTTTAGGCGCCTTGACTCCGCAAAGTTTTTCAGCCGCAAGGATATAACCAAGATTATTGGAGGCAGCGGAAACATAATCCATTCTATCCGTAATGGTCTCTGCCTGGTGATAGGTTTTAAACTCCGCGCACTTTTCCATGCTTGTATGTAAATAACCTATTATGGGTTCTGCGTGAACTACGGTTTCACCGTCTAATTGGACTAAAACCCTCAAAACACCGTGAGTAGCCGGATGCGAAGGTCCTATATTCAGCGGAAATTTACCTACATCTATCAAAAAATCTTTATATTCAATCATGTCATTTAGAAAACGTTCTAAATTAGAACGTTTTAATTAGAAATTATTATATTCTTTCTAACTCGACATATCCCGGCGCATCGAACTCGATATCTCTTGGTTCCGGTCTTTTTCTTAAAGGATAATCCTTAAGAAGGGGGTGTCCCTCCCAGTCATCGGGATTCAATATCCTTTTTAGGTCGGGGTGTCCCTTAAATTTTAGCCCGAACATATCGTAAACTTCTCTTTCAAACCAGTTTGCCGCATTATAAAGCGGAGTAAGACTCGGATATTCCGCTTCGTCAATTCCGCTCCTAACCTTAATAAAAATTCTAAAGTTATTTTTTACGGAATAAAAATTATAATCTACCTCTATTCTCTCGGATCTTTTTGGATAATCTACAGCAAACAAATCGCTCAGCATATCAAACGATAGTCTGGAATCGGTTTTTAGAAAGTCTGCCATTTCAAGTAAACCTTCCTTTTTGATTAATATATGAACATCACCACACTGAACGTCAGTCGAAACAATCAGCCCGGATTTTGATTCCTTTATGACAGTTAATGCAAACATAATATCCATTTTAGTGGTTAAAATTCTACCTAATTATTTTTAATGCTAGGTCGTTTGTAATATAATTAATTATTTTTTTATTTTAAAACATTGGGAGGCGCTTCTTTTTTTATCGTTCCCTTTCCAATCTTTTCCTGAAGTTTAACTATACCATATATTAATGACTCAGGTCTTGGAGGACAGCCGGGAATATAAATATCGACCGGAATAATCTTGTCGACGCCTTGTACTATGCTATATACATTAAAAAGTCCGCCGGAACAGGCACAATCACCCATGGCTATTACCCATTTAGGATTAGGCATCTGGTCGTAAATTCTTTTTACCATGGGTGCCATCTTGTATGCTACTCTTCCCGATACTATAATTAAATCCGCCTGTCGCGGACTTGACCGGAATATTAACCCCAACCGATCGAAATCATATCTCGAAGAAGCGGTAGCCATCATTTCGATAGCGCAACAAGCAAGACCAAACGTAGCCGGCCATATAGACCACTTTCTTCCCCATGAAACAATCTTATCCATGGATGCCGTAATAATATTATCGCCTAAATGTTCTTCTATTCCCATTTGAGTGCACCCTTAAGCCATACATAAAGTAAACCCATAACTAATATCACGATAAACAGAAACATTTCTATAAAACCGAAAAAACCTAATTTAATAAAAATGACCGCCCATGGAAATAAAAAAACGGCTTCAATATCAAAAAGAAGAAAAAATATGGCTATAAGATAAAACTTGACGTCAAACCTCACATGCGGCTCGCCGGTAGGTTCCACTCCGCACTCATAAGACTTTAACTTCCCCTTTTCATATGTTTTTTTGCCGATAAAATTAGATATCATAATCGTGCAAACAGCAAACAATATGACCAATACGAGCATTATGAGTATGGGTAAGAAAGAATTCAAACGGCCTCTCCTTTATTACTTACGTTTTACATATATCTACTTTGACTATAGTAACACACAAAACCCATTTAATCAAAGAAAAAATTAAATCTTGTGCTGAATCAAATAATACAATAACGTTCTCACCCCAACACCGGTAGCCCCTTTGGGGTTATAAGAAAATCCGGCCTTTGTGAAAGACGGACCCGCTATATCAATATGACACCATTTGATTTTATCTGATACGAATTCTTCCAAGAACATACCCGCCGTCATAGCTCCACCATATTTACCCCCTAAATTTTTTATATCGGCTACCGAACTTAAAAGTTTTTCTCTCATATCATCGTCAAAAGGCAACTCCCACATTTTTTCACCGGAGATTTGGCTTGTAGATATGATGTTGCCGATAAGTTCTTTATCGTTGCCCATAACACCGGACGTATATTCTCCGAGCGCCACTACACAGGCTCCGGTTAGCGTCGCAAGGTCAATAATTTCATCTGCCCCGATATTTGAAGCAAAGGACAATGCATCTGCCAAGGTCAGTCTGCCCTCGGCATCCGTATTCTCAATCTCTACGGTCTTCCCGCTGAGGGTTTTAACGATATCGTCCGGCCTCTGAGCGCCGCCATCCGGCATGTTTTCACAGGCGGCTATAATGCCGTGAATTTCTAAATTTACGTCGAAATCATCAATGTATTTCATTATGCCGAGCACGGCACATGCCCCTGATTTATCAGATTTCATTGTCGTCATAAAATCGGAGGGCTTGAGCGATAAACCGCCGCTATCAAAGGTTACACCCTTACCGACTAGTATAACCCTTTTAATTTTAGTATTTTTTGATTTATTTTCAGGCTTATAAACCAGGTGAATAAACCTCGAAGGATTTTTAGACCCCTGCCCTACCCCATAAAAAGCGTTCATTCCCTTCTTTATTATCTCTTCTTCGTCAAATATTTCACATTCCATATTTTTCCGTTCCGCTATTTCTTCGGCAATATTTGCCAAATATGCGGGCGTAACGACATTTCCGGGTTCATTTGCCAGATCTCTCGTAAAATTAGCCGCAAGAGATGTTTTCTGTCCGAAATCTAAACCGTCTTTGGCGGAATATACCAATTCTTCGGTTATTTTGAGACCGCTAAAGTACACCCTTACGACCTTCGGATCGGTAATTTTATTATTATTTTTTTCGTTATCTTTAGTCATATATTTTTTAAATTTATACAGACCCAGTTCGACACCCTCCGCAACAGCCGCTGACAGATAAAATAAACCGCTTTTTGTATAATATTCTCTGGATAATTCCGGAATTATCAATATTATTTCTTTGGTCCTATTGGTTTCGGAAATTTTCGAAGAGATTGAAGCGAAATATCTAATGGAATCGTAATTAAACTTACCTTTTTTACCTACCCCGCAGACAGTGGAATAAACCGGATATTCGATAATCGTACTCTTGCCTTTTTTTGCCTTAAAATTAATCCGTTTCAACCTTTTGTATATAAAATCGAACTCTTTAAGGTTTTTGTCTTGCAAAAAACGGCCTTCATCTCCCTCAAAAATTCCAAATGCAAAAATACTCTCTAATTTGCCATCTCCTTTTTCTTTCAATATATCTTTCAAAGAATCTAAAATTTTAAATTCCAACTTTAAGCCCCCTTTATTATTTTGTTATGTTTGTATAGGTGCCTAAATCAAGCGCCTAAAATTTTGATTAGTCTTCTTCTATGGTCGAAATATCACCCTCGTCTATGCCTATATCCCGCGCCTTTAAAACTCTTCTCATAATTTTTCCGCTCCTGGTCTTCGGCAAAGAATCGACAAATTCTATCTCATCCGGCTTAGCTATGGGGCCTAACGTCTTGCCGACATTAGACCTAATATCGTCCATCAGCGTATCACTCTTCTCTATATTAGGCTTTAAAACCACAAACGCCTTTATAGAATTTCCCTTAATATCGTGGGGTTTTCCTATAACGGCAGACTCCGCAACCGCTTCATGTGTAATTATCGCGCTTTCTATTTCCGCTGTTCCCAACCTGTATCCTGAAACCTTGATGACATCGTCTATCCTTCCCATAACATAAAAATATCCGTCTTTATCGCGTTTCGCGGCATCTCCCGCCAGATAAACGTCGTTAAATTTAGAAAAATACGTTTTTTTATATCTATCCTCATCCTTATAGATAGTCCTCATCATTGCAGGCCAAGGCTTCTTAATGACGAGATATCCCCCTTTGCCCGCCTCTACGCTTTTACCGCTCTCGTCAAAAATATCGGCATCTATACCGAAAAACGGTTTTCCGCATGAACCCGGCTTTAAGGGCAATGATGGAACCGGGGTTATCAAAAACATGCCGGATTCCGTCTGCCACCATGTATCCATTATAGGACATCTTTCCTTGCCTATATGCTTGTGATACCAACGCCAAACCTCCGGATTTATCGGCTCTCCGACACTGCCGAGAATTTTAAGGGAACTTAAGTTATGTCTATTCGGCCAGTTTTCGCCAAATCTCATAATGCCCCTAATTGCCGTCGGCGATGTGTAAAAGATATTGACGCCGTGTTTCTCGACGATTTTCCACCATCTATCCGGATAAGGATAGTATGGTGAACCCTCTACCATAACAGTCGTCGCCCCGTTTATTAACGGCCCGTATATGATATAGGAATGACCCGTTATCCACCCCGGGTCTGCGGCGCACCAATATGTATCGTTATCATTTATGTTGAATACATATTTTGACGTTATATATGTCCCGACGGAATATCCGCCATGGACATGCAGGATCCCCTTGGGCTTTCCGGTAGTTCCCGAAGTATACAGTATAAACAAAGGATCTTCGGAATCCATCTCTTCGGTTTTCAGATAAGTATTGGCTATAGGCAGTTTCATAAGTTCGTCGTAGTAAAAATCCCTTGACGTATCTATCGCAACCTCTTTCCCCGTCCTCCTTACGACAATGACGGTCTGAACGACAGGGGTCTTCGTAAGGGCTTCATCCGCTATTTTTTTAAGCTCAATAACCTTACCCCCCCTATATGCGCCGTCGGCAGTAATAAGCAGTTTGCTCTGAGCATCCGATATTCTGTCTCTCAACGCAAAAGCGGAAAAACCGGCATATACTACGCTATGAATTGCCCCTATCTTTGCACATGCAAGCATACTTATGGCAATTTCAGGTATATTCGGCAAATATATAGTAACCGTATCCCCTTTTTTTACACCGAAACTTTTAAGAACATTTGCGAACTTATTCACCTCTTTGTAAAGAGAAAAATAGGTATAAACCCTCTCGCAACCGTCTTCACCTTCCCAGATTAGCGCAAGCTTATTTTTGCGAAACGTCGTTACGTGCCTATCCAATGCATTATAAACAATATTGGTCTTGCCGCCGGTAAACCACTTATAAAAAGGCGGATCGGATGCATCTAAAACCTTGTCGTAATGCCTAAACCAATTCAGCTGTTTTGCTATTTCATCCCAGAACTTTTCGTTTTCTTTTATGGAATATTCATAGAGCCTGTCGTAATTATCCACATAGCTGTTTTTTACGGTTTCCTTAGATGGCTTATAAACTTCCTTTTCATACGTCAAGCTGTCGAAAGTTTCCAAGTAGCTCACCCCCTTTTGATTAATTGCTTAGATCTAATAGTTAATATTTAAATTTTTTTAATATACTGATAAGTTTCTCAAGCTCTCCATAAATAGAGACTGCCTCTTTAGCCGCATTTGAAGATTTTTCGGAATTAGATATCGAAAGATTAGAAACGGACTCGATATTTTGAGATATCTCGTTTGTAGCAGCAGTCTGTTCTTCCGATGCCGCCGCTATGGAACCGATTTGATCCGTCAGGCTTATTATATTTTTTTCTATACTGCCTAAAGATTTACCGGCTTTTGAAGCATAGCTCACTGATAGATCTACTTCATGCATAGTTGAATCCATAGACGACTTGGTATTCATAGTGCTATGCTGCATAGCTTGAACCTTAGACGCTATCTCCTTTGTAGCCCTGACCGTTCTTTCAGCTAACTTCCTCACTTCGTCGGCTACTACTGCAAACCCCCTGCCGGACTCTCCCGCTCGAGCCGCTTCTATCGCGGCGTTAAGGGCAAGCAGGTTGGTTTGGTCGGCTATATCATTTATCACCGAGATTATTTCTCCGATTTCAAAAGAACTTTTCTCTAATCCGTTTATGAGATCGCCAAGTTGCTGCGTAAGAACGGCAACGTTTTTAATCCCTGCGATAGACTTTTCTACAATATCAAAGCCTTCTTCCGCACTGTCCGATGCTTCCTTGGCTATAGAACTCACATTCTGGGCATTTTTCGCAATTTCTTTTATGGTCTGGGACATTTCTTCCGAAGCCGCCGCTACATGCGTTGCGAGCTCGGCCTGTTCGGAAGCCTTACCGCTTATTTCGTCCACATGCCCTTCTATGGAAGTACTAACGTCGACGATAACCATCGCCTCTTCGGTAATGGATTTCACTATTTCCCTTAACTCTATGATAAATTTATTAAATTCGTTAATGATGGACGTAATTTCATCATATATGGAATTTTTGTAAACGTCGCACTTTACACATATCGCTGCACCCTTGTCTCCATACTTATCCTGCTGTTTATCCCAGCATCTTTGTTCCAATTCGCCGTCTTCGAGCATGCAATTCTTGCTTTTTTTCATTATGACGGTCGCCTTATCGTAATAGTCCATACGAATAAGCTTGCTTAAATCGCCGTCGCCCCTCACGATATTGTTTAGCTTATTATAAACATCTTTCATGCTATCTATAAAAATAAACTTTAATAAAAAGTATATGGCTAAAAGCGACAAAATGATAAAGATAACAGCAAGAATGATCACGTTTCTCATGAAAATACCGGAAGAATTCACGGTATTTCGGAGAGAATAGACGAGTTCGACCCCGCCAAGCGTAGTTCCTGCCTTAACTGTATGGCACGTAAGACAGTCTATACCTCTTGACGACTTTTTCGCAATAAACGGAACGCCGACCCTCAAATATTTTTGACCGTTTTCTTCATAAACATTCATTATCTCCTTCTTAGAATTAAGTATTTCTCTGTCAAATTTGGTTACTGAAGCCTCTTGCTTTAAACCCACTCCAAATTCTTTGTCTACCGAACTGCCCCTCACTATTTTAAAATACTTAATTCCCTTTATTTTTCTGTATATGCCAAATAGCTGTCTTCTATTCGTTTTTTTCGTTATACTTCCGTTAAGCATCATTGCGTTTAAACTGGACAACATCGTTTTTGCGGTAATTTCGGCATCAAACGATGTTATTTTCATGGACATTTTACTCTGATAAACTACGGAATAATAAGCCAAAAAAGAAAGGGCTAAAATTAAAATAATAAAAACAGAAGATAGCAGTTTGAACTTGATAGAAACCTTCTTAAGCTTAGACAAATTCATAAACACTCCATATTTGAAGTTACGAAATATATTGTTAAAGTAACCTGCTTATTAAAATATTTATCAATATAATTTTAAATCAAACAAAAAAAAAATATTACAATTATCTATTAAAATAATAAAAACAAATAATCAATAAAATTTTTATATCAAATAATTTCTACATATAGGTACGCAGCGATACATAATAAATCTGCCGTATTAAAATACAAAATATCCTCCTTGGTATCCTGGTAAAATCAAACAAATTTCTTGCATAAATTATTATTTATAGTTATAATATATTCTATATTTATGCTTTCAATCGTTGTTTACCTAAATTTATTATTGACAAGAATATTAAAAGCTATTAAAATAACCTCTTTAAGCTACTTAATATATCTTGGATATTTTAAGTATATATGCGTCTTGAGGCGTAAATTTAAATTTAATTTTTATTCGGACAAAAGAGGATTATCAATGGACAATTACGCTATAATAAGCGCCGGTTCCAAACAATATACCGTTTCCGCCGGGGATACTATAAGGATAGAAAGCACGGACAAAGAAAAGGGAGAAGAGATAACGTTTAAGCCGTTAATGCTAAAAAATAGCGACGGTTTACTGATCAAAAAACAGGCTTTGCAGAACATAAGCGTGACGGGTACCGTCGTTAGAAACGGAAGAGCAAAAAAAATTATAGTTTTTAAAATGAAACGCCGCAAAGACGAGAGAAAAAAAAGAGGTCACAGACAAAATTTTACCGAAGTTAGAATAACGGCTATTTCCTAATTTAAATTTTCAAAAATATCGGAGTGATATCATGGCACATAAAAAAGCGGGCGGCAGTTCAAGAAACGGAAGAGATAGCCGCGGACAGAGAAGAGGAGTAAAAAGATTTGGAGGACAGTTAGTAAAACCCGGAGAAATTATCGTCCGGCAGGTCGGTTCTTCTTTTCATCCCGGAAAACATGTTAAATCAGGAAAAGATTATACGATTTATTCCATAATAAAAGGTTTTGTTAAATTTCATACCGGAAAAAATAACAGAAAATTCATTAGCGTTATTCCGGCAGAACAATAATAGATTCGCAAAATATTAGATTTAAACCTTATCTACGCTTATTATGCAATTTCTTTCCATTTATCTTAAATTATTATAGTCTTTAAGTCATTTTTTATGAGATTCGTTGATAGTGCCATAATCATCATGGCTTCCGGTAACGGCGGCAAGGGTGCCGTAAGTTTCAGAAGAGAAAAATTTATTCCCAAGGGGGGTCCGGACGGCGGAGACGGCGGAGACGGCGGAGATTTGATATTTGAAGCATCCCACAACATATCCAGCCTGCTAGATTTCAGATATAAACCCAAATTTATCGCCGAAAACGGGGGTAACGGTCGGGAAAACAATAAAAAAGGAAGAGAAGGAGTGGATGCCGTCGTAAGGGTTCCGGTAGGGACGACGGTAACGGATTATGATTCAAACGAGGTCATGGCCGACCTCACAAAAGACGGAGAAAGAGTTATTCTGCTTAGAGGGGGGATTGGAGGCAAAGGCAATACGTTTTTCAAATCCTCCGTAAATAGAAAACCGCGCTTTTCTCAACCGGGAACCTTCGGAAAAACAAGAAAGGTTCATCTTACGTTAAAAAGCCTCGGCGATATAGGCATAATAGGGCTTCCGAATGCCGGAAAGTCTACTCTTATTTCTAAATTAACCGACTCACGTCCAAAGATAGCGTCATATCCCTTTACCACAAAAATACCCCATCTCGGTGTTTCTTACGACAAAAATTCAGATAAGAGACTCACTCTAATAGACATACCCGGGATAATAAAGGGAGCATCCGAAGGCACGGGATTAGGCTTAAGGTTTTTAAAACACATAGAAAGGTCGGATATGCTCCTTCACCTGATAGAGATAGGAAGCATAGAAGAAATTAAAAGCAGGTATGAGACCGTCGTAAAAGAAATTGCAGAATATAATGAAGACATATTGAAAAAAACGCAGATAGCAACAATAAACAAAATGGATTTAATATATGATTCAAAAGAATTAGATGAAATAAAGGATGAAATGAATAAATATTTTGCGGAAAAAAATATGGTACTGCTTTTTATCTCCGCTTATACCGGGGCAGGCATAAGCGAGCTTAAGAACACCTTGAACGCAACGGTGAAAAAGCGCGAAATATGCAATTTATCTAAAAATTAGACTATAATCAACGAGCCGTGACTTAGATAAACTAAATGATAGAAAATTTAAATATATATCTTGATACAAAAAAGAGAATAGTTATAAAAATAGGCACGCGCATACTCTTAGACAGGGAGGGCAAACCGTCTCTATCCGCGTTTAAAAGAATTTGTGAATTCTCTTCATCCCTGATCCGGCAGGGAAAGAAAGTAATATTAGTTTCATCCGGGGCAATCGCCGCGGGGAGGAGTCTGTTAAATATAAATCCGGCGATAGATACCTTCAGCATACCTGAAAAACAGGCTTTCGCCTCTTGCGGACAAGCGATTTTAATGCGAAATTATGATGCCTGCTTTAAAAAATACAGCATTAAAACCGCCCAGATTTTATTGACAAAGGATGATATATCCGTCGGAAAGAGGTTTACCAACGCAAGAAACACTATATATGAATTGCTGAATCACGGGGTCGTTCCGATTATAAACGAAAACGATACCGTTTCTTATGAAGAGATAAAATTTTCCGATAACGATCATTTATCGGCGCTTATTTTAAATCTGGTATGCGCGGATATGTTCGTGATTCTCTCCGACGTCAACGGGGTTTACGATAAAAATCCGGCGATATATAAAAATGCAAAATCCGTAAAGATAATCGATAACATAAAAACATACGTAAAAAATTTTAAAGAATCTTCTAAAAATTCATACGGAACCGGAGGAATGAAGTCTAAACTATACGCATCTCTTATCGCATCGATCAATGGTATAGATACGATTATTATCTCCGGAAAAAGCAAAAAAAGCCTTAATTCCTTTATTAACGGAAAATATACCGGAACGTTTATACCGTCTTCAGTTAATAAAATTAACCCAAAAAATACCGACTTTTATTTGCTTTAGTCATTAACAATGAACATAACAATAAAACAAAGGGGGATATTATGAATCGGGTACAAGAAGCGGCATCCGCAATATCTATAGAAGAAATTGCCGAAAAAGCGAATGAAGCAAGCAACTCTATCGCAAATGCAGATTCTAAAACAAAAATTAATGTACTGGAGACCCTCAAAAATCTTTTAATAGAGAATAAAAGTGCTATAATTACAGAAAATACGAAAGACATCGAAAATGCAAAATCATGCGGACTCGGCGAAGCGATTACCGATAGGCTTTTTATTTCGGAAAAGACATTCGGCTCCATGATAGCATCTATAGAAGACGTAATGAAAATTAAAGACCCGATAGGAGAGATAGAAAATATAGCGGCAAGACCTAACGGGCTGATGGTCGGAAAGATGCGGATACCGCTCGGCGTCATCGGAATAATTTACGAATCCAGACCCAATGTTACCGTAGATGCGTCAATACTCTGTCTGTTATCCGGAAATGCCGTAATCCTGAGGGGCGGCTCTGAGGCATTTAATTCAAATAGAATATTAGCTTACATTATATCGGAAAGCTTAAAGATTAACGGGCTTCCTCCCGAAACGGTTTCAATGGTTCCTTATACCGACAGGTCGGCGGTAAAAGAATTAATTTCTCAGAAAAAATATATTGACTTAATAATACCGAGGGGGGGCGAAGGGCTTATCTCGTTCGTTACTGAAAATTCCAAAATTCCGGTAATAAAACACGACAAGGGAATATGCCATATATACGTGGACAAAGACGCCGATATTAAAAAATCTATCGATGTAGTTATTAACGCGAAAGCCCAAAGACCTTCCGTTTGCAATGCATTGGAAACGCTTCTGGTTCATTCGGGAATAGCAGTTAAATTTATCCCGTATATGTTTGCAGAACTCGAAAGGGCCGGCATTAATACAAGAACGGACGGTAAAATTTTTAGTGATTACAAAAATAAATTTAACTTTATAGAAGCCGCCGATGATGTGGACTGGGACACCGAATATTTAAGCCTTACTTTGTCTGTAAAATTAGTCGAAAATATGAATGAAGCAATAATACATATCGAGCGACACGGCTCCGATCATACGGAAGCAATACTGACCGAGAATTATACGAATGCCTTGGAATTCATTAAAAGAGTAAATTCATCATGTGTTTTAATAAATGCCTCAACCAGATTTAACGACGGTTTCGAACTGGGACTTGGGACTGAAATAGGTATATCTACTTCAAAAATCCATGCCTTCGGGCCTATGGGGGTTAGAGAGCTTACCACGACGAAATTCATCGTTTTCGGCAACTATCAGAAAAGATTATGAAAATCGGGATTTTCGGAGGGACATTTAACCCCATTCACTATGGACACCTAAGGGCGGCGGAAGAAACGGCGGAAAGACTTTTATTGAACAAAGTCATATTCGTTCCCACAAATATAACATTCGACAAAAAAGAGACCCTGCTTGAACCGGAAAAAAGGCTTAAAATGATAAACATCGCAATAAAAAGTCACGAAAGATTTGAAGCTTCGGATATTGAAATAAAAAGGGGGGGCTTTTCCTATTCTTACGATACGATTATTCAGCTGAAACATATATATCCCCAAGACGAATTATATTTTATCGTCGGCGTAGATACCTATTTGGGAATGAAAAACTGGAAAAACGGCAAGAAAATATTAGACATAATTAATTTTATTATAGTAAGCAGGGCATGCAAAGAGCCGGACTTGAAAAATTTAACAAAGCTTAAGAACTTTTTGCCCGATGAATTAAGAAACGGCATAGTTTCCGATTATACCGAAAACAGGCTTATCACTTCAAAAAACAAGCTTATATACTTTTTAAAAATCACCGGATTGGATATTTCATCAACAAATATAAGGAACAATTTTAAAAATGATGTTTCTAATCTCTTTTTGTTGCCAAATGAGGTTATTAATTATATAATAAATAATAAGTTGTATTTATAAATTCATTAAATATTCAGGTGATATAAATAATCGAAACAGTAAAAACAGATAGAAAACCGCTTAAGAGAACCAATAAAGATATCAGGCTTATCATAGATTCTCTTTTAGAGAAAAAGGCTCACACCGTAGTGGTGCTTGATGTAAGGAGAGTTTCGGAAATGACTGATTTTATAATTATAGCGGGGGGCTCGTCAAATCGTCAGCTCAAAGCAATTGCGAGTAATCTTATCAAGTCATTTAAAAAACAACCCATAGGACAAGAAGGCATCTCTACTCCCGGTTCAATGTGGATTGCAATAGATTACGGCAGTATCATGATACACCTGATTCATGATGATTTACGTGCATATTATAACATAGAAGGATTGTGGCCGGAAGCAAAAGAATTAAGAGTTGAAGCTTGCGCCGATGAAGAACCCGCCTAAAGGGCTATTATAATTTTAACATTTCGGATATACTTAATTTATGTATATAATTACGATAATTATAGCCGTACTCGTACTAATTGCTTTCTTTGAGTATCTTTATGCCTTGAACCCTATAAAGGTCCCGCTGCATTATGCCCCGGGACATTATCACATAATAAACAATTATTTGATAATTTACATTTTTTCAGCATTTTTAATCGGCATTGCACTTATATTAATAATAACCATATTAAAGATCTTATTCCAAAAAATAAAGGCGTTGCTGCACAAGAGAGGCAGGTACGTAAAGACCGAATTGGACAACTCCATAAATAAGGCTTATGATGCGTATATAAAGGGGCAGTATGACAAGAGTATCGATTTAATAAAAAAATATTTATTCAAATATCCCAACAGTATAAGTGCACATCTTTTACTAGCGAAAATTTACAAACATAAGGGAAGGATAAAAGAATGTGAATCTGCGCTGAATGAGGTTTTAAATATAGAAAAAGATAATATCTCCGCCCTTAACGAGGCTGGAAATCTTTATAAGATAAACAATAACTACGATAAAGCCGTTTTTTATTTTGATAGAGCACTGGAAGCGTCTCCGGATAATCTTTATGCCATAACGCAGCTAAAAAATATATATATAAAAAAGGAAAAATGGAAAAACGCTTACCGTTTATCGAAACTATTTCTCTCTGAATCTAAAGATAAAGAAATAAAGAAAAGAGAAGAACAGGTTATGTTGGGACTTAAATACGAATTCGGGAAATATCTCTTAGAATCGGAAAACGATACCGAGAGATCGGCAAAGAGGTTTAATCAGGTGCTGAGTCAGGATAAAAATTTCGTGCCCGCATACATATCGCTTGGGGATGTTTTTATTAAAAAAAATAAGCCGCATGAGGCATTTGACCTCTGGGAAAAAGCATTCTTAAAAACAGGCAACCTCGCATTAATTATAAAAATAGAAGATGTTTCCATAAAAACAAATCATCCGGAAAATATAATTAAATTTTATCAGGAACTTGTTTATAACAACCCTGAAAGGTGGGAATACAGGCTGTTTTTGGGAAAGCTATATATAAGATTGGAGATGATAGACGAAGCCCTTTCCAATCTTACCGCGATACCGGCATCCATATTCAAAGATGTCTCCTTAAATATGCTGCTTGCGGAATGTTATTATAAAAGAGGAAAATATAACGATGCTTCCATCAATTTCAGAAAAGCACTTGAAAACCGGTTCCCCGTTAAACTCCCATTTGTGTGTTCTAACTGCGGATTTGCTTCTTTAAATTATTCCTCCATATGTCCTTCGTGCAATTTCTGGAATACGTTTAACATTAAAACATCGGGAACGCTTTACGAAATAGGACCAAAGAACGAATTAAAAAATAACGTACCGTCTTTCGTTTCCGAATAAAAATCCGGCAAGACAAGAAAATATTAAGTAAACATTTATGAAAAAATTTAAGAGTGCTATTTTAATTATTTTAGATGGATTCGGGATATCCCGTAAAACGGACGGCAATGCTATAATAAATGCCAAACCGGAATTTATAAATCATCTATTTAAAGATTACCCATTTACGACCTTGACCGCTCACGGCACGGATGTAGGCTTGCCGGAAAACACTATGGGAAATTCCGAAGTAGGACACTCTAATATAGGTGCGGGACGGGTGATAATGCAGGATTTAACAAAAATAAATCCGCTTATAAGAAACGATAGGCTGAAAAACAATAAAGTCTTGCGTAAATTTCTTGAAAGAATCAAAAACAACGGCTCAAGGGTCCACCTAATCGGTTTATTGTCGGAAAGCGGGGTTCATTCAGAATTATCTCACTTGTTATACTTAATTGATTTCTTTTCCAATAACGGAGTTGAAAAGATTTACGTTCATCCGTTTTTAGACGGCAGGGACTCCCCTCCGCAAAGTGCCGTAACTTTTTTAAAAAAATTAATTGAGCATATCGAATCTTTAAACGAGGGTATTTATTTATCCACGATATGCGGCAGGTTTTACGCTATGGACAGGGATACGCGGTGGGATAGAACGGAGACGGCATTTAATCTTCTGACCAAGTTAAAAGGCGAAATATTTGACGACCCCATAGAAGCCGTTAAAAAATTTTATTCTAACGATATAACCGATGAATTTATGCCCCCCATAGTAATGAATAAAAGCGGAAAAAATGATGGCAATATGCGGGAAGACGACGGGGTCATGTTTTTTAATTTTAGAGCGGACAGAGCAAAACAGCTGACGATGGCGCTTACGTTTGAGGATTTCAATGGCTTTTCGAGGGGCGATTTTAGACCGGTTAAAAATTTTATATCAATGACTAAATACGACGATTCGTTTAAAAATGAATATATAATAAATCCGGAAAATTATGATAACATTTTCGGAGAAATTATTTCCAACCTCGGATTTAATCAGTTTAGAATTGCCGAAACGGAAAAGTATGCGCACGTAACATATTTTTTTAACTGTGGAAAGGAAGAACCCTTTAAAAACGAAGACAGACTATTGATACCGTCACCGAGGGAATATAGAACCTACGACATGATACCTGAAATGAGCGCCTTGAAGATTAAAGACGCCCTTATGAAAAACATAAAATCCGACAATTACAAACTGATTGTTTGCAATTTTGCAAACTGCGATATGGTCGGACATACTGGAAACTATGAAGCCGCTATAAGTGCGGTTAAAACTTTGAACTCGATTCTTGCCGAAATAATACCGGCTATTTTAGATTTGGATTACGTTTGCATAGTGACCGCCGACCATGGAAACGCGGAAACGATGATAGACGAAAACGGCATGCCGATGACCAATCATACCCTCAATCCCGTACCGTTCGTTATAGTATCTAACGGCAAAGAAGAAATTCCGGCATTAAAACCGGGCAGGCTTGCGGATATAGCACCCACAGTACTTAAACTGCTTGGGTTGGATTTACCGGAAGAGATGACCGGACGAATTTTATGGGAATAATTTCATTCGTATACACTCAAGATAATATCAGATTAGATTTATTCTTAAAAACACGGCTGCAGGACAACACAAGGTCCTACATTAAAAAACTCATACTAAACGGAAATATAAAAGTCAACGGGCAGATTATAACAAAACCCGCTTTCAAGCTGAAAGAGGACTGCACGTTAACGGTAAAAGAACTGGAAATAATCAAAACCGGATTAAAAACTTTAGACGCAGATATCGAAATAATCTATGAAGACGAATATATTGCGGCAATAAATAAACCCGCGGGTATTTCTACACATCCCGGAAAAGGAAATTACGACAACACCTTGGTAAATATTTTAATAGGGAAAATATCTAATCTTTCCGGCATAGGCGGCGTAGAAAGACCCGGAATAGTTCACAGGCTCGACAAGGATACGTCAGGCATCATGCTCATTGCAAAAAACGATTTTTCTCACAATGCTCTTATGTCTTATTTTAAGAATAAAGAAATTAAAAAGACGTATCTTGCTGTATGTTACGGCCATATTTTGCAAAAAACGGGACGTATCGAGGGGTTCATCAAAAGGGATCCCAAGAATAGGCTAAAAATGGAAATAACCAAGGAAACCGGAAAATATTGCCTTACAGATTACGAGATTTTAAGGGATATACGCGGCGGGGTTGCCGAGTTGCTCAAGGTAATGCCGCAAACGGGGCGTACGCACCAGATAAGAGTATCTCTTTTTGAAGCAGGCAATCCTATAGTCGGAGACAAAACTTATAAAAGAAAAGACATGCTGAACAAATATAAAAGCTTAAATTTTGTTAAAAGGCAGATGCTTCATGCTTATATGCTTGAGTTTATTCATCCTAAAACAAAGGAAAAAATGATTTTTAAGGCAAAAATCCCGGAAGATATGATTTGGGCAACGGGCGAGGAAGTAGAATTATGATTTACCGCATCAATGATTTTAATGTGGAGGATAATTCCATAGCATATGGCTTTGCCGACGGCTCGTTGAATTTTAGTCCGGAAAACTTAAGCGATAGAAAAAAGCTTTTAGGGCTTATTCCCCTTAGCGCTGAAATAGGTGCGCATATATATGAAGTAAGGCAGGTACACGGCAATGATATAGCGATTTTAAATGAAAATTCAGATAATTTATTGAGTTTGACCGGTGCCGATGGAATTTTTACTCAAAAATCCGGTGCAATATTATGCATACGAACAGCGGATTGTGTTCCCGTGCTTTTTACGAGCCTTGAGGATAGGACAATCGGTGCCGTCCATTGCGGCTGGAAAGGAACTTACGGCAATATAATAAAAAATGTAAAAGACACTTTGATAAATAAATTCAATTCTGATTTAGACAAAATAGCCGTAATGATAGGCCCGTCCATATGCAAAAAATGTTATGAAGTAAAAGAGAATTTTTTAAATTTATTCATGGCAAAAAACCCTGCAAACATGGATTTTTTTACGAAGAATATCGATAATGACAAAATAACTTTTGATTTAAAAGAATTCATAAAAAATGAACTATATTTAAGTGGATTCGACGAAAAAAATATTTACGATATAAATAAATGCAGTTTGGAAGATAATAATTTTTACAGTTATAGGCGGAATAAAACGAACAAAAGACAGGTGTCTTTTATCGTAAATTTATAAAAAACGTAAAATTATCGTAAGAATGATAAAAATAGGCTTAACCGGCTCAATAGGGTCGGGAAAATCTACGGTTCTCAATCTATTTAAAAATTATGGATTTTTAACCCTGGATCTTGACCTCGAGGCAAAAAAAATAATTAAAAAAAATACGATGGAATATAAAAAAATTGTTGATTTTTTCGGTAAAAACATTTTAAATAAGGAGTATGCTATAGACGGCAAAATTCTTGCCGATATCGTTTTTTCCGATTTATTAAAAAAAAAAGCTCTTGAGAATATAATCTATCCGACTTTAAGGACTAATATAGACCGTATACTTAAAATAAGCAAGGAACCGGCTGCAATAATCGAAGGTGCCGTTATTATCGAATCCGGATATTATCTGAAATTAGATAAGACCATTCTCGTTACCTGTGACTTACCCGGAAGAATTAAAAGAACGCATAAAAAATTCTATTTTGATGATTTTATAAAAAGGGATAAAAGCCAATTAAGTCAGGCGGAAAAAATTATAAAATCCGATTTCATAATAAACAATAATTATGGATTAAAATTTTTGATGCCTCAGGTCGAATTATTTGTAAGCTTTTTAAAAAATACTCTAATATGATTTGCTAATTAAGGAAATACAGGGGGGTATATTTATGGAAGAATATCAAAAATGCGAAGATTTGGGTTACGGGTTTATAAAAGAGCTCACAGAATTCGTCTCGCAAAAAACATCGACCGAGCAGATGCTGCATTTCGTCAATATAGCATTCGAATATACATTTGGAGTAACGGCGATAATGTTCATATATAAAAAATATGGCTTGGAAGAGAAAGTGGAGATTTCAAGGGGTTTCTCTCATGAATACGTTAAAAAAATCAATGAGAATCCCCCACTATCTTTACTAAAAAACATAGCATCCATAAAGAAAGGATTGTATATAAATTTTGAAGAAAATAAAGAGAAATATGCAGAATATGCCTATTTGTTCGAGCATGACAACGTCTCGGAGTTCTATGCCTGCGAACCAAAAACCGCCTATACGGATTCATATTACGTTACAATGTATTCCGTACACGGATTTAAAAATTGCGGAAGTAACAAAATAGAAATATTCGATACGATTTTCTCGGTAATAGCATACATACTGAACTCAAATAAATGCGTTCAAATTATGAGGGATTGCTCCCAGATAGATTACGTATCCGGGCTTAACAATTTTAAATATTTTCATGAGAAACTTTTTCAGGAAATGCAAAAAGTAAATAACACAAAGGGACTGCTGTCGGTTGCACTAATTTCAATAAATCAATTAAACAAGCTGAATTCCGTATTCGGTCACGGCGCCGGAGATAAAAGCATCGGAATAATAGCTAATATTATTAAAAAAAATATAAGGGCATTCGACGTAGCCTCGAGATACGGCAATAAATTCATAATATTATTTCCCAACATGGACGGCGCAACCGCTATGGATATTTTAAAAACCGTTTTTTTAGAGGTAGAATCCTGTTTTGAAAAAGAAAAGCAGGACATATTATCGTTAAATGCAGGCATATCAATGTTTCCCTCGGACGGCGGCAATGAACGAACCGTTTTGGATATGGCGGAGGGCAGGCGCATTGAGGCGAGACGACAAGGCAAGTGGACAGTATTATAAAAATAGCCGATAGGCGGCGTAAAGATTTAACCAAAATAAAATTTTAATGGAGTGCTTATGAATATTAAAGAATTATCGGTAAAAAAGATTTCCGAATTATTAAAGATAGCAAAAGATTATAGCATAGACGGCGCTTCCGGGATGCGCAAGCAGGACTTAATGTACGCCCTGCTTCAAGCAGAAACGGAAAAGAATCAGCAGTTGGAAAAGAACGGCTTAATTTCTGGAGAAGGTGTTCTCGAGATTTTGCCGGACCAATATGGATTTTTGAGGTCGCTGGAGGCCAACTATCTCCACGGACCGGATGACATTTACGTATCACCGTCGCAGATAAGAAAATTCGGACTGAGAACGGGGGATACTGTTAGAGGGGTCATAAGGCCGCCGAAAGACAGCGAAAGATTTTATGCCCTGCTTAAGGTGGAGGGTATAAATTTCGAAGACCCCGAATCTGCAAAAGAAAAGATTCTATTCGATAATTTAACCCCGCTATACCCCCAGGACGCTATAAAACTTGAGTTCGACTCTAAAAATCTATCTACGAGGCTTATGGACCTGCTTATCCCTATCGGAAAGGGGCAAAGGGGTTTGATAGTAGCCCCGCCCAGAACCGGAAAGACCATGCTTCTAAAGGACATCGCGCATGCTATAAATACGAACCATAAAGAAATTTTTCTTATGGTCCTCTTAATAGATGAAAGACCGGAAGAAGTTACCGATATGCAAAGATCCGTTAACGGAGAAGTTATCAGCTCCACATTCGACGAGCCCCCTCAAAGACACATACAAATTGCCGAAATAGTCATAGAAAAAGCAAAAAGATTAGTGGAAACAGGCAAAGACGTCGTTATTTTATTAGATTCAATTACAAGGCTTGCAAGGGCGTACAACGTCACTATACCATCCTCGGGAAAGGTTTTATCCGGGGGTGTAGATTCAAATGCATTGCATAAGCCGAAAAGATTTTTCGGTGCGGCGAGAAATATAGAAGAGGGTGGAAGTCTTACTATAATAGCAACCGCATTGATAGATACCGGTTCCAGAATGGACGAGGTGATTTTCGAAGAATTTAAGGGAACGGGAAATTTAGAAGTAAACTTGGATAGAAAACTCTCCGAGAAGAGGATATTTCCGGCTATAGACATTAATAAATCCGGTACGAGAAAAGAAGAACTTCTCGTAGAAAAAGATCATTTAAAAAAGATATGGATATTAAGAAAGGTATTATCCAGCATGGATACTACCGGAGCAATGGAATTTTTGATAGATAAAATTAAAAACACAAAATCTAATGCGGACTTTTTAAATATGATGAATCAGTAGTAATATTATCATGCGTAATGCGCATGCATTTATCTTAATAACAGCCGTTTATTTAATATAATTCATTATATAATTTAAATTTTTTAAAGATGAACCTCTATTTTGAGATATAAGATCTAACCCCCTTTTGTTCGCTTCTTTTATGGCATTTTCGTTATATAAATATTCGATGAGTGCATTATAGACGTCTTTAGGGGTTTCTACTATTTTGCCGGCTTTAATTTCGATAATTTCTCCGGCAATTTCAGAGAAATTCTCTACGTGCCTGCCAAAAACTACCGGCTTGCCAAAAAATAAAGGTTCTAATATATTGTGTCCGCCGGCATCGACTATACTGCCCCCAACAAAGGCGACGTCGCATATGCCGTAAATCGCTAATAATTCGCCTAACATATCCACAAGAATGACTATTGTCCCCGGTTTATTATCCTTTAAGATATCCGCGTTATAACCGGATGAATATATAGACGAAAGCCTGCAATAATTCATATCGTGATCTTTCGCATAATTCTTTATAAGGCTATAAACTTCGCCAAATCTTTCCGGATGCCTGGGGGCAATAAAAAGGAATATATTCTCATCTTTTCTACTTTCATTTAATTCTGCAACAGAATTAAGAATCAGGCTTTCTTCCCCTTTATGCGTGCTGCCTGCCACTATTATTTTTCCTTTATTGAATATCCCTTTTAGACTGCGAGCTTTATCGTTCATATCCACCGCCATATCGATGATATTAAGGTCGAATTTCATATTTCCGGTTTTATGGATATTTTCTTCTTTTACTCCTAAGTTCAAAAATTTATTGCGATACTGTTCGGATATGCAAAGAACTAAATCAATTTTCTCGAAGACGTATTTAAAGAAAAAGCGAAAATATAAGTAATTTCTATATGAGCCGTCGGATATTCTTGCATTTAGAATTATAACCGGAATGTTATTTTTACCCAACATATTAAAGAGATTCGGCCATATTTCAGTTTCCACGGAAATAAATAAAGACGGCTTTATAACTCTTAAAATACGACCGATAGAAAAATGAAAATCGTAGGGAAAATAGAAAACGTAAATGTTTTTATCGTTTTTATAAAAACTGTCGGCAAAATCAAACCCCGTCTTGGTCGTAACCGAAACATATATCGGCTCGTTTACCCTGTTCCGTAATAACTTGATAAAATTAACGGATGCCCTGAGCTCCCCCAATGAGACCGCATGAATCCATATCCCTCCGGTCTCATTACCGCTCCGGCGCAAGCGCTTAAAAGCAAAAGGAAAAATCTTATCAAGGAATCCAACACTCCTCTTGTTCTTGATTAAAACAAGCAGGGTCAATAATATAATAAAAAACGGGGAAATTAAAAATAAAACAATATTGTAAAATACAAACAGAATTATTCTCATAAATGACCGGCCTATACAGCCTGTTTGGAAAGGAGAGTTTTATAAATTCCGCCGCAACTTATAAGTTCCTCATGGCTTCCGCTCTCTATTATTTTACCCTTCTCTATGACGTATATTCTATTGGCTCTTTTTATTGTAGAAAGCCTGTGGGCTATGATTATCACTATTTTATCTTTACATAAACCGTGTTGGTTTTCGTTTGTTCCGAACAAGGCGTTTTGAATCTCTTTTTCGGATTCTCCGTCTAAAGACGACGTAGCCTCGTCAAGCACTAAAATCTCCGAATTTTTCAAAAAAGCCCGTGCGATTAAAATCCTTTGCTTTTCTCCGCCGGAAAGCCTGAGTCCCGCTTCATCTACTATAGTATCGTAACCGTCAGGAAGACTCATTATAAAATTATGGGCAAAAGCCGATTTTGCGGCATTTATTACATCATCCAAGCTTTTATTATGACTTCCGTACTCTATATTGAACCTTATCGACTCATTAAACAGGATAACATCCTGGAACACATACGAAACGGAATCTCTCAAATCCTTTAGGTTAAAATCTCTTATATTTATGCCGTTAAATTTTATTTCTCCGCTATCCGGTTCGTAAAAACGCGGCAACAAGGCGGCAACAGTAGTTTTACCGGCTCCAGAATAACCGACTACGGCAACAATCTCACACTTATTAATCTTCATGTTTATATGTTCTAAATCATAGTTGCCGTCTTTAGCATAGCTAAAACAAAGATCGTTGATTTCAAGGCTGTATATTACCTTCGGTATTTTAGCCGTACCTGCAACATTTTCGGATTTCTCATCTAATATACTGAAAATTCTGGTTCCGGCTGCAATACCCTCCTGTATACTGTTATTTAGACGGGATAAGCTTTTGACCGGTTCGTAAAGTAAAAGAATTGCCGTTAAAAAAGAGAAAAAATCGCCGGGAGTATAGCCAAATTTTATTACCTGCAATCCCCCTACAAATATAATAGCGGCAACTGATGCACCGCCTATTAATTCAACTAACGGCACGGTCAAGCCCCTTATCTTGGTCATTCTCATAAAAAACTTGTAAAGATTATTTGATAATTTTTTAAACTTGGCTATCTCCGATTCCTCCATATTGTAAGCCTTGACCGTCCTTACGTTAGAAATAGTTTCGTCTAAAAATTTAGTGATGCTGCCCATTTCCGTTTGAGTATCCGCGCTAGTTTCCCTTGCCTTCTTGCCAAGTTTTGAGACCGGAATTATGACTATAGGAAGCAGTACGAAAACCGTAACTGCAAGATAAAAATCCATATACAAAATTACGGCTACAAGGACCAATATCGTAAGAACATCCTTCATAACCGCGCTTACCGAATCGGACACGGTTTTCTGAATAATATTTATATCGTACGTGATTCTTGCAATTAAAACACCCGTCGGAAGCTTATTTAACCTTGAAACCGGAAATTTCATTATAGCCGAATAAACCTCGTCCCTCAATGTCCTGATTATATTCTGTCCGACCGAACCTATATAGTAAAATTCGGCATAATAAAAAATACTTTTCACTAAAAAAATGAATACGATGAGGATAGGGATTAGGACAAGGTCCGAATAACTTTTTGTAATAAAAATATCGTTTATGAGCGGTTTTACGATATAGGCCAACGTTCCCGTTAGAATCGAAACTATCGACATACTTATCAGCGCCAGTATCAGTCTTCTTTTATGAGGAAGTATATACGGGAACAGCCTTTTTAATATGGCTATATTTTTCTTTTTATCTTTCTTAGGCATAAATGATAACTTTAATTATTTTTTGATATTATTCTATCATATATAAGTTTGGCAGATGATTCAAGGGGTAAGGCATCTATTCTAAGCGTAGAAACGGTACCGGAGATTTTATCTATAACCGATTTTTTATAAATATCATCTTTTAAAAATCTATCGACCTCTTTAAAAACATTGTCCGGGGTAAATTTTGATTCTATAAGCTCCGGAACGACGCAGTCGTTTGCCATTATGTTTATAAGCCCTACGTATCTGATATTAACTAAAACTTTAGCTATTAAATAGGTTAAATAATTTAAATAATATACTATTATTACCGGCTTACCGTAAAAACATGCCTCTAAAGAAGCCGTTCCGCTGGCCACGACTGTCACGTCGCAGGAATATAGCGCATCGCTTACCGAATCGGTAATAACATACCACTTTTCCGGAATATTTTTCTTCTTCAAAACGGATACAAAGCGAGACGAATCAATTTCCTTCTTAAACGGGAAAATAAAAAAAGAATCCTTGTAAACCTTTTTTATAAGCAACATTGATTCAATTATTCTGCCGCTATGATATTTAATCTCCGCTTTTCTTGAACCGGGTAAAAATGAAATCACGGGATATTTATCCTCTGAACCTATTTTTTTAATGCCGCCGGACTTCACCTCTTTATTATATAAGCTATACGAAGGATTGCCAAAATAATACACCTCTATGCCCGCTTTTTTATAAATATCGTATTCAAACGGAAATATTACGATCACAAACCTTATGTATTTTTTTATGAATTTTATCCTTGCATATCTCGAAGCCCATATTTTAGGAGGAATAAAATAAATTACCGGAATTTTTAAACCATAGGATAATTTTGCTACTTTAAAATTAAAAGAGGGAAAATCTATCAGTATCACTGCATCCGGTTTGTTTTCCCTTATCCAGCCGTAAACTTTATCTAAAACCTTTTTAATGGTTTTTAGTTTGCACAGAACCTCCGTAAACCCCATGACGGATAATTTATCTATGTCCGCAATTAATTCTGCCCCGGCAGATTCCGTTTGTTTCCCCCCTATAGCATAGCAATCTATATTTTTACTACATTTTTTAATGGATTTAATCAAACCGGAAGCAAAGAAATCTCCGGAAGGCTCTCCCGAAATTATTAATATTTTTGCCACTTTCAAAAAATTAAAATTTTTAATTAAAAAACATACAGGGAGACGGATGCATCATTCGCCGCTTTAATAAATTCTTCCTTATGCAGGACTATAGTATTAGATTCGAACGCCAAGCACATAGCATTTACCGAAACGATCGCCCCTATAGTGTCTAATCCTACCGCCGGAACGTCAAACCTTAAATCCTGAGTCGGTTTATTCACCTTTACGACAACGGCTCCCCCGCATGCCAATTTCCCGCCCCTTATTATGGCATCATCCGTTCCCTCTATAGCTTCTAACGCCATAACCGATTTATCCTTTACAACTACGGTTTGACCGATATCGGCACCTGCAATCAGCCTTGCGGCACCCGTACCAAATTCTATATCTGCCATTTCTTTTCTAGTGGGAATTCTTTTTGAAACAATGCCCTTAGGTAAAAATACCGATGAAATATATTTAGTCTGCGAAACTACCGCTATGCCTTCCCTCTCGAGAAAATCGCATATAGCATTTAAAATAGTATCGTCTTTTTTATCTTTAAGAGATAAAAAAAGTGTTATCGCTTTCAAGTCCGGTTTGACCTTTTTAAACATGAGAGTCTTACGAACCTTACCCACCATGATTACCTCTCTTACCCCTTCCGATTTAAAAAATTTTACTAACTTGCCGAGCTGACCCACACCTATATAGAGAATAGAATCCGCATGATGGGCGAGGGCATCGGCCGCCTCTTCCTCTATAGCGCAAACCTTAACCGAATAACCGCAGGTTTTTAATTCTTCAATATATATTAACGGAAAGTCTCCGTAGCCGGCAATTATGCCTATATTATTGTTTTCCATAAATTTAATTCTTATTTTTTGATTTTATCTTGTAATGCCTCTTTTAGAGTTGAGCACGAAATCGACAAACTTTTTTACTTTATCCTGCCCGCCCATTTCCTGCACTATCTTCTCTGCGGCTATTTTTACCGTAACCTTCGATCTATATAGAATCTTAAAGGCATTTTTTATCGTTTCTATTTCTTCCTTAGTAAAACCTCTCCTTTTGAGACCTATCCGATTTATCCCATAAATCCTTGCTCTATCACCGGAGGCAATAGTATACGGCGGAATATCCTGAACTACCATAGAGCCACCGGCAATCAGCGCCGATTCCCCTATCCTCACAAACTGATGTATCGCACATAGACCGCCTAATATGGCATAATCCTGAATCTCTATATGTCCGGCCAGGGTCGCATTATTTGCAAGAACCGCATGGTTTCCTATCATGCAGTCATGAGCTATATGGACATGCATCATAAATAGATTGTGATTCCCAACGACGGTAATGCCATTTCCGGTAACCGTTCCCGGATTCATGGTGACGTATTCCCTTATAATGTTATTATTGCCTATTACTAACTTTGTATTTTCCCCTTTATATTTAAGGTCCTGCGGTGCGGAACCGATAGAGGCAAACTGGAATATCGTATTATTATCCCCAATTTCCGTATTTCCATCTATAACAACGTGAGAGGCGATTTTATTATTCTTGCCTATCCTCCCTCCGCTTTTAACGACGGTGTAGGGTCCTATATCGGTAGAAACATCTATCGATGCCCCGGGATAAATTATTGCCGTTTTATCAATCATGAAGCTTTTCTCTATATAACATATATTATGACTCTTATATCAGCCCTTGTCTGTCTGCTTGGGCAAAAAGGATGCCATGAGGTCGGCCTCTGCACACAACTTTCCTTCTACCTCCGCCCTGCCGTGGAATATCCATACAGACTGCTTTCTTTTAATAAGCTCTACGTTCAAAATTATGACGCTTCCGGGTAGAATGGGCTTTCTGAATCTTGCCTTATCTATACCCATAAAATATGTTAACTTATTCTTTAAATCGTCTTCCTCTTCGGTTTTATACGCCAAAATACCGCCCGCCTGAGCAAGCGCCTCTAAGATAAGGACCCCCGGCATAACGGGATAAGAAGGGAAATGTCCCTGAAAATATGGTTCATTAATTGTAGTATTTTTAACTGCGACAATTGATTTTCCCTTCTCCATGGCTATGACCTTATCCACTAAAAGAAACGGATACCTGTGGGGTAATAAACTTAATATCTCCTGAATATCAATTATACAGTTATTTACAGATTTTTCTTCTTTATTCATTTTTTAAGTCCTTTTTTTTGCAATTTCTTTCATCTTTTTGAAAAGTTCCGGGAGTTTTTTAAAAAGTACCGTAGAATTACGCCAGTCCTTTATAGGAAAAGCCGGCAAACCTGAAACTATTTCATTGTCTTCTATATTATTCACAACCCCAGATTGAGCTGCTATTATAACATTATTTCCTATGAAAATATGCCCCGTTATACCTACCTGCCCCCCTATAGTTACATTGTCTCCGATGACCGAACTGCCTGCTATGCCGGTCTGCGCCGCTATTGCACAATTTTTTCCTATTATTACGTTGTGTGCAATCTGGACCAAATTATCTATCTTCGTGCCTGCGCCTATTTCGGTAAAATCTACCGCTCCCCTGTCTATGGTCGTATTCGCACCTATCTCTACGTCATCTTCAAGTATCGCATAACCCGAATGAATAATTTTAACATAACGCGCTTTATCCCTTGCATACCCGAAGCCGTCGCTTCCTATGACCGAACCTGCATGAACAATACAGTTATTTCCTATTTTAGAATTATCGTAAACGGTAACATTGGGATAAATCATAACATTATTCCCTATCGTCACGTTTCTTCCGATAACCGCATTGTTCATTATCTCACAACCGTCGCCTATTACAGTATTGGAACCTACGAAAACACCCTTAAATAAAACGGTATCTACACCCTTAACCGAGGTTTTATCTATAAAACCTTCAGTTTTGAGTTCACGTATGCCTTCTTGCCCCTTATAAAAAAGACGGGTTGCCTTTGCAAAGGCTAAATAAGGATTCTTTGAATCCAATATAATAAATTTAACATCCGGAAGCAGCCTGTCTTTTAAGGATTCATAGTCCATTATCACAGCACAGGCTTTAGTTTCGGCAAGATATTTAACATATTTGCGGCCCACTATAAAAGAAATCTGTCTATTATTAGCCGCCTGTAACGAACCCATACCGGAAACAGATAAATTATCCGGAACCTCGCCTATCGCATTCAACGATAATTTTGAAACTATATCTCGCAATAACATTATTTCAAATTCATCCGCCTTAAAACCTCATTGGTAATATTGATCGAATTGACCATGTAAACGACGCTCACTCTGTTTATGACTAACGTATAACCGTTTTCTTTTGCAATTACGGCTATGATAGAGTCCGCTTTCTTTACTATACCCTTTAAAAGCTCAAATCTTTTTTGAGATATAATGCCCTGAACATGCTTTTCCTCGGATGAAAACTTAGATATATCCGTTTCGAATTCCTTTGTTTTCTTTGCCTTTTCACTTGCCGACATTATAGAGCCGTTATTTTTTAAGTTAGCCTGAATGGAAGCTATCTCTTTTCTCATTGTCAGCAGTTTCGCTCTATATTGACCGACTAACGCCTTTAACTCCACACCGGCTTTTTTCCCTTGATGCGACGTAGATATTATCTTTTGCATATTAACAACCGCAATATTCGAACCGGAAGCCCATGCAGCTCCGGAACCAGATAAAATAACAGCAGTTAGGATAAAAACCGCTAAAAAGCTTAAATTTAAAAATAAACTCTTCATAATAATTCTCCCTGATTTTTATATATTTATTATATTTAGAGTCCGGGCAGCCCTGTGCCGAGACTGAATTGAATCCTGGTAGGACTGTTCCCGTTTATTGCAGTTCCGAGTATCTTACCGTAGGTAATAGTTATGGGACCGAACGGCGAATGCCAGTTAAAACCTATTCCCACCGCCTGAACAAGGTCAAGCGGAAATACTGATCTATTCTGTTCCCACGTATTGCCTGCATTCCACCATAGGAATCCGTAAAATTTCATTTTTTTCATTATGGGTATAAAATATTTTGCCTGAACGGTAAGCATTTTGGTTCCGCCGATAAGAAGACCGTTTTTGGTCGGGCCTACAGAATCGTACATAAACCCTAAGAGCGGATAGGTATTCATTATGCCGCCTACAAAAAATCTCCTGTATATCGGCAGGGGTTCGGAGGAATTGGTTCCGATTATATATCCTGCCTGTATTCCCTGCATAAAAGACGTTCCCCACCATAACGGAATATAGTGATCGGCCTGTACGACGTATTTTACAAAATCGTCGTTACCGCCGAGCGGGGGACCGGCAAAGCTCATTCTAACACTATCCATATCACCCGATGTCGGGACAATAGGATTATTTAACGTATCGTAAACCGTAGTCAAAGAAATTTCACTGGTCATTAGTTTACCCTGCGGCAAAACATTCGCAAGACCAGGAACTACAACGGACGTATCCTGTTCAAAAAGATATCTCAGGTACTCCGTGAGCACGTTTCCGTAAATAGGATATCCCAAGGTAACGGAACCGCCTACCGAACGGTATGCAAATTCGGAGTAAAGAGAATTAAACGTATCATACATAGACAAATTAAAGGATAGGGGTCTATCAAAAACATAGGTAAGATACGGTTGTGAAACATTAAAGCTGTAAGATTGATACGGACCTCCAATCTGAACGTTAAGGGATGCCGATATCCCGGTTCCAAAAAGGTTCGACTCGGAGATAGAAGATATTATCATAAAAGACGTAGCGGAACTATAACCGCCGCCGACGGTGAATTTACCGGTATTTTGCTCCTTAACATGCACTATGACGTTTAATATGCTTTTACCCGGCACTTTCTCCGTAGTTATGGCAACATGCTGAAAATACATTAAGTTTTTTAGATTCTGCCTTGATATTTTTATAAGCTCCGGATTATATTTTTCTCCTGGATAAAAAACGAGCGCCCTTAATATAACGTAACTGTATGTAATATTATTTCCGGTTACCGTAATTTTTCCGAACCTTGCAATTTTCTCTCTGCGCACGATAAGTTTCACAATGACCGAGCTTGTTTTCCGCCTGATTTTAATCGACGGGTCGACGTTTACAAAGGCATAACCCTCATTAGTGAAGTATTTGGTTATGGCTATAATCTCTTTCTCTACGCTCTTTCTGTTAAAAATATCTCCCGCTTTAGTCGTAACTAGTTTGGCCACCGCATTATACCCTTTGGAATTCTTTTTTAATCCCTTTACGATAAGTTTTACATCAGATATTTTGTACTGAGAGCCTTGAACGATTCTTATTACTATCGTTACGTATTTTTTATTTTTTGAAAATATGAATTTAGGTTTTTTGACGCTGACGTCTATATAGCCGTAGTTATAATAAAAACTTAATAACTTTATAATTTGAGAGTTCAGCTGTGCTTTCTTAAATTTGCCTTCGGCGGTTATCCATGTCAGTAGGTTTACCGTTTTAATGCCCATAACCGACTTAAGTTTTCCTGCGGAAAAAGAGCTGTTTCCCTTAAATTCAACACGGCTTACCATTATCGGAGAATTCTCGCTTATTAAAAAATGTATGCCGACATAGTTTCCCGAAAGGAAAACTTTTTTTACTTTTATATCTGCGTTATAATAACCTTCCGCCGAATATATAAATTTTAAAATTTTGACTGCCTTATATAGCGCATAAGAGCTTAACGGCTCGTCTGCTTTAATGTTGATAACGCCTCTTATTTTTTTTACCGATACCGACCCATTTCCGAAATACTTAATAAACTTTAAGTAAGGTCTTTCGGAAACCGTAAAGGTTACGACCGGCCCGTTATTATCGGCTGACGATACGTTGACCGATATATTTTTAAAATATCCGGTGCCATAAAGCTCTTTGACGCTTTCGTCTATTTTTTTTATGGAATATGCGCCGTCCTTTCTTATTTTAATATGATTCATTATAAATCCGGCTCCGACTCTTACATTGCCTTTTACTCTAACGGCATATATCCTCTTTGCAAAATTATGCCCGGCCTCTTTTTTTAAAAGACCGCTGAGAATTAACTTTGATACCCTTCCGGATAATATTTTCATATCCCTCTTTAAAGAGTTTTTGCCGGCGTCTGGATAATCAAATGTTTTTGAATTGTAAACATCGTTAATGTCCACGAACATTGCATGAACGCTGAAATTGGAACCTAATCTTGAAACGCTCCCGGTAATTATATAGTTGGAATGATACTTGGCACCGAGTTCTCGCATCCTTGCAAGATTTATTTTCTTATCGAAACTAAAATAGGGCTGTTTTTTAAGAGAGGTATACGCAAAAACGAAGTATGGTTTTTTGGAACTCAAATATTTTTCAAAAACACCGACAAAAGAAACTTTTAAATTTTTAATCGTCGGGTTGCCGTTTTGATGAAAAAATCCGGTAAAAACGTTTCCATTATTTAAAGCGGCGTAAACATTAACTTCGCCTAAAATTAAAACGGCAAAAACAATAATAACAAACGTAAAAAAAGTATATCGCAAAAATTTCATTTTAATAAGCTAACAAATATTAAATTTTATGTCAATTTATATATTCAATTATACCAAACGTAATTCTGATTTTATGATCCATCATATCGGAAAATCCCTTGTCATGAGTAACGATGACTAAAGTCTTGCCATATTTCTTGTTTAAATTTATAATTATATCGTGCAATCTTTCAGCATGACCGGTATCCAAATTCCCGGTAGGCTCATCCATCAGTATAACCTTGGGCGAGCATACCAATGCCCTTGCCACGGCAGCCCTTTGCTGCTCTCCTCCCGACAACATGTACGGTTTAAAATAGAGCCTGTTCTCAAGCCCCATTTCGCATAAATAATCTTTTGCCGTCTTCAATGCCTTACTTTTAGGCTCGTTTCTTATATACAGCGGCATAGCAACATTTTCTAAACAACTGAACTCGTTCAAAAGATAATGAAACTGAAAAACAAAACCGATATTATAATTTCTGAATTCGGATAGTTTTGCATCGGAAAGGTCATATATGTTTGAGTTTTCAAAATACCCGACTTTTCCGGAATCAGGTTTTAAAAGCGTTCCTATTATGTGAAGAAGGGTACTCTTGCCCGTTCCCGATTCCCCCGTTATGGCAAATGTTTCTCCCTCTTTTATTTCCAAATCGGCTTTATTGAGAATATTCACTTTTTCATCGCCCGCTTTAAAGGTCTTGCTTATCTTTTTTAAGGATACCGCGGTACCAAAACCTTTACTCATGCCTTACCCCCTCCGCAGGATCTATTTTACCGGCTTTATAGGCCGGATATAATGTGGCTGCGAAACTCAAAAAAAGCGCACTTATTCCGATAACTATAAATTCGTTGACGGTCATTCTTACCGGTAAAGAAGTTATGTAATAAACGGACGACGGAAGACTTATTATATGATACGTTTTTTCCGCATAACCGATTAAAAATCCGGCTAATAGCCCAAGCGAAGTACCTATTGCACCTATTATAACACCCTGCGCGATAAAAATAATCATTATATCCTTGGAACTTGCGCCTATGGATTTTAATACGGCTATATCTTTTCTTTTTTCCATAACGACCATTATTAACGTCGATATGATATTAAACGCCGCCACAAGCACAATCAAAGACAAGATTACGAACATCGTAAGCTTTTCTAATTTTATTGCAGAAAACAAATTCTTGTTAAGCTCCTCCCAACTTAGTGCATAAAAGGAAGGCGAGGCATTACGGTAATTCAATTTGTTCTCTATTTTTTTAGCAAAAACATTAGCGGAGGTTAAATTTAATCTGTATAGTTTAACCTCCAATCCCGTAACTACATTAGTCGGCAAATCAAGAAACGCCTGCGCATTCCTGACCGAAATAAAGGAAAACGTCGAGTCGTAACTATACATGCCGCTGTCGATAATTCCGCCAACAATAAACCTTTCGGTTTTAGGCATGACTCCGAATGGAGTGATCCGCCCTTTTGGGGAGATTATCGTTACCCTGTCTCCAACGGTAACGCCGAGATTTTGCGCTAAAATCTTGCCTAAAACTATCTCTTTTCTCTTTCTATTGTTAAGTCCGGATAAATTTCCCTTTATAAGATATTTTTTGAGGTTTGTCACCTCTTCTTCCGTCTTAACATCAATACCCCTTAAAACACTACCGTTAGAAGTAGATTCAGAGGATATCATTATATCGGTATATATAAACGGAGAAACATTTTTTACGCCGTCTATGGAGGATACGTTTTTAGCCGTCTTCCTATAGTTATTTATCAGGCCGTTATAGTTCAAAACGATAATCTGCGATTCTATCCCTATAACCCTTTTTTCCAACGTGTGACTAAACCCGCTCATAACGGATATCACGACAATCAAAGCCATTACACCTATCGCTATACCCGCGATGGAAATAAAACTCAATAAAGATACAAACGAATTATTCTTGGGTCTTAAATAATGGAGGGCTATCTTCGTATGAAAACTCATATCGTTTTATTCAACTTATCTTAAAGGTTTAAGCAGCGGAAATAATATTACATCCCTAATGGAATGTGAATCGGT
This sequence comes from Candidatus Acidulodesulfobacterium sp. H_13, assembly GCF_048541835.1. Classification (NCBI taxonomy): domain Bacteria; phylum Candidatus Acidulodesulfobacteriota; order Candidatus Acidulidesulfobacterales; family Candidatus Acidulidesulfobacteraceae; genus Candidatus Acidulidesulfobacterium; species Candidatus Acidulodesulfobacterium sp. H_13. Next base: position 648,195 of record NZ_JBLEOY010000001.1, read on the forward strand.
AAGGAGCATGACTATTCTGTCTATACCTATTCCGCAGCCTGCGGTGGGAGGCAGTCCTTGTTTGAGCGCCTCGATATAATCCTTATCCATCTCTGCCGGCAGCCCCTCTTTGATTTTTGCCTCAACCTGCGATTTGAACCTCTCTTCTTGGTCTAAAGGGTCATTAAGTTCCGAAAACGCATTACCTATTTCTCTGCCGCCTATAAATAATTCGAATCTATCTACAATTTCTTTATCGGCATCGCTCCTCCTTGCCAGCGGGGAGCTTTCGACCGGATAATCGGTTACAAAGGTCGGATTTATAAGCTTCGATTCGACCGTTTCGTCGAATAAAATAGTCAATAGTTCACCCAGACTATCTTTTTCGCTTATGCCGTTGATGTTTTTATGTCTTAAAATCTCATAAACCTTTGTGGCCGAATCTATTTCTTCCGATCTAAATCCGGCGATTTCATGCAAACTATCCTTTAACTTTATTTTTTTAAAGGGCGGTTTAAAATTTAATATTTCGGAAGCATAATTAATTTCGAAAGAACCGCAAATATGCTTTACCAATTCGGAGAGCATCTCTTCAAGAAAACCCATAGTGTCATCATACGCCGCATATGCCATATAAAACTCAAGCATTGTAAACTCCGGGTTATGTTTTATAGAAATCCCTTCGTTCCTGAAGTTTCTTCCTATCTCGTAAACCCTGTCGAATCCGCCCACAACTAATCTTTTTAAGTATAATTCAGGCGCAATCCTCATATAAAGTTCTAAATTTAGAGCGTTATGGTGGGTTTTAAACGGTCTTGCCGTTGCGCCCCCGGGGTTGGTTTGCATAATAGGGGTTTCTACCTCTAAAAAATCGTAAGAATTTAAAAAAGAACGAATGAAGCTAATCGTATCGGCCCTTTTTTTAAAAATATCCCTAACCTCGACATTCGAAATTAAGTCTATATATCTTTTTCTGAAACGGACCTCTATATCTTTTAAGCCGTGCCATTTTTCCGGCAGGGGAAGAAGAGATTTAGTCAAAATTCCTATATGCTCGACCTTTATGGTCAATTCATTTGTTCCCGTCCTGAAAAGATAACCCTTGACCATACATATATCGCCGGCATCGATATATTCGTGAAAAAGTTTAAAATCGTCTTCGGTAACCTTACCTTTTTGAATATAGCATTGAATTTCTCCAAACCCATCCCTGAGCCTAAAAAACGATGCTTTACCGAAGTTTCTTATAATAATAATCCTACCCGCCGTTTCGACGTCAATTGCGTTATTTTCAAAAAATTCCTTATCATTAGGATTATATTTTTTTATTATTTCACCGATATTCTCCTTCTTTTTAAAATTACCCGCAAAGGGATTAATCCCTTTTTCTTTTAATTTCTGTAACTTATCAAAACGATTTTTTTCTATAATATTCAACTCTTGTTCCAAAACAGCCCCCTTTTGATTCTGACATACTTTCTCACCCTTTTGCCGTAACTCCGAGTAAATATGCTCCTATAAACTCATCTATATCCCCGTCAAAAACCGACTTGTCATCATATATCGTCACGCCGGTCCTATGGTCTTTAATGACGCGGTTAGGATTTAGGGTGTAAGACCTTATCTGCGAACCCCACGATATCTCTTTTTTTGTTTTATTTATCTTCGCTTCTTCTTCTTCCTTTTTCTTTTTATAAAAATTATAAAGCCTTGCCCTTAAAAGTTTATAAGCAATATCTCTGTTTTTATGCTGCGACCTCTCGTTTTGACAAGCAACGACTATGCCGGTCGGAATATGCGTTATTCTTACCGCCGAATCGGTGGTATTGACATGCTGCCCGCCGGCTCCGCTCGAACGATACGTGTCTATTTTTAAATCCTTTTCGTCTATCACTATTTCTATGGTATCGTCTACTTCCGGATAGACAAAAACCGAAGCAAAAGAGGTATGTCGTCTTTTATTGGCATCGAAGGGAGAAATCCTGACAAGCCGATGAACTCCGCTTTCGGCTTTAAGATAACCATAGGCGAATTTTCCGCGAACGACGAAGGTAACGCTCTTGACACCGGCTTCCTCTCCGGCGTTGTACTCCATAACGGCCGTTTTAGAACCCTTTCTCTCCGCCCATCTCAAATACATTCTCAAAAGCATATTTGCAAAATCCATCGACTCGGTACCGCCGGAACCGGCGTGAATTTCAACTATAGCATTAAGCTTATCGTCTTTTCCTGAAAGAGTCAGGTACATTTCAAGATTTAAAACCTTTTTTTCTAGCGATTTAACGCTGTCGGCAATATCGGCGAGCATTTTTTCGTCGTCATCCTCTACGGAGATCTCGTATAAATCCCTTATATTTTTAAATTCTTCGTAAAAATTATAAAAGGGCTTTAACTTGTTCTCTACGGAAGATTTTTCCTTTAATATGGAAGATGAAAGAGGAATATCTTTATAAAAATCTTCTTTTGCGATAATTTCGTCTATTTCTTTAAGTCGAGTTTCCAATTTAGAAACTTCAAAGCCTCCTCCGAATTTTTTCTAATTTATCGTCTAAACCCTTGATACCTCTATCTAAAAGACTTAAATTTAAAACCAAATCATTCTTTGAATCAGACATTAAAACAGACCTCCTTATTTTCTTTTATCGGTTTTTCCAAGAAAAAACCGATAAAAGAGCAGATATATTAGGGATAATAGAAAAATTATGCTGATTGCATAAGTAAATATATTACCATATAAAGTAAAAAATGTCTTTTTATTAATCAATTTTACATATCCTATAATGAATGTCCTTTTAAAGATATTAGTTTCTTCCAAAATTTTCCCTACAGGCGATATTACCCCGCTAATACCTGAATTTCCTGCTCTTGCTACGAACCTATCGTTTTCGACGGCAGAAAAAACCGTCATAGACATATCCTGATAAGGCGCCGACGTTTTTCCGTACCATGCATCATCCGTAATACTAATCAGAAGGTTGGCGCCGCCTTCGGGAAAATGCCTTACTAACGAATCAAAATATGCCTCATAGCAAATCATAGAGCCTATTTTTAATTTTCCGCTTTTTAAAATTCTAAATTTACTTCCGGGAGTAAAATTTCCGATTCCTGCACCCTTTAAAATATGTGCCAAAAACGGTAACTGATTTCTAAGCGGAATATATTCACCAAAAGGGACGAGGTGATGCTTGTCGTAATAGTAATATTTGCCGGAAGCGTCAAACATATAATCCCTGTTGTAATAATGATAACTCCCCTTAAAAAATCTTAAACCTATGGCTCCGAAAATTAAATCTATCCCGTTTTTTTCCGCAAAGTGCATAACTTTATTCCAATAGTGAGGATGAATCGATATAATGTAGGGAAGGGCCGTTTCCGGCCATATTGCTATAAAGGGCTTATATTTTAACGACTTTTTCGTCAAATTCAAATAAATGCGAGTAGTTCTTTTTTTTGTAATCTTCCATTTCTTGAACATCCCTATGTTACCCTGAATCAATGCAACCCTTAACGGAGGTTTTTCTTTTAACGATTTATTTACGCGATAAATGTTATAATATCCATAAGATACTGCCGAAACAAAAACAAACAAAACAAAAAACAGTTCTATTAAAGCCTGCCGCTTTGAAATTTTATTTTTTAAAAAAATGAAACGAAATATGGAATAATTTATAAGGACTATAATAAAAGATAATCCGAATACCCCTGTAATATTGGAAATTTGAATAAAAGGTAGATTCAAATACTGGGAAAAACCTAAATTTTCCCAGGGGAACCCGGTTAAAAGATGTGATTTTAAAAACTCAAAAAAAATCCAGCATGACGGGATTAAAATTATGCCTAATCTTTTATAATTGTTAAGTATAATTTTTGTAAAACCGGCAAATAAAGCAATATAAACAGCCAAGTAAGAAGAAAGGATCAGAAGAGCAAAAACGGCAACATAATATGGAAGATTGCCGAATACATGGACGGTATAAACTATCCAGTACAGAATAACCGCGTACGATACTATACCGGCTATAAAGCCGTAAAGTAAAGATTCTTTAAAATTTTTCGATTTATTTATTGCATATAAAAGAGGTATTAAGGAAAACCATGCAAGAAATTCAAGATTGAAACTAGGAAATAAAAAAGCAATAGATAAACCGGACAAACAAGCTAACGCTGCATTAAACAATTCGGTTCTTGGAATTTTTGTCATTATAGCGCCTTTTTTGATTCCTCCCACAAACCATCGAGACTTTTAGCGTCAAGTTCGGAAATAGATGATGATGCGTTTTTTTCCATGTAACCGAATCTTTTTATGAATTTGTTAGACGATTCGTTTAACGCTCCGCAAGGATGTATATCTAAAAATCTTCCCGCGTTTACTATGGAAAATAGGATATCTCCATATTCTTCCTTGATCTTATTCTTATTTAATTCTTCATCTTTCCTTAAACCGCCATCTTGCGTATATAATTCTTTTTTAAGTTCCGAAATCTCTTCGTAAACCTTATTTATTACACCGTTTATGTCCTCAAAATCAAAGCCTAATCTCTCGGCTTTTTCCTGCACCATATATGCCCTATGAAGGGCGGGCATACTTGCGGATATATGAACCGACGGTTTTATATCGGAATCATGCGTGTTTTTCCGCTTCTCTTCCTTTTCCTCTCCCTTGATTCTTTCCCAATTTTTAAGAATGACGTCCTCAAGGCATTCCCCCTCTTTTAGCGAAAAATCTTTATCGAAAACATGAGGATGCCTTCTTACTAATTTTTTATTTACTATATTTATAACGTCACCTATGGAAAACTCCTTTTTTTCTTCGAACACGACGGATAAAAAAATGACTTGAAGGAGCAAATCTCCAAGCTCTTCCTTAATTTCTGCCATATCACCTGAACTTATCGCATCTACGACCTCATAAGCTTCTTCTATTATGTAGGGTTTTAATGTCTCTTCCGTCTGTTTCTTATCCCACGGACAACCGTTTTCGGAACGTAATTTTTTTACTATTTCGATTAATCCCTTAAAATCGAAACATTTCTCGTATTCAATACCGTTCTTCTTATCTTCCATAGACTCTATATTATAATTTTTATGCGGTCGCTATTTATTTCGGATAGAGCGATAAACAAAACATGAATTAAAGCGAAGAACAAGCAACCGGATTTAAGTTTAATATAGTATATCACATAATAAAAATATAAAGAAAGGCTAATTTAAATACCATGAAAAATAGTAAAAGCAAAACGAATCTTTATGTTTTTTCATATCTTTATCTCCGGCATCATTTCCTAACCTGGTTTTTAAGGACACGTTTCATCCCAATAACCCGTCCAAATTCTTATAGATAAGTTTCTGCATATCTTTCATCTCTTTATTATAATCTTCATCGTCCAAATCCAACTCATGCTCTTCATCGTGAACATATCCGAAGAGGTGCAAAATGCCATGAATTATCAACAATGCGATCTCTTTTTCAAACCCCTTTTTATCATCTTTCTCGATATTCGGCGAACCTTCGCCCCTCTCTCTCGAAATCCAGTCGGCTTTTTCCCAAAAATGCCTGTATCGCAAAAAATTATTTTCGGCAACTGCAGGGGCAATATAAATTTCACCTATATAAAAAATATTATTGTCATATTCCTTTATCTCGAAAGATAAAACATCCGTAATGTTATTCCTGTTCCGATAATCCTTATTCAATTTTTTGATACGGGAAGGGGAGCAAAAAATTATATCTATACCGTAAGAACCGCAAAAAAGATGCTTCAGAGAATTTTTAACGATACAGTAGACTAACTTTGGGCTTATTTCCGACCTTCTTTGGGTATTCGTTATATTTATTAGGAACGTCTCCTGATTTTCCATCACCGTCATCTTCCTCTATAGATTTACCTGCATATGGAATTCTCTGATGAAAGATGGAATTCAATACCTTTACAAAGGCATCCCCTATGGAATGCAGGTCTTTTAGCGTAAGTTCGCATTCATCAAGTTGTCCGTCGTTATATATCCTGCTTATAGTCTTTCTAACCAGCGATTCTAACCTGGAAGGGGAAATGTTAGTCACGGTTCTGGATGTTGCTTCGACGGAATCCGCCAGCATGATTATACCTGCTTCCTTGGTTTGAGGCTTCCTGCCGTCATACCTGAACACGCCCTTAGAAATGTTTGCGCCCCCGTTTTCTTTAAAGGCTTTTTCGTAAAACGCCCCTATCATCGATGTTCCATGATGCTCGTTAATTATATTTTCTATTTTATCGCCTAATTTATGTTTTTTTGCAAGCTCCAGTCCCTCTTTTACGTGAGAGGCTATAATCAAACTACTCATAGTCGGGGCAAGTTTGTTATGGGGATTATTGAAATTTACCGTATTCTCGATAAAATAATTAGGCTTTAATATTTTGCCTATATCGTGATAAAGACTTGCAACTCTTGTCAATAGAGGGTTGGCTCCTACCGATAAGGCGGCCGATTCCGCCAATGTGGCTACCATTATAGAGTGCTGATACGTCCCGGGGGCCACAACGGAAAATTGTCTTAAAAGCGGATGATTCGAACCGGAAAGTTCAAGGAGTTTGAAATCGGTCGTAAACCCGAATATTCTCTCGAATACTGGTATGAGACCTATTACCATTATTGAAGAAACAACCCCCGATAAAAATGCTAATATCACGCTATAAATATTTTGGACATTTATAAAATTAAGCCCTATCAGCGCAAATGTTAAAACCATGAAGCTATTCAAAAATCCCGTGATAACTCCGGCTTTAACCATGCGACCCCAAGAAGAAAAATCAAAAACCTCATAAGAGGCTATCAAGCTGCCTCCAAAAGCATATATCATAAAAAAAATAGAGTTTTTAAAAATCATCGAGGTTAAGATAGAGAACAGTGCTATATAAACAACCGAAACCTCTGAATTCAATATAATCCTGATAAGCATGGGACCGAACGCGAAAGGGATCAGGTAATATATATCGTTCTCATTGATAAAAGGAAAATATAAAGACAGCGCTCCCGAAAAAATAATCCCGGCTTTGATTATAATAACGGAGGATATCAAAACAGATGCAACGAAAACAATATTCTTAAAATTTAAGGAGGTTCTAAATTTTCTTATATATTTATAGGGAAAAACGTAAGAAAGCGACAACAGCATAACTATAAGCAAAAATAAGCCTATGAGCAGGGGGATGTTGTTTTTTAAGCTGAATTTGGCATTATAGGCATTTAATTCAATCGCTTTTGCTTTAGAGATAAGTTCTCCGGAATTAACTAAAAGAATCCCCCTTTTTATATGGATATAAATGGGCATATTTTCCTTTTTAATATCCTCTATCTTTTTCAGAGTAAGAAACCTGGAATATACTATATCCGGTTTAATGAGGTTGTAGACTAATCTGTATATATCGTTCCGCATATAAAGCGGCAAAAAACCTAGATTATTTTTGACATAGTAGTACGCGAAACCGCTTTTCTTTTTTAACGTAAAAAATATCTGAGGATCGCCTATAAGCCTCAGTCTATTAGTCATGACGTTTTTAATCTCTATACTTTTATCGTCAGAGGGCGTCTTGGACAATACCCCTCTTTTATAAATATCGGCCATTATTTGCAAGACATACGACTCGATATTTTTATTATAATTCAAATAATAAAACTCGTTAAGAGTGGCATCGTCTAACTTGATACCTAACTTATCAGAGAATATACTTTTAGATATACTCGTGTTTTCCTTGCCTGACGGGTGGCTCTTCTTATATAACTTTGCAAGAACGAAAGCGCTTTTGACCTTCCTGTATAGTGCTATTTTTTCTTCCGGATAATACAAATAAACATCAGGACTATTTCTAATTTTTCTTTTCAGCACAGCATCAGTTGCTTTCAAATCAACATATCTAAAACTTTTTTTGGCTATTATAGTCTTTGTCGCTATTTCACCCGCCTTATATTTGTTTTTGACAAATTCCGACCCGTTGTAGAGCAAAAACGTTAAAAATACGGCGGATATTAAAAGCAATGCTAAAAGCGGGTAATGTCTATTTTTAATCTCTAAAGTATTATTTTTTAGAAATTCGAGAAATTTTGTTCGTTTCATAAGCTTTTATTATATTTTGAACAATTTTATGTCTTAATACGTCCGTCCTGTTAAAATTTACAACCTTTATGCCGCTTATATCCGCCAAAATCTTACTTGCTGTAACAAGCCCCAATTCCTTATCCGAAGGCAAGTCGGTCTGAGTTATGTCCCCGTTTACGATAATTTTAGAACCGGAACCGATTCTCGTGAGCATCATCTTCATCTGCTCGTTCGTCGCGTTCTGCGCTTCATCTAGTATTACGAAAGAGTTATTAAGCGTTCTGCCCCTCATGAACGCAATGGGGGCAACCTCTATAACGTCGGTTTCTATAAGTTTCATAGCCTTTTCGAACTCTATCATCTCATAAAGAGCGTCGTATAGGGGCCTTAAATACGGGTTAATCTTCTGTGAAATATCCCCGGGGAGAAAGCCCAATTTTTCACCGGCTTCAACCGCCGGACGGGTCAAGATTATTCTATCGAACAATTGTTTTTGAAATAAAGATATGGCGCATGCCATAGATAGGTAGGTCTTACCGGTTCCGGCAGGTCCTATGCCTATAACTATATCGTTTTTATAGATAGCATCGACATATCTTTTTTGATTTACCGTCCTAGGGGCTACGATTTTTCTTCTCGGAGTAATAAGGATGGGGTCGTAAATATAAGAATTAATTTCAACTTTCGGATCTTTTATCTTAGCCTTTACTAACCGAGTCAATTCATTATCGGAAATATCGGCTTTTACCTCATATAATTTTATGAGATCGGTTATAAATCCGGCACAATTACCCACGCCTTCTTTTCTGCCTTTAATCAGCAGAACATTCCCCCTTACTGAAATATCTACGTCAAACTGAGTCTCTATAATATTAAGCATATGAGATGACGTACCGGAAAATCTATTGAAGAGATCAAGATCTTCCAACTCAATTTTTTCGATGAGGGAGTAAGTATTCTCGGGCTTATTTTTCGCTTTACGCTCCTTACCGCTGATAGTTGTCAAATTGTTATTCAGCTCACTTATCGCATGTATTATATAAAACTTACATGAATAATTATAGCATTATAAATAAAAATGTCAAAATCCGATACATTAAAGTATGCGGCAATTATTTTCTCAAAATGTATCTCAAAAGATTATTTTTAATGATAAACGAAGCAAAAAGATACGAAGTAACGCCGACAACAAGTGAAACGGCCACTATGCTTAACGAATCATAGTTTAATCTCTTAAACTCGATTATTATAATCTCGATGGCTATCCCCATAAATGCGCTCGCGGCCATAGTTTTTGCAAAAGACTTAAAAAAACCACTTCCGAGACCTATCCGTTTTTTTAAATGAAGCCTCTTCAGGAGAAACATATAATTAAAAATTAGTGAAATACTGGCTGCCAGTGCCAAACCGTCCACGCCGATAAACCGCATAAGTATAACCGCGAAAATAATATTGAGTATTAAGGAATATATAGCGGCATTAACGGGGGTTTTTGTGTCTTTCATTGAATAAAAAACCGGGATAACCGTCTTTAATAACGAAGATGCCCATAATCCTATCGTAAAAAACAAAAGAACCGAAGCCGTTTTTTGGACGTCGGCCGAATTAAAAATGCCGTGCATATAAATCAACCTTACAAGGCTGCTCCTTAAAAGAATCAGCCCGATACTCGAGGGGATTATTATGAAAAACATAAGCGATGCCGAAAAATTAAATGCATTATCTATTTCCTTAATGTTTCCTCTTGCAAACGATGCCGATAATGTAGGAAAAATAGCCGTCTGCAAGGCTATGGCAAAAACACCGAGCGGAAACTGATAGAGCCTATCCCCATAGTAAAGAAAGGATATGCTTCCCGGCGACAAAAATGATGCAAGAAGCGTATCAAACAATAGGTTGAGTTGTATAACCGCCATCCCTAGAAGCGAAGGGGTAAGAAGTTTAAAAACGGTTCTTACGGCACTGTTTCTAAAATTAAATTTAAAACCAAGCTTGATTTTTTTTCGTTTGATATAATAAATCTGAGATAAAAGTTGTAAAATACCCCCTATCATCACGCCTATCGCCAGTGCATAAATTCCTGGATGAAAAAAAGGCCTTAAAAAAACAGCCGAAACTATAAATAAAATATTTAAAATAATAGGATACATCGCCCCGGGGGCATAAGAGCCGTGGACATTCAAAACCCCCGCGAAAAAAGCCGTAAGCCCTATTAAGAAAATATACGGAAACATAATTTTGGTAAGAAATACGGTAAGTTGAAACTGTGCCGGTATATGTAAAAAACCGGGAGCGGTTATGGTCACGAACAGGAATGAAAATAAAAAACCTACGAGCGAAAGAAACAGGAGAATAAAAAATAAAGCGGTAAAAACCGTTTTAAAAAGGTCTGAAGCCTCGCTTTCACTTCCTTTAGACAGGCTTTCCGAATAAACTGGGATAAAAGATGCGGAAATTCCGCCTTCTCCAAAAAGTCTTCTAAAGAGATTGGGTATCCTGAATGCAACGAAAAAGGCATCGGTAACGGCGCCGGCACCAAAAAAATATGCGATAAAAATGTCCCTTAATAAGCCTAAAATTCTGCTTATTAAAGTAAAAAACGAGACAACCGATAGATTCCTGACTATCTCATGATTTTTAGATTGAGAACGCATTTATAAAAACTTTCTAATAAGTATTTCCGCTATCTGCACTGCATTTAATGCCGATCCCTTCCTGATATTATCGGCGGCAACCCAGAGGTTCAAACCGTTCGTTACAGAAAAATCCCTCCTTATTCTGCCCACAAAGATCTCATCCTTACCAGAAGCCATAGTCTGATATGGATATCTTTCATCCGGCTTACCGCTAAGTATGTCATCCGTAACCTTAATCCCTTTAGCTTTGGATAACATTGCCCTGATATTTTTAATATCGAAACTTTTTTCGGTTTCAATATTGACCGATTCGCCGTGAGAAAAAAACACCGGTACCCGCACCGTGGTAGCAGATATGCCGATGCTGCTATCGTGCATTATTTTCTGCGTTTCGCTTATCATTTTAATTTCTTCTTTGGTGTATCCGTCATTACTGAAAACATCTATCTGCGGAATACAGTTAAAAGCAATCTGAACGGGAAACTTTTTCGGGCATAGATCTCCCTTTGCGTTTACGATATCGGTCGTCTGATAAAACAGCTCGTCCATGGCCTCTTTACCTGCACCTGATACCGATTGATACGTAGAAACAACCACTCTTTTTATATTGTATTTGTCATGAATGGGCTTGAGCGGAACAACCATCTGGATAGTGGAGCAATTCGGATTTGCTATTATATTTTTTTTACTATAATATTTTATATCATCTTGATTAACCTCCGGCACTACCAACGGAATATCTTCATCCATCCTAAAACAGGAGGTGTTATCTATAACTACGGCGCCCTCCATAGCGGCAAGCGGTGAAAACTTCAAGCTCACGGATGCCCCCGGGCTGGATAAGACTATATCTATCTTTTTTCCCTTAAAAGAATCTTCCTTTAACGCACCTACCATGTAGTCTTCGCCCTTAAATTTTATGATATCGCCTAAAGAATTCAACGAGGCAAAAAGGTAAAGCTCACCGACAGGAAATTTTCTCTGCTCAAGTATATCTATAAATTCCCTGCCTACTAATCCCGTTGCTCCGACAATGGCTATATTATATCTTTCTTTTTTCATAGGTTAACCCTTTAATTTTAATTCGGCTATTATGGCGGCGCCCATCTCTTTAGTGCCGATAAGCTTAGTCTCGCCTATGCCTAAATCCGAATATATATCGGGAGTTCGATAGCCTTTCCTAATAACCCCTGTTACCGCATTTTCAATTCTTTCTGCAAGACTACCCATATCAAAACTATAGCGAAGCATCATTGCCGCAGATAGAATTGCGGCAATAGGATTGGCCTTATTCTGTCCTGCAATGTCTGGCGCACTGCCGTGTATCGGCTCGTACATTCCCTTTTTACCATTAAGACTTGCCGACGGCAGCATTCCGATAGAACCTGCAATCATAGACGCCTCATCGCTCAATATGTCTCCGAACATATTAGGTGCAAGAATGATATCAAAGGATTTAGGCTGTCTTATAAGCTGCATCGAACAGTTATCCACATACATATTTGAAAGCTCAACATCGGGATAATTCTTCGCCGTGTCCGCAACTACCTCCCTCCATAATTCCGTAGATTCCAAAACATTCGCCTTATCTACCGATAAAACCTTCTTTCTCCTTTTTTCCGCTATTTCGAATGCTGTCTTTGCAATTCTCGTTATCTCTTTCGTCGTATATGTTAAAGTATTAACACCCTTTCTTTGTCCGTCCCCAAGGTTAAAAATACCCCTGGGTTGTCCAAAATATATTCCGCCGGTAAGCTCTCTTATAATTATCATATCGGTTCCGTTTACAATGTCTTTTTTCAAAGGAGATGCATCTATAAGTTCACTATAAACCTTTGCGGGTCTTAAATTTACATAAAGCCCAAGATCATATCTTAACGTAAGGAGTGCCTTTTCCGGCCTAAGTTCAATCGGCAAAGATTCCCACTTATATCCTCCTACCGCTCCAAAAATAACGGCATCCGCATCTTTAGCGAGTTTAAGGGCTTTTTCGGTTATAGGTTTCTTATATTCGTCGTAAGAAGCCCCGCCGACTAGATCTTCTTCTATTTCATATCGAATGGAATTTAAATCGAATAAAAACTTTAAAACGTTAACGGCCTCGGTCGCTACCTCCACCCCAATGCCGTCACCTGCGAAAAGTGCAAGTTTTATCATGCCTTGCCCCCCTTAATCTTTTTTTTGGCATACGCAATTAAACCGCCTGCATTGACAAGCTCGGACATAAACTTAGGAATGGGCTTCGATTTTATTATACTGTTTCCGGTCTTATTTTTGATTTCTCCGGTATCCGTATTTATTTCGATAACATCCCCGTTATTTATGCCGTCCGTATCTGCCTCTAAGATAAACAAGCCTATATTAAAAGAATTCCTATAAAAAATCCTTGCAAAACTTTTGGCGATAACTACGGAAACGCCGCAAGCCTTAATCGCCCTCGGGGCATGTTCCCTTGAAGAACCGCATCCGAAATTATTACCCGCAACGATACAATCACCCGTCGATACCCTTGAAGAAAACATCCCATCCGCATCCTCCATACAATGTATCCTGAGATTCTCGTCGTTTGAATCATTTAAGTATCTTGCCGGTATTATCGCATCCGTATCTATATTATCTCCAAACTTAAAAACTTTTCCACTAAACACCATAAAATAACCGCCTCTTTAAAAAATTGTAAATTTATATTTAATTATATTACGTCGTCCGGACCGGCAATCTTGCCGAGTATTGCCGATGCAGCACAAACGGCAGGATTAGCAAGATATACCTCGCTGGTTACGTCTCCCATTCTTCCCTTAAAATTCCTGTTCGTAGAAGAAATGGCCCTTTCACCGTCGGCCAATATTCCCATATAGCCTCCAAGACAGGGTCCGCAGGTCGGCGTACTGAATACGGCACCCGCATCCATAAATATGTCTATTAAACCCTCTTTTTCCGCCATTTTATATATTGCCGGAGTTGCCGGAAGCACAATAAGCCTCGTGTATTTAGCTATCTTTTTCCCTTTTAAAATCTGAGCGGCTATCCTCAAATCTTCTATCCTCCCGTTAGTACAAGAACCTATGACAGACTGGTCTATTTTGATATTTTTAGCAGAAGCCTCACCAATATCTATACTATTCTCCGGAAGATGCGGAAAAGCAACCTGCGGGTTTATTTCACCGGAATCAAAATTTAAAACTCTTGAGTATTCGGCCCCGTCATCACTTTTATAAAAAGTATAATTTCGACCGGCCCTATCTTTGACATAGGCTTCCGTAATTTCGTCCGGCTCAAATATTCCGCTTTTCGCCCCCGCTTCTATCGCCATATTGGATATAGTGAACCTGTCAGACATTCCCAGATGTTTAAATGTACTGCCTGAAAACTCCAATGCCATATAGTTTGCCCCTTCTACGCCTATCTTCCCTATTAAATACAGCACTAAATCTTTGCCTGAAACCCATTTTTTAGGCTTTCCTTCAAAAACCACTTTGATAGACTCCGGGACCTTAAGCCATAACTCTCCGAAAGCAAGAGTATATGCCAAATCAGTAGAACCCACCCCTGTAGCAAACCCGCCCAGCGCTCCATATGTGCAGGTATGGGAATCCGCCCCTATAACAAGGTCTCCGGGCAAAACGATTCCTTTTTCGGGCAAAAGTGCGTGTTCGATCCCTGCCTCTCCGCATTCGAAATAATATTTAATATCATGCTTTTTTGCAAATTCTCTAAGTATTTTAGCCTGCTTAGCACTCAAAATGTCCTTATTGGGAACAAAATGATCCGGAACGAGTGCTATTTTTTCTCTATCAAAAACTTTGTCTATTCCTATAGACTCAAACTCTTTTATGGCAATAGGAGCGGTGATATCGTTGCCGAGTGCAATATCCACTCTCGCATTTACTATATCGCCGGGAGAAACTGCCTCGTTATCTACATGGTTAAGAATTATTTTTTCGGTTATAGTCAAGGGTCTTCCCATTTTCGTTGTCCTCAATCTTAATTGTTTTCTTATTTTAAGTTTAGTTTCCGATAATTATATTATGAACGAATTTCCAAACTGCAGACATGCCTTTTAACACTATTATAGACATAAAGCTTATTTAAAGCATTAACGTAGGCCCTTGCGCTGGCAACCACGATATCTGTATGGGCGCTTCTTCCCGTTATATGGACTCCGTTTTGTTCTACAGTAACGGAAACATCGCCCTGCGCCTCGGTAGTCCCTCTTATGGATTTAACCTCGTAGGCTATGACCTTTGCTTTGGAATCAACTATTCTCTCCACCGCGTTTACAGTGGCATCGACGGGACCGTTTCCGCACGACGAACTGTGCTTCAATTCATCACCTATCATTACTTTAACCATAGAAAGCGGAGCAACCGTGTCGCCGCAAACCACATTCACGTATTTAAGTTCGTATTTTTCTAAAGGATGAGATTTAGCAACAAGCGAATCTATGTCTTCGTCATAAATATCCTTTTTCTTATCCGCCAGCGATTTAAATTTAACAAAGGCATCCTCTATCTCATCGTCGCTCAACAAATAACCCAAAGACACGATTTTTTCCTTAAAGGCATGCTTCCCTGAATGTTTTCCCAAAACTAATTCGTTCGATTGCCTCCCGACGTGTTCCGGGGTCATAATCTCATATGTAGTCTTCTCCTTTAAGATACCGTCCTGATGAATACCCGCTTCATGAGCAAAGGCATTTTTGCCTACTATTGCCTTATTGGGCTGAACGGATATGCCAGTTATATGCGTCAAAAGTTGGGAAGACCTGTATATTTCCATCGCATTGATACCCGTAACCGCATGATATATATCTTTTCTCACATTCAAAGCCATTACTATTTCTTCCAGTGCCGCATTGCCGGCCCTTTCCCCTATGCCGTTAACAGTACACTCGACCTGTGCCGCCCCTGCTAAAATCGCCGACAAGGAATTTGCCACGGCAAGCCCCAAATCGTTGTGACAGTGAACGCTCAATATGACATCTTTAATACCCGCTACGCCTTCTTTTAATTTATTTATAAAATTAAAAAATTCAAAAGGAGTGGCATATCCGACCGTATCCGGAATATTCACTGTGGTCGCCCCCGCTTCTATTACTCCGTCTATCACCTTACACAAAAAATCCAAATTGCTCCTTGAGGCGTCTTCGGCAGAAAATTCTACGTTTTCGGTAAACGACCTGGCATATTTAACCATACTGACAGCTCTTTCATACAATTCATCCCGAGTCATCTTGAGTTTATATTTAAGATGCAAATCCGACGTTGCGATAAATGTATGAATTGCCGGTCTTTCGGCATATTTTACGGCAGAATAGGCCCTATATATATCTTTTTCGTTTGCCCTGGCAAGTCCGACGATATCCACGCCTTTAATCTCTTGAGCTATCGCCTTTACCGCCTCGAAATCGCCCTCGGATGCTATAGGAAAACCGGCTTCTATGGCATCCACGCCAAGCCTCGCCAACTGACGTGCAAGATTTAACTTTTCGCTTATATTCATACTGGCTCCGGGAGACTGCTCTCCGTCTCTAAGAGTCGTATCAAATATTTTAATCTTCTTAAACTGCCCAACGTCCATAAAGCCTCCGAAATTTTGCTTATTGGATTTCCCGCCGTTTTTATTTTAATACTAAAAAAAATAAAATTAGTGAAGAATAATGAGTCTATGACCCTCTTTATTAATTTTTGGATTTATCAACCATTTTATTCTTAGTAATCCAAGGCATTAATGATCTCAGCCTTTTACCAACCCTTTCCAACCTGTGTTCTTCTCCGTTTTTAGTCAAGGCATTGAATGTGGGTTTGTCGGCATTGTTTTCAAGCATCCACTCGGTAGCAAACCTTCCCGACCTTATTTCCTCCAGAACTTTTTTCATCTCAAGCTTAACTCTCTCATCTATAATTCTCGGACCCCTCGTTAAATCGCCGTATTGCGCCGTATTACTTATAGAGTATCTCATATTGGTTATTCCGCCTTCATATATAAGGTCGATTATAAGCTTCATTTCGTGAATGCATTCAAAATAAGCACTCTCCTCCTGATAGCCTGCTTCTACGAGGGTTTCAAACCCAGCGGTTAAAAGAGCGGAAAGCCCGCCGCAAAGGATTGCCTGCTCGCCGAATAGATCCGTTTCGGTCTCTTCTTTAAACGTAGATTCCAAAATACCGGCCTTACCGCCGCCTATTGCAGAAGCATAAGACAATGCCACATTCCTCGTGTTTCCGGAGTAATCGTTATGAACGGCGATCAAATCAGGCACTCCGCCTCCTCTTTCAAACTCATGTCTCACGAGATGCCCCGGACCCTTGGGCGCTACCATAAAAACGTTCACGTCTTTCGGGGGAATTATCTGTCCGAAATGAATACTGAAGCCGTGAGCAAAGACAAGATATTTGCCTGCCTTTAAGCTATGTTCGATATCTTGTTTATAAATCTTGCCATGAATTTCATCCGGAAGTAATATCATGATGATATCGGCCTTATCTGCCGCCTCGGCAACCGGATACACTTCAAAACCGGCATTCTTGGCCTTTGCAAAAGAATTTCCGGTAGGTCTTAAACCTATGATGACATGCACTCCGGAATCTTTTAAGTTTAAAGCATGGGCATGCCCCTGAGATCCATACCCTATAATCGCCACTGTTTTAGATTGAATCAACCTTAAATCGGCATCCTTTTCATAAAAAATATTCATAGAAATCCTCCTTATAAAATTATTCGTTAGTTTGATTTTTTTGCTCGCTGTATTGCAATTATTCCTGTCTTAACTATATCCTTTATACCTAACGGCCTCAAAACATCGATAAGCGATTCTATTTTCCCTTCGGAACCGGTAGCCTCAAGCGTGTATGAATTTCTTGACATATCTATAATGCGGCCGCCGAATATATCTTTTATTCTAAATATATCGCCTTTAGTGGTTTCATCTGCATTAATTTTAATTAAAACGGTTTCTCTCGTTACGGAATCTTCTCCGGTTAATTCTTGAACCTTTATAACATTTACAAGCCTGTTAAGTTGCTTCGTTATCTGCTCTAAAATTTGGGCATCTCCGGATGTAGCGATTATCATTTTAGATTCATTTTTTTCAAGCGTTTTCGCTACGCAAATGCTGTCTATATTGAACCCCCTTGCCGAAAAAAGCCCCGCAACCCTTGTTAATACACCCGATTCATTCTCGACAAGAACTGAAAGAATATGTGTCTTTTCCATAATAGATAATTAAATACCTTTTTGTTTACACTAATAGCATTCCCGTAATTGGAGCACCGGGAACAACCATGGGATAAACCCCCTCTTCTTTATCTACGACAAAATCCATTATAACGGGCCTATTTATAGACAACGCTTTTTTGATGACCGGCTCTACCTCGTCGGGATTTTCCGCCCTCAAACCGACTGCGCCGTAAGCCTCGGCAAGTTTTACAAAATCGGGGTTGACGTTCATCTCGGAAGACGAATATCTTTTATGATAGAACAACTCCTGCCACTGTCTTATCATACCCAAAAAATTATTATTGATTATTGCTATCTTGACGGGCAGATTGTACTGCACCGCCGTTGCCAATTCCTGAATGTTCATCTGGATACTGCCATCTCCCGCAATATCAAAAACTACCTTATCCGGACATGCGATCTGCGCACCTATTGCCGCCGGGAACCCGTAACCCATCGTACCGAGCCCGCCCGAAGTCAACAACGTTCTGGGGTGTTTGAATTTATAAAACTGGGCGGTCCACATCTGATTTTGACCTACTTCCGTAGCTATTACGGCATCTCCTCCGGTAAGCTCGCATATCTTCTCTATAACATATTGCGGTTTGATCGTATCACTCATCTTATACAAAAGAGGGTGCTCATATTTCCATTCGTTTATTTTTTCAAGCCATCCCAACCTATCGTAACGACCGGATGAAATCTTTTCCGTTTTGTCACTTAAAGCTTCAAGCAAACTGCTTAAAACCGACTTAACATCGCCTACAACCGGAATATCTATTTTTACGTTTTTACCTATGGAAGAAGGGTCAATATCTATATGGGCAAATTTTGCGTTTTTACCGAATTCTTCTACTTTACCGGTAACCCTATCATCAAATCTAGCACCTACGGCTACTATAAAATCGGCATTGGATATCGCCATATTTGCGGCATAAGTACCATGCATGCCGAGCATGCCGAAAAATAAGGCATGATTCGAGGGGAAGCCGCCAAGCCCCATAAGCGTAGATGTAATCGGTAAATCGAGCAATTCCGCCAATTCTTTAAGTTCATCAGCGGCATTGGAGCTGATAACGCCTCCGCCTATATAAAGTAAGGGCTTCTTCGCTTTTAAAATTTCTTCGACTAGCTTTAAAATCTGAATATGATGGCCAAAGTAAGTAGGGCTATATCCCTTTAGTTCAACCGTTTCGGGATAATCAAACTCATAAACGTTAGACGTAATATCTTTTGGAATGTCTATTAATACCGGTCCTGGCCTGCCCGTAGAGGCGATATAAAACGCCTCTTTAATTGTTTTGGCAATATCCTTTATGTCCCTCAACAGGTAGTTATGTTTAGTGCAAGGTCTTGTTATGCCCACGGTATCTGCTTCCTGAAACGCATCGTTGCCTATTAAATTAGTCGGCACCTGCCCTGTAATTATAATCATTGGTACCGAATCCATATTAGCGGTAGCAATGCCCGTTATCGTATTGGTAGCGCCCGGACCGGATGTTACAAGGACAACCCCCGGCTTGCCAGACGCCCTCGCATAACCGTCGGCGGCATGAGCCGCTCCCTGTTCATGTCTGACAAGAATATGCTTCAGCTTATCCTCGTAATTCAAAAGCTCGTCATATATATTTAGAACTGCACCGCCGGGATAACCGAATATAGTATCCACGCCCTCCTTTATGAGGCTTTCTATGATTATCTTTGAGCCGGTCATTAACTCTTTTTTTGCACTATGATTCATTTCCTAATCCTTCTGTTGACGATTGCCCCCTCGTCTGCAGAGGAAACAACATCGGCATACCTGGAAAGATAGCCGTAATCTATTTTTTTAGGTTTTTCCGATATTTCCGCTCTTCTTCCGTCGAGTTCTTCGTCCGAGACAAGTATATTCAGCTTTCTATCAATTACGTCTATTTCTATTTTGTCGCCGTTTTTAATAAGGGCAATCGGCCCGCCTTCCTGAGCCTCCGGCGACACATGCCCGATACACGGCCCGCGCGTTCCGCCGGAAAAACGTCCGTCGGTTATAAGCGCAACTTTATCTCCCAAACCCATCCCCACTATCATAGATGTAGGCGCAAGCATTTCTCTCATTCCCGGACCCCCTTTAGGGCCTTCATATCTTATTACGACAACGTCTCCCGCCTTAATACTGCCCATAGATATATTTTCCATCGCAGATTCTTCGCTATCGAACACTACCGCCGTTCCGGTAAACTTCATCATAGACAGACTGACGCCGCTTGCCTTGATGATTGCGCCGTTAGGGGCTAAATTGCCGAAAAGAACGGCAATTCCTCCCTCCTTTCTATATGGATTGTCTATCTTGCGGATGACTTCATTATTCACATAATCAACGCCGGATATTATTTCTCCGGCAGATTTACCCGATACGGTCACGGATTCAAGATTCATAAGGGTTCTTAGCTCATAAAACAGAGACGGTATTCCGCCGGCAAAATCTAAATCTTCAAGAAAATGCTCTCCCACTGGTCTCAAACTTGTAAGCTGAGGTGTTTTTTTAGAAATATCGTCAAAAAGCTTTAGGCTCAATTTTATCCCTGCTTCGTTCGCAATAGCTAATAGATGTAAAACCGAATTTGACGAACCGCCGAGGGCCATGTCTACCGCTATAGCGTTTTTTAAGGTATCAATCGTTATTATATCCCTAGGGCATATACTTTCCTTAACAAGATCGACGATCTTAGCTCCGCTTTCGAAGGCGATACGTTTCTTTGCCGCCGAACCGGCAATGGCAGTGCCGGCACCCGGCAGAGACATTCCCATAGCCTCGGTTAAACATGCCATAGTATTTGCGGTATATAAACCCTGACATGACCCTTGACCGGGACATGCGCACATTTCTAAGTCGTTTAATTCCTTTTCCGTTATATCGTTTATCTTAAATTTTGCAACGGCTTCAAACGTATCCCTCACGAAAGAAAGCTTCGAGTCGTGATAACGACCGGAAAGCATCGGTCCTGCCGTAACTACTATGGAAGGTATATTGAGACGCAATGAAGCCATAAGCATACCGGGGGTAATCTTATCGCAATTAGTCAAAAAAATTATACCGTCGAGACAATGCGCTTCGGCTATGGTTTCTATGATATCCGCTATGAGTTCCCGAGACGGAAGAGAATAGTGCATTCCGACGTGCCCCATGGCTATTCCGTCGCAAATTCCCGGAATACCAAAAACGAAAGGATGCCCTCCGTTGCTATATACGCCGTTTTCCGCAGCCCTTTCCAGGTCTCTGATACCAACATGTCCCGGTATCAAATCCGTAAAACTAGACGCTATGCCTATAAAGGGTTTTTTCATCTCGCCCTTTGCTATGCCCGTGGCATAGAGCAGCGACCTGTGGGGTGTCCTATCTACTCCTTGTTTTATATTATCACTTTTCATAAAATCATCCCCGTAATTTAGTCATTTTATATTTTATTCTTTCAGTTCGCTATCTTTTCTTTTATGATTCTTTTCATAATATCGTTCCCGTTAAGTTTTTTTAATTTAAGCTCTTTTATAACTTTTTGCTCCTCCGGAGTTAAAAAGGGCTTAGTAGTATATTTGCTTAACCGTTTTTCTATCTCTATATGTTCATAATACACCTTTTTAAAATCTTCATTTGCGACAATAAGGGATTCCGCCGCCTTTTTTTCTGCCTCATCTAAAAATTGCATACACAAAACCTCCCCATACGATAAAAATCGGGTCGTTATAATTATATTTAGAACGGCCCATCGCCGTATATATAGTATGGAGAAATCTCTTCGGTATATTTAGACCCGTTTTTTATACCGCTCTCCATGGCATACATAGACGCAAAACCGGTTGTTTTTTTTAAATCAAAAGGGCTAATTGCCCCCCTCCTCTCAAGTCTTGACGTAAACCTTTCATAATCATCTTTTTTATTATAACCGTATACGATTGTCGGCGAATCACCTATGCCATCGATAAACGACTCAAGTTCGGATAAATCAAACAGGCTTATTTTGAGACTCGGGATAATAGATCCCTTTTCCAAAACATAAGACGATACATAGTAATCATTTCGCATTGCATCCTTTACGGTAACAATATCCTTCAAATTCAATTCGCTTTTCAATAGCGAGTATGCACAAATAAATAAACCGCTTATGCCTATTATATTTATCCCCAAGCAATAAGACAGAGTTTTGGCAATAGTAAGAGAAACCCTGATTCCGGTATAAGAACCAGGCCCTAATATTACTGTTATTTCTGTTAAATCATTTAATTTAATGCCTGCCTTTTTCGTCATTTCATCTATTTGCTTGAAGATTAACACGGAATGTTTTTCGTGAAAACCCGAAATAGATCCATAAGTCTTATCAAGATTATCGTCGGTTATTAAGATATTCGAGTATCCGTTAGAACTATCTATGGACAATATAGCCATATATTATGTTTTCATGACTCTAATTATATCATTATAAGAAACGAATAATAAAAGCAAAATCAAGAGTGCAAAACCGACCTTAGCAGCCGTTTCCTGAAATTTAACACTCAGCGGACTTTTCTTAATCATTTCGATAGTAGAGAACAACAGGTGTCCTCCGTCTAAGGCAGGAATCGGAAATAGATTCACGAGTCCTATGCTTACGCTAATGAATGCTATAAAATAAAAGAAATCTGAGACCCCGAGACCTGCCGCTCTTCCGGAAAGTTGTGCTATCATTATCGGTCCGCCCAGATCGCTTGCCGGAAGTTTACCTATGATAAGGTAAAAAAGGCTTATTACGGTTATGTAAATAATAAACCAAATCTCTTTAACGGAGGAATAGAAAGATTTCAACAATCCATCATACTTATAAAAAACCGCTTTGCTCGAAGGACGTATCCCTATGATATATCTCTTCGTTTTCTGTCCGTAAACATTTAAGCCATATATAGATTTAGGTTTTAACCTTATTTCGCTATTTATATTATTTTCTTTAATTCCCAACGTTAAGGTATGTTCACCGAATTTTTCAATATATTTCGACAACGAACCCCATGTTTTTACCTTTATTCCGTTAACACTAGTGATAATATCGCCTTTTTTAAGACCCGCTTTTATCGATGGATAACCCTTCATAACACCGCCTATAACGGGCTTCAACACCGGCCTTCCGGACATAAATATTATCGTGAATATTATTGCTGCCAGAACAAAATTAAAAAACGGTCCGGCAAAAATGATTAAAAATTTTCTATACGGAGATAGTTTACTGTAAGAACGTTTTGCATCCTCCGGCGATAGCTCTTCGGACGGGTCTTCGCCCATAAGCTTCACGTACCCGCCTAACGGAAGAGAGGAAATCACATATTCCGTTTCTCCGACCTTTTTGCTGAAAATTTTTGGACCGAAGCCGAGAGAAAATTTCTCGACCTTAACCCCTAATTTTTTTGCAACGATGAAATGCCCAAACTCGTGTATAAGAACAATAACGCTTATAACAATAATAAAAGCTGCTATATCGTAGAAAATTCCATTAATTACCATATATTTTTATATATATTTAAATTTTTTATATATTAACGTATGCTTCATTATATTTTTTTTTTCTTAAAAGTGCAATTATTTTTTAATCCCTTAACGTGACTCCAAATCGACCGTTAAGCTCTTTTATCAGATTATCCCTCAACAGATTTACCTCCTCCATTGTCAACGTCCTATTCGGACTCATTGCATCATACCTTATGAGAAACGATATTTTGCCTTCTTTGATTTGTTTGCCCCTATACACGTCTGCCAATTTTACGTTTTTGATTAATTCGGAAAACCCTTTTATATACTTTTCTATGCTTGCATATTCAATACCTGAATCAACAATAATCGAAATATCCTGTTCTATTTCGGGGTATCTGCCTGGCTGCACAAACGACCTTTTAAATGATATAAAATCTTTTATGTAATCCATATCCAAATTAAATACAAAAACCCTGTAATCTAATTTAAATTCTTCAAGAAAACCCTTTTTTATTTCCCCGAAAATGCCTGCCCTGTTTTTACCTATTGAAACTTCTAAGGATACATCCTCATCAAAGATAAAATCGTCGCTTATTTTGGAATATGTAATTTTCTTAATCCCCGATTCTTTAAATAAAAACTCTATTATACCCTTTCCGTAATAAAATTCCGTATCCTGTTTGCCGTATTTAATACCGCTGCAAATTGCACCGCATAAAACATCCTTCTCTAAAACCGGATAACCATCATTATGCTGTTCGTCTAAATAAATTTTTCCTATTTCAAACATTTTAATGTTTTTATGTTTTTTAGAATTTTGAGACAATATATTTATCATGTCCGGAACCAAACTTGTTCTGAAAAACGAATGGTCTACGGAAACCGGATTTTTAAGCGCAAGAACCCCTGCGCCCCCCGTACCGACACCGGAAAGTGCAATATCCCGCTTTCCTACCAATGAAGGCGTAACTATTTCCGTGAATCCTACACATCTCAGTAAGTTTCTAAAATGCTTAGAAGTTTCGTAACTGATGTTTTTTTGCGGGGGGGTTAAGATACCGACCGGCATAGAACATTTTATGTTATCGTATCCGTAAATTCTAAAAACATCCTCGTAAATATTGACATTTTCCGATATATCGCTCCTAAAATAAGGCGGGCTGACCTTAATAGATTGCCGGCTTTCACTTTCGATGTTTTTAGTCTTATCATCCGTAATTTCATATCCGAGTCTCTTCAAAAATCCGCATGCCTTGCTCGCTACTGCCGTATCACCGAGAAAATCGCACAAATCTTTTAAATCTATCTCATATACATCAGGTTTTCCGACATCTGCAATATCGTACGCATAACAGGACACAGCCGGAACTCCGACATGTTTGCTTAAAAGATGAAGAAACCTCTTTATCCCAAACAGACTTAAATATGGACTAATCCCTTTCTCAAACCTGGTCGAAGCATCCGTCCTGATAGAAAGCCTCCTTGACGTTCGCCTTATATTCGACATATTAAAATTAGCCGACTCTATGATGAGCGTCGTTGTGTTCGTACCTATCTCGCTATCGGCGGCTCCCATAACTCCGGCGAGTGCGACTATCTTATTCCCATCGGCTATTACTATATCGTCTTTCGTCAACTTTCTTTCCTTGCCGTCCAAGGTAATGACAGATTCACCGTCGACTGCACTCCTTGCGCTTATTGTATCGCCGTCTATCTTTCCGGCATCGAATGCGTGGAGAGGCTGAGAGGTCTCTATCATAACGATATTGGTCAAATCTACTATATTGTTAACGGGTCTTATTCCGCTCTTTATAAGCCTGTTTTTAATATCCATACTTGATTCTTTGATCTCTATACCTGAAATTTTAACGGCTATATAGGAAGGGATTAAACCCTTATTTTCTACATTTACGGTTAATTCGTTTTCTTTTAAGGAATAGTTTTTACCCGGGATAAATTCTATTTCGTTATATAATTCCGGTAAAATAATATCTTTGTCCAATATGGCGGATAATTCGTACGCAAACCCCATTATGCCAAACAAATCCGGCCTGTTAGGCTCTAAATCAAATTCTAAAACCGTATCGTTCAATTCAAAGATATCGTAAGCCGTCGCACCTAATTTTTCTAACGGAAATTTTACTATGGACGATACGTTTAAAGGCAAACCCAAGTCCTTTTCGGAACAAAAGGCAGCTTCCGAAACTATGCCGAAAATTGCTTTGTCCCTGATCTTTAAACCGTTTTCAAATACAGCCCCCTTTGTTGCTATCATCGGTTTTTCACCGATCTTTATATCCAATCCCGCTTTTGTAAAGACTATCCTCTTGATTCCAACGGTTTCACCGCAATAAACCTCTGCGATGCCAAACTTATCACTCGAGGGATGAACGCTTATATCCTTAATTTCCCCTACAATGATATTTTTAAACGATTTTTTCTGTAAATAATATGGCAGTATCTTTTTGACTTCCATCGTTTTACCGTTCAAAAGATTTGCTGCCTTCTTCTCCTCCATCCTAAAATTGACAAACTCCTTGAGCCAATTTAAGCTAACCTTCAATTTTATAATCCTCCTCTTGCTTTTTAAAAACGGTCAATTTAAATCGAATAATTCCGGCTGTACCAATAAAGAATTCCCTATTTCTAATTTTTCTTCATAAATATCATCATAAACGATTCTTAGCTCATCCATAACTTCTTTCAAATCTAAAGAAAAATCTTTATTTAATTTTAGCATAGAAACTCCTACATTACCGATAATAGATTTTAATCCGAGGTTTTCCTTGGAGTTCATTATCTCTTTATCGTATTCCGGAATAAAAACCGGTCTTTTTTGTTTTAAAGAAAAACGACAGGTTTTCATGGTTCCACCTCCTTCCGGCGAAGACAATGCAAATATTCCAAGGCTCGAACCGCTTTGCAACCTGTCTCTTGCAACTAAATTCTTAGGGCTAATTTTCTCATGCAGAGGTAATTCGGAAACTATTGCACCGTTATGCAGTATAATTTCATTATAGAGGCCGATATTTTCAGGGGGATATATAGGCTCAAGCAAGCCGGAACCTATATATACCATCGTGTAGCCGTTTTTTTTCAATGCAGCCCTATGAGCAACGGTATCAATGCCGGTTGCAAGACCGCTTATTATAGAAAATCCCGATAAACACAACTGCTCCGTAAGATTTTGCGCAATGTTTTCGGCATAATCGGGGGGGGTTCTCTGCCCCACGACTGCCACAGCAAACTTCATATTTTCTTTTAGTACACCCTTGTAATATAAAACTAATGGTTTATTCTTTATAAAATTTAAATTAGAGGGATATGAAGCGGAGTTGTATGTCGTAATTTTAATTCCGTTTTTAGAGGCTTCTTCTATTTCCTCTATCGCATCGAAAAATGCCATTCTGACAATTCTCGTATCCGTTAAAATTTTTATATATTCATTTTTTAGACCGGCTTTAAGGAAATCGGATCTCTTGGCCTTAAAAATTTCACAAGAGTTTTTAAATATTTTTAATAAAAAAAATATATGGTGATTCTGGAGTCCCTTTATTTTTTTTAACGCGAGCGTGCATATCAAATCATCCATCAAAAATCCTCTTGTTGGAATAAAAAATCACAGCGCGTCCTTCCAAGAAATAACCCGATAACCGAATTAGCCCCCCTCTTTAATAACAATTCCCTTATACAATTAAATGTTGTCCCTGTAGTAATTATATCATCGAAGACAATTATGTTTTTAGACTTAAAATCATACTTATCTTTCACACAAATATACTTCGAACCCCTTTTCTTCGTTATGATACCTGCAATATGCCCCGGCTTGTGTCCCCTGTCGCAAACCACCGCACTCCTTAAGGTGTTTATGATTCCGAATGCTGATAAATATAAACAGACGATATTATTAGGGTAATAGTCTAAATAAGAGCTGCTGGAAGGGACGGGCAAAATTAAATCGTAAAAATAAAAATAATTATGTATAATATTACTTAGCAATCGCGTGAAAAATGTTATTGCCGTATTATCCGCTTTTTTATATCGTAATATTAATCTCGAATATTTAACGGCATCCGGAGCGGCAACATACTTCAATGATGTTTTGCTTGCGGGTATATAATCGTTAACGTAGAAATATTCTCCGTTCTTCCCTACATTTATATTGTCTATATTATATTTTAAGGTCATTTTTAGCTATCAAATTTATAAGAAAATAAATAGCACGTGTTACTATGATAAATCTTTATTTAAAAAATTTCAATTTTAATCTATCTAATTCTATAGGCATATTACTTTTATCGGAAAACGAAAAGGAAAACTTAGCAATCGGACTCAAAAAAATAAAAGCGAATTTTAAAATATGCTCATTTTTAAATCTTAAGTCCTATTTTAAATTAGACGGCATGATATCTGCTCCGCTCGGTTTTCCGTTTAAAGATATCGAAAAATTTTTATCGTCTAAAATTATCCTCTTAGAAGACACTTTCATAACGAGTTTGCAGGATGCGGTTCTCTTTAATGCCCTATGCAGCCTTGTTCTAAGCGGCAAAATTATTTTATGCATTAAAAAAGATGTTTCTCACTTATACGATGATTTTAGCGGCAACTTTTTAGAATGTTTGACAATCGATATTTATAAAACAAGATTTAGGTTTTTAGCCGCCACAAAAATGATTAATGATATAAACGACAACGGCTATACCCCTTCCTTATCAAATTTAATAAAAAAGATAGTGTCTTTAGGCTTCAATGCAGAAATAAATCAAACCATGTTAAACGATAAGGGGATCATCAAATTTTACGATGAGAAAAATTTTGAAATAGCCCTCAAAATCACCCCCGATATAAGCGTTACAAACCCCGAAAAGGAATTTATATATAATAACGGGGCACTGATAAGCATAACCGTAGGCGATATTTACTTTTCACCAGGTGTTATAATCGAAAAAATTAAGATATTTCATGCAATTGCCGGCAGTATCGGTAATATAAACATCGACAGGCATAATAAACCTCGAATCAAAAAATTGGACCATGCGGATTTTAGTAAAACGCAGGAATTAGCATTGAAAGAATTAAATTCGGCTCATCTCGCTATTGCCGGGGCGGGTTCCGGAAAAACAAGGCTCATCGTTCATAAATTCCTACACCTCTTAAACTTTATCCCTTTTAATTCCATATTAGTCTTAACATTCACGAATAATGCCGTAATAGAAATAAGGAATAGAATTCTTTCCGCACTAAAAGACTACGGGATAGATAAAGGCTCGATTTCAGAAAAAATTTTAAATGTTTACACGTATCACAGTTTTTTTTACTCCATTATAAGAGAATTTTATAGAGAATTCGGGTTTAGTTCCATGCCCATAATAAAGGAGAATAATTTTGATTATAATAATACCGACAGCAACAATATCTATATATCTTACGACGATATAATCGCTTGCGTCGTAAAACTTTTTGAAAACGATGCCATAGTTTACTCTATGGCAAAAAGATTTAAATATATTCTTGTGGATGAATATCAGGACCTTGATTTTTTAAGCGATTATATTATAAAAAAAATAGATTACGGCAGAGACAATATAATGTATGCGGGAGATGACGACCAGTCCATATATAGATTTAACGGCGGAGACCATTTTAATATCCTTTTTTTTGACCTCTTTTTTCCGGATGGAAAAATCTTTGTACTTCAAAATAATTATAGGTCTAATTATAAAATTATAAATTTTTGCAATTTTATATTAAACAATATCGCTTTTAGATTTCCGAAAAAATTGATTCCGCCAAAAAACACCGTTAGAGATAATTATAAAAACGCCGTTAAAATTTTAAGATTTAAGAATAAAAATTCAGAAGCACGATTTATATTAAATGAGTTCGGCAAATTTTTTGATCTGGGAAAATCGGTCTCTATCTTAGTCAGAACTCAAAAAGAGGCAGATCATTTTAAATTGGCATTCAAAGAGCTCTACCCCGATGCTTTTCTAAATCATAACAAATACGACGATAGGAGGTTTATAGGCACCATACACGGGAGCAAGGGGTTAGAATTCGACATAGTATTCGTAGCAAACGTGATACAAGGCAATATACCTCATTTTAAAAGCATTATAGCAAAAGCGCATGAACCCGAAACGTTAAAGCATCCGTTCCTTAAATTTTTAAATAAAAATATTAAAATCAATACTCTTTATGACGATGAGGTTAAACTGTTTTATGTTGCGGCTTCAAGGGCCAAAGAAACGGTTTTTATTTCTTATTCGGGGGAAATATCCGAGTTTTTAAGAGGAAATTTTTAGGCAATCGGGTCAAAACTGGTTCAAAACATCTAAATTACCCTGATAGAGCAGCCTGAGGTCATTAATGTTATACTTCAGCATTACAATTCTGTCAAACCCCATTCCAAAGGCGAACCCTCTGTATTCCGACGGGTCTATTCCTGCATACTTAAAGACATTAGGATGAACCATGCCGCAAGGAATGACCTCTATCCAGCCGGTGTCTTTGCAAACACTGCACCCTTTGCCTCCGCAAAAAATGCATCTTATGTCTAAATCTAAGCCAGGTTCTACAAACGGATAAAATGCCGGCCTAAATCTGATTTTTTTTGCGCCGAGGAGATACCGAACCGCTTCTTCAAGTATCCCCTTTAAATCCGTTAATCTTACGTGCTTATCTACGAAAAGCCCCTCCATCTGATTAAACATAAACAAATGCGTCGCATCTACCGCCTCGTATCTGTAACATCTGCCGGGTGCAATAACCCTAAATGGGGGAGATTTTTCTTCCATTATTCTTGCCTGAACGCTTGAAGTATGAGTTCTCGGAATAAGTCCGTTTAGCAGATAAAACGTATCCCACATGTCTCTTGCGGGGTGGTCTGCCGGAATATTCAGCGCATCAAAGTTGTAATGCGCGGTTTCTATTTCCGGACCGGAAACGACTTCAAAACCCATATATGAAAAAAAATCTACGACATCTTCGAGAACTGCGGTAATAGGATGTTTATGCGGTTTTTCAATGTAATTGCCGGGAATGGTTAAATCAACCCTGCATGTATTAATATCTTTTTTTTGTTTTATATCCGCAAGCTCATTCCTTCTATTCTTATATATTTCTTCAATTTTTTTCTTGATCTCGTTTGATTTTGAACCTATAATTCTTTTCTCTTCTTCCGCATAAGAATGAATTTTGCGCAAAATCTCGGTAAGTTGCCCCTTTTTACCGGCAAAAACCTTAAATCTAATGTCTAATTCATTTAAATCTTTAGACTTATTCAGTAAATCGTCGGCATCCTCTAAAATTTTGCCTATTTTATTTAAAACATCAATATATTGTTTGTTTTCCATCATATTCTATATATTATTAATCTTTTTAAATAAAATTTCAAGAACATTATTCCTTATTATTACCGCCGACCCTCAAACCCCAAGACATCTAAAATCGGACATCCCGAATCATCTCTTTTCTCTTCGCATAACGATATAAGGCTTAAAATCTCTTTGCGCATCAGATCTAATGAAGCAATTTTTCTATTTATATCATGAAGCTTTTCTTCGGCTAATTTCTTCACGTTTGAACAAGTATTGTATTTATTACCCAATAAAAAAAGTTCGGAAATCTGCTTTAGGGAAAAACCCACATTCTTTGCATGCTTTATAAAACGCAAAATATCAATGGCTCTTTCCGGATACATTCTATAGCCGGATTCACTGATATCAGGTCTGTCAATCAGTCCTATGCGTTCGTAATACCTGACGGTCTGAACATTGATGTTAACCGCTTTAGCTAATTGCCCAATGGTCATTTCTCGCCACCGCTTTATAATGCCGTTGCTAACTTTATAGTTAAGTATAATGTCCGGTTAGCAAAATTATACCAAATTTTATCTCGAATATCTATTCTATTTTGACTCTGATTTTATCTGAATTCTATCTTTGGAATTTGATGTCGATGGCTTAAGGGCTTGTTTGTTGTGGTGCCGAGGGCCGGAATCGAACCGGCACGGAACTAAGTTCCGAGGGATTTTAAGTTTATTCCTATTTGTTTCTATATAATTGTTATGATTAAGAAACTCACTAATTGCTTGTAATTTTTTCTTATTTACTCTTTTTTATTCTTCTGCTTTTATTGTTAATCTTGTATATTGAGTATAAATAGGGTATAAAAAGAAAGATATCCTGGTGTTCAATATTATATTAGTACTCAAAGAAAAATCAATGATAAGTTTGATAAATGTTATTATATTCGTTACAAAAATTCTTTTAGAAAATCAATCGGGGATAGATACGGATCAATTTCAAATGTGTGTCCGGCATATGTCATACGTAAGGTTGCATTGCGAATAAGTTGTATCTTCAAATCTATCCGTTAAAATAGTATTGTTAATTGCCTTTGGTTCTGTAACAAATTTTTATGCAGGCTAACGGTTTGGCTATGAGCTGCGGCATCCCGTAGGGTGCTATTGCTCATAGCCTTCTTTATTGTAGGGTCATACTGTGGCGGTCTTTCATTCACTATTGTTTTATATGTGCCAAATTCTTTTCTCTCTTCTTTTCTAATTGCTCGTTTTTACAGCCGAAGCTACAATGGCGAAGGCTAACCATTCTAAGTCTTTTTTTTTGAAAAATTGCGATTTTGTTTTCAGGCATTTTTCTTCCGTTGTATTATCATTTTTCAATAACCTCTTTTCAATTTCTTCAAGTTGCTTAATATCCTCTTCATCTGCTTCCAGAACTTCAGTTTTTTTGCGTTTATCATTAAATTCTTCATAGCGATCTTCAGTAATTCTTTTAGCAGCTTCTGCTTTAACTTTACCCGCATGGGTCAAAATTTCCTGCTCATTGAACTCTAAAAAGCCATCAAGCTTATCTGCCCATTGTTCCATGGTAACGGTTTGTTTTTTGCGTGCCTGTCTTTCGGCATAGTCTAAATACATGGTAACAATTTCATTGAGGTCTTTGATTTCATCTTCTTTCAGATAGTTTTTGACAATGGCAACATCCTGTTTGCGGACAATGGAACCGCGCCATGCAGTCAGCCCCATATTAGGCTTTGGGGGGTTGCTACGGCCTTCAATAAGTTCTGCGGCAGTTTTTCCGGTGATCGCCCATAGCATTTTATTTTGAACTTTTTTAAAGAAAATCTGCGCTTGTTCGGAATTTTTGTCATAATCAATGGCTGTGGCGTAAATATCTCTGATTTTCTGGTAAAAACGCTTTTCAGAAGCCCGAATATCCCGGATTCGTTCCAACCACTCGTCAAAGTAGTTCCATTTATCTACCTGCTTTAAGCGGTCATCATCCATGGCAAAGCCTTTGATGATGTACTCTTTAAGGATATTGGTTGCCCATATTCTAAATTGAGTCGCCCGTTTGGAGTTGACTCGGTATCCGACCGCAATAATGACATCCAGATTATAAAATTCAACTTTACGGGAAACTTTTCTGCCACCTTCATTTTGAACTTGTGCAATTTTTGCACTAGTTGCCTCTTTTTGTAACTCATTGTCTTTATAGATGTTACTGATATGTTTTGTTATTACACTCCTATCTACATCAAAAAGCTCTGCCATTTTTGCCTTAGTAAGCCAGATGCTTTTATCTTGAAAGGTTGCGTCTATTTTTACGGTGCCGTCAGGGGCAGTATAGATAATTATTTCTGAACTGTTTTCAGGCATTTTTAACTCTCCAAAATGACTTTTAATATATTGGGAGATTTTTCTTTAAACATACTTATTTTTTAATTCCCTGCCATACATAGTAAAATGCTTCTGGCAATACCGGTTTTAATCTGTTGAATCTTTCATAAGGTTCAGAAATTTTGATGTTTTTTATCTGCCATATTTTGGATTTACCATATCGTTCTGCAATTAAATCAAATGTCTTGTTATTAAATATATGATTGGCAATGCAGAATACTTTAGAAGCTGTAATTTTAGCTTTTTCATCTGTTTTGAAATTATCATTTAACAGGTGGCTGTCAATTTTTCTGATTCCCTCTTCAAGGTAATTGGATATTTTGTTACTCTTAAATCCTTTCAGACGGATTTGAAGCAGTGCAAGGCATGTATCTATTGCATTTTGTAAAACTTGTGCCTTGGTAAATTTGTTACCCCGATACTCATTTTCTTTCTCAAAGGTTGCAGTAAATGCTGTCGTTATTTTATCAAACTCGGTTGCAACATCAAAAAGTTCACCTATATCGTAAAGCTGTTTGACTACCTGCATTGTCATTGAGTCACCTTTTGCAGTTATAAAAGGCACTCCAATTGTATGTGGCGCGAAAGCCGTTAATTTATCACCAAGTAAACCCTCGATAGTTGGGATTTTAACTTCTAATTCTGTTTCTATTTCAAATAAATCGCTTTTAATTTGTCTGAATTTAGTAAATGGGATATAGACAGTATCCTCCGAAACAATATCGAGCAGGATTGATTCTTCTTTATTCGAAAGTGAAGAATTGTAAAAAAACTTAAAATGCCTACGATTGGGAAGTCCTATGTTGCCCCTTTTATTTTCTTCAAAATTCATAAAGGGTATATTTTTTGAAATATCTGCCAATTTTTGAATAAAACTATCAATATCTCCATCTAAGATGATATCTATATCAATGGATAGTCGTTTTATTTGTGGTACATATAAAAGAAGACTTGTTCCGCCCTTAAAGACAAAGTTTTCTTCTATTTGAACAAGATAACCAAGTAAAGCAAAAGCGTGAACGGTTTTTTCCAATAATACCGGATCGGCAGAAAACAATTTAGCATTATTTTTAAGCCATTTTTCCGTAAAGCAAACTGATTTTATTAACGGTTTTATCAATTAACTATCTCCGCCTATTTTGTATTGTTGGCCTTGGTTAGTTTAGCCGACTCATTGAACTTTCGTCTTTTGGCATAAGAATTCATTGTTGAAATATTTATTCTACCCGAACAAATAGCATTTATTGCAACATTTTCTGCTTCTACTTTTTCCATAATTTTAAAATTTCTATTCTCCATAAGAAAATCTATAAGAATTTTTTCTATTGGGGCATAGCCATTTATGCTTTCCGGTTGCTTGCTAATCGATGGCAAAATAACCACGGTTTTTTTGCCGATCTTGAAAAGTTTTTTAATCTCCTGTTTCCCCGGATTTAGATATACCCTATACCCCGATTCTTCCAAAAAATTGGCAATATTGCCTATATAATCTGAATCTATATAAACGAATGTAACAAATTTTGCCATTAAATGATGAGTAAAAGAGTTAAGCTGTTCTGTACTCCAGCATGAAAGTTTAAGTAAAGGAAACTGTTTTTTTAACTTATTGCTAATTATTCTAATAGGCTTGATATTTAGCTCAAATATTTTTTCTATGGAAGAGTACCACCCCTTGCCAGCATCAAAGATAATTTTATTTTGGGCAAGTTCATGTATATAAACTTTTAGTGATGCAGAGTTTATCTCTATCTTTTCCTTTTTAAGCAGAGATTTTATATCTTCATAGGAGAAGTAGTTTTTTTGCTGTTTTAAATTTTCTAATAATCCTTTTAGTGTTTCTTTTTTGGATGTTTTCATTTTTAACTCTCCAAAATGACTTTTAATATATTGGGAGATTTCTCGGCAAAACTACTCATCCGTTTGACTACTTCGTTGTTGGGGTCGCTCCAGCGAAGTGTGTAGTTCGGTTATTACCCTTTCTTTTTGAGAGTCGCTTAGTTTTTCAAACTCTTTGCCTGCATTACCTCTTCAATATCCTTTTCTGCAAATTGCAATACATCTATTTTTCGCTCTTTCATGTGGTCGGGGAAGTAGAGGTTGAAAACCATACCGTCAATAACCGATTCAAAGGTGCTTGCCTCAGTTTTCATATTGTTCTCTTTGGCAAATAAAATACAGTCCACTATGATTTCAAAAGGAAGTTGTTGTTGAGAAGGAATTTGGGGTATGGGAAATTTTTTAACATAATTATTTATCCATCCAATGGTTCCCATGCCACTTGTTACAGCAATAATTTTAATATAAAATTCTAAAACACACGAGTTTAAGAGTGACAACAAGTATTTAATACCGATTTTCTCGGGAGGAATTAAGAAATAGGCACTATTTAATAAGTATGTTTCATCTTTGCACAATGCAAATTTCGCTTTATTAGTTAATTCAATCCAAATAATTTTATCATCTTCAATTTTGAATTCTTTATAATTCTTACCTTCAGGATCTACAGTTTTAATAAATGCCGGTTCACCGAAGAGAAAATTTAGGTTTTCAATATTGTCAAGTTTGTCTCTTAATTTGTTATAAGCATAAATGGTAAAGTAAGCGGATACAATAGATAAATTGTTTCCGTTGCCTATCTCTTCTTTTAGAAAATTGCCGACACTTCCTCTTTTCCTGTTATCTTTTATTGAAGAAGGTATATTATTTTGTTCGTTATTCAATTCTTATATCCTTTTCTTTCTCCGCATCCACGGATGGTGCGGATTCTTTTAAACGGGCAATTAAAAAATAATTCTTTTTCTTTCATTTTATCTTCTTTCTTGGCACATATAAAAACAATTTCTTTTCTAATATCAAATTAGCCTATACCCTACAACGTCTAGTATATGGTGTCGTAGCTGACGATAGGAAGCTATGCACTATATAATTGTTGTGTTTTCGTACTTTTTTATTCTATTTCTTTTATTCCGATTTCCTTTAAATATTTAAATGTTTTATCATAAAATTCACTTGGTCTTGTATGGTCTAATTTACTACTTTCTGGAACAAACATTACCATTCCCTGTCTTGCTCTGGTTAAAAGAACTCTACACGTGTTCTTGAGATACTCTTTATCAATTTCTTTATTGATATTTTGCCATTTTGTTCCTTTAAAATTTTGATATTTCCAATTAGTGTTGCTCATATAAAAATTCCCACCCCATGCAACACAAGCCCAGTCTATTTCTAGCCCTTGTATATCAAATTCAGTTGCAACTTCTTCTAAGAAATATGAGGAACGTATGTCTTGACTATTATTTAAAAACCAATTTGGTGCTAAAATTTGATTTTTTACATCTATTCCAAGTGGCATTAATCGTCTTGCACCTGATGAGCTTATTAAGCCTATTCTTTCACTTCCTTTTGCCTGTTCACGTAACCATTCTTTCGCTTTGTCAAGGTTTCGTGTAACTACAATTGGGTATAGTTCTTTTATTTCAGAATAGATATTTTTTGCATTTTCTGTTTTGATGTTTAGTAATTCGTGAATAAATCTAGATAATTTCTCAGACCTAAATGATCTTACAGAAACAGAAAGATGTAATTCCAATTCACTTATACCATTTTCAGTGATCCAATTCTTAGAATCTTCTAATTTTAGATAATTATCACTTTCTAATATCGAATTTGCATAATGAATGTTCCAACCTGGGAAATGGGTTCTTAAAGAATTTATCCACTCTTCTAAACCTGCTTCCCCTGTATTTATTTCTTGTCCCCCACCAATTAAACAAACAATAGTACACCAATCAGAATGTCTATTCATTACGTCAATTAAAAATTCAGGTTCAGACATATCAAAATCTTCAACTCCTTTTTTTCTTTTCATAAATGAACTCACTTGATGCTTAGTCCAAGCTCTTTGGGCTTCATCAAAAACAACCACCTTTTCAATAGGCGCTCTATTCGATAATAAATTGTCGTCTCTGAAATGATGAATATTTTGAATAAATGTATTTGCTTTTATTGCTGCTTGTTTTTTTGTTAATTTTTCGCCATTTACCTCAGCTGTTAATACTTCATCCCTAGTTAAAGCTTCTCTTAAAACATCAACTAAAGGGCCATTCCCCGATAAAAAAACTGCGTGTTCATCTTCATCAGTTTTCATTCTTTCAACTGCGATATTTAAACCTGCTAATGTTTTGCCTGCTCCAGGAACGCCTGTGACAAAACAAATTGACTTTAAATTTTTAGATTTTGATTTTTCAATTACTGAATTAATACAATCTGCTGTTTTAGATAGGTTTATTGTTCCTGAGTCAGATCTTGTTATTTCTTTTACATTATGACCTCTATATAGAGCTTGGGCTGCTTCAACAATTGTAGGTGTTGGCTTGTAAATTGAGTTTCCCCAATATTCAATATTAATTGGTTTATTACTGTAATTTATGAATGTTTTGAGTGTATCAGCTATATTATATTGATTAGATTTCGCTACACTATTATGGCAAATTACATTTGAGATTGGCTCTAAACAGTTTTCTGCATTTGTAGCTACTAAAACTGGAATAAGTCTAGCGTGATGGCTTCCTTCGTGAAAATTTTTCAAATCAATAGTGTAATCAATAACTTGTTCGATTGCATACTTTTCATATCCACCATCTCCAACTTTAAATTCAATTACAAAAACCATATCATTGATTATTACAATATTATCAACTCGTTTTCCCATTCTAGGAATTGCAAATTCAAAATAGATTTGCCCTTTAAAACCTTTAAGTTGCTCCTTTAAAATTAGAATTTGCTTTCTCCAAGCATTAATTTGTAATTCTTCAAGAGTCCTATTGCTATGATTTGCAGTCAATTCGCCTAAAATACTCGATTCAGGGTCTAATATGTATTCTTTAATAGATTTTGAGTAATAAGCTCTTTTCATATTTAATTCTCTTGTTTAGATTGTTGTTCCTGTATGAAACACAACGGTTTGACTATGCGTTGTTTGGGATTTTGAAACGATTAACTTTCAATTTACTATGCCGTTTATTTATATTCATAACATTCAATTTAACCACCACACGCCCAATGACTTATATACATTGTTAGGGTGTCGTTATTTCTTCATTTTCAATCGTTTAACCCATTCTTCTAGTTCATATATTTTATCATATTTTTCTTTTCTGATTTCATTGCTTTGCAAGTCATTCTTTATTCTTTTTAAGAACTCTTTGAAGTCTTTATTTAAGGTCAATTTGTTGATTGTTTCCCAATCTAAATTGTCTCTTGTTTTTGCTGGCAGAATTATTTCAGACGAAATTGGTTCTTCAATGTCAAGTTTAATAACTCCTATTCCAAATGAAGATGACAACCTTGTTAATTCATTCATAAAATCTTCATTTTTAGAAATTTCTGCGGCAACCAAGTAACTTTCATTTGCCCAAGATGAATTTGAAACGCATTGAAAAAAACTTTCTCTAAAAATCCTATTTTCTTTTCAGTTATTTCTTCTTGATTTTCTTCCGTTTCAATTTTTTCAATATCAAATAGTGATTTTTGACTTTTTAGATAAAACCTTTTTGGTCTTTTCCCGACTGAAGCAAACTCGGTATTCTATTTATCTCTAACAACACTGTTTTTGCTAATTCTAAAAATGTCATAATCTGTATTTATCTCCGTTTTTTATACAATATTTCTCAACTTCATTTACCCAGTTTTGATACCAATACCAAGTTTTTGCAACCCAAACCCCAAATCCTTTACTTTTATCTTTTGCATTTTTCTTTTTCCAAAGCCCAGTATGCTGGTGCATTTTAAATTTCCCAAATCCCTTATCTCTCATTATTAATACAACTTTACCTGGAAGAAACTTAGACTTTTCCACTTCTTTTATTAAAGTACGTTCTTTGTCAGTTTTGTTAAGTTTTTCTGCTTCTGGTGAATTGGCAGGAAGAAATTCAATTACTTTATCTGCTTGCCCTTTATGATTTGCTAATTTTGGAACATATAATACTCTGTATGAATAACGCACATCATTATATTCATCGTCTGGAATATCTTTGTCAAACCCGTTAATATAAGAAGCAATATTTTTTGGTAAGTCGCTAATCTTCCTTAGTTGATTGGCGTGTCCTTCTTCAATTGATGAGAATTGCAATGAAAATGACAAATGTTTATCTATCCCCATTCTTTTGTCAAAAAGTTCTTTGATATATTTATTGTAATTCAAACAACAGGCTTGAAATCTTGCACTTAAATAATCATCTATTTTCATTGTCATTTGATGCTCAATTTCGTGTCTTAATCCAATCAAGAATTTTAAGTTAGATTTTACTACTTTATCAATAGGACAATTATTATCGTTCAAGCACCTTTCTAATTCCCAATATTTATATGCACCTTCTTTTGTTTTATCAAATCTTTTTCTACTTCCGTGTTGTCCAAAATATTTATACTCAATTTTATTTGTCCGATAATATGCGTGAAGTAAATAAGTCCAGGCAATATTTGACAGAACAATAAAACTTTCAGATTTAAATTGGATATTTGGATTGTTAAAAATTTGGACAGCAGTTAGCATTGCTTCTCTTGATTTTGTGAGAAGTTCGGTTTTTATTGACCCTATTTTTCTGTTTCTTGCTGCCATCTTTTAATGCACCCTAACGTATATGTATAGTTATTGTTCTTATCCCGACAATTTGGGCGTATAAGAACAATTGTGTATATTTCTCTTTTATCATTTAATGCTCCTCTACTAAAAAAAATCATCCATAGGATTTTA
The DNA here is from genome assembly GCF_048541835.1 of Candidatus Acidulodesulfobacterium sp. H_13. Taxonomy (NCBI): domain Bacteria; phylum Candidatus Acidulodesulfobacteriota; order Candidatus Acidulidesulfobacterales; family Candidatus Acidulidesulfobacteraceae; genus Candidatus Acidulidesulfobacterium; species Candidatus Acidulodesulfobacterium sp. H_13. The sequence goes on from NZ_JBLEOY010000001.1 coordinate 688,035, forward strand.
AATATTATCTATTACTCTTTTAGACACATGAGTATAAATCTCCGTTGTTTTAGAGCTGTTGTGTCTCAATAATTCTTGAATATATCGCAAATCTGTTCCTTGTTCTAATAAATGAGTTGCAAAACTATGCCTAAGCATATGCGGAGTTATTTTTTTTCTAACTCCGGCTTTTAAAGCAGCTTTTCGTAAAATGTTTCCAACACTTGCCGGTGAATATTTGCCTCCGTTTCGCCCATCAAACAAATACTTTTGAGGATTATATTTTTTGTAATATTTTCTCAAAATATGTAGTAATTTTTCAGAAAGCAGTGATATTATATCTTTTTTCCCTTTTACCCCTCTAATGATTGCAACCATTCTTTCTGAATCAATATCGGATATTCAAGATTCAGTAATTCGCCTCGCCTTAATCCTGCTGAATATAACAACATTAGAATACTCTTATGCTTTATTACTACACGCATCGAAAATACTTTTTACTTCGTTCTTGCTTAATACCTTTGGCAACTTGTTTTCTTTATTTGGTCTATAAAGATCATAATATTCCTTTGTTTTGCCAATGACCTTTTCGTAATAAAACTTAATTGCATTTATTCTTTGATTTTGCTGACTGCTTGAGATATTTCTCGTTTTAATGAGATTTAATATATAAGCATTTATCTGTTCTTTCGTAATACTCTCCAAATCGCAACCTCTAAAATAATCAACAAAATCCTTAAAATAACTGCAATAAATATTCTGAGTATTTTGACTATACCTTTTTTGAATCAACAAGTTTTCATATCTATCCAAAGCAGTATTCATTGTCTATCCATCTCTCAATCAATTTTCACATAACACTATATATATCACAAAAATAACAACGGTGCTATTTTTGCTATCTAAACAATCGTTACTTGTTGCTGTTATGTTTTATTTATATTTTATGCATAATATTTCTTTAAAACAATTGCCCTATTTATAATGACTTCTTGTATCTTTTGGATACTTCTCTCACAGTCCGCTTTTCTTTCTTTAAGTATTGAGAGAGATAAAATTACCTCCTGCCCGGTAGAAGAGATATTCCACATGGCCTGCCAAAAGATCTACTCTTTTTGCCATAATTGAGTCTCCTCATTTTATTATTTTTCGTATATATTTTTAAATGAGGCAATTCGTTAGTTTGCTATTTGGGTAATATAGACTATTATATTCTATATAGAAAAATATGTCGGAAAACAGTTTGAAATAGATTGTGTCAACATTGAGGTCCATCACTTCAAAGACAACCAACCTCCCATTTTCAAAGGGCATGGAGTCATCAGTGGGCGATAAGTCTGGCCGTCTGTCATTCAAAATGTACAATCAGATTAAGGTCAATAAAGAGATATTAACTTATTTGAAACAAATTAGAGAAGAAAACGATCCGAACTTGAAGGAACCGTCAGAGTGGAAAACTTCCATGACGAGAAGATTATATCAAAAAGCTTTTGGAGAGATCATTGTGAGGTCGTTTTTGATGACTCACTAATCAAATTTCAAAAAAGCTCCGACAAGTCCCTCTTACATATAACAGCACCCAACGGTGACCGCTTTACCCCGCCATACGTTGGGAACTGGATTACGGAAGCTTTAACATTCACTACAGCAAGAGTGATTTATCCCAGGATGACAATACGTCACTTCGAGAAGGACACTCTTGTATTCATAAGAACAACTCCAATATCCATCGAAAGCGGAATGCTGCCACCATATTTTGTGTAAATGTTAAAATCTGGTAGCATATAGAATAAAGAAACAAGAGGAGAATTTAGCATGAACACAAAAGATTTAAGCAAGGATTTGACAATAGATAATATAGACTTCAAAGTATTAAGCAAAAACTGCAGGACACAGGATGATTTATCAAGCCTAACCAAGCATTTTATGAAAAATATGATAGAGAATATTCTAAAGGCAGAATTGGAGGATCATATTGAGCTCAACAGTGAACTTTCAAAAAACGGCTATTACAAAAAGTCCATAAGAAGCGATACAAGCAAATTAGAACTTGATATACCAAGAGATAGAAATAGTGATTATAAGCCTCAATTAATTCCTAAAGGCACATATACAATAAGTGGTATCGATGATAAAATTATCTCTATGTATGCAAGAGGGATGAGCTTAAGGGATATAGAAAAGCAGGTTAAGGAGATGTATGATGTTGAGATGTCAGACAGCCTGATATCCCGTATTGTGGATAAAATTACACCTGAAATTAGCCAATGGCAAAATAGAACACTTGAGCCAATTTATCCGATAGTCTATATGGATGTAATGGTATTCAAAGTAAAAGATGATAACGGTTTTTATAGAAATAAGGCACTTCACTTTGCAATAGGTATAAATCTTGATGGAAAGAAAGAACTGCTCGGTATGTGGCTTACAAATAACGAGGGAGCCAGGTTCTGGTTATCTATAGCGACAGAGCTAAAAAACAGGGGAGTAGAGGGATTATACTCATAGCTTCTGTTGATGGATTAAAAGGCTTTTCTGATGCCATAAACACGGTATTTTCTCAGACTATAGTCCAAAGATGCATAATCCATCAAATCAGATATTCTTTAAAATATGCTGGCAGTAAATATCAAAAAGAGTTTATGGCTGATTTGAAGAAGGTTTATAAAGCTCCGACAAAGGCTGCCGCTGAAGTTGCTCTATCTGAGCTGAAAGAGAAATGGCAAAAGAGATATCCTATGGTCATTAACTCTTGGAAGAATAACTGGGATGAGTTATCAGCTTATTTTGAATACAGTGAACCTATTAGAAAGATAATCTATACCACCAACACAGTTGAAGGATTCAATAGACAGATCAGAAAAATAACTAAAACCAAAAGAGGGTTTAATGATGATACTTCATTATTTAAGTTAGTGTTTTTAGCTTATAGAGATATTGCAAAGAAATAGGAAAAATCTACCTCAAACCGGACTGAGATTATCTCTCAGTTTTCCATTAGTTTTAAAGATAGACTTAATGGATATATAAGGTAAAATGGTGTATAATCAGATTAATAAAAATGGCTTACACAAAATAGGAAGCGGTCTCTCGGCAGGGTGCAAACCTGCATTCTTGCGTTAATAGTTAGCCGGCAAAAGGAAATAGCATCGTTTAAGCCGCAGGACTATTGGCTTGTATTTGCCGATACAAATAAAAACATTCGTTTCAATTGGGTTAGCTGCGATCATGATAATTGCGACAACAAGATCAAAAGCAAAAGCCATGCCGATGAGATAGTCTCTCTGCTTACCGATCAAACGGCAGTTGTTCAAAAGATAACTAATGAAGGTAAAGCAATTAATGCTCCTAAGCTGTTCTCCCTCACCACATTGCAGCAGGAAGCAAACAGAATATTCGGATTGTCGGCACAGGAAACACTTAACATAGCCCAAAGTTTGTATGAAAAACACTGCACTTCATATCCGCGCACCGAAAGCCAATATCTTGATAAGACATCCGGCACAAAAGCAAACTGCAAGAAGATTATCAATTTCATAAGTAGTAGGTATCCGACTGATCGGACTAATCTGAATGTCGGCAAAAAGGTGTTCGACAAATCCAAGCTCACCGATCATCATGCTTTAATACCTCAAATGCCCGATAGGCAGACACTAATCTATCGGCAAACGAGCAAAAGATATTGGATCCGATCACACGCAGATTCATTGCTGCATTCTATCCTGCATACAGATATACGCAGACAACAGTATTTGCCGAAGCGAACGGTCAAATGCTCACTGCCGTTGGCAAAGTCGTAACCGATAGCGGATGGAAAGAGGTTTATAACTTTTTCAAACAGGAAAAGGACAATTTTCTGCCTGTTGTGGCAAAAGGAGAGCTATTGCAGCTGATAAAAATCATAAGTGAAATGAAGCAGACCAAACCGCCGGCAAACTACAACGAAGCAAAGCTGCTGAATGCAATGACCAACGCTAATCAATTTGTTAACGACAAACAATTAAAGCATATTCTCAAAGAGAACGCAGGCATAGGAACACCTGCCACAAGAGCACAGATTATAGAAGTTTTGTTAAAAAGAAAATATGTTCTCCGTAAGAAGAAAATGCTCATTCCGACAGAAAAAGGCATATTTCTCATAGACAGCTTAAATGGCAGCAAGATAACAAAACCCGACTATACAGCTTTATGGGAACAAAGACTCGAGGAAATCGTACAAGGCAAAGAAACAAGAGAACAATTCATGCAAGATGTTGTTGCTTATCTGAACGATCTTGTTAAATTTTCAGATACACTTAAATTAAGCCTGCCTGCTGGATCCTCGGCAAAAGCAGGTAAAAAAGCTACAAAAGGAGATAGAAATATGGATACAAATGTTTTAGGAAAATGTCCGGAATGCAAAGGTGATGTGGTAGAAAGCAAAAAGGCATACGGATGCTCAAACTGGCGTAGTGAAGATGGCGGGTGCAGATTCGTTATCTGGAAAACGATAGCCAAAAAGGCTATCACGGAAGCTCAAGCTAAAAAGATCATTGCGGGAGAGAAGGTGCCTGTCAATGGACTCACCAGCAAAGCCGGCAAGAAGTTCGGAGCGTATCTGAAATACGATAAGGATCAGCGGAAAGTGGTATAATGGTAAAAAAAATATCAACAATTGTTGTTACCCCGCCAAATTGGTGGGATATACACAATAGGATATATACAGACGTTGTAGCCAATGTGAGAAAATGGAAGAAATATGAATATTGAATATCAAAATATTGAAACAACTAATCGAGGATATAAGGGGGTGTCTGTAACTGAAACAGAATGCCGTGAACACTTACAAGGAGCTGTTAAGGATAACCTTATTGATAGGGAAGAAAGGGAAGATACACTTGAAAAGTTACGGGCTTTACAATCTGAAACAGGTTTTAAGGTAAGTGAACAACTTTTAATTGATATTCAAACTCTCGAAAGTGAAGAGATTGATGAAAGAATTTTCAGGGTTAGTGAAGCTTATGCTGGAATAATATTAGAAGAACATTTTTCTTGCAGGTTTCATTGGAATGAATTGAGAGATTCTAGAAATCCAAAAGGAAATAAACCTGGAGCAGACTTGGTTGGTTTTATTGAAATAGATGGAGAAATTCTATTCCTTTTTGGAGAGGTAAAAACATCATCGGAAAATAGAAGACCACCGCAAGTAATGACTTATTCTGATGGAATCGAAAAGCAATTGTTAGATTTATACAACAATCCAAGTAAACGGTTAATACTAATAACCTATTTAAAAAGTAAAGCTAAATTGTTTCCTGATAATCATCAATTCAAAATTGATTTGAATGAAGGAATAAAAAGCTATTATTCCGAAAATAATAAATATCAACTTATAGGGGTCTTGGTAAGGAATATTGAACCGAACAAACGGGATGTTTTGCCAAGTTATGACAGATTAAAAAGAGATATATTGGAACCAACAGGTTTACAATTATTAGCTTTGTATACTCCAATCAATAGTAGTGACTGGTTAAAAACAATAAATGGAAGTGAAGAATGAGCGTTCAAAATAAATATAAAATATTAGAAGATTTATATTCTGATTTGTTGCAGGATATTGGAACGCTTATTCAAAAAGGAAAATTATCAAAGCGTTTCAATAATATCAATTTAACAGATGAAGAAATCATTAGGTTAAATAAAGCAAAAGAATTATGCGAATTAAAAATTGTTGAGTATTGGGAGGAAAGAGATAATGAAACTTTCAAAAGTTTGTGCTCTACATATTTTGATATTGCCGTATTATTTCCTGTTAATATAGATAATGAATACTTTATTTATGAGCAGATAAAACTATTTGCTTTCGGATACCTTGGCGAAAATTGGCATTTTATAAGACAATATATTAAAAATAATACAGAAATATTTGAATCTTTATCCAATGAAACAGATTGGAGTAAACGATTATTAATAATTTCATTTAAGGCAATATATCATTTAATAAAAAAAGATTCGTGGGAAGAAATAAATCAAGCTGTTGAGTATATAAATAGTTTAAGGCAAGGACAGGAAGAATTTGAAGCCATTTACCTTTTAAGATTTGAAGATAATAGCCGTCCTTATGCAGCGGCTGAATTAGTTGCTTTGTATCATTTTTCTAAAAGTATAGAAATTCTTGGGCAATATTTAATTGAAGGTCGCCCTATTGAACCGGAAACCCAAATAAACTACCATACTAATATTTCAAAAGAGTTTGCAAATAAATCAGGTAACATTACTTTATCATTATTGTTTCAATTTTTTGAAGGATTTGCCTTAAAATTAATTAGAAATACCATATGGCACTCCACAAGAGGCATAAATAATTGGGTTACAAAATTTAATGAATTTATTACCAAAGAAAGTAGTAATAATATATTTGAATTGCTTTATCCTCAAAAAGAATCAATTGTTAGAGGTGAATTGCTAAATCCGGCACATAGAGCAATTGTGTTAAATTTACCAACATCGAGTGGTAAAACATTAATTGCAGAATATAGGATTTTACAAGCATTAAACCAATTTGGAGGACAGCAAAATAAAAAAGCTTGGATAGCTTATTTAGTGCCAACAAAGACCTTGGTAAACCAAATCTTTTTACAATTAAATAATGATTTTGGTAAAATCGGATTAAAAATTGAAAAAGCAAGTGGTGCCATTGAATTAGATGGCTTTGAACAACATTTAGTAGAAGAAAAAGGAAATCAAACAGATTTTGATATTTTAGTTACTACTTATGAAAAAATGAATCTTTTGGTCAGGCAAGGTTTGGGAACAACGGAAGAACGACCACTTGTTTTAACAATTGTAGATGAAGCACACAATTTAGAAGAAAAAACAAGAGGATTAACATTAGAGTTATTACTCTCAACCATCAAAAATGATTGTGAAGATGTTAATTTTCTTTTAATGACACCCGACATTTCTAATTCCAATGAAGTAGTAAATTGGTTGGCAGGTGACAGAGGAAAAGTAATCAACTTGGATTTGGATTGGTGGCAACCTAATGAGCGAGTTATTGGTGCTATTCAAATTGATGGACGAGGCAGAAATTATGATTTTGTATTAAAGACCCTGCATACAAATAAAGGAACTTATGAAATAGGAGAAAATATTCCTTTACTTCACTGTGAAGATGTGGAATTAACAAAATCAAAAATTAATTCAAAATTAAAGATTGCATCTCATCTATCTGCCCAAATTTTAGATATAAATTCACCTATAATTGTTCTTGCATCAAGGATAAATGACACTTACTCAATAGCAGATTATTTATATGATGCTTCAATTGATAATTTTGATGATGACGAGGATATTGATTTGTTAATTCGTTTTGTTGAAAGTGAATTGGGTGAAGATTTTCCATTGGCAAAATATTTAAAACGAAGAATAGCAATCCATAGTTCAGCATTACCTGATGAAATTAGATTTTTAATAGAAGATTTAATGAATAATAAAGGTAAGTTACAAGCATTGGTTTCGACAACGACAATTGCACAAGGAATTAATTTCCCAGTTTCAGCTGTTATTATGGGAGCTTATAATTATCCGTTTATAGGTTCAATGCCAGTTAGAGATTTTTGGAATTTAGCCGGACGTGTTGGGAGAACTGGGCAAAACAATATGGGTTGGATTGGAATTGCTGCACGAAATGATAATGATTTATTTGATATAACCAATTATGTTCAAAAAGCTTCTGATGATTTATTATCTCAATTGGTTGGTGCAATAGATTCTGCACTGCAAAGAGCAGATGAAGACTTTGCAAGATGGTTATTTATTGATGAAAGATGGTCTGCGATTCTTCAATATATTTCTCATTTAAGAAGACAAACCCAACAATTGGATGAATTTTTATCTCAATTAGAACAAAAATTACAAAGCACCTTTGGTTATAGACAGTTATCAGAAGATAAAAAACAATTTCTGAAAGAAAATATTCGTAGATATGCACGAAACATTACTGTTTCTGATGCTAATAAATCTGATGAGACAGGATTTTCAACAGTTTCAATTAAACAAATGATTAAAAGATTAGCAAAAACTAATTTAACACCACAAGATTGGCAAAAAGGCCAATTATTCTCAGAACATAATAACAGTATGAGAGAACTTGTAGGTATTATGATGAATACTTATGAAATAAGAAAGTCAATTGAGGATATTACTACAAGTGGTCAATCAATATCGCATTCAAGTATTGCTCGATTAATTATTGATTGGGTAAATGGTAGAACTATTTCAGATATTTCGGCAAGAATTTTTCCAAGGGATAATCAGGCGATTCAAAAAACTACAAAAGCACTGTATAAAGTTATTGCAAATGCGGCTACTTGGGGATTAGCTGCATTACAGAAGATGCCAACAAGTGGGATTGATTGGGATAATTTAAGCAAATTGGAAAAAAATAAAATGGCTAATTTACCTGCATATTTACATTACGGAGTTAATACTGACGAAGGTGTATTGATGAGAAAAAATAATGTTCCCCGCAGTATAGCTAACAAACTAGGTTATTTTTATAAACAATCGATAGGTAATGATAATATTTTCAGTGTTACAGCATCTCAAATTTCAGAATGGTTGAGAAGACAAGATGTAATGATATGGAATAACTCTGTTCCAAACAATAGCAGATTGTCAGGAGAAGATTATAAAAAAATTTGGAAAAAACTAAATGGAAAATAAACACTGGCTACAACATTGTGTATAAGCAATGGCGGGTAAAGTACTAAAAATGAAATGAATATGAATAAAGTTAAAACGGTACAAAAATGAACAGAAGTGCGGAAAACCCCGCCACTGCTCATACACTTGTCCGTTGGCGGTCATTGCAACAAGATACAATAGACAGTGAATACAAGATAAAATTATCGTAAATTTGAACAAAAAATTATAGAGTGGCAGAATAAACAACATTTAAATTATGAGTAATGCAAAAATATCCATACGTTTTTTTGACGACCGCGAAGTGCGTGCTGTTTGGGACGAAGAAAACGCCAAATGGTGGTTTTCAGTATTGGATATTGTAGCCGTGCTTACCGATCAAAATGACTACACCAAAACCCGTAACTATTGAAAATACCTTAAACCTAAATTCCCGTGTTATTGTAACGAGGCAGGCGGAGTGACACCCAATTTGGTGTAGAGATTCATCTGCCGTTTTGTTGTTTCTCCGACCTTTAGCTGACACCCCGGCGATTCAAAACATTCGATGACATCAAGCTCATCGGAAACCTCCTGTAAGGTATGGTCTTTGAACATATTGTTTTCCTGCATCTTTTTTGTGATGTAGGATAGAAAGATAAGGGCAATAAACTGCATAAAGAGCTTGCCGTCCAGGCTTTGTTCCGATGAGACAGCCGCACGGCGCAGATTCAGTCGTTCTTTCAGATTATCGAAGGCTTTTTCCACAACATCCTTGTTCCGATAGATCGTAAGCGCCTCAACTGAGTCTTTTATATCGTTGCTTAAAAGGGCAAAATAACCGTATTTGCGTTTTATCTCTGCAACGGCTTCTTCTTTGGCTACAATCTTCGTACCTCGAACCGGCGTGCTTTTCACCTCAAAGTATTTGGCATGCTGCTTCTCATTATCCGGATTGAGCCGGCCGCTTTTCAATTCTTCCTGCCAATCTGCCATTTTGCCGTTAAAGACTTTTTCCTCCTCAAGTGCCCGTTCCGGTGAATAATAGAGATGAAGATACATTCGACGATCCGCTTTGATTGCGTCACCTTTGTAGGGGCGATCATGTACATAGTTCCATACTATCGGCAGCGAATAGCAATAGAGTTGGTATGTCCGGTTATAATACGCCCAATTGCGCATCTTGTCACCAACAGTGTTAAGATGTGTCTTTATAAGCTTCAGGGACAGCTTGGCGGCAATCAGGAACTTCATATGATGACTGTACATATCATTGATGTTGGCTGCACTGAAGAAGCCACGATCATAACAACCTTGATCTTCTTATAGCCCAATCTGTTCATGTCAGCCAACAGTTTTCTTAGTGTTTTCACGTCGGGAATGTTCCCTGCCAGCTTTCGATAATAAAATGGTAAGCGGGATTGTTGCCCAAAGAGCAGGGTTAGATTGATCTGTGCCAGATGCTCATGATCTTTGTTTTTGCCGTAGCGAACCTGTCTGAAGCATTTTGAATAACTTGAGATAGATGTGCTGTCATAAGCCAGATATTCATTCTCCACCCGTCGTTTTCCCTGAAGCCGGAAAAATCGTTGCCTGGCTTCCTCGGTGATAGATGCGAAGAGCTCACTGCTTCTCTGGGAAGAGATACTCTTACCATAGGGATGTCTGTGGAGTAGAGCCCAATGGGGAAAACGACTCAAGGGATTCTTATCCTCCAGGATCAGGTAATAGGCAATGGAGAGGATTTGTCTGTAACCCTCGGTAAAACATCTCTTCAGATCCTCCGTCACTCCGGTAGCCTCACCGATCCGGTCAAAGAGATAGGTAGCCCCGTAGAAACAGCGAGCCGTCCATGTGACCGGCACCGGTCCACGTTTGGTTTTCTTGCGAGATATTTTTCTTTTTTCGGTTGAAACAATCTTCTGTGTCTTTGGATCCACCCGTCCAATGCATTTGCGTTTTGCTCTGGATTGCTGCTTATCCTTATTCCAATAAGAGATCGACTCATACGCATAAGTGACCCCTGACTTTTTATTGGTCTGATACACAATAGCTGCCATATACAATCTCCCCATTATTCCTCGTTACATCTTTTCGGGAATTCAGGGTGCATGGTAAAAGCTAAATCTGCTTTACTTTTTGGTGCCAAAACTCCGGCAGGAGAAAAACGAGGGTCATTAATCAATAAAGGATTGGCATCGCCTTCCCAATGGATTGAATAAGGCGGATTGGAGACAATGACATCAAAGGGTTCATCGTCCCAGTGATGGGGATCGGTGAGGGTGTCATCGTAGGCAATATCAAACTTATCATAGTTGATATCGTGTAAGAACATATTGATCCGGCAGAGGTTGTAGGTGGTGAGGTTGATCTCCTGCCCGAAAAACCCTATCTGCACATTTTCTTTGCCAAGAACCTTGTCAAATTTAAGCAGCAGAGAGCCGGAGCCGCAGGCGGGATCATAAACTTTGTTGACCGATTTTTTACCCAAGGTGGTGATTTCTGCCAATAACTCACTGACTTCTTGCGGAGTATAATATCACTGCTTATACTCATTCCTAACAGATTTGTCCAATCATCCAGCCACGGGATAAGATCGTGGATCGCTTTGCTCTCATGATCTTATCCTTATTCGTTATGTTTTGTTAACCTGCCTGCCGTCCATCTTGTTTCAAATTGATCACGCTTCATTTTAAGTCCATTTTTTATATTATTTGCGATTTCCTGATGCATTATATCATTCCCCCCCCCAAATTCCTGTATTTGTTTTTTTTCATATACAATTCATCAACGGGTTTTGAATAATTAAGTTTACATAAAGTTTCTGTTCCGCTATGTCAATTGGTAAAGAATTAGTTTCTTCCGGAGTAAGTGATTGCATTTGCATAACAAACCTGCTGTTATCGTTGCCATCGACCTAATGTATTCTGAAAAATGTATCTAAAACTACTAATAGTTTGTTTTCTGAGAATCGGGTAAGCCAGTCTATTCAATGATCGTTTGGTGTTACACTGCCAAATGTTTTACTCATTAGGTTAAATTGTTTGCCGGCAACAGAGACAATATCAAGATTTTCGTCTAAAGCTTTAAGAATAGATTTATTTTCCGCCTATGCATTATATTTATCCGTGATACAAACGGATGCAAATATGTTTTTGGTGGCAATATTTTTAATTCTGTATTTTAGTATCAATTCAGGATCTTCGGCATTTACATATCCGACTTTACATCTCTTACTACTAACCAAACTGAGCATATTTGTTGTTCCGGTGGTATCAGCCAAACACATGGCAAGTTGCATTGCAAAAAACGATTTTCCAATGGCTCCTGTTCTAAGACGTAACCCTACAGTGCAGGATATAAAACCGAGAATTATATATTCTATATCAGGCAGATCATTATTGACTACATCCGAAATTAATATTCTTTCAATATTATGAATAAATTTAACGATATAAACCCTAATGGGCTATTTACCGGTGAAGTGAAATATTCAAATCCGATTCTGATAAACAAAATATACCATCAGATATGAATCCCGACTTCATAGAGAAATTAAAAGATGACCTGTAAAACAAAAACGATAACTTTTATGCTTCTTTATTAATGAGTAAAGATAAATTATTTAATATTTTGTTTGGAAAAGTAAAATTAACGAGGGTCGAAGTTATTGAGCTTACGAGCTTACGCAAAGATTAAATTGGCCTCTTAATAATACGTAGCACCAGCAGGTTATATGCCTGAAGAATCCAAGAGAATAGCAGGCAACCAAAAGGCATTAGCTTCATTTAGAAACATGGATCAAATAAGAGATTGGCAACTTATTAAATCAGTTGGTATATATAAGTTTTTTATGGTGCCGAGGGCCGGAATCGAACCGGCACGGAACTAAGTTCCGAGGGATTTTAAGTCCCTTGCGTCTACCACTTCCGCCACCCCGGCTAAACTAATCAAAAAATGTGCAGCGAATAACGATATTAATAATCTAAAAACCTACCATATACCCGTTTCTAAATATTCATTTATGGCAACGACGGCTTTTTTACCTGCCCCCATAGCAAGTATTACCGTTGCCGCCCCTGTTGATATATCTCCACCGGCAAAAACCCCTTTTTTAGTGGTTTTTTCCGTATTTTCGTCCACAATTATATGTCCCCATTTATTTAAATCCATCCCTGGCGTAGAGTTTGGAACAATGGGATTTGCATTTGTCCCTATAGCTATAACCGCGGCATCTATGCTTGTAGTAAACTCGGAGCCTTTTATCGGAACGGGTCTTCTCCTTCCGCTTTCGTCGGGCTCTCCAAGCTCCATCCTTAAACATTCTACCGCAGTAACATTCTGACTCTCGTTTCCTATAAATCTAACAGGGTTTATTAAAAATTCAAACTTAATTCCCTCTTCCTCCGCATGACGAACCTCTTCAAGCCTTGCCGTCATCTCCTTTCTGGACCGTCTGTAAAAAACCCTTGCATCGTCATATCCAAGTCTTAACCCCGTCCTTACCGAATCTATTGCAGTGTTGCCCGCACCGAAAACTACAAGCATTTTTCCGATTTTAATAGGCGTATCGTATTCCGATTTATTATATGCGCGCATTAAATTAACTCTCGTAAGAAACTCGTTTGAGGAATAAATCCCGTTAAGTTCCTCACCCGGAATATCAAGAAATCTAGGTGTCCCTGCGCCGGTTCCTATGAAAACGGCATCATAACCCCTTTCTTCAAGAAGTTCATCCACGGTAATCGTTTTACCTATGACCGCATTCGTAAACACTTTAACGCCCATATCCTTAAGGACACTCAGTTCTCTAATGAGAATATCTTTCGGAAGCCTAAACTCCGGAATTCCATACATCAAAACACCGCCAATCTGATGAAGCGCTTCGAATATCGAAACGGAATACCCCATTTTACGCAAATCACCAGCTACGGTCAGACCTGCGGGTCCACCCCCGACTACCGCTATTTTTTTATCTTTTTCGGTTTTTACTTCAATATGGATATTGCCATACTCAGCCTCGTAATCTGCGGCAAACCGTTCTAAATTGCCTATTGCAACGGACGGTGTATCCTTTCTTTTACCTACGATACAAACCTTTTCGCACTGATCCTCCTGGGGACAAACCCTGCCGCATATCGCCGGCAAAGAATTAGTTTCTTTGATTTTTTTTGCCGCCCCAAGAAAATCTCCGTCCTCGATAAGCTTTATAAATGCCGGAATGTTGATATTAACCGGACACCCTTCGATGCAGTAAGGTTTTTTACACCGTATACATCTTTTTGCCTCTTCTACTGCTTCTTCCGGGGAATATCCGTACGGAACTTCCTTGAAATTACGCCTTCTTTCCTTGGAGGGTTGAGAAGACATCTCGTGCCTTTTAATTTTAAGCCTTTCCTTTGCGTCAATAGGTTTGCTTTCGTTTTTATCCATTATACCTTGTTATGGTGCTCTTTCATATGGCACTCGTAGGAAGCCTTTTCCTCTTCCTTATAAAATTTAAGCCTACTCATAAGATTATCAAAATCGACAAGATGACCGTCAAAATCCGGTCCGTCCACACAGGCAAATTTAATTTTATTATCCACAAGAACCCTGCATGCGCCGCACATGCCGGTTCCGTCTATCATTATTGGGTTTAAACTAACCACGGTCTTTATATGTCTCTCCCTTGTCAAATCACTTACTGCCTTCATCATAATCACCGGTCCGATTGCAACAACCCTATTAATCGGCAAGTTGTCTTCATATATAAGCCGCCTCAAAACATCCGTAACAATTCCTTTCGTGCCGTAACTACCATCATTTGTCGCAATGAGGATTTCACTGCTCGCCGATCTCATTTCGTCTTCCATTAAAAGAAGATTTTTACTTCTTGCTCCGATTATGGAAATAACATTATTATCAATATCTCTCAACGCTTTAGCTATAGGATAAACCGCGGCAATTCCAAAACCTCCGCCTATACATACTACGGTACCGAATTTCTCGATTTCCGTCGGAACTCCAAGTGGACCGACTACGTCGGATAGACTATCCCCCTCGTTCAATTCGCTAAGCATGTGAGTTGTTTTTCCGAGCGTCTGAACCATTATGGTGATGGTTTTTTCTTTTTTATCGGCATTAGCGACAGTAATAGGCACTCTTTCGCCTTTATCGCTAACCCTTAAAATCACAAACTGCCCCGGTAAAACTTTTGAGGCAATGTCAGGAGCATATATGCCGTATAAATTTACCCCCTCCCCTAAACTTTTTTTTACTATTATCTCATACATACAAACCGATACCTCATAATATATATATGGAGGCGGCACCCGGATTTGAACCGGGGTATAAAGGTTTTGCAGACCTCTGCCTTACCGCTTGGCTATGCCGCCTAATTGCCAATACACGTGTGTTCTCCAGTATAACACTTTTTTCTTGTTTTTTAAACCGGAAAGTAATCTGTAAATAATAGCATAGATTACTTATATAAAAGAAGACTCTTCGCCGGTATTTTATTATTAACCGACTCGGGCTTCTTAAGTTTTATTAAGCTTACCCCTGCCGGTTTTGCATATATAGAAAATGTACCGACCTTATTAAATACGGTCTTGACCAAAGCAATACCTTTATTGAAAGATTTGAAACTGAATAAACTGCTTCTTTCAATGCCCCTTGAGGAAACTAATACCAATTTGACCTTCCCTTTTACCCCGCTTATACCGCTGACGACATTACGATATTTATCTACGGCAATAATTTTAATAATGAAGGGCTTACCCGCGGGAACCTCTGAAATATTGGTCGATATAAGAAATTTATTAAAAGAAGATGGCATTATATCGATATCTTTACCGATAAAAACATGATTCACCCCATCGTAATTCATTTCAAAATTAAGTTGGCTTAAACCCGACCTGTCCGAAATAAAACTAAATTTCCCCATACCGTTTTTTATATAACCGGTGGGAACAACCCTCGGACGAATTTTAAAATTATCGCCGGTAAGGTATATTTTTATACTTCCCTTAGGTTTAGGCATAAAATCAACCGGATTGCCGTATTGATCCACGGCATACACCTTTACGCCGAAAGGCTCTCCGGCTATTGCCTTTTCCGGAGAAATTACTTTTAAATTATGAAAAGCACCCGGTATTATATGTATAGGCAGGCTTGAATCCTGAATCCCTTCAAAAGAAGATGAGACGGTTATCTTCCCCGCTTTTTTATACGAAAGATTAAAATTAATGATTCCGTTTTTAAATTCCGACGCCGGAATGTTCAATCGTTCCGTGTTATAACTATTACCTACGCTTATTCCTATGTTTAATCCTTCGTATTTTTTAGAAAAATCCGCAATAATATTCCCGTAATTGTCCAATGCTACTATTTTTACCTTAAATTTATTCCCTGCCGCTACCCTTTTGGGCGCACTTATTCTAAGGTTATTCAGCTTGCCCGGCATAATGGTAATAGTGGTAAAAGCATAACCGCTCTTAACGCCTGCCTGAATTAACAATAAAAATAAAAATAAAACTGCTCCGTAAGTTATTACTTTTTTAATATTAACATTCATAATTAAATTACCTCAATAAAATAATATTATTCATAAAATAATTTCATTAACATTTATCGTTTATTTCTTGCAATATTTAAATAATATTTAATTTTATCGTTTAAGGGATTTAACCTTGACGATTTTTTGAAATAATACAGGCTTGCGGAAAAATTTTTATTTCGTAAATAAGCCAATCCAAGTATAAAATTAATTTGCCATAATTCTTTTTGCCTTAATGCCTTTTTTGCGTAAAAGATGGAATCATTGTAATCTTTTCTTTCGTAATTATCAAGAGCGGCATTAGACAATGCCTTATAATTGTGTGGATTTAAGACGATAGCACGCTTAAACAAAGCCATTGCCCCGTTAAAATCACCCCTTAAGAATAATAAAACCCCTTTCTTATTATAACCGTCTGACTCTTCAGACTTAGATTCATGCAATATTCTTGATATTTTTTTATGAGCACTCTCAGTGATGTTCTTTTTATATATAACAATATGCTTCCCCATTTTTTTAACGGGTTTTTCGACGGGAGCTACGTAAACAAACGGGTTTATCATACCGCCTCGTTCCGGCGGAGGTGCAAGATTACCCTTTAATTTTGTTATACTCTGTAAGACTGCCTCTTTTTTAATAGCATATACGAATAAATCGGATTTAAACGAGGCGTAATCGGTATTCCGCCTGCTTTTAGTTATTGTAAATTTTTCTAATATGATATTGTAGTTAAATTCTAATATCTTTATAAATAAATATATATTTACAGGTTTCCCGTGTCCAGCGATTTTAAAAGAATAACGATTTATATCCTTACTTTTTTTTATACGAATTAATTTAACATAATTTAACTTTATTTTATACTTTTTGGACGCCCCTGCAATCCCGGAAGCAAAATATTCAAAATTTTCATTTAGAGAATGCCCATATCTTAAAGCCGTAATCTTTATATCCTTCACTTCATCTATATTTTTAGCAATATTTCTCTGCACGCTTTTAAGTTTATTGATCTTACCGCTTACCGCTAAATTTAGCTTTCTCTCTTTCCCTGCAACCGTTATATAAAATAAAAAAAATACAAAAACGGATGCTATTAAAATTAAACCTGCAATATAATAATAAAGATTATTTTTCTGTTTCACAATAGTATTATCTATAGTCAATTTATTTTACGTGTTGCCCTTTTAATGCTCCATTAATAAACTTTATCAGCTTTTATAATAAGATGCCATAGAAGAAGCGGTCTCGTAAACATTTATCCTTTTTACGCCGATATTGGCGTATTTGCCGACCCTAATCTTTTTTTCAAACTCCTCGTATATCAACCTTGCAATATTCTCTGCGGATGGATTGAGGCCGTTAAGGAACTCTATTTCATTTATAAATTTATGGTCCAGCATCTCCATTATTTCATTTAGGTATTTTTTAAGCAGTTTAAAATCTATAACTAAACCTATATCGTTAAGCGTATCCGATACCGTTATGAGTTCGACCTGCCAGTTATGCCCGTGGATATTTTCACATTTACCATTATATCCCTTCAGGGCATGGGCAGACGAAAAACCGGATGTAACCTTTAATTCATACATGCAATATTCTCCTGATATGCCGGATATTTCGCTATCTCTTTAAACTTAATTATTATATTAAACATGAATTTGTTAATCTCTGTTGAAAATCGGAAAGAATTGTCAAAATACGGAATGATAGAAAATGAAAGTAGTACCGTGAAAACACTGACTTTTACATTTTTTATTTTTTTGTTCATTAATTTTTGTGGAAAATGTTAATAATATAATATAAAATTCATCTATGGATTATTCACTGTCGTTTATATTTTATATTTCAATATTATCATTATTTATATTTTTTTTATATATTTTTTTATCAAGAAAAATAAATGAAAATATATTGATTAAAACCTTATTCGCTAAAAATAAGTTAAAGGAGCATGAAAAAGAAATAAACCGATACTTGGAGGTGCTTAACAATATGAATGACGGTATAGCCGTCATTGACCGGGATAAAAATGTTATATTCGTAAACCCCGCCTTTAATAAAAATATCAGGTCGGCGGTAACACCTGCAAACATTAAAAGATTTGACTTTTTGATAAGGAGCTTCGAACTTAATTCTTTGGTAGACAGCATAATCGCAAATAACGATATTCATTTTATAGAAAAAAAAATTAAATACTTCGATAGAGCAGAAGAAAAAACAGTCAACTGCACGATATTTAAAATCGGCACATCCGATGAATATGCCGTTATAGTAAAAGATGCAACATACCTTCAAAAAATTGAAAATGCGAGAACAACATTTATTCAAAATATATCCCACGAAATAAAAACTCCCATTACCGCTATAATGGGTTTTGCGGAAACTTTAAAAAACGGCGCAATTGAAAATCGCGCAACCAGTATTAAATTTATAAATATAATAGAACATCATACGAAAAAGCTTAATTATCTTGTAGACGACTTGATAACCCTTACCAACACGGAAACAGGGAAATCACCCGTAAAATATGAAAAAATAAATATTAAATCAAGCGTGGAAAACTCCTTGATTCTATTCGAAAAGGAGGTAAAAGAGAAGTATATAGATATAAATAATAATATCTTAGATGTATCGTTTACTTCAGACTCCTCAAAATTTAACCAGATTGTTACGAACCTGATTCAAAATGCTGTAAAATATACGGAAAAAGGGGGTATTGTAAAATTGGAAGGGTATATCATGGATGCAAAAACGGCACACAGCTTTATATCGGAGTATGAAGAGGCTTCTATCTTGTGGAACAATCTTTCGTCAAAAAAAGGTTGCGAAAAATTCCTTTTCTTTTCTATAGAAGATACGGGGGTAGGTGTTAATTATACCAATCTTCTAAGGCTTGGAGAAAGATTTTTCAGGGTCGACAGCTCGCATACCGCCGGGCATAAAGGAACGGGGCTTGGGCTTGCGATCGTCAAGCATACTCTTATACTCCTCAATGGCAGCGCGGTGATAAAGAGCAGCCTCGGCAACGGATTTATTTTTTCGTTTATACTGCCGGAGATTAAAGAACCCTCCTGAAAATTTTAGACAAAATTGAGAGTTGGGATGGACGGTATCAGCTTATTTTTATATAATAAATCGGAGTAAATGTTAAAGCCTTCAATTTCCTTTTCTCCAAAATCGAAACTAAGGCATTCCGTCCAATAATCCATAAGCTCTTCATAAGATATAAATTTATATTTATCTCGTCCCAATATTGAGACAGCAACTTCTTTAAACCCTGAAACGGCTTTTTCCTTAGAGGCTATAAGATATTTATGAAGAATATCGAATTCACCTTTATCGGCATTATAAGAATTCTTTCTCATAATAAAAAGTGCGAAAGCAAAGGGATAGCCCGTAAACTTATACCATAAATCCGCTAAATCGTAAGCGAAATAGTCTTCGGAAATATATCTTTTAAATTTCAGCGCATTATTTCCTATATGCAAAAAACTCCCCCCATGGATTTCGTTACCGCTAAATTTTAAATCTAATTCGAGCCTGTCGTTGGGAGGCAAGGTAATAAAGTTAAGTTTAGCTAAATCTAACTTATAAATTTCCGCCAATAGAACCTTTAATAGATTTAAAGATGTAAGCGTCTCGGGGGTTATATATATGGTCTCATCATCTTTAAAATCCTCTATCGGTATAGGCGAAAACAGATATATACTCTTCACCCTTTCCTTAGAACTTATGGAAAGATCACTGAAGATATAAGAAGATTCATAATTTAAAATATAATAAAACGACGACGAAGGGCTTATATCTACGTTACCGCATTGAAGCTCTCTGTTCAAAAAAGCAGGCGTACCCGGAACAAACTCCAAAAAATTTATTTCCGGATTATCCGAAATATTCTTTTTTAAATAATAATATATCGGATACGTATTCAGATAATCTATTTCTCCGATATGAATCATTTTCCGTCACCGGATGCCAATCCGGAAATAGAAATAGATAAATAATCCGGATTGTAGGTCTCAAGTTCATCATAGGAATGATTTCCGGATGCAACGCTAAAAATCGGAATACCGGCATTTTTCGCGGTCATTATGTCTATGGGAGAATCCCCGACTAGTATGGTCGATATTTCAGAAATGCCGGTCTTTTTGATTATTTCATGTATTATTTCAGGAGAAGGTTTTCCCTCAAACCCGTCATACACCCCGTAAACATAATCGAAAAAGACGTTTATTTTTAGATAATCCAATAGTTCCCTGGAGATGGACCCCGTCTTATTCGTCGCAATGCTCAAAGACTTCCCTTTTTTCTTCAGGTAAACAAGTAGTTCTTTGACTCCTTTAATCAGAGATGTTTTTTCGAAACATACCTCTTTATATTTATTTCTAAAAATATCTATAGCTTCATCCTGATTTTCTTTCCCGAAAAGTTCTCCGAGAAGACCCTCAAGGGGAACGCCCACATAAGAATTAGATTCTTTAAAGGATATCTTTCTATCCCTAAATGTTGAAAAAACTTCATTAAAAGCCTCATTAATAGCTTCAAAAGAATCTATCAGAGTTCCGTCCAAATCAAAAATTACAGAGTCATACCGTTCTAAAATATTGATCATAAATTTTTTATAAACCCCCGCATAAATTCAGCAGTCTCTTCCGGAATAGCCGTGTTTATAGACATGCCCGTTCCGATCTCGAAACCGGCTTTCATAGTTAACCTTGGAATAATCCTCAAACTCCAGTGATAATAATCCTCTTTTTCGTCTGCAATAGGTGAATTATTAAATGCAAAATTATAGTCAGGGTCGTTTAACGCCTGATACATACCCTTAAGAACTTTTTTCACGACAACACCGAGGGTTTTGGCTTTCTCCACGGATACATTTGCAAAACTCGGCTCATGGGATAAAGGAGCTATCCATGTTTCAAATGGGCTTGCCGATGCGAAAGGATGAAAAACGATAAAATCGTCCGTCCGTAAAATAATCCTCCTTCCGTCAACTATTTCAGACTGTATCATATCGCAAAAGATACACCTGCCAACCTCGTCGTAATAAAACCTTGCCTGCGATATATTGTTCCTTAAAGATAGAGGGATTATCGGAGTGGCAATAACCTGAGAATGCGAATGGACAATAGATGTTCCGGCATTTACGCCGTGATTTTTGAATATTATGATATATTTGAACTTGGGATTGCTATTTAAGCTCAAATATCTTTCTCTATACATTAAAAATAATTCTTGAGCCTGTTTATCCGAAAAAAAGGACATCTGCTCATTGTGTTTTGGCGTATCGACAATAACTTCATGGGTGCCTATCCCGGGCTTTACCCTGAAAACCTCCATTGCCCTCGGGAAAAAATATCCGGTAAAGTCAGTATTGATACCCCTTGTTTTTTCGTTAGAAGCAATGTTATTCCCATAGTCAAGAGAAAGAGCGGCAAATTTATTTGGAACTACCCTGACCCACCACCCCTTCGAATTAGGTTTTGTCCCGAATGTCCTATAAGATGCCAGTTCATGCGGAGAAAGATATTCATTACCGAGACAAAACGGACAATCGGAAGAATATTCCGAAAGGTTTGAAACGGCATCTTTTTTAGAAGAAGAAGTACTGTCGAACTCATGCGGTCTTCTTCTTCTTTCCGTAGAAATTATAACCCATTCTCTCGTAGTAGGATCTTGTCTTAATTCGGACATCAGATGTACATTATTTTTACCGGTAACATTTATTTAAAAATGGAAAATTACTTTACGTAATTATTATACAAAAATTCATAAATTTTGCAAGAATTATTAACGGCTCTGAAATCTAATGAGATACTCTTCTGCCAAACGGCAAACGGAATATTCTGTTCGCCGCCTATGCCTCCGTGAGCACCCATTTGATTTTCAAAATTGACCACATTGTCGCCGTCGTATTCTCCGAATAATATTATATCCCCTGAGTTTTTAAATTTACAAAACCTTTCCACGGATGAAAACGCATCATTCCTTTCTTTGTCGTTTTCATAATTATTTATAATGTTTCTCACCGTTGCACACGACTTTGCATTGTCGCTAAAAAAGCGGGAGAGATTATGAAATTTTTTAAAGTTTTTATCATATGCAACAACCTCGGCATTACCGTTCATTCCGATAATAAACCCTATACCCGGTGTATTCGCCAATATGTCTATTAGTTTCGGAAAATTCCTTTCTATTTCTTCGACAAACACTTTCGACGTCTTACCTGAAAGATATACATTAGCCATTGGACCAGAATTCATAATGTACACTATTTTACTCCTCTCCCAGCTCAATTTTTCGTCATATTTTTCGCGTTCGTTTGCTTCGCGTGATTCTATCCTGCCAAAAACCTTATTCAAAATTTTATTACAGGTACCTCTCTTGAAAAAATCGCTTATATATAAAAACAATTGCTTAAAAAAAATATTATATCCGGTATCGAATTCAAAAATCTTAATATTATCCGCCTGTACACAATCCTCAATCACTGACTTTAATTTTTTGCCATTATTCAATTCGGAAAAAGGGACAGACGGGGTGTGTCCATGATCGGATATGATAAAAAAATCATAATTCCTTTCCGAATTAGATATTTCCTTGTAAATATGATGTATCTTTCTATCTATGGCCTTTAACGTTCTTAAAGCACTGAGTGAGTACGGCCCCCTGTGATGAGAAAGCTCGTCGTATCCTATGTAATTCAAATAAATAGAAGGGACACCCCGCGATATATCCATTATTGCCCCGAATGTTTCTATTTCTTTAAATATAACATTGGACATTGCCCTTGCAAACGGGAAAAAACCTTCCGGGCGGACTTTTCTTTTTTTTACGGCATCCATAATTCGTTCCCATATTTCTAACAAAAATTCGAAAAATACATATAAAAATGTTTTTAAAAAGGTAAAAATATGAAAAATAAATACTATAAAAATATCAAAGTTACGAACCTTTCTTTTGAACAAATAACGAATAGAGAATGTGGAGAGGGTAAAAGTGGAGCGCGATGCTCCGCCCGAAAAAAGATTGACATAACTTGAGCCGCCGGTCAAAAGCCCCGGTTTTTTTCCGGCAAGCAACTCCTCGACCATGCCGGCGCTATCGGGCTGCTTAAATATTATCTCGCGTCCGGTTTCTTTCTCTATCCATCTGAACCCCGGCACGTCATTATTATCGCCGTACAAAAGTCCTGCCTGAAAAGAGGGCGTGTCGCTCGGAACCCCCGTAAAATACCTTCCAAAAGAATAATCGCCCAAATCGATCATTTTTTGCAAATGGGGCATCAGCTTAAGCGATAATGCCTTTCTTATCGCCTTATAAGAGAGACCATCAATCTGAAATATAACAAAGCCGTTCTTTTTAAAGGGCTTTTTGACCTTTATTTTTCTTATCGATTTTTTTAAAACATTAAAAAATTTAATTCTCATGTTTTCAAATTATGGAATCGTTTAATTATCTTCTCTTTCAAAAAAATAGTCGGAAAGGACGACCATTAAAACTAAAAAGAAAAAAATAAAAGATAAATCTAATAAGATTGATGTTCCAGGCGTAAAAAAAGATATTTTTTTGTTATGAAAAAAAATATACCTCAGCAAATTTACCGAATATGTGACCGGATTAATATAAGCGGGTATTTTTAAAAAAATAGGAAATCCCTTTATCGGATAAAGGGCTCCGCTGATAAAAAACATAGGTTGAACTATCAGGTTAATTATAGCGTTAAAACCCTCGAAAGAGGTCATTCTGGAAGCTATCACTATTCCAAATGCCGTGACTGAAGACGCAATTAAGAAAAGCGACAGTACCGTAAGAATAAAAACATTCACCGTTATCTGTATTCCCAAAAACGGTGCAAATGCAAGTATCACTATTGCCTGAATCGTACTGATAATACCTCCCGACGTAATTTTTGCCAGCACGAACGTTTTTCTCGAAATGGGTGAAACAAGTATCTCTTTAAGAACTCCGAACTCCCTGTCCCAGATTATAGAGATAGACGAAAAAATAGACCTATAAAGAACGGTCATGACGAGTATGCCGGGAAAAACAAACTGCATATAAGAGCCGCCCTTGATCGTAACCATCGTGGATATCCCGAAACCGACGAACAAGAGCCATATGACCGGTCTGGAAAGATCGGTAATAAGCCTTGACCTCTGTCTTGTAAATTTCAAAATCTCTCTATGATTTATCGCAATAAAAGCCCAAAATTCCGTTTTCATCCAATCATTTTTTACACATTATTAAAAACTCGGTTTTAGAGATAAATAGATTATCCTCCGAATTTAAGAATTTAAAATAATCGTTTAAACCTTTATGAAATTCTAATCTGCCGATAAGCTTTCTATTGAAAAGTTCATTTTTTATAATCTCCAGTTCATTTTGAACTAATAAGAAGGCATTTTTTAATGCTTGAAAATGGAAACGATCGTCTTTTTCTTTAAAAAATACCGTAGCGTAAGGCTTCACTTTTATTTCTGAAAAGCCGGTAGATGATAAAAAAGCCGGTAGTTTTTTTGAAATAAACCTGTCACCGCCTTTAAGGTTTTGATATTCAAAATAAGCCTTGAATAATTTTTTAGAACTATCCGGCAAATCGGGGTAAAATACGTTTAAGGAGTCGTCTACATCTATTGCGACTAATGTCGCTCCACCTTTCATCGTCCTTTTTATCTCGGAAAGAAAACAAGCGGATAGATTTACATGCTGAAAAATATATCTTAAAAAAATTATATCAAAAGTGCAATCTTTAACGGGCATATTGTGTCCGTCCGCATTTATAAAGCCGATATTTTCGGCATGCGTCGTCGAAAGCGCCGCCATTAAGGAATTTTTATCTATATCTATACCTATAATATTCAAGGCATTTTCATTTTTAAGCAAATACGGCAATATTCCTAATCCGGTTCCGATGTCGGCTACGGTTTTATCGGCAAAAGAATATCCCATATCATTCAGCTGGCGAAAAAGACGAGGGGCGGTCAAATATGACTGAAAAGCCATAAATCGTACTTCGAGAGAATAATCCGGCGATAATGTCGTATTATAAAATTGCTCGCAATACAATTAACCGTCCTAAAAGATGCTTTTTAAGGTTATGGTCTGCGTTCTTTCTTTACCTACAGATATAATATTGACAGGCAAACCGGTAAGTTCCTCTATTTTTAAAATATATTTCCGAGAATTGACCGGAAGATCGTTAAAGGATTTTATGTTAGATATTTCTCCTTCCCATCCCGGCATTTCTTTATAAACAGGAATTATCTTTTTGTAATCTGCTACGGAATAAGGCAGATGATCTATGACGGAACCGTTTAACATATAACCCGTGCATATATTTATTTTCTCTAACCCGGATAGCACGTCTAATTTAGTTATAACCATTCCGGTAGCACCATTTAAACGCTTTGCTTCTTTAATCAAATTAATATCAAACCAGCCGCATCTTCTCGGCCTTCCGGTAACCGAGCCGAACTCCTCACCCTTATCTCTTATTAAACTGCCGGCCTTTCCTTTAAGCTCGGTGGGGAAATAACCCTCTCCCACCCTCGTTGTGTATGCCTTTGTTATACCTATTACCTCATCAATTTTCGTAGGTCCCAGACCGACACCCGAAAGAGCCGAACCTGCAACGGTATTAGATGAAGTAACATACGGATATGTGCCGTGGTCTACATCTAGAAACGTCCCTTGTGCCCCTTCAAGCATAATGTTTAACCCATCTTCAAGCTTCTTATTGATATAGCTTGACGAGTCGATTAAAAACTCTTTTATTTTTGTGCCGTATTCCAAATATTTTTCTATTAAATCATCCGGATTAAATACCTCTTCACCTAAAATGTTTTTGAAGAGATAATTTTTTTCTTTTAAACTTAATGCAATTTTTTCATACAATAAATCCCTATCAAATAAGTCCGCGACGCGTATGCCGAGCCTTGCGACCTTGTCTTCGTACGTCGGACCTATGCCCCTTCCGGTCGTCCCGATCATGCCGGCTCCCCTAAGCCTTTCCCTTGCTATATCTAACCTTTTATGATACGGCATTATTATATGCGATTTGTATGAAATAAAAAACCTATCTTTGATATTTATCCCTATTTCTCGTAATGTATTCAGTTCTTCCAATAAAACCATCGGGTCAATGACGACACCGTTACCCAAAATACAAATTTTTTTGTCGTTTAATATTCCGGATGGAACGAGCCTGAATACAAGACTTAAATCTCCACTGACGACGGTATGCCCTGCATTATTTCCGCCCTGATAACGGGCTACAATGTCCGCATCCTTAGCTAATAAATCGACTATTTTTCCTTTCCCCTCGTCTCCCCATTGAAAACCTACGACAACAATATTTTTCTTTCTCATAAATCCCTTATTTATAAATTAATTAATTTTTAACCGTTTTCATATATTTTTGCATATCGGACACGGTTTTAAATTTTTCTTCTTTATTGGTATTGATATTTTTTAAAAGAACCGCATCCTCATTTATATATATAATATTCTCCATATTATTTTCCTGCATATATTGTATAACCTCTAAATAACCGTAATCCATAAAATTAGACTCGACACAGTAACCCGCTTTACGCAAAAACATGACAAGCTTGGCTTCCGATTTTTTATCCGATGTTTTATTGAAAACGAGAAAATCCTTTTTTTTAGGCGCATAAGAATCCACGTATCTGCCAAGAATATCCAAATTTATCGCGAATCCAGCTCCGGCACAATTTTCGCCGAACATTCCTATAAGATTGTTATATCTACCCCCGCCGAATATTTCATAACCGACGTGCGGTATAAAGCACTCAAAAATAGTTCCGGTATAATAGTTTAATCCCCTGATTTCTCCCAAATCTATCGTAATATATTCTTCGAGTTTATACGACTTTATATAAGAAACAACCCGTTCTAATGTCTCTATGGCATTTTTTGCCGCTGCGTTGCTTGCCATTTTCCACGCCTTTTTAATAACGGATTTTTCTCCGAATATAAACGGCAACTCGCTAATGACTTCCTTTTTGTCGGAAGGCAAAGACACGCCGGCAAGAAAACCGTTTAAGCCGGAAGAATCTTTTCTAAGAATAAATTCTTCTATTTTTTTTCTGACGGACTCATCTATGTCAGAGACAATCCCTCTGAAAAACTCGACATTCCCTATGTCAACGCTAAAATCTTTGATATTAAGCCGTTTTAACGACTCTATGCCCATTATTATAAGTTCGGCATCACTTTCCGGGCTTTCGGGTCCTATCAGCTCGGCTCCGACCTGCCATATTTCACGAGGCTTGCCTAAAACAGGATCGAAATTTCTCAAAACAGGTCCACAGTAAGAAAATTTATACGGCAAAACGGAGGTATTTCTCAAAACAGAACTAGTTCTGCCGATTTGCGGCGTAAAGTCGCTTCTAAAAGAAAGCAATTCTCCTGTGCTTATGTCGGCAACTTTAAACAATTCGGCAGCTTCCGAACTCAAAAGAAACACGTTTAAAAAGTCTATGCTCGGGGTTATTACCCTTTTGTATCCCCACTTTGAAAATTCTTCAAGCAATATACCGGACACTCTATCTATTAATTCCGCTTCACCCGGTAAAAAATCCCTTGTCCCAGACGGAGGCTGAGAAGGAATTATAATATTTTTTCTGTTCACTATAATTCTAAATATTTGGCATCGGTTATATTTGGCTCAGCTTTAAGCTCGTTAATAACTGCATTATTAACACTGGAATCTAATTGTAAAATAGAAATAGCCTTATCCGTATGCCTTCCAAGATGCATTCTCGCTATATTAATCTTATTTTTACCAAGGACCCTCCCTATAGAGGCTATTACCCCGGGCATATCCAAGTTAAATATAACTAATATATGTCCTTCGGGGATGGCCTCAATAGAATAATCGTCTATCCTGACTATCCACGGATTCTTTTTGCCGAAAATTGCTCCGGAAATAGCAAACGTTCTGATATCTGTTGCCACAAAAATAGAAATTGTGCTTGTATAGTCCAAAACCTCGCCGGATTTAGATTCTATGACGGATATACCCCTTTTCTTTGCTACTTCCATTGCATTTACATAATTTATATCTTCGCCCAAAATAGGATAAAGAATGCCTTTTATAATATTAGGCGTGATAGCGCCGACGTTATGCGAAGAAACCGTGCCGTTATAATCTATTTTAATGGATTTAATACCGCCGCTTATAATGCTGCCTATCAATCTGCCTATTTTTTCTCCCAAATTCAGATAAGGACCTATTATCTCTATTTCTTCTTTCGCTATAGATGGAACGTTTACGGCATTATTTATAGTCCCGCGTATAAGAAAATCGGCAATTTGACGACAAATAGCAACAGCCACGTTAGTCTGTGCTTCCTCCGTAGAGGCTCCAAGATGAGGAGTTGCAATAAGATTGTCTAAAGTTAAAAGCGGATTATTAACGGGAGGTTCTATTTCAAAAACATCTAAAGCACAGGCTGAAACTTTGCCTGATTTTAAGGCGTCATAGAGGTCTTCTCCGTTGATGATACCCCCTCTCGCAATATTAAGAAGTTTAACTCCGTCTTTCATTTTCGATATGGTTTCTTTATTAATCATACCCTTTGTTTCTTTTACTAAAGGGGTATGGACACTGATATAGTCTGATTTTGCATATATTTCGTCTAAACTTACAAGATTTATGCCGAGTTCCTTGGCCTTTTCTTTAGATAAAAAAGGATCATACCCCATTGCATTCATCCCAAAACACTTGGCTCTACTATATAGCACCTGCCCTATATTACCCATTCCGATAATACCTATAGTCTTGCCGTAGACCTCGGTTCCTTGAAATCTGCTTTTTTCCCACTTCCCCTCTTTAATGGACAAAAAAGACTGCGGTATATGCCTCGACATAGCCAAAAGCATCCCGAATGTAAGTTCCGCCGTCGTTATGGTGTTACCGCCGGGCGTATTCATAACAACAATACCCGCGGACGTTGCGGCGGGTTTGTCGACGTTGTCTAATCCGCTGCCGGCCCTTCCGATAACCTTAAGTTTTTTTGCCGCCCCTATTATTTCTTCAGTAAGTTTAGTTGTGCTCCTGATAACTATACCGTCATATTCGCCGATGATTTCCTTTAGTTCTTCCGGACGCAATCCCGTTCTAACGTCTACGTCAATCTCACCCGTTTTGGTTAATATATCCGTTCCTTCTTTTGAAAGTTTGTCACTAACAATGACCTTGAACATTTCTCTCTCCTATAGTAAAAAAATATTTTTGACTTATTCGCCGAAAAGCGCTTTTTGGGCTGCCTTTAACCCGCTGCATAGTTCAAATTTATAACCTAATTCTTTTAATACCGCTTCCAATGCGGAAATAGCGGTTATAACGTCAAAACATCCGGCATAACCCAAGTGAGCTATTCTAAATATCCTGCCTTTTGCGGCATCTTGACCGCCGGCTATCGTAATACCATATTTTTCCCTTATAAGTTTCGTTATTTTTCCGGCATCTATGCCTTCCGGCGCCCAAACTGCCGTTAAGGCATTTGAAGGCTCGTCGACCGTGTAAAGTTTTAATCCCATAGCCTGAACCGCCAATCTCGTGGCGTTTGCGAGACTTCCGTGTCTTTCGAAAACTTTTTCGAGTCCTTCTTCCTTAATCTCCCTCAATATCTCTCTTAAACCCACTATAAGTTGAACATTAGGCGTATAAGCATTCTGATTCTTTCCTAACGATTTTTTTTCTTTCTTAAAGTCAAAATAGTATTTGGGAAGAGTCGACTTCTCGACAAAACCCCACGCTTTATCGCTAAGCGAAGCAAAAGCAAGCCCGGGAGGAAGCATAAGCGCCTTTTGAGAACCCGTCAAAACCACGTCTAAACACCATTCGTCCTGCGGTAAATCAACAACTCCAAGAGCCGTAATGGCATCTACTATAAGAATAGTATTTTCTCTTGTTTTAATTATATCCGCAATTTCCTTCACGGGATGATAAATACCGGTAGATGTTTCCGATGCCTGGATATATACAGCCTTTATTTCAGGGTCTTCATTGAGGGCCTTTTCTACGGCTTCCGGGGAAACGGCGTGTCCCCATTCTACGTCGACAGCCTTGACATCAACCGAATACGCTTTGCAAATATCAAACCATCTTTCACCAAACTTTCCGCCTCTTACGGCAAGCGCATGATCCCCTGCCGAAAGAAGATTTGATACGCAACCCTCCATCGCCCCCGTCCCGCTTGACGTAAATATCAAAACCTCCTGTTTCGTTTGAAACAGATATTTTAGATTATCCCTTACCTCTTGAAGTATGACCGAATATTCCGGCGCTCTGTGATGCACGATCGGAAGCGCCATGTCGGCTAAAACACGTTCAGGCACAGGGGTAGGCCCCGGTGCAAATAAATACTTTTTCTGCATTTTTTAACCTCTTTTATATATATTTTAAAATAGAATTAATAGTATCCCTATCGTATAACTAATACTAAAACAAATTTACTAAAAATTGTCAAGAATTTATGAGGTCGCCAATAAGGCTGTCGATAAAGTTTGACATTTGCTTTAAGTCGCATTATAATTCTTTAAAATGATAAAATAGTATTAGTTTGCTCATAGCGGCAGATTAATAAATTAATATTAAACTACCTTATTGAGAAGGATGACAGATGTATTTATCGCCGACCGATATTAAAAAAAGCCGGTTATATCTTACCGTTGTTTCGGCATGTATAATATGCACCTTATTTTTATTCTCCGATTCTTATGCGTCTAATCCCACCGCCAATAAAGGTTTTATACGGATACAATTCAAAACGACTTATAACAAAGATAAAAATGATATAAGCAATGGAGGTTCCGCAAAGGTAACGGTAGTATCACCGGCTTCAGTCGTTGCTCTTGATAATAATACCGTTAGCAAGAAAGAATTAGAAGTTCCGCACTCTGATTCGGCGGGAAAAGGTTTAAAAAAGAGACAACCTGATTCTTCCGATCTATCTATGTCGGGGCTTTTAGCAAAGAATGGGAATTTTAAAAATTATCGAGAAAATGTATCGCATATATTTCCGATGATCATAAACAAGGAAATAATATACTATATACATTATTATCGAACTACCGGCAGGAGATTTTTCAAATATGCCCTTCTCAGATCAAGAAGATATATGCCGATGATTAGGAAGGTATTTAAGAAATTAGGATTGCCGAATGATTTGGCTTATCTTGCGATGGTTGAGAGCGGCTTTTCGCCAAAGGCTTATTCTTATGCGGGAGCAAGCGGGATGTGGCAATTTATGCCTTCGACCGGCAGACTGTTCGGCTTGAAAACGAATTGGTGGGTGGATGAGCGAAGGAATCCGGTGGAATCGACCTATGCCGCAGGCAAATATTTAAAAAATCTATTTAATAAATTCGGGTCATGGTATCTCGCCGTAGCGGCATACAACTCCGGAGAATTAACTATAGAAAGAGCGCTGGCTTCATATCCGGACAGTACCTTTTGGACGATTTCTCAAAATAGACCGTATTTGCTGCCCGGTCAAACAAGGAGATACGTTCCGAAGATAATTGCGGCAGCTATTATTGCTAAAGACCCCGGAAATTTTGGATTTCATAATTTAAAATACGAGAAACCGATGAGATTTAAACAGGTGAATATTCCTTTTTCGGTCGGCTTATATGCCTTGGCAAAGTGCGTAGGTATTTCCGAATATAGGCTTAGAAAAATGAATCCGGAGCTCTTAAGGAACGCAACGCCGCCAAGGGATCACAATTTTATGCTTAATATACCCGCGGAAAATTATAACATTTTTGTCAGAAACTTCAAACATATCAGCAGATATATAAGCAGAAAACCCCGAATTGTCGAGGCATCTTACTCAAGATATAAAAATAATATTACTTACTCCGTGGAACCGGGGGGCACTCTTATGGGAATAGCATATAAGTACGGAGTATCCCTTGGAACATTGGAACGATATAACGGGCTTAACAATCGTTCTATGCTCAGGATAGGCGAAAAGATTATTATCCCGTCGACACATTTGAGGAGCGGTAATAATAATGCCCATTTGTCTTATGTTACGGTAAGACCTGGTATGACGTTATGGAGCATATCGCGAAGATATAACGTACCGCTGAATGTTATTAAGACGATAAATCATATTAACGGAAACAATATTCGTGCAGGGCAAAAAATATATTTGAAGGGCGGCTATTCCTATTTTAAATATGTTTACATAGCCGATAAACATTCTAAAGCAAATCGTGGATTTTTTTACTATAGAGTAACATTTGGGGATTCTCTATATGCTATTTCGTCGAAATTTCACGAAAATGCTAAAAATATAATGGCGGATAATAGCATTAAAAATCCTAATTCAATTTATCCCGGAGAAATTCTAAAAATAACTAAATAACTAAAAATGATAACATTCGATGAAGCTTTTAACATAGTAAACTCGACATCTATACGCGTAAGGTCGGAGGCGGTATCCGTATTAAACGCCATGGATAGGATTTCTTACCATGATTCCATATCAAAATCGGACTACCCGACGGAGAACAATTCGGCTATGGATGGATATGCCTTAAGTTCCGGTATTACCTCGAAAGTGTCGGCAGAAAGCTTAAAATTAGATATAAATAATAATGTTATATATGCCGGCGACACTTCAAAAAAATCCGTTAACGAGCGGGTTGCAATTAAAATAATGACCGGGGGGTATATGCCGGAAGAATTAGACGCCGTCATACCCGTTGAAGATGCAAATATCGTAGACAATAATCTTGTTATAACATCTCCGATAAATCCGAATAAAAACGTCCGAAGAAAGGGAGAGGATATAAGAAAGGGAGACGTAATTCTAAGCAAAAATACTAAATTGACACCGGAAACTATTGCATTGCTTGTATCCTGTAATATTAAAAAGATTGAAGTGTATGAAAAGATACCCGTTTCTATAATATCCACCGGAAACGAAATATTAAGTTTTAACCAAAAACTCAGATATGGCAAAATTTATAACTCGAATGGGATAATCGCCGAGAATTTCCTTTCTAAAAATGGCTGCACTATAACGAAAAATGTGGTATGCAAGGATAACTTGGCGGATATTAAGAACTCTCTGCTGTCTGCGATAGAGAATAGTAAAATTATTATAACATCTGCAGGCGCATCCTTCGGAGATAAAGATTTTATCGAAGAAGCCCTTGGCAGCCTTGGATTCAAAATCAAATTTAGGCAGGTAAAAATTAAGCCCGCCAAACCGTTTTCGTTCGGCATTATTAAAAAAATACCGGTGTTTATAATACCGGGTAATCCGATGGCATTTTATACATGCTTAGTGGTGTTTGTCAGGCAGTTTATAGACAACCTGCTAAATGCGGACAACCCTGCTCATATTATAAAATCGAGGTCATCTTTCGAATATACCAAAACCAACAAAAGAAGAGAATTTATCCCCGCCCGTTTTTACTATAAAAACGGTTCTGTCTACTCGGAAATTTACAAAAAACATGGGTCGGCAATGATAAGTTCCCTCGGCTATATGAATTCCATTATTTCTATACCTGAAAATATTTCCGAAGTACATTCGGACGACTTACTCGACACTTATTTAATTTAATTTAATTTAATTTATAAAATGAAAGAACATAAAATTTTAATCGTCGACGACGAGCAAAGTTTAGTATATGTATTAAAAAAACTGCTCGAAAATGAATTCTCCGTCGATACGGCATCCGACGGAGAAGAAGCCATATCATATATTGAGCAGAATGAATACCTTGCTGTATTTTTGGACATAAGAATTCCAAAGATTAACGGCATGGAGGTTTTATCCTATACTAAAAAGTTATCCGTCGAGCCCAGCGTTATAATTATGACAGCCCAAAATACTATGGTGAATGCGATAGATGCAATGAAACAGGGCGCATACGATTACATAACGAAACCGTTCGAACTGGATGAAATCATCGATATAACCGAAAAGATAAAGAAGAATAAATATCCGATACACAAAGTAAGTGAAAAATCGGAAGATTTTTTAGACACGCTGTTAGTAGGTAAATCCAAAACCATGCAGGAAGTGTTTAAGACTATCGGCAAACTGTCTCATAACAATCTTACGGTATTGATTCTGGGGGAGTCGGGTACAGGAAAAGAATTGGTCGCAAAAGCGATACATTTAAACAGCGCAAGGAGCGACAAACCGTTTATCATCGTAAACACTCCATCCGTTCCGTCGGAATTGCTTGAGTCTGAGCTGTTCGGTCATGAAAAGGGGTCATATACCGGCGCAAACGAAAAAAAAGACGGTAAATTTATAGCCGCAAACGGAGGAACCATTTTTTTAGATGAAATAGGGGATATGCCTTTAAATTTGCAGGCAAAACTTTTAAGAGTAATACAGGAAAAAGAAGTAGAGCATATAGGCTCAAATAAGCCGGTTAAAATAGACATTAGAATCATTGCCGCCACCAACAAAAAACTTAAATCTTTAATTAAAAATGCAAAATTCAGAGAGGACCTGTATTACCGGCTGAATGTTATTGAAATAACACTGCCGCCCTTAAGGGAAAGGAAATCCGATATATCAATTTTAGCAAACTTTTTTATAAAAAAATTCGCCGAAGAGTTCAATATTCCGGAAAAACAGCTAAGCGAAGATGCCTCGTCTTTCCTTCAATCATATGATTTTCCGGGAAACATAAGAGAACTTGAAAATGCCATAAGAAGAGTTATGGTCATGTCTCCTTCCTTCATATTGAACTCGGATGACTTCAGAGTAATATTGGATAATGAAAATGCCGTAATAAATAAAGAAAAATATGCAAAAGATAAGAAAACAGACTCAGACTCCTTTGAAGACATAATAAAACGGCGCATAAAAAACTACGTAGAAAAGATTAAAGATACCGAAGCAAATGATATCTATAAATCTATAATGAACCTGACCGAAAAGACAGTTATCGAAGAAATACTTACCTTACACAATTACAACCAGCTGAAGGTTTCCAAGCTTCTGGGAATTAATAGGAACACTTTACGAAAAAAGATTAATGAATACGGTATCAGTTTAAAAAATTTCAAAAAAATTAGAAATAATTGACCCTGCATCAAATACAGATTTCCTTCCGTTTTATCCGTCTCCTCAAGCCATTTTCCTATTTGGACGGATTTATATGTACCATGACATTATTTATATAAGGATTAGATGCCATAAGACTGTTTTTGACGTTTTCGGCGATATTATGAGACATTTTTACAGTCATATTCTGGTTAACCTCTATCTCAACGTCTATATAAAGATACGGCCCCGACTCTCTGACTTTTATATTCGTAATCCTTTCCACGCCCTCGACGGACACA
Organism: Candidatus Acidulodesulfobacterium sp. H_13; assembly: GCF_048541835.1. NCBI lineage: Bacteria > Candidatus Acidulodesulfobacteriota > Candidatus Acidulidesulfobacterales > Candidatus Acidulidesulfobacteraceae > Candidatus Acidulidesulfobacterium > Candidatus Acidulodesulfobacterium sp. H_13. The sequence goes on from NZ_JBLEOY010000001.1 coordinate 723,581, forward strand.
ATGGTATCGTTTATCTTATCGACGATAGAGCCCGGCGGGCTCTCATCCATGAGATTGCCGATAGATTCTCTTATCAATTTTACGGCTAAACGAAAAATAAAAAAACTGACAATAATACCGGCAACGGGGTCCATATAGGGATACCCCTCTATCGCAAACAAAATTCCGATAACCACTGCGACCGACACTATAACGTCGCTTTGGTGGTCGTAGGCGGTTGCAATCAACCCCGTCGATTTTAAAAGTTTTCCCCATCTCAATGTCCATTTATAAAGAATTTCTTTAATGATTATAGTAACTAACGCCACGATTAAGGTATCAAACGCAGGCCTTTGAAACTGACGAAAATATATTTTTAAGGCTGAAATCGTTATAACGGAAAAACCGAAGAGAAAAAATATTAACGATACTATAAAAGTCGCAATCATCTCTGCTTTTGCATGACCGTAGGGATGATCCTTGTCCTGAGGCTTATTCGACACTTTAAACGATATATAAACAACTAATCCCGCAAATATATCCGAGAGGGAATTAAAACCGTCCGCAATAAGAGCCTCGGAGTTTCCCACGATTCCTACGTAAAATTTAACTATGGTTAGAAGCAGATTGGCGAAAATACCTACGTAAGATACAAATTTTAATTTTTTGAATATATCATTTGCGATTGACATATTATTTCAAATTAATACCGATATCAAGGATCATTATTTATGATTTATAAACCACATCGCCGATAATGGATTTCAGCGCAATCGGGTAAATTTTATGCTCGATACTATGTACTTTAGCTTCTAACGAATCAATATCGTCGTTATCTTCTATCTTGACGACTTCCTGACATATTATTTCTCCGGAGTCTACTTCCGGGGTTACGTAATGCACGGTAACTCCCGTATATTTTACCCCGTATCCGTATGCCCTTTTTATCGAATCTCTTCCTTTAAACGCAGGGAGCAGCGAGGGGTGTATATTTATTATTTTACGGGAGAATTTTGAAACAAATTCCTTAGAAAGTATTCTCATAAACCCGGCTAAAATTATAAAATCGATATTATATTTTCCAATAATATCGTCAAGTTCACGCTCGAATCTATCCCTCTCAGACAAATGAGTAAAAGGTATAACGAAGACGGGAAGTTCCGGCTCATTTTTTCTCACCTTTTCCACGACTGGCGCATTCGGTACGTTCGAAACAACGGCAACTATGTTTATACTGCTACTGCCGTTATTTTTACGACCGTAAAATTTACCGATTAGATTTAAGGCATTGGAACCGTTGCCTGATGCCAGTATAATGCAGTTTTTTTGCATAATTATAATATATATTATATAAAATTTAAAATTCAGACAAGGATAACTTCGGCGTCTTTAGAGGTTTTTTTCGGGCAAATGATACTACCTATTTCTTGCGCATTAAACATGGTTAAATCCATATATTTCGTCTCGTTTATAAAGGTAACGACCTCATTTTTTATACTTCCGTCCACTATTAACGCCATTCCAATCCCGGCATTAAATACCTTATAAAATTCATCCTCATTCAGTCCGCCGTTTTCTTTTAACAGCATGAAAAGTTCCGGAATCTTCCAGGAGTGTTTATCTATTTCCGCGACAATATCCGCGGGAAGAATCCTTACGATATTTTCCCGTAATCCTCCGCCGGTTATATGGGCGATACCTTTAATTTTAAAATTGCCTTTAAGTTTCTGTATTAATTCAGAATAAATAATAGTAGGCTCGAGGAGCGCTTCTTTAACGGTTTTGCCTGTTTTTAATAAAGGAGTATCAATATTAAAGCCCATCTCATCAAAAATTATTCTGCGGGCAAGGGAATAACCGTTGGAATGCAGCCCACTTGACGCTACGCCGATTATCTTATCTCCGTCCTTGATATCTGAGCCGTTAATGATGTCGTTTTTTTCGACTATACCGACTGCGAAACCGGCTATGTCATACTCTCCGTCTTGATAAAACGAGGGCATTTCCGCCATTTCTCCGCCTAAAAGGGAACATTTTGCCGTTTTGCATCCGCAGGCTATTCCTGAAACTATTTTTTTCATAATATTCGGATTTAAACCGGAGGTAGATATATAGTCCAAGAAAAAAAGCGGCTTAGCGCCCATACAAGCAATATCATTTACGCTCATTGCAACAAGGTCTATGCCTATTGTGTCATGTTTATCCGCCGCAAAAGCAATCTTAAGTTTCGTTCCGACACCGTCGGTACCAGAAACCAAAACGGGATTTTTATAGTTCAATTCCCCGATAGAGAACAGGGAACCGAATAAACCAAGACTGTCTATTGCTCCTTTAGTATAAGTGCTTTTAACCAAAGGAATAATGTTGAAGACCGCTTTTTTTCCGGCTTCTATGTCTACGCCGACTTTTTTATAATCCATAGTCGTTAGATTTTATAATTTTTTGAAAAATTTGTAAAGGGAGAGAATTATTTTTATAATTTTTACCTCGCCTAATCCTTGACTAAAGAAATAATAATAAAACGGCGGATACGAATTTAATATAATTAAAGATTTCATAATGTATATTATGTATTTTTGTTAGAAAATTTAGTTATTTTTACGATATTTTTTCGTCATATCTTGATTCGATCTTGGCAAACTTATATACACCTAACGATAAAAGCCATGCCGTCAGGAGTATGCCGACTATTATTCCGCCCATCATCGCGAAAGAAAGATTATTCAAAAAATCCCACGGCTCTCCGGTTAAATGAAACGTAGAGCCTACGACCTGAAATGCTTCCACCGTTCCTATACAAAACGCCAAGAAAACGGAAATGCTCGTAATAGATATATTATAAAATATCTTTCTTATCGGATTTAAAAACGCCCAGCTATAAGCAAACTGCATTACTACGCCATCGGTAGAATCAAGCAACATCATGCCGGAAGCAAATAGCAGGGGCAGCGTCAAGACATCTATGAGCGGTCTGCCGGATAAGGCAAATACCGCCGACATTGAAAGTATCGCAACTTCCGAAGCCGTATCAAAACCCAGACCGAATAATATACCGACGAAAATCATCTGCCAGCTTGACGTTATAAGCTTCATTACTCCGCCGAAAAAACGAAACATAAAACCTCTTTTTAAAAGCTCTTCTTCCATTTTCTTATTACTGACATTCTTAAAATTCCTTGCCACCTTTATTATACTTATAAGGATAAGCAAATTCATAAATGCAATTATATATAAAAATAAAGCCGATATCCCCGTTCCAAGCACATTGCTTATACCGCCCAATACCGGATATGCCTTGACGACGAACTCCCCTAAGATAACAGTTACTATCGTTAAAGCAAAAATAGAGAGCGAATGTCCGAGCGAAAAGAAAAAACCGACTCCGACCGGTTTTTTACCGTCATTAATCAATTTTCTGGTGGTATTGTCTATGGCGGCAATATGGTCCGCATCAAGCGCATGCTTTAAACCGAAGAAAACGGCAAGCAAACCTAAACTGAATAAAACAGGAAAAACACCCGCCCTCTCAAATAGGATAATAACGGAGAACAAGAGAAAAGAGATTAAAAACACATAAAGAAGAATGAGCCTCTGCTTAAAACCCAACGAGTTAAAAAGGTGTGAAAACATAATAAAACCTCTCGCTAATTAAAGTTATATCGTAAAGTCGGCGATACATGCAGTATTCTATCTTTTGATCGCCTTAATTTTACCCTATTTTATTTAGAAACCTTAGATCTAATATTATTCTCCATAAAAGAGATGAAATCGTATAACCCGCTATTCTCAATATTTCCCGCTTTTGCATTCTTTTTGCAAAATGTTTCAAAAATCGCCAAATCTTTATTTACCGATAATGCATTCTCTTTTATTTTTGTAATATTAGAATCTAAAAAAGGCAAAAGATCGATTTTATTTATAATCATAACTTTAGATTTGTAAAAAGCGGCGGGGTATTTCAACGGTTTGTCGTCGCCCTCCGTTACGGAAAGAACAACTGCTTTGATATCCTCACCAAGATTAAACGACGTGGGACAAACAAGATTCCCTACATTTTCTATAAATATTATATCCGCATCCTTTCTATTTAAATTATTGAGCGCGCCGTTTACCATTTTTGCATCCAGATGGCATGTCCCGTTTGTAACAATTTGATATGCGGGTATGTCTAATTCGTCTATTCTTTTTTTATCTAAATCCGTCTCGACATCTCCCTCTATAACAGCCGGCTTAAAACCGTCCGATTTTAGGACAGGTACTATAGATTCCAATAACGACGTCTTGCCCGAACCGGGAGAACTCAAGAAATTTATAACAAAGGCCTTACCGAATAACCTTTTATTCTTATTTGCAATAGCATCATTTGTTTCAAGGGCATTTCTTTGAATCGATAACGACCTGCCGACACGCCTCCGATTTGAATTTAGCATAGTAATCATAAAATACGTCCTGTTAAAATTTATTTATTTTTTATAGTTCTGTAACCTATATTTTAATTTCACTGACATTATTAATCAACCAGAATTTCCTGAATGGTTATTTCATCACCCTCATTCGAAATAAAATTTAACAAAACATCCTTAAACCTCTCATCGTCTAAATTTTGAAAAGCAAAAATCAGATAATTTTTATCGATCCCGGAGTATTTGCCGATATTTAATTTTATCTCGTCGACACTTTTTACACCTTCCAAATATTTATTATTTTGAAGCGTGTCTACTATTTCCAATGCTATAGAAAATTCATGCATAAAAAAATAACAAAATATTCATAAATCTTACCTTGACATTTTATATTTTAAGATAGTACCATTAGCATTGTACACCATCTAATTTCTAAATATAATGACTTTAAATAAAAAATTATAAGATAATAGTTTAATTTATTTATGATTCATTCCTAAATTTAGGAGGTTATATGGGAAACGGCAAAGGAAAACAACCCTTAAAAAATAAAAATGATAATTCTTCCCCAATACTCAATAAAGATAATAAATCCGATCTTGAGTGGGACCCCCTGAGAAGCATCGCAGACGACCCTGACGAGGTTTTACGAAAGACGGACGAACGGTTGGATAACCTCGAAAAAGAATACTTTAACGATGAAAAAGACAAAAGCGATAATATAGAAAATATTTTCGGTTTACACGGACTGACAAGAAGAGACTTCATTAAATGGACATCTCTTTTGACATCGACATTGATGCTCCCGTATATATTTAAACCGAGAGTGGCGAGAGCAGCTAATATACTTACGAGAACCCCGCTTATATGGCTCGAGATGTCGGATTGCATGGGGAATACGGAGGCATTTCTTAGAACCGCTCATCCCACACCCGCAGAAATCATTCTCAGCTATGTTAGCGTCAATTATATGGAATCGATAATGGCTCCCGCCGGTTATCAAGCGGAAGCGAGAATGGTTGAAACCGTCAAAAAATATAAGGGTAAATATATACTCATAGTTGAAGGGGCAATCCCAATGGGTCTTAACGGAAAATACCTAACGATAGGGGCAAAGGGAGAATCCGGATTAAAAATTACCAAAGAAGTATCTAAAAATGCCGGGGTTATAATTGCAGCGGGAAATTGCGCCTCTTACGGGGGTATCCCCGCCGCAAATCCGAACCCTACCTCCGCCGTCGGTCTTAGCTCCGTTACGGACAGACAGGTAATAAATATACCTGCTTGCCCCGTAAATGCAGTAAATTTAGTGGGTACACTTATTGAATACGTATTAATAGGGAAACCCCCGCAGCTTGACAGTATCGGGAGACCCCTTTGGGCGTACTCCGAAAGACTTCACGATACCTGTTACAGAAGGGCGCATTTTGAAGCGGGTGAATATGTCAAAAACTGGGGCGATGACGGAGCAAAAAAACAATATTGCCTATACATGATGGGGTGCAAGGGTCCTTTTACGTGGAATAATTGCACCGTTGTCGAATATAATCAGGATTTAAGTTTTCCCATGAGAGCCGGACACGGTTGTATAGGGTGTTCTCAACCGGCGTTTTGGGATAGAATGACTCCGTTCGAAGAACCTAACGAAAGTGCGAAAATTACGCTCCCGTTAGTAGAGGCCACCGCCGATGAATTCGGCGCGGCACTTTTTGGAGCTGCCGGCGCAGGCATTGCGGCTCATGCAATATACACGGGCGTTAAAAAGAAAAGAGAGAAAAAGAAAATGTCTAAAGATAAGAAAGACAATTCAGAAAAAGATAAAAGTAAGGACGATAAAGAATAAAATAATTTAGATTTCCCGATTAAATCAATATAAAATAAAGAAATTTAGGAAATATACGGAGGGGATATGTCAAGAAAGATTATAGTTGATCCGATAACGAGAATAGAGGGTCATCTGCGAATAGAGGCGATTCTTAACGGCAACGGTAATGAAATAACCGAAGCATATTCGTCAAGCACCTTGTTCAGGGGCATAGAGCTCATACTTAACGGAAGAGCCCCCGAGGATGCGGGACTTTTTGCTCAAAGAATTTGCGGGGTCTGCACCTATTCCCATTATGAGGCTGCCACATGGGCGGTTGAAAATGCATTGGGAATACACCCTCCGAAAAACGCAAGAATTGCACGAAATATATTAAAAGGCACGCAAATGGTTCAAGACCACTTAATACATTTTTACCAGCTTTCCGGATTAGACTGGGTTGATATAGTTTCTGCACTTAGTGCTAACCCGAAAAAGGCAGTGGATTTAGCATATGCCTATACTAAAACGCCTTATAATGCAAGTTTGGCAAGGTTTGAAGAGGTGAAAACAAGGCTAAATGCCTTTGTTAAGTCTGGTCAACTCGGCCCGTTTGCAGGCGGCTATTGGGGAAACCCGTCTTACAAGCTTCCGCCCGAAGGAAACCTTTTGATAGCATCGCACTATTTGGATAACCTCAATATATTAAGGATACCTGCGCAAATTATAGCGATTTTAGGCTCTAAAGACCCGCATCCGCAAACTTGCGTCGTCGGAGGAATTTCATCTATCGCAGATATGATCAATCCTCACAGAATGGATGATATCCTATTTAGAATGAATAAAATCACGGATTTTGTTAATAATGCGTATATCCCCGATTTACTCACCGCTGCCCAATTTTATAAAGACGAAGCCCTTCAAGGTATCGGCGGGGGCCTTAAGAATTATTTATCTTACGGCGCATTTCCCCAAACAGACGATGAAAATCCTGAGCACGACTACTTGGCAAGGGGCGTTATATTTGACAGGGACATCGGCAACGTCATGGACTTAGACGAGAAAAAGATAACGGAATTCGTTACTCATTCATGGTATAAATATCCAAATGAAAAAGCGGGTCTTAATCCATCCGTAGGTGTTACCGCTCCCAACTATACGGGTTTGAATAAAAACGGCAGCCTCAAGGAAGACGAAAAATACAGCTGGGTTAAATCTCCAAGATATGAAAATAGGGCCGTGGAGGTAGGACCCCTTGCGAGAACTCTTATAGCTTACGCAAAGGGCAACGAGAAAATTAAAACATTGGTCGACTATGTCTTGAAAACCTCCGGGCTGCCCGTAACGGCACTATTTTCAACTCTCGGAAGAACGGCGGCGAGAGGGATAGAGGCAAAATATTTAGCCGATGCATTAGAACCGTGGACCATAGAGCTAATGAGAAATGTGGCAATAGACCAGTCGAGCTGGACAAATTACGATATGCCTTCAAAAGAAATTATAGGCATCGGACTTGACGAAGCGCCGAGGGGGGCATTGGGACATTGGGTCAGAATAAAAAATAAACGGATAACACACTATCAAATAGTCGTCCCAACGACATGGAACGCTTCCCCAAGGGACGGTTTTAACAACCCCGGAGCATATGAAGCCTCTTTGGTCGGAGTTAAACTTGCAAATGCTTCCGAACCCCTTGAAATTTTAAGGACAGTGCATTCATTCGACCCGTGTTTGGCTTGCGCTGTTCACATAATCGATCCAAAAACAAACGAAGTAAAAAAATTTAAAATCTGTTAATTTTGTATTTAATTAGCTTTTAAAAAGGGGTTAATTATGGAAGATAAAGAGAGAAGATACGGCGAGATACAATTAATTCATAGGATGACGCTTATAAAAAGAATTATCCACTGGTCGCTTTTTCTTGCCATTATTAATAATATAATTACCGGTTTTTATATAGCATATCCCTTTCTTATATTTGGAAAAACTCCTGCGCAATTTAATTCTATCTCAACCGGGGTTCTAAGTTCGGGAGAGACATATAGGGCGTTTATAATGACGTGGATGAGGGAATTTCATTTTATCGGCGCAATCGTAATAGACGTTACCTTTTTTGTCTGGTTGTATTTAGCTTTTTTTTCATGGAAAGAACCTATTTACAAAAGTTTCGTACCCTTTGGAGGTAAAATGGCGGAAGCGGGAAAAATGATTAAGCATTATTTTACGCTTAAAGACAGGCCTGCAACGACCCGTTATCAAGACCCGTTAAATGCCATAATATTCATTATTTTTCATCTACTTATTTTATTTCAAATGTTAACGGGATTCCAGCTGTACGTGGCTTCGTTTACCGGAACTTCGGCCATAGGCGGTTGGTGGCCATGGATTCTGCATTTTACGACCGACTGGACGCTTGTCGCATTCGGCGGGCTGACCGGTGTCACTCTTGTTCATTTGTTTATAATGTGGATAATCATAATATTCATGGTTTATCACGTCTATATAGAAATTTGGCGCACGGTGATGTGGAAAGAGGGTGATATCTCAATACCGTTCGGGGGCTACAAGTATACGAGAAATAAAACAGAATACAAATAAAACATAATTGGAATTTTTTACTTATGACTGGAATTGTGGGAATCGGCAATCTGCTATTGAAGGACGAGGGATTTGGAATTCACTTTATTGATTATCTTAGAAAAAAATATACATTTGACCCAAATATAAGGGTAATCGACGGAAGTACGCTGGGTTACGGACTTTTGGACGATATATTTAATTTTGACAACGTTATCGTCATAGATGCTCTAAAAACAGACGAAAAACCGGGGGGGATATTTAAATTCGACAGCGAAAACATTCCCGTTAATTTAATGAAGAAAACTGCCCATGATGTTGAATTTATTGATGTGATAACCATGTGCAAACTGCAGGGACATAACCCTAAAATAATAATTTTTGCAATATCTCCGGAGGATGCAGAAGGCGTAGGAATGGATATCTCCCTTCCCTTAAAAAAGGCTATACCGCGCCTTGAAGCCCTTGTATTGGAAGAAATAAAAATATTGGACCTAAAATGGAGCATAAATACTAACATGCAAGAGAATTACGCAAACGGAACCGCTTGAATTTTAAGTTAGTTATTTGTCGTCTATTAGCCCGCCGTAAACTGCCTGACCGAAGGAAATACCACCATCATTCGGGGGTATTTTTCTGTTAAAAAAGACGCTGAATCCGCTCTTGTTCATGATTCTATCGATTTTTTCCGGCAAAAACGCATTCTGAAATACTCCGCCGCTCATACAAACGTTTTTACAGCCTATTCTTAAAGCGATATCTTTTATAACTAAGGCGATGGTATTTATAAATCTCTCTGCTATATCTTTATATAATGCCATAAGTGATTCTGGATCTTCGGGATTGCGGTTATTAATAATAATTTCTATAATCTGAATCAGCATCGGACAGTAATCGACTATAAACAGGTCGTCTATTTTGTTGTAATCTACGGCGTACCCGAAGCAATCGGATTTTTCTATCTCGTCATCAGATAATTCAGTCTCCTCTCTGCCGCATAGGTCTTCCAAGTATACCGCTGCCTCTCCCTCACATGAGATATCCCCCCTGAATCCGCACAAACAAGAAACAGCATCAAAAATTCTTCCGCAAGAAGATGTATACGGAGAATTAATCCCTCTATCCCACATCTTGAAAAATATGTTTATATTCTTCGCCGGAATGCCCGTTAGTTTCAGTAAAATATCGGGGTTAAAATCTTTTTTGTCCGGGGAGCAATCGTTTAATTTTCTCATAAAATCGTAATTTTCGACATATCTGCCTCTATTTTCGGTAAAAATAGTAAATAGGAGACTTAAAAGAACCCTTTGAGGCGACTTAACGGCTTTATCACCCCCTATGAGCCTAAATCTTTTAAAAGTCCCAACCCTATTTAAATGCATATAATTTCCCTTAAAAAATTCCCCTCCCCAAATACTTCCGTCGTCTCCATAACCCGTTCCGTCAAAGGCTACGCCAAAAACATCGTCTTTCAATCCTAAGCCGTTTTCGGCCATACATGAAATAATGTGAGCCCTATGATGTTGCAGAGTTACATGCTTTATACCCCTTTTCTTCGCCAAATCTTCTGCCCATTTTGTATTCTCGTAACGCGGATGACTATCGCAAACAATAAGGCTCGGCTTAAAATTATAAAATATTTCAAAATCTTCCACATTTTCGGTAAAATTAATAAAGCTATCTATATTGTCTAAGTCCCCGTTATGCTGACTCAAGATAACCGCTCCCTTGTTGTCGTTATCGTTAATGTTGCCGCTATACGCTATTGCAAACGTGTTTTTAAGATAAGAACCTACCGCAAGAACGTTTCTTTTCAATCCGAAAGGCAATTTAATGGGATCCGGAACATAGCCCCTTGAACGTCTAATAAAAACCTGATCATTACCCTTAATTATTTTTATGACGGAATCATCGCATCTTCTATAAATATCTCTATCATGAATTAAAAAACCGTCTGCGATAGATTTTAATTTAAAAAGAGCCTCGTCATTGTCCTTAACGATAGGCTCTCCGGCCATATTTGCCGATGTTGCTATCAACGGTTTATGAAAAAGGCTAAAAATAATATGATGGATCGGCGCGTAAGGCAAAAAAACGCCTATATTTTTTGTTCCGCAATTCACGAAATAAGAAAGATTTCGCTTATCTTCTAATAAAACGATAGGTCTTCTCCCTGATAACAACAAGGGTATCGAAATATTATCGGTATAGGCATATTTTGAAACCTCGCATATATCTTTAAACATGACGGCAAACGGTTTTTTTAGTCTTTTTTTTCGTTCCCTTAATAATTTTACGGCATCGTCGTTTGTGGCATCGGTCATCAAATGAAAACCGCCCACTCCTTTAACACAAACAATACCGCCGTTTTTTAAAATCTGCACGGTAGTTTTAATAGCATTAAAACCTTTTATTTTCTCATCCTTTTTCGAACATAACGAGTCCGGGCACAATCCATGCGGCTTAATAAACTCGACCTTCGGCCCGCATGCGAAGCATCCGTTGGGCTCTGCATGAAACCGTCTGTTTGTCGGATCTCTGTATTCAATTTCACACTCAGGGCACATTTTAAACTTATCCATTGCAGTCGATACTCTGTCATAAGGTAATTTTTTAGTAATCGTAAATCTCGGACCGCAATCGGTACAGTTTATAAACGGGTAAAAATACCTCCTGTCGGAAGGATCTGAGAGTTCTTTTAAGCATTCATCGCAGGTTGCAATATCGGGGGGGATTATAAGATTTAAATTTTCCGCATTATTTATGTCATCGGTTTTATTAGATTTTTTAATTTCAAAATCGCTATAAAAGGTCGGCCTTAAGAAACGGAAGGTTTTTACGTCAATAACGGCAAGGGGCGGCCTTTTGGAATCTAACGATTTCATAAAATTCATTAAATCATTTTCTGTTCCTTGAGCATCGATTGTAACACCGTCTAAGTCATTTAAAATATTTCCTCTAATGGAGTATTTTTTTGCAAGTTTAAAAACAAATGGTCTAAAACCCACACCTTGAACCCTGCCCGATATATTAATTATGACCCTTTTGAAATTTTCATTATCTTTATCTTTCATCGACTCGGCTTAAATCAGTAAATTCTTCTTTAGCAAATTCTAGGCAAAAGCTCACCGGACGGATAATCCAACAATCTATCTACGCCATAAATACCTCGCAAAATCACCTTGCCTTTAAATCTGCTGTCACCTCTATTTTTATCTCCCACTATTCCGATTACCTTAGCATTTTTACCGGACGGATGAGATCTGAGAATCTCTATTACCCTGTTCGCATACCCGGGCTTGACCGCAAAAACTACCCTTCCCTCACATGCAAGTTGATAGGGTTCAAAACCCAGAAACTCGCAAAAACCCTTTACGCTATCCTTTATCGGAATATCATTTTCTTCTATATGAATGTTAATACCCGCGGCAGAGGCCCACTCGTTAAGAACCGCGGCAAGCCCGCCCCTTGTTGCGTCCCTGATAGCATTGACACGACACCCTTGCCTTAAGACAAGTTCAATCATGTCCCACAGAGAAGCGCAGTCGCTTTCTATTGCCACATCCATATCTATGCCGTCTCTTTGCGACATAACGGCACTTCCATGGTCCCCGATATCACCGGAAACAATAACGACGTCCCCGTCCGTTATATTATAAACAGAAATATTTTCATATAAAACTTTGCCTATTCCGCTTGTATTTATAAAAATACCGTCCGCTTTCCCCACGGGGACAACCTTTGTATCTCCGGTTACGATCTTAACCCCGCTTTTTTTAGCCTCTTGAACCACCGAATTTATAATCCTTTTTAAATCTTCTATTAAAAACCCTTCCTCTATTATGAGTCCCAGACTCAAAAAAAGCGGTTTAGCTCCCATAACCGAGAGGTCGTTTACCGTTCCCGCAACAGATAATTTACCTATATCTCCGCCCTTGAAAAAAATAGGGCTTACCGTGAAACTATCTGTGGTAAAGGCTATCTTCTTCGGTGAATCCAAAATAGCGGCGTCTTCCAACAACTTTATTTGATTTTGTCCGTTATCATAATTTATAATATTCGAATCAGGTCCGTAAAATTCCGCAAATAATATATCCTTAATCAATGCGGCGGTCTCTCTTCCACCACCGCCGTGGGAAAGCAAAATCTTTTCATCTCCGTTCAATTTTTTATAATTCATAGGATTAAAAATTACGATATTTATAATACGCTGAGCATGCCCCTTCGCTGGAAACCATGCACGCCCCCACCGGATTTTCAGGAATACAAACCTTGCCGAATAGGGGGCAGTCAACCGGTTTTAGTTTTCCCCTAAGTATTTCTCCGCATTTGCAACCTGTATTTTCTTTGAAATCTCCATTTAATTCTAACGCTTTCAATTTATCAGCAAAAACATATTCTGCATCAAAATATTCAAACTTATCCCTTAATCTTAAACCACTTTTTGCAATATTGCCAAAACCCCTCCATTCAAACTCGTCTCTTACCCTGAAATATTTATTGACTAAATCTTGAGCCTTTTTATTACCCTCTTCCTTAACTACTCTTTTATATGCAATTTCCACCGACGGGTTATTGTCGTTAATCTGCCTGACTATCAAAAGCGTTCCGCTTAAAATGTCATATGGTTCAAATCCGGAAATAACCGCCGATTTTTTGTATTTTTGCGCAATATCACTATAAATACCGCTTCCGGTGATAACGCTTACATGACCCGGACAAATAAATCCGTCTATTAAACTGTCATTTGAATCCAAAATAGCGTTTATCGGCGGAGGAACAAGGACGTGGTTAATATAAAAAAATACATTCTCTATTTTTTTTGTTATTACTTCCTCAAGAAGCGCCGCAGTCATAGGTGTCGTGGTTTCGAACCCGATTGCGAAAAAAACAATCTTTTTATTCTTATTGCTCTTATCCCCTGCTATTTTTATAATATCAAGCGGGGAATATATCATTCTAATATCTTTCCCCTTAGCCCTTTCTTTTATGAGGGAACTATTTGTTCCGGGAACCCTCATCATATCCCCGTAAGCTACAAGTATGACGTCGGGCAAACCAGCAATGCAGATGGCCGCGTCTATTCTTTTTATCGGCATAACACAAACGGGGCAACCCGGACCGTGAAGAAAGTTTACTTTGTCTTTGATTAGGGCATTTAATCCATATTTCATGATAGAATGGGTATGCCCGCCGCATATCTCCATTATATTTATTGTTTCTTTAGCCTCGTTGTTTATTAAAAAAACCAGGCGTTCTATATCGTTTTTTTGCCTAAAAGAGGAATATATGCTCATTCTTACCCGCTCTAGCCGATTTTTAACCCATGTTCATTTTATTTTCTATTTCTTTAAATAAACCGAGGCTCTCCATCGCCTCTTTTTCGTCTATTTTTTGCATCGCATAGCCTACATGAATAAGTAAATATTCGCCGACATTGACCCGTTCTTCCAAGAGCATAGTAGAAACAAGCCTTTTGGAACCCATGGTATCGACTATGACGGTGCTGTCGTCTTTTATTTCTATGACTTTAGACGGGATTGCAAGGCACATATGGTTTTAACTAAGTATAAATTAAGTTATTTGTCTACTATTCTATCCTGTTCGTCTATAAAATTCAATGTATATTAGATCTACATGGCTACAAGGATTATTACGGGAAGGGAAGCGGACCGGACGGAGAGGATTTATCCCCTCCCCCTAGAACCATCATCCGTGAGATGATGGCCGTTTAACCGCCATTATTCTTTCTATTGCGAGTTCGCTTAATTTTTCGTCTATTCCTAAGTAATCTCCATATTTAATATTGACATTAGGATATTTAACCGAAAATTCTTTTAGAATATTCGGAATATCACGAGATACATGATTTCCCGAATATAAAAAATAGGGTATGACATAGATTAAATTGGAACCGCCGTTAGCGGCATTTTCTAATGCATCATTTATATTTGGTTCGGCAAATTCTAAAAAAGCACATTCCATATATTCATCAGGAAATTTAGGCTTTATTATCTTTACGATACTTCTAAGAATATCGTTGGCCTCAATTCTTCTCGAACCGTGACCGAGCAATATAATAGTCTCCCGACTCATTTTTATTCATCCCCCTCTATGTCTAATTCACTTCCGCCATATCTTGATTCAACCTTAGCGAACTTATATACGCCTAACGATAAAAGCCATGCCGACGCAAGTATGACCGCTATCATTCCTCCCAGCACCGCGAAAGAAAGGTGATTAAGGAAATCCCAAGGCTCTCCGGTTAAATTAAATTTCATGCCTACGACCTGAAGCCATTCTATCGTTCCTATACAAAACGCTAAGAAAATAGAAATGCTTGTGATGGATATATTATAAAAAATCTTCCTTATCGGATTTAAAAATGCCCAGCTATAAGCAAACTGCATTACTACACCGTCCGTTGAATCTAATAATACCATGGCGGATGAAAATACCATCGGTAGTATCAAAACATCTATCAGCGGCCTGCCGTTAGCGGCAAATATTGCCGACATTGAAAGTATTGCAACTTCCGTTGCCGTATCGAAACCTATGCCAAATAGTATGCCGACGAAAAACATATGCCAGCTCGACGTTATAAGCTTCATTACTCCGCCGAAAAAACGAAACATAAAGCCTCTCTTTAAAAGCTCGGCTTCCATCGCCTTGTTGTCGGCATTCCTGTATTTTCTTACCACCTTTATTATGCTTATAAGGATAAGCAGGTTCATAAACGCGATTATGTATAAAAATAAAGCGGATACCCCCGTCCCAAGCATATCACCTATGCCACCCAACACGGGATATTTTTTGATTATAAACTCCCCTAAAATGACGGTTATTACCGTTAAAGTGAAAATAGAAAGCGAATGACCGAGGGAAAAGAAAAACCCGACTCCGACCGGTTTTTTGCCGTCGTTCATCAATTTTCTGGTGGTATTATCTATCGCGGCAATATGGTCTGCATCCATCGCATGCTTTAAACCGAAAAAAAAGGCAAGCGAACCTAAGCCCAACAGGGCAGGAAAAACCCTTGACCGATCAATTAAAATAATAATGGAAATTACAACGAAAGAGATTAAAAACGCATAGAGAAGAATGAGTCTTCGTTTGAAACTCGACAAATTAAAAAGGCGTGAAAACATAATTAGACCTCCCGCTAATTAAAGTTATTAGTATCTTAAAAAGCAGGTCTTCCGGCTTAAACATGTAAAACATTCCGCCTTCCCGGCAATTATACGACTTACCAGTGGCAAATTCGGAATATTCTATATAACGGATAATAAAAAAACCGTTATAAGTTATTACGGCTGCGGGAACAGCACGGGATTCTCACCCGTTTCCCTTAAACTTTTAAGATAAAATTTAAATAAGCTATTTGCTTAGTTTTTCAAGGTTATCATTAAAAATATAAAAAGTCAAACGATAAAACATTTGCTGAATTACCCTTCCTCGTTAGGTTCCGCGAGGGCTGAGTCTTTAGCAATTTATAACTTTCGGAGAGGCAGCGTATCTTTTTAATTTAGTCCTTGCCCACCTAATATTTGGATTATATTTCAACCCTTTCCTAAGGACGTCTATGGCTAAATGTATATCCCCAAGTTTGCATAAAATTACCCCCATGCGCGCATATGCCATAGCAAAATGCGGTTCTACGACGATAGCTTTTTCGAAATGTCGAACGGCAAAATAATAATACCCGCCCTTTATTGCGCCAAGGGCTTTATGATACTGAAATTCGGCGATTTTGGCATTGAGCCGAATCGACATCTTCACCATTTTTGCCGACATATTCGGCATATTTTTCGCCATTTTAGCCATTTTAGTTGCCATAGTCGGCGCCTTTACCGTCTTCGCCGCCATAGAATATTTTGGAAATATGGCTAAAGATAACATCGCAGTTAATGCCAAGGCAATGAAAAATATCCCTTTTTTAAACTTATTCATTTAATACCCCCGTTTCAAAAATTATTAATCATGCCTCTAATTATATCTGAGCCGTTAACTTTGTCAACACATTTTTAGTATCGGGCAACCGGATTAATCGTTATTATAAAGTATTCGGTATCTTTATAAAACAGGTTGTCTTAATTATGGGAAGATTATATTAAATCTTCGGCCATGCCATAAAAACCGTACCGGTATCTTTATACAAAAATATAAAGAACCCTACCGTGATCGCCACGGACAAGTAAAAAACTATTTTGCTGACGCTAAACGGACTTGCCGCCTTGCAATCGCATGTTTCACCATTGGACATATCGATATCTCCCTTGCCGAGAGAATAAACGCCTTTTTTTGACGATATTTTCGGCGATATATAAAGAAAGTAAAAAGATAAAAGGACACCGATAATATCCAAGATTAAAAAATAATTTCTATAAGGCACGATACCCTTTAAAAAAGATACCGTGGATCCAAGAAAACCCCCTGTGCTTGCAGTTATCCCCAGTATGCTAAAGGTCAGAGGTCCCCAACAACAAACTCCGCCCAAAATCGAGAATAGGGCTGCAGTACCGGAGGATACATTAGAAACTGCAGCACCATTAGAGTCGACAACGTTTTTAACGTTTTTACGTTTAAAATAATTTTTTACGTTCATAAAGCCCCCCTGTTAATTTATTCATCATATACATAACCTTGCTCAATTATGGTATTTTACACCTTATACTTTAGTATAAGGTCAAGCTTTTTTATCCTGTTTAGAAGTGGAGGGGTATTATGATGAAAAACGGGGAACGAATACTTGATTTGAGTTTTTTGTATTATCGGGGCTAAATATCTCGTTAAACGGCAATTCGGGTCGATATCACACCGACCCTATTTAATTTTCAAATCCCGACATACTGCATCCAACTATATGCGACCGTTAACACTAAAGAGTAGAACAGGAGAACATAAAACCATCTTTCCGAAAATTTAGGCGTTTGTATAGGGGACAAATTAAGCACCATAAATGTCATCAACAACACATAAATAATTACCGAAAAAGCCAGATGGCTAAAAAGACCTTTAAACAAAAATACAAAAGCAAGGATAATAATATTGTTGTCTAATGCCAGACCCATATATGTCTTATTGTTAATCAGACCGAAAATATTAAAATAACTCAATCGTATAACACCGGCGGCAACTATAAGAAATGCCCCCGGCAAGAACCATGGATTGAATTTGCCGTAGCTTAAGAGAAAAACAGCGGGAAACACTCCGAAACTCACGATATCTATTAATGAATCAAGCTGATTCCCAAAGGCTCGATGATAGTCCGTCCGCCCCTTTATTCGGCGAGCAACTATTCCGTCGACCCAATCAAATACAACTGCCCATAGAACTCCAATCATCGCAATATAAAAATAGCCTAAAATAGCGTAATAAATACCAAGCACCGCACACAACAAGCCTATAAGCGATAGAATGTTTGGAAAATCTCCGGCAAAAAAAAGCATCGTCGGCTGACGAGGCTGTCTTGGTTTGGGACATGTCGTTATTTTCATAGCTCTTAATTTTTTAAGCCAATTACGTCAATCAAAGCCGTGACCATTTTGCGATTTTCTCCTTCAGTACGGCTGGCAATCCGAATATAACGATCGGAATCCGGTTGGGTTTTGCCCACACAGTCCTTTATATACATATTATGTTTAATAAACAACTCTTTCGTAACATCGGGAGCGCTTTGTGCATAATCGGGCAAGCGACAAAAAACAAAATTTGCATCAGGCTTAAAAACCGTCATCCCTTTTATACCGCAAAGTTTTTCATACAGACTATCCCTATCGTATCTGACTTGTTTGCAGCTTTCAAGAAATTCGTATTTGTAATCGGGTAAAAGCCGTAAAAATTCTTCTGCAAATCCATTAATATTCCAAATAGGTATTCTATTCCTCACGACTTCGGCAAATTTTAAATCGGCGGTTAACATATAGCCGATCCTAAGTCCGCCTATACCATAGGCCTTACTCATACTTTTAAAAATCACCATATTCGGATAATCTGCAATATCCCGTTCTATGCTTATTTTGTCGGGATTTTCCGCAAAATCTAAAAATGATTCATCTATAATCAGCATGCAGTCGTGAGATTCGAGTTTTTTTGCAAGCCAAACGAGGTCGGACTTGGGAACCAACATTGACGTCGGATTGTTGGGCGTTATCACTACGGCCATATCGGCCTTTACCCGAAACGCTTCATCGGCAAATTTTTCTACGCACAACCGAAAAGACGGAAAATCAAGCGGAAATTCAACTACCCGACGAGAAGGAGCGGCATTAGCATATTCATTAAAAGAAGGTACCGGAATAATCAACTTACCCGATATTTGTCCTGATACTATTTTTATTAATTCGGAAGCCCCGTTGCTCACAACGATCCTTTCAACAGGCTGATCAATTATTTTGCCGATAAGCCCGGCAAGGGCATCCTGCGCCACCGGATAATTTAGAACAATGTTGTGAATTTGCTCTTTAAAACTTGCGAAAATAGCTTCCGGCGGGAAATATAGGTTATATAAATAGGCGTGATCGATAAAATTATGCCGATAATAACCACCGTGTTGAGTAGAAATGAATCTGTATTTTTCAGATTGAGCCCCATAATTATTTTGCGACATCTATGATTCCTGTCTTTTTTCTGGAGATATCGCAACGTTAACAGACGATTGCATATCAAAAATATCAAGATGCAAAAGGGTATCGTTTTCTGCAGTCACATAATTATTTAACGGAAATAGCTTCTCGGCCTCTGCTAAGTCTTTAATAGTGTCTATTTCATACCATGGCTTACCGTTAAAAAAAACTATTTTAAAAGAGAGGTCGCCGTTAGCAATCATTTCCGCAAATACGGTTTCGTAATAGCCGTTCACCTCACCGGCTAAAATATGCTTGTCCAATTTTTTTATGATACAGCGCCATGATGTATGTGAAATGCTGTAAATATTAACGGTCTTGTATTTGACCTCACCAAAGGAGTCTGCATTATACGCTAAAAATCTTCTAACCCGTTGGGATTTGATCGTAATGCATGTCCCGTTCATCCAGGGTTGCAACTTTGCAACGGCTATCTTATCGGGATACCGCATGGCGTCTAAGAGTGATTCGTCAAAAACGAGATCGCTTTCAAGCAATAGAAACGGCTCATCGATAACCTTGCGCGCCATCCAGAGAGAATAAATATTATTAGTAGTCTTGTATAACGGGCTAAAAATATACTCAATTTCCACGTTACCTATTCGATGTCCCAGAAAATCCCTGATATGCCTTTCCATGTATCCCGTAACCACGACTAATCTTTTGAAGCCGTGACGGTTAAGATTGGAAATTAGTCGTTCGAGTATTGACATGCCGTTAACTATGGTTAAACATTTAGGAGCATTTTGCGTCAATGGATAAAGACGACTGCCTGTGCCTGCCGCGAGAAGTAATGCTGTAGTAACATGTTCTTCATGATGAGAATTGTGTTCCATAATTTATATCCTTTTCCTAATTGTGCAATGCCTCTCGATGACCTATTCCAAATGTCTGTCGGTTGTGCCGAACAATAAGCAGTCTTATGACATGGCGTTATCTTGCCTACTTTGTATATCTATATAGTATGATTTAATTAATTTATATATTTTATCATAATATCTTTAGAAAGTATATAAGGTTGCAGATATATTTTACTATTCTATTTCTTTCGTACCCCGTATCATGGTTGTTCTTATAGTTTATGCGCCTATCTCGTCCTTATTAAGATAATTTGAGTACAGCAAGTGCTATTATGCCCTTAATGCATTTTATTTTACCGTCTAAGAAAAGTTATCCCTCAATAATATAACCGTTAAGAATACCGGCAGTGGCAAGATTTATAGTTATCTTTTTAAACAGATAACCAAAACCATAGTTTTGTATCACAACACTACCCTCGCACTTGGCCTCTTCAGTGAAAACGTCGGGCAGTCCTGCGATCATCATCCCGAATATGCCAATACCTCTACATCTATCAAAATTATTTTTCCTACGCGCTGATGCTGCTTTCGTATAAAAGTCACTACAAAAATATTATTGAGGGTGTGTTGATGAACGGTTAAACTTTTATTAAAATTTGATGAAATCATACCTTCCAACCCTTATCTGATGCAAGTTTTTGCAAATCAGGCAGGATACATGCTATATTTTTTATATCGCTCAGTAAATGCGCCGCAGCAACATAATCGAAAATACCGTCGTAAAATTCTTTAAAATCGCTTATTATATCCATAACGCCTTCAAAATTAGTCCCGGGCAGAAATAAATATATGAAACCGTTTTTAACGCAGATGATATCGGAATCCCTCAATACGCCGCAGAGAGTTTTTGTAAAATCATCTGCATATTCTTTTGTATTTAAATTAATATTTAAAATTGCAAGCGATATAAAATCGACGGATTCTATCTCTTCGGCAAGAGTCAGCTCTTTTTTTATCCTTTTCATATTTGAAATAGAGTGTTCTACGACCGTTTCTAAATATTCGAACGGAATAATTTTAGCCATTTTTTCGTACCCCCGCCTAATTTTACCATATATACTTGTTTTACAATTATACTACATTTCCAAAAAAGAAATGAGCAGAAAGGCTTTTTTGCCGTATCTCTATTTTTTATGCGAGTCTTTTGCTGCGGGAAGCGACGACGCCGTCTTCACGGTTACGGGAACATTAAGCGACTTTACGCCTGAAAGATTATGTTTTTTAGGAAATATGATAGGTCTGATTCCGGTTCCCTGAAGTTGTTTGTTTCGGATTAATGTAAACGATTCTCCAAAATAATAAAGCTTGATGGAACCGTACAAAAATAAAATAACGAATATTAAAACAACGGCATATTTTACAAAAGAAACGATCCGATTTTTTTTAATTCTGCGTCTATTGAACGTCTTCTGATACGATTTCCAGTCTTTTACTCTTTCCATTCTAAAATTATTTTAATTCTTACCACCTACTATTATTGAAGGAATTCTTAACGTAGGCTGGGCATCGGATACCGGGACCCCTTGCCCGTCCTTACCGCATGTTCCGATACCGAATCCTAAATCGTTACCGACCATATCTATGTTTTTTAATACCTCGGGACCGTTTCCCATAAGTGTCGCACCACTAACGGCTTCACCTATAACACCCCCCTTTATAGTATAACCCTCCATGACATCGAACACAAAATCTCCGGTAACCGTGTTTACTTGACCCCCACCCATTTTCCTAACGAAAATGCCGTCACTTACGCTTTTTATAATGTCTTCGGGGTCGGATTCACCTTTAGCAATCATCGTATTCGACATTCTTACTATAGGCGGATGCTCATACGATTGCCTTCTACCGTTACCGGTAAGCCCGTAGCCGTATTTTATAAGAGACAATCTATCGGACATATATCTTTTTAGAACTCCGTTTTCCACAAGCACGTTTCTATCCGAACATGTTCCTTCGTCGTCAAATCTGTAAAAACCTCTTTTCCCCACTAAAGAAGAATCGTCTATAACAGTTATCAATTTTGACGCTATCCGTTCTCCTATTTTGTCGGAATATACGCTCAAACCGTTGCCTGCAATATCCGCTTCTAATCCGTGTCCGATCGCCTCATGTATCATCGTTCCTCCGGCCTCATTAGATAACACGACGGGCATCGTCCCCGAAGGAGCAAAGGGAGCGTCAAGCTGAGTTAATGCTCTATTTAATGCCTCTTTTGCAATATCTTCCGGAGTATTTTTATCAAAAAATTCGAAACCGGTAAACCCTCCTGCCACTTCATAACCAACCTCCGCTCTATTCCCGTTGGACACCACGACATGAGCGAGAAATACTATATTTTCCCTGATATCCTTTACGAAATCGCCCAATGAATTCACTATTACGACATCCTGCTTATAATCGACGTAAGTAATATTAACCTGAACGACTCTTTTATCAAAATTCCATGAGTAATCGACAACGGGCTTTATTTTGCTTAATTTTTCATCGATAGAAACGTCGGCAACGTCTTTTGTTATGCTAAAATCCGTTTTAGGTTTCTTTTCGTTAAAATTTAAGGGCTTAAAAACCGTATTGCCGTTACCCCTCTTATCCGCATCGTTGCGCGCCGCTTCTCTCAAATCTCCGGCAATTTGTATCAATTTTTTTTCTTCTAAATTGTTAGTATAGGCATAATATGTTTTATTATTGGAAATAAGCCTTAGGCCTACCCCCTGAACTGCACCGTTAATAGCCTTTTCAAGCCTCTTGCCCTCATTCGACAATAGGGTGGAAACCTTAGATTCTATAAATATATCTATAAAATCATCTTTATTCAAATAAGCATTTTTAAGAATCCCCTCAAAATTTAAATCGGTTATCGTCATTTTTATCCCCTATCGCCCCTAAATTAATTATCATAATAAAAGTACATGATATCAAAAACACCGGCTTCAGACAAGTATAAACGCTCCTGAATATCCTAAAATTGACTTTTACCGGCTTTTTCCTTAAAATGAAAGTTATGCCCGATACTTCTCTATATATAAATCTGAGGGACCTAAAAAAAAACATTGATGCCGTAAAATCTCTTAAATCCGTCAAGAATAAAACCGTCATTGCTGTTATAAAATCTGACGCATACGGTCATGGGCTGATTCCGGTTGCAAAAACACTTTCAGATAACGGAATAAATTTTTTCGGAATTATTTATATGGAAGAAGCAGCGGCCATTCTTAAAAATATTCCGAAAGCTAAGCTCCTGCTCCTCCGCGGAGTTGCAGAATCAGATATAACCGAGGCTATAAACCTCAATTTAAGCATATCGGCGATAAGCTTGGAATATCTGCATATTCTTTTAAGCAAGGCAAAGATGCTTAAAAAATCCGTAAATATTCATATAAAATTCGATTCCGGAATGAATCGCTTAGGTTTAAGCGGCGACGAAATAAAATCCGCAATAAATATCATAAGGAAAAACAAAGATTTTATTAATACCGAGGGTTTTTTTAGCCATCTGTCATCAGCCGGAAATGACACGGAATACACTAATTTCCAATTAGCCAACTATAAAAAAACCCTGTCTTTATTCCATAGCGAAGGCATTAAGCCTTTATATGCCCATATAAGCGCCAGTTCATCACTGCTAAACGATAAAATAGACGAAGACTATTCAAATGCGGTAAGACCCGGCATTTCTATCTACGGAATAAACCCTAATATAAACTATACCGGATATTCTCATATTAACCTTAATCCGCTTATGACCGTAGAATCTTCCGTTATGCAGATTAAAAAAGTTAAAAAGGGTGCATTTATCTCTTATAACAACACATACAGAGCAAATAACGATATGATTATCGCAATTGTTCCCGCAGGCTACGACAACGGCATTCCAAGACTATTATCCAACAAGGGAAGATTTTTAATAAATGATAAATTTGCAAAAATTACAGGCATTGTAACAATGAATACAACAATGATAGACGTAACAAAAATAGAAGGAGTAAAACCGGGCAGCAGAGTAATAATCGCGGGAAAAGACGCTTCAAACGAAATCACTCCACAAGAAATAGCGCAACTTGCTCAAACCATTCCTTACGAAATATGCCTTAATTTTGGAAAATCCAATAAAAAAATTTACCGTTAAACTGCGTTTACTTCTTTAACTCCCGGCACACGTTCTTTAAGTAAACGTTCTATTCCGCCCTTAAGAGTCATCATGGAGCCCATGCAGCCGGCGCATGCCCCTTTAAGCTTAACGTTAATCGTTCCGTCTTCAAGAATATCGACTAATTCTACGTCTCCTCCGTCAAACTGCAACGAGGGCCTAATCTCATCTATAACCTTCATTACCTGATCCCTGTCTAAAGCCATTATAATCTCCCTTTTTTCTTATAATATATTATGTGCGTATGCGTTCATTTTACCATTAAGCATATTTAATGTCAAGGATTTCGAACTCTCTAACCCCGTTAGGAACTTTAATAGTTACTTCGTCTCCTACACATTTTCCTATAAGCGCCTTGGCGATTGGAGAACTTATCGAGATTTTACCGTTTTTTATACTGGATTCCGTGTCTCCGACTATTTGATACGAGACCTCCTTGTCGCTATTTAAATCTAACAAACTTACCTTTGCGCCGAATACAACCTTCTCTTCACAAATCTTAGCCACGTCGATAACCTGAGCACGAGCAATTTTATCCTCCAGCTCTAAAATCTTCCCCTGTAGAAAACCCTGTTTTTCCTTTGCCGAGTGATATTCCGCATTTTCCGATAAATCTCCGTGCGCAATAGCTTCTTCTATTGCTTTAATATTTGCCGGTCTTTCGACGGACTTTAACCTTTTCAGATCTTTAATCATATTACTATAGCCTTCTTTTGTAATATAAAAAATCTTTTCATCAAGTACCAAAACCTCACCCCCCCCCACCTAATTATTATATGTTATTTATACGTTTATAATAGTCCTGTAAGGCGTTTACGGACAAATCATTTTCCTTAAGCGCCTTAATTGCCATGCATGCGGCAGTCGCTCCCCTTATAGTCGTATAATAAGGAAGTAAAAACTCTACTGCGCTTCTTCTTATTGCATAAGAATCCTCAAGAGACTTCATTCCCCTCGGCGTATTAAAAATCATAGAAATCTCTTTGTTCTTTAACGCATCTATTATGTGAGGTCTGCCCTCTTTAACCTTATTTATCTTTTTATTTTTAATACCCGATTTATTTAAATATTCCGAGGTTCCTTTCGTAGCTATTATATTTAAACCCATATCTATCAGCGACCCGCATAAATCGTTCAAGTATTTTTTATCCTCGTCTTTAACGCTTATAAGAACGTTTCCCGACAACGGAAGATTTTGCCCGGAGGCTATCTGCGATTTGGCATATGCCATGCCGAAATTTAAATCTATGCCCATTACCTCGCCTGTAGACTTCATTTCAGGTCCAAGCATAGGATCTACGTTCGTAAATTTGGAGAACGGGAATACGGCTTCCTTAACGCAAAAATAGTTTATATGAAACGACCTTCCAAGCCCGAATGTCTTAATTTTTTCCCCTAAAAGCACCTTTGTTGCAAGTTTTGCCACGGGCACTCCGGTAGCCTTGCTTATGAAAGGGATAGTCCTTGAAGCCCGAGGGTTAACCTCTATTATGTATATTTCGTTATTTTTTACGGCATACTGCATATTTGCGAGGCCCTTTACATGGAATTCCCTGCATAGCGTTTCCGTAATATCTTTTATCTTCTCTACAGCGCTCGGTTTTAAGGAAAACACCGGCAAAGAACAGGCACTGTCCCCGGAATGAACACCCGCCTCTTCTATATGTTCCATTATTCCGGCAATATAAGTCGATTCTCCGTCGCTTAAAACGTCTACGTCAACCTCTATCGCATCTTCAAGAAATTTATCGATCAATATAGGGAAAGAAATATCTTGTTTAAATATCTTTTTGATATAGTTCAACAAACCGGCTTCGCCGTAAATAACCTCCATTGCTCTTCCGCCAAGGACATAAGATGGACGGAGTAAAACAGGAAACCCTATTGCGGCGGCTTTTTCATAAATTTCTTCTTCCCTGAACGCCATAGCGTTTTCCGGCTGTAAAAGGTTTATTTTTTCTATAACATTATTAAACTTTTCTCTGTTCTCAGCTATATCTATATACTTAAAAGGCGTCCCTAATATTTTAATGCCGTCGGAATCCAATGCCTCGGCAAGCTTAAGCGGCGTTTGTCCGCCAAATTGCAATATAACCGGAGGATTACCCTCTGCATTACAAACAGCGATAGTATCCTCAAACGTTAACGGTTCAAAATACAGCCTTGAAGACGTATCATAGTCGGTAGAAACAGTTTCTGGATTGCAATTAAGCATAATAGAGGAGTAATTACCGTCTCTTAACGCGAAAGAGCAATGGACACAACAATAATCGAACTCAACACCCTGTCCTATTCTGTTGGGGCCGCTTCCTAAGATTATCACTTTCTTGCCTTCCAACGGTTTAATTTCGTTAAACTTGTCGTAAGACGAATACATATAGGGCGTAGCCGCATCAAATTCGCCGGCGCACGTATCTACCTTCTTATATACCCTTACCACATTATTTTTATCACATACTTCATATATAATTTTTTCCTTGTTTTTAATCAAAGATAGAACATCTTTATCTTTTTTTAAGTATTCTTCGGGCGGGATATGCCTACCGTCGCTCTTTCTCGTAATTATTTTTGCAATAATTCTGTTTGAAAAGCCCAACTCCTTTGATTCCCTCAAAAGTTCTATATCTTTTTCCGGATTTATGCTAAAAAATAGTTTTTTCTCCTGTTCCACTATAAGTCTAATCTGATTAATAAATAGTCTGTCTATTTTAGAAAATTCATATATCTCGTTGACGGTAAAACCTACTCTTAGGGCATCGGCTATTAAAAATAATCTCCTATAATCGTTATTTTCTATAAAAGATTTTATTTCCTCTTTTACTGCCGGAATATCCCGTCTAGTTCCTATTTCGTCATAAGTTAAATCAAGCCCGTAAAGCGATTCTATCCCATAATAACCATTTTCTAAAGACCTCACCGCTTTTTGAAGGGATTCGCAAAGCGTTCTCCCTATCGCCATTACCTCGCCAACCGATTTCATATGTGCCGTCAGAGTGCTATCCGTCTGCAGAAACTTCTCAAAGGTAAACCTCGGCATTTTCGTTACCACGTAATCAATGGACGGCTCAAAGCATGCGAGGGTTTTCTTTGTAATATCGTTAGTGATTTCATCCAAGGTGTAGCCCACAGCAAGCTTAGTCGCTATTTTAGCGATTGCAAAACCAGTCGCCTTTGAAGCTAAGCTCGAACTCCTTGAAACCCTCGGATTCATCTCTATAACATAGGCATCGTCGGAATCCGGATCTAAAGCGAATTGAATGTTGGAGCCTCCAGTTTCTACGCCGATTTCCTTCATTATTTTTATAGAATAATCGCGAAGTTTCTGCAGATCCTTGTCGCTTAATGTCTGTACCGGAGCAACCGTAATAGAATCCCCGGTATGAATACCCATAGGGTCGATATTTTCAATGGAACACACTATTATGGTATTTCTATTTTTATCCGTCATGACTTCAAGCTCGACTTCTTTGAACCCTATGACGGATTTTTCTATCAATATTTCATTAATGGGACTTGCATTTATGCCGTTTAGAGCAAATTCGGCAAACTCGTAAGTATTATAGGCCATTCCGCCGCCTGTCCCTCCAAGCGTAAAAGACGGTCTTATAATTACCGGAAAACCTATTTCCTTTTGAACATTATAAGCCTCTTCCATGTTGGTGGCAAAACCGCCCTGCAAAACCGGAATGCCTATTTTTTCCATACTTCTCTTAAAATATTCCCTATCCTCCGCCTTTTTAATTGCATCTACATTCGCTCCAAGGATATTTATCCCGTATTTTTGCAAAACCCCCGCTTCGTGAAGTTCAAGTACGAGATTGAGTGCCGTCTGTCCACCTAATACAGGCAGTATGCTATCTGGCCTTTCTTTCTCAATAATCTTAACGATAAAATCCATCGTAAGGGGTTCTATATAAGTTTTATAGGCATAATCCGGATCGGTCATAATGGTGGCGGGATTAGAATTGACAAGGACTACTTTATAGCCCTCTTCGACCAACGCCTTTGTACCCTGGGTTCCGGAATAATCAAATTCCGCCGCTTGCCCGATAATTATCGGACCGGAACCTATTATCAAGATTTTTTTGATATCCGTTCTTTTAGGCATAATTTTATTTTTTTATATATATAAATTACGGTCGTTCTGAAAAAACCCCGTTAAATTGTCTTCGGTTATCTCTTTAAGGGCGCATAAATATTCACTTTCCGTTATCTTTCTATTTATATTAATATCATAAAACGCTTTATACGCAGGAAAATACTGACTCATAAGGCTTATCGGCACTTTACCGTCAATCTCTTCCGCAATGAATCTAAAAGAATCCGCGTATCCGCTAATACCGTTCGGCAAAACAAGATGCCTCGCCAAAAGACCGGAAACCGCGATGCCGCAGTTATTTACCTTAAGTTCTCCAACCTGATCGTACATAATTTTTAGCGCTCTCCTGTTGACGATGACATAATCGGCTACACCGGAATATTGCAACGCATATTTATCGTCGGAATATTTTATATCCGGAAGATATATATCTATAATACCGTCCAAAAGATAAAGTAACTTTTCTTCTTCATACCCCGAACTGTTATAAACGATCGGGATTTTTAAACCTTTATTTTTAGCTAAAAAAATTGCCTCTGCTACAAAAAACATATAATGCAAGGATGTAACAAGATTGATATTGTTAGCCCCTTTTTCCTGCAATTTAAGCATGCCTTCGGCAAGTCCCGAGGCATCGTAAATTTTTCCCGTGCAATATCTGCTTACAGGATAGTTTTGACAAAACTTGCACTTTAAAGAACAACCGCTAAAGAATACCGTTCCAGAACCGTTTTTACCCGATATCGAAGGCTCTTCGCCAAAATGCAAATTCATACTCGCTATCTTCAATATGCCGGCCGCTCCGCATAACCCCTTCTCCCCCTTAAATCGCTTTGCCCCGCATTTGCGCGGACATAGCTCGCAGCCCTCCGTCAAATCATAAAGCCCGTCTATTTTTGAACGAAATACCGCATTAGAAAGATTTATATATGACGGAATATGTTCTGCCTTCATTCTATTTTCTTAAACATAAATCCTTAAATTCCGCGAAGAGGTACCTTGAATCTCTGGTGCCGGGAGAACTCTCCGGGTGATATTGCACTGAAAACACACTGAGATTTTCGTTCTTAATGCCTTCCACGGTATTATCGTTAAGACTTATATGCGTAAGTTTGGTATTTTCGACATTTATTGAATTACCCCCGGTCTTAAGCAAATCAACACAAAAACCATGATTTTGCGACGTAATTTCCACTTTTTCCGTCTTTAGGTTCTTAACCGGATGGTTTATTCCGTGATGTCCAAATTTCAGTTTGTAAGTGTCAAAGCCGAGAGAACGGGCAAGTATCTGATGTCCTAAACAAATTCCAAGGATAGGCTTCTCGCCTAACATACTTTTTAAGGTTTCTATCTCTTCTTGCATCGTTTCGGGATCGCCGGGTCCATTCGATAAAAGAATACCATCCGGCTCGGTCGAAAGTATATCTATTTTAGAGAAATTATGCGGAACAACCGTAACATCGGCATTCAACTCATTGAGACATCTTATCGTGTTATATTTCACCCCGTAATCTATGATGGTTACTTTAAATTCCGGAGAATTAACCCTTCTTTCGTAGGCATTTTCGGTAGAAACACCGGAAACAAGATTTAGTCCCTCCATTTTAGGCAATGAGTTTAATCTTCCCCTCATATAAGTAATTCCGGCTTCTTTCGGGGCGATATAAACATTTAGCTGTCCTTCGTCTCTAAGCAAAATAGTCATATATCTTGTATCTATGCCGGAAATTACCGGATATCCGAAAGAGTTAACAAACTCCGATAAGCTTTTTGAAGCACTATGATGCGAAAAATCTCTCGTATAATTCTTGGTAACGAGACCGGAAACCCATACCCTGTCGGATTCAAAATCAATATCGTTTATTCCATAGTTGCCTATCATGGGATACGTCATGACAACAATCTGGCCGCTATAAGACGGGTCGGTAATTAATTCCTGGTAGCCGTTCATGGCCGTATTGAACACGGCTTCTCCGCCGGATTCGATAACACGTCCTTCATATAGCCCCTCGTAATAATTCCCGTTATCCAACATGATTATAGCTTTTTCTTTTTTGGAATCAGTCATAAAATCAAACCCGTACACTATATAAAATTTTGCTGTTTTAGATTAGTATTAATCAAATTTCCCCCGACTATTACACCGGTTGGAATGCCCGTAAATTTCTCGCCTATAAATGGGGAATTCTTGCTCAAGGATTTAATCTTATCCCTTGTAAATTTCCAATTTTTTTGAATATCCACAATCGTAATATCGGCCAAAAATCCGTTCTGCAAAGAGCCCCTGTTCCCTAAATTTAAAATTTTAGCCGGATTAAGCGACATTAACGCGGCTATATCCGACAAAGAAAGCTTCTTCTCACGATAAAGCCTCAATGTTAGCGGCAATGATGTCTGAAGACCTGTAATTCCGAAAGGCGCGCTGTCCAACGTAGTATTCTTCTCACTTTCGCTATGCGGAGCATGGTCTGAGGCTATGACGTCTATGGTTCCGTCCGCCAGCGCTTCTTTTATTGCCGCAACGTCCTCCTTTGTCCTTAACGGCGGATTCATCTTAGCATTGGTATTATACATTAATAACGAATCTTCCGTAAGGGTAAAATAATGGGGACACGTCTCACACGTGATTTTTATGCCGTCCTTTTTTGCCCGCCTTATTATACCGACCGAACCCGCCGTGGAAACATGCGCTATATGAGCGTTTGCGCCGTAATACCCCGCAAGCATGACATCCCTTGCCGTACCTATTTCTTCGGCAATATGAGGAATGCCCTCAACTCCAAGCCGCTCGGATATAACACCCTCGTTCATTACTCCTTTACCGCGAAGCTTTGTATCCTCACTATGAAATATTACCGGCAAATTAAAAGTCCGGGCATACAATAGCGCCCTGCCCATAAGTGCGCTGTCTTCTACGGAATTTCCGTCATCGCTTAACGCAACCGCACCGGATTCTTTGAGTTCCCCCATGTTAGATAACGAAGTGCCGGATAACCCCTTAGATATAGCCCCTATCGGAAACAGGTTAATTAAATTAAGGCTACCGACCTTATCACTCAAAAATACATTTACCGACTTGGAATCATTTACCGGATTAGTATTAGGCATACAGCAGATAGACGTAAAACCGCCCGCTATTGCCGCTTCCATTCCGGATTTTATGGTTTCCTTATATTCAAAACCCGGCTCACGCAAATGAACATGCATATCTATTAAACCGGGTAAAATTACCGAATTTTTTACGTCTATAACCTTAATATCTCTTGTTTTATACTCCGGAGGTACATCTCTTATTACCCCCGCTTCGATATAAATATCTCTTTTTACCTCCGTTTTGGTAACGGGGTCGACTACTATACCATTTTTTATAAGCAAACTTTGCATACAGTGAATATAATATATTTATTCGATATATTTGAGTTTAATTTTTTTGACGACTCAGCAAAATATAAAGACATGCCATTCTGATTGCTACGCCGTTTTCAACCTGCTTAAAAATATGCGTTTTATTATCGTCTATTATGCTTCCCGCTATCTCTACGTCGCGGTTTACCGGTCCAGGATGTAAAATCATAACGTCCTTCGCTGATAGAGATAAAAGCGACGGCGTTAACTGAAAAAAATTCCTATATTCTTCTATCGACGGAATAAAATAATAGCTCGCCCTTTCTTTTTGGATTCTTAGCATTATTACAACATCGGCATGTCGAAGTGCCTCCTCCATACTCTCTGCAATTCTCACGTTTTTTAGTTCGATTAACTTCGGCAAAAGGGAATGCGGTCCGTATAGACAAATTTCTGCTCCCAACTTAGCAAATCCGTATATATCAGACCTTGCAACTCTCGAATGGCAAATATCACCTATAACGGATACTTTTAAGGATTTAATATCTCCCTTTTTTTCCATAACCGTCATAATATCCAAAAGACACTGAGTAGGGTGCTCGTTGGTGCCGTCGCCGGCATTTATAACGGATGCCTTTGTCACCTCGGATACAAAATATGCCGCCCCCGATTCCCCGTGCCTTATCACAAAAACGTCAGGATTCATTGATTCAAGGTTAAGTATTGTATCCCTGAGACTTTCACCTTTAATAACGGAACTCTGAGAAACTGCGATGTTTAATGAATCCGCGCTCAGCCTTTTCTGCGCAATCTCAAATGATAATCTCGTTCGCGTTGACGGCTCATAAAAAAGATTTATTGCGGTTTTTCCTCTCAGGGTCGGAACTTTTTTTATACCTTTTAACGATACTTTTTTAAACTCCTTGGCTATTTCTATAAAATGATGAATATCAGAGGCAGTAAGATCGTTAATAGAAATGAAGTCTTTTTTATTAAAGCTCATCATCAAAGATAAATATTATTTTTCGGTGATTTTTTCTACAAATATTTCTTCGTTTAAAACATTTACATGTATCGTTTCATCTTTTCCTACCCTGATTTTTTTTCCCGTAAAATCCGGACATATCGGCAACTCCCTGCCGCCTTTATCTATAAAAACCGCAAGTCTGATCCTCTCCGGCCTTCCAAAATCAAAAATCTCATCAATAGAAGCCCTGACCGTTCTACCGCTGTTTATGACATCATCTACCAATATTATCTCTTTGCCATTTATATCGAACGGTAATTCCGTAGCATCGACGGTTTTCTTAACGGTAAGCGGATCGTCCCGATATAGCGTCATATCCACGTATCCCATATCACAGCCTATATTAAAACGCTCGAGTATAGCATTCCTAACCAAAGCAGCAAAAGGCACCCCCCCGCTCTTTATCCCCACTATAAGGACATCGCTAAAATTAATCCGAGACTTTAAAATACTATCTAAAAATTTATACAGAACCAAATCCGTTTCTTTTTTGTTTAATAATATCTTCTTCTTCTTCAATTCTAAAAAATCACCCTGTTTTATTTTTTAAAACTACAGTCCGGAATCATCTTTAAAAAACGCTTATAGCGAATATCAAAATGATTTTTAGGATTCCACGAAAAATAAATCATAAACGCTTGACCCACAATATCCTTATACGGAACAAAGCCCCAGTATCTGGAGTCGAAACTATTATCCCTGTTGTCTCCCATAACAAAAATCTCACCCTTGGGAACCACGATCGGACCATAGTTATCCCTCGGCGAATCATAAGAAGGGAGCATCTTATTCGACGTCCACTCCGTATATCTGCATTTAAAAATATGATTATTTATATAAACTCTGTTATCGATAATCCTAATTTTATCACCGGGTGTTCCAACTACCCTTTTAATAAAATCTATTCCGGGTTGTAGATTATACTTTTTTGCATAAGGATACTTAAATACTATGACCTGCCCTGTCATGGGACGGGATACCGGAATGTTTATTTTTGCAAAAGGAATATGAATACCGTAGGTAAATTTATTTACTAATATATGATCTCCGGGTATAAGAGTAGGCTCCATGGAACCGGAAGGTATTTTAAAAGCCTGTACTACAAATGTCCTGAATATTAAAGCAACGATTATAGCTATCGCTATCGCTTTAAAATAATCCCACAGCGTGTGTTTGTCCATATTTTAACTTTTAATATTTAAGATAATACCTAAGCCTGCGAGCTTTATTTGCAAACTGTTAAATTATACCAATTTTTTCCTTTCAAGTCTATAAAAAACCCTGTTCCTAAATTATATTTTTAATATCGAGAGGAAGGCCTCCTGAGGTATTTCGACGGACCCGATATTTTTCATCTTTTTCTTACCTTCCTTCTGTTTTTCCAAAAGCTTCCTCTTTCTCGTAATATCGCCTCCGTAACACTTAGCAAGGACGTTCTTCCTCAACGCCTTGATTTCTTCCCTTGCTATAATCTTTGACCCTACCTGCGCTTGAAGGACAACCTCGAACATTTGTCTGGGTATCAACGTTACTAATTTTTCCACGATATTTCTCCCGCGGAAATAGGCTTTGTCCTTGTGAACAATCACAGACAAAGCATCAATCGGATCTTTATTGACTAAAATCTCTAACTTTACCATGTCCGCCGGTCTATACCCCTTGAACTCATAATCAAACGAAGCATAACCCTTAGACAAAGATTTAAGCTGATCGTAAAAATTAAGAACTATTTCCGATAAAGGCAAATCATAAACAAGCTGGACTCTGTTCTTGGTTATATATTTAAGCTCTATCTGCAGACCCCTTTTGTCGACGCACAAGCTTATTATTCTCCCCAAAAATTCAGAAGGAACATAAATATTCGCCCTTATGAAAGGCTCCTCTATGCGCCCTACTTCCTGTGCGGGTATCTCTTTTGAAGGGGGGAATTTCATAGGATTAAGCGCCGACTTTACTTCACCTTTTAGAGTAATTATATTATAAAGAACGGTAGGAGACGTGGATATAAGGCTTAAACCATACTCCCTTTCCAACCTCTCGACTACTATTTCCATGTGTAAAAGCCCTAAGAAACCGCACCTGAAACCAAACCCGAGGGCAAGTGAATTCTCCAATTCATAAGAAAATGACGGATCGTTAAGTTTTAATTTCTCTATCGAGTCTTTAAGCTCTATATAGTCCTCGGAATCTATTGGATAAATACCTGCGAATACCATCAGATTAGGTTCTTTAAAACCGGGCAAATGCTCTTTGGCGGGGTTATTTTTTAGTGTAACGG
This sequence comes from Candidatus Acidulodesulfobacterium sp. H_13, assembly GCF_048541835.1. Taxonomy (NCBI): domain Bacteria; phylum Candidatus Acidulodesulfobacteriota; order Candidatus Acidulidesulfobacterales; family Candidatus Acidulidesulfobacteraceae; genus Candidatus Acidulidesulfobacterium; species Candidatus Acidulodesulfobacterium sp. H_13. Next base: position 758,725 of record NZ_JBLEOY010000001.1, read on the forward strand.
TATCGCCTATTTTAAACCTGCCGGCATCTTTTATGTTAGCTATTACAAACCCGACTTCTCCGGCGGACAAACTGTCCAACTCCTTCATATGCGGATCATAGACACCCACTTTTTGAACCTCGTAAGAAAAACCGGAGTGCATTAAAAGTATAATATCCCCGCAAGAAACCTTACCGTCGAATACTCTAATGAGCGCTATAATGCCCCTGTATGAATCGAACCAGGAATCGAAGACCAAAGCCTTAAATGGAAACCGCAGATCGCCTTGCGGCGGAGGGATGGTATCTATAACCGACTCTAGTATCTCTTTTATTCCTATACCCTCTTTTGCGCTTGCCAGTATAGCGTTGCCTGCTTCGATACCGACGACGTCCTCGATTTCTCTTCTAGTTTTCTCGGGATCCGCGCTGGGTAAATCTATTTTATTAATGACGGGAATAATCGTCAAATTCATATCGGAAGCTATATAAACATTTGCAAGGGTCTGAGCCTCCACGCCTTGCGTCGCATCAACGACAAGAAGCGCCCCTTCGCATGCGGCTAAAGATTTTGATACCTCGTAAGAAAAATCAACGTGTCCGGGGGTATCGATTAGATTAAGCACATAAGATACGCCGTTATAATCATAATTTAGCCTGACCGTCTGCGCCTTTATGGTAATTCCCCTTTCGCGCTCAAGATCCATATTGTCTAAAAATTGAGATACCTTTTCTCTCTCGGTAATTGCTCCGGTAAAATCCAAAAACCTGTCTGCAAGTGTGGATTTGCCATGATCTATATGGGCTATAATAGAAAAATTTCTAATATTTTTGATTTCCATTGATGAGATGATTTATATGATAGATGAGATTATAGCCGCAAGCAAAATCATAAGCCGAGTTCTGTCTCAAGGTCGGTCATTTCTCTTTGCAAACAACCCGAAGGCATATGGGGCGAGCAGTCCCTACCTTCCTATTTGTTCTTGCTCTTGACGGGGCTTGCCATAAGCACTATTTACATAGCACCTAAGTGAGCTCTTACCTCACTATTTCACCCTTACCGTATTAAACTGCGATACGGCGGTATATTTTCTGTTGCGCTTTCCTTAAAGTTACCTTTACCGGTATAAAACGGCGTCATGCTCTGTAGAGCCCGGACTTTCCTCAAAAGACATAAGCCTTTTGCGACCGACTGCTTTTGCCTACGACTAATGGTTAATTGTAGCAATTTACAAATTTTTCGTCAATCTATTTGTGTGTCGCCTCATCTATCGCTAAATTCGCTAATTTATCCGCTTCTTTGTTCAATTCTCTTGGAATATGCGTAAATTTAGCCGAATCCGCCTTAATATCTCCAAGCAGCTTTTTTGATTTCTTATAGAGAGGCAATATATTTGCGCTTTTAACCGAATATGCGCCGTTCATCTGCCTGACAAGCAGCTGCGAATCCGAAAAAAAAGCTATTTCTAACGGCAAATTACCATCTATATTTACCGCACCCTTCAAATAACGAAGCGCAATAATCAGAGCCATATATTCCGCTTCGTTATTTGTTGCAATACCAAGATATTCCCTTAAAGAGATTACGGGAACGGCAGCGTTTTTACCCGCAGGCGAAGATGCGTTAAGGAGCACGATACCTGCCCCGGATTTACCCGGATTGCCCCTTGACGCCCCGTCGATATAAACTGCCATTGCCATATATATATTTTCCGTCTTATTTTTTTTATTTTAATCCCGCCGCCTCAGGCAAAGATGCTTCTATATAAAGTATCCTGGAACAAATCGGACACTGCATAAACACGTTTCCGGATATAAGTTCGTTAAACTGCTGGGGTGGAAGCATCCTATAGCATCCGGTGCATGCCCCGGATTCCATTACCGAGGCTATTGCCGGAAATCCTTTATTTTTTCTTACCGTCTCGTATACATTTAAATAATCATTTTTAATCTTGCTCTTTACGGATTCTCTTTTATCGATAAAGCCTTTTTCAATCACGGTGCTTTCTTCCTCTTTCTCTTTGTATTCTATGTTTCTATCCGATAAATCATTTTCTATCTCAGCAATTTCTTTCTGTATAGCCGTTATTTTGCCGACTAACGACTCTTTGTCCTCCATACACGCGAGCGATTCATCATCTAACTGCTTTTTAAGGATTTCGTTGTCTTTTATGGACTTCTGAATCGCATTATACTCTTTATTGGTTTTTATGAGCTTCTGCGTATCTTTCATTTTAATCATTTTACCTTCGCATGATTTTATATCAAGTTCCGCGGCATCTGCTTTTTTACTTATCTCCATTAATTCTTCGTTAAGCTTTTCCATATCTGTTTTTTTCGTGCCTAAAAGATGTTCCGCCCTCTCTATCTCCTTAAATTTTTCCTTGAGCATCTTCTCTAACTTCAGTAATTCCAAATCGATATTTTGAATATCCACAATAAAAGAAATCTGTTCGTTCAAAGTTCTCCCCCTTTATTATATTTTATATTTGAAAAACGGATTATTTTCATAAACATTTTCGATTACCGGTACGCCTAACTCTTCAGACAGCATCTCTTTGACGATACCGGAAAAATACCTTTCCGTATCAAAGTGAGATAATTCTATCACACATATTCCGCTATCATTCGCCTTAATTGCCTTGTCGTGGGTTAATTCCGAAGATATGATGACATCACTACCAGATTTTACTGCTTCGTCCATAAATGAAAATCCGCTCCCCGAAACAACGGCGACTCTTTTTATTTTTCTATTTATATCTCCGCAATAATTTATAAAAATCGGAGAAAATAATGCCCGTATTTTGTCTAAAAGAACGCTAAAGAACATTCCGTTTTCAAAATCTCCGACGGCACCCATGCCTTCCGGGCTACTGCCGCCAAAATCGTAAACAGGATATAAATCGTACGCTATTTCTTCATACGGATGAACTTTTTTCATCTCGCTTATGGCTTTTTTTATAAATCTTTCGTCTATTAAAAGTTCTAATTTAGATTCATCGGCAAAAGAGGTTTTCATACAACTTCCTATAAATGGATCTGAACCGGGAAGCGGTTTAAATGAACCCTTGCCCCTTGTTTCGAAAGAGCAATTTTCATAATTTCCTATTTTTGGATTACCGTATGCGAAAAGAACATCTCTTACGGTTTTGACGTAACCCTTAGGAATAAAAACCGACAACTTATAAAGTTTCATCTTGCGGGGTATCAAAGGGGAGGACTCCTTTATTCCAAGCTTATTTATCATAAACCTGCTCATTGAATAGACGGATGAATCAAAATTAGTATGCATAGAATAAACGCATATATTATTCTTTATGAGAATACTTAAAATATTTCCGCTTTTTGAATCTAAATCCATTGAACGCAGCGGGTGAAAAAAAACCGGATGATGAGTCAGGATAAGATTAAAAGAACGACTTATCGCTAAATCAACACATTTATCGGAAATGTCTAATGACGTTAGAACACCTGAAAGGAGAGCATCTACCTGTTTTATTTGAAAACCCGAATTATCCCACTTCTCCTGAAGACTAAGTGGGATTAGATTCTCTAACTTACTTATTGCATCCTTTATAAATAATGGCATTTTAAAATGGTGGGCCCACCCGGGTTCGAACCAGGGACCAACCGGTTATGAGCCGGCCGCTCTACCAGCTGAGCTATAGGCCCTAATCTACTACTTTGCAAATGTTTTAAGCCTTTTGGAGCGGCTCGGATGCCTGAGTTTTCTGAGAGCTTTAGCCTCTATCTGTCTAATTCTTTCTCTTGTAACCCCGAACTCCTGACCTACTTCCTCAAGCGTATGATCGGACTTTATCCCTATACCAAATCGCATTCTCAAAACTTTTTCCTCTCTTTCCGTAAGGGTTGATAAAACTTTTCCGGTCTGATCTTCAAGATCCGCATTTATTGCGGATTCTAACGGAAGAACCGTCGTTTTATCCTCAATAAAATCTCCAAGATGCGTATCTTCTTCCTCGCCTATTGGAGTTTCCAATGAAATAGGCTCCTTGGCTATCTTTAAAACCTTTCTTACCTTGTCTATAGGAAGATCCATTCTCTCGGCGATTTCTTCCGGAACGGGTTCCCTTCCTATCTCCTGCACTAAAGCCCTTGATGTTCTGATTAATTTATTTATAGTTTCTATCATATGAACCGGAATCCTTATGGTTCTTGCCTGATCGGCAATTGCCCGGGTTATTGCCTGCCTTATCCACCATGTAGCGTATGTAGAAAATTTATAACCCCTTTTATACTGAAACTTTTCTACCGCTTTCATGAGTCCTATATTGCCTTCCTGAATAAGGTCTAAAAATTGAAGACCCCTATTCGAATATTTTTTTGCGATAGACACGACAAGCCTTAAATTGGCCTCGACAAGCTCAGTTTTTGCAACCTTAGACTTTTCTTCTCCGATTTTAATAGCTTCGACTATTGTTTTAAGTTCATCCTTAGGGACGCCTACATCTTCTTCGGACGCCACTATTTTTGACATATATTCTTTTATAAGCTTGTTTATGCTTTCTATCCGCTTATGTTTCTGTGATTTCGACTGTTGACTCTTTTCGTTCTTATTACTCAAAGTCGATTCAAGCTCTCTTATATTTTCTTCATATTCTATAATTTTTAGATTTTGATTTTTAAGCCTAACTATAACTTTATCGGTTATCTTTTTTTTAAGTCTTAACTCCTTAATATAAGCAAGTATCTTTTTTTTCGTATCTATAGACAAGTTTTTAGGGCTTATCCTCGGGATAGTCCTTGCCGTACCCTCGGAATCTGCGTCCTTGACGGAAAAATTATTACCGTTAGAACAGTTTGCCGTGTTATCGCTTGGACTGATTTTATTGAAGGATTCCGAATATTTTTTGTCTTTTTTTAATTTTTTATTAATGCTGACTACTTTTAACTTAAAATCGGTATAGCTTATCTCCCTCTTGATTTTTTCAATAATCATAAGGACCCTGTCTATCGATTTCTCAATATCTTTATCGCTTGGAAAATCCACGTCGTCGAAATCTGAAATAACACCGATAATATTAATCTCCTGACTCTTTAATCTATCCCCTATGGATATAATCCATTTAATCAAAACATCGGAATTTAGTACGGAAGAGAAAATCTCTCCTTCTCCCTCTTCGATACTCTTTGCTATTTCTATCTCCCTTTCACGGGTAAGCAAAGAAACGGAACCCATTTCTTTTAAATACATTCTTACGGGGTCGTTTGTCTTAAGGGATAGATCTTCCGCCTCTATCACTTCCTCGCTTGTTGTTTCGTCGTGAATAAACTTAGAATGAGGGTTTTTTCTCTTATTAAAAATAGTGGAGGAGCTCCTATCCAACTCAACATCTTTTTCCCCAAGCATACTTATAAGGTCGTCAATTTGATCCGGTGATATTATATCTTGAGGTAAAATATCGTTAAAATCGTTATAAGTCAACCTTCCGACTTGCTCTTTTGCTTTTTCGATGCTTTGTTTAATTATTTTATTCTCCAATTTTTTATCCTTTAAGACATCATAAACCGCTACTTTGGCAGATAGCCCTTCATTGTCCTTATACTCATCATTTATGTTTGCGTTTTTTTTGTTCATGTTATAAATTTTTACTCATTAGAAGCCGCAGATTTTTCTTTGAAAATCCCTTGAAATATATTTTAATCTGCTAATCTCTTTAAGCCTCGATAACCTGCCGACTTCATCCAACGAACCGCTTTTAATTTCGTTTGAAAGACCGCCGCACGTTTTGTTAATATTATCTACTTTTAATTTAATAATAAGCTTTTTAAAGTCTTCCCTGCCGTTTTTATCATCGTTTTCATCGCTTAACAATAAACTCGAATAATATATTTTACCCCATTTCAAGCTATTTTCCATTTTAGAAACTACTTCTTCTAATTTAGTCGTTTTTTCTTTAACTATGCCGCCCGCTAATCCTTTTTTCACTTCTTTAATTATATATATGGCATCTTTATCAGAAAATTCTTTCATTATATCATCATTAATATATTCTGTCAATAGAGGCTCGCAAAATACCCTCCCGACTATTAGATCTTCTATGCTCAGCTCCTTTTTTTGAAAAGCAGTCGGGGGATTGGACGTAAAACGACTCTCCGAGTGAACGCCCTGTTCGAATGATTCTTTAGAATAAATATAATCTCTTATTGCATTCTCTTTCAACCCAAGCCTATTCGCCAGCAAATTTATATAATGAGAAAGTATAATATTATTGTCTATCTTCCTTAAAAAGGGAGCGACTTCCTTTACGACAGATATTTTTCTTTTAAGTCTCTTTATACCGTCTTCATTAGGAATTATACCACTATTTTCAATTTTTTCCATATAATAATCCAGAACAAAATCCACGGGGGTCTTTTTATCGTTCGTTACCAATTTAATAAGACCGTCTCGTCCGTATTTTCTCACAAAACTATCGGGATCGCTGCCGTCGTTTAAGCATACGGCATATATGTTTTTGTCCGTACCGTCCATAAAATCTAAAAATAATTCCATACCCCTGTTTATAGCGTTAATGCCGGCTTTATCACCGTCATAAAGCAGAATAATTTCATCACATAATCTTGATAGGTTCCTTATATGATTTTTGGATAGCGCGGTCCCCATTGTTGCCACTACGTTTTTTATACCCTTGGAATAAAGCATTATCATGTCAAAGTAGCCTTCAACCACAAAAATAGCATTATCCTTTTTGATAAAAGGTATGGCCTTATCCAAACCGTACAACGTGTTACTTTTTGCGAAAATCTTGGAATTGTTGGTATTGATATATTTCGGAACATTATAGGAAGAGGGTCCCCCCGCATGCTGCGAGACTGCTCTGGCGGCAAATGCAATAGGGTCTCCGGCTCTATCCATTATGGGAATGATAAGTTTATTGGTAAACCTATCGCAATATCCGGCGTTCTGTCCCGATTTTTTAAATAACAACCCTATATCTGCAGCAATGTTTAAATCTGCCTTATTATTTAATAAAAGCGTCGTTAAACCGTTTCCCAACCCGGCATATCCCAATTTAAAATCCCCTGCCGTATTTTCATCTATACCCCTTTCTTTGAGGTATTTAATAATATGCCGACTTCCGGAGAGATATACAAAAAGATTTTCATAGTAAAAGTTTAGAGCAAGATTAAGAATTTTCTTGATCCCGCTTTCGCTTCCTTCGTTTTTATCCGATTTATAAAATTTTATGTTTTCTATCGGCACATTATACTTTTTTTTAAGATAATCCATTACTTCCCCAAACGATTCTCCCTTTATATCCCTTAAAAAATTTATAACGTTACCGCCTTTGCCACACCCGAAACAGTAATAAAACCCCTTTGGCTCACTAACGTGAAATGAAGGCGTTTTTTCAGAGTGAAAGGGGCATAATCCGGTATAACTCCTACCGGATTTTTTGAGCTTAACAAATCCGGATATTTCATCGACTATATTTGCATAAGACAAAACGGCTTCAATATTCCTATCCATAATTAATAAAATTTATTGATATACGGGGTTAAAATCTTTCCTGTTTTAAGCAGGTATGGAACGAGGCTGCGAGACTTATAAACACCAACATAGCTTTTTGCCGGAGAAAATGAAAAAATAAAATACAAAATTATACCTAAGAATACAAACGTCTTAATCCCGGCAAAAAAAAACCTCCGATACGATTAAGCAAGCCGAGATTGATTAATTTCAAAAATTTGGTTAATAATGCAGATATTACGGCAAAAAAAACCATTATTACAACAAAAAAGGCAATAAAAATAAGTATTTTAGTAATAGTTTCGTTGTGAAATACTTTAATATAATCATAACCAGACGTACCGGTTAAGATATATACAGCATAACCGGAACCGAAAAAAGCTATAAAAAGTCCGCCTAAGGATAGAGCCTCCTTTATGAGTCCTCTAAAAAAACCCCTTATCATAACTGCGGCAAATATAATTAAAAAGAATATATTTATGTAACTCATAAAACCTTGATTAATAATGATAATATTTCTTTTTTGCATTTCTTTTTCTTGACGCTGCGGCTTTTTTCTTTTTCTTGACGCTCGGTTTTTCGTAATGCTCTCTCTTTCTGATTTCTGAAAGAATTCCTGCTCTCTCACAGGATTTCTTAAACCTTCTTAACGCACTTTCAAAAGACTCGTTTTCCTTAATTTTAACTATAGACAAACCTATTTTTTCGCCTCCTTTTGCAACTTTATGTTTACATTATATATGCTAACTTATAGTATCATATATTTCTTACTGCTTTGTCAACCGATAAATCTTATCTCGATTTTTTTTCGTCTAATCCGGAAATACCCTCCCGCCTTTTTAATTCGTTTATTATGGCAAAAAAATCTACTTCCGAATATGCTAACATTACTATATAAAAGAATATTAAATCGGCTAATTCGTACACTATTTTATCTTTATCCCCGTCTATCACCGACAAGATCACCTCTAATGATTCCTCTTGAAGTTTTTTCCCTATTTTTTCCGCACCGGCGTTTAAAAGCCTTGCAACGTAAGATTTGTTCGGATCTGCCCCTTTTCTACTTGCGACAATGTCATATAATAATTTAAGCGAATAAAATAATTCTTTATCGTTATCACCTATTCTCCGTTCATCTTGATTTCGGCTATTATTTTTTGCAATTAAACTATTACTTACTTTAGAATAAAAGCAGGTCCTATGACCGGTATGACATGCAGCGCCTTTTTGAACTACCTTGAGCAAAATACTATCGCTGTCGCAGTCAAAAAATATCTCCTTTATACTCTGAATATTGCCGGAAGTTTCGCCTTTCTTCCAAAGTTTATGCCTTGACCTTGAAAAATAATGAGCTACACCGGTTTCGACGGTTTTTTCCAACGCTTCTTCGTTCATAAATGCAAGCATCAGGACCTCTCCCGAAAAATAATCCTGCGCGACCGCAGGAATAAGACCATCAAGCTTGGAGAAATCAATCTGTTTTAAAAATGAATCGACCTCGTTCATAATCTTTTACCGTTCTAATCTTTATTTTAGTTACGTTATAACCTTACTTGTATCCCCTTGGATTTCAAATATTTTTTTATCGGAATAATGCCTGTTTTCTTATAATGAAATATCGATGCGGCTAAAGCGGCACCTGCATCGGCTTTTACAAAAACCTCTTCTATATCCGCCTCATCTTTAGCCCCTCCGGAAGCTATGACCGGAATTTTAACGCTTTTAACCACTGAGGAAGTCAAATTTATTTCATAACCGCTCCCGGTTCCGTCTCTATCCATACTCGTCAAAAGTATCTCGCCTGCGCCGCGGTTATATACCTCCTTTGCCCATTCTATCGCATTAATACCCGTATTATTTCTTCCCCCATAAGTAAAAACAAAATATTCTTCTCCGACCTTTTTCGCATCTATTGCTATTACTATGGTAGACGACCCAAACTTTCTCGCCGCAATATCTATCAAATCCGGTTTTAAAACTGCGGCGGTGTTTATAGAAACCTTGTCGGCTCCGCTATTCAACAAATTCCTTATATCTTCTGCGTCGGAAATACCTCCGCCTACGCTAAAAGGAATAAAAATATTCTTAGAAATCTCTTCGACGAGTTTAAGTATAGTCTTCCTCTTTTCGTGGGAAGCCGTAATATCTAAAAACATGAGTTCGTCTGCAAGTTCGTCGTTATATCTCTTCGCAAGCTCTATGGGATTTCCGGCAATTCGCAGCCCTTCGAAACGGGTACCCTTAACGACCTCACCGTTTTTGATATCAAGACACGGTATTATTCTTTTAGCAAGCATAAAATTTAACCCTGCATTAATAAATCATTCGTTTTTTTCAAATCCAATCTTCCGTCGTATAACGCCTTTCCTATTATGACTCCTTCAAGATTGGGAAAATTTAATTTTTTAAGTCTTACGACGTCTTCCGATGCGGAAATTCCACCGGATGCAATAAAATTAATATCTAACTTCGATAGCTTTAATATCAAGTCCAAATTTACTCCCTGAAGCATTCCGTCTTTTTTAATATCTGTAAATATAAATGATTTTATACCGCAACTGTGTTTTAATTCGTCTACCGCATCCGTAAAACGATAAGTTATAAGCTCCTTCCATCCCGAAATTGCAATTTTTTCATCGCATAAATCTATTCCGGCTATTATTTTGCCTTCGTACTTTAACAAGGACGGTCTTATGGATTCTATGTCCTTAAACAATATGGAGCCTAAGACTACATAAGATGCACCCGCATTAAAATAGCCCTCTATGGTTTCATTATTCCTTATTCCGCCGCCTACTTCTACCGGAATCCTCACCGATTTTATAATATCTTTTATAACATCAAAATTATCGGGATATCCGGACTTTGCTCCGTCCAAATCGATCAAATGAAGTCTTTTAGCCCCATATTTCTGCCATTTGAGCGCAGCTTCCAGTGGAGAGATATTATACTCCTTCTTTCGGTCGTAATCCCCCATAGTTAATCTTACACATCTTGAACCGAGTAGGTCTACGGCCGGTATTATAATCATAGTCATTTATTATATTGTAATCGTTTATATTTAATTTAGATACGGAATTTTATCGTTAAACTTAACCGGCGATAAAATTCCTAAGTAACGCTAAACCTGCATTATGACTCTTCTCCGGGTGAAACTGGCATGCGAAGATATTGTCTTTTTGCACGCAGGCGGCAAATTCTCCGTAATAATCGCATACCGCAACCGTAATATCTTCTTCCGGCAGGCAATAATAAGAGTGAAGGAAATAAAAGAACATATCATCCGTGCCTGCGGTAGCCGGGTATTTGTTTGTCCGCTTTAATATTTTTATATCATTCCACCCGATATGCGGTATCAACGGGGTTTTGTCCTCATCAAACCTTACTACTTTTCCCTTTAAAATAGCCAATCCCTCACTGTATCCGAATTCTTCGGATGTCTCAAATAAAAGCTGCATTCCAAGACAAATTCCTAAGAAATTCTTTCCGCCGTTTACGGCATCCTTAATCGGTTCGACCAAACCCTTTTGCTTCAGGGTACGCATGGCATCTTGAAATCCGCCTACGCCGGGAAGTACAAGGTGCGAAGCATTCTCAATATCCCTATAGTTATCTGAAATATCGGCTTCATATCCTATGGAACCGATGGCGTTCCTAACGTTCTTAAGGTTGCCCATTCCATAATCTATAATAACAATGTTTTTTTTCATCTTTTTTTAATTATATAATATTTATAAATCGCATTTGCAATCCCGTTTGCAATCAGCTGCCTAAACGTAGAAGAGGCCAAGAGATGCTCTTCATACGGGTTAGAAATATAGGCATATTCTATTATAACCGCCGGCATTTTTGTAAATCGCAAAACATAAAGATCGTCATGCACTACCCCGTCATATTTAAGATTTAAGCGGGACGAAATATAATGTTCCAAATACTTTGCGAATCGATGTGAGTTTCCGTAATGATAATAATAAGTGGTCGTTCCGTACATATATGGAACCACGGCGGAATTGCTATACAATCCTATAAATAAATCTGCGCCGCTCCTATTTGCTTCTGCCGCCCTTTGCTGCAAACTTACGTTTATATTGGAAGTTCTATCTATTTCCGTTTTTATTCCTCTGGCTTCTAAAATCTTTTTTAATTTTAACGCAATGCTCAGATTTACAAAACTTTCCGGCAGCCCCATGGGCCCAATCCCCCCGGGGTCGTTCCCGCCATGACCGGCGTCTATGAAAACATTAAATCTGACTTCCGGTTCTTTCTTGACCTTGCTTGATACCATCCCCGCATAAATAACAACCTTATAATGGTCATTCCCAAGATTTATAGTCCTTATTCGGAGTTTTGCCGATATATTTTTTTGTCTTATAACTATATGAACGGCATACTCGGGGGTTGTACTGAATTGCGAATATGAAACCGAAAATACATTTTTGAAAGGCCTCACTATCTTTTTTTTGCTGCCGTAAAGAACGGCATGTCCGAAGACTAAGATGGAAAATCTTTTATAACCCTTTTTAAATAAATATTCCTTGTAAAAAGGGCTGCCGATTGTATAAACATTAATAGTTCCGCTACTGCGGCCAAAAAGAATCCTTGTAATTTTAGTTACGTTACCGCTATAGGCATAAGCGGTTTTTATACCCATTAAGATTACCGTTAGATTTAAAATAAATAAAAACGCCGGCAAAAAAAGCAGGGCAAAAGATACTTTTCTTTTATAACCAAATGGACTTTTCATCGCTACATAATATATCAATAATCAAATACTGCCCTTTGTAGACGGCACCGTATTACGGTTATCCTTAACCTCAAGGGCGTTAGATACGGAAATTCCCGTTGATTTAAACACAGCCTCGACCATATGATGGGCGTTAGAACCGTACAAGACGTTAATATGCAGATTTATAAGGGCATTTTTGCACAACGCTTCAAAAAAAATATTAGAATAGACGTAAAAAAATTTATCGACAAGAATTTCTCTCATCCCGTCTTTATCAAACTCCTTATATTTATCGGAAAGCCTTGAGAATACCCTTGAATATTCATTAATCGGTTTAGTCATATCCATACCGTTGTATTTATATATAAAAAACGATCTTCCAGAAAAATCGACAACAGAGTGGACCATCGACTCATCCATCGGCACAAAAGCGCTGCCGAACCTCTGAATACCCTTTTTATCACCGGATAATTCCCTCAATGCACCGCCCATGACAATTCCGATATCCTCTACGAGATGGTGAAGGTCTGTATCTGTGTCCCCTTTTGCCTCAAGAGTTACATCGAAACGGGAATGTTTCGAAAACTGTTCAAGCATATGATTGAAAAACGGAACGCCCGAATCAATTTCATATATGCCCTTCCCGTCAAGATTTAACGAAAATTTTATATAGGTTTCGGTCGTTTTTCTTAAAAAATTACCCTTGCGGTCTCTATAGAACTTCGCATTATTTTCTGATGATTTTTTCATCTTTTCCATTGCAGACCTTTCAAATCTTTGTATTATTATATCATGTTTTTTAAAAAAACCGACAGCCTTTTTCTGCCCCTCTCCCGCTTTTTAAAAAATAGGGTACCATATGATCAATGAACGGTTTTAAAAACCCTGAAATAATCAATTAGTTTTTTATTCTCTGCAGGCGTGCCTACGGTTATTCTGTAAAACATTTTCATGTTACCGTCAAAACTTCTTATAATTATTTTGTTATCTTCAAGAAATTGTTTGAATTTGATTTTTAATTTATTATCCCTAAGTCTTATCAGGATAAAATTGGCATCGGACGGATAAACCTCCATAAAATTAAATTTCTTTAATGCGGAATATAATTTATTTCTTTGACTAATCGTCTTTTTTATATTTTTGTCGAATTCGTCAAAATTATTTAAAAAGAACTCGATGGAACTCAGCGTTAAGGAGTTGATATTAAAGGGTAATTTTATTTTTTTAAATTCGTTTATAAGTTTATTACCGGAAAAAAGCATTCCAAACCTTAATCCTGCAAGCCCGATCTTAGAAAATGTCCTCAAAACGATTAAATTATCGTATTCGGGTATATCTTTTATAAAAGATTCTACATCGGAAAAATATATATAAGCTTCATCGACCACAACGATATTATTTTTATTTTTTAAGAGACTCTTTATGGTATTGCGATCGAAATGGTTTCCGGTAGGATTATTGGGATAACTAAAAAAGAATATGTTATTAAAGTAATTTTGATCAGCATCAATATCTTTCGGCAGGTCAAAATATTTTTCTTCAAGTCTTATACGGTTAATCTTTAAATCATTGTATCTTGCCACGATGTCGTACATAGAAAAAGACGGGGTCGGAATGTTTACGACGACATTTTTTTTGAGACTAAGTAAAATAATGGCAATAAGTTCATCCGAACCGTTACCAAAAATAAAATTTCTAACTGGTATATCGTAAAATATTTCCAGTAATTTGATAAGATCGCCGGAGCTTGAATCCGGATAAAGATTTATGAGCGTATCCTTTATAAAATTTGCATAGCTTCGTTTGATTTTTTTGCTCAGCGTATAATTAGATTCATTTGCATCAAGCTTTAAAGCCCCGCCGGTCTTGAATGAGCCCTGTCCTTGCGGTTCGTTTACCTTGTAAGCGGTAAGCCCAAGAACGCTGTTTTTAATAAAATCTTCTATTTTTAATGAAGGCATATTAACAATTTATTATTTTATCTTTTTAATGCGATAGCTCGCAGATTCTCCGTGGGCGTTTAACCCTTCGATACTAGAGAAGAAGGCTATGTCTTCTGCCTTCTTTGTCAAAAATTCCAGGCTTGACGAAATAACACTGGTCCTTTTAAGAAAAGACAATGTATCTAACGGTGAAAAAAATCTTGCAGTTCCGCCCGTGGGCAGGACATGGCTTGGACCTGCGACATAATCTCCGACCGCTTCAGGGGTACTTCCGCCTAAAAATATCGCCCCTGCATTTTTTATCAGAAACAGCTTTTCAAACGGGTTTCTAATACATAGTTCTAAGTGCTCCGGCGCCAGCTCATTGACAACTTCTATAGATTCCTCTATCGAATCCGTTAAAACAGAAGAAGCATTGGAATTTATAGATTTTTCGATTATATCTCTCCTCGGCTCCCTATGTACGAGATGTCTCAAGATATCGCCAACTCTCTCTATTATATCGGAAGAATGGGTTATAAGGGTAGAAATCGCCATTTCGTCATGCTCCGCCTGAGATATCATATCTATTGCAACAATCTCAGGGTCGGCGGATTCATCGCAAATTATTGCAATCTCACTCGGTCCTGCAATCATATCGATATCAACATCGCCGTAAACCATCTTTTTTGCCGTTGCGACATAAATATTTCCCGGACCGACTATTTTGTCAACCCGCATTATCGTTTCGGTCCCGTATGCAAGCGCAAATATCGCTTGGGGTCCTCCTATTTTAAATATGTTTTCTATGCCGCACAAAACTGCTGACGCTATAACAAAATTATCTAATTTATCTGACGGCGGAGTAACCATAACAACCTCTTTAACTCCCGCTGCCGACGCCGGAACCGCGTTCATTATTACGGAAGACGGATAACTCGCTTTGCCGCCCGGAACGTATATTCCCACCCGTTGAACCGGAGCTATAAGCTGACCGGTTATTAGTCCGTCTGCACTATGAGAAAGCCAGGTCTGTAACTTTTGCTTAGAATGATATTCGTAAACCCTCTCTATCGTCTCCTCTATAATTTTTCGCTCATTCTTTTTTAAGGAATTTACGGCATTTGCCTTTTCTTCTCTATCAATCAAGAAATTCTCGGGTTTGAGTTCTGTCTTGTCAAATTTTTTCGTATAAAACGATAACGCCTCGTCTCCCTTTGCGATAACGTCTGAACGGATAATTTTAAGCTCCTGCTGAATTTTATCGGAAAAATCAAGCTGTCCGAGCCTTTTTTCTTTCAAAAATTCCTTAAAATTACCTTTATTACTAAAATTAGATATCCGTATCCGCATTTTTTTCTACCTGCTCCTTTAAACTACCTATCATGGACGCGATATTTGATGGATTGATTTTAAGGCTTGCCCTGTTTACTATAAACCTTGAGGTCACGTGAGCGATATCTTCGACGGGTACTAAATTGTTTTGCCTCAGGGTTTCTCCCGTCGAAACGAGATCGACGATAAAGTCGCAAAGTCCGGATATCGGGGCAAGCTCCACATTGCCGTAAAGTTTTATGATTTGAATATTGGAAACACCCTTTTTATTAAAGAAGCCTTTCGTAATATGAACATACTTCGTTGCGACACGTATGTTGGTCTTATAAAAATATATATTCTTCTTAATGCGGTCGGTAATCTTAATATCGGAAAATGGTTTTTCGCCTGTATGTAAACTGATATCATTGCTATTGCGGCTATGCAAATTTCCTTTTCCGGCTATTAAATCCCCGCTTACGGCCACAACGACCTTGCACTCACCTATTTTTAAATCTAACGGCTCATATACATTTTTAGGTTTCTCAAGCAAAACATCTTTTCCGGCGATACCGGCGTCTGCAGCGCCGTATTCTACAAATGTAGGCACATCCCAGGGTTTCACTATAAGTAAACCAACTTCATCGTCTTCATACTCAAACGTGAGCCTTCTAGAATTATAATCGCTATCCGGATGCTTAATATATCCGGATTTTCTCAGCAACTCAAGTCCATCTTTAAGAATTCTGCCTTTAGGCACTGCTATTTTAAGCTTTTTCTTTTTATTTTGTGTAGTTTTCATTTTGTTATAACGGCTGTTATTTTACCCGCGCATCTCTTTCATAAATTTTATTATTAGAAACAGGTTCTACGATAGACGCAGACTCATCCGCCTTCACTCGAGAAACCATAGCGCCTAAACCGGCCAATTTTTTCTCCATTTTTTCATAACCCCTGTCCAAGTGATAAATCCGCGAAACGGTAGTGCAACCGTCGGAAGATGCCAAACCGGCCAAAACAAGCGAAGCACTCGCCCTTAAATCCGTAGCCATAACCTCCGCACCTGAAAGTTTTTTTACACCTTTTACTATCGCAAAATTATTTCTTACCTTTATATCCGCCTTAAGACGCATAAGTTCCGCAACATGCATAAATCTATTCTCAAAAACATTTTCGGCTATGACACAAAGTCCACTTGAAAGTGTCATCAGGGCCATCATCTGAGCCTGCATATCAGTAGGAAAATTTGGATAAGGAGCGGTAGAAATGTCAACACTTTTAATGACCTTAGAGCCTTTTATCCTTAAGGAAGACGAGGAATTTATAATGATTTTGGCTCCGGCCTCAGAAAGTTTACCTATGATGGCATTAAGATGCCTCACCTCGATATCTTTAAGAATAATATCTCCTTTCGTAATAGCGGATGCCACCATAAATGTTCCGGCCTCTATCCTATCCGGAAGAACGCCGTGTTTTAATTTATTTAATTTTTTAACGCCTTTTATAACGATTACGGCAAGCCCGGTTCTCTTTATATCTGCCCCTCCATTGTTAAGCGCAAGAATTAAATCGTCTATTTCCGGTTCCATCGCCGCATTTTTTATTACCGTAGTTCCTTCGGCAAGCGTTGCCGCCATAATTACGTTTTCGGTTCCGGTTACCGACGGAATCGGAAAATTTATTACGGCACCTTTAAGTTTATCGGCACTCACCTCTATGTATCCATGGTCGACTTCTACATCGGCACCCAAAAGCCTAAAGGCATTTAGGTGAAAATCTATGGGCCTTGCCCCTATAGCGCAGCCGCCCGGCAAAGACACCCTCGCTCTCTTATACTTAGCAAGAAGCGGACCTAAAACTAAAATAGACGCCCTCATGGTTTTAACAAGATCATAAGGTGCATCGCAATTATTAATATGGGAAGTATTTATAATAACCTTATCCACCCTATCGGACTCTTTAATCTCCGCTCCAAGGCTTATTAAAAGTTTTTTAATCGTTTTTATGTCTTCAAGGTCGGGGACATTGTCAATTTCGTTATCGACGTTATCGAACATTATTGAAGAGACTATTATCGGCAAGGACGCATTCTTAGAGCCACTTATCGAAACTCCTCCTCTCAACGAAAAGCCTCCCTCTATCACCATACTATCCATATGTTATTTTAGTCACCCTCTCCTTATTGTTTAAATCGTTAGCAAAGACTAACCGTTTAAATTTTATACCGTTATAATTCGTGAATTTCTTTTCGAATAAAGAATAAATAGCAGATTTCTTTCTATAATCTATTTCTAATATAATACTCTTTTTATTTCTGGAGTGGAGAATGGCAGTATCAAATATCTTTCTGTAAAATTTAAGTCCATCCTCGCCGCCGTCCAAAGCTTCAGGCGGTTCATAAAATTTAATTCCGTCGTCTAAAATTTTCAATTCGTCGGTTTCTATGTACGGAGGGTTGGAAACTATTATGTCAAAATTATCAAAATCGTATATATCGAAGCCATGCAAAGACAAATTTGTTTTTTTTGATTTTAACATGTCAAAATAAACCGGAATAACTTTCTTTTCGACTCTGTTCGCTTTAATATTTTTTTTTGCGACGTTTAAACTTTTAATACTATTATCGGCAGCATAAATTATAACATTATATGAATTCTTTGCAATAGAAATCGCAACGGCTCCGGAACCGGTGCCGATATCAAGAATATAAATTTTTCTATTTAATTCATTTTGAAATTTTTCTATTTCTTTTAACACTTCATCTACCAAGCACTCCGTATCCGGTCGAGGTATTAAAACGGACCCGTCGACAAAAAAATCTAAAGAATAAAACTCTTTTTTATTGGTGATATAAGCATACGGCTCTTTTCTGCCCCTTCTTTTAATCAGCTTTTCAAACAAATTCACCTTATTCTTGTCAAGCTTATCGCCATAGGAAATAATAACTTCACTCATTGATTTTTTTAAAGCATACTTCATCAAAACAATCGACTCATCGAAAGCATTTCCGATATCACTACGTGTAAGACGAGCCTCGCCCTCTTTAATTAATTCATAAACCGATAAATCTTCATCCATGCGCTATGTTTTGGGATTCAAAATAATCCGCTAAAGGCACTAAGAGTTCATCTATATTGCCGTCCATAAAAGAAGCCAACTTATGTATCGTTATTCCCGCCCTATGGTCTGTAACCCTGCCCTGAGGAAAATTGTACGTCCTTATTTTTTCGCTTCTATCACCGCTTCCTACCATGCTTTTCCTGCTTTGTGCCTCTAAGCTCTTTTTGTCTGCTTCTATCTTGCCTAATAACCGTGACCTTAATATTCTTAACGCCTTCGCTTTATTTTTGTGCTGCGATTTTTCATCCTGGCACGTAACCACAAGCCCGGTAGGCATATGGGTAATCCTGACTGCAGAATCGGTGGTGTTTACGCTCTGTCCCCCGTGCCCCGAGGACTTGTAAACGTCTATCCTTAAATCCTCGCTATTTATTTTAAGATCGACTTCCTCCGGTTCCGGCATAACGGCAACCGTTGCCGCAGACGTATGAACCCTGCCCTGTGTTTCCGTAGCAGGAATCCTTTGTACCCTGTGAACTCCGCTTTCATTCCGTAAAAAACGGTATGCACCCTTGCCTTTCACAGACGCTATAACTTCTTTTAAGCCCCCAGAAGACGAATAACTTAACGAAATCGTTTCAAAATTAAATTTTTTATTCAAAGCATATTTATTGTACATTTTGAAAAGGTCCAACGCGAAAAGAGCAGCCTCTTCGCCTCCGGTAGCCGCCCTTATTTCAAGCAAAATATCCTTATCCTGCAAATCTTCCTTGGGATAAAAAAAATCCTTTATTTCTTCGGATAATTTAGATGCTTTATCACTTAAAGAATCTATCTCTTCCGTCTCTAATGCTGCCAATGCTTCGTCGGGTTCGTTCTTAAGTAATTTTTTGAGGTCTTCGATATCGGATTCTATTTTATTATATTCAGAAAATTGCTCTGCGGTTTTTTTAATTAAATTATATTGTTTGAAAAGCTCTTTCACTTGTTCGTTAAATCCCTTAGGGCTTTCTTCTTGTATTCTGTCGTATAACTCTTTTGATTTATTGAGTGATCCTTGGGCTTTTTTTCTTAAAATATCGTCTAACATCAAAATATATCCTTTTAATTAAGCAAGTATGTAGATTTTTTACAGATTAGCTGTAGATTAGATTAATAAACAATTGACGGTTAATTATCGCCATACGACCATGACGCCCTGATTTCTGAGGGTTTTCCGCAAGAGAACTCGCCCTCCGAACAGTTTCCCGTCACGCAAGCCGGACCCGCACCGATAAAAACTGACGGCGCAATGGGGGAAACAAGTTTAAACATCTCCCGTGCAACGCGCCTAATTTCCCATTGTGCCCTTTCGCATCCCCTCAATCTAAAAAAATGCAGAAGCTCTCTTGCGTTCATTGTAAATATAAGCTGGGTTTCCGTTGCGTTTGGAAGTATATATCTGGCATCTTCCGCAGGAACGTTATTTTCAAGAAAATAACCGTATAAAGAAAAAATATCGCTTATCGCTTTGTCGTATCTCTCCAAAAATTCGCTATTTTCGGCAATAGAATCCGGTATAACATACTTGGGTTTTGTCTCCTTGACATACCTCTGGCTTCTCTGAGAGTATGACGCTATACGATGCCTGACTAATTGATGAGAGGCGCTCCTTGAAAGATTTTCTACTCCGAAAGTAAAATTGGAATGCTCCAACACCGATTCATGCCCTGAAGACCTTATTTTTTTGATTAATTTCCTTGCCTTTTCTAAGCCTTTCTCGCCTTCATCGAAATAGCTTTCTATTTTAGCAATACCGTAAGAACTATAACAAAGCCTGGCGGCTATCGCGATAGTTACTTCCGGTTTAGAAGTGTAATTAATAAGTTTGACCATTAAAATAATCAAGGAAAGAATATAAAAAACTTTCTTTATTTCTTATTACTTTTTATTTTTGTTTAGATTTCCATATTTTTTATTAAATTTCTCGATTCTTCCTGCGCTATCAATGAATTTTTGTTTACCGGTATAAAAAGGATGGCATTTAGAACAAATGTCGGCATGAATTTCCTTAACCGTACTGCCCGTAATAAACTCTTCACCGCAGGCACATTTTACCTTTGTCTGATAAATTTCAGGATGTATCCCTTCTTTCATTTTTTACGTACTCCTTAAAATAGATTTTTTATATTATTTAATTCTTAATTGTAATATTTTAAAATAAAATTTTCAACCTTTTTTATGTCATCGGGGACATCGACGGGAATAGTAGATACTCTGACGGTTTCAACCTTTATCCTATAACCGTTTTCTATCGCCCTAAGTTGTTCGAGCATTTCTTTCTTTTCTAAATAAGAAGCCGGCATTTTTCCGAATTCCATGAGAAAATCTCTTGTATAGCCGTAAAAACCAAGGTGTTTGTAACCGAAAACGCCCTTAAAATCCTTGAGGGACAAAGCCTTCTCTCTGTCATAAGGCACCGGACTTCTTGAAAAATAAATACCATAGTCGTCTTTATCGACCACGACCTTTACGTTATTCGGGTCAATAAATTCTTCATAAGAATAAATCGGCGTTTTAACGCTCGTGTATAAAACGGCATCGTCTTCCTTGAGAGGTTTTATCAATGCTTCTATTACTTCGACATTTACCAACGGTTCATCCCCTTGAATATTTAAAATCACGTCGGCGGAAATACCGCTTACAACCTCTATTATTCTATCGGTGCCAGTTTGATGGGATTCTTTCGTCATAACGACGTTTGCCCCGAATCCCCTGCAAACATCATAAATACGCCGATCTTCCGTAGCAATTATGACATCGGATAACATCGAAGATTTTATTACGTTTTCATAAACATGTTTTATCATAGGCTTGCCCATAATCCCGGCAAGCGGCTTTCCTTTAAAGCGACTTGATTCATATCTGGCAGGTATTACCGCAACGATTTTCATATTTAATCACCGAAGTTAATCATATATTTTTATTCTACTTTTGTTATATACACGTCATATCCGTATTTCGAGATAATCTTGGCAAAACCATATGCATCTTTTATATTTTTAAAACTACCAAATATTACTTTATAATACAAAACACCATTTATCGTTTTTGTTGCCAAATGGACCCCGGGGACAAATTCTTTTATCTTTTTGATTTCCCTGAGCGCCATAGACTTCTTCGTATATGCGGCAAACTGCAGGGTATAGCCAAGGAAAGGCGCAATATATTTTTCATTATATCCGTTTACGTAACTTTTAGAAACGGGTTTAGATCCAAGATATTGTATTCTGACCAATGCAGTTCCCGGACCTATCATATCCAGCGCCCTTGCCGCCGCATAAGACAAATCCATAATTCTATCCCCATAATACGGCCCCCTGTCGTTCACGTACACCTCGACGCTTCTATGATTTTTCAAGTTTGTAACATAGGCATAACTATCCAACGGAAGTGTTTTTGACGCAGCCGTTAAATCGTACATATTATAAATTTGCCCGCTTGCGGTCGGTCTTCCCTGAAACCCGGGGCCATACCATGAAGCTATTCCTACTTCGACATTATGTGAAATTCGCCTCGGTGGATAATATTTATGCAACGGAGACGACCCGCCGGAATATCTGCCCCCTACTATATACGGAACGCAACCCGAAAGCCCGATTGCAAAAATAAAAAAAATCAAAAATAACAACTCGTATATTAACTTATCACGAAATAAATCTATTTTGATTATCTTCATTATACCGCTTATTTATCATAAGATAAATATTTTTAAATATTAACAATTGACAATATAATAACGTATCCTATATAATATAACTTATGTATGAAATAATTCAAACGGTTCTTTATAATTTATAGCAAATATATTTCCACGGGTTTATTGCCCGTGATTCTTATCAAGAGCGGTAGAGGGACGGGCCCGTTGAAACCGCAGCAACCAATGCTAAATAGGTGCTAATTCCCGCAGGTTTATTCCTGGAAGATAAGAAGAAAGGATTATTAAACCTCTTCTTCTATAATTCGTTAGGAAGAAGAGGTTTTTTTATTTATATCTGTAGATAACTATATTAACTATGAGGAAAAAAAATGTTTGTTAAAGGTTTGAAATGCCGCGAATGCGGAAAAGAATATCCGGATAGCCCACTTTATGTCTGCGACTATTGTTTCGGGCCGCTTGAGGTCGATTACGATTACGATAAAATTAAAAAAGAGATAACCATCGATAAAATCAAATCCAGAGAGCCTAACATGTGGCGCTATCAAGAGCTTCTTCCTATAAAAGGAGAAATTACGATCGGCAAAAACGTCGGTTATACCCCGTTGGTAAAAGCCGATAACCTTGCAAAAGCCCTTGGGGTTAAAAAATTATATGTTAAAAACGATTCCGTAAATTTTCCGACGTTATCTTTTAAGGATAGGGTAGTTTCCGTCGCGGTAGCAAAGGCTAAGGAATTCGGCTTTAAAATAGTAGCATGCGCCTCTACTGGAAATCTTGCAAATTCGGTTGCGGCGCTGACGGCTTCTGCTGGCTACGAAAGCTATGTATTTATTCCTTCAAACCTTGAAATAGGAAAGGTGTTGGGGACTTTAATTTACGATACCAATTTAATCAAGATTAACGGAAGCTACGACAGGGTCAATAGGCTATGCACCGAAATTGCGGGAAAACACGACTGGGCATTCGTTAATATAAACTTGAGACCTTACTATGCCGAAGGATCAAAATCTCTTACCTTTGAAATGATCGAACAGCTTGGGTTTAAAGTCCCCGATAACATAGTAGTCCCTATGGCGGGAGGTTCTTTAATTACGAAGGTAGGCAAGGCTATAGACGAATTTGAATATTGCGGTCTGCTGAAAGAAAAACCGAAGACGAAGATTTTCGGTGCACAGGCTAAGGGATGTAATCCGATAACTGCTGCCGTTAAGGAAAAACGAGAGTTCATTAAACCGGTCAGAACTCCGAATACTATCGCAAAATCCCTTGCAATAGGGAATCCTGCCGACGGATATTACGCATCCGACCTCATGAATAAAACAGGGGGATACGGTGAGGACGTAACGGACGAAGAAATAGTAGAAGGGATGAAACTTTTAGCCAGCACGGAAGGAATATTCACGGAAACGGCAGGCGGGGTAACCGTAGCTGTGGCAAAAAAACTTATAGATAAAGGCTACATAAATAAAAGTGAGACTACCGTTCTTGCAATAACCGGAAATGGTTTGAAAACATTGGAGGCTTTGACCGGAAAACTAAAAGAACCTGCAACGATAGAGCCAAATCTCGAAGAGTTTGAAAAAGTGTTGGCTAAAATCAGAGAAAAAAAATAATTAATAACGAACTAATAGTAAAAGGAGGATTAAATGTCGATAAAAGTCAGAATACCCACACCGTTAAGGTCTTTAACAGACGGAAAAGCTGAGGTCGAGACCGACGGCGTTACCATCATAGAGGTAATAGACAACTTAGAAAATAATTTTCCGGGCATCAAAGAAAGGATATGCGAACAAAATAACCGGATTAGAAGATTCGTCAACGTTTATCTTAACGATGAAGACATAAGATTTATGGACAATATAAATTCTACTGTTAAAGACGGAAACATTATTTCTATTATTCCCGCAATTGCCGGGGG
Organism: Candidatus Acidulodesulfobacterium sp. H_13; assembly: GCF_048541835.1. Classification (NCBI taxonomy): domain Bacteria; phylum Candidatus Acidulodesulfobacteriota; order Candidatus Acidulidesulfobacterales; family Candidatus Acidulidesulfobacteraceae; genus Candidatus Acidulidesulfobacterium; species Candidatus Acidulodesulfobacterium sp. H_13. Next base: position 782,838 of record NZ_JBLEOY010000001.1, read on the forward strand.
GACAGCCGAAAAAAAAAAGTTCTATCTTAACTATCCTCAGGAAGTTATCAAGGAACCCCTGATATATCTTGTCGGCAAGAATTATAACGTCATTACGAATATCAGAAGTGCGAGTATATCTAACGATATCGGCATAATTGCAATAGAATTAGAAGGCGAATCACCGGAGATTGAAAAAGCGGTTAAATTTTTGGAATCTAAAGGGATAACGGTAGAACCGATTGTCCTTGACGTCGTGGAATAAATTACGCGGGCTTAACGGCAAAAGCTTAAGCCTGTTTAGCCGTTTAAACCAATGTTATATTAACGGAGATTAAATTTTGGAATTTACAGAAGAGCAGATTAAGAGATATGCAAGACATATAATATTGCCGGAAGTAGGCGGCAAAGGACAGGAAAAATTGTTGTCGTCCAAGGTTCTATTGATCGGAGCCGGCGGACTCGGCGCTCCCTGCGGATACTACTTGGGAGCGGCAGGAATCGGGACGCTGGGGATAGTAGACTTTGATACCGTCGATTTATCTAACCTTCAAAGGCAGATATGGCACGGAACCGCTGACGTAGGAAGGTACAAGGTAGATTCGGCAAGCGATTCTATCGCAAGAATTAACCCTGATGTCAACGTTATTACTTATAAAGAAAAAATCGATTCTCAAAATATTAAAGATTTGATAAAGGATTATGACGTAATAATAGATGCAACCGATAACTTCCCTACAAGATACTTAATAAACGATGCCTGTTATTTTATGAGAAAACCGCTTGTTTATGGTTCTCTATTCAGATTCGACGGGCAGGCGACGGTATTTTTGCCGGGAGAAGGACCTTGTTATAGATGCCTGTTTCCTGCTCCTCCACCCGTCGGTTTGGTTCCAAGTTGTCAAGAATCCGGGGTACTCGGGGTACTACCCGGAATTATAGGCGCAATTCAGGCAAACGAGGCTATAAAAATTATTCTCGGCGTCGGTAAAACGTTGAACGGAAGGCTTTTGATATATGATGCACTTGATATGAGGTTTACAGAAATGAAGCTGAGAAAAGACAAAACATGTCCGCTATGCGGTGAAAATCCAAGCGTTTTTGACTTGATAGATTACGAAAATTTTTGCGATGTTAAGAACTGAGTAATTAAATTGCCGTTCCGGCGACGCATGAATAATAATATATGAAAACCGGAGTATAGATTAAATGCCTAACTACAACAGCAATACCGAATTAAACATAAAGGGTGAAATTTGCCCCTTTACGTTCGTAAAATCAAAACTTGCACTAGAAAAAATGAAAAAAGGTGAAATTCTTAGGGTTATCGTCGATTACGAACCCGCCATCCGAAACGTTCCGCGTTCGATGGAAGAACAGGGACACAGAGTCTTGTCTACCGGCAAAATTAATGATACCGATTATGAAATTATCGTAGAAAAAGATGGAAAAAGATAACAGCTATTTGCCTCGTTTATTCAGCCCGCTATCTAACATCGGTAATACCGGCGCGGTTCTGTTAAACAAAGTAATTAATCTCGACACCGGTTCAAAATTATATGCAAAATTAGAGGGACTTAACCCTGGCGGATCGGTTAAGGATAGACCTGCATTGTATATGATAAAAAATGCCGTCGAAAAGGGTCTTTTAAAGAAAGACGGCATGACTATAATTGATTCTTCTTCCGGAAATACCGGAATTTCATATGCCATGATAGGCGCATTTTTGGGAATTAAGGTTAAAATTTACGCCCCCGCCAACATGAGCGAAGAAAGAAAGAAAATAATACGGCTTTTTGGAACCGAATTAATTCTTACGCCGGCGGAAGAAAGCCATGATGGAGCAATAAAAAGGTCAATGGAAGAATATAAAAAGGGCGGGGAGGATTTATATTATATGCCTGACCAGTACAATAACCCGCTTAATCCGCTGGCACATTACGAAACCACGGCAATAGAGCTTATTAATCAAACTGGCGGAAATATTGACTATTTTGTAACCGGCATCGGCACGGGCGGAACGATATTGGGCGTGGGAAAAAGACTTAAAGAATATAACGATAAAATTAAGATTATAGCCGTTGTTCCGGACAATGCAATGCACGGTATAGAGGGCTGGAAATATAATTACTCGTTTAATTTTGAGGGTTTTGACCATTATAAAATTATAGATGATTTTATAAAAGTAGATACTGAAGGCAGTTATTCGATGCTTAAAAAAATTATCAAAGAGGAAGGGCTTTTATGCGGATTTTCATCTGGAGCCAACGTATACGGTATATCTATGCTTGCAAATAAATATAGAGGCAACTACGCAACGATATTGCCCGACACGGGTTCAAGATATCTTTCGACGAGGGTATTTGCCGAGTTATAATTAATTACATATTCCAATTTTATGGCTATAATAATTCAAAAAAACGAACTTGAAATAATTAAAAAACATGCTGCCGAAATTTTCCCATACGAGGCATGCGGCGGACTTTTGGGAAAAATAGAAGGGAACGATAAAATTATCGTAAAAGTTTACCCCGCCGAAAACCGCTTCGGAAAGATAACGTGGGACAGTTTTGAGATTGAACCCAAAGATATGCTTGAAATGGACAAAATTTCCAGAAAAGAAGATCTTGAAATTTTAGGGTTTTATCATTCTCACCCCAACCATCCGGCAATACCTTCCAGCTTTGATATAAACGCCTCCTGGCCTTATTACTCGTACGTTATTCTTTCAGTTAAGGGTAATAATATCACCGATATCAAAAGCTATCTGATGCCGGATAAGAATTCTACGCCGGTTGTGGAAGAAGTGACTATAATCGATTAATGTTTTGCCGCAATAATGTCGTACATTTCGTTCTTATACCTTATTTCGTGAAAACTATGCACTACGATATGGAATGCGACAAGGTAAACCGGTATGGCGGTAGCGCCGGTTAACGTTATGACTTTATTAAATTCTGTCATATCCCGCCCTTCTGCTTTAAATTCGGCTTTAAGCCCCTGCATATAATTATAGATGTTGTTTCCTATAATGTCTAAATTTTCCTGATTAACCTCAAACGATTTTCTTCCGCCAAAGCTTTCAATTTTTACCCCTCTATATATTGCGGTATTTTTCAGAGATAAATCTATTTCAACCATAAGAATATCCTTAACATCGATAAATTAGATAAATCATTATAACATAAATTTATATTTCCGTTCGGCAACAGCGTTAAAATCAGAATCGGGAAGATAATTTGCGCTTCCGCATCTATCAGAGATTAGTTTTCATAGTTTTTAAAATTTAATTGCAGGACGCCGCTGTTTTTTACGAGCCTGCCGTAATCGAAATACATGCAGACATTATACCCATATTAGAAAATAGGGTTTGGAATGCCTTTCTTCGTAAGTTTATCAACTTACAGGGCTTCCTTTTGCCATAACAATGACGGTTTTCAATTTACCGCGGCGGTTCCGATAAGCCGGCCCAATTTCATCTCCAACATTCTTTAAATCGACGATGACTTAGAATTTAATACTATCGACTCCGTCTAAATTCCATGTGAGAGGCATTATGTTTTCTACGGCATCGTTTTCTTTATTCAATATCGACCTGTCCTGAGATACGATATCGTCGATTTCAAAGTTTATTCTTTCTCCCAATATGCCGGAGCGACCCGCATTTATAAGGGTAAGAAGCAAATAAGGAAAATAGCCTATACGGTCTCCTGTTGTTACGATATCAAGACTAAGACTATCTAACTTTTTTTTAGCATCGGAATTTATGGCATACGGATGGGACGCTCTATTTCTACTCTCTAAAAAATTATTATTTTTATCAATAGGCGTTCTAAACGTTAAAGAGTAAACACATATCGAACAATCGTGATTTTTAAAAACACATACTGTTTTTCCTAATTGAAATCCGATGTTATTGCGGAAGATGAAGGACGGCAGGGCATAAAATATGACCATTTGCTCAAACCTAATATCAAATATACATTTGTTATATTGAAAGATCATTTTTAACCATAGACCGTTAGATTAGGTTCGTTAGAAATATTTCAATATTTTTTTTAGATTACTCCATAACAATCGCGGTGTCAATCAATAAAATTCTGCCACATATCGTGTCGTAATTTAAAACAAGGTTATTTTTGTGGAATTTATGATTCAAATAACGGCGATTACGGGTCGAATAGCCGATGAACTTATATAATATTAATTTATTTCAGCAAGAAGTTTTTGTGCGAGAGCAGCCTTGGGCTCTCTTTCAAATCTTTTTACTTTACCGGTTTTTTCTATTAAAAAACCCTCGTTTTCATCTCTCCCTATGATATCTTGCGACACGTCGTTTATAAAAATATAATCTAATGATTTTTCGACAAGCTTCTTTCTTCCATTATCGATAATATCGTCGGTTTCCGCGGCAAAGCCAAAAACTATCTGTTTTTTCTCTTTTATTCGAGATATCGCTTTTAATAAATCCTCGTTTTGAATAAGCTCTATATTAAGGCCTTTGCCGGTTTTTTTAATCTTGGTCGGGCTCTCTTCTTTAAAGCTGTAATCCGAAACGGCAGCCGCCATAAAAAGTATATCGCATTGTTTAAATTCATCCATCAAAGTCTCTTTAAGGTCGTTAAAACCGATGCAGTCCGTAATCTTTACTTTTTTATTTATATATTTACAGGAGGTGTCGATATTTAAGGCAATAAGCGACACGTCTGCACCGAGATTAACGGCTTCGTTTGCAAGACTTATCCCCATTTTACCGCTCGATGCGTTAGAGATAAACCTTACAGGGTCAAGATATTCCCTCGTTGCACCTGCAGTTATTAAGACCCGCCTGTTTTTAAGGGTCTTTTCTTTAAACACCGATTCAAGTTCAAATACGATATCGTTAATATCCGGAAATTTGCCTTCTCCGAAATCCCCGCATGCCGTATTTCCCGTTTCCGGCGAAACGAACCGAAAATTATGCCCCATAAGCTTGTCGATGTTGTCTTTTAATATCTTACCGGCAAACATATCGGGGTTCATTGCCGGAACCATAACCTTAGGTTTATCCCGCGAAGCCGAAATGGCCAAGGTTATCAGCGTATCCGCAATGCCGCAGGCAAGTTTATTAATCGTATTATACGTGGCGGGCGCTATCAATATCAAATCGGCATATTTAGATAAAAAAATATGCGCAAGCGGACTCTTAAAGGCATCATCGGCAAAAACATCTTCCCCGAAGGACTTAAAAATATAAGGCGAAATAAATTTAGCCGCCGATGCACTGACTATTATCTTAACGTTAGCCCCTTCCCTTGCAAGCCTCCTGTATAAATCTATGCTCTTATAACATGCAATGGAACCGGTTACACATAAGAGAATATTTTTATCTTTTAGTGCCATATATGCCGAATATTAAAACTAAATTAAATATGCATTATATTTTCTTTCATTTTCTATAACGGTGGCTTCACCGTGACCCGGCAAGACCGATACGTCGTCGCCGAGTATCAGCAGTTTGCTTTTAATGGAATCGATAATTTTATCCGATGAGCCGCCTAAGAAATCTGTTCTTCCGATAGTATTTTTAAAAAGGGTATCCCCGCTAAAAAGATATTTTTCGTCCACTAAAAAAGACATACTCCCGGGCGAGTGTCCGGGCGTAAAAATAGGCAGTATATTAATTTCCCCCAAGCTTATACCTATATTTTCTTTTAGATATTCGTCTATCACGACATCGCCTGTATAATTAAAACCCAAGTATTCCGCCTGTTCTTTCAAGTTTTTTAATATAAGTTCCTCTTCTTTGTTGGCGATAATCTTAATGCCGTATTTTTTCTTAAAATAATTATCCATTGCGACATGGTCTATGTGACAGTGGGTATTCAATATAAATTTCAAATCTATATTGTCGTCTTTTATTATCTTATCTATTCTTTTTTCCTGACCCCCGGGATCTATTAAGAAACCCTCTTTGCTGCTATTCTTATCGTCAAATATAAGATACGTGTTTACTTCAAACGGTCCGGCGGTAATAGTATAAAATTTCATAATTATTTTATTTATTTAGAAATTATATTAAATATTTTCTGAATTCATTTATTAAGGCGCTTAAATTTTCCTCCGTATCGGATTCCCCATATATCCTCATTAAATCCTCGGTGCCGGAAAGTCTTGCTAAAAGCCATGAACCATCGTCAAGAAATATCTTATATCCGTCCGTCATATTTTTGCCCGTAATCTTTTTGCCTCCAAAAACATCGGGAAATTTTTCCATCTTTTCGTCAATCTCTATCTTAAACTTTTCTTTATCGACTGGAACGTTTATTCTTTTGGTATAGATCGGACCGAACTTTTCGAGAAGATTTTTAATAAGCGATCTTAGAGGTTTCTTATAATAAGATAACATTTCAAGGACTAAAAGGCACGTATAAATTCCGTCCTTATCCGGGGTATGCCCCGTTACCGTTAATCCGGAAGATTCTTCACCTGCCATTACGACCTTGTTATCCGATATAAGTTTTCCCAAATATTTAAATCCGACGGGAGTTTCTATCGCTTTAAAGCCGTAATATCGAGCAACCCTATCCACTAAAGCCGTCGTAGCTACGCTCCTTGCAACATCCCCTTTTATCCCTTTACCCTCTATATAATAATTATAAAGGAGCGGAAAAATTATATTCGGCTCTACGAATTCCCCGTCTTCATCTAATATTCCGTATCTGTCGGCATCACCGTCCATCGCAAGACCCACCGCTAATTTTTCGGAACCGTTTCGGCTCTTATTTTTATTATAACTTTTTATCAGGCCTCCCATTATTTTTAGATTTTCGGCGGAGGGATCCGGCGCCATACCCGGCGCAAAAAAGGCATCCCTTTCTTTGTCTGTCTCTTCGAATTCAAAACCAAGTTCTGATAGTAATTTTCCTATAATTTCCCTTGAAGTTCCATGCAGAGACGTAATAAAAGGAAATAAAATCCGGCTGTTGTCGGCTATAAGATTTAAATCCAACCTATTTTTTATTATGTCTACGTAATGAATTATAAAGTCTTCTTCTTTTAACAGCCCTTTGTTTTTAGCGTCTTGAAAATCCATAAATTTATATCTCGGACTTGATAGGAGTTCGTTGGATTTTCTGGTTATAATTTTGGTGTCTTCCGGAAGAGCCGGTCCTCCCCAGTCAGGAGAAAACTTTATGCCGTTATAATTATACGGATTATGGCTTGCGGTTATGTTGATCCCTCCGAGAGCCTTTTCCTTTAATATTTTTACGGATATAACCGGAGCAGGGGTAAAACTTTTTGCAAAAAGAACGGAAAATCCGTTAGCGCAAAAAACCCCGGCGCTTTGTTCGGCAAATTCTTTCGATAAAAATCTGGTATCATAGCCTACTATTATCGTTTTAGAGGGAAAAGCGCTTCCATATTTTTCCGCCAAAAAATCGCATATACCCTGAGAAACCAACTTAACCGAATTATAAGTAAAATCATCCGCAATCCTACCTCTATAACCGGACGTGCCGAATTCTATTTCGGGGTTTCCAGGGTTAGGATAAAACGCTGAAGTTTCTTTCATTCTTCCACCTCTCTATATCGCCGATAAATTTATCCGACATTGATATTGCATCTTCTTTTTTTCTGCTTTCAGAAAATATTTCAAAATGGGCGCCTTCCGACGTAGGATATGCCAGAACCCATCCGCCGGGCATTATAAGCTTTATCCCGTCAATCAGTAAAACATTATCGTCGCTGTATTTCTCTACAAATTTTCTCATTATAAATCCCTTCAATTCCGTCGGACAGGGTACTATTTTATATTCAAAATAGGTCGGTTCTATGAATCTCAATTCCGTTTTCACGGTAGTATTAAGTTTTGCAAGCATCTCAAGAAGTTTTATCGTCGAATACATTCCGTCGAATGCAGGCATAAATTTAGAGTATATATAACCCCCTTCGTTGTCTCCGGCAAAATAGACATTAGAATCCGCGGATTTTTCCATAAGATAGTTGGAGGAATTTTTAGCGGTAACGACTTCGAAGTTATAATCACCTGCCGATTTAGATATGTTAAGGGAAGAATTAATGGGGACCACGATAACCTTATTCGTTTTTTCCGTCTTCATAACCAAAAGGGACATTAAGGTCAATGCCGTATTGCCATCTATATTGTCCCCGCTCTCGTCACAAATAAAAATCTTTTCCCCGCCATTATCAATAAGAATACCTAAATCTGCATTAATAGATTTTACGATGCCCGATAAATCTTTAAGCGATTTTTTAAATTCTCTTTCCGTTTTCGTAATTTTAGTCTGGTCTAAGTTGGCATTCAAATGGACGGAATCTATTCCAAGTTTTCCCACTATGGCAGGAAAAATTTTACTTGAACTTCCATAGGAATAATCTATCACAATTTTAAATTTTCTTTTTATAATTTTATCAACGTCTATTGCATTTAAAAACCCGTTCATATAATATTCCGCTCCGTGTGTAGGATAAAATATTTCACCCGTATCCTCGGAACCAACCCTTAAGTAATCTTCTCTGAAAAACAGTCTTTCGACCTTTTGCTCTCCCAAAGAAGATAAATCTAAACCGTTGGAATCGAAAAGCTTTATATTTAACAGTTTTTTATCGAATGGATGTTTTCTCACGTGTATTCCGCCGTAACTCTTAAACTGCTTTGCCTGATACCTCACGATAGATATTGGAGTATCGCTAAAATCATTGATATTAACCCCGACGGAAAGGGCTCCGGACATCATAGCCCTTGAAAACAGCCTTGATGTCTTATGGCTGTCTCTTGAAACGGAGATAGTTTTATTCTTGCCGATAGTCGCACCGAATGCGGCGCCCAATTTAGATGCAAATTCCGGCGTTATTTCTAAATTGGCAAGACCCGTGATGCCGTATTGTCTAAATATTTTGGCGCTCCATCTATCAGACCAGATAAGACTTTCCGATAATATCGCCCCATCTTCCACGTCTTTAAACGGCCATATTTTGACGTTGGGATTTATTATAGCACCATTTCCGATAGTGCATACATCCGATATTACGGCGCCGGAACCGACAAAAACGTTGTTTCCTATGTCTAATTTATAACCCAATATGGACTCTTGAACCTCACAACTCGAACCTATTTTAGAATTTTTGCCTACTACGGAACCGCTTAAAATAGTACTCTCACCGACCACGCAATTATCGCCTATAACGCAATTTTTTATTTTACAATTTCGAAGAATATGCACGTTCCTTCCGAATATTGAATTTTCAATGTCACAGCTTATATCTATAATACCTTTTGCGCCGATTTTTATGTTTTTTCCGGCAATCACTTCTCCATCAATATTCAAATCTATCTTTCCGGATATTATATCCAAATGGCTTTGTCTATATTCGGAGAGCGTGCCTACGTCCCTCCAATAACCCGAGGATATATGCCCGTAAATATTATTCCCTTCTTTTAAAAGTATGGGAAAAAGATCCTTTGAAAAATCAAATTCGCTTTTTTCGGGTATCATTTTTAATACGTCTTTATTTAATAAATAAATTCCGGTATTTACGGTATCGCTAAACACTTCCGACCATGTAGGCTTTTCTAAAAATTTAGTTATTCTGCCCTCTTCGTCGGTGATTACGATTCCGAAGGGCAACGGGTTTTCTACCCTCGTAAGAACGATCGTAACATCACTTTTCCGGCTGATATGAAATTCTATGGATTTTTTCAGGTTTATATCCGTAATGATATCGGCACTGATTACAAGGAAATTATCGTCTTTAATAATATTTTCTACATTTTTAACCGCGCCGGCGGTTCCGTAGTCTTCTTCGGCAAGCACGTACTCTATTTTTACCCCGAATCCGGTTCCGTCTTTAAAATAATTTTTAATGAGTTCCGGCTGCACATACAGTAAAACTATTAAATCATCTATGCCGTACGTTTTTAATAAATTAACGACATGTTCCATCATGGGCTTATTCGCCACGTGTATCATTGGTTTAGGGGCATTATTAGTCAGAGGTTTAAGCCTTGTCCCAAAACCGCCCGCCATTATAACCGCCTGCATAATGTAAATACCCCACTATAATTAATCGGCTCGCCGACTCGTGTTGCATTAAAATATGAATTCAGTTAAAATTATATCCTACATACACGTTAAAATCAAAATTATTCATTATGCTCTCTTATATTCTTTACTTAGATACAAAGTTTTTTTTATTGATAAACAACAATTTTCACTTTTCTCTGCTGAACGACAATATGAAAGCGGTTACTTTTTTAGGCAACGGCTGGGTTGCTTACTGGATAATTCTCGTTTTCATATATATTTATAATCGTTCAAAGTTTAAAGAATCCTTTTTTTTGCTATTTTTAACGCAAATCGTACCCGGCATATTCGACATAACGATAAAAAGACTTGTCAGCAGACCCAGACCTATAGTCGCATTGCATAGCCTCATAGAAGCCGGAACGGTTCACGTTAATTTACTCGGCAGACATCTGACGGAACATTCGTTCCCGTCCGGACATGCCACTACGGCCTTTTCTTTATCGGTTGCGCTTTCATATATATTTCCGAAACACCGTAAGCTATTTTACGCGCTTGCTTTTATAGTTGCATTCTCCCGCGTTTACAATGGCGAACATTATCCGTTGGACGTCGTAGCCGGAGGAATTTTGGGTTATACGCTTGCAAAAATAACACTCGTTCTATACAAAAGAATAAAAAAAATCAACGGCTATAACTTTGAGTAATTATAAAATTACTACGATATTAACCTCTTAGATTCGATATATATCACTATTTTTCTTGCAATCCTTTTAGAAACGGCAATAATGGCCTTTTTTTCCTGCTCATGTGCAATAAGGGGATTGATATAATCATAATAGGTCGTACTTGAAGAAAATCGAATATTATTAAATATTATCTTCCCGTCCGTTTTATACATGTTTGCAGTTACGGTTACCGTAATCATATAGTTCACCGCCGCAGCCACACCGGTATAAGATATAACACTATTTCGAATAGAAGTAATATTTCCGGTCAGATAATACAAGGCATTACTCTTGTTTGCAGTAAACATAACCGTTCCAGTATTCAAAAAATAGGCAATATTATTCGAAAAATAAACCCCTATACCGCTTTTGTATGTTAAATTTTTGAAGGGTTTTATATATATTTGAGAGATATCGTAGAACCTTCCATGTTTTCCCGAAACGACGACAGAATTTCTATTGCCGTTTAACATTCTGAAACCGCATGCCGACGTTAAACCGGAAATGGCGACAATAAAAAATACCAGCAAAAATTTATTCTTCATATCAATATATTTTTAATTATGTGTAACTCATCGGTTATATATTCATATTACTATATTAAGTAATTTATTTTTTACGTATATCGTTTTTTTAATCATGCTTTCGTCGGTAACATATTTTCTGACCTTACTGCTATTCAGGGCAATTTTAAGCAGGTCCTCATCGTCCAAATTTATACTTGAGGTTATGAGGTCTCTCATTTTTCCGTTTACCTGCACGGCAATATTGCATTCTTCCGGGCTATAACCCGTGTCTTTGACCTCCGGCCACAGGGTTTTTTCTAAGTTCATATTTTCGCGGTTTATGATTTCAAACGCCTCGGAGCAAACATGAGGGATAAACGGGTAAAGTATTAAAATAATCGAATTAATTAAATATTTTAATAAATATTTATCAGCCTTGTTTAAAACTATTTTATCTCGAATGCTCTCTGCAGTAAAATCATTAAAGTCGTTAAGCAGTTCCATCGACGAACTTATTATGGTATTAAAGTGATAACGCCCTTCCATCTCTTTTTCGGCTTTTTCTATAATCCGTCCAAGCTTGTAAATAATCTTTTTGACGTTTTGGTTTATTTCGTCTTCTGCCGTTATTTTGAAATCCTTTTCGGTATCACAAAAGCTATCCGCGCATGAGGTAACGGTTCTATAAAATTTATTAATAAATCTGTATGCCCCTTCTACTGACGAATCGTTCCACTCCAGATCCTTTTCGGGTGGAGCAGCAAAAAGAACGAATAGCCTGACCGTATCGGCTCCGAATTTTTTAATAAGCTCGTCGGGGTCGATAACGTTGCCCTTGGATTTAGACATCTTAGCGCCGTTTTTTACGACCATTCCCTGCGTTAAAAGATTTTCAAACGGTTCGTTCATTTTAAAATAATTTAAATCTCTTAGCGCTTTAACAAAAAACCTTGAATACAGAAGATGCATAACGGCATGCTCCACTCCGCCTATATACCGGTCTACCGGAAGCCATTTCTCAATATCTTCACGTTTAAACGGAACCCGTTCCGTCCTATCCGCAAGGGTATATCTTAAAAAATACCATGAAGATTCCACAAAGGTGTCCATAGTATCGGTTTCCCGTCTTGCCCAACCGCCGCATTCGGGGCATTCGGCATTAATAAACGATTCTGTCTTTTCTAACGAAGAAATGCCTACATCGTCAAAAATAACATTGCGTGGAAGGACCAAGGGTAAATCGCTTTCGTTCAACGGAACCGTTCCGCACTTTTCACAATAAACTACCGGTATAGGACACCCCCAGTATCTCTGCCTTGACACCCCCCAATCCTTAAGCCTGTAATTAATTACTCTCTTACCTATTCCAGTGTCTTCGGCAAAAGCGCAAATCTTTTCTATTGCTTCTCCCGAAGAAAACCCGTTAAAATCTCCGGAATTAATAAGCTCACCGTATGACGTGTAAGGAAGATTATCGCCCTGCCCTTTTTCCGGTTTAATCACCTTTATTATCTCGATATCGTATTTTTTGGCAAATTCGTAATCCCGCCCATCATGTGCCGGAACCGACATTATTGCACCGGTTCCATAATCCGTCAAAACAAAATTTGCCACATATACGGGAATCTTTTTTCCGGTAAACGAATTAATTACGTAAGAGCCGGTAAAAAACCCTTTTTTTTCGGCTATATCTTTTGAAATTAATGAATTATGAATCATTTTTTCTAACTCTACTTGACCTTCCGGACTTTTAATCAATTTTTTCGCAAGCAGATGTGACGGGGAAATTGCAATAAAGGTTGCGCCGAAAATCGTATCCGCCCTTGTCGTAAAGATTTCGATTACGTTATCGTTTTGTTCGACTCCTTCTTCCGGGGAATCTTCGGCTATTTTAAAAAATATGCTTAAACCTGAACTTCTTCCTATCCAGTTCCTCTGCATCGTTTTGACTTTATCCGGCCAACCCTTTAATCCGTCTATATCTTCCAACAGTTCTTCCGCATAAGCGGTTATTTTAAAAAACCATTGTTCCATGTTCTTTATTGTTGCATCATTGCCGCATCTCCAGCATTTTCCGCCTTCAACCTGTTCATTTGCAAGGGTTGTATGACATGACTCGCACCAATTGACATTAGAAATTTTTTTATAAACCAAACCTTTTTTCAACATTTGCAAAAAAAACAGCTGTTCCCATTTATAGTATGAGGAATCCGACGTTACGACCGACCTATCCCAATCGTAGGAAAAACCGAGCCTCTTTAATTGCGTTGTCATAGAATATATATTATTCTCAGTCCATTCGGCGGGATCGGTCTTATTCTTTATGGCGGCATTTTCGGCAGGAAGCCCGAAACTATCGAATCCGATAGGGTGAAGAACGGAATAGCCCTTTAATCTTTTAAAACGCGCAACCGCATCCCCTATTGCATAGTTTCTGACATGCCCCATATGTATATTTCCGGAAGGATACGGAAACATCTCTATGCAATAAAATTTAGGTTTGTTTTTTGAAATGGCGCTCCCTGCACGGAAAGTCTTATTCCTCTCCCAAAAGGCTTGCCATTTACTCTCTATTTCATCAAAATCGTAATTTTTATCCGTTTTTACTTCCATATCGTTACATATTATATATTAAATATATTTTACTATAGATATAAAAAACAGTATAGTCCCGACAACAACCGAGCTATCGGCTAAATTGAAACTCGGCCAATGATATCCGTATATGTGAAAATCAAGAAAATCAACCACGTATCCCTGAAAAATCCTACTTAAAAGATTAGAAAACGCCCCTGAAATTATCAAGGAAGACGAGAAGACGAGTAAATTAGAGCTAATCTTCGTCTTAAATAAAAAATATACTATTGCTAAAATTATTAAAGCCGTTAATATCACTATGAGAAGCGATGAATAATTACTCATAAATCCGAAAGCAACTCCGGCATTATCGACATGAACAATGTTAAAATAATGTTTTATTACCGTTATCTCTTGAAATAATGATATTTGCGTATTTACAAAATATTTCAAAAGTTGGTCAAAAAACAGAACGGGGATAAAAACAGATATCAATATTATTAATTTTTTCTTCATTGACGACTGAAATTAACTTGTATGGAGGGTTTTACACCTATTTTTTTAAATTATTTTTCTTGGAACAATCTACCAGCGCCTCTATGCCCGGCAGCGTCTTGCCTTCCAACAACTCGAGAAACGCTCCGCCGCCGGTAGAAACATACGACATTTTTGCAAATTCTCCCGCTCTATGTATGGCAACATCCGTATCTCCCCCTCCAACGATAGTCAGCGCATATGCGTTTGCAACACTGGAAACCAATGCGGATGTCCCCCTGCTGAAAGCATCAAATTCAAAAACTCCCATAGGTCCGTTCCAAACAATCGTCTTGGCGTTTTGCAATGCTTCCGTAAAAAGGGTAACGGTAGCGGGACCGATATCTAACACCAACCATCCCTTGGGCACTTCTTGGATAGTCGTTACTTTTGTCTCCGCATCCGGAGCAAATTTATCCGCTACGACGGCATCTACCGGGAGATAAAGTTTTATTCTCTTTTCGTTTATTTTTTCAAGGGTCTTTTTTGCATACTCTATCATATCGTCTTCTACTAAAGAACTTCCAACGTCATGTCCCAATGCCTTCAAAAATGTATTCGACATTGCGCCGCCTATAATCAGCTTATCTACCCTGTCGGCCAAATTCGACAATACCTCTATTTTTCCGGAGACTTTTGCGCCGCCCACTATTGCAACAAACGGTCTCATAGGGTTATCTATCGCTCTCGTAAAATAATTCAATTCTTTTCTTATGAGAAAACCGGCGGCACACGTTTTTACGAACCTCGTAACCGCAACGTTG
The DNA here is from genome assembly GCF_048541835.1 of Candidatus Acidulodesulfobacterium sp. H_13. Classification (NCBI taxonomy): domain Bacteria; phylum Candidatus Acidulodesulfobacteriota; order Candidatus Acidulidesulfobacterales; family Candidatus Acidulidesulfobacteraceae; genus Candidatus Acidulidesulfobacterium; species Candidatus Acidulodesulfobacterium sp. H_13. The sequence goes on from NZ_JBLEOY010000001.1 coordinate 797,954, forward strand.
GAGGCATGAGACCTATGAGCCGTAGCAAATGCATCGTTGACATAAATATCGCACAACGAGGCTAATTTTTTGCCGAATTCTTCATTATTGGTAGTTTCTTCGGGGTAAAATCTCAAATTCTCTAACAGTATAATATCCCCGTAATTAGCATATTTAACGATATTTTCGGGTAATTCCCCTATGCAGTCGTTAACAAATTTTACTTCTTTATCCAAAAGTCTGCTTAATCTCTTCGCAACGACCAATAAGGAAAGTGCAGGCACCTTTTTACCCTTCGGCCTCCCCATGTGCGACATCAATACAATCTTTGTATTTTCATCCAAACAGTAATTAATAGTAGGAAGAACCGCCCTGATTCGAGTATCATCGGTAATATTACCGTTCTGATCAAGGGGAACGTTAAAATCCGCCCTTATAAGCAGGGTTTTGTCCTTTATATCTATTTCGTCTATGTAAACGATATTTTCCATTATTTACCGCATCATCTTGATGGCTAATTCGGCAAGTCTCGTCGAATATCCCCATTCATTATCGTACCATGCCAAAATTTTAACGAGGTCATCCCCTATGACCTTCGTGCTTAGCGAATCTATAATGGAAGAATAGGGATCGCCGCGATAATCCATAGAGACCAAAGGTTCCTTGCTGAATCCAAGTATGCCTCTTAAATATGTTTCTGAAGCCTCTTCCAGCTTTGAATTTACCTCAAGCATCGAGGTTTTTTTGGAAACCTTACAAACTAAATCATTAATAGAAACATCGGGCGTAGGTACCCTTAAAGACATTCCGTCAAGTTTGCCCTTTAGTTCCGGTAATACGTCGCAAAGAGCTACGGCGGCACCGGTAGTAGTCGGAATAATAGATAGAGAAGCCGCCCTTGCCCTTCTTAAATCTTTGTGCGGCAAATCTAATATCCTCTGGTCATTGGTATAAGAATGAACCGTCGTCATATTTCCTTTTTCTATCGTAAAGTTTTCATGGATTACCTTTGCAACCGGCGCAAGGCAATTTGTGGTGCATGATGCCATGGAAACGATAAAATGTTTATCTTTATCGTAAATTTTATCGTTAACCCCGAGAACAATCGTTACGTCCGGGTCATGAGCCGGAGCGGAAATCAAAACCCTTTTGGCCCCCGCTCTGATGTGTTTTCCGGCATCGTCTCTTTTCCTGAAAAGACCGGTAGATTCTATCACGATGTCTACCCCGAGGTGTTTCCATAAAAGCTCCGACGGGTCTTTTATCGCCGTAATCAATGTCTCCCTGTCGTCAGCGATTAAATGGTCGATGTCGTAACCGACGTAAAAGCCGGCCTTGCCGTGTACGGAATCGTATTTAAGCAGATGCGCAAGCACCTGAGGATTGGTAATATCGTTGACGGCAACTACTTCGATATCTCCGTCCTTCTTTATCATATCCTGAAGTACCCTAAAAACGTTTCTTCCAATTCTGCCGAATCCGTTTATTGCTATTCTTAAATTCGCCACAATTTCCTCCCTATAATATAATATTTACCCAAATTTTTAATTTTTTGAGATTTTTAACCTCACAATCCGATATTACGGTAATTCATGTTATTATATGATATAACTATAAACAATTACAATAAATAATTTCTTTATTATGTTGTTTAATCGCAAATTTATGATAATTATGGTAAAATTAACTATAACAAGCAAATTTGTATTAAGGAGGTTCTTATGTTTAATTATAAGGGGCTTACGATAGAAAAATTCTGCCATGATAGTTTTTTAGTGAGAAACGGCGAGATCAGCATGTATTTCGACCCGTTTAAATTAAGTAAAAATATTCCCAAAGCGGATTATATTTTTATATCGCACGAACATTTTGACCACTTTTCCTTTGACGATATTCATAAGATTATTAAAGATTCTACCGTCCTATTTATGAACAAAATGACATACAAAGAGATAGATTCGCTGCTCGACAATAAAATGATTATTATTTCTCCCGGCGATTCAGTTGACTTTAACGGCTTACACATAGAAGGCGTACCGGCTTATAACTTAAATAAATTCAAAGAACCCGGAAAGGTTTATCACCCTAAGGAAGATAAACAACTCGGATTCATCATTACTTTTAATGGAGTCAAAATATATTATGCCGGCGATACCGACGATATACCGGAAATGGATGGTCTATCCTCAAAAAATATAGATTTATTATTTATTCCCGTTAGCGGAACGTATGTTATGACTCCCGCCGAAGCGTTGAAAGCGGCAGAAAAAATTGGGGCCGATATATCTATCCCTATGCACTACGGTACTATAGTCGGCGATAAAAAACAGGCGGAAATCTTCAAAGAAGGTTGTTTAAAAAAGGGACTACATTCGGAGATTATATAAAATTTCCGCATACGAATATGGAAAAAATAAAGTATGTACCAATAATAATAGAAAGTCTCATCTTCGGTAAAAATTCCGCTTATCCCCTTTATATGAAATCCGGCGATAATTATATTCTATACAGGTCTAAAGCCCTTATATTTTCCAAGAGCGACACGTTGAGGTTGAAAAACAACGGCATCAAATATCTTTATATCAAAGAGGAAGATAAGGACCGATACGACAGCGACGTCCTTGAGCATGTTAAAACTATCATAAATTCAGAAGACTTAGATTTTGAAGAAAAAACGGTAAAAATATACACATATTCCAAGGTTTATGCGGAATACGTCATTACGACCGGAGATCTCAAGAATAATCGGGAGGAGATTAAGAAATCTATCGAAACCACAATAGAATACTTACTAATGAGTGAATTTGCCTTTATGAATCTTTTAAATCTTTCGGGCTATGATTACAATGAGATAGGACACGGAATAAACGTCAGCATTTATGCCATGGCTTTGGCTAATAGGCTTGGATTTTCCAATAAAATTTCGCTTTACGAAATCGGACTTGCGGGGCTTATCCATGATATCGGAAAATTAAAAATCTCAAGAGAACTTTTGTCAAAAAGAGAAGTGACCGAAAACGAGCTTTACGAGATTCAAAAACATCCCTTGCATTCAAAAGAAATTTTAATAAAAAACAACGTAGATAATAATCGTATAATTAACGGAGTCTTAGAACATCATGAATCCTCAGACGGCTCAGGCTATCCTTTCGGTAAATTAGAGGAACATATTTCAGCTTACGGAAAGATTTTAGAAATAGTTAATGAATTCGATACTTTAACAAGAAATAGACCCTACAGGATTAAACTAAATACTCAAGATGCACTAATCCACATGGAGCAAAACCGCGGACTATACAGTAATGCCTTTTTGAGAGAGTTCTCCCACCTTATGTCTAAAAAGATTTTATTGTAAACCGGTACTTTCCGTTTATCTCGTGTGGTGCCGAAGGCCGGAATTGAACCGGCACGGATATTATCCACCACCCCCTCAAGATGGCGTGTCTACCAATTCCACCACTTCGGCATTATATAAAACTATGCAAATCTCAACTCTATTTTTTGCCGACGGTTTTTTCTTGTCCACCCAGAGTTTTAGAGCTATGTTTATAACTACCATGTTTGACCAAGAGGGTCGACGGCGTTACGGTTTTCTTAATATAGCTCTTAATTGCGATAGGACTTTGCCGTCTTGCGGATAAATAAGATATTAAAAATGCCGAGCCCATAAAAACTATAGCAATTATAACCGTGGCTTTAGTCAAAAAACTACCCGCCCCGGATGCTCCAAATACCGTTTGAGAACTCCCGCCAAACACGGCGCCCATTTCCTGACCCTTACCCTGTTGCATAAGTATAACTATAATCAGAAAAACAGCGGAAACTATTAACATAATCATTAAAAACAACACCATAATAAACTATGTTAATAAAATATAAACCTAAAGTCAACTATTAACTTTTAAAACTTTTAAAAAACTTTTTTTTATTATAAAATTTATTATATGGAAAACAAAATTCTAATCCATTTTTTTTACGGAGAAGATACTTTCAGGATTATAAAGGAAATCGAAAAAATCAAATCCGGAATATTAAAAAAAGAAGAGATCGATTTCAATTTCGATAAGTTGACATCTCCCATTCCGGTAGAATTTTTAAATATTGCGAGCAGCTACCCGGTATTTGCGAAAAGAAGGGTTTTACAGATAGAAGATTTTGACGAATCGTTCCTTAACAATAAAAGCCTACAGGTTTATTGCAAATCTCCGTCTGAAACTACGGTAGTTATATTTTATTTCAACGGTCGTAAGATTAATGAAAATTCGAAATTTTTTAAAGAACTGAAAAATAAAAATTATTTTAAACTTCACAAGGTCAGGTTCTTATACGATAACGAATTACCGTCTTATATTAAAAACCTTTCTAAAGAAAAAGGCATCAAGCTTTCAGACGAGACGATACATTATATAACAAGGTACACGGGCAATAGCACCCTGAATATCAATTCCGAGCTCGACAAAATAACCTCCGGAGTTAACGCCTGCGGCAATAGTGCGACGGAAATATCGTTAGATGAAGTAAAGCCCATAATTGCTCTTTCGAAAAGGTTTAATATATTCGACTTAATCGACAAAATACTAGACAGGAACTTAAGGGCGGCATTTTCTATATTTAATATAATTTACAGTGACGGAGAAGAACCGATAAAAATCATCTCCATGTTATATAGCGAGATAAGAAAGCTTCACAGGGCAAAGATACAGGAACGGTCAGGCATGGATTTTGAAACCGTCTTGAACGTAAACTCAATTCGTCCTTTTTTAAAAAGAAGATTTATAAAAAACCTTTCGTCCTTTTCGATTCAAGAGCTTAAAAAAATTACAAAACTCTTGGAGGATGCCGATTTCAAACTTAAAACGGCATCCATACCTCAAGACTTGGTTTTTGAGGAGTTTATTTTTAAGATTAGCTGTTTTTTATAGTATTACCGAGCCTTGAAAGCGCCGAAATTTTTCTTGCAGCATTATTCCTATGGATTATTCTTTTTGCAGCCAATTGCATTATATAAGATACGTTTAATTTAAAAAGAGTAGATACCTTCTCCTTGTCGTTTTCGGAAACTGCCGCTTTAAACTTTTTAATATTCGTTTTCATCTTAGAAAGACTTGTCGTGTTACGCATAGTTCTTTTTTTTGTCTGCCTTGCCCTTTTTTCCGCTGATTTATGATTTGCCATTAACTTACCCCTTAAAATTTAATATTGAATTACAAAGCTTAATCTTAAACTTTGAATTTTACCAGATTTCTTTAAAAAAATCAAATTAAATTCGCGATAATTCGTGAAACTTCTTTTAAATCCCGAACATAAAAATCCGGAATTATACTCTCGTCATGTTCGTACATCGCATTTCTTACGTAAAATGAACTTAAACCGGAATTTTTTGCAAGAACAATATCACTGTCTTTGTCACCTACCATGAATGACTTGCTAATGTCTATTCCAAATTTCCTTACCCCATTCATTATCATTTCGGTATTCGGCTTTCTGCAGGCGCATTTAATATTATACGGCTCTACACTTCCATTTTCATGATGTGGGCAAAAATATAAATCATCTATGGCTATGCCGACGCTTTCGTATATTTCAAGCAACCTGCCGTTAACAGCGGCCAAATCATCCATGCTAAAAAAACCCTTCGCTATCCCGGCTTGATTAGTAACTATTATAAGTAAAAATCCATTCATTTTAAAATATTTCAATGCATCTATAGTGCCTGGTAATATAAATATATCGTCGGGATTTTTTAAATAGCTCACGTCTTTTATTAAAACACCGTCCCTATCTAAAAAAATACACCTGTTTTTTTCATTTTTCATGATATTAGGTCCGCCGAATCCGACCTGGTTTTCCACCTGTTGTGTATCCAAAACCACTGTTCCGGATATTTCTTTATCATCTCTTCTATTTTTCCGTTAAACATTTTTAGTATGTTAATAGTATCAGACTTCCTATTTCCGGTATAATTTATATTAAGAGGAGGCTCTATTATTAACTTATGCTTCGTATAATTGCCACTGCCATCCTTAAGCCTGACCAAAAAAGCGGGGACTACCGGCACTTTCATCTTGGCGGCAATATTTGCCATGCCCGGCATTGTACAGGCTTTAACTCCGAAAAAATCGACGAAAACGCCTATTCGCTTAGATGCATTTTCATCCGGCAAAAATCCGACTATTTCATTATTATTCAATGCGGAAATTATATTTCTGACCGCATTTTCTCTATTATATATGACTTTACTCCCCGCATTTCTTCTCAGGTTATATAAAATCTTTTCAATATACGGATTATCCAACGGTCTTGCAAGAACATTTCCGGGATAACCCTTTAAACCGAAAGTTTTCGCCAGAAGCTCCCAATTTCCGAAATGGGCCGTTAAAAGAAGTATCCCCTTTTTCTTGTAGATACCCCTTAGAGAATCGAAGTTTGATTCCACAAACTTATCTATATTATTACCGTTGTACTTGTTCAGTCTGAAAATTTCCACAAAAACCATACCCAAATTTTTATAAAACCCTATGGAAATATCTCTTAATTCTTCTTCATTTTTATCAGGAAAGGCTGTAAGCAAGTTGTTGAGAGTGCTTTTCCTGTGTTTCTTGTCTACCTTATAAAATATTATTCCCAAAACCCTTCCTATCTTTAAAGATAATCCAAACGGAAGAATGTTTATAAAAACATAAAAACAATAGACCAAAATAAATTCCAAATATAATATGATTTTATTTTTTTTCACTATATCCCCTGTAATTGTTGTAGATAAACTCAAAAAATGATTTATCTATCGCCAGTTCAAAGTCCAAGTAATAGATTTTGTCGAACATGTACTCATAGCTTTTCCTCTCATTGAATCTTTTTAGTTTTACATAATCTTTCAAGGTCGTAATTATAAGATAATCTTTATGGTTATCGAATAAATCCTTTATGCTTTCCATGTCTTTCTTAGAGTAATCGCAGTGATCCTCGAACTCTAATTTATGGCCTATCAAGGCACCGCAGCCCATTAAATTATCGTAAAAATAATCCGGATTGCCGATTGCGCAAACCGTTATAATCTTTCTATTTTTCAAGCCCTTAAGGTTTATATTTTCACCGGTATTTTTATAATCGTTAAAAATGCCGGTCGGCTTATAGCGGGAATAAAACAGCGGGCATGATGCGTTATACTTTCTGATTTTTTTGTCTATGCTAAAGGGTTTTTTCAATATTCCTTCATCGCACTTATTGACGACGATAACGTCGGCATGTTTTAAAACGCTTAACGGTTCTCTCAAAATGCCTGCGGGGATAACGTTCTGTCTAAAAATATCTACGGTATTGTCGATTAAAACTATATTAAGATTCTTTTTTATATTTAAGGCGCTGAACCCGTCGTCTATTATTGCAACTTTTTTATGTTTTTCATACTCACCGTAAACGTCTTTATACATACATTTACCGGAAATATTCATATCTTCGATATCGGTTTTTGCTTCTATCTTTGTGTTATCGTCGTCAGATAGCGAATCGAAAGACGTACGGGTATCTTCGGCAAGATTATAATATATATCGTCGTTATCGGAACAAACCTTCGCAGCCGATAATCTATTTTTGGAAATTATCACGGGTATACGCAATTTTTTAGACCTGAATCTCTCTATTAAAAGAACTGCCTCATCCGGTAATTTTCGTACGGCATCCGGAAGTTCGTATTCCCAGTCTGCAATATAGATTTTTTTTTTAAATGCCCTTTATAACCGCGGCTTATAATACACGGTTTTAAATTGCGGCCGTAAAGATATTCAGCTAAAGTATAGGAAAAAGGGGTTTTCCCGGCTCCGCCCAAATTTATATTGCCTATACTGACGACGAATATGCCGGGGTCTTTAGATTTAAAAATAAAAGAACGGCTATACATCGCCCTTTTTATTTTAGAAAACAATGATATTAAAAAAGATATAAGGACTAAGGGCAGTTTTAATAAAAATTTAAATAAATCAAACCCTTCTTTTCCGTTTATCAAGAAATTAAGAATACGCTTATGTTTATGCGATTTTGCATATTGCATTGACTGCCTCCCTCATTCTATTTAAGCCGTCCTTTATGGTTTCTATCCCGACTGCAAAAGAGAGTCGTATAAAATTATCGTTGCCGAATTCAATACCCGGCACTGCAGCGACAAGATATTTGTCTAAAAGGTAATCGCAAAATTCGGCAGAAGAATTTATTTCATTGCCGCTTTCCTCAAAAACTTTAGAAATATCGGCAAAAATATAGAACGCCCCGTCGGGTTTGACAGGTACGATATTTTTTATATTTTTATCAAAAAAATCCATCATATAATCCCTTCTTTTCTGAAACTCGTTTCGCATCATAACGGTAAAATCACAGCCCCCTTTCAATGCCGCTAAGGCGCCGTACTGAGCAAAAGTCGTGGGGTTAGATGTGCTCTGCGACTGAATATTATTCATTGCCGATATTAAATCCTTGGGACCCGCCGCATAACCTATTCTAAATCCGGTCATGGAGTACGTTTTAGAAACCGCATTGACGGAAATAGTATTTTCCTTCATAGACTTATCGACCATCAGCGCATTAAAAAATCTTTTATCGTCGAAGATTATTTTTTCATAAATATCATCTGTTATTATATATAAACCATGTTCTTTGGCAAAATTTGCAACGGACGTTACATCCTCTTCGTCCATTAAAACCCCCGTTGGATTAGAAGGACTATTTATAATCAATCCCTTGGTCTTGCTTGTCAAACTGCCCTTAAATATCTGCAAGTTAAACTTGAATCCGTTTTGAGACGTATCGGCTATTACCGGAACACCGTAGGCAAGTTTTATCATTTCCGGATAAGACACCCAGTAGGGCGAAGGGATTATTACCTCATCGCCTTCGTTCAACAGCGCCGAAAAAAGGTTATAAAGGGCATGTTTCCCCCCGCAGGAAGCTATTACTTCACTGTTTTCATATCTTATACCGTATTCCGACAAAAACTTTTCCGCTATAGCGGATTTTAGCTCGTCTATTCCGGAAACCGGAGTATATTTCGTATATCCCTTATCAAGGGCATCCTTAACGGCATCTTTGATATAATCGGGTGTGTCGAAATCGGGTTCCCCGGCACCGAAGCTTATAACGTCTTTTCCTTCGGCTTTAAGTCTTTTAGCCTTGGCGGTTATGGCGAGGGTTGTAGAGGGTTTTATTGAGGACGCCCTACATGAGAGTTTCATTCTTTTCTCCTTTGGAATATATTTTTGCTAATTCTAATGCTATCGCCTGTGGAACCATACTGGACACGTCTCCTCCGAGGCGGGAAATCTCCTTAACTATCGTGGAGCTCAAAAACGAGTATTTTTCGGCAGTCATCATGAATATCGTCTCTATATCGGAATTAAGCATCCTATTGGTAGTCGCAAGCTGAATTTCATACTCAAAATCTGAAACTGCCCTCAACCCTCTTATAATTACTCTTGCATTAATGCTTTCGACGTATTTTATAAGGAGTCCGTTCAGATCTATTACTTCAACTCTACTATCGTCAATCTCTTTATCTTCTTTTAAAACCCGGCTTATAAGCTTGCTTCTCACAGATTGATTAAAAAGATAAGGCTTTTTCTTGTTGCAAGCTACCGCTACCACAACCTTGTTAAAGATACCGAGACCTCGCCTCAAAACGTCCAAATGACCGTACGTAATAGGATCGAAGGAACCGGGGTAAACTGCAGTTTTATGCTCAGACATATCTATCATTGTATAATCGTTAAATTATTAACCATTAATTTTTATCATAAAATCGATTAAATTGCAATCGGCTTTGTCTGTACAACTTATTTACGGCGACAAGATTCTAAAAAAAAGTTGCAATAATAGACGCAATGTTCCATAATAATAAATATGAGAAAGTATTTTTCAAACGATAAGTATAAGATTTTTCTGTTTCTTCCCATTGCCTTTATCGCGATTTTTTACCTTACTTCCGCAACGGATGCAAGCTATTTATTAAATGCTCCCCTAATAATGACCCCAGTCCAAACCGCGATAAATATGCGAACGGCTGGCAGGTTTATTAACAGAACCAAGAAGGTTTATACGGTACATTTTTACAGACTGATGCATCGAGCGCAGGTTAGTCAAAACTTATCTTATTTTGTTTGTTTGGAATGCCGGAATGTTCCTGTTTCGTATAAAAGTAATATCCTAACCAATTACAAATTTTCTACTTATATTTCATTTGTCCAACCCTTATATTTCAACCATATCATCCGCAATATTTTCCATCCTCCCAAATCTATATTCGCATAAATAATAATTAAATTATTATTTATAGTTCAAGGCGGGTTCATCTTAAAATTAATGGCTACTTAAATGACATTTAAGGCAATTGTAGTTAAAAAACGTATAGTTTTATTAAAAATAACGCAATATATTATATATTATAGTATATTGACAATAATACCGGAGGTAAATTTATGAAAAGCGAAAAAATAAGCGTTTACGGAATGACCTGTGAACACTGTGTAAAAACAGTAACAAAGGCAGTCTCTTCACTCAAGGGGGTAAGCTCGGTTAATGTAAACCTTCAGGGCGAATATGTCGATGTAATGTACGAAGAATCATCATTAGGAACAGACGATATTAAAAAAGCCATAAGAGAATCGGGTTACGATACCGAAAAAAAAGGACACGCAGAAATGAAGGATAACGGCGGTGGTGGTTGCTGCTGCTAAAAAAATGCATGAAAATGATGTACACCTAAAATTGCCGATATAAAAATGTTAAGATGCTTCAAAGCTTGATAAAGTTGAATACCGCCTTTGCGAATATTTCTCAATCCCCCTCTGCTTCAGCAGAATAAGCCCCGAGAGGGGCTTTAGGGGATACAATAATACATGGAAGCAGAGCGATAATTAGGTGCAAATATTTTATCAGCATTTTTGAGGTATAATAATAATACCGGAGGTAAATTTATGAAAAGCGAAAAAATAAGCGTTTACGGAATGACCTGTGAACACTGTGTAAAAACAGTAACAAAGGCAGTCTCTTCACTCAAGGGGGTAATCTCGGTCGACGTAAACCTTAAGGGTGAATATGCCGATGTAACCTACAATGAAAAATCATTAGGAACAGACGATATTAAAAAAGCCATAAGAGAATCGGGGTACGATACCGAAAAGGGCGGACACGGCGGAATGAAAGGAGCCGCGGAGAAAAACGATGCGACAAGCACCGTCGAGCAGCAAAAACAATATAAATTCAGCATAAGTAAAATGGATTGTGCTTCATGCGCCGGGACTATCGTCGATACCATAAAAAGAATGGACGGCGTTAGGGATGCAAAGCTTAACTTTGTAACCGAGACTCTCTATGTATATTCTGACGAGGACAAGCCTTCGTCCGGCGAAATAATTAAAATGGTAAAATTTGCCGGATTCGGCGCCGAGCTTATAGACGAAACATCCCAAACCGTGCCGCAAGGTTCTGCAACTAAGAACACTATGGACAGCATGAAAAAGCCCGAGACCGAGAATATTAAGTTTGCGATAGAAGGAATGCACTGCGCAAATTGCGTCAGGACAGTAGAGAAAGCCGTTGGCAAGCTTAAAGGCATCAAAAAAGTAGCCGTAAATTTTGCGGGGGAAAACGGGTTTGTATCGTTTGATCCGTCTATAACGTCCAAGGATGCTATATTTAAAGCTGTAAAGGATAGCGGATACACACCGATGGACGAGCCGGCAACCTCAGGAGAAAAATCTTTGGACTCAACCGCGCATATCTCGTTTATCGACAAATGGTTTCGCAAGATAGAAAGCTGGAAAAAAGACCTCTACTGGCTTATATTCACCCTTGTAATCGCAATACCGGTGGTTGTCCTTTCATATATAGACGTCGCTGGCATGCCATATTGGGACAGGGTTATTACCCTATTTATTCTCGCTTCCGTAATCCAATTTTCAACGGGACTAAAATTTTACAAAGGGGCTTATTACTCCCTGAGGAGTTTCTCCGCCAATATGGATGTTTTAGTTTCGCTAGGTATTTCGGCGGCATATCTATATTCGGTCGCGAACGTATTCCTACTTAGAGGCAGAGGTGATCTTTATTTCGATACGTCCGTTTTGCTTATTCTTTTCATAAGCTCCGGAAAGCTATTGGAAAAGATATCCAAACAAAGGGCCGCTTCTTCATTAAAAGCATTATTCAAACTTCAGGTTAACAAATCCAATCTTGTAACCGCCGACGGAGATATAGAAGAAGTAGATACGGCTAACGTAAAAGTCGGAGATATTCTTTTAGTAAAAAAGGGCGATAAAATCCCTGTCGACGGCGTAATCGCAGAGGGACAAACCCAGATAGACGAATCTATGCTAACCGGCGAACCCATGCCGGTGGAGAGAAAGGTTGACGATGAGATAAGCGGTACAACAATAAACAGGGGACAGGTTATAAAAATGAAGGCATTGAGGGTAGGCAAGGATACGATGCTCTCTCAAATAGTCAGGCTCGTAGAAGATGCTCAGGCGGATAAAGCGCCTATTCAAAGGATTGCCGATCAGGTAACGAATTATTTCGTCCCGATCGTCGTTACAATATCTTTAATCTCGTTCATATCCTGGAGATTTATTTTTCACGCAAATTTTTTATTCGCCTTATCTGCCGCTATAGCAGTATTGGTCATAGCCTGCCCCTGCGCAATGGGGCTTGCTACTCCCATGGCTCTTATGATAGGAAGCTCCATAGGCCTTGAAAAAGGGATATTAATAAAGAAAGCATCCGGTCTTGAAGAAATTGCAAGAATAACCGCCGTTGTCTTCGATAAAACCGGTACTATTACGCACGGGAAACCGGAGGTCGCCGATATAATTCCGTTAGGCGGTCTACCGCCGAACGAGATTTTAAAAATCTCGGCTTATGGCGAGGGTTTCTCTTCTCACCCTATTGCAACAGCAATAGTTAATAAATACAAGGATTTTAAAGAAAAGGAAAAAGGCGGCAACCACGACGATACCAAGGTTGAATCTACAGATTATGAGGAAATTAGCGGTCTGGGCATACGCATGAATTACGACGGTAAAGCGGTATTAATCGGAAAAAGGGGACTCTTGGAATCCGAAAATATTGATTTAAGTAAATTTAACGAGCCTGAAAAGCAGTATGCAAAGGAGGGAAAGACCGTAATAGGCGTTTCCGTGAACTCCAAGATAGTTGGAATTATTACACTCGCAGATAAGATCAAAAAGGAAGCAAAAGAAACTATAAGAAAGTTAAAATCTAAAAACATTACTTCATACCTTTTAACCGGAGATAATCATAATTCTGCTATAAATGTTGCCGCCAAGGTGGGAATAGAGGAAAAAAATGTTATTGCAGATGTTTTACCGCAAGGTAAACTCAACGAAGTAAAAAAATTAAAAAACTTAGGCTTAAAGGTCGCTATGGTCGGGGACGGCATAAACGATGCTCCGGCTCTCGCTTTAGCAGATGTCGGAATAGCAATAGGCAGCGGAACCGACGTGGCAAAGGAAACCGGCGATATAATATTAGTTAGGAGTAAGATATCGGATGTTTATAGAAGTGTGGCTCTCGGCAAGAAAACCTTGAACAAGGTTAAGCAAAATCTTTTCTGGGCATTTCTGTTCAACGGGTTGGGTATTCCGTTTGCCGCCGGAGTTTTTTACCACTTTACCGGCTGGCTCTTACCGCCGATAGCGGCAGGCGGAGCAATGGCGGTTTCCGATATATTCGTAGTTTTTAGTTCGGTTATGTTAAGGGGCTATTCAAGCAAGATGGATACATTATAAAAATAAGGGGGCTATAATGAAAATTGCGGAGGTCGAATTTAAAAATTATCTTTCCGAAGATGAACTTAAAACGATTAACCTGTATTTTAATGCGGCAAATTATCTGACCATAGGACAAATTTATTTGTTTGATAATCCGCTGCTCAGGGAGCCGCTGAAACTTGAACATATAAAGCCCAGATTACTGGGGCACTGGGGCACATCCCCCGGGCTCAATTTCATTTATGCACATTTAGACAGAATCATAAAAAAATATGATTTAGATTCTCTATTTATAGCAGGTCCCGGACATGGCGGACCTGCTATAATTGCAAATACGTACATTGAGGGGACATATAGCGAACATTATCCCAATATTTCCGAGGACTACGACGGGCTGCGACTACTTTTTAAGCAATTTTCCACCCCGGGCGGGGTTCCGAGTCATGTATCGCCGACAACCCCCGGTTCAATTCACGAAGGCGGAGAATTGGGCTACGCTCTAAGCCATGCTTACGGAGCGGTATTGGACAATCCCGATTTAACCATATTTTGCGTAGTTGGAGACGGAGAAGCGGAAACCGGACCAATGGCTACTTCATGGCATATAAATAAATTTTTGAACCCTTTGACCGACGGTATTGTTGTTCCGATTCTTCACCTAAACGGTTATAAAATAAATAATCCAACGATACTGGCGCGTATAAGTGAAGAGGAATTAACCGATTTATTTAAGGGTTACGGATACCTGCCCTACATAGTGGAAGAAGAAGAGATAAATATCGCCCACGATAAAATGGCTTCGACGTTAGATAAGATTTCCGAACAAATTAATTCTATTAGAAACGAAGCGGCAAACGCAAATAACGGCTTCAAAAGGCCGCCATACCCCATGGTCATACTAAAAACCCCCAAGGGATGGACCTGTCCCAAGGAAATAGACGGGCTTAAACTTGAGGGATACTGGCGTGCCCATCAGGTTCCAATTACTGATTTTAAAGAAAAACCTGAACATATAAAAATACTGGAAGACTGGATGAAATCTTATGAACCCGATAAGCTATTCAATGAAAACGGTACGTTAATAAATTCTATAAGAGATTTTACGCCTAAAAAAGAAAAAAGAATGAGTGCAAACGTCAACACCGACGGGGGGTCGTTATTAAAAAATTTAATTATTCCGAATTTTTCCGAATATGCGGAAAAAGTGAAAAAACCGGCGGCGACTTACGGAAAGGCAACTACTACGTTGGGCTATTATCTGCGCGATGTGGTTAAGAAAAATCCGAATAATTTTAGGATTTTTAGCCCGGATGAACATAACTCCAACAGGCTTAACGCCGTTTTTGAAGCAACCGACAGGCAGTGGTGGGGAGATATTTTTAATTACGACGACCATTTGGCCCATAAGGGAAGAGTTATAGAAATGCTTAGCGAACACACGTGCGAAGGCTTACTTGAGGGATATCTGTTGACCGGAAGACACGGGTTTTTTTCATGCTATGAAGCCTTTATTCATATAATAGACTCTATGTTTAATCAGCATGCAAAGTGGCTTAAAGAAGCGGATGAAGTGGAATGGAGAAGACCCATACCCTCTTTAAATTATCTTTTAACATCACACGTCTGGCGGCAGGACCATAACGGTTTCTCTCATCAGGACCCGGGCTTTATCAATCATGTAATAACAAAAAAACCTAAATATATAAGAGTTTACTTGCCATCCGACACAAACACTTTGCTTGTAGTAGCAGATAAGTGTCTTAAGAGCAGAAACAGGGTAAATCTTATAATTGCCGGCAAACAGAAAGAACTTCAGTGGTATGATATCGATTCTGCAATAAAAATCTGCGAAAGGGGGATCGGAATAATGGATTTTGCCAGCAGCGACAGGGGTGAAGAGCCGGATGTAATAATGGCATGTGCGGGAGACGTTCCAACATTGGAAATGCTTGCGGCAGTATCTATCTTGAAAAATCTCGTACCGGAACTCAAAATACGGGTGATTAACGTGATAGACCTGATGACCTTGACGCCGAAAGAGGAACATCCCGATGGATTATCCAAAAAAGAATTCGACACTTTTTTTACGGAAGATAAACCCATTATTTTTGCATTTCACGGATACCCCTGGTTGCTTCACAGGCTCTGCTACAGAAGAACAAACCACAAAAATCTTCATGTACGCGGCTACAAAGAAGAGGGAACCACTACAACGCCGTTCGATATGGCGGTAAGGAACGATTTAGACAGGTTTCACCTTGTCATGGATACCGTAGACAGGATAGAATCTCTCAAGTATAAAGCAGCCTACATAAAAAAAGAGATGGAAGACAAATTAGTGGACCATAAGAGATACATATTAGAATATGACGACGATATGCCGGAGATTAAAAACTGGAAGTGGATCTCATAACACATGATAAAACGATAAAATAGATTTACCGTGTGTTTTTTTCTTTATTAGTCTATAACCAATATACTCTTCCGATAAAATCTCCCGCTTATCGTGCTGGACGATAATGTTGTCGGCATAATGGAAATCGGCTCCGGATGTAATTCTATTGATCGTTTTCTCGCAAAGACCGGAGTTGTAAGGCGGGTCGATAAATACGTAATCAGGTTTATATTCTTTTAAAAACCCTTCGTCTAAGGCTCTCAAAACATCTTTTTCTATAATCTCAGCTCTCTCTCTGATATCAAATTGCTTAGACAGTTTCGTAATGATAGATATTAATTCCGGTGATTTTTCCACGAAAACGCAGGAGGCCGAACCCCTTGAAATAGCTTCGAATCCGATGTTTCCGGAACCGGCGTATAAATCGCAAAAAATCCTGCCCTCTATATCGGCGCCGAGCATGTTAAACAAAACTCCCTTTAGAAAATCCGATGACGGCGATACATTTTTGACATTATATACGTTTGGGATTTTTCTTCCCCTTAACGCTCCACTTATAATACGCATTTGGTTGTTGATCAAAAATCCGGAATTTATATTATACAGCCGAGTCTTTTAACTTTTCCCTGTTTAATATAATAATATCTCTTTTTTCCACCTTTATAATCCCCTTAGACGCAAAATCCTTCAGCGTCCTCGAAACAACCTCTCGAGCGGTTCCGGCTATATCGGCAATTATTTTTCGACTCAGCCTCTGCCCGTCGAAGAGAAGAAGTATGTTTGCAATTCGCTCCTGGGTATGTCTTAAAGAGAGATCCTCTATCCTACTTGTCAGGTATCTCAATTTTTCCGTAAAACTTCTTATTATATTCAAGGATATCTCAGGGTATTTATATATTAAATCGATCGTATTATCGCGGGATAACAAATATAATTTTACATCCGTAACGGCATCCGCCGAAGCCGGGCTCATATCGCTTGAAAACACCGTAACGTCGTTAAAAGAATCTCCCTCATAAATAAGTTTAAGGATCTGCTCCTTGCCGTCCCTTGAAGACTTATAAACCTTTACCGTACCCGAAGCGACAAAATATATCCCTTTTGATATATCTCCTTCTATAAATATATTCTCCCCCGCCTTATATGTTTCTTCTCTAAAGCGAGACCTTACGTCATCTAAGACGCCGATGTCCAAGGTTTTAAAGTATTCTAACGATTCAACGTTTTTCACGATTGTTTATTTTACGTAAATTAAAATTTATACGATATTACAATCTTAAAAATATTTTCAAGAAATATTAATTATGATATAATATCACAATCAGACAATAAACTGTATATTATATTTTGGAGGTTCTTAAAATGCCTATAAGAGAGTATAAATGCAAGGAATGCGGCGATTACACTGAGGTCATTCAGAGCATTAACGAAAAGCCGTTGGAAAACTGCTCTAAATGCGGTGGAAAATTAGAAAAACTTATTTCAAACTCAAGCTTCGTATTAAAGGGTACCGGATGGTATAAAACCGACTACGGCAGTTCAAAAAAATCTGCATCAGATAATCAAGCTAATAAGCCTGCGGACAAAAGCGCCGCAACGGCAACACCGGCTTCCGGATGCTGCTCATGCGCTAACGGAACCGGAACATCATCCAAACGCTGATTGACGATACAATCGTCAATATCAATATATAATAGGTATGATATATGCTTTCGAATTTAAAACAAAAACTTTAAGCTTAGATATAACCGTTTCCGATAAATACGTTGAGGAAATAAGAATAAAAAACTCGGATAGCAAGCCGTTTGATTACAAGGACGATATGCGATTACTATCCGAAAATGATTGCAGCCATTTGCGTCATCTGTCTAACCTAATAGACCTTTTAGATAATTATTTCTCTCACAAGAGTACCGATTTTTGTGAAATACCGGTAAATTTTACCTCATATTCATATTTCTCCGAAGGGATACTTAAGGCCCTTCGGAATGTTAAATATGGTAAAACTATGTCATACAAAGAACTCGCTAATATGGCGGGGTATGGCAAAAGATATTCCAGAGCCTGTGCAACCGCTTTGTCCATAAATAAAACACCCATTATCATACCATGCCATAGAATAATATATTCCGGCGGCAAACCGGGCGGTTATTCAAGCGGCGGCGGCGTCAGCTTAAAAATCAGACTGCTTGCCATAGAGCAAAATGCCTATTAACTTATAGCGTAAAGTCCTTCTTCCGCCGTTCTTATCCTAAGGGCAAGCTTTACCGGCATTACAAATATCTTGCCGTCTCCGTAATGGCCGGTCTGATTGACCTCCGTTATAATTTTTACTACTTTATTGACATCGTCATCCTTTACCACCAACGACAACATTCTTTTAGGCAAAAAACTATAATCGTTATCGGCAATGTCTATTTTGCTATTAATCATATCTAATCCCGGATCAAGCTCGTTTGCAAGCCCCCCGCTGCCCTTTTGTCTTCCTCTGCCGTGAACAGAATAAAAAGTTACCTGATTAAAACCTTCTTTATCTAATGCATCTTTTGTATCCTGAATTTTATGCCTTCTTATTATAGCGATAATATCTACGATATTTTCTTCAAATTTTGATTCCATAAAATCCCCATAGTATAAATTAAATAAAATACCGTATTACAGACCTTCTGCGCCCGTCCTCACGGTATATGTCTTCGAAACCGGCATTACGAATATCTTGCCGTCTCCTATATGTCCCGTAACGGCATTTTCCTGAATGATATCGCAAACCTTATTTGCATCTTCTTTTTTTACGACAACCATAAGCTCTAATTTAGGCAGTTCATCATAAACTACTTCCCCTACTCTAATCCCTTTTTGCTTGCCCCTTCCGAAAACGTGCATCTTCGTAACCGAAACAAATCCATTTTCTTCAAGTGCTTTAAGGACATCCTTTTCTTTCTCCGGTCTAATTATAGCCCTTACCATTTCCATACGCCGTCTCCTTTTTTTATTATGTTTTTATATAACTTATTTACTTGGAACTCGTCAGAATAATAGCTCTTGCAATATCCCCCAGCGGCCGCCCGCTGTTCATGCTTAATCTTTGCAACCTGCCGTGGGCTTCCCTTTCGGTTATACTTTCTTTTTCCATCAGCATATTTTTTGCTTTATCGATCAACTTTCTATCCTCGATATATTGTTTTAAGGTTTCATTCTCCTTTTTTATATCCTGCAGCCTTTTAAAATTTTCTATGGCAATTATTGTTTGAGCTAAAATTTCACTCTTCCTCGCCGGTTTCATAATATAAGAAAATGCACCGGAACCCTTTAACTCTTCCATATACTTATCGTAATCCTTTATATCTCCGACTCCGGCGGTTAAGAAAATAACCGGCACCGGATTTTTCTCCATAATCTTTTTACAGGCGGTAATCCCGTTCATAGACGGCATTTTTATATCCATAAAGATAATATCCGGCTTAAACTCTTCCGCAGCCAT
The DNA here is from genome assembly GCF_048541835.1 of Candidatus Acidulodesulfobacterium sp. H_13. Classification (NCBI taxonomy): domain Bacteria; phylum Candidatus Acidulodesulfobacteriota; order Candidatus Acidulidesulfobacterales; family Candidatus Acidulidesulfobacteraceae; genus Candidatus Acidulidesulfobacterium; species Candidatus Acidulodesulfobacterium sp. H_13. Next base: position 817,581 of record NZ_JBLEOY010000001.1, read on the forward strand.
GACCCCGGATGCGCCGTTATCCGCTTCGTATATCTTAGTCGTAATGGAACTTAAAATAACCCCAAGCTCCTTTCTTCTTTCCTTATAATCATCTACGACCAAGACTTTTATATTCAAATTTAAACCCTTCTCGTCTTTCATAATTTATAAATTTGCAAAGTTTGTGCCAATCTTCCATAAAATTTAAACTGAGCGTCCGGCGGCTGCATTTTCTTTAACAATAATCTTTTTTAACCAAGGTGGAGGATTTTTGGATAAGACCGTCTTAAGACTCTCCATGACACCTTCTATCGTATCACTGGGTTTTGATTTAATCGGATGAATACCGGATTTTACGACCCGAGCAGCCGCAACCCCGCCGATGTTCCCCACAAAAATAATCTTTAAATCCTTTAATTTATCTATTTTTTTGTCTATCTTATTAAACTCTTCCTCCTCGTCACTTTCTTCAAAACATCTATTCTCTACAAATTTGAAACCGTCAAAATTTATTTCGTATATTGCGAAATTTTTAGCCCATCCGAAATGGTCATTGATTAAAATATTATCAGTCGTGGCAAAACCCACTCTCATTTTTTCCTCGCCTCCTTAAAACAGTTTAAATTGATGGATTTATATCGCTAAAATATGAATCATTCTTCATTAAGCAAATTTGCACTTTCGACAACAAGATTGATGGCTCCCCTATAAAGTATATAATGCTTAAGATTATGCCCTATTTCATCTATTATTGGAAGACCTGCCCTAAGTAAAGGTATGTCTAATTTTTTGGCATAAAATTTTGCATTCGTATTAGAAACGACGAGATTGATCTTCCCGAAAGCACCCAATAAGTCTAAATCACCCTCGTAAAAATTAGAAAACCTCGATTTGACGTCATCGTCATACTTTGTAGATATTCCTATCTTCAGATTTGCACCTATTTCGGAATAAATCGTCGAAAAAGAATCCAAAAGATCTATCCCGAGCGCCACCGCTATATCCTTTCCGGAAAAATAAAAATGGGCATCTAAATATACGTCCATAAGCTGTTTTCTCTGTTCTTTGTATTTTTCCGGGATTTCTTTATCTGTCGAATTTGATAAAAAACGAAAGAATTTATCGCTGTTTTCAATACCGCATATATTCGGAAAATAATATGTTTTTAAGCCTGTAGTCTCTTCAATAATACCCTCGATACTTTTTAAGCTCAAACCTATTACTATATTAAATTCACTACGACCGATATCCTCGGCATTTTCAACACTAAGCCCGCCACCGGTGGTTTGCAGGTAGCCTCCCTCATCGAGGTGACCGTCCAATGACAAACCTAAATCCGGTATCATAATGGGCTTCAAGTCAAAATAGTCTAATACCTCTCTTAATTCCAAAAAATCCTGAGGGGTAAAAAACGGTGGGCAAAATACGTTTACGCTTTTTATTTTTTTAGACTTATATTTTTTTGATTTTTTAAGCGAAAACTCTTTCAACAATGCCAACATTGCCTGTACATAGCCGTCTTCAAACCCACCCTTATAATCCGGGGTACCGGCGTAAATCACCCTTGGAAATGTTGATGCCTGTTTTTCTTTAAAATCGCTGATTATACTTTCGATATCCTCGCCGTTAGTCTCCGTGAGACCTGATGACGCAACGCCTATAAAATCCGGCTTCATTTTTTCATAGACATTATTGATTCCGGATATCAGAAAATCATCGCCACCGAGAATCGCTCCGGATTCATTTAGCGCCGTCGTAACTATGGGAATGTTCTCCCGAAAATGCTTCGTCAGCGTTACCTTGTCAAAGCTTGCACAGCCCACGGCACCATGCATAAGGACTACAGCATTTTTTAATCCCAAAAAGAAGATTGCGGCGCCCAGAGACTGACTTGCGTTTAGCGGGTTAATTTCAATATTTTTTATCGGATTCATCATAATTTTATATTTGTTTTTCTCAATAACTTAAATAAAGGATTTTTAATCTCAAAATAAATCCTCTTAGCCAAAAACTCCATACCCTCATATGACGTGTAAGGATTTAACCTTTCCTGATTTACGTCTAAAAACGGAATAAGAGACTTTATTGCGGTATATTGATTTCTTCCGCCGGCAAGCATAATGTCCGCTTCGTTTTCTCTCGCTATTTTAATGAGGTTTATCGGATTTCCGTTATCAAGCATTATTATATTTCCGTTTTCATCAAATTCTTTTATCCTTAATTTATCCTCGTCTGTACTCTTTTTAACTCCGGTAGCGATTACTCTTAATCCCAAGTCGTTTAATGCGGATATCAATGACCAGCTTTTTACGCCGCCGGTATAGAGAAGAACCTTCTTACCCGCCAAAAATCTTTTATATTCGTAAATATTTTCTTCGGTATTCTTCGTTCTTACTTTTACATATTTTTTAGCATTTGCTATCAGTTCATGGTCCCCAATAGAAGTTACTATATCCATAATAGATTTATTAGTAGAAGACATACCGAAAAAGGACCCTTCTATATAGGGAATCCCAAATTTTTCTTTCATTTTTCTTGCCAGATATACTAACGCCTTGGAGCACACTACGACATTGAGCCCTGCCTTATGCGAATACATTATTTCTCCTATAGTAGAATCCCCCGTAATAGTAGAAAGAACATTCACTCCGACTGATTTTAAGGCTTTTTTTATCAAAAAAAGCTCTCCCCTTATGTTATATTCGCCGATTAGATTTACGTTATAATTGGATAGCAAATCTATATCGTCGGGTTCGCTCTCTCCGATAATATGGGTGAATAAAGCATCTCCCGCAATTTTATTTCCAAGATTTTTATTTCCGGAAAACCCCTGCGAAAGAACCGGAACTACCGGAATTTCAAGTCTTGCCGTTAACTCCTTCGAAACCCCTTCAATATCCTCACCTGTCAAGGCAGGTACGCATGTATTGTAAATAAAGATACCTTTTGGCTTAAACCTGTCATAAGCATAAATTATTCCCTGCTTTAATTTACCTTCCGAACCGAATATAAGATCGTTTTCATTTATTGCCGTAGTAAAACCGTACATATAATAATCTTCGCTTTTATCCGCAACGGAAGTCCTCTGGCTATAACTGTTACCGAGACAGTTTATCGGTGCGTGAACCACATTTAAGGCATCTTTGATAGGGCTTAAAACTATATATGCTCCGTCAAGAGCGCACCCTCCCGTGGAAGAACCGGGTACTGCGGTTTTACAAGCCTTCTTATCCTTTGCGACGTTGTTATGTTCGCAAGTAGGTTCGTCAAAATATTCTTCTTTTGCTATTATTGCGCCCATTTACTTTACCCCCTTTTATCCGTCCTTTATTATGCTTTACCTCATAAGCTCAAAATGGGCATCATCGCTTTCGTCGTCGAGAATATCCATAAATTTATTAACGATCCATGTCGTTAAATTAATTACTCCGCTATATCCGTATAGGGGATACCTATGAATATTCACCCTATCGAATATCGGATAGCCTATTCTAATATGGGGAATTTTAGCATCCCTCGCCGCAAATTTACCGTGAGACGGTCCCATAAGCATATCTACCGGTCCCGTCATGATTAAAGACCTTAAATGCCATAAATCTTTATTTATATAAACCTCGCCCTCTCCTTCCGAATAGGAGGCGAATAAATCCTCTATTTCTTTTTTAAATTCCTCCGTGCCGTTGGAACATAACACATATTTGGGAATTCCGCCCATCTCTAAAAGATAGCTTGTTAAGCCCACGAGCATATCTGGATCGCCGAATATAGCAAATTTTTTTCCATGTATATATTGCTGCGCATCGGTCATGGAGTCTATCGCTCTTCCCCTTTCATCCTCAATCTCTCCGGGGATCTCCTTTCCTGAAAGCTCGGAAACCACCATGAGAAATTCATCAGTATAATTTATTCCTATGGGGCTCTTGACGACTCTAACCTCATGATTAAATTTCTTGGATAATGTTGCCGCCGTCTTTTTCGCCGAGAATCTTTGAAGCACTATTGTAGCCCTGTTGTTCATACATTTCTTGACGTCTTCAAGTTTTGTAGCCCCTTTAGGATAAAGTTTATATTCGCCGTTTAACGGATAATCCAACGTATTGGAATAATCGGCCAAAACAAGATGGCTTACCCCAAATATTTTTAAGATCCTCTTAATCTCGTTGATATTACCGGTAGTCGTATCAAAACCGGGAATTATATTTATAGTATCCGACTTATTTTCATTTACGTCGGATTTTGCGCACAGGGTTTCTATTATTGCGTTAAGCATGCTGTCGTAGCCCTCAAGGTGGGAGCCGGCAAAGCTCGGCGTATTCGCATACGGAGCCAATATATCTTCGGGTAAATATCCCTTTTCCCTTGCGCCGCCTACTATCGAACCCAAATCGTCTCCAATGACCTCGGTCATGCATGTAGTCGATATAGCAAGCATTTTAGGTTTATATAAAGTCAATGCATTTTTAAAACCATCAAATGCATTTGCTTGCCCACCAAAAACCGCTCCGTCCTCCGTCAAAGACGTACAGACCGCCGCAAGCGGCTCCCTGAAATGACGGGATAAATTATTTCTATAATATGCTACACATCCGTGCGAACCATGAACAAACGGCATCGTATCCTCAAAGCCAGCGGCGCAAAGTACTGCTCCAAGCGGCTGACATGCCCTTGCAGGATTTATTACTATAGCCTTCCTGTTAAAATTCTTTTCCTTATACTCTTCTGTATTCATCCAATCTTTTATCTTCTTTACTTCTTCTTTTTCCATAGTCGAACCTCCGATATATTTTTAATATTTCTTATTTCTTCCATAATGGTTTAACTAATTTCCATGACGGGCTGTTTACTGCCAGATCCATATCCCTTGCGAATATTTCAAACCCGTCGTAACCATGATAAGGTCCTGAATAATCCCAAGAATGCATCTGCCTAAAAGGTATCCCCATTTTTTGAAAAATATATTTCTCTTTTATTCCGGAGGCGACCAAATCCGGTTTAAGTTTCTTTGCAAGCTCTACGAATTCGTACTCGTTAAGATCGTCCGTAATGATAGTTCCGTCTTCTAATTCCTTAGTCGTTCTCTCATAGTCATCGCTATGGGCAAATTCATATGCCGTAGATACGACCTTCATTCCTAAGTCTTCATATGCGCCTACTATGTGACGAGGCCTCAAGCCACCAACCAAAATCATTACCTTTTTACCCTCTAACCTCGGTCTATATTTGTCTATAACCTCCTGCATTTTAGGCTCATATGCCTTAATAACCTTTTCAGACTTCTCTTGAATATTTTCATCAAACAATTTTGCAATATTTCTTATACTTTCTTTTATCTTAGTGGGACCGAAGAAATTGTATTCAACCCATGGAATACCGTAAGCCTCCTCAAAATGCCTCGCGATATAGTTCATCGACCTATAGCAATGCAGAAGATTATAGCTTACCTTGTGAGTTATTTTCATTTCCTCTATGGAACCATCGCCAGACCAATGAGTTACAACATTTAGGCCCATCTCTTCAAAAATTTTCATTGACGCCCAAACGTCACCGCCTATATTATAGTCTCCTAAGATGGCAACATCATACGGTGTTTTTTTACTGTCGTCCACTTCGCCTTTCCCGACGACAAAATCCCTTATCGAATCATTTGCTATATGATGACCCAAGGACTGGCTTACCCCTCTAAAACCCTCACACCTTACCGGAATAACCGGAATATTTAACTCATCCGACGTTTTTTTTGCAACCGCTTCTATATCGTCGCCTATCAAACCTATCGGACATTCCGATTCTACGATCATACCCTTTGCCGTGGGAAAAAGCTCATGCAGCTCATTAATCGCCTGTTCCAACTTTTTATCGCCCCCGAAAACTATATCTCTTTCCCTAAAATCCGTAGTGAAGTGAAACGGCACGAAGCTTTCGACCCCAATCTCTCCGTTAGCGAGGTTTCTTCTCGTACCCCAGCTATACATTCCGCATCCAATCGGACCGTGGCTTATATTAATAACATCTTTAACCGGTCCCCATACCACTCCTTTCGACCCTGCATATGCGCAACCTCTCGGCGTCATAACACCAGGAAGAGATTTCATGTTAGATTTTGTCACGCAACTTCCGCAATTTTCTTTATCGTTTATGCCGAAATGAACCTTCCTGTTTTTCTTTGCCTTTTCGGAATATACGCTAAGGACCTCTTCGACCAAATCTTCGCTTTCTTTAAAGTCAACAGCCATCTTAAAACTCCTTTATTTTATATTAAATCAATAAATTAACGCACTATTTCGTAAGCGGCGCAAATTTGTGCAGATGCATAGTCTTATTTTTAGGACAAACCTTTTCGCACGACATATCGCCGATACAATCATCCATGCTTTCTATCCTAATAATCATCTTATCCCCTTCGTCTTCAAGCCCGTAAACTCCTCCGGGACAAACCTTGATACACCTGCAGCATGATATACAATTATCCTTATCAAAATCTATTAAAAAGTGTGGAACCCATTTACCGCCGGAGCGGCGCGGCGCATTGATATAATCATCAATATTGCCCTTAAACCCTTCCATAATACTCATCGCTGCTTTCTCCTTTTTTATCAACAATTTTTAGATATTCTTATTTTCAAATCCAATCCGTCCGTCTTTATTTCTGAACACCCGGCTAATCCTGCTTCAAACAAGTATTTTTTATATTCAGGTATATCTAAGGAACAGTTTAATTTACGTTTTAGCAAATTTACCTTTTGAGGCTTCATATCCTTTGTAAGCAGATTGAATTCATCCTCCGGAATATCCTTTCTAAACTCGTATATAAAAACTTCGCCGCCGTAACTTAATACCCTGTATATTTCTTTTAAAGAGTTTAATTTATCGTCTAAGCATTTAAACGTCCCCTTAAGTATAATTAAATCAAAACTAAAATTACCGAACGGAAGATTTGCGCTATCTGCGATTATGTATTTGATCCTGAAATCGCAATAACTTAAATAAGCCGCCTTGTCTTTAAGCTTAGCATGCATTGCGCCGTTAATTTCGATACCGGATTGAAAAGCACAATCGTCTTCCAACCTTCTCCTTAAAACTTTATTCGCATGATTTATCATAGTAGCAGACTTATCTACCCCTAAAGCGAAACAGTTCGGCAGAACCTCATTGATTCTTCTCGTGATATAACCGGGACCGCAGCCGAGATCCAACACCTTATTCGGAACATACGAAATATCGGTTAAAATTTTATCGACAAACGGGGCATAATCGTTCTTCATCTTTATTTCAGTATCGCTTGTCGCTATATAGAGCTCTTCGTCCTGCGAAAAGCTAAGATTTTTTGAGAGATTACAACCTAAGACCGCATTCTCCGGCATCCTCATCCACCTCCGATTCACAAAGTTTTTTACTCAAATCTTCATTCAAGGGTCCGGCGGCATCTGACCTGCATTGCCTGCAATGTTCCATTACATTGATACCGCTGAGCCCTTTCGTAATATTAATAACATCTTTTCTGTTCGCGCCTTTTACGCCTATCTTATAAAAATATGATTTTTCGGCAGATATCATGGGCATAACGTTAAACATATATACACCGAGTTTTTTTGCCTTTTCGGCAACATCCTTTATATGAAAATCATTTATGCCCGGTATCAGAACCGAATTTATTTTTATAGTAAATCCCCTTTTTACCGCCTTATCTATACCTTCTATTTGCCGTTCCAACAATAATCCTGCAGCATCTTTGTCCGTATAAACAACACCCTTATAGTTAACGTACCTATAAATTTTGCGAGAAATAGATATATCTACGGCATTAAGGGTTACGGTTATAAATTTTACGCCTCTATCTTCAAGTTCGTTCAAATTATCGGCTAAATTAAGGCCATTTGTGCTCATACACAAAGCAACCTCCGGAAACTCCGCCCTAACAAGTTCAAAGGTCTTCATGGTATCATACGGCTCCGCCAAGCTATCGCCCGGACCTGCAACCGCCGCAACGCTTATATCGTTAAAAATTTTTTTAACGTCATATATCCTGCACACGGCCTCTTCCGGGGTAATCAAGCTTGATGTAACCCCTGGTCTAGATTCATTCGGACAATCATAATCCCTGTGGCAATAGTTACATGAAATATTGCATGTTTTGGCTACCGGTAAATGAACCCTGCCGTAAAGCTCTGCCGCTTCCTTGTTGAAACACGGATGTTTTTCAATCTGCAAACAGCCGTCATTTTTATCTAATTTTAATTTCAGGTCGATCCCATCTCTATTCATATATATTACCCAATAAACCTGCAATAATTAAGAATTTTATTTTTAATATCACGCCGTCGCAAGGTTTTTCTTGCTAGTCGTCCTTTCATATTCTTCCATGAAGCCAAATCTCATCATATGATCTTCAAGATCCTGCATCGTCATAGGCTTCGGTATTATAAACATATCATTGTCTTCGATATTCTTTGCAAGTTGTCTGTAAACATCTGCCTGAGAACAATCTTTATCATACTCGATAACGGTCTGTTTTTTTATTTCAGCCCTTTGAACAATATTATCCCTTGGAATAAACTGTATCATCTGTGTCCCAAGCTTCTTTGCGAATTCCGCTACCATTTCTCTTTCGTTATCGACATTTCTTGAATTACAAATAAGTCCACCTATCCTAACTCCGCCGGAATTTGCAAATTTAAGAACGCCTTTGCATATGTTATTGGCGGCATACAGGGCCATAAGTTCTCCTGAACAAACAATATATATCTCTTTTGCATATCCTTCTCTGATAGGCATTGCGAAACCGCCGCATACAACATCGCCGAGAACATCGTAAAAAACATAATCAAGTTCTCTTTCATAAGAACCTAACTGCTCAAGCGTAGTAATGGAAGTAATAATACCTCTTCCCGCACATCCTACGCCCGGTTCCGGTCCGCCGGATTCAACGCATCTAATACCTCCGAATCCTATTCTAAAAACATCTTCTTCCGTAACATTTTCCTGCCCGACCTCCCTAACGGAATTCAATACGGTTTCCTGACATTTTCCGCCGAGAAGCAGTCTCGTGGAATCCGACTTAGGATCACATCCTACAAGCATCACCTTTTTGCCGAGTTCTGCAAGCGCGGCCAAAGAATTTTGAGTAGTAGTGGATTTCCCTATTCCTCCTTTACCGTAAATAGCTACTTGTCTCATTTTTTTACCTCCAAAATAAATAATTTTATTTAATTTAAATCACCGTTATAACTAAAAAAACCGCAGTCAAAGAGAGGTTTAAATGTGAACATCCCTTTGATTACGGCGTCGTTGCCATATGCGCCCAATTGCGCTTAATTCTAAAATGTTAAAAAGGTCGTTTAATAAACTGTTTTTTGCTTCATTCTTGATTTAACATGTATACAAGCAATTTTCATGCCATTGTATTTTTTTAATGGTATTTTATAAATTATATCGGGTTACGGCCTTTGTCTTCTTTTTTTTGCAATGCTTAATTTATTTTTTGCTTAATTTTTAAGCATATTTGATTAAATAAACGGCAATAATGCAAGTCTTTAAAAATCATTCATAAAATATTTATATGAGGCAGAGCGAAAGAGAGCGTTCTGCAACCAGATAAGACTGTCCGGTCTACGGCATAGAATATGCTTATAATTTAACATGAAAAAAATTATTATCAACGACACAACTTTGAGGGACGGCGAACAAACGGCGGGGATTGTTTTTTCGGCAGACGAGAAGATATTGATTGCCGGGTCATTAGATGAAATAGGCACAGATGAAATAGAAGCAGGAATTCCGGTAATGGGCGGAGCCGAAAAATTAGCGATTCAAAAGATAAACGAGCAGGGGCTTAAAGCAAAAATAGTAGGCTGGAACAGGGCTAAGCGAGAAGATATCTATGCATCGTTAGATATCGGACTTAAGTTTATACATATATCCGTTCCCGTTTCGCAAATCCATATAAAATATAAATTAAAGAAAGATTTTGAATATGTCAAGAATAGCCTCATAGATATTTTGAGGATACTAAGCAAAGAAGGGGTAAAATATTCCGTGGGGGGCGAAGACTCTTCGAGGGCGAACATAAAATCTGTAATAGAAATTATGAGTATTGCCGAAGACGAAGGGGCATATAAATACCGATATTCCGATACGGTCGGCATATTAAATCCCATAAAGATGTATGAAAATATAAAAAAGATAAAAGATTGCGGCAGGCTTAAACATATATTACTTGAAATCCATACTCATAACGACTTCGGAATGGCTTCGGCAAATTCGGTTTCGGCCATAGAGGCGGGAGCGGAATCTTTATCCGGCAGCATTTCGGGGCTTGGAGAAAGAGTCGGAAATTGCGCTATAGAAGAGGTAATCGCATATTTAAATTTTATAGAAAACAAAAAAATTAAATTTGATTTTATAAAAGCAAAAGAATTAGCAAAATTTATATCAAAAATAACGAGAAGACCTATTCCCGATTCTAAACCAATCTTCGGCAAAAATATTTTTTACCACGAAGCCGGAATTCATGCCGACGGAATACTGAAAAATCCCATAAATTATGAAGCATTCCCGCCGGAATATGTCGGAACCGAAAGAAAACTCCTAATAGGTAAACACAGCGGCTCTAATGTGATTAAATATAAATTGAATAAAATGGGATTACAAGTAACAAACGAGGATGCTAAAAATATTCTTATTATTATTAGGGCTTTATCGGTTAAGACAAAAAGATGCTTAACCGATAAAGAGATTAAAACCATTTATAACGATTATAAAATAAACTCCAGCTCTTAATCCGGCGGTATATTATGCGCTATTACTTTTTTAGGACACATTGATTCAAATAAACGCATTATTCTCTAAAGAAAATTTGTAGTTTTAACGAGCACTACTTATTCAGATTTGCCATAATCATACGAGCATATTTAAAGCGCCTTAACACCTGTTTCCGCAGGACAGATTCTGCCTATTCAGTTGTTGTCTCAACAATACTAATCGGATTTCATTCTCATTGCCGAATAAACGCTTGGTGTTCACCGCTTATCAAATGTTAATCAAAATTTACGGCACTAAAACCAATATTCCGGATACTTCCTATTTTCAGACATATTATTTACTAAAAGGGCTACAACTAATAAAACCGCCGCTCCGAGACCTGCCGGAATTAACGCATAAAGAAATCCCAAACGATGTATGGGGACACCTCCTATGACGGCAATAAGTGCTGTTGCGCCTCCTGGGGGATGCAACGTTTTGGTTGCAAGCATTGCCATAATAGCAAAAGACACGGCAACAGCCGAGGCTAAGACCAAATTTGAACTAAAAAGCTGATAAGCTGCTACGCCGACCAACCCGGATATAACATGTCCGCCTATAAGATTCCTTGGTTGCGCAAGCGGACTTTTTATCGCCGCATATACGAGAACGGCAGAGGCTCCAAATGAACCTATTAACAAAGTTAAATCAAGAAGAGTAAAATAGCTCAACGAAAGATATCCGCATGCAAAAATACCCAAAAAAGAACCGACCCCCGACCAAAAAACCTCCGGAACATTCGTGCCTGAAGGACGCGTTCCGCCACCTTTCATTTTTTGAAAATATTTATTCATAATTGCATTCCTCCGGTATGATTAACGATATCTTTGGTCGATATAACGCCCACTAATTTATTATCTTTATCCACAACCGGTAGGCTGTTGATTCTCATTTCGATTAATTTATGTGCCGCATCCTTTATATCAGTGTCGGAAAGGATGGCGATAGCGGGAGACGACATTATGTCTTCGACTGTTTTAGCATAAACGGTATTCTGATGGGGAGTAGGCACGCCGGTAAGATGCCTCACTATATCCCTTAAAGTATGATTTTTGACGATACCGGTTGCAGCTATAACATCTTTATGCGTAACGATGCCTGCTACCGCATTATTTTTATCTACAACCGGCAAGCAAGATATCTCATTTTCGGATAATAATTGAATTGCATCTTTAATACTCAACTCTTTGGTTATAGATATGACATTTTTAGTCATCACTTTGTCCACCGTAACATTAAGTGATCTGGCCCTTGCGTGATTTAGGGCATGAACATATATTATCTTAAAATCTTCCGGTGAAATATCGATGTATGTCCTAATTTCTTTAAATGCGACTTTTATGTCATCATCCGATATCTCTAAAAACTCAGGATTATCGCTCATAAAACTTTTACCCTCCTATAGGTGATTATTAGTTAAAAATGCTTGTAATTATTATATTAATTTTAAAAAATTTAAAATATGATAAAAGTCACGTTATGATTTTAACCGTAAAATTTTTTAACAAATTAATTAATTTAAAAACTGCGGGAAGTATTTTGGATGCCTTTAAACCGGTAAACGGTTTATATAAAACTATTCTTGGCGGGTTCCTGTTTTATCTTTTAAGGATTTTTTGATTTCTTTTAAAATCTTAATTTTATCATGGATACGCTTTTCAAGAGACGCCGCCTCAATGGCGGTATTTTGCTTAGATGCTATTCCTGCATCCAATGCTTTCAAAACATTACTTTGCATTAAATCAACGGACTCTATCACATCTAAGCTATAATCTTGCATAAGCCGTTCCATGCGCAGGGAAAAATCATACCTTGCCTTACCGCAATGCATGTCTACAAGCATAGCCGCTTTTTCCTTCGCTTCTTTAAGGATTAGTTTATGCGCCAACGCTCTCGGCAATGCCTTCCTCATTAAATCAATGGTAATGCTCAACATGCCGGGGTCATCCGTTGTCTTAAATCTGAATTCAATTTCAGGCGGCAATGCCTCTCGCATCTGAATTTGCCGATAAGAGATTCCAAAAAGCTTAGTCGAGGAATTAACAATTTGTTCGATAATTTTATTCATGCGCAGTATAAATCGTTCTAATATCCCTTTGAGGTGTTCCCTTAGAATCTTTTCCTCCCTTATTCGCCATGTACTGAATATCTCTCTTATTTGAATATCTATAAATTTACCGATAAGTTCCGTAAATTTTACATTGCCGTCCGATACGTGATCGGTTGCAAATTCCTCAAGCCGTACCATAAGCAGTTTGGTCTTTTCTTGTTTTAATTTTTCAATATCTTCTTTGAGCACATCCCTTTGAAGTGCCTTGACTTCTTCGGCGAGAAGCTTTTCGCTGTCTGCCTTTTCTTGATTACTGTCTTTAATAAAATTTTTAAAGGTTGTAATATTATTCTCTAATTTTTTAAGGGGAAAATGAAGTGATTTTTCCTCAATTTCGGCAAGGAGCATTTCCTCGTCGACAAGATTGTCTGCCTTTTCGGCGGTAGATTCAATTAATACCCTTCCTTTTTCGTTAACGAGGAACTGCTCAAGTGACCGCTCAAAGTCGGGCAAACCGCTCCTTTCTACTTTTCTTAAATCACCTTCCTTTTTGCCGATTAACGCCTCTTTGCCCGAAAGAGGATAAATTATTACATCGCCGAAACATGCCTCTTCTTCAATTATTTTTTTGCTGAATGCGAGCGACTCTTCTCGATCGGTTTCGCTTACGGCGTCAATCTTACTCTGCACGAAGAATATTTTGCCGACCATATTCTTTACGTCATGCAAAAATTGAAGCTCGGCTTGCGTAAGCGGCGGTTCGACCCCTACGATAAATATAGCCGCATCGGCGGTAGGCAGATACTTGTAAGTGGTTTGAGTATTATGTTCATACACCGAAGCGATACCGGGCGTGTCGATAATTTGAACGTCGTTTTTAAGGTACCGCGATGGATAAGCAATTTCAACCCGATCCATCCCTTTCTCGTTTTTCGGATTGTATTTTTCCGTTATATAAAGAGATAAATTCTCACGTAGAATTTCTTTTTCAGTTCCGTTTTGAAAAAATGCCGTAATCCGAAGATTATCCCCATATCTAAGTATGGTTATGATAGAAGTAAGCGGAATCACTGCAGTCGGCAAGAGGTCCTCGCCAAGCAAAGCATTGATAAATGTGGTTTTACCCCTTTTAAATTGTCCCGCGACTACTAATGAAAAAACATCGGCTTTCAGCTTTGTGCATAGTGATCGTACTGCAACCTTAACGTGTTCTGCCGACGCTGTGTCTTCCAGCTTCGCTAAACTTTGCGTTAAATCGGATTTAATTTTTAAATATTCATCAAGCATAGTTTACTTAAATAAATTAGGTTTTATAGAATTAGAACAATTATAAAAAACGATGCCCCAAAAACAAAAAATATATAAAAGATGTATAGATTTAATGACCCGTTCTGCATCAATTCAGTCGTCACAGTGCTTATCTTTTCAAATAATTTTATAAGCGGAAGATATAAATAATACTCTATAAGCGGAAATATATAAGAACCGTAGCCGCTTGAATTATGATAATAGGATGAATAAGGAAACGGGTTGGATATATTTTTTTTATCCGGTTTTAAATATTCTTCTCCATGATAATAAGAAAGCGGATAGATCTTTCTATGGGGAAGCCTGAGTCTCTGTCTGTAAACAAGATTAAACATTATCCTCAACGCATTAGAAAATCCAAGTGTTGAAACCTGAGTATGCGGATTAATTACATTTTTGCCGCCCGTCCATGCATAACCTATGGAACGTTTTTTAGGTCTTATTATAACCCTATATAAAATATAAAGGATAAACAAAAGCACTATGGACACAAAAAACATATATACAGGACTTGATGCGGAAAATGAACTGTAATAAGGTATAAATATATAATTGTGCAAAATATTTTTACCGATGTTTATGTGATAAATCAATTCCGATACCTTAGCAAAAATAGGCGTATATAAAAACATGAAGCCGGCAAGAGAAATACTCAACAGCGCGGGAATTAATAGTGCTATATTCATGGATAACGGAACCTCTTTCGCCTTTTTTGTTTTCTCGCCCCTCGGCAAACCTATAAAAGTCAATCCGTATAATTTTACATAATTAGATATTGCTACGGCAGAACTCAAGGCTAAAATAGAGCCTGTGCCGAAAAGAAGTATTCTCGGTAAAATACTGCTTATGTGAAAACCTAAAAAAATCATCTCAAGATTAAGCCATTCCGATGCAAAACCGTTAAGAGGCGGAACTCCTGCCGCCGAAAGTATTCCTATAAATACAAGTATCCCGGTAATCGGCATTCTTTTCAAAATGCCGCCGAAATCGTCCATATCATGACTTCCGGTCTCATGTTCGATATTGCCGGCGCCCATAAATAATAAACTTTTAAAAAAAGCATGGTTTATAAGGGCATATAGGGAAGCTATCAATGCAAGGGCAGAAAGTCCGTATAGCCCGTAATACTTATAATACAAAGATGCTCCTATGCCGGTTAATATAAGACCCATATTATCGACGGTAGAGTAAGAGAGCAATACTTTTATATCATGAGTTTGAGACATATACAGCACCCCTAAAAACATTGTAAAGGCGGCAATGATCAAGGTAATAGTCCCTAGCATTAAGGCAGTGCCCGCCGGGTGAAGAACGTAAAGTCCAAATCGCATTATTCCGTAAACCCCGCATGATGTAAGTACTCCGCTTAAAACCCCTGATACCCCGGAAGGAGATGCAGGATGAGCCTCCGGAAGCCAGATATGTAGAGGAACGATCCCCATCTTTGCTCCAAATCCAAATAGGAATAGGATGAAGACTATTTCCTTTAAATAACCCGGTATCACTATATTACTCAATGCGTTGAGGTCAAAATTATTTGAATACAAATATAGAATCATCAGCCCGACCACTATCAGCATTGCACCTATTTCGGTAATTACCGCCATTAAGAATGCCGCCCTTGTCGTTCCTTTTATGTAATGTTTAGTCATTACTAAGAAAAATGAGGATATAGCCATTATCTCCCAAAAAATCATAAATACAAAACCATTAAATGAAGCAATGACAAAATAAACGCTTACGAGCATTATCCCGTACAAAAATGCAAACAATGCCCTGTTTATCTCCGACCCCAAACTTTTAACATATTTTATCTGATATAAAGAGATATAAAACAATACCCCGAATAAAAACATTAAAAAAAAGTCGCTAAGGGTATCAAACCTTAAAATTACCTTGCCGGCAGGAAAAAAACTGCCGAGATAAAGCGTCTGCTTCAAGAAATTTCCGCCTTTAAAAAATGCGGTTATAGAAAATGAAACCACCGAAAGGGATGCCGCCATATAAAGAATGTTCGAAAAGACGAAGCCGTTTTTAATCTTTTTAGAAAGCAATCCTAAAAATGAAATAGATATACCTGCTATAGAAAAAATTAAGAACAGATAATAATAATTTAAAGGATTTACTATAAACAAACTTAAATTCATTTAAAATCACCTTTTTTAATTAGTAATAAGACATTTAAGATTTCAAACGGATTGGGCGGACAGTGAGGCAAAGCGACGACATTGTCTTCCTTGAAAAGTTTTTTCATTTTATTATTGAATAGTAATCCGTCATTACCGTCTTTTGAGCCGTTTTTAAATATCCCGCCGAACAGAGAACAAGAACCCATTAAAACTATATATCTCGGCCTCGGAATATTTTCTAAAACATTAAAAAATATATCGGACATCTTTTTCGTGTAAGCCCCGGTAACCAATAAGACATCGGCAAACCGAGGACTCGGCGTTATGAAAATGCCAAGCCTGTGTATATTATAATAAGGATTGCTTAACGCATTAATTTCCGATTCGCATGCCCCGCAAGACCCTGTATCTATATGCTTTACGAATAACGATCTTTTAAAAATATTCCCTCTATCGTTACCGGGAAAGGGTGATGCATAAAAATTGAGATCCTTACCGTAATTTATCGCACTCGCAATATCACTGCATGTATCTACGCATAAGCCGCAGAAAATACATCTATTTGCATCAAGCGCGCCGCTCGACTTCCTTGACGTCTTCCCTTCGCCGCCTGAATTATTATATATATCATGCAAGCTAATCGCCCCGGTCGGACAAACCGATTCGCACTCCATGCATTTCAAATCACCGTTTTTTTCCGATAGATTCGCCAAACCCTTAGAATTAAGACATTTATTTTCGTCAAAGTTAATAGACGAGATAAAACCGTCGTAAAAATCATTTTTCTTTGGGAATTTTACAGATTTTATTCCGAATTTTAATCCGTTATATGTCCAAAAAAAAGCCATTACCGCACCTTAAATATAATATTTATACTTAATTAAAATTTATTTATCTACCGCGGCTACCGAAAAGTTATAGGTTGCCTCATTAATGTTAAAATCCATCATCATCGTATTTTTGACCCCGTGTGTAAATAATTTATAATTACTTTCAAACGGATATCTCAAGTTTATTTTTTTAAAAATATGTCCGTCAAAATCCTTCACATAGCAAAAGATCGAACCCTCGGAGGATTCCGCATAGCCGAAACCATGTTTTCTCGTATTACCCTTTTTCATAGAATCCATAATAATTTTGTCCAAATCCAGCCGATTCATGCGATAATTAGAGGTATTATCAAATTTATTTTCTTTAAGCATTTTCGTACAATATTCAAGTATGCAAAGCGACTGGGTAATTTCCTCTATCCTTACCATATATCTTGAAAAACCATCTCCGTCATGCAATTCGACGTTTTTTAACTTTATATCTCCGTATAAGAGATAGGGCTTTACCTTTCTTAAATCCATGTCTATTCCTGCGCTCTTCGCAACGACACCCTTTGAGCAAAACCGCTTTGCCGCTTTCATATCTATTTTTCCGGTGGTTTTTAGCCTATCTATATGAGATTTTGTCTCTATATTTTTCCTGATAACCTCTTTAACGTCATACACGATAGATTTAATGGAACCTAAAATAAATTTTACATCGTCCAAGGATAATCTTTTCATAAACCCGCCTATCGCATTAATACCCATCAAATAACGGGAATTTAAAAATTTCAAGAATAACTGCTTCAGCATCTCGGCATAATAAGCATATAAAGCTGAAGGCACCTGAATGTAGGTAGCTTCCGTTATTTCGGATAAATTTTCTATATGATTTCTAATCCTCTCCGCTTCGGCAAAAAACATACGCAAAAGTTGCAGATTTTCATGTATTTCACCCTTAAGTCCCAATGAATCTTCGGCACTGAGGCAGTAACTAAGCGATGCGCTAAAGGCGTGAAGCCCCGATATTCTTTCTACGGTCTGGATTTGTTCATATAAATTGTTTTTTTCGGCAAGAACGCTTTTGGTATTCCTTTTTTTATATCCGAACGTTATATTTAAATCATGAAGTTCTTCCCCTGATGACAAAAATTCATACAGGATAGATTCACTAACGCCCTTTCTTACGGGACCCCAAATAAATTCGTAATCCCCGAGAAACCTTTTTTGCACTTTTGACTCCTTATATTCCTCAAAATTACCGATAGAAACCAATAAAAACACAGCGACGCTTTAGCGGCACATAATTCTCGCACAGACGGAAATGACATATATATATCGTTTGCATTTTTTATTTTCTAATAACATGTGTAATCCCTATTAATAAATGATGTAGGTTTGCCGGTATATAAAACCCTAAAATTATCAATACTACAAGCGGCAAAGCCATCGGCAAAATAGACAAGGGTCCAAAATCACCCTTTTGAATATCCGGATCATCATCGGCTTTTCCGAAAACGATTGAGCCGACTTTTGCCAGCAGACCCACAAATGCCGCTACCAAAAGGCTTACGAGTATGATTGTTACTATATAATAGCCGTTTTTTAAACTTTGAAGTATAATCAAAAACTCACTTATAAAGGTTACGGAAGGCGGGGCTCCTATTAATGCAAGCACTCCTATGGAAAATAGAAATGCCGTCTTCGGCATAACATAAAAAACACCCTTAATTTTTCTAATATCCTTAGTTTTATACTTATGCAGCAAATTTCCGGAACCGAAAAACATTATCGGTTTTGCAAGACTATGGCTAAGCATCTGTAAAAGGGCACCGAAAGTTCCGAACAGTCCTCCCAAACCGAACCCTAAACTGATTATTCCCATATGTTCTATACTCGAATATGCAAAAAGTCTTTTAGTTGATTTTTGATTGATAATTCCCATTACTCCGGTAAATATCGTGAAAACACCTATGACAATCATTATCGCCTTTGGATAGCCGAACCCGACATCCTTTCCCGCAATGCTAAAATACCTCATTATGCCGTACATCGCTGTGTTTAAAAGGGATGCGGAAAGCATGCTCGAAACGGGAGATGGAGCCTCGGAATGGGCATCGGGAAGCCACGTATGCATCGGAGATAACCCTACTTTTGTACCAAAACCTATCACTATCAAAACAAAGGCAAACCTTACTATGTCTTTGTTAAGATAAGCGGCATGAGAACTTAAGACGGTCCAATCTAAAGAGGAAACTATGTGCGCGCTTCCGGGAATATTTCCGGAAAGATAAAACAAAATTGTTCCCAAAAGGGCAAGCGAAAGCCCGACGGAAACAACCACTATATATTTCCATGCGGCTTCTATCGACTTTTCCGTGATCTCCGTAACAACTAAAAAAGCACTTGTAATAGTAGTAAGCTCTATATCTATCAGATAGATTGCCATATTGTTAATCATCGGAGCGATAAGCATTGTTAAGGCAAAGAGATTTAAGAAAAGGTAATACCTGCCAAGCTCTTTATCCGTCATTTTTTCGTCTTCTATCGCAAGCCTCATATATGAAATTCCATACATCGACGATAAAAAATATACTATGCCGACTAACAGTATTATGTAAGCGCCGAATTCATCTATGACTATCGCTTTGTTAAAAATAGAAATGGTCTTCAGACTTACGGAAAGATAAAGAATAATCGACGAACCGATTAAAACCAAAGAAGACGATACCAAGCTTGCATATTCGGCAAACCTTTTATTTCTTACGATAAAAGGGGCTAATGACGCAAGCAACGGAATTGTTAAAAATGCAATAATAAAAATTTGCATATCCATATTATTTATATATTGTTATATTAATTATATTACCCAACAAGTCTTTTTAGCATAGCCGTAGAAAAAGACCCCGTTTGCATCTTCATGAACATCGACAAAATTAACATTGCTACCAAGGTAACCAAGATATCGAATAATACGACTAACTCCACGATTATCGGAAGCGTCGGAACGACAACAACGGATAAAAGAAATATTCCGTTTTCTATAATAAGTATTCCAAGTATATGCGTTATCGTAGTAAACCTTGAAATAATCATAAAAAAACCGATAAATACAAGGCTTAAGGCAATGGAAGAAGCGTTAACGACTATTTTCGGCGAAAAAGGAGAAATCAACCTGTATATCAAAAAATATGCAAAAACCGTCAATAAAAGTCCCGAGATAATGGAAAGCGGAATTTTTACGCTAAGCTTTACCTCTTCTTTAATGTTGAATTTTTTAATCATTTTTAAAAGCATATATGGCACTATAATCGTCCTGATAAACAACGTTAAAAATGCAACGAGATAAAGGTTTATATTCTTCGATTCTATTCCCAGGACTAATGTTAAAATAAATATCAAAAATGATTGAAAAGCATAAGAATGGATATAAAAAGAGACCCATCTTGAACTCAGCATCGCAAAAGACGATAAAAGAATCAATGCGACCAAAAGACTCTCAATGACATAAACATAAATAGGCATTGTATAACCCAGCATCTTCCTACTCCCTAAAAAAGTTTAAAAACCCTTATATTGAAACGTCATTATAGCAAGAACGCCCAAAACGAATGCGGCGGAAAAGTATTCTTGGTACCTGAAGAACCTTAATCTTGAAATAGCCGTATCTATAACCGCTGCTATGAACCCTACGATTAGCATCTTTATAATAAGACTGACTACGGCAATAATAAGGCCAATCGGGCTGTGATTAACGGATAAACCCCACGGAAAAACCAACACGTTCAAAAAAATAACTAAAAGTAAGAATTGCTTCATGTATCCCGACCATTTTAAAAAAGCCAAATAGGGACCGGAGTATTCTAAGATCCTTGCTTCTTCAATCATGCTCATCTCGACATGCGTGGAAGCGTTAATCGGTCTCCTATCCGTATCCGCCAAAAATAACATAAAAAAAGCAGCTATAATTAAAAAATGGGAGGAACTAAAGTAAAGAGGCATCGACGATACTATGACATGCAACATTACATACGGCAGAGTAGATTTAGCTATCAACGCAACGCCGACGAATACAAGTATAAGCGTAGGTTCGGAAAGAATGGCAAGAAGCGTGGCGCGTGAAGAACCCAATCCCCCGTAGCTCGTACCCAAATCAAGAGATGCTAAATTTATAAAAAAAGATGAAAGAGAGAAAAGAAAAGCCCCCGCAAGCATATCGCCCATAAATCCCAACGGAAGCGGATAGATAGTCAAAACCGGAAGAAGAAGGGTGATAAGTACCATCGCAACAAAAGAAACGAACGGAGTCAACCCAAAAATAAACGATGCTCCGGACGGTACCAATATCTCTTTATGAAAAAGTTTATGAAGGTCGTAATATGGCTGAAAAACTGAAGGTCCTCTCCTGCCTTCAAAAATCTCTTCCATTTTGCTGATAAACCCTGCAATAAACGGGGAAAAAGCAAGAACTACTATAACTTGAAAAATTTGAAATATGGTTGAATTTAAATAGATATTCATTACAGACCAATATCCTCTCCGGCATTACATTAAAAATTTAAATATAGTCAAATCGTTTTTGTAATGTAGAAGTCATTAGCCGTGAATAATCGTTTGGTTATTGGCGGTATATATGCTCACAAACGGCTTAAGCAGACCCCATTGCTTGGTAGCTCTTTTTAAATTTTGCCATATAATCTATAAATTGTCAAGAAAAAAATATGGCTTAATCCTATTGTTGACCTAAATATAGGCGAGTTACCCTGCCTGCATCTTCTAATTTATTTTTATTTATGTGATAAAAATCATATATTAAAGATAAGAATTCTATGATAATTATACTGTAAGCAAGAATAAAACCTATAAAACAAGATTTAACACTTAACGGAGGGTAAAAATGAAAACCGAAACAAGAAAAGCTGCAGAAAAAGATGAAAATACTACGGAAACGATATTAGACGTAACCACCATAGAATCTAAGCTTAAACATCCTACAATATTTAAATTATTGGATAAACTTGAAAACGGAAATAGCCTTATTATAGAAAATGATCATGACCCGAAGCCGTTGCACTATCAACTTTCGGCTGAGAAAAAAAACATGTTCTCCTGGGAATATTTAGAAAACGGACCGGTTAAATGGGTTGTCAAAATAACTAAAAAAAGACTAAATGGAGACAGTAAAACAGATAGTTTGTTATTAAAGAGCGTAGGGGAAATCGCATCGGAAAATCCTGAAAAGATTGAGGTATTCAAAAAATATGGCTTAGATTTTTGCTGCGGAGGCAATAAAACATTAGGAGAGGCATGCACTGAATCCGGTACCGACGAAAAGGCTATCGTTAACGAACTAAACACCGCCAAGGAACGTGACGAAAAAACAGAAAACAACAAAAATTACGCCTTAAATCAAAGGGCAAATGAATGGGACGTAGATTTTTTGATTGATTATATAGTTAATATTCATCATACGTTTTTAAGGATTCATCTTCCGGAAGCATCCGAATATACGGAAAAGGTTGTCCGTGTTCACGGAGAACATCATCCGGAACTTGTCAAAATAAAGGAACTCTTCGCTAAAATGAATGAAACGTTAATCCCTCATTTAGATAAGGAAGAAGAAGAGCTTTTTCCGCACATGAAAAACAGGGAAACCGGCGACAGCATGAAGAAAGAAATAAGTGATGCGGAATACGACCATGAATATGTCGGACGTATTCTTAAAGAGATGAGCTCTTTAAGTTCCGGTTATGCCGTCCCGGAAGACGCGTGCGCTTCTTATAAATATCTTTACGGACTATTGAAGGATATTGCCGACGACATAATGATTCATATTCATTTAGAAAACAATATTTTATTTAAAAAAATTTAAATATAATGCTGCTATCAGAATTTCATATGGGACATTATATCTTCGAATGATTTGATTGCTCCGCCGAATCCTTTTTGGAACTTTTCGGCATCATCCTGTTTCGCAAAAACAAGGATAGGCGGGGAGCAGCAGGGGATTATATCCGTTTTAAACAAAAGAAAAGCATTCCTTAAATCTAACGGATTTCCATAAATAAAATCCCTTCCCATTATGGAACTTACGGAATCTAAGTCACCGATAAGATGTAATATTCCCATAATAGCGCAGTGAGTACAGCAAAATTCAAATTTTTTACCGTTCTTCCAAATAACCGTAATAGTGAGCCTTTCATCTGCAATATGTTTAAGACAAACGCCGCATTTTGGATATGAGTCGGTATGTTTAATATCCGGAACGTTATGAGCGTAAGGATAAAGTTTATTAAACGTTTTAGAAATATCATTATCTCGTATCAAAGCGCGGACATATCTATAAACGCTCATCTTGGAAATCTTTAAGATCCCGCTTATTTCGGCAACATTATCCGCTTTTCCGCTTTTAACTAATTCCAGCACCCTCTCTTTCTGTGTAAGTTGCTGGCCTTTTTTCGGTTTTTCGTGATGCGTTATAGTTGTTTCATTCATAAGGTAATTATACATAACGAAACCTTTTATTGCAACATCGATATAATTTTTATAACTTTACGGCAGTCAAGCGCCGTCATTATTCAATGAGCCTCCGCCCAGTTTTTACCGATTCCGACATTTACGATAAGGGGAATGTTTTTCAGTAAATTTTTATCCGTCATAATCTTGGAAACCATATTTTTAAGGTCGTCCGCTAAAGATTCTCTTACCTCAAATATCAGTTCGTCATGCACCTGAAGTATCATTTTAGCGTCCTCTTTTAATGCGGGTATGTTTTTAAGGGTGTTATGAATATTAACCATTGCGATTTTTATTATATCGGCGGCAGTACCCTGAATAGGGGCGTTAATCGCAGCCCTTTTGGGAAACAACGCCATATTTTTTACCTTAGAATTAATACTTTCGACGTAACACCTTCTCCCGAAAGCCGTCTTGACAAATCCGTTGCGTTTAGCCTCTGCAACCGTCCGCTCCATATAATCCTTGATAGCGGAATGGTTTTTAAAATATAAATCTATATAAAGTTTAGCCTCCTCTGCGGATATTCCGAGTGCTTTAGACAACCCGAAAGAACTCATTCCGTAAATTATTCCGAAGTTGATCGTCTTCGCCCTTCTTCTCATAGTTTGGTCCACTTCGCCGACCGTCGTCTTGAATATTTCCGAGGCTGTTTTTGCGTGAATATCCTCGTTATTCAGGAAACTTTGAATTAAAACCCCATCTCCCGAAATAGATGCCATAACCCTCAAATCTATTTGAGAATAGTCCACCGACAGCAATAAAAACCCTGATTTTGCTATAAAAGATTGTCTTATTTTACTGCCTTCGCTATCGGAAACCGGAATATTCTGAAGATTGGGTCTCTGGCTGGCAAGCCTGCCGGTAGAAGTGGTGGTTTGAGAAAATGACGTATGGACCCTGCCGTCTTTGTCTATTTCTCTTAAAAGCACATCTACAAATGATGTCTTAAGCTTCACCTTGTTTCTATATGATATAATGCTGTCTATAAATAAGAGATAATCTTTTAACGTATCATCGCCGTTATCCTTAAGGATCATTTCAAACTGGGATTTTAAGGCTTGTAAAACCTCTATATCGGTACTGTTCTTTTTTATCCTGTTAAACTTCATTTCGTCGAACATAACCTTGCTTAACTGTTTTGGAGAGCTTACGTTAAATTCTCTTCCCGCAATCTTGTGAATTATGCTAATAAGCTTTTTAGAATCAGATTCATAAGACGCCGACAAAGGCATAAGAATATTCCTATCTACCATAAAACCGGTATGCTCCATGTCCGCCAAGACCATAGAAAGAGGCATATCTACATTGTAAAACAGGTATTTTAGACCGGAGTCTCTTCCTATTTCCGCCTTTAAAAACCTATATAACCCGTAGATTAAAAATGCTTTATTATTAATATCTGAAGCATTCAAATCGCCCTTAAATTCATCTTCTATGTCGGCAAGGCTGTGCGAATGTTTTATGGGATTCAAAAGATAGGATGCAATTTTTATATCAAAATAAAGGTTATTCAACTCAATTCCGTTATCCCTTAAAAACGACCTTACCGCATTAAGACCGTGTCCTATTTTGCAGACCGAATCATTTTGCAATAAATCCACTATCTCGGTATTTTCGGCGATATTTTTTAAATCAAACGATACAGCTCCGATAGCTTTGGAATATACATATATTAAATTAAATTCATTGTCGAACAATCCTTTTTTTTTATCGTTAAAATCGACAAATACGGAAAGAACGTCCATATCCCCTTTGTCGTCGTCATTTTCATATTTTTTATCTTCAGAGGCTGTTTTAAAATTTTTTAATAAAGAATTAAGCTCGAGCCTTTTAAAAATCTCATAGAGCCCGGCATCATCTTTTTTTCTCAATGCGAAATCGTCTAATGAGTTCTTTCGACGCCCTTCCCATACGGCAAGTTTATCCAAATGCGGCGTAAAATAGGCATCGACCAATTTTATATCCTTGTAGAACGAAGCGAGCTCTAAACTTTTATATGCTTCTTCCTTGTGATTTAACAACAATTCCTTAAGTTTAAGCTTTTTAAGTGAATCTATATTGTTATAAATACCGTTCAAACTTCCATATTCTTTTATCAAGCTGAAAGCTGTTTTCTTGCCTATACCTTTAATTCCCGGAATATTATCGGAGGCATCACCCATCAATGCAAGAACATAACGGTATTCATCCGGCTTTATCTCGTATTCCTTTTCAAAATCCGATTTTGTAATAACCTTATTTTTAAGGGCATCATATATAAAAACCCTATCGGATAACAACTGCTTTAAGTCTTTATCACTGCTTACTATGCAGATGTTAATAGAAAAATCGTCTGCAAAGTTATCCACTATGCACGCAATTAAATCATCCGCCTCGTAACCGTTAAGCCTGAATGTTTCAAACCCCAGCAAATACGAAATATCCGTTAAATAATTAACTTGGGAAAGCAGGTCATCCGGCATTCCTTTCCTGTTGGCTTTATATGCTTCATAAGATTGTTTTCTAAGGCTTTCTCGGGAATCGAAAAGGCATGCTCCATATCTTATATCCGCTTCCTTGATGAGTTTCATGAGCATTCTCGTATAACCCAACGAAGCTCCCGTCGGATTGCCTTTGGAGTTGGTAAGGGGAGGCATTGCATAGTAAGCTCGGTAAAAATATGAGCTGGAATCTATCAAAAACAGGTCGGCTTTAATAACGGCTTTTTCCATTATTCAAGGCTTTTTGACGTCTAAAACGTGAGTAAAAGCAAATCTATCACCTAATCTTTCACCTTCCGGACTTTTTACGGTAAAGTAAATCTCGACGGAATATATAAAAATGCCGACTACCACAAGCAGAAAATAGCCTATAAACGGTATAAACGCAAACAAAAGCGGGATGACTAGAAAAGAGTTTCTGATGATTGATTCTCTAAACTCAGGTCTTTTTTCACCTAACGTCATGACGACCTTCAGCCCGGTAACTTTTTTCCCGAGGCTCTCTCCATCAAATAAGCCGTCCGAAATTAAAATATACATGATCCCCGCTATAAAACCGAACGGATAAAAAATCTCGCTTAAAAAACAAAATATCAGTAAATCAATGGCTTTGGCAATAAACCTATGAAGTATATTCGCTTTATCATTCATAAATTAAACTAATATTTAATATATATTATGACGAGCATAAATATGCAACCGTCAGTCAGTTCGTTACTTATCGGATAGTCTTGTTTTTGACAATAGGTTCATAGACGCAATAGGGCTCTTCTCCCATATAATCTCCCCCCTCGTAATATGCCCGCGCTCTGCACCCTTCGCATACCTTTTTATACTCGCAAATTCCACATTTACCCTTTAATAACCCAGTATTTCTCAGATTTAAAAAGATTTCCGAACTATTCCATATCTCGCCCACATTCTGCTTCGTAACATCTCCGGCCTGAACAGGCAAGTATCCGCACGGTTGAACAATGCCTTTTCTTGATATAAACATGACTCCGCTTCCCGCTAAGCATCCCTTCGTAACCGCCGCCATGCCGTGAGTCTCCCGGCTGATAGTTATACCCTCGTCTTTAGCCCTTTTATGCATTATCCTAAAAAAATGTGGCGCGCATGTAGCCTTTAACTCTATTATACCCCTTAATTCCATAGTTTTATCATAAAACCATGATAATATATCTTCATATTTTTGTTTGTCCAACATTTGCGAATCGACAATTTGGACCCCGCATCCGACGGGTACCAGCATAAATATATGCAAGGCTTTTATATCATTGCTTAAAGCTAAGCTTAATATATCTTCGACCTCATCCTCGTTATGTCTCGTAATAGTAGTATTTATCTGAACCTCAATATCTTCATTCTGTAAATTTTTAATACCTTTAAATGCACTTTCGAAAGAGCCTGATATCATTCTGAACGTATCGTGAGTCTTCGAATTAGCTCCGTCAAGGCTTACCGAAACCCTCTTTATCCCGCTTTCTTTAATGCGCTTTGCAATATTTTTGTCTACTAACGTTCCGTTTGTCGCAAGAGCTACCCGAAAACCTTTTTGAACAGCATAACCGGCAATATCAAAAATATCATCCCTATAAAGCGGCTCTCCGCCGGTTAAAATAAGTATCGGACGGCTGAATTTACTCAACTCGTCTATCACGTTAAAACATTTTTCAGTCGAAAGTTCATCTCCCTGCCTTTCCGACTGCGCCTCTGCTCTGCAATGGATACATTTCAAATTACATCTTGCGGTCAGCTCCCAGAAAACCAATCTAAGTCCGTTTTTTTCCGACATATGCATGCCTCCACCCTGCATCAAATTACTACCTTGCATCGTATATCTCCTCATCCGTCAAATAGCAGGCAGGGTCGGGTAACCATAAATCTCCTTCTTTTGCCTCTGACCTGACTCTAAAATTACCGTTACAAACATCAAGCCATTTACAATTCCTGCATCTTCCCTTAACGTATGCCTTTTTATCTTTAAGCTGTTTCATAAGCGGATTAGAGGTATCCGTCCATATATCGCTAAATTTTCTTTCCTTAACATTACCGAAAGAATAATACCTCCAGAACTGGTCGGCATAAACCTCTCCGTCCCAACTTACGCAGCCTATCCCGACGCCGGAACTGTTGCCTCCATTCATCTTAAGGAGACTCATAACATTTTCGGCTTCTTCTTTTTTGCCTTCTCTCAAAAGCTTTAAGTAAATATATGGCCCGTCGGCATGATTATCGACAGTGAGAATTTCTTTACGATTATCTTTGGAATAGATTTCTTTAGTAAGCTCTAATATCATATCGACCGTTCGCCTCGTCTCTTCCAACGATAGATCCTCGTCTATAAGTTTCGTTCCTCTTCCGGCATAAACAAGATGATAAAAACAGGCTCTAGGGATATTTTCTTCTTCTAAAAGCTTAAAAATACCCGGAATTTCTTGGGCATTTCTTTTATTTATCGTAAACCTTAATCCTACCTTGATTCCCGCCTCTCTGGCACTATTAATACCGCTAATTGCATCCCTAAACGCTCCCTTTTTACCCCTGAATTTATCGTGAACGGTCTCAAGTCCGTCAAGACTTATACCTACATACGACAATCCTACTTTTTTTAACTCTGCGGCAAGTTCTTTCGTAATGAGGGTTCCGTTGGTCGAAATGACGGCCCTCATCCCTTTTGATTTTGCATAAAAACACAGGTCTAAAAAATGAGGATGCATTAATGGCTCTCCGCCGGAAAAAAGCATAACGGGAGAACCGAACGCAGAGGCGTCGTCTATAAATGCCTTTCCCTCTTCAAGCGTAAGCTCGTCATTGTATTTTACGTTTTTGGATTGCGAATAACAATGAATGCAATTCAAATTGCACGTCCTTATCATATTCCAGACAATTACCGGTTTTTTGTCTTTCGAAAACTGTAAAAGATGCGAAGGCAGTTTGCTTGACATGCGTCCGTAACGAAGAGCATCCGAGGCATGAACCCCGCCGCAATAAAGTTTAGATATTCCTATCATTTACAATACGTTCCTCAATTTTAATCTTTGTTTTTTTATAAAAACTTACTATTCCGTCAATCAATGAATTTATATTGACCTCTTTGGCTATTATATCAGATTTAATGCCAAATCCCAATGCATATTTAGCAGTCTTTTCTCCGATACTTGCAAACTTGATGCCGGAGTCTGTGACCGATTTTAAAAGCCCCTTCCGAATATCTTCTATTGAATTAACAAAATTTTCTACAGTAGAATAACTGGTAAAGCTAACGATAAAAGAGCTTAAATCTAAATCGTCCGGAAGCCCGATATTTCTATGTGTTCCCTGTTCATGTCCATTGTTATCACCGTCTATCTTAATAAGCGGGCTAAAAATTTCATATATTCGTTCCTTTGATTTTTCCGGCAAAACCGTTTCGTAAACGAGCAAATTATCGACAATCGCCCCTTTATGCGCAAGAAATTCCGGAAGTTCGCTATTTATTTTCGATGCCTGGGGAAAAAGTATTTTTTTACGTTTAAGCTCGGTATCTTTTAAGGCATCGATTATCCCTGCCTGGGAATGTTCTACAGGGGTAATATCGGGAACTATGCCATACTTTTTTAATTCCGTCGACGAAACTTTACCTATGGAAATTATTTTCTTTTTGAAGAGAGACCTGGCATCTAACCCTTTTGAGAAAAAATGCTCAAAAAATGCCGAAACGGCATTCGCGCTCGTAAAAATGAGATAATCATACCCTTTAATATCGTTTATAGCGGCATCTATTTTAGCCTTATCAATGTTTCCGCTGTCTTTAACAATATTAATAAGGGGCAAGCTTACCGCGAATGCCCCAAGGTCATTAAGCTTTTCGGAAAATGTACCGGACTGACCCTCTCCCCTGGTAACTATTACTTTTAAACCGTTTAATGGCCTATCCTCGAACCAGTTCAACGTATCTCTCAATTTTACCACATTCCCTACAATTAGTATTAACGGGCTTTTTAAGCCCTTTTTTTTGACTTCGTCCGCTATCGTGCTTAGTGTTCCGACCGCCGCCTTTTGGTTTAAAGTCGTCCCTTCCTGGACGACGGCGCAGGGTGTATTTTTATCCTTGCCTGCATTAATTATATTTCCCGTAATAGAATCTAAATTTTTATATCCCATTAAAACCACGATGGTATCGGCTCCGGATAGTCCTTTCCAGTTTATCGTACTTTTCTTCTTATGCTCTCCCTCATGCCCCGTAACAATTGCAACCGTAGAGGCATAATCCCTATGTGTCAGGGGTATACCCGCATATGCCGGAACCGCAAAAGACGAAGAGATACCGGGAATTACCTCAAAAGGAATATTGTCTTTAAAAAGTTTTTCGGCTTCTTCCCCGCCTCTTCCGAATAAATACGGATCTCCACCTTTAAGCCTTAAAACAACCTTGTTTTTCCCGGCTTTTTCCGTTAAAAGCTCATTTATCGAATGCTGCGGAAGGGTGTGGTTTGATGACCTTTTGCCGGCATAAATTATCTCGCATCCGTCCTTTGCATAAGATAAAATATCTTCGGAAATTAAACTATCGTATACTATGACGTCTGCCTTGCCTAAAATCTGTTTTACCTTTAACGTCAATAGTCCCGGATCTCCGGGTCCCGCTCCGGCAATATAAACTTTGCCCTCTTTTATGTCTTCATTCATCTGTTTCAATCCCCTTTTTATGCTCTCTAAAGCGTTTTCTCGCCCGCATGAATAATTATAGAACCTCGCATCTCCGATGCGATTTCGTAAAATCCCCTCCCCGAAACTTCGCTAAGACAAACCGTCGACAATATTTTTACTTAATATTTCTAAACCACCTTTGTCTATAAGCCTAATGGCCAGACTATTTCCTATATTCTCATAATCCCCTTTGTCTCCTTCAAGTTCGTCTTCCAAATATTCTCCATGTGTGTTGGAGACAAAACATTTGATACGTAAATTGCCCTCTTTCAAATAAGCATAGGCGCCTACGGGGGATGCGCAGCCGCAATTCAACTTCTTGATACAAGCCCTTTCCGCAAAAACGCAAACAAGGGTATCCTCATCGTTCAAGTGTAAAACAGCCTCTTTAATATCTTCCCTACCGGCTTTATATTCAATAGCGATTACTCCCTGTCCGCACTGCGGTATAAACTTAAGCGGGTCTAAATATATATCTATATGCGATGCGAAATTAAGCCTTATGAGACCGCTTGAGGATAAGACTATCGCATCGAAAAGCCCGCTTTTTAATTTCTCCAACCTTGTATCTACATTGCCCCTTAAGGATTTGAATATGACGTCGTCCCTAAGTTTTGCAATCAACGACCTTCTTCTCAAGCTGGAGGTTCCGATTATTGCATGATTTTTTAACGCCGGCAAGAGATGCTCAAACGAATCCGCTTTAGAAACTCCAGATTTATCTTTCAAGATAATACAATCCCTCGGGTCATCTCTTTTTAAAACCGCGCCTATCGTCAAACCCTCCGGAATCACTTGAGGAACGTCTTTCAAACTATGTACGGCAATATCTACGTCGCCG
Source organism: Candidatus Acidulodesulfobacterium sp. H_13 (assembly GCF_048541835.1). Lineage (NCBI taxonomy): Bacteria > Candidatus Acidulodesulfobacteriota > Candidatus Acidulidesulfobacterales > Candidatus Acidulidesulfobacteraceae > Candidatus Acidulidesulfobacterium > Candidatus Acidulodesulfobacterium sp. H_13. The sequence continues at coordinate 849,188 of NZ_JBLEOY010000001.1, forward strand.
TCAAGAAGAGCCTCCTCTATCTCTTTTACGAATAGACCCTTTCCGCCGAAACTGCTTAATGAGGCATTTAAAATTTTATCTCCCGACGTTTTGAGGATTATTATCTCAATCTCTATATCTTCAGCAAGGTTATGATATACCCGGCTCAATTCGTCCCTTACGAGATTAGCTTGATATAGCGCAAGCTTACTGCCGCGTGTTCCTATTTTAATCTTCAAAATTTATCCTGTTTTTCAATTATTTATAGTTGTAATTTTATTTTATTATTTTTATTCTTGATCTGCTATCTTGTTTTTCCGAATTACGATATTCGCCGTTATCCTGCCCCCTTGTGCTTTTAGGGTCTTCAAGGTCAAGATTGAAAAGCGATTTTATCATTTCTATCAAATTTAGTCCGCCGGGGTTTAAGTAAGCTTTTTTTATCAGCATAGTAGGCTCATGAAGAATCTTATTGGTAAGGGAATTTATTATTAAATCCTTTTCCTTTTTTTCTCCGATATACTCGGATAATTCCGTTTCTAATATGTTTTTAACCTTATTTCTCAGTGAAATTATCACCGGAACGGCATTTAAGGATTCCTTCCAATCCATGAACTCTTTAACGTTAATCTCTATAAGCTCGCGGGCGGCATCGGCCTCCCGCTTTCTTATCTCTATGTTATCCTCTATCATTTTTCCTATATCATCTATATCGAACAGATATACATTGGATATTTTATTAATTTCCGGATCGATATTCCGCGGCACGGAAATATCGATTAAAAATAACGGCCTCTGCTTGCGAATCTTTATAATAGGGATTATATCATTATACTTCAACACATAATCTTTGGCGCCGGTCGAACATAAAACTATATCCGATTGCGGTAAGAATTTATAATATTCGGAAAAATCAATAACGCTTAAACATTCTTTTTCGTTCAACCCGAACGCATCTTCAATAAATCGATGTGCCTTTTCTTTAGTCCGGTTTGCAATATATATGTTTTGCACTCCGCATTTTAGAAAATGCTTAACGGTCAGCTTTCCCATTTCTCCGGACCCGAGAAGCAAAACTTTTTTTTCGCTCAAGCTGTTAAAAATTTTTTTAGAGAGCTCTACTGCCGCATAACTGACCGATACCGGAGACGACGCTATCTTTGTCTCCGTTCTAACCGTTTTTGCACAATTAAAAGTCTTATGGAACAGCTTGTTTAAAAACTGCCCCATTGTTTTAGAATCACATGCCTCGTTATATGCTTCTTTAATTTGCCCCAATATCTGAGACTCGCCTATTACCATAGAGTCTAAACTTGAAGCCACCATAAATAAATGCCTTACCGCATTATTGTTGAGATACACATAAAGAAGAGAATCGCGACAACCTTCTCCGAAAAAATATTCCGTAATAAAGCCCCTAATAAAGTGAGTCTTCCCCTCTGCCGCCCATGAAGGTAAATCCATTATGAACTCCGTTCTGTTGCATGTGGTGAGTACGACAATTCCGTTAACCAAATTTCTACCGTTTTCGCCTTTTAAATCAAGCAATTCTTTTGAAAAGCTGTATCTCAATTCGGAGGTAATAAGCTTTTTGGAGACCACCTCTCTATCGCTTATTTTTGCCGTTTTATGGCTTAACCCTATAATTAAAATGTCCATAGCCGAGCAACCTTACCTTAAATTTTACTTAAAATCCGTGAAAAGTCGGAAATAAATAAAAAGATAAACTTAAACTAAAAAGTATAAACAAGAAACCTATTACGCTAAAAACAGCCGCTTTTTTCCCTCTCACCCCTTTTGCTATCCTTTCGTGTAATAAAACCGCATAAATAAGCCATATAATCAGGGATATAATCTCAATAGGTTTTGCAACGATAACGGCATTAAACAAAGAACTCGACAAATAAATTCCAAGAGCGATTCCTATAGTGATAAACGGAAATCCTATCTTCAGACACTGATAATTAATATTATCCAACAACTCTAAGTTATATCCGCTGCCCGAATAGAAAACTTCGTCGAGCGAATTATCCTTTTTATCGAATAATTTCAAGCTCTTTTTAATCTTAATTTTTCTTTCTTGAAAAATATATATCAAAGAAACCATAAAAGCAAGAGCAAAAAGCGAATCACCTATCAATATGAGTATTATATGCGTTAAAAGTATGGTTTTATCAACACTGAACATAACCGGTTCTATCTTAATATGGGGGACAAAAAAACCTATAAGCAAATTTACCGCAACCAAAGGAGTAACGTATAAAAGGATGTACTCCGCCCTATAGAAAAGACTGAACAATACTATAACCGTCATCAAGAGCCAGGCGTTAAAAAAAACAAACCAGCCGATGTGAACGGAGGCATTGAATCCTTTAGTACTTAAAAATACAAAAAATATTAAACTCTGAAGGATAAATCCTGCGTAAATTAAAATGGTAAAAAACTTGTGCAGCTTCTTTTTTCTCGGCAAAATAAGTGCATAAGAAAATATATATATAAAAAACGGAATTAAATATAGTTCATTAGACATTATCGCTAAGACCTCTTAAGAAAACTGCTTATAAAAATACTTATGTCGGAAAATTTTTTATCCTTAACAAGTTCAAAAAGATCGGAATTAACTAATTCGTCAAAAAGTTTTTGGTTTCTGCTCTGCGGATATTTTTTCATCTTGATTTCCCGCCTCATAAGTCCAAGAATTTTGACATAAGTAGTATATTCCTCGCCATAAATCTTTTCTAAATCCTCTCTTATTTTTCGAGAAAGTCTCGGGCTTAATCCGCCCGTAAAAATGGCTATATCAAATTCACCCCTCGAAACAAGTGCCGGAAGGGTAAACGTACAAAGTTCCGGCTTATCGGCAACGTTAATCAATATATTTTTTCTTACGCATCTCTTGGATAAACTTTCCTCCATCTTCAAATTCTTCTCTTCGGAAGAAACAGCGCAAAACACGGCAAATGCACCACTCTCATCCCCTGCCTTATACTCTCTTTGGACCCACTTGATCCTTGATTTTTTGATAAATCCGTTTATCTTCTCCGTTATTTCCGGAGCAACTAATGTTACGTTCGCGCCCCTTTCTAAAAGCCTTTCCGTCTTTCTTGCCGCAATAACGCCTCCTCCGACTACGAGGACCTTTTTATTATAAATATTAAGATTTACGGGATAACATTTCATTAATTTTTATTCTCCAAAAACAAGAGCGGAAAATGTAAATATGTCCGCCCCGGTTTTATAAGCATCGGAAGGGAGTCCGGCTTTCATGGAGACTGCCTCTAAAAATCCCTTTTTATTCATATTGTGTTCAACGGCAACTTGCGGAAGCAAAACCCCGCGATACTGTCCTTTAATAAAATATAAACCGTGTCTTCCTATTTCTATATCGTCAAAATTATCTATCTTTTCAAGCGGGGTTAAAACGGATATCTCTATTTTTATATTTTGAAGTTCCGAATCTTTTAACGGGATAAATCTATGGTCGTTAAATGCCGCTTCTTTTGCCATATCGTAAACATTTTGATATATCTGCGTGTTAAAATTAAAATTTCCTATACATCCCCTTAATTGCTCGCCTCCCGTTTTCAACGTAACAAAAACCCCCGATTTAATCTTAAGATTATCGGTAAGTAAAGACGTCAACTCTTTTAAGTCGCCACCTTCAATAGCTCTTCTTGCTATCTTCAGTAAAAGCGATTTTTCATTTTCAGTCAAATCAAAATTTTTCATATTAACCGCCCTCTAATCATTATTTATTATTTTAGCAGTTTTCTATTCTATATGACCATTTTATATCAATTGCGCCCTTCAACATCGCCCAAACGCTACAATATTTATCCTTTGATAATTCTATGGCTCTTTTTACCGCCTGCTCTTCGATATTCTTACCCCTAATCGTATAAATTATCGTAATTTTGGTGAATACGCGGGGGTGTGTATCTGCTTTTTCGCCGGTAACGCTAACATTATAATCAACTACATTCTGTCTTTTTTTCTTTAAAATGGAAATTATATCCATGGAGCTACACCCGGCAAGACTTACAAGTATTAAATCCATGGGTCTCATTCCCTCTCCGCTACCGCCTGATTCCTTAGACGTATCAAGTAAAATCGAATAACCATTGTTCTCGTCCGAATATGCGCGGAACCGTAAATCTTCAAGATATTCTAATTTTATTCCCATAACCGGCCTCCTTAATTTCACTTTTCAATAAATTCGTCTTTTATATCTCTTTCCAACAATCTCACTATTGCATCTGCAGGCTTAAGCCCTTCAAAAAGAACGGAATAGACAACGTCCGTTATCGGCATATATATATCCCTTTCCTTGGCTATCTTATGGACGGATTTTGCCGTTGCAACGCCCTCAGCGACCATTTTCATTCCGCTTAGAATGGAACATAATTTCTCACCCTTACCGATTCTTATTCCCACGGTCATGTTTCTGCTTAAATTAGACGTTGACGTAAGCATTAAATCTCCAAGACCTGACAGTCCGGTAAATGTTCGCCTATCCGCCCCAAGTGCCTCGCCGAATCTTGTCATTTCGACTATTCCCCGCGTTATAAGCGCAGCCCTGGCATTATTACCCAACCCGAGTCCGTCGGAGATGCCGGCTGCAAGGGCAATAATATTTTTAACAGCGCCTCCGAGTTCGACGCCCTTGACGTCGTTCAGGGTATATATTCTAAAATTTATTATATTTTTAAAAAAAAATTTTAATTCATCTAAAATTTTATCATTAAAAGAAGCTACACAAACAGCCGTAGGAAGATTCTTAGAGACCTCAACCGCAAAACTCGGACCGCTTAAAACGGCATACCTTTCTAATACAGAGGTGCCCAATATGCCCTCAAATACCTTATACGGCAGGTTCATGGATTTATCGCCCAATCCCTTTGCCGTATTAACGAATATATAATCACTCAGATTAAATTTATTCTCATACTTTTTAATATCTATCAGGATATTCTTGAGTGCACTTGAAGGAACTACGAGGAATATAATTCGACAGTTCTTAAGGACGGCTTCATAATCGTCCGTTATTATGATATTTTCGTCTAAAAATACCCCCTTTAAATAATATTCGTTATATCTTTTCGCTTTTAATTCTTCCGCAAACTCTTTGCTTCTGCATTTTAAGTAAATCTCCGGGGCAAATTTCGCAAAGTTCACCGAAAGCGCCGTTCCAAAACTACCCGAGCCTATAATGCCAATTGGTTCCTTCATGTTATATTAATCACATTAATGTTTTATTATTCCTACATGTCGTCATTTACATCGTTTACGGATACCATCGCGCTCACGACCCTTTCGTCTTCATGGAGGTCTACCAATTTTACGCCCATAGTATTCCTTCCGATACTTCTCAACCTGGACTCGTTAATTCTAATTATCTTGCCGTTAGACGTAATCAGTATTATATCATTATCTCCAGATGCTTTAAGGACGGAAACCACATGACCGTTTCTCTGTCCGGTTTTAACGGCGATTATGCCCTTTCCACCCCTGCTCTGCTTTCTGAACTCCGTCATCTTTGTCTTTTTGCCGTAACCTTTTTCGGTAATAGCAATGAGATAGTCATTCTCGGAAGAAAGCAAATCCATGGAAACGACGAAGTCGTCCTCGGAAAGTTTTATTCCCCTGACACCCATCGTTCCCCTGCCGAGCGTTCTAAAACTGTCAATATCCGCACAAAGAGACTTACCGGTTCTTGTTGCTATTACCGCAAGCTGATTTTGTACGGCGCTATCCGTTATACGAGTACTTATAACCTCGTCGTCGGCTTTTAGTTTTATAGCTATTAACCCGTTTTTTCTAATATTTGCAAATCTATCTAAAGAAATTTTGATAATCTGTCCCTTTTTTGTAGCAATAAAAACGGAATAATTCTTATCAAAATCTCTAATGGGGAATACCGACGAAACCGACTCGTTTTCCTTTAATCCTATAAGATTTATTATCGGCTTTCCTTTAGATGTTTTGAGCGTTTCCGGTATATTGTAAACGTTTAATTTATAAGCATTACCTAAATTTGTTATAAATAAAATAGCGTCGAGCGTATTAGCGCAGAATGAGTTTGCGACAAAATCCTCTTTTTTGGATTTTATACCGGTCTGTCCCTTCCCGCCTCTATTTTGAGCCTTAAACGTAGCCAGTTTTGTTCTTTTTATATAGCCGTTTTCCGTTAACATGACTATCATTGCCTCGTTATGGATAAGATCGGTAATAGTTACTTCGTTCTCCTCTTTTACTATTTCCGTCTTTCTTTTATCGCCGAATTTGTCCCTGATAAGCATAAGCTCTTTTTTTATGACATCTTTTATAAGTTTTTCGCTGCCCAAAAGCTCTTTCAGTTTTTCGACTTTTTTAAGCACTTCCTCATATTCTTTAACGATACGATCCCGTTCTAAATTGGTAAGTTTCTCTAATTTTAAATCAAGAACGGCGCGAGCCTGAATATCGGAAAAACCAAACCTTTCCATAAGACCTTCTTTGGCGGCAGCCGGAGATTTAGAGGCCTTTATGAGATCTATAACTTCATCAATATTTTGTACTACTATTTTAAGTGCCTCTAATATATGGAGGCGCGCTTCGGCCTTCTTTAATTCAAATATAGTCCTCTTTATAACTACCTCTTTTCTAAAGTCTACAAAGAGAGAGATCATATCCTTAATATTTAATATTTTGGGCTGATTGTTGACTATAGCAAGAAAAATTACGCCGAATGTCTCTTCAAGTTGGGTATGCTTAAAAAGGTTATTCATTACGACCGTCTCATTCGCGTCCCTTTTTAATTCTATCACTACTCTTAATCCTTCTCTATCGGATTCGTCCCTGAGATCCGATATTCCTTCTATTTTTTTTTCTTTAACAAGTTCGGCTATCCGTTCTAATATTTTTGACTTATTTACCTGATAAGGTATCTCCGTGATGACTATTTTAGATTTTTCAAAATGATGTCTAGCCCTTACCTTGACAAGCCCCCTTCCAGTATTGAAATAATTATTAATCCCGGAATATCCGTAAATTATTCCGCCGGTAGGAAAATCTGGACCCTTGATTAAAGATTTTAATTCATCTATTCCGCAGTCCCGATTATCCATAAAATAAAGCGTAGCGTCTATTGATTCGACAAGATTATGCGGAGGAATATTGGAAGACATCCCTACGGCGATACCGGATGAACCGTTAATGAGCAGGTTTGGAAACTTGGCCGGCAAAACAGACGGTTCTTTTAACGAACCGTCGTAATTGGGAGTAAAATCTACCGTTTCATAACCTATATCGTCTAATAAAAACGATGTAAGTTTTGTCATCTTGATTTCGGTATATCTCATAGCCGCCGGAGGATCTCCATCTATCGAACCGAAATTTCCCTGACCGTTTACGAGAGGATATCTCAATGAAAAATCCTGCGCCATTCTGACAATAGAATCGTATACCGCCACGTCGCCGTGCGGATGGTATTTACCTATAACGTCACCGACTATTCTCGCGGATTTTTTATAAGACTTGTTAAAATCATTGCCTATTTCGTTCATGGCAAAAAGAATCCTTCTGTGAACGGGCTTTAACCCGTCTTTAACCTCGGGAAGCGCCCTTCCTATAATTACGCTCATTGCATAATCGAGGTATGACTGCCTCATCTCGTCTTCGATATTAATATTAATAATCCTCTTCTGTTCCAAAGCTCCTCCTTTAGTTAAACCATTACTGTCGCCGTTCTATTCTATAAAGCATGTCTCTGATAAACGCAGTGTAATGCTGCTACCCGCCTATTTGATTCATAAAATTATTAGCCCACAATAAAGATTTCCGTTGTTTAGCCTTCTCTTTAAAATTATGTTTATATTTCTTTAATTGAACGATATCTAAAATTTTTTCAAAAGCCGCTTCGTCATCCTGTTCCGTAAGAATTTCCCTTATGCCATATTCACTGTCGTAAAAAAGGCAAAGCCTTAGATTGCCTAACGCCGTAAGTCTCAATCTACTGCAGTCTCCACAAAAATGCTCTGATAAAGGGCTTATAAATCCGATAACCGCCCTGCCGTCCTTGAAACCAAACTCCTTACTAACCGAATTTCCGGCGGTAGGCGGTATCGGATTAAAATCATCAAACTCCGACCTTATTTTCTCTAATATTTCCTTAGACGTTATGGTATCTGTAATATTTCCGCCTATAGGCATATATTCTATAAATCGTAGATTAAGATCAAGTTCCCTCGCAAAGTAGATAAGATCAATTATTTCATCATCGTTTATGCCTTTTATTAAAACAACATTTATCTTTATCGGATCAAAACCGATTTTTTTGGCAAGATTTATACCGCTTAAAACATCTTTTAACTCGCCCGTTCTCGTAATACGGCGAAACCTGTCTTCCCTTAAAGAATCGAGACTGACGTTGATCCGCTTAAGACCGGCTGTATAAAGTTCCAAAGCATATTTTTCCAAAAGAGTTCCGTTCGTAGTCATGGAAACATCGTCTACCCCTTCTGTCTTGCCGATGCTTTCGACTAAACCCGTCAAACCTTTTCTGACCAAAGGTTCTCCGCCGGTGATCCTTATCTTGCTAACTCCATGATTCGACAGAATCTTAACTAACCTTAAAATAACTTCATAAGAAATTATTTCATTATGACTCAACAGTGAAATACCATTTTTCGGCATACAATAAACGCACCTCAAGTTACACCTATCGGTTACACTAATTCTTAAATATGTGATATTCCTGCCGTAAGCATCTTTTAATGGCTTAAACTCATTCAAAATCTATCATCCTCAAATTAAAACAACCCAAAAAACAAATGCGGATTGTTAATCTTTTTTTGTCTTTTCACGGAAGTAGGCTCCGTCCCCGCAACGTAAGGCATGAGCATGGGGTCTTTATAACTTGAATCGGCAATTAAACCGGTATACGGATTAATTACCGCAAATACCACTCCCTTAGGTATGGCAAATGCTTCTGGAGGGTAAACACTCAGGGTTTTTGACATGTAAGACTTCCAAATCGGAGCAGCGGTAATGGCCCCGACCATAAATCTTCCCATAGAATGAAAATCATCCCTGCCCGTCCAGACTCCGGTTACCAAAGAAGACGTATATCCGACAAATACTCCGTCCCTGTACTGGCTTGACGAACCCGTTTTCCCTGCAACGTAGGGCGTGATATCTCTTATTTTAGAAACCGTGACACCCGTTCCCATAGTAATAACCTTTTCTAACATATTAGTAAGGATATAAGCAACCTGTGGAGATAAAATCTGCTTACATTCAGGTTTGTTATTATAAAGGATTTTACCGCCCGGTGTTAGTATTTTAATAATAAAAACCGGTTTACATTCTTTTCCGGAATCGGCAAAAGCCGTATAAGCGTTAGTCAGGTCTATGAGCCTTACGCTTGAAGAACCCAATGCCATAGTTAAATTCCTTACTACATGATGAATTCCCATTTTATTAGCTAAATTCGCTACTTTATTTACTCCGACTTTCTTAAGAAGCTTCACGGCAACAACGTCTATAGAATGAGCAAGACCTATTAAAAGGGTAGTAGGGCCGGTAAACTTTCGAGAAAAATTACGGGGTTTGTAATATTTACCCCTGACGCCGGTCGGATATATTACCGGGGTATTATTTATGATAGATGACGGCGTATAGCCAAGGGTAAGGGCTTCGGCATACAAAATAGGTTTGAAAGCGGAACCCGTCTGCCTCTTAGCGTAAATAGCCCTGTTAAACTGAGTATGACTAAAATCATAACCCCCGACCATTGCCCTTACATACCCGTTTTTAGGATCAATGGAAACCAATGCCCCTTCTATGACGTCTTTTTCTTCTAAAGAAAAAATCGGCGCAAGGTTACTATTGTAACCATCAAATTTGACTAATATCTCATATCCGGGCTCAAGAGCCTGGTATGCGCTACTAATAGTTCTGTAAGCAAAATAAACATAACGTTTAAAATGAGACGCCCATCTCATATTGGATACCGGCAAAATACCCCTGAACTTTCCGACCGCAACATACACGGCCTGACCGTTTTTGGAAATTCCGGTGACAAAACCCTTATAAATGCTACCTTTGCTTAAAAATTTTACGAGACTCTTTTCATCGTCTATTTTTTTTAACATTTCCGCATAATTTAGTTTTTGCAATGGCCCGGTATAACCATATTCGTGCGAGAGCTTCGTGAGACCGCTTTTTACCGCCTCATCCGCATATTTCTGCGCTCTTGCGCTTAAAGCGGCATATATCTTAAAATCTCCTTCTTCATAGACGGCCTTGCCGTATTTATTTATAATATCCTGTTTGATATATGCGAGATAGTATGGGGCAACACCATAATATTTAAAAAAATTATAAAGAACAATCTTTGTGTTATAGGCGATTTTAGCCCGAGCCGGAGTTATAAAACCGTCCTTTGCCATCTGCTCCAAAACATATTTCTGCCTTCTCTTTGCATACTTAAAATGAACATACGGGTCTAAGAATGAGGGGGCTTGCGGCAACCCTCCGAGCATGGCGGCCTGTGCGAGATTGAGTTTCCCGACTGGAATACCGAAGTATGTGAGGGAAGCGGCTTCGACCCCGTATGCATTGTCACCTAAGTATATTTGATTAAGATAAATATCTAAAATATCGTCCTTCGATAAATGGTTTGCTATACGGTAAGCCAAGATAGCCTCCCTGAGTTTCCATGCATACGTCCTTTGATACGGGACAAGGAGGGTTTTTGCCACCTGCTGGGTTATAGTAGAACCGCCCTCGACGATGCGTCCCGCCGCAAGATTAACCACGAAAGCCCTTGCGATTGCTCTATAATCAAGCGGACCTTGATTGTAAAAATTCTTATCCTCCGCCGCTAAAAAAGCCTCTTTGACCTGCAAGGGTATATCGGAAGACGGTACCACTTCCCTATTTACCGAACCCAAATAACCTACAAGTTTTCCACTTGCCGAATATACGTAATTAACCTGTCGAGGGTGGTAGTCTTTAAGGGAAGTAATATTAGGAACCGAGGATGCAAGCAGAAGATACAATATGACTAAAATTGCTACTGGGGCTAATATTAAAATGGAAATTACGGTTAAAACTATTTTAGCCAGTGTCTTTTTTCTTTTTTTTGGCTTATTTCTATTTTTACCACCCTTACCATTCTTGTTAGCGGATTTACTTACGGGCATAAGTTTAAACTGAACTAATTTATAAATTTAATTAATCATTAAAGTAAACAGTGATAAATAATCACTTAAATTTTTTACCTGCTTTTATCATTATACAATATTAATTTTAAGTTTAAAAGTTTAAGGTACGAAACCGGTTGATTCAATCGTTTTTTCTATTCTTCATATGATATAATATAAAAAATCATAAATATGGAAGGAAAGATGCCTTATAAAGTAGATACGGTTGCCTTTTCCGGTCTTTTAAAATGGGAGGAGGTCGAAAACCTGGTTGGCCACGTCAGAAATTCCGACTCATTGTGGAATTATGCCTATACCCAGCTTGGCGACGAAAGGGGAGAGTTGGATTCGGACAAAGCTGCCGAGTTCATCAAAAAAAGAATGGAAGAAATAAGAAAGTTAGACGAAATTTGCGGATGGTTTTATGTCCATATGAAAGAAAATCCTTCCATAATAAAGGTTTATCATCCAAGCTTATCCTGCGGCTTTTGCTCAATGGCCAACCCCTTGCCCTGGATAATCATTTCCACCGAAAAACTTGAAGATATAGCTGACTTGGAATCTTATAAGCCTATCGAAAAAACGAAAAAAAACAAGGGAATATTTAAAATATTCGGCTGATTGCCAGATAGCTAAAATAAAATCGTTGTACCCTTCATATACTAAAATCACGTAAATTATGCGGTATAATTAGAAATAGATGAAAACTAAATTATATCGACTGATAAAAATGTTTTAAATAAATTAAGGGTTGAGATGACCGAAGGCGAGTTTGTCAATATTTTAAAAACGGGAAGTTTTAAAGAGCGATTTGATGCCGTAAGTAGGATAAATCCCATTTATCTTACTCATGCTGCAAGCGATAAAGATAGAAATATAAGATACAAAGTCACATCAAGAATACCCGCGGAAAATTTGTCGCTTCTTATAAACGACCCATACAAAGAAATCCGTTTAATAGCGGCAAAAAGGATTGATGCGAAAGAGTTGCCTAAAATGATTAACGATAAATCGTTTTGGGTGAGACACGCCGCCGCCGAAAGGATCGATGAATCGTTTTTACCCTCGCTTATGGATGACAAAGAGCCCATAGTAAGAATTATGGTTGCGGAAAGAATAGGCAGGGAATATTTAAAGGATATGATTAAAGACGACGAAGCGTTGGTTAGAAAAGCGGTTGCAAAAAGAATTCCCGCGAAATACCTTCCCCTGTTACAAAACGACGTTAGCGAAAGCGTTAAGAATATCGTCTCGAAAAGACTTGATAAATAAACGATACGTACAAATTACTGCTTATTTCATGTGAATTTTGTCAAGAATAAATTCTTTCAGGACCGCGGCATTGTTGTTTATTTCATCTTTTAGACCATACAGCAGGGTTATATTTTTATCGCCCGCTTTAATAAATTCGGATATTTGCATTAATGAATTGTCGGATTTAGATTCGGAAAGTTCTATGAAATATCTTCTCTTAAATTCATTAAAATCTATTGCCGCCGAATGGTATAATTTTCTTAATTCGTCAGAGGGAGCGATATCCTTAAACCAGAAGTCTATCTCGACTTTTTCCTTGCTTATTCCTCTCGGCCATAGCCTGTCAACCAATATTCTTATGCCATCTTTATCCGACGGTCCTTCATAGACCCTTTTTGTACTTATCATATTTTTTCTTCGTGAACTACCCGACCGATTCGGAATATAATCAAAAACCGCAGAATTAATTTTTTTGATCGGTTTTAGAAATATCTAAGTTATTTTTAAATATTAGGTTGCGGATAGGAAACGGTATATCTATTTTATGCTTATCAAATCTCTTTGCGATTTCTATATTTATCTCCGTCAATACGACATGCCTGTTTATCGGAGTCGAAAGCCATATAATAAGCTCCAAATTATAAGTAAAATCTCCGAAAGAGGTGAACCATACGATAGGCTTCGGCTTCTTTAACACTTTATCGTTATTGCCTGCAATATCTTTTAGTATTTCAATCGCAAGGTCAATCTTGGAAGGGGCATATTCAATACCGATAGGCATACGTACCCTGATTTTGGGGTTGTTATGCGACCAGTTCACTACGTTTTGTGTAATAAAATTGGAATTAGGAACTATTACCTGTATATTGTCGCGCGTCGTAATCGTAGTACTTCTCGTTCTTATTTCGCCGACAATCCCTTCGAGCCCCCCAATCTCAACATAATCGCCTATCTTTATTGGGCGTTCGAATATTATGATAATGCCGGAGATAAAATTACTTATAATGTTCTGCATCCCGAAACTTAGACCTAAACCTACAACGCCGGCAAACACCGTAAGCGCCGATAAATTTATCCCTAAGACTTGGAATGCTATATAAAATCCGATGGCCAATAAGACTATCTTATTTATTTTTGTAACCGCATCCTGAATACCTCTGTCCAACTTAAGCTTGGAAAGAACCTCCCTTTTAAGAAATAAATTGGTGATAAAAACTAAAAGGTAGAAAGCGACTATTACCAATACGGCAAAAATAACGGATAAAAGATCAATCTTAAAACCGTGTATGGATATAATTTTGTCTCTTAAAAAATCAAACATAAGAATTAAATATTAAACGAATTAAATGATATAATTACATATAAGTTATAATTATATCATAGATATTACAGAGGTTAATTCTTTTTATGGATCTTTTTAACGCTAACGAAGGAAATTCTTTACCCCCGCTTGCCGAAAGGCTCAGGCCGAAAAGTATATCCGAATTTACCGGTCAAATGCATCTCCTCGGCGAAAATAAACCACTGAGAAATATGCTGGATTCTAAACTTATACGCTCAATGATACTCTGGGGCCCCCCGGGCAGCGGTAAAACTACCCTTGCGGGTATCATATCAAATACCTCCGGTTATGAATTTTATGCTATTTCGGCTGTTTCCGCCGGGGTTAAGGAATTAAGAGAAATAATCGATAAAGCAAATGTAAGCTTTAAACATTATAAGAATCCGATAATCGTTTTTATAGACGAAATACACCGTTTTAACAAATCTCAACAGGATTTGCTTCTGCATTCCGTCGAAAAAGGAAGCCTTCTGCTCATAGGAGCAACTACCGAAAACCCTTCGTTCGAAATAAACCCGCCTATTCTATCAAGAACGTCGGTTTTCACGCTAAATCTTTTGTCAAAAAGTGATTTGATTAAAATAGTGGAGCGGGCGTTAAACAGCGATGAAGTTTTGAGCAAAAGGAATATAACCCTGGAAAAAGACGCCGAAAGTACCCTGATTCGATATTCCGGAGGAGACGCCCGTATACTGCTAAACGCTCTTGAAATTGCGATAAGCCTCATAAAGCGCAGCGACGGGGACAAACAAATATTGACGGCAAAAATTATAGAAGAGGCATATCTTAGAAAACCTAAGTACGATAAAAGCGGGGAAGAACACTATAATACTATATCGGCTTTTATTAAGAGCATAAGAGGAAGCGACCCGGATGGAGCTATTTTTTGGCTTGCGAAGATGCTGGATGCAGGCGAAGATATCAAATTTATCGCAAGAAGAATAATAATTGTAGCATCAGAAGATATAGGTAATGCAGAACCGGAGGCACTGACTCTATCCGTAAGTTGTTTTAACGCGGTTAACGTTATAGGTATGCCGGAAGCGAGAATTATCTTATCGCAAACGGTTGCATTTCTTGCAAGTTGCCCTAAATCTAATGCGAGCTACGTTGCAATAGACGAGGCATTAAGGGATGTGAGGGATTTTCCGACGGCGACCGTTCCTCTTCATTTGAGAAATGCCCCGACAGAGTTCATGAAAAATGCAGGATATCATAAGGGCTATAAATATGCTCACGACTATAAAAATCATTTTACGGAACAAGAGTACCTCCCTGCCGAGCTTTCGTCTCGAACATATTACCGCCCCGAGAATATAGGTAAAGAAAAAGAAATCAGCGCCCGCTTAAAATTGCTGTGGGGGGACACTAATGGCCGACGGTAGGCATAATCAGGCTAATTTTAATTACTGAAACGGACTTTTGAGGACATAAATTTTATTATCTCTGTACTTAAAAAGGTAAAGCCCCTTTTTAAACTTATTGCCGCTTAAACGACTGATGCCGCATACGCCACTAAAAGACTTAACGCTTAGAATAGCGTCGTAAAAGGTATATACACGGTCTGCTTTCATTAAATATTGTACCTCAAACGGGGGCGGATTATTTGACGAACCGCTTGGGACTATCGCTTTGCGGTGAGAAAATGCTTCGGCTGCTTTAATTAGTATACCTCCGATATCGTAACCCTCTGCACTGAGTATATTGGGCATTTTGCCGTAATTATTTTGATATATGGAATCGAATTTTTTAACTACTTTATTATTATCGTATTTAAAAAATCCGTCGGTAAAAATTGCGTTTTGCATATAAAAACCATACTTTTCCATGAAATGTTCCGAATCAAACGGGCTTAAACCGAATATAGGAAATCCGGTAATATTATAATACATAAGTTGGGTCAGAATTAACCCTAATTTAGACGGGTTTCCGATTATAAAAAGCCCCTTAAACGGTATATGCGGCCTCACTTTCGTTATCCCGCGCATAAGGTCGAACGGAGTAACACCGAGCTGAGCCTCTTCGGCTTTCGATAAATGACCCTTTTTTAATTTGTTAAATTTAACGATCGAATGGAAATTATAAAAAAAATCAACCGTTTTATCGTTATACTCGGTACTATTTATGACATCAATGCCGTTTTTAGAGGAAAAATGCCTTATATAATCCATAAGTTTAGGTCCGTATCCGTTATGCGGATAAATAACCGAAATGTAATCTATACCGTTAGAAGCCGCATACTCTATCTCCGTTCTTATCTCCTGCTTTAAAGTCATTCCGTAGCTAAACGTAAAAGACGAAGCATCCTTCTTAGTCACAAACGGGGACGGAGTAATTACGGGGATCTTAAATTTAACGGAATTTGACGCAAAATATTTTAATTGGGTTGCAAATAGCGGTCCAATTACGGCACTAACACCTTTTTTAGACAGGGAATTAAATATATAGTTGATATCGGCAGCACCGGCATTCACAGGAAGATTGACCGTTACGTAATTTATCTTAGAACCGCCTTTATCGTCAAGGCTGAGAAGTAAACCGTTTATAAATTGTTTACTAAAATAAACAAATCTCCCTCTTGTAGGAATGACTACGGCTATTTTTAAAGTACTTTCTTTTCCGTAAGCCGAAGAAAGCGCGAATAAAACGGAGAGTATGAGAAAAACCGTCGCTATAAAAATCAGCGTAAATATAATCGGCTTGCCTTTTTGTTTTTTTATCCTTCCTATCGAGATTGAATACTCGGACATTTTTAAAAATATATAAATCGAATAAATTTATAATGTGTAAAAACATTTTAATTAGCTTGATTTTATCATATTATTGAAATAAATCATATTAATAATCAGGAAAAACTTAAACTATAAATGATTATCAGTTATACCTGTGGAATTCTTTTAACGGTTAAAGCTGGGGTGGATATAAAAAAACGTCATCGTATTTTAGGGTACCACGAAAACGATATGAGCAGTTTAATGAAAATCTTTATTGCACTTGTCTGACCCCATTCATCGGCAATAACCCAATAAAAATCGGTGAGAAAAAACATAACGACACTCAAAAATTCATAGTAGAAACTTTACAAAAAACAATATTGCTATTGACAATTTACTAAAACTAAGCAATATTAAACTTAATGTTAACGATACGGAAATCATGAAAGCATTTTCTATACTTGAGATAGAAAGATGCCCGGAGGGATTATAAAAAAATATGAAAAAACTTGTTCTTGTAGAATCTCCGTCAAAAGCGCATACCATCAATAAATACTTGGGAAAAGATTATATAGTCAAGGCCACGGTAGGACACATAAAAAATTTGCCTAAGAATTCTATTGGTGTAGATATAGAAAACGGATTCGAACCTAAGTATGAAATTATAAAAGGTAAAGAAAAAACAACCGGCGAGATAAAAAAATTAGCAAAAAACGCCGACACTATTTATTTAGCCCCAGATCCAGACAGAGAGGGCGAAGCGATAGCATGGAACATAAAAGAACTCATAGATGAAATAAAGGGTAAAAAGCCTGAGATAAAACGGGTTCTTTTTCATGAAATAACCAAAGATAAGGTTATAAAAGCCATAGAAAATCCTACGGAGCTAAATAAATCGATGTATGAATCCCAGAAAGCAAGAAGGATTTTAGACAGGCTTGTCGGTTATAACCTCAGCCCGTTTTTGTGGGAAAAAATCAGAATGGGGCTTTCGGCGGGAAGGGTGCAATCCGTGGCATTGTATTTGATTGCAGAAAAGGAAAGAGAGGTAAACAAATTCGTTGAAGAAGAGTTTTGGACGATAAGAGCTCTTTTTGACATAACAAATAAACATAAAAATACTAAAAAAACCGGTAAAGAGCAAGCGACCTTCGCCTTAAACATAGAAGGGGATCTTGTCAAGATAAACGGTAAAGAACCTAAAATAGAAAACGAAGGGGCGGCAACCGAATTAAAAACCGAGTTGCTTGAAATAGGCAAAAATTATTCCGTAGAAGAAATAGCAAAAAAACAGGTTGTCAGAAAACCGCCTTCTCCTTTTATAACAAGCACTCTTCAGCAAGAGGCGGCAAAAATACTGAGGTTCTCCGTTAAAAAAACTATGTCGGTAGCCCAGAAACTTTACGAAGGGATAGAGGTAGGCGAGGTAGAAGGCGTCAGCGGTAAATCTATGGGCCCTATAGGTCTTATAACCTACATGAGAACGGATTCTACGCGAATATCCTCCGAAGCGGAAGGGCATGTCAAAGATTTTATAGGCCGCATTTATGGTTCCGATTATCTGCCGGTAGGTACCGTTAAAAAAAAGAGTAAAGCCGGCGCAGACGCTAAAAAGGTTCAAGACGCACACGAAGCGATAAGGCCTACCAACGTATCGTTGGTACCGAAAAAAATTAAAGATTTTCTAACGCCCGACGAATATAAGCTTTATAACCTCATATGGACATATTTTACCGCATCTTTTATGAGCGTAAGTATATATGACCGGTATAGCATAACATTAAAGGGCATCGGCAGGGATTCGCAGAACGACAAAAGCAAAGAATATAGCTTTAGAACGACCGAAAGCGTATTGAAATTCGACGGATTTCAGAGAGTGATAAATGAAAACATACGGACTAAAACAGAAGATACAGAGAATGAAAAAAAAGAGGGTGATACCTTGCCGGCATTATTAAAGGTATTTGAGTTTCTTTCCGAAGGAGACCCCGCAGTTATAAAAAAAGTAGATACATTTCAACATTTTACCCTTCCTCCTTCAAGATACACCGAAGCAAGCTTGGTAAAAGCATTAGATGAAAACGGCATCGGGAGACCTTCTACATATCAGAGCATAATCTCAAACATAAAAAACAAGGATTACGTTACTACGACAACGGAAACGGCACTACGACGCTCGACGGAGCAGGCTAAAGCAACCTCGTCGCCTGCCAATGCCCCCAAAAAAGGCGGCTCAACATTAAAATTTAAGCCTACCGAGCTTGGTATCATCGTATCGGATATATTAAAGGCAGGCTTTTCGGACATAATAAATTTAAAGTTTACTGCAAACATGGAAGTTAAGTTAGATAATATCGAAAAGGGGTTGATGAGCAAAAATGACCTGCTTACCGATTTTTACGATAAATTTATGAAGAGCTTTAATGCAGCCAAAAAGAATATTAAAAATATAAAAGGAACTTCGGAGCCCACCGATATAATATGCGAAAAGTGCGGAAAACCCATGGTCATAAAGATGGGTAGATTCGGAAAGTTTTTAGCATGCAGCGGATACCCGGAATGTAAAAACACAAAGGAGATTGTAAAAGAAAATACCGATAACAGTGCGGCGATGGAAGAAACGGATGAAATATGCGAAAAGTGCGGAAAACCCATGGTCATAAAGATGGGTAGATTCGGAAAGTTTTTAGCATGCAGCGGATACCCGGAATGTAAAAACACAAAACCGGTACCAGTTAAGCATAATAAATCTAAAATATCTTGCCCGACCGACTGCGGGGGCTATTTAACGGAAAAACGAACAAAAAAGGGCAGGAGATTTTTCGGTTGCTCTAACTATCCCAAATGCGATTATGCAACATGGACATTACCTGCAGAAACTAAAAAAGAAACCGGCGAACATTAATAAAATTAAAATAAAGGAGGTGGTATTATGTCTATCGGCATCCTTACATTTATTAAAGATATTTCTATCAAAACTAAAATTATCGTTCCACTCGTTTTATTAGTCATTATTCCTATAGCGTTAATTGCATACAACTTCATACAACCTTCAGAGAGAGCTTACAATATCTCTGACTAAGCATGACGCCATAGTGACTGCAAAGACTGCTCTTTCAAGCCTTAATGCAATGATGCTAAACGGAACTATAATGAAAAAAACCGATAGAAAACAGCTTTTTTCCATTTATAAAAAAATACGGGGAGTAAAGGGGTTTAAGGTAATTAGGGGTAGTATTGTTAATTCTGAATTCGGCAAGGGACTAAAGGAAGAAGAACCAAATTCGCCTTTTGATAATAAAATCCTAAATTTCGACAAAACGCAGACAAAAATTATGTATAAAAACGGTGCACCGTCCGCACTTATGGTAGGGGTACCTTTTGTGGCAAAAACAAATTCAAGAGGAATAGACTGCATGACCTGTCATGTAAAAGCCTCCCCCGGGGATATTTTGGGGGGAATAAAATTAACATATTCCTTAAAGCAGCTTAGAAATTCTCAGAATGTTTTCACCGAAAATACTTTAATCATTGCAATAATTTCCATCATCGCAATTATATTATTTCTTTACTTTATTATAAACAGTGCCATAATTAAACCTATTGCTAAAATGTCAAGACTTGCGGACAAAATATCGAAAGGCAACTTTGAGGAAGAAATCGCCCATCCCAGAAACGATGAAATAGGTTCGCTTGCCAAATCTTTTAATCTAATGCAAATAAGCTTAAAAAAAGCAATGGAGCTTTTAAGTCACAGCAAAAATAAAAAATAATTAAATATTTTTTAGAGGGCGTTCGCCAAAAATAACGGTCCCGAGCCTTATTATCGTAGCGCCCTCTTCTATCGCATCCTCAAAATCGCTGGATGTTCCCATAGACAGAGTTGAAAGCTTTTCCCTGTACATGCCCTTGGCATTAACATCCTCAAGGATTTCTCTAAGCATCTTAAAACACTTTCTGCTACCCTTTCCAAACGGAGGCATAGTCATGAATCCCCTGAGATTTAAATTGCTTAAGTAATTTAAATCTTTAACCAAATCATATACCCCGTCTATTTTAACCCCGTTTTTGGTTTTCTCGTCCGCAACATTCACCTCTATTAATATATTCGCCACAATATTTTCCGAAGCAGAGCGGTCATTTAATCGCGTTGCAAGTTTAAGGCTGTCTATGGAGTGAATCAGATCGGTCTTGCCTATTATGTATTTGACCTTATTTTTTTGAACATGCCCTATAATATGCCAGCTTAGCCCCTTACTCATGAACCCTGTTAACGCCTCGTATTTAGGCAAAAACTCCTGAATATAATTTTCCCCAAAGACAGTTATCCCGCCGCCAAGCGCCTCTATAATCTCCCGCGTATTCCTTGTTTTAGATGCGGCAAGAACCGTTATGTCGGAAAAATTACGACCGCTTCTTGCCGCGGCGCTTTTTGCCCGCATAAGAACAGCGTTTATGTCTTCAGATATAGAACTCTTATGCATATGCCTCTACTTTGTTTTTATAATGTTTGTATCGTATAATTATACATAATAATACATTCTTATGATACAGCCTGCGTTAAATATCCGACTGTATAGTGTAATCGGGTTTTCTTATAAATTTTCAAATCAAGCCCTTGGCCCTTAAATATGCGGCATCAACTGCCGAATCGATAACGTATTTAATTCGTCCCTCTTCAAGTTTGGCGAGTCCGTATGCGGTCGTTCCTCCGGAAGAGGTTACCATATCTTTTAGCTCTTTCGTCGATGTTTTTGAAAATTCACTGCTGTTAAGAATTTCTGCAGACCCTAAGATAGTCTGCACGGATAGCGTTTTTGCAATTTCCTTTGGAAGACCTAATTTGACCCCTGCTTCTATTAATCCCTCTGCTATCAAAAAAATATAGGCCGGACCACTGCCGCTTAAGGCCGTAACCGCATCAAAGTATTTCTCATCCGCCATAACAACCTTTGAGGATGTCTCTATCAGTTTGACAATTAAACAGGCGTCCTCCTCAGAGGCGCTAACGTTGTGACAGATTACGCTCATACCCTTGCCTACCAAAGAATTTATATTCGGCATAACCCTAAATATTTTAAGGGGGGGTCTTTGCTTTGGATCCTTCAGCATTTTATCGAAAATTCTTTCAATAAAATCTATCTTAATTCCGCCTGCAATAGAAACAAAAACCGGCGGTTTTTTACCCTTAATAAAATTATTTAATGTCTGCGCCGAAACCTCAAGAACACTTTCAACGGAATATGGTTTAACGGCTATAAAAACCGTATCGCAGTTTTCTACGATTTCTCCAATACTGCTTAAAGCATTTACTCTCAAGTTATTCTTGACAAATTCGGTTCTTTCGTCGTCGGGATCATAAAAAAGAATCTTTATATTCGATTCCGAGTCTCTCATTCCCTTTATTAGCCCATATGCCATATTTCCGGCACCTATAAAACCGACAATTCGTTCTTTTGCAAGCATATACCCTCCATATTTTTGATATTATTGCTACATCTAATCCTTAAAATCGCCTATCGGTTAAATTAGACGAGATTCCCTTAAAATCGGAATCAGTTTCTGAACACATAATCCCAAAACATTTTCGAAAGAACCGGAATACGACTCTATAATTTCACCTTTATCTTGAATTCCATAACTTCCGGCTTTATCCATGGGAGAATGTTTATTTAAATATTTAACTATATCTTCCTTGCTTAACGGCTTTATTGCAACCGACGTCTTATCAAAAACCGTTTTACAAACACCGGTATTTTTATTTATTAAACAGGCGCCGGTATAGACGTAGTGAATTTTACCGGAAAGCCGGCTTAACGTTTTAACCGCGTCGTTGAAATCTTTCGGCTTGCCAAAGGCTTTTCCGTTAGAGTAGATAACCGTATCCGAACCGATTATGAAGCTATCCGGATAATCATCCTGTAAACTCGCGGCTTTTTTTAGCGCCAAATCGGAAGCAAAACATTCTATAGATATTGTTTTCTCATTAAACATCGGTTCGGCCGAAAGCCTGTGCTTCATACCAACGAAGTTAAGCCCTAATTTCTCAAGTAGATAAATCCTTCTTTTCGAAGACGAAGCTAATATTATTTTTTTTTCCATATATGTGCAAATTTTAATACTTCAATACTATACGATTATATAGTTTTTTCCGTGTATTTATCAACAGAATTAATAAATTAACTTGATTTTAGAATAATTGTATAATATTCTGTATGTATGTTGTCAATTGTAGAAAACACCGCAAACATAAAACCTGCTAAATTTACCAAGCATGCCGATGGCGAGAAACATGTTCATTCCCATTCATTGGGTTTAAACGGCGAATCTTTCAGATCGGAAAAAAACTTAAAAATAGCATTTTTTCTCACTATTTTTATACTCATTGTGGAATTTAGCGGCGCTATTATTTCTAAGAGTATGGCGTTGTATTCTAATTCCGGACATATCCTGGTAGATGCGTCGTCGCTTCTGCTTGCATGGTTTGCTCAAAAACAGATAAGAAAAATACCTAACGGAAAAAATACTTACGGCTATCATAGAATGGGGATATTAGCGGCTCTTTTAAACTCGCTTTTGCTTTTAATAATATCCGCAGTATTAATTTACGAAAGCTATCTGAGGCTCCTCCGTCCGGAAATAGTTAATTCGAAGATTATGATAATATTTCCGATAGTAAGCCTGTTCATAAATGTTTTAATAGGACTAAAAATTCATAAAGACATTCATAACAATTTAAACCTAAAGGGTTCGTTTTTCCACATACTGGGAGATTCTCTTATTTCCATAGCCATCATAGCCGCCGGAATAATTATTTACTTTACCGGATTTGATTATGTGGAC
Source organism: Candidatus Acidulodesulfobacterium sp. H_13 (assembly GCF_048541835.1). NCBI lineage: Bacteria > Candidatus Acidulodesulfobacteriota > Candidatus Acidulidesulfobacterales > Candidatus Acidulidesulfobacteraceae > Candidatus Acidulidesulfobacterium > Candidatus Acidulodesulfobacterium sp. H_13. The sequence goes on from NZ_JBLEOY010000001.1 coordinate 872,506, forward strand.
CCGATAATGAGCTTGATTGTTTCGCCTATTATTGCAATAGGGGCATTTTCCGTTATAAACGAAACAATAAACATACTATTAGAAGGCGTCCCTAAGGAAATTGATTTTCTGAAGGTCAAAAACGAGATTCTTAAAGCACGGGGGGTGAAAGAAGTTCACGACCTTCACATATGGAGTATGTCGAAATCTTTTAGGCTATTAAGCGCCCATATTCTCATAGGGGAAAATATATCTAATTCATCGGATATATGCTGCATTATAGACGATATCCAAAAAACTCTCAAGGAAAAATTCGAAATAAACCATGTAGTAATACAACCGGAACTGACTATTTGCGACATGACAAATACTTTTTGCATCCATCAAAATGTTTAAGACAATCATAGACGGTTTATTTTTTACTTGAAATTATTTTTTAAATATGTAAAATATTACTAACATTAAATCTGAATGGAATACTTTGTGCATGAGGTTTATAACATCCGAGTCGATATCGAACACCGTTAAAAATTTAATAATCAGCTCAAGCATTAATTTGCCGGAAGATACCCGTAAAAGTTTAGAGTCAGCCCTCGAGAAAGAAATTTCCGAATCCGGAAAGACCGTCTTAAGTCAAATATTGCTGAATGCCGACATTGCAAAAATTGAAAATAAACCGCTGTGTCAGGATACCGGTCTTGCCGTATTTTTTGTAGAAATCGGTGCCGACGTTGCCGTTAAGGGTAAAAATTTAACCGATGCCATAAACGACGGTACAAGGGCAGGGTACTCAGAGGGATTTTTGAGAAAATCTACGTGTGATCCCTTGACAAGAAAAAATATCGGGGACAATACTCCGGCTATAATACATTATGACGTTACTGATGGTGATAGGCTTAAAATAATGTATTCTGCCAAGGGCGGCGGAAGTGAAAATATGAGTAAAATAAAAATGTTGCGTCCTTCGGATGGAAAAGACGGGATTATCGATTTCGTCGTTGAAACGATGCGGGCGGCGGGACCGAATCCATGTCCCCCCAATATTGTAGGAATAGGTATTGGCGGAAATTTTGAAAGGTCCGCTATTCTTGCAAAAAAATCTCTTTTTAGAGAGTTAGGCTCAAGAAACGACGACGACGAATTAGACGAAATGGAAAGAATTATCTTTGAAAAAGTTAACAATATCGGAACAGGTCCGATGGGTTTCGGAGGAATTTATACGGCGCTCGGCGTACATATAATTAAAGAGCCGTGTCATATAGCAAGTCTTCCCGTTGCCGTAAATCTCGGATGTCATTCGTACAAACACGACGAAACCGTTATATAACTTATATATAAACAAAATGAATATCAAAAAACTAAGCACTCCCCTTACCGATGATACAATATTGAGTCTGAGAACAGGCGATGAGGTATCTATAAGTGGAGAGATCTATACCGCAAGAGACCAGGCTCATTTTAGGTTGGTCAAGCTAATAGAGGAAAATAAGCCTCTGCCTTTTGATATTCAGGGACAAATTATTTACTATGTTGGACCCACCCCGGAAAGACCGGGCGAAGTTATAGGCTCGGCTGGACCTACTACAAGCTATAGAATGGATGCATATGCGCCCACGCTAATTAAACTCGGATTAAAGGGAATGATAGGTAAGGGCAAAAGATCTATCGAAGTAAGAGAAGCGATGCAAAAATATAAGGCGGTGTATTTCGGTGCCATTGGAGGGGCGGGGGCATTAATTTCCAAAACCATAAAAGATGCCAAGGTCATTGCATATGAAGACCTTTTATCTGAAGCCGTCCGTAAACTCTTGGTCGAAGACTTCCGCGTCGTCGTCATAAACGATGCATACGGCGGAGACTTATATGAAGACGGAAAAAAACAATACGAAAACAAATATATTGCTAAATAGAATTAATTAAACTCTAACGCATATTTATCGTTATTATGGACATTCACGAATATCAGGCAAAAGAACTTTTGAACAACTGCGGCATTAAGACTCTTAAGTCTATCTTGTGTCGTAACCCTGAAGAAGTATACAAAGCTTATCAGACATTGTCGTCTTCGCTCGTTGCCGTAAAGGCTCAAGTTCACGCAGGCGGAAGAGGAAAGGCCGGCGGCGTTAAGATAGTAAAATCTGCCGACGAGGCTAAATTTATTGCCGAAAAAATGATAGGCATGAATCTAATTACTAAACAAACAGGAAAAGAAGGAAAAATAGTGAAAAAGGTCCTCGTAGAAGAGGGGGCCGCAATAGTAAAAGAGTATTATCTGTCCGTTACGATAGACAGAAAGATATCGTCTGTCGTGTTTGTCGTAAGCGCAGAGGGGGGCATGGAGATTGAAGAAGTATCTGAGAATGCTCCCGAGAAGATTTTAACCGTTTCAATCGACCCGATGCACGGCATAAAATCCTTTCACATACTCAAAATGCTTTTGTTCCTCGGCATTAAAAAAAATCTTTACAATGATTTTTCTAATCTTATAAACCTTTTATACAACGCTTTTGTTAAAGAAGATATGTCGATGCTTGAAATTAATCCGTTGATTCTAACTGAAGCAAACCTGTTTATCCCATTGGACGCTAAAATAATATTAGATGATAACGCATCCATAAAACACCCTTATTTTAGCGACTTTATAGACGAAGACGAGGAGGAGCCCTTAGAGGTTAAAGCAAAAAGCGTTGGACTTAACTATATAAAATTGGACGGAAATGTTGGATGTATGGTGAACGGCGCAGGACTTGCCATGGCCACAATGGACACCATTAAGGAGTTTGGGGCGATGCCGGCCAATTTTCTTGATGTAGGCGGAACGGCCAATAGTAAGAGGGTAGAGACGGCATTTAACATTCTTTTGTCCGACAAAAACGTCAAGGGTATATTTATTAATATATTCGGCGGGATCGTCAAGTGCGATATGGTTGCGGAAGGGGTTATCGCCGCAGCTAAAAATATCGGATTAAAATTACCCGTCGTCATAAGATTGGAAGGCACTAATGCAGAAACTGCTGCAAAATTAATCGATAATTCCGAAATGAACTTTATAGTAGGAAAAAGCCTTGCGGACGGAGCCAAAAAGATTTCGGATATAGTTAATAAAACAAAAACGAATTTATGAGTATACTGATAAATAAAAATACCAACGTATTGGTTCAGGGAATTACCGGAAAAGAAGGATCATTTCATACTTTAAAATGTATCGAATACGGCACAAACATTATTGCGGGCGTTACCCCGTTTAAGGGCAAAACATTATTTAACGAATCCATACCTGTTTATAATACGATAGAAGAGGCAAAAAAAGAGTGCAAAAAGATAGATGCAACGATGGTTTTTGTTCCTGCCGGCTTTGCCGCTTCAAGCATAATAGAGGCAATAGAGGCAGAAATTCCGCTCATAGTTTGCATAACGGAGGGCATACCGGTAATGGATATGCTGAACGTCAAAGCCGCATTAAATTGCTCTAAATCTATTATGATAGGGCCGAATTGTCCCGGAATTATTACCGCAGACGAATGTAAAATCGGCATTATGCCCGGATTTATTCATAAAAAAGGTAAGATAGGTGTTTTATCCAGGAGCGGCACGCTCACGTATGAAGCGGTGAACCAGATTACTAAAGCAGGGTTCGGCGAAACTACCTGTATAGGCATCGGAGGCGATCCCATAATAGGTTCTTCCTTTACTGACTTTTTAAAGCTGTTTGAAAGAGATCCAGAAACAGAAGCGGTAGTCATGATTGGAGAAATAGGGGGGACCGCTGAAGAAGAGGCTTCGGAGTTCATTAAGAACAATATGAAAAAGCCCGTTGTGGGATTTATTGCCGGTAAAACTGCTCCTGCGGGTAGAAGAATGGGGCATGCCGGCGCAATAATCTCCGGTGGCAAAGGAACCGCCCCCGAAAAACTTAAAACTATGGAAACAAATGGAGTATATATTGCCGATAATCCCTCAGTAATTGCCGAAACGCTTAAGAAGGCTCTAAAACTTCATTAACCAATAAAACTTTCGTAGGAGGCTAACGTGCCCGAAAAAAACAATAAAAATCTAAACGACGACGCGGCTATCGTTGCACCTGTAAATTTTAACGCATGTGACGGTGGAGAGATCGAAATCAAAACAAATAACGGACTTACAATGAAGAAGACTTCTGGAAAAGGGAAAAGGGGCGATACCACGATTAATATAATCGTCAACTATTGCAAGGGATGTGAACTTTGCGTAGCGTTTTGTCCCGAGCATATTCTTGAGATGGACAAAGAGATAGTCAAGGTCATTGATATATCTAAATGTACCAAATGCAATATGTGCGAATATTTATGTCCCGATTTTTCGATTAGCGTAGAATAGCATAATAACGGTTAATAACGGGGGAATAATACAATAATGGCTAAAAATATAAAATTGATGCAGGGAAATGAAGCAATTGCCGAGGGAGCTATTATAGCGGGATGCAATTTTTTTGCGGGCTATCCTATAACTCCGTCTTCCGAGATAGCGGAGCTTTTATCAAGTAAACTTCCAAAGACCGGCGGTGTGTTTCTTCAGATGGAAGATGAAATTTCCGCTTTGGGAGCGGTACTTGGCGCTGCATTAGGCGGAGCTAAAGCAATTACCGCATCTTCCGGTCCGGGTATTTCTTTAAAGCAGGAACATATAGGCTATGCATCAATGAGTGAGATTCCATGCGTTATTGTAAACGTTATGAGAGGCGGACCGTCTACTGGTTTACCAACGCTTCCCGCGCAGAGCGATATTATGCAGGCAAAATGGGGAACGCACGGAGACCACGCAATCATAGCAATTGTACCTTCAAGCGTTAACGAATCTCTTTATGAAACCATAAGGGCATTTAATTTATCTATAAAATATAGAACACCGGTTCTCATCCTAACCGATGAAATAATCGGACATATGAGGGAAAAGGTTGTAGTTCCCGATAAAAGCGATGTTGATATAATAGACGTCAAATTACCGGATGTGCCTCCTGAAGAGTATAATCCATACAACTACACAAGCGGTGCAATAACGCCGTTAGCCCCCATGGGTGAAGGATACCGCTATCACGTTACAGGGCTTATTCACGGCGAAACCGGTTTCCCTTCTCAAAAAACAGAGGTTATTAAAAACGCGCAGAACTGGCTTATAGATAAAATTTATAAAAATATTGAAGGCATAGAAAAATTTGATGAATTTCAAACCGAGGATGCAGACATACTTGTAGTTGCTTACGGCTCTACTTCACGTTCAGCGAGGCAGGCCGTTATGATGGCGAGAACCGCCGGCATAAAAGCAGGCATGTTCAGACCTATAACAATATGGCCATTTCCGGAAAAACAAATTTCAGATCTCTCAAAAAGAATTAAAAAGATTTTGGTTCCGGAAATGAATATGGGACAGATAATTTTAGAGGTTCAAAGAAATGCTTGCGGGAGTCAGGTTTACGGTTTAAACGTAGTTACCGGCGAACCGATTACTCCCGACCAAATTTACGCAAAGATAAAAGAGATAGCGGAATCGTAATTAATCTTACTTATATATGCAGGAGATTTAAAATGATAAAAACAAAATTCGATTATGATAAATATTTGCGAAAAAATACGCTGCCGCATATATGGTGCCCCGGTTGCGGAGACGGAATCATTCTCAAGGCTCTTTTAAGGGCTATTGATAAATGCGAATATCCCAAGGATGACGTCGTAATAGCATCCGGTATCGGCTGTGCCTCAAGGCTTCCCGGTTATGTCGATTTCAACACGATTCATACTACGCACGGAAGGGCATTAACGTTTGCAACTGGAATTAAAATGTTCAAGCCAAGGCTTAAGGTTATTGCGATATCAGGCGATGGCGATGCCCTGGCGATAGGCGGAAACCATTTTATACACGCCGCAAGAAGAAATATAGATCTAACTATGATTATTTTTAATAATTACACATATGGAATGACCGGCGGGCAGTATTCTCCGACACAGCCGCTCGGTACCTATTCTACGACAACATCTTTCGGAAGTTTCGAACAGCCTTTTGATGCCTGCAATTTGGCTCAAGCGGCAGGGGCGACATGGGTAGGCAGATCAACTTCCTATCATGCTGTTCAGCTTGAAAAGTTTATGGTTAGCGCGCTTAAACATACCGGTTTTTCAGTCTTAGAAGTTATTACGAACTGTCATATTTCCTTCGGAAGAAGAAATAAAATGAAATCTCCAGTCGAAATGGTCAAATATCAAAAAGAAAAGGCTATTCCCATCCGTTCTGCCGAAAATATGTCCGATGAGGAATTAGTCGGAAGATTCAAAACCGGAATTTTTCTTGAAGACACCGATAAGCCGGAATTTTCAAGCGAGTATCGTAAAATGGCTGAAACGTTAAAAACAAAATAGTAAAATTTATAATTTAAAAGAGGGCACCGAATATGAACGACAGGATTGAATTCAGGTTTTCCGGATCGGGTGGTCAGGGTTTAATATTGGCCGGAATTATATTGGCGGATGCTGCCGCAATTTATGAAGGTAAGAATGCAGTTCAAACTCAGTCTTACGGACCCGAGGCAAGAGGCGGTTCCAGCAAATCCGAAGTGATCGTATCCGATAGCCCTATCGAATACCCTAAGGCGACAAAAGTAGATTATATGGTTGCTCTGACGCAAGAATCCTTTGATAAATATATAGATGACGTTAAAGAAACGGGCATAGTTATTGCCGATAAAGAGCTTGTAACGGATTTTTCAAAGGCAAGAGGTGAGCTTTACGTGATAGATATGGTAAAATCGGCGAGGGAAGAACTCGGAAGGGTTCTTGGATTAAACATTATAGCCCTTGGCGTACTTGTCGAGATATCAGAAATAGTTTCTCACGAGTCTATTGAAAATGCACTTATAAAAAGAGTTCCAAGTGGATTTGAAGATTACAATAAAAAAGCAATAGAGATAGGTTTTAAATTAGGAAAAGAGCTTAAAAATAATAATTAACAAGCAACTATAATAAATAAAAAGAGGTATTACTTAAATGATAGAACAAACACTTTCCATTATAAAACCGGATGGGGTTAAAAAAGGCTTAACCGGTAAAATCATATTGATGTTCGAGGAAAATGGATTTGAGATTAAGGCGATAAAAAAGGTTCAGCTTACCAAGAAAGAGGCAGAAGAATTTTATTACGTTCATAAGGACAGACCGTTTTTTGACAGTTTAATCAGCTTCATGACTGAGGGCGCTATTGTTCCTATGGTATTGTCTGCCGAAAGTGCAATCTCAAAAAACAGAGAAATTATGGGTGCCACTAACCCAAAAGATGCAAAAGAAGGCACTATTAGGAAAATGTTTGCGGAAAGCATAGAAAGAAATATCGTTCATGGATCGGATTCTCCGGAATCCTCTAAGTCTGAAATCTCATTTTTCTTTAATATTCTTGAAATATTATAAATATTTAAATGCCTGCGACGGGATTTAAGAAACTGGATATAGAAGCAATAATAAGCCTATTTGAAGAACATTACGGCAATTTAACCCCGTTTTTAAACTTTAACAATGCTTTTCAGCTTTTAATCGCCGTTATTTTATCTGCCCAGTGTACAGATAAAAGGGTTAACGTAATAACTACGGATTTATTTAAACACTATGTTAAGCCTTCCGACCTTGCAAAAAGAAACCTTGAGGATTTTGAGAAAGAGATTAAAACCTGCGGAATGTTTCATAATAAGGCGAAAAACCTAATTGAAACATCAAAGATACTTGCGGATAAATTTAACAATGCTGTCCCGAGAGATTTTAACATTCTTATCGGTCTTCCAGGCATAGGAAGAAAATCCGCCAATGTCATACTCGGTACATATTTTAACGAAGAGAGAATGCCCGTGGATACGCATGTATTCAGGGTTGCAAACCGCATAGGGATTGCTCATGCAAAAACTGTCGAAAAAACGGAGGAGGCACTCACCGAAATAATTCCGAAAAATTTCTGGATGAAATTTCACATGTGGTTAATTAACCATGGAAGAATTTATTGTAAAGCCAAGAATCCAAATTGCCCTGAATGTTTTGTAAAAGATTACTGCGATTATTATGGTAATATGTGATAATAATCATAAAGATTATACTGTTGAGTTGATATAATAAAAGCACTATGAGTCCTATAATAAGATATTTTACCGTAGCTTCATTGATTTACCTGATTGTCGGGGCAGGTTTAGGTTTAATTATGGCGGTCTATCCGGCGTCTGTAAGTTATCTGCTTTTAGCACACGTCCATTTTCTTTTACTCGGTTTTATCGCCATGATGATTTACTCGGTCAGTTATCATGTTTTGCCGAGATTTAGCGGCTTTAAACTATATAGCGAACCCCTTATGACCGTTCAATTTTATCTTGCAAATATCGGCTTGATAGGCATGACGTTAACATGGATTTTTTTTAAAGACGATGTTCACGGGTTTTACCCTGTTTTGCTTCTCGGCATTTTTGCTTTTATGGAGTTTGCCGGCATTTGCGTTTTTGTTTTTAATCATATAATGACGTTATCCGGTAAGGGCGGTATGGCAGAGAATGAAATAATTTAATCTATTTTAGCCGTAAGATTTTATGTAGTTGTATTCCCAACCTGACGTTTAATCCGTCTTTTAATATTTTTAATGCCAGATCTCTTGAAGGAGTAATCCCTCCGACTGCAGAAAATATTATCTTTTTTGTTTTTAATTTATGGGTTGTTAGGAAATATTTTGCAAAATCATAGTCTTCCTCAGTTCCTATGACAAATTTTATCTCATCTGATTCATTGACGTAATTCAAATTTTCATCATTGAATTCTTCTGAAAAACCGCTAGAAGGGCATTTTATATCGACTATTTTAATAATCTTTTCGGGAACATTTCTTAAGCTTATCGTTCCGTTGGTTTCTAATAAAATCAAATATCCCGCTTTAATCAATTCATTAAAAAGGTCATATACTGATTCCTGAAGTAATGGTTCGCCCCCGGTGATTTCAACAAGCCCTTTCTCGTCGCCGATATTACATAAAATTTTTATAATACTGCTTATACTTAACTTTTTAGCATTTTTAACTGTTAAAGCCTCTTTCGTATCACAGTAAGAACATTTGAGATTACAGCCGGCAAGCCTTATAAACTTACACGAATAACCGGCAAAAGACGATTCGCCCTGAATGCTGTAAAAAATATTATTTATATATAACATAAATATAAATCAATTTGAATATTTTATAAAATTATTATATAATTAAGCGAAAAATAATATACGAGGTAAAAATGTTTGGCGTAGGAGCTCCTGAATTAATTATTATAGCGGTCATCGCATTATTAGTATTTGGACCCTCAAAACTTCCTGAAATAGGAAAAACTATAGGCAAAGGATTAAGAGAGTTCAAGAAGGCTTCGTCGGATCTTAAGGACCAGATTAATCCGTTAAACGATATTGAGGAACCAAAATCGGAACCAAAACCAAAAAGCATCACTAAAGGAAAAAACGTTTCCGTCAAAAAACCCGTAAGAAAAAAATCAACCGAAAAATTAAATGTTTCCGTCAAAAAAACGGCAAGAACTACTAAAAACAAAACCTCCAAAAAATCTAATTCTCACCCTACATCTCCTAAGTCTCTATGAGACGAAGGTAGATTTAAACATCTAAATTTACCACGTTAAGAGCGTTATCCTCTATAAATTTACGCCTCGGCTCTACTCTGTCTCCCATGAGGATATCAAACATACCGTCAGCCTCTACAATATCGTTTATATTAACCTTCCTTAACGTTCTAGTCTCTTCGTTCATGGTTGTCTGCCACAACTGATCAGGGTTCATTTCTCCAAGCCCTTTATACCTCTGAACAGACATATTTTGAGGAATTTTTGATTTAATAATATTATAAAATTCATTCATATTTTTTACCGTGTGTTTTTCGGATTCCGATACGATAATTACATTTAAGAAATCAAACAATTTTATCTCTTTATATAAATTATAAATAGTCCTATAGTTAATGGATTCTAAAAACCTCTTATTGACATAAGTGGGTTGATTAAAGTTATCGTATTTAATCGACGCCGTATAATAATCTTCAAAATCTGCATCCTTAGTAAGACTTATATCGTAATCTTTGCTTTTACAAAAAGCAATCAAGTTAGTTAATCTATCGGAATATTGATGATCCATCAGTATATCTTCCGAAGAAAAATCATTACTTACTAAATACTCTATTATTTTTTCATTTATATGTATTTTATTTAATTTATTAATTAAGTTTTTATAGTTTTTTATTTTATTTATGGCTTCTTTAACCCATTTCTTATCTAAAATATGCTCCGTTGAATCGGACTGCTTTCTGTAAACACTTAAGGAATTAAGGGACTCGCCTATAAGAAATTCATCTAATGTCTCGTCGTCCTTAAGATAAATTTCATTATTTCTCCTTTTGACTCTATAAAGAGGTGGTAATGCAATATATAAATAACCGTTTTCAATGACTTCTTTCATGTATCTGTAAAAAAATGTAAGGAGTAACGCTCTAATATGCGATCCATCAATATCGGCATCTGTCATGATTATTATCTTGTGATATCTAAGTTTTTCTAAATTAAAAAAACTTTCTTCTTTTTTGGAAGCACCGGATGTAATGCCCCCGCCAAGCGCCGTAATTAATATTTTTATTTCATCGGAATTTAACATTTTTTCCAGTCTGGCTTTTTCGACATTTAATATTTTACCCTTTAAAGGAAGTATAGCCTGATACTTTCTATCTCTTCCCTGTTTAGCGCTGCCGCCGGCAGAATCCCCTTCGACTATGTAAATTTCACACCGGGACGGGTCTTTTTCTTGACAGTCGGCTAATTTACCCGGTAATGAAGAAAAATCCAACAAGTTTTTTCTTCTTACAAGTTCTTTTGCTCTTCTTGCCGCATCTCTTGCCCTTGCGGCGTCTAATGCTTTCTCTATTATTACTTTTGAAATATGCGGATTTTCATCTAAAAATTCCGATAGCTTTTCATTAATTAAAGATTCAACGACGCCTTTAATGAAACTATTTCCAAGTTTAGTCTTAGTCTGTCCCTCAAACTGCGGACTCGGCATTTTAATACTAATAACTGCGATTAAGCCCTCTCTCGCATCGTCTCCCGAGATTTGAACAGGTTCGCTACGCTTACTTCCTCTATCCTTGAAATTGCCTATATTAGACACGTAATAGCTGTTTATGACCCTTGTCAGCGCAGACTTGAAACCCGCCAAGTGAGTTCCCCCTTCTTTCGTATTTATATTATTTACGTAAGAATATAGTGTTTCTGAATAACCGTCGTTATATTGAAGCGCAATATCCATTATAACGTCTTCCTTTTTAGCCGTTATAAAAATAGGTTCTTTTATGATGGTATTCTTATTCTGATTTATATATTCTACGAATGATTTAATGCCACCGTCATATTTAAAATCGTGCGATTTATTATTAATCTCATCTATAATATTTATATGTATACCGGCATTCAAAAAGGCGAGCTCCCTTAACTTGTTCGATAAAATGTCGAAATCGAAATTATTGGATTCCATAATTTCATCATCCGGTAAAAAAGAAATAGACGTTCCGCTTTTATTAGTTTTTTCGCATCGTTCAAGCTTATTAAGAGGGACACCTTTACTGTAACTTTGTCTATAAACATAACCATCCCTGTAAATCTCCATATCTAATTTTTTTGACAAGGCATTTACGACGGAAATACCTACCCCGTGAAGACCACCGGATACTTTATATGAATTCTTATCAAACTTACCGCCCGCATGTAAAACCGTAAGAACAACCTGTGCTGCCGAAACGCCTTGCTCTTTATGAATACCCGTGGGTATGCCTCTCCCGTCATCTTCTATGGTAATGCTACCATCAATATTTATAGTTATAAATATATTTTTACAATATCCAGCCAGTGCTTCATCAATACTATTATCCACAACTTCATAAACTAAATGGTGCAACCCTTCTATTCCGGTCGAACCTATATACATTCCCGGTAATTTTCTTACGGCTTCTAACCCTTCTAAAACTTGAATATCCGTACTTTTATATTCATTTTTTTCCTTGCTCATCAATTAACCCCTTATTTTAAATTTTTCAATATCTCATCGGCATAAATACGCCTATAGTATACATTATTTTATCATCATTATTTTCTACATGGGGTTCAATAACAAAAGGCGTATAGATAGTATTAAACCTGGTACTTACGCTATCTTCGGAGATATTCACAATGAAATCCATAATATATCTAGAATTTAATTTAATATTCATAGGCTCTCCTTTATAGTCGATTTCTATTTCATCACTTGCTTCTCCTATGTTGGTATTTACGGCTTTAACTAATAAATTATTTTCCGTAAAGCCTAATTCTATAGAATGACTCTTTTCCTCTGCAAGTAAAGATACCATCTTAATGGAATTATAAAATTTTTTAGTGTTTATTATTGAAGTCTTATATCCGTCTTTAGGGATAATAGTTTCATAATCCGGAAATTTTCCCTCTATCAGTCTTGATATGAATTTAGTATTTTTATTGGTTTCATCCGATTGTTTTTTAAATTCAAAAATGACGTTATTTAAATTTATCAAAATATTAACTACACCTTCTTTATCTAATTTTAAAATTTCGGTTAATATTTTTTTAGGAATTATAATTCCTGTTTTTAATAAATTATAGATACCGTCGTTTTTTTCACCCATATAATCGATTTTAAATTGAGTTAACGATAATCTATGTCCATCCGTAGCCACTAATCTTAAATAATCTTTTTCATTAGAATTAACTAAAACAAAATACACGCCGGTAAGGTTTCTTTTTGTATCCTCATTTAAGGCCGTAGAAAAGATAACGTTACTGATAAGTGTTTTTAGAATCTTCAAGTCTATATCGAAATTATCCTCCGACTTAAAATCTATAATAGTGGGATAATCGATAGCAGGAACTGTAGTTAATTTAAAGATGGTTTTTCTGTAATTAATCGTAACCATGCCGCTTTCGTTTTCTATAAAATCTATATATAAATTATCAGAAGTATTATCGGACGCGGTTATTTTGTTTTCAGGAAATTCTTTTATTATACTATAAATCTTTTTAGAATTAACCGTTATTTTTCCTTTAGATATAATTTCAGCGCTACAATATGTGATAATACTTATTTCTAAATCGGTAGCACTTATTTTTATAAAATTATTATCTATATTTTCAATCAGCAAATTAGAAACTATAGATAAAGATCCTTTTTTTTCTGAAGCTCCTTGAACGGTCGCAAGGCAATTCAAAAAAACCTTCTTCTTAATCTTAAAATTTAACATATTCGTTATCCCTATTATTATTATATTTTATTAATTTTAAAAACAGTAGTAGTAGTAATACGGTTTAAAATGTTTATAAGCATATAACGTATTAAGATAACTATCATATTCTTGTTGAAAAACATGTGTTATTTTTTCCTCTTATTTCCAAAAAACTGTTTAATTCTTTTCTTAAGAAAAGAATTAAACAGTTTTTAATCATTTTTTAACCAGTTTAATTATGTTATTTAATGTCCTTTCTAACTCTTCGTTATTTTTCAAATTTTTTTTAACTTTATTCACGGCATATATAATAGAAGAATGGTCTTTTCCACCAAATTTATCACCTATTTCGGGAAACGATAGTTCAGTATGATTTCTTATTAAATACATTGCTATTTGTCTCGGTTCCACAAATTCTTTTAATTTTTTATTTGATTTAATATCGGCAATTTTAATATTAAAATAATTACATACTAATTTTATAACATTTTCAGCAGTTATAATTTTTTTATTTTCTCTTAATAAATTTGAAGTTGCTTCCATTGCGAGATCGACGGTTATAGGTTTTCCTGCAAAAGATGAATATGCCGATACTCTAATCATTGCCCCTTCTAACTCTCTTATATTAGAATTAATTTTATTAGCCAAAAGACTTAAAACATCATCCGGAAAATCAATATTATCAAGAAAAGCTTTTTTTTTAAGAATGGCAACCCTAGTTTCAAAATCGGGAGGTTGAATATCGGCAATTAATCCCCATTCAAATCGCGATCTTATCCGCTCTTCAAGGCTAACTATATCTTTAGGAATCTTATCGCTTGATACTACAATCTGCTTTTGATTTTCATATAATGTATTAAAAGTATAAAAAAATTCTTCCTGAGTCCTTTCTTTTCCGGCAATAAATTGTATATCGTCAATTAATAATATATCGACATTTCTATACTTATTCCTAAATTCAATCATTCTGTCGTCCCTTATGGATGTAATCATTTCATTCGTAAATTTTTCCGATGAAACAAGGCATATATTTAATTTTTTTTCCTTAATTACTTTATTTGCAATAGCATTAAGCAGATGTGTTTTACCGAGTCCAACGTCGCTATAAATAAACATAGGGTTATATGTTTGACCGGGAAGGTTGGCAACGGCAAAACTTGCGGCATGAGCAAACTGATTTCCGGAACCTATAATAAAATTTTCAAAGGTATATCTGGAATTTAAGCTTACATAATTTTTTTTGAATATTTTCTTATTTTCGGTATTTTTTACGGCATTGATTTTTTTATTGAATATATTATAATTATCGCTTATACTTGGAACGTTAATTTTATTATCGTCGACATTAATGTTGACGATACCTGTATCGTTAATATTATATATAAAATTTAAATCTTCTTCATTGTCTAATTTTTTCCAGATGCTTAATATGATTTCCCTATAAGATTCATTAATTATATCTTTAAAAAATTTATTAGGGACATAAAATGTAATGGTATTGTTTTCTAAATATATGTTAGTAGGAATAAACCATATATTAAAATTACTCACGCCTATTTCTTTTTTTAATTCTTCGAGTAACGGTTCGACTTTATTCATAAAATAAGTTAGGAGTACCGAAAATTTATTTGTAATACGTTTAAATGCTATTTATTAAGAATAGAAGTAATAAAATTAAACATAGTTATTAACAACTGTTGGTAACTCAAATAATATAATGATTTTAATAAGTTAAATCTAATAATTTTAAATTATTTTAATGTAATTTTAAATTATTCGATTTAAAGACTATTTAAATTTATCAAATTTTAAAATATATTTCAATTAATTTTTTATAATAACATAAGTCGAGAGCTAAATGTAAAAATAAAAAAGGCTTGACATCATCATTGTTATTTGCTTAAATTGAAATTTAATTGTAATTTTAAAATTTAGTTTGGAGCAAGAATATGAAGCGTACATATCAACCGAGCAAATTAAAAAGAAAAAGAACTCACGGTTTTTTAAGTCGCATGAGTA
The DNA here is from genome assembly GCF_048541835.1 of Candidatus Acidulodesulfobacterium sp. H_13. NCBI lineage: Bacteria > Candidatus Acidulodesulfobacteriota > Candidatus Acidulidesulfobacterales > Candidatus Acidulidesulfobacteraceae > Candidatus Acidulidesulfobacterium > Candidatus Acidulodesulfobacterium sp. H_13. The sequence continues at coordinate 887,814 of NZ_JBLEOY010000001.1, forward strand.
CTAAAAATGGCAGATTAATATTGTCAAGACGCAGAAGAAAAGGGCGTAAGATATTGGTTCCAGTTATAAGCTCTAAATAATTTGCCATATAACTAAACGTAAATCGTTTATTTGTCGCTCGGTTACATTTTAATGGTTATTTCATCTACTACAGGATTTACATTAAAAGAAAACATTAAATTAAAAGATAAAAAGCGTATTAACTATATATTTAATAACGGAAGTAAAAAAATTCAAAAGGTTTCTATTGTTTTTTATGTAGATGCTCAAAGGTTTAGATTCTTGATATCCTTTAAAAGAAAGCTTTTTAATGCGGTAAAACGAAATAGCCTAAAAAGGCGGATTAAAGAATTCATAAGGTTGAATCAATACTGCCTTAAAAAAATAGACTGCACAATCCTGATTATAAGACTCCCTTCTTCCAGTAGTCAGTTGTTTAGAGAATTAGGGTTTTTATTAAATCGATAAAATGAAAGTTTTAAATAAGGTATTTATAGGCATGATAGGTTTTTACAGGAGATTTTTATCTCCCGCGTTACCGCAAAGTTGTAGGTTTTATCCAACCTGCTCCGAATATGCGATTGAATGTTTTAAATCTTTTGGCTTTTTTAGAGCACTGTATCTTTCTGTATATAGGGTTATAAGATGTAATCCTCTTTTTAAATGTGGTCATGACCCTGTCCCAAAATACTAAAATTGAAGTACTGATATTAATATTTAAATCGGAGATTTTTTGGAAAAAAGAGTTATAATTGCCGCTATTTTATCCGTTATTTTAATATTGGGGTGGGGTTATTTTATGCCACATACCAAGCATGCCGGTGTTGCGGTTAAAAAAACAGAGCATGTACGTAATATATTGAGTTCCGCCTCAACGGTAGGCGCGCATAAAGGCTCGACAGTTATGAAACACACCGCATCAGAGCCTGAAGAACATATTGTCGTATCAAAGTCCATTCAGTCCGTTAAAAACGTATTTTACAAAGGAAGAAAAATTTACGTTTCATTTAATGTGCCGGATGGGGCGGTATCTAAGATAAACCTCTTAAATTATTCATATACCGAGAAGAATTTTAAGGATAAAATTAATTTAGCCAATGCGAAACATATTAATCGGATTATCAATTTTGTTCCCCAAAATTCCAAATTGGCAATTAAGCTTATAAACGTAGAAAAGAAAAAGGATTCGGTTAAATTTATATATACGCTCGGCAGCAGTATGATACTGACAAAAGACTATACTTTTTTAAAGGGTAAGTATGTTTTAACTAACTCAGTGTCCATTAAAAATCTCACGAATAAACCTATAGAATTTAAAGGCCATTATATTCTTTCCGCTGCCTTAAAACCGGTTTTAAAAAAATCTAATCATATAAAATTTTCGCCGATCGTTTACATTAAAAACGGTTCCGTAACACCGGATATAACTCGAACGACCCATTATAGCGGAAATATATCTTTTGTGGGTTTTAATTCGAAATATTTTATGTTTTCGGCAATATCTCCGGGAAGCATCATTTCTGTTAAAAAAATAGGTCCAGCGGTCTCTTTTATAATTCCCAAAGAGATATTGGTGTCACCTAAGAAAACCGCATATATTTCCTTAAAAATTTACGGCGGACCAAAAAAATTATCCCTGCTTGATCCCCTGGGGCATCATCTTAGTTCTACTATCGGTTTCGGATTCTTCGGATTCTTTTCCATAATCTTATTGCATATACTTGAGTTTTTCTACGGTTTTGTTCACAATTACGGTTTTGCCATAATACTGATGGTTTTAGCTATAAGAATCGTATTCTACCCCCTTACATATATAGGCTTCAAATCAATGAAGCAGATGCATAAATTAACCCCTAAAATAAATGATCTGAGGGAGAAGTATAAGAATAACAAAACCGAATTAAATAAAAAAATCATGGAGATCTATAAAGAAAACAAGGTCAACCCCTTCGGCGGTTGCCTACCCATGATATTACAGATCCCGGTTTTTTACGGCTTATATACGACCTTATTAATAGCTATTCAGCTTAGAAACGCTCCGTTTATGTTATGGATAAATAATCTTGCCGTACAGGACCCTTACTATATTTTACCGATTATAATGGGTATAACTATGTTTATATCTCAAAAGATGAACCCGACCATGGGGGATCCTACTCAGGCTAAAATAATGTTGATTCTTCCTATAGCCTTTACATTTCTTTTTATTCATTTTCCGGCAGGACTTCTTTTGTACTGGACCGTCAACAATATATTAACTATAGCGCAGCAGTATAGTATTAATAGAAAATTTGCTTAGTTTTTGAGCGATTATGACCGTTAAATCTCCGTTTAATAGGGAAATAGACACGATTTGCGCGATATCTTCTCCGCCCGGCGAGGGCGCTATAAGTATTATAAGGGCTTCCGGTGTCAATTGCAGAACTATTTTAAAAAAGATTTTTTATCCATTTGACAAAAACTCTTCTCCGCTTAAACCGCGTTATTTTTATGCCGGCCGAACTTACGACCCGTTTATCGATTCCTTCATAGATGAAACCGCATGTGTTTATATAAAAGGTCCTCATTCTTATACCGGAGAGGACATGTTCGAGCTCTATCCGCATGGGGGCATATTTAATACGAGATACATACTAGAGGTTATACTTAAATTAGAAGCGAGGCTTGCTTATAACGGGGAATTTACCAAAAGAGCATATCTTAATAATAAGATAAATCTTATTGAGGCAGAAGCAATCTTGGAAATCATAAAAGCCGATTCGGTGAAGACGCTTCTAATTGCCAATAATGAATTAAACGGTCTTTTGGAAAAAAAGATAAGAAAGATTAGCGATGATTACATATATATTTTAGCCCTTATAGAGGCGCTGATAGATTTTCCAGATGAAGAGTTCAAAGATATAGACAACAGGTTCCTTAAGACAGCTGACAACCTTGCTTGTTCAATTAAAGAACTAATCGGGTCTTATGAAAATTATAATTTAAATCGACAGGGATTAAGTGTTGTTATAGCCGGAAAACCTAACGCAGGAAAATCCAGTCTCTTAAATGCATTGTTGAAAAAAAACAGGGCTATTGTTTCCGATATGCCGGGAACTACAAGGGATTATATTGAAGATAGTATATTTTTATTTAATAAACCAATAAAAGTCGTTGATACTGCTGGATTGCGTGAATCTTGCGATTCGATCGAAGCCGAGGGTATAAAGTTAACATACGGACAGATCGAAAAGGCAGATATAGTGGTTTATATTTGCGATGTACGGGATAATCCCGCAGATCTTAGTTCTAAGCATGAAATACTTAAGCATAAAAATGTAATTTTTGCTTTAAATAAAGTTGATTTGTTATCCCGGGACGATTTAACGATTAAGAAGGATGAATTTATACGCATGATTAGCAATAAATATACGTTAGAATCTCCGAAGACGGTTTTTATGAGTACAAAAAATAATGTTGGAATAGATTCATTAAAAGATATTCTTTATGATATAATTTTAAAAATAGAAAGTAGTGTCAAAGGCGATGTCGGTATTACGACCTTGAGGCAAAAAACCCTTTTAGAAAAATCCTACAGTTTATTGCAAGAAGGGATTACAGGATACAAGAATAAAAAACCGATAGAGCTTATATCAATAGATTTAAGAGAGGCTATCGGCTTTTTAGATGAAATGATCGGAGGCGTCACGAACGAAGATATACTCGACAGGCTATTTAAAGAGTTTTGTATTGGAAAATAACTTCGCTCGTTTTTTTACGCTTTATCGTTAAATAAAAGCATCCTCGAATCCATTTGAATATCTGTCTCTATCCGTTAAAGGGTCAATCCCCCAAAGATTTTCGACGTATTTGAGTATGGAAGTATGCTCATGCATGACATTTGAAACATAATTTTTTTTGACAAAAGGGGAAATGATTATACACCCTACACGTATTCCAAGTCCGTAATAATCTATGATGGGCGGTACTACATGGTCGTAAAAACCGCCGCCCTCGTCCCAGTTCAAAAATATAACCGACTTTGAAAACAGCGGACTTTTTCTTAGTGTCTCTATCCTTTTTACCGTGTAAGCCATCCCTGTTTTAACGTTTGCAGGGGGATGCTCCGAATGTTCATAACTAGGAATGAGCCAGCTAAATTGCGGGAGCGTTCCTTTTTTAACATCTTCGAAATACTCGTCGGCAGGTCTTATCTTAGACCACATATTTTTATCTTTTATAAATCTTTCAAACCATATAACCGGAACCCAATGGTGAACATATTTTTTAGGGTCAGGCCAACCCTCCACATATATTTTCCATGATATTTTTGCCTTCTCAAATCTATCAAAGATAGTAGGAAATTCATAAGGCTTTTTCGGCGTCGCATCTGTTATGTAACCGTTGGACTGACCGGCAATCTGATAAAGCCTGTTAGGCAGGGTAGGCGCCATAATGGAATGAAAATAGTTCTGACATAGCGTATACTTATTTGCGTAATAATAGTAGGAAGAAAGAGCCCTTTTCGTATTATAATAACCCATTATCACTTTGTAACTATTTACCGGTTGATTTATTCCATCTAAGAAATAGCCGTTCATTTTTCCTTTATTATAATCAGTGTGCAGCGCTTTCCATGAATGGTGAGGATCTACATTATTTGGAGTTACATACTGAAACCCGAGATCGTACGGTTTGACGCTCCCGCCCATACCGTCCGTAATACCGAGTTCCAAGAGTCTTTTTGACTGACCGTTTATGGTATTGTTCATCATGCCAAAATAATGGTCGAAACTCCTGTTTTCCTGCATTATTAAAACTACGTGTTCCGGTTTTTTAAACCTTGTATCGGCAACCGCATCATTCGCAATAAAATTACCAGATACCATGCCTCCCAACAAACCGGCCGCTGCAATTTTCATAAAATCTCTTCTTTTTATATCCATAATAATCCTCTTTTTATATTTATGTTGTAGGGTTGACGGCAATAGAAACCCTCAAAAATCCGTCTTTTTTTATTATATTTATTGTTTTTACGACGCGTTTCAGATAAATCCCCTCATCGCCGTTTATAACAATAAGATCTTTCTTATTTACAACCCGTTGCTTCAATAGAGCAGGAAGACCTTTAAAATTTGTTTTTTCTTTATTAAGGAAAATAGAGCCGTTTTTCTTCAGCGTTACTACGAAATTATGCATTTTTATTGCAGAACCCTGAGAAGACTTTGGAAGATGAACGTTTAGCCCCTTCTGATGAACCATGGAAAGAGTTACAAATATAAAAAATACCAGAAGAAAAAACATGATATCTATCATAGGCACTAATTCTATCCTTGCTTTTTTGATTTCCTGTCCCTGAGTAAGTTTCATATAATATAGCTTTGACCCCTCCGAATTATAATAATATTTAATTTAAAATCTTATTCAAGATTTAAGCCGGTTCTTTTACCGCGGTAAGAGTGCTATTGCCCTTACTTTCAAATAATGCCTTTTTTTTGCTCAAGTCAAAACCCTTCTTGTCATTTAAATCATTTCTTTTCACAAAGTTTTCGAATTGCAGGACTACAAATTCCATCTGTTTTTTTATTGATATAATTTTATTTTGGAAGTAATTGAAAAACCCCAAGCAAAGTATAGCTATTACAAGACCTGCCGCCGTATTCAAAAGAGCTAATGCGACTCCGCCGGTGATGGCCGTCGGGTTTGATGATACTCCACCTGCTTGACCTATTACGTTAAAAGATAACATGATCCCTATTATCGTTCCGAGAAGCCCTAAGAGTGGAGCCATCGTGATTAATGTATCCAAAACCCACATATATCTTTCCATTTCCCTCGTATGTTTCATTGCTTCTTCCATTAAATCCCCGTCTCTTTCCTCTTTCGTTAAGCAAATATTATCAAAGCCAACCGAGATAAGAGATGAAAAAATCCCCGGGTGTTCATCGCAATATTTCTTTGCTTTTGCAAGCCCGTTATCGCTTTTTAGGATGTCTTTAATCTCCTCGGAAAAAGACGAGCCGGTTTTAATGACGCTATGAAGAAAATAAAATCTTTCGACGATAACGGCAATAGCGATAAGCAACAGTACAAGCATGGCATACATAAGCGGTCCTCCTTCGATCAACACACCTAAAACCTTAACCGCATTCATTATTAGACCTCCTGTAATTTGAAATTTATTTTAATGTTTAAGTGAATAACTTTTTCGTATGTATGTTAATGATCTAATCTAAAGTGTATTTTTATTAAAAAAGTTAATGAATTTCTCGGTATGCCTTTTGGGAATGGCATGAATGGAGCTGATATTTTTATGGTTTCAATAGCTGATTTGTTTAAAATATTATACTGCGACGTTTTATTAATCTTTTCGAACACTAAATCCCCGTTTTTTAAAATTCTAAATAACATGGTCACATATCCCTCCATGCCTTCTTTTTTTGCAATCGTGGGATAGACTAAATTGCTTACTATTTTTGACTTTATCTCGCCAAAATATTTGTCTAATACGCTTATGGGTATTTTTTGACGTACATGGCTGACAATAGGCACGTATCGAACGATTGGGGCAATAGGGACCGCCGGCGTAGGCATGGGAATAGAAACATGATTTACCTTAAACGGAGCCGGTTTAGCCGATTTTTTAATCGAAACTTTTTTAACGATCCTCTTTAACTTTTTAACCGGGACTACCTTTTTTTTAGGCGGAATAATGACTTTCTTCTTGTGTGGAATACTGACTACGGAGATTAACATCGGTTTTGCTTTTTTTATAGGCTTTATGAAATTCCTTGCAATAACGGAAATTTCGGCAATGAGAAGCAAAAACATTATTTCTAATATTAAAGCAATTACGAATGAATATTTTAACCTTGTGTTTTTATCCGGATAATTTTTTATAATATTTTCCATGACGCAATGCCGTATCTACCTATTTAAGATTTATTAATACTTTTTATTATAGCAAATGAATGTTACGGTAATATTACGTTTATATTAAATTTTTGTTACGATAAATCCTCCCGTCCCAATGTTAATTTAAAGCAGGGACGGGAGGATTTAAACGTTAAGATGTTAAAACTTGAATGTTATTGTTGCATAAAACGCTATCGGCATTCCCGGATAGGCTAAGACTGCACTCGTAGTGTATTTCCTATGATATGAACGCTTGGTTATGTATTCATATTTATTATATTGGTGGTTTAATAAGTTTAAAACCGTAAGCTTGATAATCGCTTCTTTTGGTAATCCGGCTTCCTTATTATTGAACGGAATTTTAGCGCTTATTGAAGCTTTTAAAACATTAAAGCTTGGGATTGTTTGACTTGACGGCACCTTAGTAATGTCATCCATAATATACTGTTTGCCCGTATATATATCCCATATCTTGGAAGAATAAGTGATATTGCCGATCAAAAGTCTATAATAAGCGCCTGCATCAAATGTTTCTTCTGGAACATACGGAACATTGAGTCCGTTATAGTTGACCTTACCCGTAACATAACTTTCATACACCGCTTTTTCATAGCTCATATTCGTAAAGAGATGAAGATTGTTTATGGGATCATCCTCAGCGTATAAATTTACGCCGTTATAATTGGAACTCCCCGAGGCATAAAACGATGTCCCGTCGGATAAAGTATAAGACAGCAGTATATTCGAAAAATGCTCATGATAATAGTTTACATTCAAGACGAAATCATTTAATAAAGCATCGTGATGAACTAAAACCTTAAACCCTGCCGTATAGTATTGATTCTTTTCAGGCTCTAAAGCCTTGGCGCCTATTTGTTGAAATGGGCCGCCGCCACCACCTAAATGCGGGTTTTGATATGCGTCCGAGTAATTTCCATAGACGGAAACATCTTTGATAAGCTTATAATTAACCCCTATAGAAGGTTCTAGTTTTTCAAAATATGTCGATGCGTTCGGCGCCTGATTCACGGAATGCCCCGGAATGGTAGAGTCGTTACCCGCCGGATTCACTAAAACCGCTTTAGGATAATATTCTGCCGCATTATTAATATAGTTTGTTCTAAAGGTGACGAAGTTTAATCCAGGGGTTATTCTCAACCTTTTAAAAAAATGGAGCGTATCTTGAATAAATGCAGAACCGAATGTCTGGTAAAAGTCGCTATATCTGTAAATACACGGATTGGACCTCGTCGTAACTTCATTCGTTACGCTCTTATTACTGCAAAATCCGCCAAAGGGGTCCGAGAATGCATTTCTTGATATATAATGGTTCTTCAGGAACCATCCGCCGAATTTAATTAAGTTATGAGGAGCATTTATGTCAAAATATGTCTTATCGCCGTAAACCTTATCCTGTGGATCGTTGTATTCAAATATCTTTTTAGCCTCTTCCAATTTCCCGATTTCCAATGAAGTATTGTTATAATTCATATAATGCAACCGTTCTCCCTCTCTATACCACACTAAGTTGTGAAGCGAAACGAGCTTGGAAACCTTAAGGTTAATCGGTGCATAAATTAGATACATATGGTTTTTGGCAAGTTTGTTCCAAACGTCAAAAGGTAAGGAACTATAATAACCCGTAGTTTTCTGGGAAAAATATTGCCCCGGAATGCTTTTCCCGGTTTGCAGGTTATAGCCGTTAACGGTAAGGCCGGTATTTCCATTGCCGGCATATACGGGATTTACCGGTATAAGAGTCGGTTTATAACCTTGCGAACGAGCGATATAAGCGCCTAAGCCGATATTTCCGTTTTGAAATGTCTTAACGATTTTTCCGTAATATGCATAGTTTGTACTTGGATTATAAAAACCGAAGCCGGTCATATAGCTGTTAGAACTTGTTATGCCTCCCGCAAGGACTGCGGAATAACCATTGATTACCCCTGTTTTTATATCGAAATTAACATGTTTAACATTAAAACTGCCGAAGGTAAAACTTAAAGAGCCTTTCGGCTTAACAGAAGGTTGTAACGGAATAAAATTTAATGTTCCGCCAAGCGCGTTATACCCTCTATTTACTGGATTTCCCGGTCCGTAAGTAACATTAACACCTGAAATCAACGACTTCTCCGGCATTAATGCAGTTGACCATAAACCTGAACCCGGGTTTCCCATAGGAACGCCGTCGAAGGTTACGGCATCACTTCCGTTGTCAGTCTCTCCCTTTAAGCCCCCCCATCCTTGTTGAATTCCGTTGATGCTGAAACTTCCCCTTGTGGATCCCGTCGGTCCGTAGGTTTCACTTCTTACCCCTGGTATTATAGACAAGATTTGCGTTGCTCCGCCTACGGGTCCAGCGGTCTCAATCTCGTCTTTATTAACTACCAATTCAGACTGAGTGGATTTAAAAATCTTTTCCTTGGTAAATTTTATATCCGTCTTCTTTAGCTCTGCTTTTTCGTACGACAGCAAGCTTGAAATTGCGGATGCTTCCCCTAAGTTAATAGGGCTATTTGAAGCGGCTGCGTAAGAAGGTCTGATGCCGATAAACATCGTCGACACCGATAATGCAAAAATCAAAAATGCGATAAAACTTCGAACAAAAAAGTGATTAAATTGGGGCTTTGGTTCCATTCCTTCCTCCTAATTTTTAAAGTTTTAATCATGAAATTTTTACTGCCTGTGTAATTTTAGCAAACTAATATGACAGTTTAATGACGTTTATGTTAAGTTTTATTACATTTCGTTACAGTTTCGTGGTATTAAAGTTTATTGGTAAAAATAAAAGAATATTAGTGGGTTTAATGGTGAGACACATAAAGGATATCTCTTATAAAGGAAAGTGGTAAAATCTTCAGATTAAAAAGCCGTAGGCCAATCTTATGGCTTACGGCTTTTTATAATCCTGTTTAAAACTTCATGCTGGTGCTTATGAAGAACGTTCTGGGCGCACCGGGCCACGCTTGCAACATTGACCCCCCTTTGTAATAATCATAAGTATCTACTCCTCCGCCTGTGTCGTAAACCTCCTGGGAGTTATATT
>NZ_JBLEOY010000003.1:0-185232 GCF_048541835.1 Candidatus Acidulodesulfobacterium sp. H_13
AATTTTATCTTAAAAGCTTAAGGGAAGCGGGTGAAAATCCCGTGCTGTTCCCGCAGCCGTAATAACTTATAACGGTTTTTTTATTATCCGTTATATAGAGTGTTCCGAATTTGCCACTGGTAAGTCGTATAATTGCCGGGAAGGCGGAATATTTTACATGTTTAAGCCGGAAGACCTGCTTTTTAAGATACTAATAACTTTAATTAGCGGGAGGTCTAATTATGTTCTCACACCTTTTTTTAAATTCATTGTCAGCAGGCATGCTTCTCTTTTTATTCGGTTTAAGGCATGTATTCGATATCGGTAATATCGCAGCAATAGATGACTCGATAAGAAGACCGGTAAACGACGGTAAAGAAACCGGTAGTCGTCGGATTGCTTCTTCGGTTCGTTATGCATTTACGGTTTTATTTTTGAGTATAATAGCGGCATCCGCTTTATATTACGTTTTTGGATTCAATTCCGTTGCCTTTGCGGGCGAAAATATAGTAATTACGGCCTCAAGAATTAAATCCAACATTATCTCTACTCCGTCTTACACTCAGGTAATCACACAAAAAGATATTAAAAATCAGGGGTCGCTATTTGCACAGGATTCGTTGAACGATTTGTCTGGTGTATCCGTAATTTCATACGGTCCGTTTGGAGGGGGGACGTCGTTTGACATGCTTGGTCTCTCAAGTTATTACACAAAATATCTGATGGACGGTGTAAATATAGGCGACCCGTCTTTAACGCAGGTCTATTATAACTTTGCCTATTTAACACCGAGTAGTATTAACAGAATTGAGGTGGTGCAAGGCACTCAAAGCGGGCTTTACGGGGCGAATGCGATAGCGGGCGTGGTAAACATTATCACAAAAAAAGGCGAAAATAAGCCGCATATAGAATATGCTCAAACTTACGGTTCTTTTGGAACGTTTAGGGAAAACCTGACTTACTCCGGAAAAGTAAATAGTTTTTCTTTTTACTTAAACGGTTTACGCTTTGATACTGCGGGTACTCCGAAAACAAACGCATATAACCCTAAGACCAAAACATATTCTTACGGCGACGCGGCATCGGACGCATTTCATGAAACGGCGCTTAATACGCGTTTAGAGTACGACGGTGCGGATTTTGAGGTTGGCACCGTTTTAAATTTCCAAAAAATACAAAATTATTTAGATCAATACGATCCGGACCTATTTGTGCCTAACAACAGCTCTTGGCTCAACAGGACTTATCCGGGTAAAAATTATAGGGAAGATGAAAAATCTTATTTTACGAAGATATATGCCGAGAAGGATTTCGGGAATCTTCATTTAAGCATGGATGCTTACGACGTAACGTATTTGCGGCGATATATAGATATTTACAGCAATCCTTATCCCCCCATAACGCCGCCCGCTCCGCAGTCTCTGTTTTATAACGACAAATTTAACGGGTACAGATATGGCAGCGATATAAAGGCAGATTATAGATTTAATAAAAACTTAAAAACGGTTGTCGGCATGAATTATATCGTAGATAAAATGAGTCAGGACAAACCCTCGTTTTTTAGTGCTTCTCGTGATAATACGGGCGGTTTTTTAGAGGTTTTGCCAAGATTCGGAAATATGAACTTACAAGCTTCTTTCAGGGAGGATCATTTTCAGACATTTGGAAATCACTTTACGTACAAGTTAGGCGCTAGTTACTTTTTTAGCCCTACAAACACTATTTTAAAGGTCAATTACGGGACAGGATTTTTAGCGCCGAGCTTGTTTGAGCTTTATTCGTCTCCCGTGGCTGCATGGTATTTTCTTGGTGGCAATGTCAACTTATCGCCCGAACATTCAAAAAGCTGGAGTTTAGGATTTATGCAAAATTTTTTAAACAATAAATTGTCCTTTAGGTCTAATTTATTTAAAACCCTGATCACCAATAGAATTGAATGGCATACCAACCCGCTGACTTACAAGTCTACGTATGAAAACGTAAACGGTAATACTAAAGTTGCAGGCATTGAGGTTAATGCCGTTTTTAAGCCGATTAAATCCTTAAGGGTTGCGTTGAATTATACCTATATACACAGTAAAAATCCAAAGACAGGCATGCAAAATGCGCGTATTCCGTATGACACTTTAACGGGCTCCGTAGATTATTCGCCTATTAAAAAATTAACGCTCTACTTGGGTGGCAGGTATGTAGGTACGAGATATAATTATAATTATAAGCATCAAACCGGAAGATATGCGGTGTTTAATGCAAACGCAGCATATAGATTTACAAAGAATTTAGAAGTTTCTTTGGCCGTACGTAATATCTTTAACAGATTTTATCAGGATATATACGGTTACACCACTCCGGAGAGATCTGTCTATGCAACAATCAGGTATAAATTCTAAGGGGGTTATCACAAAAACTATTGCCATTATTTTATCCGTTATTATAAATCTTGGCGTAAGCTGGGGTTTTGTCCGGTTCTTGAATATTTCTGCTAAAAACGGGCAAAATAGAATAGATATTTATTTGGCAAGTATTCCCCTGAGTTCAAATTCAGCCTCAAAGGATTCTAAGAGAAGAACTTCAGGGGATAAGGCCGTAGTAATACCCGTATTTCATAAAGCGATAAAGCAAGATAAAAAGCCGACGGGTTCTCGCATAAAGAGCAATTTTTTTAACGTTACTAACCGGATAACTGAAGCGAACCCGATACGGAAAGATACGCAAAACGGCAAAATCAGTTATTTTAAAATAAAACAAAAGAAAGAAAGTAGCTTAAGAGATCATATAAACGGCTATGTAGACATAAAGAAATTCCCAAAAATAAAAGGTTGGATAGAGAAACATAAGTTTTACCCTCGGGAAGCTATATTTGAGCAGGAGGAGGGCGTTGTCAGGGTTACTTTTTTAATCGGCAGAAATCGCCATATAACAGATATCAACATAACGAAAAAATCCCCTTACAGGTCTTTAAACGAGGCGGCTCTAAAGATTCTAAAAACTTCTTCTCCCATACCGGTGTCCTTTGTATCGAATATAAACTTGCCGATTTACGTGCATATTAATATTTTTTTTAGGCTTGTTTGACTGTTGAATTGGCAGGATATTTACTTGTCGGCGATATATTTTTGTTCTAAAATTTAAACTGATTATGAAAATATACGATTATTCAGTAATATATTATGGTTTTAAAGAATAAAATAAAAACCGGTTATATCCGATTTTTTGCGATTTTAATTTTATTTATATTTATCGGTATTACCGCTTTTATCTTAAGTGGGGTTTTTTTTTACAAACGAGGCTCTCTGCCTATAAAAAATATCGGTAAAAATAGTAGTATAAAAAATACCCTGATAATCGGACTGTCCGCCGATGCGGTCAATCTTCTCGGCGATATGGCTGTGGATTTCTCGAGCGCGGAGATAACATCCCAAATATATGACGGTCTTGTTCGCTATAACAGAAATTTCAAAATAGTTCCCGACCTCGCAAAATCATGGAAAATTAGTAACGGCGGAAAAACCATAACCTTTTATCTTCACCGCAACGTTTACTGGCAGAATGGACAGAGATTTACCGCAAAAGACGTTTTATTCACATATCACTTAATGATAAATCCTAAAACTCCAACGCCTTACGCCGCGAAATATCTTAAGGTTTATAATGCTAAAATTATAGGAAAGTATATTTTCAGGGTGACATATAAAAAACCTTATGCGCCGGCTCTGTCTTCATGGGCGTTAAGCATTCTGCCGGAAAAATTACTTAAAGGGAAAAATCTGATGACGACTAAACTCAGGAGTCATCCAGTAGGTACCGGTCCATACATGTTTTATAAATGGATTCATGGATATAAAATAGTTTTAAAGGCAAACCCGCATTATTTTATGGGTGCCCCACGCATAAAATGGTTGATTTTTAAAGTAGTACCGGATTCTTCCTCGATGTTTCTCATGCTTAAATTAAATGAAATAGATTATATGGGTCTAACTCCGGTTCAGTTTAAATATGAATCTGACGGCAGAAAATTTAAGCTGAATTACAAAAAATACAGCTATCCGTCGGCAAGCTACGTGTTTTTAGGGTACAATCTTCTATACCCTTTGTTTAAAAGCGTAAAGGTGAGGCGAGCCCTAAGTTACGCAATTAACAAGAAAGAGATAATACAAGGAGCATTGTTAGGGTTAGGGATTCCGAGCTATGGACCGTTTATGCCGGGAACATATTTCTATAACAAAAATGTTAAGACTTATGAGTATAATCCGGGAAAAGCGCTTGCCATCTTAAACAAACAAGGATGGCAGTTGGATAAAAAGGGAATTTTAGAGAAGAACGGCACGCCGTTCAAATTTACCATTTTAACCTCTCAGGGAAATTCAGGGAGGTTAGCTGCGGCGGAAATTATTAAGCAAAATCTTAAAAAAATCGGAATTAAGGTCAGCTTAAGGGTCATGGAATCCACGGTCTTAATCTCTAAAATAATGAAGAAGAGGTTTCAAAGCGTTCTGTTTTGGTTTATAGTGACATCAAACCCATATAATACCGCGTACATATTTACGGGTCCCAATATTGTTCCCAAGGGCTTAAATATTACATCATTTAACGACCCTAAGATAAATAAATTGTATAATAAGGCTCGTTCTACTTTTGATCTGAAAAAACAGAGGAAGTATTATTTTGAAATCCAGAGACTTCTCGCAGAAGAAGCCCCTTACACTTTTTTATATGTGCCTTATTCCATGTCTGCGGTAAGAAGGGATATTAAAGGAATAGAGCCGGCTCCGGCGGGTATTGATTATGACATAAGGAAGTGGTATTATGTCCGGGCTTTTTCTCATAAGAACGGCACATTTGATAAAATAAAAAAGATAGGTCGATAAGTTTGTCAATCATCATGCCGACTTAAACATGGGAAGACCGATTGCGACGTCATATCCGTGATTATTTTTTTGTTATAAATCGGAATTTTAATTAAAAAAGATATTGACAAGAGGAACAACTTGCATTATTATTTACTGAATAACGGTGGAGTAAACATGAAGGTTATTAATCATACGAAATACTTTTATAAAAACATAATGACCCCCCCCCCCGAGAAGTACGGCTGCCGGATTACATCTGTCCGCAGATAAATTACTTGCTAAAAAATTTAATAATTATCACAATTCACATAAAAAAGTAGAATCCAACGAAACAATGAAGGGTTCAGCTATGCAAATTTCCGGAACTATTTCTTTTACTGATAAGCCGATGAGGTTTTATGTGCTGCGTAATGGGATAATTGTAACTATTTTATAGATTTCTCAAGCAACAAATAAGTTCTTATAGAAGAACCGGACTAACCTATTTATTACGATAAATTAATGCGAGAGTATCGAAAAATCTACACGGAGAAAACGCCCCTGACGGCAGATTCCATGCTATTTATACTTTTATGGTGATTTTTAGTCAATTAAAGAAAACAGGAGGATAACCGATGTTCGAAATTTTTAACAATTTAAAAATAGGCACAAAATTAGGAATTGCATTCAGTGCCGTAATATTTGTTTTGGTCGTCGTAATATTGATAGGACTGAATGATTTGAGGAGTATTCAGTCTATGAACAGAGATACCTCTAAAATTCAATTGCCGTTAATACGTATAGATAACAACCTTGAGAGGAATTATTTAATCGGGAACGGTTTTATAAGGTCTTATAATTCATTGAGCAATCCGAAAGATTTGGAAACCGGAGAAAATTATCTAAAAAAGGCAGGGTTTTATTTAAAAAAGCAGAAGGCTTTTGCAAGCCGTATCAATAATAAAGATATTAAACAAAAGACGGTTAAAATACAATTAGCATTATCAAGTTATATTAGATTTGCAAAGGAAACCGCTAAGCTTAAAAAAAAATATGAAGCAAACATAAACATTTCAAAAAAATTGAGAGCGATTGATAAAATAAAATTATTAAGCGCAATAAAAACGGAGGATAAGCAAGCTGCTTTGGTGGATAATCTTATTTCCGAAGACTCCGAAAATCGCATATCTTTGACGATGAATCACGGAAAAATTACCGATTCCCTGATAAGCCGTTCATCTTTAATAATGCTTATAGGCATGATAATATCTTTGATAATAGGCATTATAATAACCTTAATCCTTACCGCTGTTATAAAAAAACCGCTTAATATCGGCGTTAAATTGGCGCAGGAACTATCCGCCGGTAATTTAAACGTAAATATAGATTTAGACCAAAAAGATGAATTGGGTCAGCTCATTAATGCCCTTAAAGATATGGCCTTAAAATTAAGAAGTATCGTCGTCGATATAAAAACTTCTTCGGATAACGTTTTTTCAGGTTCCGAACAGTTAAATTCGGCGGCGCAGGAATTATCCAGCGGTGCTACCGAACAGGCTTCATCGCTGGAAGAAATCTCCTCTTCAATGGAAGAGATGACCTCTACGATAAGTCAGAATGCCGATAATGCACTTCAGACCGAAAAAATTGCCACTAAAGTTGCGGAAGATTCCGTAAAGGCAAGCGAAGCCGTTTCAAACACCGTGAAAGCGATGAAAGACATTGCCGAAAAGATATCCATTATAGAAGAAATATCAAGACAGACAAACCTGCTTGCTTTAAACGCGGCGATAGAAGCCGCAAGGGCAGGCGAACACGGCAAGGGCTTTGCGGTTGTAGCAAGCGAAGTCAGAAAACTTGCGGAAAGAAGTAAAGAGGCGGCAAATGAAATCAGTAATCTCTCAAGATCGTCGGTAGCGATAGCGGAATCTGCCGGAAATCTTATAGAAACGGCTATTCCCGGCATTAGAAAAAATGCGGAACTCGTGCAGGAAATTACCGCCGCAAGCAATGAACAAAAAACAGGCGTAGATCAGATTAACATTGCCGTTCAACAGTTAGACCAAGTAGTGCAGCAAACCGCAAGCGCTTCAGAAGAAACGGCATCCACCGCGGAAGAACTTTCCGGTCAGGCAAGTGCCTTAAATCAGAGTATTCAATTTTTTAAAATAGATAATGAAGATAGTGAGGATTCCTTAAAGAAATTAACGCATTTCACAAAAATGGAACGTTTAAGAGGAAGTTCGTCTTCTAAAAATAAAGGCAAAATAGAGCATAAGATGCTGACGGCAAATTTTAAAACAAAGCAGACTCATGCCGAAAAAGTTAAAAAAAGCGGTGGATCAGGTATGAATATTGACCTTGATGAGAAAAAAAACGGTAAATCGGACGATGATTTTGAAAGTTTTTAATTTATCGGCATTAAATTATTTCGATATATCAGGAAGAGGGGAGAATTAAATGGATGACGACATAAAACAGGATCCGATTAACATTTTTACCTTTAAGCTCGACGATGGAATATATGGGATAGACATTCTTCTCGTCAGAGAAATTTTAGACTATAAAAAAATCACCAAAGTACCCCAGTCGCTTGATTTTATGCTTGGGGTTATTAATTTGCGCGGGAACGTAGTTCCAGTAATAGATTTAAAGTTAAAATTAGATATAGGTAAAACGGACATTACAATCGATACCTGCATAGTTATAGCAGAAGTGGTGATGAAAGGAGAACCTACGGTTATAGGCGCCTTAGCGGATTCCGTATACGAAGTAATGGATATTGAATCTTCAAATGTTGAAGAAGCTCCAAAAATAGGGTTAAATATCAACAATAAATTTATTAGAGGGATGGCAAAGAAAGACAATGATTTTGTAATAATATTAGACGTTGAGAAAGTGTTCTCCGATGAAGAATTGAAGGTTATTAATGATAGTCAAAACCAAGAAACATCTAATCCGCAAGAAGATCAAGATAATATTTAGAATTATCTAAACATAATTATAAAACGGCGATTATGTGAATTTATTAAATGAAAAATTAACAGACATGCAGTTTAACAGGCTTAAGAATTTTATTGAGACTACGGCGGGTATTAAAATGCCTTATTCAAAGAAAATTATGGTGGAAAGCCGGCTCATAAAGAGATTAAATCTTTTAAAAATTAGAGATTTTACCGAATATATTAAATTTGTATTTGAATTTGCAGACGGAAGAAAAGAAATATTTAATTTAATAGATGCTATAACCACTAATAAGACTGAATTTTTTAGGGAAAATGAACATTTTAATTTCTTGAGGAAAAAAGCCGTACCCCATATTTTAGTTAATCTATCAAAAAAAACAGATAAAAAAGTAAAAATTTGGAGTGCCGGATGTTCTACCGGAGAAGAGGTCTATTCTATAGCTATAAGTATTGAGGAAGAAAGGCTTTTAGGTTTACGGCTCTCGGATTTTTTTATATACGGAACGGATATATCCGTTAAGGTGATTAAAACGGCGGAAAAGGCTATATACAGGCTTGATTCCGTTAGAAGTTTGCCCGACTTTATTAAAAAAAGATATTTCTTGAAAAGCAAAAATAAAAAAGATCTTTTAGTAAGAATTAAACCGGAGATGAGAGAAAAATCTATGTTCGGCAGGTTAAATTTTATGGACGAGAATTACGGTTTAGAAGGTAAGTTTCACATTGTATTTTGCAGGAATGTTTTGATATATTTCGATAAAGCCATACAGCAGGCAATAATAAGAAAAATACTTAAACATCTCGATAAGAATGGATTTCTTTTAGTCGGACATTCCGAATCGTTGCACGGTCTGGATTTACCGTTAAAGAAAATAGCTTCGTCTGTTTATGTTAAAATATAACCCATTAAAGTTATTGTTTTTTAATTTATAATTATGTCCGGTAAATTAAAAATACTCGTAGTAGATGATTCTGCCTTAATAAGGCAGACGTTTATCAGAATATTAACGGAAAATCCCGATATAGAGACGGTAATAACCGCTCAGGATCCCTTCGTTGCCGTTAATAGATTGAAGAATTTTGTTCCCGATGCGATAATACTCGATATTGAAATGCCGAAAATGGACGGTCTCACTTTCTTAAAAAAAATAATGGAACAGCATCCCGTTCCGGTCATAATATGCTCCAGTCTCGCGGTTCAAAATTCCGAAGCCGCTTTTAAAGCCTTGGAATATGGAGCGGTGGATATAATTGAAAAGCCGAAGATCGGTACTAAAGTTTTTCTGGAAGAATCCAGGACGCTAATAATCGATTCCATTAACGCTGCAGTCAAAGCGGGTAATAAAAAGATATTAGAACCGTCGGTACTTTTTAACGTCGAACCAAAATTGTCGGCCGACGTAGTATTGCCTAAATCTGAAAATGTATCGGTAATTAAAACCACAGAAAAAATTATTATAGTAGGTGTTTCAACCGGAGGAACAAAAGCGTTAAAGGTTTTTTTAGAAGATTTTCCGGCAGATTCTCCGGGAATAGTTATTGTCCAGCATATGCCGGAGGGTTTCACAAAATCATTTGCCGGCAGGCTTAACGATACCTGTAATATTCAGGTTAAGGAAGCCGAAGACGGCGAGCCCGTTATAAGAGGAAAGGCGCTAATAGCGCCCGGGAATAAGCACATGCTTGTAAAAAGAAGCGGAACTATGTATTATGCGGAAATTAAAAACGGACCCCTCGTTTGCAGGCATAGGCCGTCCGTAGACGTATTGTTCAGAAGCGGAGCAAAATATGTCGGTAAGAATGCCATAGCGATAATAATGACCGGAATGGGAGACGACGGAGTAGCGGGTATCTCGGAGTTAAAGAGTGCGGGCGCTTTTACCGTAGCGCAGGACGAAGAAACTTGCGTTGTGTACGGGATGCCAAAACTGGCGGTTGAAAGGGGCGCGATTAATGTTGTCTTGCCATTGCAGGATATATGCCGTTATATTTTTAATAAATTATAAAATGGAAATGTTTTATGTTCTTCCGGCTGAAATTTATGTGAGCAGAACGCCCGTGTATATACAAACCCTATTAGGGTCTTGCGTTTCTATTTGTTTGTGGTCGCCGTTCTCAAAAATAGGCGGAATGAACCATTATTTATTGCCTTATAGCGAATATAATGACGATGGCTCGAATAGATATGGGAATACATCGATATTAAATTTAATGAATAAGCTAATAGAATTAGGCGCAAAAAAGGGCGAACTTCGGGCAAAAGTCTTTGGAGGGGCAAATATATTAAAAATAAACGAAAAAAAAGTAAATTTCTTAAACATCGGGGAAAAAAATATAGAAATGGCATTTAAAATATTAAGCGGAGAAAAAATTAAAATAGTAAATTATGATGTCGGAGGGCAAGAAGCAAGAAGAATAGTATTTAATACTGACAATTTTCAAATTAGATTAAAAAAACCTTTACATAAAAGGAGTTTTTGATGAAAAACAAAGATTATGACGAAATTTTCAATAAAGTTGATGAACATTATGTGAAAATTTTTATAATTTCTATTTTTGTTTCCATATTTTTGTCGGTCCCGGTGTTTCTTTTGTTAAAATTTCTTTTATTTAACGGCCGTTATCTTACTGTATGGTATTATTTTTCCGGTATTACTTCTTTTTTATTTTTTTTCGTTTCATCTTTTATATTTTTACGGAAACCCGTTGAAAATAATGATGTAAACGGATTAAATCACTTAAAAAGAAATTTTCTGAATTCAATAAGCGTTCTAAAAAGTTTTCAAGGCAAGGTTACCGAATTTATCGGTAAAATATCGGAGATAAACGCTTTATCTAACGGGCATATAAAGAATACGATAAAAGAAACCGAGAATGCCGCATTTAGCGTGATAGAGAGTACTCAGTCAATTGATTCTGCCATGTCCGAGTTGATGGACACTGTAAAAGATACAAAAAAAGAATCTGAAAATTTTTCGAAGAAGATGGAGTACATACTTTCTAACAATGATAAGGTTTTGAAAGATTTAAACGATTACATGAAAATGAGGCTTGATGATATAGAAAAAGATAAAGATATTGCATTATTTCTTAAAAACAATATTGGAACCATAAGGGATTTGACGGTTTTGATAGAAGAAATAGCCGATCAGACAAATTTACTTGCCCTTAACGCCGCCATAGAAGCCGCCCGCGCCGGGGAGCATGGAAGGGGTTTTGCGGTGGTTGCGGATGAGGTTCGAAGGTTATCTCAAAAGTCTGAAGACGCTGCCACTAAAATTTCAAGGGGTATCACGGATATTACCGAAATAATATCCGAGAAATTCAGAATAAAATTAGAAAACGAGTTATCTTTTTCAAACGAAGAAATATTGAAAGAGATTGATTTACAATTGGAGGACCTTTTTAAAAGCTATAATTTGATAGACAGCCTTAAAAACGAAATTATAGAAAAAATTTCTTCACATTCGGAAATAGTGAGTGAAAAGGTCATGGATCTTTTATCTAAGGTCCAATTTCAAGATATAGTGAGGCAACAACTGGAAACCATAATAAAAATTAATAATGATATAAACGATAATATCAATCATGCGGCAAATATAGATTGGGATGACAGTGAGGGTGCGTCAAAAAAAATTGAATATTTCGATAATTTTAATATTCAAAACATTCAGAAAAAATATATCATGAAACAGCAGATAATTGTACATGATAAGGTAATAAACGGAGATCCTGACGAGGAGAATCTCAAATCAACCGGTGAAATTGCCGGCGATAACTTAATTTTTTTCTAATCTTATAGATAATTATAATGGGAGGTATATTGGGAAAATGTCTAAATATATTATGATAGTTGACGATTCGGCAACCATAAGGCAAACATTGAAGCTGACCTTAATAAAAGCCGGATATGAAATTATTGAAGCAAATGACGGAAAAGACGCCTTAAACAAATTGAACGGAAAGAAAGTTCATCTAATAATAAGCGATGTTAACATGCCCAATATGGACGGCATTGCCCTGTTAAAAGAAATAAAAAAGACTGCTTCTCACAAATTTGTTCCAATAATGATGCTGACTACTGAATCGCAGAAGACAAGGGTTCAGGAAGGTAAACTTGCGGGTGCCAAGGCATGGCTTGTGAAACCGTTCAGGCCGGAACAGCTTTTATCCGCGGTAAATAAACTAATTTTACCGTAAAAGAGATGCTTACAATATGTTTTCATGCGCATTTTTAAAGGAGATTTTAATTTATGGATATTAGAACGATAAAGGGAAATGGTAAACTCGCCGTAAAAATATCCGGCGAGTTTACCATTTCGCATATTTTAAAGGCAAAAGAAAAATTTATGGACTTAATTAAGGAAAACTTGATTCTAAAAATAGACCTTTCGGACGTAGCCGAGTTTGACAGCTCGGCTCTTCAGCTATTATATGCTTTTTCAATATATATGAAAAACAGAGGGATTAATGTTGAAATTGTAGCAAATAATAGCAAAACCGACCTATTTTTTAAAACTTACGGTATGGAGATATAACGATGGAAGAGATAGAGCGGAATATTAAAAACATATTTGTGCAAGAAGCATTTGAACTGCTGCAGGGGGTCGAGGAAAGCCTGCTAAATATAGATGGCATGATGGACGACCGAAGCGACAAGCAGCAATATCAAGAAGATATAAACAATATTTTCAGGGCAATGCATACGATAAAAGGCTCTGCCGGCGCTATAGGTGCGGATTATATACAGGATTTTACGCATAATTTGGAAAATTTTTTAGATAAAACGAGAGAGGGCGCAATCATCCTGAACGGAGATATTTTAAATTTGTTTTTTAAGATAAGAGACCATTTAGTGGAACTAATAAAACATTTAGATTCGGATATGGAAGATTTTTCAGAATTTAAATCCGAAAGCGATTTAATGTTAAACAGCCTTGTGTCTATCGAAAATGCGGACTTAATTAAAAATATCAAAGTCGAGAGTAAATCCGAAGATACGAATGAAGACGAAGCGTTATTGGAATATTGGCATATTTCCATAAGGTTTAAAGAAAATACCTTCATAGACGGGATGGATCCCTTCTCTTTTATTTATTATCTGAATAAAATAGGTACTATAAAAAATAGTTATCCAATATTGGATAATATTCCGCCCTTCGACGAATTAAATCCCGAGTTGTGTTATCTTGGTTTTGAGATAAATCTTGAAACCAATTTGGGTCGTGAAGAAATAATAGATATTTTTGAGTTTGTAATGGACGATTGCGATATTTGTATTTTGCCTCCAAAATTTAAGATTGTCGAATATATGAATTTAATAAAAGAGTCGCCGGAAGATAAGGTCAGGCTTGGAGAGATTTTAGTAGCTTCAGGCGCACTGACCGAAGCAGAACTTGAAAGGGCGTTACGTGTTCAGGTAGAAAAAGAAAAAGGGGATGATAAAAATATTCTCGTCGAAAATAACGCCACGGATAAAAACATTATAAAAGGTGTAATTGAAAAACAGGAAAAGATTAAAAAAAAGAAGGGTAAAGAGTCTAAAACATTCCGAATAGATGCCGACAAACTCGACCTCGTCGTTAACATAGCCGGGGAACTTGTTACCGTGACGACAGGGATTGCCGAATTGTCAAAGACTATAAACAATTCTATGCTTGAGGAATACACGTCTATGCTTATACGACTTGTCAACGATTTAAGGGACGGCTCTATAGAATTGAGGATGGTTCCCGTGGAAGAGGTGTTTAATAGAATGAGGCGTATAGTAAGGGATATAAGCAAGGATCTCGGCAAAATTATAACCTTGGAGGTTAAAGGGGCAGACACTGAATTTGACAGGACTTATATGGAAAAGATCACAGATCCGCTTATTCACCTTATCAGGAATTCAATAGATCACGGTATCGAGATGCCTGATGAAAGAATTGCAAAAGGGAAACCCGAAAACGGCAAAATTACATTAAATGCTTATAATGATTCCGGAAGCATAGTTATAGAGGTTAGAGATGACGGAAACGGTTTGAGTAAGGAAAAAATTCTAAAAAAAGCATTAGAAAAAGGCTTAATAAATGAAGACCGCGATAATTTAACGGATTCAAAGATATACAATCTTATATTCGAACCCGGTTTTTCTACCGCCGATGAAGTTACGAGCATTTCAGGAAGAGGCGTAGGGATGGATGTCGTAAAAAGAAATATTGCAGATTTAAGGGGTATTATTGAGATTAAAACTAAAGAATCGGAATACACCGCTATCGAGTTAAGACTCCCTCTTACCCTTGCAATCGTGGATGGATTTATGGTCGGTTACGATGGAAACAAATATGTTATTCCCCTTGAATTAATTTTGGAATGTATAGATTATAATGAATCCGATAAAACCAATGATGAAGTCGATTGCATAAATTTAAGGGGAAAATTGCTTCCGTATATTAAGTTTTCCGATATTTTCGGTAGGCAAAAAGGAGAAACTAGTGAAAATAACATAATAGTAGTCAAATGTGCCGGTCAAGTCGTAGGGTTTGCCGTTGATAAAATATTCGGAGAGATACAGACCGTACTTAAACCGATGGGTAAAATCTATAAAGAGGCAAAATTTTTCAGTGGGGCCACTATACTCGGCAACGGCAGCATCGCTTTTGTCCTCGATATACCGAAAATAATAAAGCATGCCGAATTGAAAAACGTATAATCTTTTATATCGTTAAAATATATAAGAATAGATAGGTGTATGGTCTACTTATTCTAAAATTAATATGGATCTTAATTTCATATCAATCAGGCATTAAATCCTATTTGTTGCGGTTTTAACTGGTCGGGATGACAGGATTTGAACCTGCGACCCCCTGCTCCCAAAGCAGGTGCGCTACCAACTGCGCCACATCCCGAAAAAATGACCGTAATCAATCCCTTTTATTAATTTTAGCAATAATTGATTATGTTGGCAATAGTTTTCTGCAAATTTTAAATTTTATGATTTTTCGCTTTTATTCATCAGCCAGTATACTATGCCTAGGACGAGGATAAGAAAGCCCAATATGACCACTTCCTCTGATTTTTTGGGAATCAGAGAAAAAATCAAAACTTTCCTTAGTAACGCCGCCATTGCAAGGCCTATAAAGGCGCTTAAAGCGAATTTATGTCCCCTTAGTTTTTTAACCTCTTCTTCCAACAATTCCCTTATTGCCCAAACTATCAGCATAACACCCAAGATATCCACTACGGTATTTTCAAACGGGACACCTCCGGAAGCAAATCTATAAACCTCAAATGCAAACAATAGAAATACCATAATTGTCGCTACTATGAGCGATATTACTAATGTAAGGTCTAATGCATAGGCAAATTTAGAAGTAAATTTAATGATTTTGGTTTCTAATCTCGTGGATGTAACGTATAATTTTCCTTCATCTATGTAAGAACTGATAATAATATCCAGATTCATGTCTATAATCTTATTTACCGATACAATAAGTTCATCTCTTTTGTTTGAAATTTGAAAATTTTCAAGAATAATGTCATGTATATAATTTCTTATATAATTCATTGTTGCACTGACATAATGAGAGGGTAATTTTATGTCTGCATGTGCCTTGCCGATTCTTTTAAGTTTTCGAAAATACACATTATTGTATGTTCCCGAAAAAAGATCCGTGAACCATTGTTTAAGTTCTTCCTGGTGCTTATCCATTATTTCTTCATTGGGGAGAAATTCACTGAAACCTTCGAAATTAGAAATAAAAGAATAAACATGGACGATAAAGTCATTTGTGCCGGATTTCATTAGGTTACTTAAATGCGATAAATTTGAAACGTCATTATCCATAAAAGAATAAATTAATTTTATTTTTTCAAGAGTTTCCATATTTAGGTGATGAGCCACACTGGGATTTAATCCACGAGTGCCCAATTAAAATCAGTATTATATTTGCTTTTACAAATATCCTTTGGAATCGACGTTTGCAAGCTCGCTGCGGTAATTTAAAAATTCAGCGTGTTCGTTGAATCTAATTATACCTTTTTTATCGTCATGGGAGCAATATATAAAAATCTTCATAAAAGGTCTAGTCTGAAGTTAAGATATTAAATATAAATTAAGGTGACAATATAATAGGTTTGTTTAATTTTTGCTTTTAGATTTATTATAGTTTTTTTAAGAAGACTGGTCTAATGGGTTGAAATTGGTGCGTATAATTTCTATAGGCAATTTTAGGCTTGACAAAAGAGAAAAAAATATTATAAATTAGCTTATCAGGTTCAAAGGAAGCCCGGTGAGAATCCGGCGCAGCCCCCGCTACTGTGATGCAGACGAACCCCAATTATGCCACTGGAATTTCCGGGAAGGCAGGGAAGTAGGATAAAGCTAAGCCAGAAGACTTATCTGATGATTTTTTTATGACGGGAGGTCAGTATTCATTTACCAATTCATAGTTAGTTTTCTATCTTGCCATAAAATATACTAATATTTTAAAGGATATCGCTTAATGTTTAAGCAGATAAAGAAAAGAGATGGGCGCATTGTCCCGTTTAATATTACAAAAATAACCGATGCCATAATTGCCGCCGGTGCTGTAACCGGTGAATTTGAAAGGGAAGAAGCTAAAAGGATTGCATTGCGTGTTGTTGGTCTTGCCCTGTCCACCATAAATTCGGTGCCAACCGTAGAGGAGATACAGGATATTGTTGAGGAGGTACTGATCGGTTCGCCCTGCAGGAAAACAGCAAAGTCATATATTATCTACAGGGATCAGCACAAAAAGATGAGGGAGATATCAAATATTGCCGATGTCATCGGAAAGACCAATATGATGGCAGGAACATCCTCTTCGCTGGAGTATGTTCCTGTAAGTATCAGGTATGAAGAAAATATGGATGGGGCGATAAAAAATCAACTCTCATTTGCGAAAGAAAAGATAGTCGAATTATCCATACTATCTGAAGCAATCAATAGTAACCCGGGCGACAAAGTGCTGCAAGATAAAATTATCGGATCGAAGATTGATTTTCAGGTCGACCGTAAAGTAAGAGAGAGATGTGGAAAAATAACGCAAGACATGCTGTTCAGAAAGTCCGGATATCCGATCAGGGCGGCAAAGCAGAGGGAAATGTTTTATTTTCCGTTACTTCCTGTCACAACAATAGGCTCTTTTCCACAAACAAAGGAGATTAGAAAAGCGAGGTCCGATTTCAAAAATAGTAGAATAGACAAAGATGCGTTATGAAAATTTTATAAAGGATGAGATCGGGCGCGTTATCGGTATTCAGCAGAAGATTGGACTGGATCTTTTTGTTCATGGTGAGCCTGAACGAAACGACATGGTGGAGTATTTTGCCGACAAATTAAACGGCTTCCTCGTAACACAAAATGGATGGGTCAGAAGCTATGGCACAAGATGTGTTAAGCCGCCTATTATTTATGCCGATGTATCAAGAAAATCTTATATGACAGTAAAATGGACTAAATATGCGCAATCGTTAAGCAAAAAACCCGTCAAGGGGATGCTTACCGGACCGAATACGATACTGCAATGGAGTTTTGTGCGCGATGATCAACCCTTAAGTCAAACTGTTGTTCAAATTGCACTGGCAATTCGCGATGAAGTATCTGATCTTGAAGAAGCAGGAATAAAGATAATTCAGGTCGATGAACCGGCGTTGCGGGAGGGCTTGCCGTTGAGAAAAAGCAGATGGAATGAGTATCTCAAATGGGCGATAGACAGTTTCAGGCTTGCCGCAAGGGGGTCGCGGACACGACCCAGATTCATACTCACATGTGCTACAGCGAATTTAACGATATCATTAAATCGATATATGAAATGGATGCTGATGTTATATCGATAGAGGCATCACGATCAAACATGGAATTATTAAAGGTATTCAAAAATTTCGAATATCCGAACGAGATATGTCCCGGCATTTACGACATTCACTCACCAAGAATACCAACCGTAGAGGAGATAATCGGTCTTATAACCAAAGCGCTTGCCGTTGTGCCCAAAGAACATTTGTGGATCAACCCCGATTGCGGACTTAAAACGCGGCGATGGTGCGAGGTTATACCGTCATTGAAAAATGTAGTGGCTGCAACTGAGCTTTGTAGGGATAAGTTATAAGATATTGTTCGCAACTCTCCCTGCATGTTACAACGAGAATCAGGCCTCAGAAGAGTCGGTAAACTATCGACGAGTTAGAAAAATGCCTTAAAATAACAACTTCATAATTTACGGATCCTAATCAAGAGAAAAGTTACCTGAAGTACTTATTTGCTGCGGTTTAAAGTGGTGAGCCGCGCGGGGGTCGAACCCGCGACCACCTGATTAAAAGTCAGGTGCTCTACCAGTTGAGCTAGCGGCTCTATTTTTATTTTACTAAAATTAACAGTGAATAGAGATGTTTATTGTTTTTTATAAAGGTAACAATGTAGTCAAATCCGGAAAAGAATAGTTAAGTCCGCTTGCGGCGAAAATCCCGAGTCCTACGACGGTTATGATGCCGAGTATTACGATAACCCACATTATACTATTAGAATGCATATTTTCATTCATTTTATCCCCTCCGTATCGGTAAGATCATTAAATTGGTATAAAACTTATTTTTTCTTATTTGCTTAAACATTAGATATACTACCAAAAAACTTTCTAAAAAGCAATATAATTGATTTGTAATTTATAATTAAAACATTGATATTTTCGATATCTCCCCGATAGAAAAGGGGAGAGTACCGAAAATATACGATTAGAATTAACCCCACTTTTGCTTACTTACGTGGACGGCTATTTCCGCTTTAGACATTTGTCTTATTTCCCATGCGGTTTTTTTGGCTTTCTGGAATACGTTAAGGCACCCCGGGTCTAAGTTGTCCTCTATTCCGGCATCGGCAAATTCTGATACCTTGGAAAGCAAATGCATTAAGTTTATGTGCAGTTGATTTGTTTTTCTGGAACGGTCGATTATTTGTTCTATATCGGCGGCAACGCGTTCAAACTTTTCCTTGGGCGCGCCGCACCTCGGACATATGTCCGGAGCACTATTCCCGTCATGAATATAACCACATACGGAACACTTCCATTTCATGATAAACCTCCGCAATTAAAGTTTAATTTAGCTATTATTTTTCAATTATATCATAAAAAAAAACAGATTGCAGTAAATTTTGGGTAATTGATATTAATTACTATCAGATTTGGGATACGATTAAATTGACAATATATAGATTAAATTATATAATATGCTATAAAAAGCGTGATAAAATAAAAAAGTTAATGCGAAGTA
The DNA here is from genome assembly GCF_048541835.1 of Candidatus Acidulodesulfobacterium sp. H_13. Taxonomy (NCBI): domain Bacteria; phylum Candidatus Acidulodesulfobacteriota; order Candidatus Acidulidesulfobacterales; family Candidatus Acidulidesulfobacteraceae; genus Candidatus Acidulidesulfobacterium; species Candidatus Acidulodesulfobacterium sp. H_13. Next base: position 19,049 of record NZ_JBLEOY010000003.1, read on the forward strand.
AATAAAATTGATAGATTTTAACATATATCTAATCGGCGATAAAAATATTTTCGACGATGAGAAGGGTTATCTTGAAGCGTTAGATAAATGTTTTGATAGCGGTATAGGTGCATTTCAATTAAGACAAAAAGACATAAGCGCTAAGGAGTTTTTTAAGTTAGGCGAAAAAATCAGGATAATATTAAAAAGATATCCCGATATTAAGCTTTTTGTCAACGACAGGGTAGATGTCGCATTAGCATTAGGGGCATACGGCGTACATTTAAACAAAAACAGTGTACCAATTAACGCCGTTAGGGAAAAAATTAAAGGCATTAAAATTTTTTATTCATCTCATTCTTCTGAAGAAGCAAAAAAAGCGGAGGAGGCCGGAGCTGATTTTATAACATTCAGTCCTATTTTTAAAACAAAAAATAATGGTTTCGAACAAGGAATCGATGTCTTTAAAAAAGTGCTAAAACTGCTTAGAATTCCTGTTTTTGCTCTCGGTGGTATAAACGAGAATAATTTGTTCGAAATTAAAGGCGTCGGAGGGCGCTATGTTGCCGTTCAATCAGGTATATTGAGAAATCGGGATATCGGCAGCGCCGTAAGGTCGTTTGCCAGCATTTTGACTCTTAACGACATAGATTAACGCGATAAGCGGAATGCTGCATATAACACTATAATAAATGAATAAAGAGGATGCTAAAGGAATAAATATATGAATCAAATAGAAGCGGCAAGAAATAATATAATAACCGAAGAGATGAAGTATTGCTCTGAGGTTGAAGGAGTCTCTCCCGAAAAAATTCGTTCCGATATAATGAACGGTTTTACCGTGATAATAAAAAACCGCTTGAGGAGTATTTCGCCCCTTGCCATAGGCAAGGACTTAAGAACGAAGGTCAACGCCAATATAGGTTCGTCCGGAGATAATTGCGACATTAAAGAAGAATTGGAAAAATTATTTACGGCGGTAAAAAGCGGCGCAGATGCGGTAATGGATCTCTCTACAGGCGGTAACATAATAGAATTTAGACGTGATATTGTTAAAAATTCAACTGTTTCTATCGGAACGGTTCCGCTGTACGAAGCGTTTCAACCGGCTATGGAGAATGGCGACGGAATAGCAAGTGCAGGCGATACCAGTTTCATAGACAGATTCGATCCGGAATATCTTTTTGAGGTTATAGAAAGGCAATGCGAAGAAGGCGTTGATTTTATTACCGTCCATTGCGGATTGACCTTAAGGGCCGTAAAAACGATGAATAAGCAGACGAGGATTATGGGCATAGTATCAAGGGGCGGGTCGTTAATAGCTTCATGGATGATAAGAAAAAATAGAGAAAATCCTCTTTATGAGAATTATGATAAGCTTTTGAGGATTGCAAAAAAAAACGACGTGGTGTTAAGTTTGGGTGATGGATTAAGACCCGGAAGCCTTGCGGATGCAACCGATAGGGCCCAGGTGTCGGAGCTGATAATTCTCGGCGAATTACAAAAAACAGCCCTTGAAGAAGGGGTTCAGGTGATGATAGAAGGCCCCGGACACGTTCCGTTAAGCCAGGTTGAAACTAATATAAAATTAGAAAAAAGCCTCTGCAACGGTGCTCCGTTTTATGTTTTGGGTCCATTGGTTACCGATATAGCCCCCGGCTACGATCATATTTCTAGTGCAATAGGAGGGGCGATAGCCGCCGGAGCCGGAGCAGATTTTCTTTGCTACGTTACTCCCGCCGAACACTTGAGGCTTCCGTCCGTGTCGGATGTAAAAGAAGGTGTCATTGCTTCTAAAATTGCGGCTCATGCCGGAGATATAGCCAAGGGTGTAAAGGGTGCGTTAGAAAGGGATATATTGATGAGCAAACATAGACGGTCTATGGACTGGGAAAAACAATACGATTGTTCCTTGGACCCGGAAAAAGCAAGACAGATGCGTGCCTCGCTTCCGCTTAAAGACGATAAGGTTTGTTCAATGTGTTCATCGTACTGTTCAATAAAGTTAAATGATTCTTTATAAATAAATAAGCAATAAATAACAGGGTAAAAAATGACCGAAGAATTATTTAAAGATGTTCGGAATATAAGTCGTATAGCTTCTGAAATTTACGACAAGTTTAAAGACATCGCTAAAGGCGATTCGACCGAGAAAAGCATTATAAAATATGACGCTGATTTTTTGAATAAATTTGGTTCTTTCAAGTTTTTTAAAATAAACGGCAGCTATATTTTAAAGCCCATATCCGGTTCCGCCGGCGATTTTGAAAAGAGTACCGGTTCGACATACTCATTATCCCTATCGGATTTTATCGGCATAGACGACGTAATAATGAGTGTTTTTAAAAATACAATGAAATTTGCCTCGGGTAAGTCCGCCAACAATGTTCTTTTATGGGGGGACAGAGGGACAGGTAAGTCTTCGCTCATAAGGGCTATGGCAAAATCTTTCGGTGAAGAACCCTACATAAATAAGATTAAATTTATAGATGTCGTTGAGGATACCGCAGAGCTTATTTATGAGTTAATTACGATTATTAAGGTTAAACCCTATAGATTTATTCTTATTTTCGATGACGTTGCATTTGATGCAGACTCTCTTTTTTATAAAAAGCTTAAGTCTATTCTTGACGGAGGGTTAGATGAACTTCCGGAGAATATCATTATTTACGCTACATCTAATAAGCGGCATCTTACCACTGAAAAGTTCTCCGGAGAAGGACTTGATTTTGAATCTAAGCTTATACATCCGGAAGAAGAGGCGGAAGAAGGCCTTTCTTTGAGCGATAGGTTTGGTTTAACATACGGTTTGTATAACTTTGATCAGGAGACATACCTTAAAATGGTCGAATTATATTTAAAAAAATATGACATAAAAGTACCTTCGATAGATATGAATAGTATCAGAAAAAATGCGATAAGCTATGCCTCTATCAAGGGTTCGAGGTCAGGCAGAACGGCAAAGCAATATGCCGTGAGTCTTATTAAAGATTAAGTATTAGAAAGATTTTACGCAGAGACTAACGATTGATGTTTTTTATCTGTATTATTTCATCCAAGCCCTTCATGAAAGCGTTAAAGCAATCAGGATCAAATGCGCGTCCCGGCCCCATTTCATTTTTCATAATTTCGATTGTTTTGTCAAGCGGATATGCTTGTTTATATATCCTTTTGCTTATCAATGCGTCGAATACGTCTGCTATTTTACAGATACTACCGTTCAGGGGAATTTTTTTGCCCTTTAATCCGTCGGGGTAGCCGCTGCCGTCAAAGTTTTCGTGATGCGATAATGCGATGATAGCCCCTTCTCTAAGGATAGAAGATTCGGAATCTTTTAAAATTTCATAACCGATAATCGAATGGGATTTCATGATTTTAAATTCTTCCTTAGTCAGTTTTCCGGGTTTTAGCAGTATTTTGTCCGGTATGCCGACTTTCCCTACGTCGTGCATAGGGGCGGCATTTAGTATATTTTCCTGTTCTATTTCATTCATTCCCAATTTTTTTGAGATAATTTTGGCAAAAGTGGACATTCTTAAAATATGATTGCCGGTATCCTCATCTCTATATTCCGCAAGGGTAATAAGCCTGTTAAAAGAATCCCGCTCCATTTTATAAGTATCGTCGATAGATTTTTGATAATATGCTTCAATCACAAGGGCAATGTCTATTGAGATTATTTTTTGAACGGAATACAGTATAGATATCGATTCTTCATCGGTTAAATCGTTTTTTTTGCAGCAGGTCATTACGGCCGACGCGATTAATGTATTATAATAGCCGTAAGAGCCGATGTAAATAACCGTGGAAATTTTATATATATAATGCACAAAACCCACAATAATCCGGTTTTTAAAATATTTTTCATCGTAGGTTAGGTTAAATAAAGATTTTATGTAATTCGTATGGGCTAATATGAGATTATTCAAGATACCCGGTTTAGATGAAATTATTTTTTTTGTTTCATCTATCGTCATCAGATAGTCACAAAAATCAGAGGCAACCGTAGGCGCTAATTTCTCCATGCATTTCTTTATTTTTGCAAGATTGTTTTTATCGGTTTCACTATATTTTGTTAAGGTATGCAGGAGATTTATGTTGTCTTTGGAAAAAAGCTTATATATGTTCCTGACGCCGGTTTCGGAGATCTTATTATTTTGTAATATATAATCTAAACTATCTATTACATCCATTGTTTCGCCGTCCAAATTGCTTTGTTTTTTTAATTAAATATAAGATATCATATATATATTATATTAACAACAAGCAATTTCACAAAATGTTCTTTTCCAATATTATTGTATTTGCTAAGGGAGCAAAAGTCAATTTGAACTCATCGGTGTTTTTTAACATGCGCCAATCTGTTAAAGTATCATGGTTGTTTGTTTTTTCTGCATAAAGACATAACAAATATTATGTTGGCAGGAGCAGGGCTCATTTTTTGTGTCATCACAAGGGTATTTAAACATCATACTTCATCGACTCCCTGTAGCAATATATATGTCGGTTTCTTAAATTTAATGCCGATAATGCATTTTTTTCAATGATCCTATATTTTATTTTTCATAATCTCTTGATTTTTTATGTAAATGTGACATAATCAATAAGGAGTCAATGTGTTAAAGGCATATAAATATATATACCCTACAAAAACATAAATATAACTTATCTAAGAACACTTAGGTTTAAGAAAGGTATTAAAATAAAATAATTTAAAATAGTGAATTTTATGAATAAATATGATAAACATATCATCGGCATGGATATCGGAGGGACAAATTTAAGATTTGGAGTAATGAGCGAAGACGGGGTTATAAAAAACAGCAGGTCCTTTCCCTTAAATAAGTATGACGAAGATAATATGAGCAGGCAGGTAGATTTTATAACTCAACAAGCAAAGAGGTTCTTGGAAGACGTTAAAATTTACGGAGCAGAAGCCGCAGGTGTAGGTATTGCAGGACAGATAGACCACAAAACCGGCAATATTTTATTTTCTCCCAATTTAAATTGGCGCAATGTTCCTTTAAAAAAAATACTCGAGAAAGAAACCGGGCTAAGGGTCAATGTGGCAAATGATTTGACGGCGATTACTTACGGAGAATGGAAGTTTGGTGCCGGAAGAGGGGAGAACGATCTCGTCTGTATTTTTGTCGGGACAGGAATAGGTTCCGGAATAGTTATAAACGGTTCGTTATATGTAGGCTGTTCTAACGTAGCGGGTGAAATAGGGCACATCACGGTTGTTTCCGGCGGCAGGAAGTGTACATGTGGAAACTCCGGTTGTTTAGAAGCATATGCGGGCGGATGGGGTATTGCCGAGATAATAAAAGAAAGGGCGCTGCAGGATAGTGTTGGTTTTAAGGACATAATACGTATAGCCGGCGGAATAGATAATATTTCGGCAGAAACCCTTGCCGACGCATATCGCGAAAGAGACGGTAATGCCGTTAAATTAGTCGAAGAAATCGGCAGATATCTGTCCGATGGCGTGATAACTTCGGTTAATTTCATTAATCCCTGCGCCATAGTGATGGGCGGCGGAGTGATAGACGGAATCCCCGATTTGCTTGATATAGTCAATGAAGAAGTCCATAGAAGGGCACTCAAAGCCTCGGTTTCTAATATTAAAATATTAAAGGCGGGATTAGGAAAAGATTCCGGTATTATAGGCGCAGCAGGTTTGGCAGCGATGTATTTCAAGACTCATATATAGCTTTCGTCGTCCTCGAATGCAAGATTTTCAAAAGACGTGTATTGAGCAATATAGGAAAGTTTTACGATACCAGTAGGTCCGTTTCTTTGTTTGCCTATTATTAATTCGGCTACTCCCTTGCTTTCCGTGTCCTTCTTGTAAACCTCTTCCCTGTAAACGAACATAATCAAATCGGCATCCTGTTCTATGGCTCCGGATTCCCTTAAATCTGCGAGTTGAGGTCTTTTGTCTGACCTTGATTCCACCATTCTATTTAATTGGGAAAGGGCTATTATCGGAATATTGAGCTCTTTTGCAAGTCCTTTCAACGAACGGGATATTTCGGCTATAGCCTGTTCTCTTGATTCAATATTGCGGGAGGTTTTCATAAGTTGAAGATAGTCTACTATTACTATCCCCACCCCTTTCTCCCTTTTTAATCTGCGTGTTTTTGCCCTCAATTCGGTTATTGTAATTCCGGCGCTGTCATCGATATAAATCGGAATATCCTCAAGAATAGCAAGTGCCGTATGAATATTTTCTATATCGGGATCATGTATCTTGCCTTTTCGCAGTGTCGACGAGTCTATTTTTGCAGTCATGGCTAAAAGTCTTGTTGCAAGCTGTTCCTTAGACATTTCAAGCGAGAAAAATGCTACCGGTATTTTTTTTACCGCGATGTTTTTTGCTATGCACAGTGATAGTGCGGTTTTTCCCATGGATGGTCTCCCCGCTATAATAACAAGGTCAGAAGGTTGAAAACCGTTGGTGTATTCGTCTAAGTAGTTAAAACCACTGTGAATACCGGTAAAGATTTCGTCTTCGTGTTTTTTTGAGGTAAGCTTCTTAAAGTAATCTAATAATAACGGATAAACATCTACGTAATTTTTAGGCGCATCCTTCTCGGTAACATCGAAAATAGTTCTTTCAGTAAAATCTACTATATCTTCAATGTCGTCGCGTTGTTCATAGCACTTTTGCCTGATTTTGTTAGATGCATGTATGAGGTTTCTTAGTGTACATTTTTCTTTGACGATTTTGGAATATTGCTCAACGTTGAAAAGTCCTTCCGGCATCTCAAAGAGCGATGTAATGTAAGTTTTAAAATCAAAATCTTTAGACTGGTCTTTTTCTAAACCGGATAAAATAGTAATAACGTCTATGGGTTCGTCTTTTTCGCTTAACTTACTAATTACATTAAATATCTTTGCATTTATACTGTCATAGAAATCCTCCGCCTCAATAATTCCCAATACGGAATTAACCTGAGAGTTATCCACTAATATTGACGAAAGCAATGCCTTTTCCGCTTCGATAGAATTTGGCGGAACCATGCCTGCAATATTATCGCCCGAAGTTCCCTTTTTATCTCTGTTATTATTCATAAAGAATATTTCGGCCTTAAACTTCCGGTACTGCCTGAACTTTTATCTCCGCCACTATATCCTTGGAAAGTTTTATTTTGACGGTTTGCACTCCAAGTTCTTTTATTGGATTATCAAGGTCTATTAGCTTGCGTTCAATATTGAAGCCCGATTCTTTAAGTTTATTTTCGATATCCATAGAGGTTATGCTGCCGAATATTCTATCGTTTTCGCCGACCTTCACAGGGATTATGATTTCTGTTTTTTCCAGATTATTCTTAATTTTCGTAAAATGCTCGGCTATTTTTTCTTTCTTTTTATCTATGAGTTTTTTTTCATGTTCGACCATTTTAAGGTTAGAGTTTGTTGCCAGTATGGCAAGCCTTTTAGTCAGTAGAAAATTTCTTCCGTAACCGTCGGCAACATTAACCGTTTCCCCCATAGAACCCAAATTTTGGACGTCTTCTTTAAGTATGACTTTCATATACGGATTATACCTCCCTTTCTTTATTTATTGTTGTTTTTATTGTTCTAAAATTAAACCACATATCGAATATCCCAGCGATGACGACAAAAATCATAATCGGATTGGCAAAAATAAAAATTATTCCGTAAACTAATATTTTTAAAAAGATGTTTAGACTAAATTTATTTAAAAAGAACGATATTATCGTTAACCCCTGAATCAGATAAACGGAAGAGGATAATAAAATTATATTATAGCCTATAAACTTATATATGCCAATCGAAAAAATAGATATTATTATTCCTACGATAAGAAATAGGATAAAATAATCGGAGGTTTTCCAAAGAGACAGATTTTCTTCCTTTTTAAAAAAGAGTATTTTGTCCCTTTTCAAAAATTTCTTTAATATAGTATGGCTTATCCAGAGTCCTACCCATGAAAATGTTATAATTAAGGAAGGCAGGAGGAAAAATATAATCTTAAATAATTTTGAAATTAAATGCCGCATTTTTAACGTAGTAAGATAGTGCACACCCATCTCATTGTAAGTGCTTATCAATTTTTTAGTCATATTGCCGGAAAAATAATTTAAAGACGCAGTGATATCTATTTTATTGATATACAAATATAATGCAACAAACGTAAATATCAGAAAAAACATTACCGATACCGGGTAATAGATGGACATCACCAGCCCCCGTCCCTTTGAGATGAAATAAGAAAACAGGTAAGGGATAGCGATGAAAACAGAAAGCTGAATTAATATAAGCAGAATAGCAGAATGTCCGAGATCGTGGCTCTGACCGCCAAGAGTCGTAAACATGACGGCAATGGCAACGAATACGACTATAAATATCGGAACGATAGATAAATATCCTATAATAGAAAAGAGAAGTATTAAGATTATGCTACAGTATACATACATAAAGGGATTTATAAATGAATATATCCCAAGACTTACCGAATTTACAATGAATAAAAACAACAAAAACAGCAGCAACAAACTAAAAACTGCACTTTTTAATTTAAGCATCAAATGTTAACGGACGTGTAAGGTATTATGGAAACAATTCTCGAAATTTTTATTGCCCGCGATATCCTTTTTTGATGGTAAGCACAGTTGCCGGTAATTCTTCTCGGCATTATTTTGCCTCTTTCCGTTATGAAATTACGCATAAGCTTAAAATCTTTATAGTCTATTTTTAATTTTCCGTCGGAGCAAAATCTACATATCTTTTTCCTTGAATATGCCCTGCGAATAAAACCGGGCCTGGCGGATTTTGTTGTTCTTTTATGTTGATAATTATTCATTTACGACGCTCTCCTCTTTGTTTTCCTCTTTCTCTTTGTTTTTCTCTTTCTTCTTAGGTTTAGTGCTTTTTATTAATACTACCGTTTGAAACCTCATACAGTCATCCGCAATTTTAAGATTTCTTTCAAGTTCCTGAATAAAAGAACCATTGGCTTCAAAATGTACTATTATAAACCTTCCCTTATTAAATTTTTTAATATCATAAGAAAGTTTTTTTGTACCCCAGTCTTCGAAATCTAAAAATTCGGCATTATTCTTGGACATTATACCCTTTATTTTATCAAGAAATTGATTAAACTTATTTTCGTCGATATCCGGATTAAGAATAATCAATATCTCGTATTTTTTAGGAAATATATGTCTAATTTCTTCTAAAAAAACTTTTTTAGCCAATTATACGACCCTCCCGTAGTTACGCTAATATTTTAAAATCATTATTATAATATTTGAAAGATAAATTTGCAATAAAAATTTTTAGGTTTTACTCTCCATGACCAAAGAATTTACATAGGTCTCGGATAAAGAATCTATATATGTCTTGGGTGTGGAGATACATTTCATAACTTTTTTAAGCTTAAACATGTGATTTAACGACATCTTTCCGGATAGTATATATTTCATTACGAATAAGATATCGCCCGTTCTTAAATTAAGGCTTTTATAGGATATTTTATAGAGATTCGAAAATTCCTTAAAAAAATCGTTTTTAGGCAAAAAGGTTTTCATAACCGGATGAAATAAGTCGTAATAAGTATAATTCTTAATAGTTAATTTTTCTTTTAATTCTTCGTATAGCTTTGTTCCGGGAAGCGGTGTTAATACGGAAAAAGCAGGTACGCTGATTTTAAGCCTCGTTACGAAATCTATAAGCTTTTTAAAATCCAATTTAGTAAAGTCCGGAGATACTATAAAAGAAGCGGTAACGGCAATATTGTATTTCTTCGCGATATAATAAGCCTTCTCGTTATTAGAAGAAGAGTTGTTTTTATTGATGCTGTTTAGCTTGCTATCGTCTACACTTTCGAATCCTATAAAAATATTAGATAGCCCGAGCTCCTTCCACTGTGAGATAATCTCCGGATGCTTAACGATAGTATCGCTTCTGGCCTGAATAGTATACAGTTTATGTATCCTTTCTTTTTTTAAAAGTTCGCCTATTTTCTTTACTCTTCTGACGTCGCTGAAAAAATTATCGTCTACGACAAACACGTAATCTTCCTTTATTTCTTTAAGCTCGGCTACGACCCTTTCCGGAGACTTTGACCTGTAAGAGCCTCCGTAGAAATTCCAAACGCTGCAAAAACTGCATTTAAACGGACAACCCCTTGCCGTTTCAAGACATGCAATAGAGGTTCTTATGCCGAGAAAATATTTTTTTCTGTATTCTTTAGTAAGATGCCTCGCAAAGAAAGGAAGGTCGTTTATATTCTTAAGCATACCGCGAGCAGGAGTTTTTATCTGATGACCGTTTTCATTATATATGATTCCGTTCACCTTGGATAGCGAAGTGCCGGATAAAAAAGAGTTAATGAGTTCCCTTGCGGTATTTTCCCCCTCTCCCACGATTACTGCATCTATTTCTTTAATGTTAAAATCTACCGGATAAACGGAGACATGGTGTCCGCCCACGAAGACATAACGCACGCCATATTCATTTTTCACCCTTTTAACAAGCTCTATGGTTCTGTACACGTCGGGGGTGAAAGAGCATGAGAAGCCTATAGCGTCCGGTTTGAATTCTTCTATTGCATCATATAAATATTTATCGGGATCGTAGTTTATGGCTCTTAAATCTATTATCTGGACTCTGTGTTCGTCCATAAGAAGACCCCCGGCTATCGCTTCGAGCCCCGTTGGTTCTATTAGAGAGACGTTGCTTAGCCCTATGGTACTTTTGTTATTAGGTTGAACTAGCAAAATATTCATCTTTGCCTCCTTATGCCATACCTTATATTTTATATCTATCTCTATTTTATATATATACCATAAAAAAATAAAATAGCCAAATTATTATTGCAGAATTGTAAAAAATTGTCGGCAGAAAATTTTATTTGATTCTTTTCGGCTAAAACGTGAACTCATTTGTATCACAAAAATTCCTCTAATTCTTCATTTTTGAGTGCATCATAGGCGGTTTTATCGTCCGGTTCCGAACTTTTATCCATTGGTTTGCCATGCAGGGGTTTATTGTTATCTGTTGTATCCAGCTTAACCTGTTCGAGGACAACCGAAACCTCCGTATTTTTTGCTATTTCCTGATTTATCAAATCCATATTTGTAGAAAGAAGATTTTTTATAGAATCCATTATAATAAGTCTTTTATTTAACAGGTCGTTGATATGATTTGCTATCTCTATATATTTTCGGTTTGCATTGTTTACTATTTTTTCCGATTCTGCAATCGCCGATTTTCTTATAGCTTCCGCTTCTGCGATTGCGGCTTTTTTTATATCGCCGGAAACGGATTGGACCATAAGAATAGCCTCGCTTATAGCTTTGTCTTTCTCTTTGTAACTGGCAATTTCTTGGTTCTTTTTAACGAGTTCTTCTTTTAAGTCGTAATATTCGCCGTAAAGTTTTTCAAGGTCATCCGATACTATTTCTAAAAAATTTTCTACTTCGGTTACGTCGTATCCTTTTATTTTTTTAGAAAACTTTTGAGATTTTATGTCTATCGGGGAAAATTCCATGGTTTTCCTCTCTATCTTTGACTATTATTTTTTATTAAAATTGCCATATCTTGTCAGCCGTTACCTGATTATAAGAGGCAAAATATAATCGAATTCTATATAATTTAGCATAAATTGAATAATTAATATTATTAGGATGACTATGACAGGAGAAAAATCAAAAGCAAAGCTCGTCCCGAGCGGCAATATGAGTCTAATCTTGTTAAGGACCGGTTCGGTAATATCGTTTATGAGTCGGACAATCTGATTGTACGGGTCGGGATTTACCCATGAAAGCAAGGCTTTTATGATAATTATCCACATGTATACCGTAAGAATAGTGCTTAAAATATCGAAAAAATATCTGACAAAACTAAATAGAAGCATCGTTTTTTAATGTTAAATATTATATTAATTATACCCTTTATACCTTCATTTGTTATATAATATAACATAACCCTAAAAGAATATGCAAAATAATTATGACGAATATTGAAATTGCCGGAATTTTTGAAAAAATAGCGGATATTCTTGAAATAAAAAATGAAAATCCATTTAAAATACGCGCTTATTTAAATGCTTCCGGAATTATAAGCCGCATGAGTGAAAACTTGACGGATATCATAGGCGGCGGGCAGACAGATATTCAAGGCATAGGCAAAGACCTCTTTTCTAAAATAAAAGAAATTGTAAATACGGGGCATCTTGCTTATTACGATGAACTCGCAGACTCCATCCCTTCTGGAATACTTGAATTAGTCAGATTGCACGGATTAGGACCAAGGAAGGCTAATTTTTTATACGAAAATTTAAATATAAAAAGTATAGATAATCTACGTAATGCTATTGATGCGGGTAAACTTTACAACGTTCGCGGCTTTGGAGAAAAAACGATAGAAAACCTAAGAAAATCTATAGAAGAATATATGGTTTTTCGGCAGCGTTTTTTATATCCCGTTGCCGCCGAGCAGGCATTGTTGTTAGAGGCTTATCTGCAAAATACGGATATAAAGGGAGATATTGCCATAGCCGGCTCCTTAAGAAGAAAGACGGAGACCATAGGGGATATAAACATTGTAGTTGCCGTTAAGGATAAGAACAAAAAAAAATTTAAGGAATGGTTTTTGAATTACGGCGAAATTCTTAGGGTCGAATTTGTCGGGGAGACCAGAATAAGCCTTGTTTTAAAGAGCGGGATTAATGTAAGCTTACATATAGTTTCGGATGACAATTTCGTTTGCGCACTGCAACACTTCACCGGCTCTAAGCTGCATAACGAAGAATTAAGAATGACGGTAAGAAAATGCGGTTACGATATAAACGAACATGGAATATTTACGAACAAAGAAACGGCAGGCGGTAAGGATAGAATTAGGGTCAATAACGAATCCGAATTTTACGGCCTATTTGCGATGCAGTATATTCCTCCGGAATTAAGAGAGGGTGTCGGGGAAATAACTGCGGCGTTAAACAGGGATATACCCGATATGGTAGAGGAAAAAGATCTAAAGGGAGTTTTTCATATTCATACTACTTATACGGACGGAAAAGACAGCCTTGAGGTGATAGTTGAAGCCTGTATAAGAGAGGGTTATTCATATGCCGGCATTTCCGACCACTCGGTTTCGGCGTATTATGCAAATGGGCTTTCAGCTTCCGAACTGGAATCCCAAATTGAATATATCGATAGATTAAATAAAAAATACAAGGGCAGGGTTAAAATATTTAAAGGTATAGAATCGGATATTTTGTCCGACGGGAGCCTTGATTATAATGATAAGACGTTGTCTATGCTTGACTTCGTGATAGCTTCCGTTCATTCTAAATTTAATATGTCGGAAAGCATGATGACCGAAAGGATTATAAAAGCCATTAAAAATCCGTATACCACTATGATAGGGCACCTTACCGGCAGGCTTCTTTTAGAAAGAAACGGTTATCCCATAAATGTTTCAAAAATATTAGATTATGCTTCCGAGTATAAAACCATTATTGAACTCAACGCAAGACCGAAAAGGTTAGATATAGACTGGAGATACATAAAGGAAGCAATAGGTAAAGGGGTACTGCTTTCAATAAATCCGGATGCCCATGACGCATCATCTGTCAACTTAGTCAACTATGGCATAAATACCGCCAGAAAGGGGTGGGCAGAAAAGACGGATATTTTAAACACAAGAGATGCTTCGGTGGTGGCGAATATCTTAACGTCGATAAGGGATCACAAAAAGAAGCTAAAATGAACCGCCCGATGTAGAGGCATTGAATGCGGTTATGATTGATATTGCGATAAAATTATGGCGAGTATTAAGACTGTAAAAGCTCTATCCGTTGCCGGATTCGACGGCTCCGGAGGGGCAGGGATAACGTCCGACGCCAAAATATTTTCAAGATTTAAAATTTTTGGTTTATCGGCGATAACGGTTATGACGGCACAGAATCCGGACAATATTTATTTAGCTGAGCCGGTTTCGGATGCCTTTTTTTTATCGGAACTTAATGCCATATTCGATTACTTTGTTATAGACGTCGTAAAAATAGGATTGATATTTAATGAACGCCAGGGTCTGATTTTAAGCAAATTTCTGAATAAATATAAGCCTAAAACGATTATTGTAGACCCCGTTTATATTTCCACTTCTAATAAAGTTTTGACGGGGGAAAGTGCTTACCCCGATTTTCTTATGCCGCTTTTTAGATATGCAACGGTTATTACCCCTAATATATGCGAAGCAGAACTTATTGCTGGTATGGATATTAAAGATATTGAAGGAATGAAGACAGCGGCAAGGGTTATTAGAAAAAAAATACCGGAAATTGAAAATATAATAATAAAGGGTTCGCATCTTTCGAAAAAATCCGACCGGAATAAAATATTCGATATTGTATTAAATTCAAAAAATGAGTTTTTTATATGTTCAGGCAACAGATTGGAACTAAAAAAAGAAATCCATGGGACTGGTTGTGCTTTTTCAGCATGTCTTGCTTCGCAACTTGCAAACGGGGTCGAAATAAAGGAAGCGCTTAACTATACCGAAAAATTCGTGAATAAAATTATACGAGAACTTTCAAAAATACCGGATAATGATTCTGAAAAGGATATTTATATTACCGGAAATATTTAGTTTGAAGCACCCGACAATATTTTATTTAAAGAAGTAAACGGTATATAGCCTGTTACCTTTTTGTAAAGCGTAAGTCCTTTATATATGAAAAGAGTAGGAGTTCCCTCTACTTCGGCGTTTATTCCTGAAGTCATATCAGTATGAATAAGTTTTTTGGCTATTCCGCTTTTGACGCAAGCTTCCTCTTTTTTAAGATTTACCATGTTACCGGCTTTAGTTTTGAAGAAGTAATATAAGTCTCCTATTTCACTCCATTTACTTTGATCTTTATATAAAAGCCCTCTTATTTGCATATAGTTAGATTTCCCCTGAAAAGCGGCACAGTCGGCATATTCGGCACTTTTAAAGGCATACTTATGAATTCGAGTTAACGGAAAATCTCGAAACTGCAATAAAACTTTTTGGGTCTTCACATAGTCCGACATAATATAAGGAAGGTCGTTTTCCTCAAATTTTCTACACCAAGAGCATTGAAAATCCGTATATATCACTATAGTAACGTTTGCGTTCGGATTGCCTATCTGCCGATTATTATTTACCTTAGCGGCAAAACTACCGTAAGAAAATGCATAAACTTTAGGAGTGACATAAAAAACGGCTATAATCAATAAGATAATAGAAATAAATGCAACCAGTATATTTTTTTTCAATGGCTTCATGAAGCTAAATTATCATATTATATTATTAAAGTCAACCCGCTTATCCCGTAAAATGATTAAAATGCGTTTTGTCGGCGCCACATATGGGACATACCCAGTCATCCGGCAATCTGTCAAAAGGCGTCCCGGGTTCTATTCCCCCTTCGGAATCTCCAACTTCTGGGTCGTAAATATAACCGCAAACATCACATTGATATTTCGGCAAAGCAAGCTCTTCAGCTGTTGACATTAGGCGTCTCCTTAATATTAAATCAACCATTAATATAATTATTTATTTTGAAACTCTCTTATTTTCCATTATACCAAATTTATTATTTTTTTAAAGTCTTTTAATTGACATAATTATAGGTTATCATAAATAATATGGATATATTTAAACGCAGTCTTATTTTATTTATTCAAAAAATTGTTAAAGAAAAGAATAACACGGCGGTATCCGAAAAAGAAGCCGCAAGGCTTATAAAAAATTCTCCTGACAACTCTTTCGGTGATTATTCTATAGCTTCTTATTATTTTGGAAAATATGATTTCAAGGGAATCCCAGTAAATATTGCGAAAGAAATTTTCCGCATGGCATTGACAAGTTTTGACAAGGCGAAAGACGCAGCCTTATTTGATAAAATAGAAATGAAGGACGCATATGTAAATTTTTTCGTCAATAAAAAAAAGTTTGCTTATCTTACCATAAAAGACGTTCTTTCCGCAGGAACGGATTATGGTAGAGAGCATCAGGAAAAACCGCTTAAAGTAGTAATAGATTTTTCTTCTCCCAACATAGCTAAACCTTTCGGAGTAGGGCATTTAAGGTCAACGGTAATCGGAATGAGTTTATCTAATATTTATGAATTCTGTGGTCATAGTGTCGTAAAAGTAAATTATTTAGGGGATTTCGGTACGCAATTCGGTAAACTTATAACCGCTTTTTGTCGTTATGACGTAGATTTCTCCGAATTTAATAAAGACCCTATAAATGTTCTATACGGTCTTTATGTCAGAATCCATAAAGACGAACAGATCGATGAAACCCTTGAGAAAGAAGCGAAAAGGAGATTTAAGACTCTTGAGAATTTTATGTCGCGAAACAGGCGCAGTATCGAAGAGTATTTACGTATTCCCGGCAACACTAAAAATAGCGTAGATGACGGATGGAAAGGAATAGAGATATCCGAAAAAAATAAGGGCGGTTTTTGCGAAACAGAATCCGGTCAGTATAATTTATGGAAATTATTCAGGGGATTGAGCATAGATGAATTTAAGCGAATTTATAAATCAATAGGCATAGAGTTCGATGTTTACGAGGGGGAGGCTCAGAGCGCGGAATTTGCAAACGAAACCACGGAAATCTTGCTTAAAAGCGGTATCGCCTCTATAAGCGAGGGTGCCGTAATAATTCGGGTAAAAGGGGTAAAAGCCCCCGCTCTAATTGCAAAAAGCGACGGAACATCTCTTTACCTTTCAAGGGATATCGTTACCGCTGTGACGAGAATGGCAAAATATTCCTACGATAAGATGATTTACGTGGTCGGTTCGGAGCAGTCGCTGCACTTTAGCCAGCTTTCCGGCATATTTCGCATATTGAAAGATAATGCCGATAAAATATCCGAAAATCCGATTTTTAAAAGCTATGCCTCTTTAATAGATGGCAGGATTGTCCATGTTAAATTTGGCAGAATCATAGGCATGTCCACAAGAAAGGGTAATCTCGTGTTTTTAAACGATTATATAGAAGAGGCAAGTCTTAAGGCAAAAGAAAAACTTGAAGACGGTTTTGCGTTAAGGGAAGCGAGCGGCAATGCCGGCATCAATCCGGAGGAGACGGAATCCGTAGCTTTAAAAATAGGCATAGGGGCGGTTATGTTTAACGATTTAAAGACAAGGCGAACTACCGACGTAAGCTTTAACTGGGACAATGTCCTGTCTTTTGAGGGACAGACGGGTCCTTATCTTCAATATACCATATCAAGAATAAATAGCCTTATGCTTAGATTGAGTCCCGATACGGTTAAGAAGGAACGGGGTTTCGGATCGTTGAATATGTATAACCAGGCTAATTTCGACGGGATTTTTAACATTTCGGAAGAAGATGCAGATTTTAATGATATATTTTTAATAATAAAACAGATCTCATACTTTAAGGATGCTGTTGATGAGGCGCTCAATCAAAACGAGCCGTCCGTCATAAGCTCTTATGCTTTAGAATTATCGGCCCTTTTTAATAAATATTATCAAAATTATAGGCTCCTGGGGAAGGAATGCGATTATATAAAGCCTCGTCTTTATATAATATATGCGATGAAGATAGTTTTGATGCAGGTCTTAAGGCTATTGTGCATACCCGTTATTGAAAGAATGTAAAATAATAACACTAAAAATACAGCCGGCATGCAAAGAGTCGTCGGTGTGAGCAGTGGTAAAGATATTAATTCGGCAAGGGGTCAAGTTAAAAAACGATGAGTCTTGAAATAAGAGATTTAACGGTACGGCTTTGTTCTAAAAAAAAATCAGGCAAGGCGATCGATTGTTGCGACGGCATTAATGTCGTGGATTCTTTTTTTTTAACCGTTAAAGAAAAAGAGGTTGTTTCGATAGTCGGAGAGTCCGGCAGCGGCAAATCTTTTCTTGGTTTGTCTATTTTAAGGTTGAATCCCCCGGTCATTTCAAAAATAATTCGCGGCGAAATTAGAGTGAGATGTTCCTCTCAAAAGGATAAGGTAGATATTTTAAAGCTAAAACAGAGAGAACTTACGGGAGCGAGGGGTAGACTGATATCCATGATATTTCAGGACCCTAATACATCGTTGAATCCGGTAATGAAGATAGGAGAGCAGATTACCGAGGCGATACTGGCACACAGAAAAGTTTCTAAAGCGGAGGCTAAGGATATTGCTATTTCCTACTTAGATTCCATGAATATAGACGGCAAATTTCAGTTTGCTTCATATCCTTATGAATTATCGGGGGGTATGAGACAGAGGGTCATGATTGCAATGGCCATGGTTTTAAATCCATGCTTTTTAATAGCGGACGAACCTACGACGGCCTTAGACGTAACGACTTCACTGCAGGTCTTGAAACTTATCAAGGATATTAAGGAAAGATCGAATGTTGGGATTATTTTTATTACACACGATTTAACCATTGCAGAAAGTATTTCCGATATGACGTGCGTTTTCTATGCAGGACAGGTTATGGAGCTTGGGAAAACAAAAGAATTAATAGAAAATCCGATACACCCTTATACGATTTCTTTGATTAAAAGCATCCCCACTTTATCTGCAAATTATGTTCCAAAACAGAGATTATCCACTATACCCGGTTTTTTGACGGAAGATGATTTTAGCGATGGAAAATGCCGGTTTTATTCTCGATGTTTTAGAAGCAATAAAGACTGCCTGATGAATATTCCTTTGGTTCATTATGACACCGATGACAGATACGTAAGGTGTATTAAGATATGAAAAAGAAACCGAAAAAATAAAATATGGAAAAAATTACGAATCTTAAGGAAAAAAACGCAATTCTGACCGCTTCAGGGCTTTCTAAACATTTTAAATATTATAAAACCCTATTCGATATCAAAAAGAATGTGATAAAAGCCGTCTCGGATGTAACCTTTGACGTTTTAATAAACGAGATTTTTGCCGTGGTTGGAGAAACGGGATGCGGTAAATCGACCCTTTCCAAACTGATTACCGGACTTATAACTAAAACGTCCGGAACCGTATATTTTAAAGGTAAGCCGCTGGATTACGGAAACAGGGGCAAAAAATTGAGGAAAGATATTCAGATACTTTTTCAAGATCCCTATTCTTCGCTTAATCCCAAAAAAAAGATATATAAGATTGTTTCTTATCCCGCTGTTAAAAACGGCATTATAAGAAAGAGGGATAGAGTAGATTTTGCCGTTTCTCAGCTAAAGAACGTGGGATTGCAGGAAAATACGGCTTATTGCTACCCCCATATGCTATCAGGGGGTCAAAGGCAAAGAGTCGGCATCGCAAGGTGTCTGTCGGTGAATCCGGAGCTTTTAGTTCTTGACGAGCCGGTATCTGCTTTAGATATGTCAATATCGGCGCAAATTTTGAATTTACTGATGGATATTCAGGAAAAAACAAAGATGAGTTATATGTTTATAACTCATGATCTAAAATTAGTCAGACATATTGCAGACAGGGTATGCGTAATGTACGGAGGAAAAATAGTAGAGATAGCCGGTTCCGCAGAATTCTTCAACATGCCTGCCCATCCGTATTCCAATGTCCTTTACGACTCTATGATGGCCTTTGACTTTAAAAGTAAACCTGATTTGAGCATGGAAAATCTATCAAGAGCGAGGAACGAGCAGAAAAAGATTAAACCGGTTAAGAATAGCGGTCGAAATATCGACAGCGATAAAGAGAGAGGGTGTGTATATTTTGATAAATGTTATGCGTCTCAAGATATTTGCAGGGTGAACGAACCCACCATGGAAAATAAGGGTCAAGGCGGAAACAGGACGGTTGCCTGTTTTTTTCCGTTTAGTCGTCCGAATCCTTAAATATTTCATCTTCATTTATCAAAGGCATGCCCGTTAAATGATCCATATAATCCTCGCTTATTCGCCTTTTTTCTTCCTCTTCCTCCCGCGACCTGCAGTTTATGCACAAGTTGGAATAAGGAATTATTTTTAGTCTTTTTTTTGAAATCGTTTCCCCGCATTCATCGCAAATCCCGTATTCTCCCTCCTTTATTTTGTAAAGGGCGTCGTCTATCTCCCTTACCTTTTTTCTCTCTCTGTCTCCAAGCATATAGGACAATTCACGGTCTCTCTCGTTTGAAGCTATATCGTAATTGTCTCCGCGATACTCAGCGGGATCTTTGGATGAACCCTCTTTAATGCTGGCATCTATTTCTTTGAAAATAACCTTTTTCATATTTATCAGTGTTTCTTTTATTTCCTCAAGTTCCTCCGGCGAAAATGTCTGTTTGTCCTTGTCATCTTTAATTTTATTTTTCATTTGCGCTCCAGCTCCTTAAGTAAAATTTACTTTTTAAAAAATTTGAAATAGTATATATTTAATCAAGTTTAAAAGCAAGTTTAAAAGTTAAAAAACGGGGTCGGTAACAAAACCGCTTTTCAAGGAGGTATTTTTAAATGGATGAAGAAAGGATATTCAATTACGGTTATACAAATAAAGAAAAGAAGGAAAGGGGTGTGAGGTCTCCTTTCCAGATAGACAGAGACAGAATAATACACTCAAGTGCTTTCAGGCGGATGAGAAATAAAACTCAGGTTTTCGGGGTTTTTACCTTAGATTATTACAGGACGAGGCTTACCCATTCTCTTGAGGTGTCTCAAATAGCCCGTTCCATAGCAACCATATTGGTTGATAAATATGATATAAAAATAGACCGCGATGTCATGGAGGCCATTTCTCTAGCCCACGATATAGGGCATCCGCCCTTCGGTCATCTCGGCGAAGACATAATAAACCAAGAGTTGAAGACGATTACGAGAGGTAAATTCGGTTTTGAAGCCAATGCGCAGAATATAAGAATACTAAATTTTTTAGAAAAAAAGTTCTATGATACCGTCGACAATAAAATATACGGGCTAAATCCCACGCTAAAGACCATTGACGGAATATTAAAGTACAAACTACCATATTCATTGTCGGATAAAAACAAGCATTTTATATATGATAACGATATCTTTATATTGGAAAGGCTTCACGGAAAGAAATTCGTAAATTTCTTAAAAAATAATTTTGAGTTGCTGAATGATCCAAAAAATAAGAAAATTAAAGAAAACTTTTTTCAAGCTACAAGGTGTTTGGAGTGCCAAATATTAAACGCTGCAGACGACATAGCATATGCTGCCCACGATTTGGAAGACGGTGTAGAATCTAAGCTTATAGATATAAACGGACACCTTAAGGTCAAAAAATATTTAAAGGAAGACAGCTCTTTTTCTGGAGATTTGGACAAGATGAGTGAGAAAATAGATAATTTTTTCTTTAATCTTAATAAAATTTTTAAAACCAAAACGGATAAAATAAATAATAATGAAATAATGTACCATGTGAAGGTTAAAACCGATTTGAAGGAATTTTTTTCACGGTACATTTCTAAATTCATAATGAATATAGATATAGAGGAGAGAGAAAAGTTTTTTGCTGACGCTAAAGACAACGTAATCAAAAATATACCCCTTGATTTATGCGAAGATTCCTATAAATATGGTCTTACATGGAAGAACGATGTTAATATAGAGATTAACGCCTTAAAGCAGATTTCCTATAAACTTCTTATGGAGAATAGGGAGATATTGTTAAACAGATATAAAGCGGAAAATATTGTAAGTATGCTTTTTAATGTTTTTTCGGATATCAAAAACATAAATCTTTACCCGGATGATTTTCAGGAAATATTTAATTTCGGGTTTTACAATGTTTTCGGGGAAGACGGTTTTTATGTGATGTGTGCCGATTATATCAGCGGCATGACTGATATGTATGCGCTTAAATTGTATTCCTCATTATTCGAGTCCAAGGGTTTTACCGAGATATCGTGAACTACATCTCTATTATAACGAGATAGTTCGCCATTGATCGGATACCCATATTTAAAAATAAAAAATATGCTATAATTTTAGTTAATTTTAAATGAAATATAAAATACGAAATGAAAAAATTGATTATAAAGAGGTTTAATGAAGCGGCAGCACTACTTGAACTAACGGTAAGAGACGAAAAAATAATAAAAACGATGAGTGCAATGTCTCAAGCAATCATATCGGTTTATAATAATAGCGGAAAAATCTTTATTGCCGGAAACGGCGGTTCGGCGGCAGATGCCCAGCATATTACGGCGGAACTTGTCTCGAGGTTTTACAGAGAAAGGAAAGCACTTGCCGCAGAAAGCCTTACCGTAAATACCTCTGATATAACGGCAATAGCTAATGATTATGATTTTTCGGTTATTTTTTCCCGTCAGCTTGAAGCAAATGCAAGAAAAGGCGATATATTTTGGGGAATATCCACGTCCGGAAACTCTAAAAATATTATATCCGCTATAATCACTGCGAGGGATACGGGTATGAAAATTATAGGTTTTACGGGCAGTGACGGTGGAAAAATGTCCGACATGTGCGACCTGATAATTAAAATTCCATCCAAAGATACACCTAGGATTCAGGAACAACACATTCTAATTGCTCACATTATCTGCGAACTGGTAGAAAACGGTTTGTTTGCTTAACCCCTCACTCCATTAATAAAAAATAGAACTTTAACTTGAGTTGATTATTTGGTCAAACGGTGGTATACATAATATATTGTTTGATTTTTAATCGAGACGTTAACGGATTTATATACCGCCGCCGTAACCGATGCATAATTTAGAGAATATTTATATTAATAGTGCGGAAGGGGTGTGGATATGATAAAAATCGATATACCTGGAAATGCCGAAGTAACATTAAAAAACGTAGTTTTTGACATGAACGGAACGCTTTCGGAAGATGGAATAATTCGAGACAGCGTAAAAATCCTTTTAAACAAATTATCTAAGATTGTAGAGATATATATAATAACATCCGATACATTCGGAACCGCCGAAAACATGGTAAAAGATATAAATGCCAAACTATTCATAATAAGTGGTGAAAACTCTGCCGACAAAAAAAAAGAAATAGTCTACAAATTAGGATATCCCGAAACCGCAATCGTAGGTAACGGTTACAACGATCATGAGATGCTTAAACAGGGTGTTATAGGAATAGGTATTGTGGGTGTTGAAGGGCTTTCCGTCAAGGCGCTATTGCATTGTGACGTAATAGTGCCGAAAATAGAAGATGCATTAAACTTATTCTTAAATTCAAAAAGAATAATTGCAACACTCAGGAATTAGTTTACGGATACGGACATGTTATTTTATAGCAGGTCCGCAAACGGATTTAATTTTCACGATGCTTTGTTTTTATAGGAAATCTTTATCTTTCTGGTCCTAATTAATCTAAACAGGAGGTTGTAAGTCATGGCTAAAACAGTACATGGAACAAAAACTTTCGAGAATTTAAAGGCTGCGTTTGCAGGGGAATCGGAAGCAAACAGAAGATATTTATATTTTGGCAAAGAAGCCGATATACAAGGGTATCCGGATGTGGCTAATAATTTTAGAGAAACGGGAGAGGGCGAAACGGGACACGCTTTCGGACATCTCGATTATTTAAAAAAATATGAAGGAGGGGATCCTGCTACGGGTAAACCCATAGGTACGTTAAAAGAAATGCTTGAGTCTTCGTTGGCAGGAGAAACATACGAATACACGGAAATGTATCCGGGGTTTGCGAAAACGGCAAAAGAAGAAGGATTTGAAGACATTGCTTTATGGTTTGAAATGCTTGCTAAGGCCGAAAAGTCACATGCCGAAAGGTTTAAGAAAATTTTAGACAACTTTAAATAAAATTTTAAGTTCGATTGCAGGGTTTTGTTTATGTATAAGACGGATGCCGATCCTAAAATTACCCAAAATTTCAATATAAGAGACACCGATTTTTTGGATGAAAAAAATCTTTTTAATGAAATTAAAAGGGTATATTCAAAATGCAAGAGCTGCAGATTATGTATAGGATTTTGCCCGTCTTTTCCCGCCCTGTTTAATGCCGTTGACGATAAGAGCGACGATATTGAGGCTTTAACGCAAGAAGAACTTATTAAACCCTTGGATCTTTGTTTTTATTGCAAACAGTGTTATTTCAAATGTCCGTTTACGCCTCCCCATGAATGGAAAGTCGATTTCCCCCATTTGGCGTTAAGATATAAAATATTCAGATTTAAAAAAGAAGGAGCGGGAATTCGAGATAAGCTGCTTGTCGATACGGACAAGATGGGAAAAAGCTCTATTCCTGTTGCGTCTATTGTGAATAAGCTTAATAATATGAAGCTGTTTCGTTATATCTTAGAACCTGTTATGGGGATAGATAAGAGAGCTAAGGTTCCTTCTTTTAATAAAATTAGTTTTGAGAAGTGGTTTCATGGCAACTATAAAATAGATGATACCGTTTCGGATGTAAATAAATTTAACGGCAAGGTCGTCCTTTTCTATACTTGTATGTTAAATTATAATTTTTTAGACAGGGGTATTGCGTTAATAAAAGTTCTTGAAAAGAATAACGTATATGTCGAACTCCCCGACATCCAGTGTTGCGGTATACCTTATTACGACACGGGGGATATTGATAATTCTATTAAAAAAGCGAAATATAATATAAAAAATTTAAAAAAATATGTCGAAGACGGTTTTGATATAATCGTTCCGGTTCCGACATGCGCAATGCAAATAAAACATGAATATCCTTTATTATTGCCGGATTCAGACGATGCTGTCGCGATTGCAAATAAAACTTTTGATATTCATGAGTATTTATACCGCCTATATCAAAACGGAAAATTTAATACCGATTTTAAAAAATCTATGGGCAAAATAGGATATCATATTTCATGTCACTTAAAGTCTTTAAATGTCGGTTATAAAGCATTAAATCTTCTAAGGCTTATTCCCGAAACGAGCGTTCAGATTATTGAAAAATGTTCGGGACACGACGGAACCTTCGGCGTGAAAAAAAAGACTTTTGAATATGCTTTAGGGGTAGGTAAAAGTTTATTCGAAGACATAGATTCAATGAAAATGGATTATTATATATCCGATTGCCCGTTAGCCTCCGACCAGATAGAAATGGGTACGGGTAAAAAGGTTTTGCATCCTATCGAGATATTGTTTGAGGCTTATTCGGGATAAGGAAAGTTTACTTAAAAGACGGTATCGGATATATTTATTTTCTCTCTCACCCCGAGACATTTCTGTTTCTTCTAATGCTTAAAGTGATTTTAATGTTGGAAACTATGGTTTTAGGGGCAAACAGTGTATCCTCATTTCTGGGCGGTATACGATTACTGTCAGTTACAATGCCATGAAGCGGGAAGCCTGATTGTTTACATTTAGGTTTTGAATTCATAAGACAAAGTATGATGACAACAGCTTTGATTGGTTGCGGGGGCAGGATTCGAACCTGCGACCTTTGGGTTATGAGCCCAACGAGCTACCGGACTGCTCCACCCCGCTGTAATCACTATAATAACTTGCAGGGAATTA
The DNA here is from genome assembly GCF_048541835.1 of Candidatus Acidulodesulfobacterium sp. H_13. Lineage (NCBI taxonomy): Bacteria > Candidatus Acidulodesulfobacteriota > Candidatus Acidulidesulfobacterales > Candidatus Acidulidesulfobacteraceae > Candidatus Acidulidesulfobacterium > Candidatus Acidulodesulfobacterium sp. H_13. Next base: position 44,449 of record NZ_JBLEOY010000003.1, read on the forward strand.
TTGTATATTTTTTTAAATCTTAATGCAAGCTTATTTATTGGGGGAGACCTATTTAATTATAGGTATGTCGTAAAAGTTGACATTAGGTATCCGACTCATTATAATAACATCTATGATAATGATTAGATACGGAAAATCATGAGTATAGTAAATTTAAATTAGGAAACAATATTATTATGGACGCCAGAGTTAATAAAAGGACACCTTTATACGACGAGCATGTTAAGGCAGGTGCAAAGATTGTTTCTTTTGCCGGTTTTTTTATGCCTCTTTATTATAAAAGCATTATAGAAGAGCATTTAAACGTAAGGAACGATTCCGGAATTTTCGACATAAGCCATATGGGAGAAATAATTATAAAGGGAAGGGACGCAAGTTCTTTTGTGGATTATATTTTCACGGCAGACGTATCGAAAATAAGGAATGGGGAAATCATGTACTCGTTAATATTGAACGAGAAGGGCGGGATAATAGACGATGTTACGGTTTTTAAGTTTTCCGATAGCGATTATATGGCGGTAGTAAATGCCGCAAATACCCCAAAGGATTTTTCATGGATGCATTATCAACAAATCGAATTTCAAAAAGCAGGGAACGATGTTACGGTAGAAAATATAAGCGAAACGGTGGGTCTCCTTTCCGTGCAGGGACCAAAATCGAGGGATTTGGTATATTCTTTAGCGAGCGATGCCGTTAATAAGGGCAAGTGCGGATTATTCGACTTTAAGTTTAATGCTAAACCGGTCAAAGAATTGAAGCACTTCGAGTTTGGTTGTGCTGTTTTTAAGGATATTAATGTAGAGGCGTTAATATCAAGAAGCGGTTATACAGGGGAATTCGGGTTCGAGATGTTCGTGTCCGCCGAAAAAACAGTTGTTTTATGGAATTATCTTTTGAAGAATTCGCGTCTTTCAAACCTTATTCCCATAGGTTTAGGTGCAAGAGATACCTTGAGGTTTGAGGCTGCTCTGCCTCTTTACGGACATGAACTTGACGAAACCATTAATCCGTATGACGCAGGCTTTGAGAAATACCTTTCAACGACTAAAAATTTCATAGGCAAAGAGGCTTTAAGCAATATTAAAAATAAAGAAAAGAGGTTAATTTTTTTTAAACTTTCCGGCAAACAGATACCAAGGCATCTGCAAAGAATTTTAGACAATAATCTTAAGCCGATAGGATGTATTGCAAGCGGAACTTACAGTCCGTCCAATAAATTTCCGATAGGCAGTGCTTATCTTTCGGATGCCAATATAGATCCTTTATTTTTGAAAGACTTCTTTATTGATATTAGAGGCAACTTCGAAAAGGCAGAGGTGGTTACGCCTCCGTTTCATCGAAATTTTAAGAGATCGTAAATCAGAAAATTAGAACTAGCCGGGACGAAACAGACTACATTCGTTTAACGAATGCCGAATATTGTGATAATAATAAAAAATATTAGAGCGTAAATATCAAAGGGGTTCAAAAATGGCGATAAACGGTGAATTTTATTTTGCAAAGTCCCATGAATGGATTGCAAAGAATGCAAACGATAAGTTTTATGTCGGGATATCCGACTTTGCGCAATCAGAACTGGGAGACGTAGTGTATGTTTCTTTTCCGGAGGTAGGCAAGACTTACGAGAAGGGCGATAAAATAGGAGAAATAGAATCAGTCAAGTCTGTTTCGGAAATTTATGCACCCGTTAGTCTTAAAATTATTTCCATCAATTCCAAATTAAACGATAACCCCGAACTGATCAACCAACAACCCTACGATACCGGTTTTATCGCCGAGGCAGAGGTGTCAGATTCTTCCGATATGGATGGGCTAATGGACAAAAATGCGTATGAATCTTTTATAACCTCCATTCATGAATAGTTTTCGTTACTTTCCCAATTCAGAAAAAGACATTAAACGGCTATATCGTATTATAGAAATAAAGAATAAAAATGAGCTCTTCAGCAGGATTATGGGAGATATTCCTCTAATGGACGAAAGTCTATTAAGGACACTTTCGCAATATATGGACGAAAAGACTCTATACAGGTTTTTTTCCGATATTGATTCAAATCTTCCCGATAAAGATAAATTTTCTATATTTGCCGGCGGCGGTATATATAATCATTTCATCCCGGCGGCAGTAGACAGCTTGATTTCAAGGTCGGAATTTTATACGCCTTATACGCCCTATCAGCCGGAGGTCAGTCAGGGTACGCTCTTTGCGCTGTTCGAATTTCAGTCTATGATAGCCGAAATATCCGGAATGGATGTAGTAAATGCTTCTATGTATGATGGGGCTGAAAGCTTGGCGGAAGCGGTTTTGATGTCTATAAGGCTTTCTAAGGGCAATAATAATTTAATTCTAATTTCTGAAGGTGTGAATCCACGTTTTGTTTCGGTTGTTAAGACCTTTATAGGCGATACCGGCATAAAAATAGAAAATGTCGTATTAAATGATAAAACGGGCAGGACGAATATAGAAGATTTGAAGCTTAAACTAAGATTGAAAGGCAAAAGCGGGGCGACGGTAGTAGTTCAGCAGCCCAATTATTTTGGAGTAATAGAAGATCTGGAAGAATTAGAGCCGGTTATTCACGGCTTTAATCCGAGACCCTTTTTTATTGCGTCTTCCACCGAACCTTACAGCTTTGGAGTCATATCTCCACCCGGGTCTTATAATGTCGATATATTTGCCGGAGAAGGAAATTCTTTCGGAAATTATATGAATTTTGGGGGACCGCTTTTGGGATTGTTCGGTGCAAAAAAAGAGTATGTTCGGCAAATGCCCGGGAGAATAGTCGGTAAAACAAAAGATAATAGAAACAAAGATGCTTACTCGTTTATTCTTTCTACGAGGGAGCAGCACATAAGGAGAGGGGCGGCAACTTCCAATATATGTACCAATAGCTCTTTGAACGCAGTCAGGGCGGCGATATACTTATCTCTTTGCTCTAAGGAGGGATTCAGTAAAATATCGCTTTTAAATCTCAAATTATCTCATATATTGAAGGAGAAGTTATTAGAAACCAAACTTTTCAAGTTGCTATATTCGGGTGATTTTTTTAACGAATTTTCTCTAAGAATTCTGAATAACGGCGTCAACGTTGCGAGATTCATAGAGGATATGGCGAAAAGAGAGATTTTGGCGGGAATAGAAATTTCAGAAAGCGATATTTTAATTTCCGTAACAGAGAATAATAATCTGAGCGATATAGACGGGTATGTAGAAAATGCCAAAGCGGTTTTAACGTAAGGGATATGGAAACGGCAGTATATGTATTTGCCGGATTAATGGGGTTAAAATAATAAATATGTTAAAATTTCCGGGAATTAAAGGTTTGTTTTTCGACGAAGAGCTGTTAAGCAAGCAAAGCTCTAAGGGTGTTACAGGTATAAGCATCCCATGCTCCGGCTTAAATTCCTCCGATTTAAAAAAGAGCGGAGGGGTGTATATAGATAAAAAATTTATCAGAAAAAAGGCGCCGAGGCTTCCGGAGGTGTCAGAACCAACGGTAATCAGGCACTTTACCAGGCTTTCAAGCTGGAATATGTCTGTAGATTCGGTTTTCTATCCGCTTGGTTCTTGTACGATGAAATACAATCCTAAAATAAACGAGACTATAGTTTCACTCGGCAACATAAAAAACTTGCACCCCTTGACCCCTGATTTTTTAGTTCAACCGGCGCTGAAGATTATTCACGATTTCAATCTTATTTTATGCGAGCTCACGGGATTAGCCGAATTTGGTTTTGCACCTCAAGCCGGCGCGGCAGGGGAATTTTCCGGATTAAAGATTATTAGAAAATATTTTGATTCCAACGGCGAGAGCAGGAAAATAATACTTATTCCGGATAGCTCTCATGGAACTAATCCCGCGAGTTCGGTTTTGGCGGGGTTCACACCCGTAGAAATTAAAACAGGCACGGACGGAACCCTAAATGCCAAAGACGTAAAAGAATATATTTCCAAAGATGTTGCAGGTATAATGATTACTAATCCGAATACGTTTGGGATTTTCGAAAAGGACATAAAGAAGATTAGCGAAATTATGCATGAAAACGGTTCACTTGTTTATATGGACGGGGCTAATTTTAACGCCTTTATAGGCAATGTGAAGATTTCCGATATGGGTATAGATATGGTTCAGCTTAATCTGCATAAAACGTTTTCTGCGCCTCACGGGGGAGGCGGACCCGGAAGCGGTGCGATAGGGGTTGTCGATTTATTAAAAGAATATTTGCCTGTACCGTATGTAAATTTTGGCAACGCCCGTTATAAAATTTCGGAAGATAAAGAGCACACCATAGGAAGAATTGCGCCTTTTTTGTGTAATTTCGCCGTCATTGTAAGGGCGTATGCATATCTTCTCTCCCTAGGGAGGGATAATATTTCGTCAGTAAGCGAGATTGCAATACTGAATGCGAATTATATCAAGAAAAAGCTCGGGAAGATACTTGAAGGCTCGGATCCTTTTGAGAAAGGGTTTTGCATGCATGAATGCGTTTTTAATGATGCGGCGCTTGAGAAAAACGACATATCTACCATTGAATTTGCAAAGCTCTTGATAGATTACGGTTTTCATCCGCCTACCATATATTTTCCCAAAAATATTCACGGGGCAATTATGATAGAGCCTACCGAAACCGAATCGGTAAAGACCTTGGACAGTTTTATAAAAGCCGTAGAGGCGATCAGATTTAAGATTAAAAAGCTTAAAGCGGTTAAATCTCCTCAAAAAACCAAGGTGGGGCGAGTTAATGAGGTTCTTGCAAATAAACACCCGATATTTAAGTGATATTATTATGAATATAGCATAATAAACTTAAGGTGAACGGTTATGAACATGAATTTTAGAGATGTTGATTTTGAAACTGCTGACGGCGGGGATATCAAGGGGTCTTTATTCGGTTCTTATCCCAATATCGTCATAACGGCACACGGAAGGGTTTTTAATAAAGAAAGCTACTACGACCTGTGCGATATTCTTTTGAAAAATAAGATATCGTCCCTGTCGTTTGATTTTAGAGGTTACGGAAATTCAAAGCAGGGAAGTGCCGGCGCAAATGCATACGGAGAGGATATCGTAGGGGCAGTCAATTTTGCCAAGGGTTTGGATTTTGTAAAAAGCATTACTCTTTTGGGTTCAAGTATGGGCGGCGGAGCGGTATTGAACGCATCTAAGCTATATAAGCCCTCGGAAATAAAATCGGTTATCGTTTTGTCTCCCGTTTTTATCGAAGGTGTAAGTTTCATAGATGTGCCGATTCATTATCTTGGGACGGAAGGCGAGCAGTTTGCGGAAGGCATAAGAAAAATGCATGAGATCACCGAATCCCCTAAAACCCTTCATTTTTTTAAGGGAAGTGTACATGCTCAGAATATTTTTGCCACGGAGTCTAATGACGAACTCGTTTCGCTTATAATCTCCTACGTCAAGGAAAAAAAGAAAGAGTGACAGGGCAATATCCTATTCGCTTCTTTGCGGATATATAAAACACTTTGCTTTTCTTAAAAAATTATGTAAAATACACTACGTTTAAAGAGAAAATAGAAAAATAAACCGCTAAATTAACAATGGAATGGACGAACTAAAAAAATTAAGAAACGATATTGATTTAATAGACCGCGAGATTGTACGACTTCTTAACGAAAGAGGTAGAATTGCCTTAAATATCGGCCAAGTAAAGTCTTCGAATAATAAAACGTATTATAATCCCTCAAGGGAAGGCGAGGTTTGTAAAAATATAACGGGTAGCAACGAAGGACCGTTAAAAGACGAGCATTTACAGAATATATTTAGAGAGATAATTTCTGCCTGCATTGCCGTACAGTCCGGCATAAGGGTCAGCTATTTTGGTCCCAAGGGGACATTTACACACCTTGCCGCCATTAAAAGATTTGGTTTCTCCAGAATGCTTATGCCGGCTAAGACTATTTCCGATGTTTTCAGCTCCGTATCGAAGGGATTTTCCGATTACGGCGTTGTTCCTGTGGAAAATACGATAGAAGGCATGGTCAATGCAACGTTTGATATGTTTGTGAATTCCGATGTAACCATTATAGGTGAAGAGGTTATACCTATAAGTCACTTTCTTTTCTCAAGGAAAGGAGATATAGAAAAGATTGAAAGGATTTATTCCCATCCCCAGGCATTTGGCCAGTGTAGAAAATTTCTCGAAGAAAACTTTAAAAACGTGAAACTGATAGATGCTTTTTCGACCGCAGACGCCTGTATTACTGCACATGGGGATGATAGCTCCGCTGCAATAGCATCGGAGGTTGCCGGTAGGATTTATGGCATGAACGTGCTGTTTCCGCATATTGAGGATTACGGCAATAATTTTACGAGATTTTTAATTATTTCTAACGGCGAAAAAACATCTAAAACCGGTAACGACAAGACATCTATTTTATTTTCTATTAAAAACTCTGTAGGAGCGTTATATAAAATCTTGAAACCGTTTTTTGAAAATAAAATTAATATAACCAAAATAGAATCGAGGCCTTCTAAAAAGTTTAACTGGGACTATCTGTTTTTTATAGACGTAAGTTCCCATGAATCCGATGAAAAACTTAAGGAGACATTAAAGGCCGTAGAAAGTTATACTATATTTATAAAGGTATTGGGTTCATACGAATCCGCCGCAAAGATTATATAATTCGTATGTCGGCATGTCCTTGACGGGGAGGAGGGAGTAATTTTATGATGCCTATTAATTTGAAATCCGGTAATAAACTAAAAGAAGGTTTAAATAATGGCAAGTTTGTTTATACATCGGAATTGTCTCCGGAAAGAGGAACCGACATTTCAAAAATACGGGCTACGTATGAATTATTAAAGGACCGTATTACGGCATTTAATATTACCGATAATCAGGGCGCAAATATGAAAATGTCTTCCCTTGCCGGAGTCATTTGCATAAAACAATTTGGAGGAGAGCCTATTTTTCAGCAGACGTGCAGGGATAGAAACCGCATGGCCTTAGAATCGGACTTATTAGGTGCTGCCGCGTTTGGAGTAAAAAATATTTTAACCCTCACCGGCGATTATATTTCATTCGGAGACCACAAGCACGCAAAGGCCGTTTACGACATAGATTCGGTTAACTTAATCGAAATAATAAAAGGATTGAACTCCGGAGTAGATATGAACGGTAATAAACTTGCCGGTTGCACTGATTTTTATATTGGGGCGGCGGTCAACCCGGAATCTGTTCCGCTGGAACCGCAACTCATAAAATTTGAAAAAAAGATAGACTCCGGATGCAATTTCTTTCAAACTCAGGCAGTATTTGATACGGATAAGTTCGGCAAATTTTACGATTTTTATAAAAAATATAAAGATATTAAGATCATTGCAGGAATATATATATTAAAATCCGCAAAAACAGCCCGTTTTATGAATAAATCCATCCCGGGAATTTATATAACCGACAGGATCATAAACGAGCTTGAAAATGCGGGTGAACCATTAAAAAAAGGGATTGAAATTGCCGCCGGGATTGCAAGGAGATTAAAACATATGGTACACGGGATCCATGTAATGGCATACGGCATAGAGGATAAAATTCCCTATTTTTTAGACGAATTTGAAAAATAGAAATTCGTAAAATTAGGAAAATTATTGACATAGGTGGGGTTGAAAATGTATAATCTCTGAAACGTCAATATAAAATTTTTTAAGATCTTTGTGGTTTATTGCATATAAAAAAACCAAGGATGATTTCATGATGAAAGAGATTAGGATACATGGCAGGGGTGGTCAAGGTTCTGTTACGATGGCTTCCATTCTCGCTTTAAGTTTTTTTGACGATGGAAATTACTGTCAAGCATTTCCGTCATTCGGATCGGAGAGAACGGGTGCCCCGGTTCAGGCCTTTGTGAGGTTTTCCAATAAACCTATAAGAACGAGGCATCAAATATATGATCCGGACTATATAATAGTTCAGGATGCAACTATTATTAAGTCGGTTCCGGTTTACAAAGGCATTAAGGAAGGCGGAAAGATTTTAATAAATTCCGAAATAAGTATGAAGGATATTATCGAAGAGCTCGGTGGAGTCGGTGAAGAAGGTGTTATCTTATTTCCTGCATTAAAAATCGCGCTTAAAATCTTGAATAAACCCATTGTTAATACTACACTACTTGGGGCTTTTTCTGCAATAAGCAGAGACGTCGATATAGAATCTATTAAAAAAGAAATAGAAAACAGGTTCGGTTCAAAGTTGGGCAGGCTCAATGCGGAAGCGGCTCAGGTTGCTTATAATTACATAAAGGGAGACATGAGTGGATTTTAAGATCGGAATTATCGCTATGCCGGGGACGGCGCTTCTGAATAAAACCGGTTCTTTTGCAAATGAAAACCCCGTGTTTAAACATGAAAAATGTACGGGATGCAATCTGTGCATTTATTTTTGTCCGGAAGGCGTTGTTTACGGCGACAAGAAAACAAAAATATACGATTACGATGTCGATTATTGTAAGGGATGTGCGATATGCGTTGAAGAGTGTCCGGTTAACGACATAGAAATGATTCTTGTAGAAAAATAATTTTAATATATATAATATAATGGCGGATATAACGATATGAGACAGGTTCTTGAAGGTTCGATGGCTGTTTCCGATGGTGTCAGAATGGTGGAGCCGCATGTTATTTCGGCTTATCCTATAACGCCGCAGACACACATAGTTGAACATCTTTCAAAAATGGTTGCCGACGGCAATCTGAAATCCGAATTTATTATGGTCGAAAGCGAACATTCCGCCGCTTCGGTCGTTCTGGGTGCAAGTGCTTGCGGGGTTAGAACCTACACGGCTACGGCTTCCCAAGGGCTTATATATATGGAAGAGGTCATATATAATATTGCGGGCATGAGGCTTCCGGTTGTTTTGACTGTCGCAAACAGGGCGCTTTCCGCACCGATAAATATCTGGAACGATATGCAGGATGCAATGGCGATAAGGGATACCGGGGCTATTATGTTAGTTGCGGAGAATAACCAAGAGGCATACGATATGCATATTCAGGCGTTTAAAATCGCCGAAAATCCCGACGTAATGCTTCCGGTAGTGGTCAATGTGGATGGCTTTGTTTTAACGCATACTTTTGAAATAGTAGAAACGATAGACTCTATAGAAAAGGTGAGAGAATATCTTCCCCCTTTAAATATGAAATATAAACTCGATGTTGACAATCCTTATTCTTTCGGGACGCTCGGCGAGCCGTCGGTTTATATGGAATCCAGATACAATCTCTATAATGCCATGAACTTATCAAAAAAGGTTATAGTAGAAGCAGCAGGAGACTTTAAAAATATGTTCGGTAAGTTCCACGGGGCTCTAACGGATACTTATAAGATGGATGATGCAAATACCGTAATAATAGCGATGGGTTCCGTAATCGGAACTATAAAGGATGCGGTTGACGAATTGAGAGAATCGGGCAAAAAGATAGGCGTTTTAAAGATACGTTCGTTTAGACCTTTTCCTGAAGACGAGATTGTTTCCGCCCTTAGAAACGCAGAAAATGTCATAGTAATAGAGAAAGCCGTATCTCCGGGAAAAGGGGGTATTCTTTCAGTGGAAATTAGAGATACCTTATATAAGAATAAAATGACTTCGATCAACGTTAACGGATATATTCTCGGTCTTGGGGGCAGGGATATTACTCCAAAGAATATATACGACCTTGCCATGAGAGCGGAAAGAGAAGAGAACGTCGACGGTAAGTTCATAGGATTGCGCCGACTTGAATAAAAAGTAGTAAATAAAATAAACATAAAAAGAAAAATAAATATGCTGACAAAAGAGGAAACACATAACGGGATTTTTACTATGGGGCATACCGCTTGTTCCGGTTGCGCTCAGTCTATGAGCGTTAAGCTGATCATGGAGGTTCTGGGTAAAAATACGATTGCAGCCACTTCGACGGGGTGTCTTGAGGTTTTTTCTACACGCTATCCGGAATCGTCATGGAGGATTCCGTGGATACATTCCCTTTTTGAAAATTCTGCTGCAGTGGCTTCCGGAATAGAAGCCGCACTTAAAATTACAGGTAAAAAAGACGGTATTACCGTTCTTGGTCAAGGCGGGGATGGCGGGACGGCGGATATTGGGATTCAGGCACTTAGTGGCATGTTCGAGAGAAATCAGGATATATTGTATATCTGTTACGATAATGGTGCATATATGAATACGGGTTATCAAAGAAGCGGTTTGACCCCATTAAATGCTTATACTACCACGAGTCCGTCAGGAAAAGAGTCTTTTGGAAATTCCAGACCTAAAAAATATATGCCGGAAATTGCTATGGCACATAGAATTCCTTATACGGCGGTAGCTTCGGCGGGCTATCCATTGGATCTCCAGAAAAAGGTTAAGAAGGCAAAGTCCATAAAGGGCGCTAAATATTTACAGGTGGATGTTCCATGCGTTCCCGGTTGGAAATATGAGCCGAGATATTCCGTTAAGCTTGCCAAGCTTGCCGTTCAAACAGGTCTTTATCCCCTGTTTGAGGCAGAATACGATAAAATAATTTCCGTTAAAAAGATAAGCAGAAGGGTTCCGGTGGAGGAATACCTTAAACTTCAGGGAAGGTTTAAACATCTGTTTAAGGACGAAGCAGGCAAGGCGGAGATAGAAAAAATTCAAAAGATTGCCGATGAAAACATTGCTCGATATGCTTTAATTTAGCCTATTTTTAGATTAATGACCGAAAATAATCCCGATCCTAAAGAAAAAATAATAGACGGAAGATTAATTGCCGAGGAGATAGAGGCGTCTTTAATTAAAAAGATAGCAAGGCTTGAAAGTGAAGGAATTATTCCGCTAATCTCGGTTATTCTCGTTGGAGACAACCATGCTTCCGTAGTATACGTAAAAAATAAGGAACGATCTGCACATAGGTGCGGAATATTATCCAAGAAGGACGTTTATCCAGAATCCTTTACCGAAAGAGATCTTATAAACAGAATAGAGGAATTAAATAACGATCCCCTTGTCCATGGCATACTCGTTCAATTGCCTCTTCCGCGTCATATTGACGAAAGAACTGTAATGGAGGCAATAAGCCCGGCTAAGGATGTGGATGGTTTTCATCCCCTAAACACCGGAAAAATATTTACGGATAATTCTCCTTTTTACCCCTGTACTCCATACGGAATAATTAAGATGTTGGATTACTACGATATTTCCGTCAAAGGAAGAAATTGCGTCATAATAGGGCAAGGCAATATCGCGGGCAAGCCTATGGCCCTTATGCTTATAAATAGATTTGCTACGGTCGTATCTCTTAATATTTTTACGAAAGATATTAAATCTTTTACGCAAAAAGCGGATATTTTAATATCTGCTACAGGCAAAATGCATTTGATAGATGAGAGTTTCATAAAGGAAGGAGCGGTTGTAATAGATGTCGGAATTTCAAATATTAATGGAAAAATTTATGGAGACGTCAATTATGACAGAGTTATAGATAAAGTCTCCAAAATAACGCCTGTGCCGGGAGGGGTCGGTCCGGTTACCGTTGCTGTTTTGATGGAAAATACGGTTAAATCTGTAATGATGAAAAAAAACAAAGACCCGCGGAAGCATGTCTGATTTAACCATTATTTATATAAAACAAAATGATTGTAACTAAACAGAAAAAATTAGACGAAATTATCGGAAAGATAAAAGGCTCTGTTTTTATATTCGGGTGCGGCATTTGTTCGGATACTTCAAGGACGGGCGGACGCAAAGAAGTTGAAGCTATGCGCCTTATTTTAGAAGATAAAAATATTACGATAGAAGGGACTTACGTAATAGACGCCATGTGTCATTTTCAAAAGGTAAGAAAAGCGGTAAGGGATAATAAAGAGGGTATATCTAATGCAGGAACGGCTTTGGTTTTGTCATGCGGAAGCGGAGTACAGTCGGCTGTCGGCGTTTTGCCGGATACAATAAAAATAGTTTCTGGTGTCGATACCGTATTTTTAGGCAATATCGAAAATCTGTCCTCGCTGAAAGAGATGTGTTCGCTGTGCGGTAACTGTGTTTTAAACGAAACAGGCGGAATATGTCCCGTAACATTATGCCCAAAAGGTTTGTTAAACGGTCCTTGCGGCGGCATGAAAAATTATAAATGCGAGATAGACGAAAATTTGGACTGCGCATGGGTTAAGATATATGAAAGGTCTATTATTCAAGACACAGTCAAAGACATCAAAAAAATAGCAAAACCGAAGGATTATTCGCTTAAGAAACCCGCCGCGACTCTTAAATTCACCGGTTCACACAGGTAAAAAGCATAAATAATAAATAAAATAAATAGTCCATGAAATCCTTTAACGTTAAAGCGCCGGATTATATTTATAAAATTAATCCCTATATTCCCGGAAAGCCGATCGAAGAGGTCAAAAGAGAGAAGGGGATTAAACATATAGTAAAATCTGCATCAAACGAAAATCCTCTCGGACCGTCGCCGGAAGCCGTTAAGGCGATAAGGGCCTATCTTAAGAACTTAAACAGATACCCTGACGGTTCCGGGTTTTACCTAAAACAAGGGCTCGTCGGGTTTTTTAATTCAGACAGAAATAAAGCCGGAAACGAAAATAAAGATACCGGGCAAAACAGCCGAAAGACTGGTATATTAAAGCCGGAAAATTTTATATTGGGAAATGGTTCCAATGAATTAATAGACATAGCCGTCAGAACTTTTTGCGAAAGGAACGAAAACCTGCTCTCTCCTTTTCCGTCGTTTGTGGCATATTATCTTGCCGGAGAACAATTAGGCTTAAAGTTAAAGATGAGCGAATTGAAGGACTATTCGCTTGATTTAGACGATATGCGTAGATTAATAGACGATAAAACTAAAATTGTTTTCATATCAAACCCGAATAATCCTACCGGAACTTTTTTTTCAAACGATAAGATTGTAGACTTTATTAAAAAAGTTAGAGATGATGTCTTAATTGTAATAGACGAGGCCTATATCGAATACTTCGGAAATTCGTTAATAGACGAGGCGGATATCGCCGATTTTCCAAATGTGCTTGTCTTACGGACATTTTCTAAGGTTTACGGATTGGCCGGACTCAGGATAGGTTACGGAATAGGGCACAAAGAGTTAATTTCTTTAATGGATAAGGTTAGAGAGCCGTTTAACGTTAATTCATTATCTTTAGTCGGTGCCATTGCGGCGTTAAAAGACGACGGATATGTTAAGAAGGTAATAGAAACAAACGAAGCGGAGAAGAATTATCTTTACTTAGAGTTTAGAAAAATGGATATAAAATTTATAGAGACCGGAGCTAATTTTATATTGGTAAAACTAAAAGGGCAAAAAGCCGTACATATATGTGAAAAGCTTTTGGATGCAGGCATTATAGTAAGGCCGATGGATAGGTTTGGATATGACGACATGCTTAGAATCACTATCGGTACGCATGCCGATAACATTAAGTTGATCAGGGTGTTGCATAGGATTATTTAAGGTTTTACAATTTTTTTTCAATGGAGTAAAATAAATCTTGAAAGTAACGGAAAATAATTAAAATTCGGTTTAATAGGGGGGATAGATGATCTTGATTTTAAAAAAGGGAGTAACGGAAGATCAGGTTGAATATGTTTTGAAAAAAATAGAGCAGGCAGGTCTTAAGCCTCACATTTCCGAGGGTGCCGATGTTACCATTGTAGGTTGCATAGGGCATGAAGATGCCGTTAAAACATTTTTTGGAGAAGCGCAAGCGCTTGCGGGGGTGGATAAGGCAATTAGAATATCCAAGCCGTATAAATTAGCGTCTAAAGAAATCGGTAAGGAAAAAAGCATTGTTAAGATCGGGAATGTCGAAATAGGCGGTGATAAAATAGCCATAATAGCGGGGCCTTGTGCGGTCGAAACACTTGAGAATATTACGGATATAGCCGAAAACGTCAAAGATGCCGGAGCGGTGATTCTAAGGGGCGGGGCATTTAAGCCGAGAACGAGTCCTTATACGTTTCAGGGGCTTGGCGAAGAGGGACTTAAGTTTTTAGGGGAGGCCAGAAAGAGAACTGGGCTTTTAGTTGTTACGGAGGTAATGGATCCGAGAGACTTAGACCTTGTATGCCGCTATGCCGATATAATACAAGTCGGTGCAAGGAACATGCAAAATTTTAGACTGCTTCAGGAGGTCGGAAGGGTTAAAAAACCGGTAATACTTAAAAGGGGTCTCTGCTCTACTATACAGGAATTCCTGATGTCTGCCGAATATATTATGTCAAACGGCAATGAAAGCGTAATACTCTGCGAAAGGGGTATAAGGACATATGAAACGTCGACCAGAAATACGCTTGATTTAAGCGCTATTCCGGTTTTAAAAAGGCTTTCACACCTACCGGTTATCGTTGATCCTTCGCACGCGGCGGGGATATGGTATTATATAGAATCGCTTTCGCTCGCGGCTATAGCGGCGGGAGCTGACGGACTTATGATAGAGGTCCATCCGATGCCGGAAAAAGCCTATTCCGACGGTGCTCAGTCGTTAAAATATGATACCTTCAGCGAACTGATAGGCAAGGCTAAGCTTGTTGCGAATGCCGTTAACAGAAATATTTAATCAAAATTTGGCGGATTAATTCAGCATGTTCAATGAGATTTCAATAATAGGATTAGGCTTTATGGGGGCGTCTATCGCGGGAGCTGTCAAAGCCAAAAATTCAAAAATAAGAATAACCGGATACGATATAGCGCAAAATAATATCCGTTACTGTAAATCCTGCGGGTTGATTGATGATGTACTGAATTTAGAATCGGATATCTGCGATTGCAGAGGCGATAATTTAATAATAATGTGTGCTCCGCCGTCGGCAATTGTTTCTTTGATAGATGCGTATAAGGCATTTTTTAGAGATGCGCAGGTAGTTACGGATATCGGAAGCATTAAGGATGCTATTACGACAAATGCAAGAATAAAAAACATTGAAAATTTTGTAGGTTCGCATCCTATGTGTGGTTCGGATAAGTCCGGTCCTGAAAATGCCGATTTTAAGCTGTTTAATGGAAAAAACTGCATAGTTATGAGGGAAGATTTTGATTTAACCGATAAAGACAGAGCGGACAAGATAGAAAAAACGGCGGAATTCTGGCGGATGATAGGAATGAACGTCATTTATTCTACTGCGGATTCTCACGATAATATAGCCGCCTATACGAGCCATTTACCTCACCTGATTTCTTTTTTATTATCCGGTGCCGTTTTGAATTTTATTCTGAGGGAAAAGGGAAGAGAAAAGGAGAAAGGAGTAGAAGTTTTAGATTTTATCGGAAACGGGTTTAAGGACTCTACCAGAATTGCTTCTTCATCCCCGGAATTGTGGACGGATATATTTCTTATGAATAGCGAAAATATACTTGCATCGTTAGAAGATTTTATGGTCTCCGCAAATATTTTAAAAGGCTTAATAGAAACAGGAGACAGAGAGGGTTTGAGCACCAGAATAAGAGAAATTGCAGAACGGCGGGAAGAGGTGGGTTTTTGATAGATTTAAAACTCGATAAAGCTTTAATAACCGGCATTGCCGGCGGAGTATCCTTAGACATAGAAGTTCCAGGCGATAAATCCATATCTCACAGGGCAATTATGTTGGGAGGTTTAGCAGACGGAAAATCCTCGGTTTCCAATTTATCCTTATCAATAGATAATCGGGCTACCATTGCCGCTTTTAGAAAACTCGGCATCAATATCAAGAAACAAAATTTAACCGGCAGTGGCAAAGATTTCATAATAACCGGCAAGGGGCTTTACGGCTTGAAAGAGCCTGAATCAATAATCAATACGGCTAATTCAGGGACGCTTACAAGACTTTTAATCGGAATTCTTGCCGGAAACGATTTCTTTTCCGTTTTGTCCGGTGATAAGTATCTTAATTCTCGTCCAATGAAGCGTGTAAGAGAGCCGTTAAGTCTTATGGGGGCCGAAATAGCGGGACGCAGGGGCGGAAATTATCCCCCGCTTGCCGTCCTTAAAGGCGGAAAATTGAAGTCAATTTATTATGAAGTCCCTGTTCCAAGCGCTCAGGTTAAATCCTGTATTATGCTTGCCGCCCTTTTTGCGGAGGGAAATACGGTGATATATGAGAAAAAGGCAACAAGGGACCATACCGAAAATTTATTAAAACTTCAGGGTTATCCTGTCAGAATAGAAACGCACCGCGCCGGAGGCAGTCTTATATCAATAAAAGGCAATAACGGAGGTGGATTGCACCCATTTGAAATCGTTATACCCGGGGATTTTAGCAGCGCCTCGTTTTTTATAGCGCTGGGCATTTTGTGCAAGGATTCAGAAATTACCGTTAAAAATATTCTGCTTAACGAAAAAAGAACGGGTATCTTAAAAATCTTAAAAATGATGGGTGCGAACTTAGATTTAACCGTTACAGGTGAGTTTCCGGAAAGGGTCGGAGATATAAGGGCCAAGTATTCACGGCTTCAAGGGGTGACGGTTCCGTCGGAGACGGTTTCCGATATGATAGACGAGTTTCCCGTCTTTTCGGTAATTGCCTCTTTTGCAGAAGGAAAAACCACAGTAACCGGTGCCGAAGAATTACGCGTTAAAGAAAGCGATAGAATTAAAGCAATTGTTTCCAATTTAGTCAGGATTGGGATAGAAATAAAGGAATCAGAAGACGGTTTCGAGATAATCGGTAATCCGGATTTGAATGAATCTAAAGCCGTTCCGATAATTTTAGATTCATTCGGAGACCACAGGATCGCGATGTCTATGGTGATTATGGGATTGCTGCTTAAAAATAGACAAACGGAGATTCATGATATAAGGTGTATAAATACTTCGTTTCCGGAGTTTTTTAATATTATTTCAAGGCTGCCGGTATATTAATCATATTATGGAAATAATAGTAGTGCCTTCCGCGGGGTTTTGTTTTGGGGTTAAAAGAGCGGTCAATATGGCATTAGATGCGGCGAAAAAAAGTAATCTGCAAGAAAAATTAAATACCTTAGGCCCTATTATTCATAATCCTCAGGTGGTTAAATCCTTGGAAGAAAAAGGCGTCTATCCCATAGAAAACATTGATAACGGTTGTCATAATGCCCTGTTGATACGTTCTCACGGCGTTAAAGCGGAGATTATGGAGAAAATAGCCTCCAATAAGAGGTTAAAAGTGATAGATGCCACTTGTCCATTCGTAAAAAAGGCCCAGAATTATATAAGCAAGGCTGCCCTAAACGGTTATTTCGTAATAATGGTCGGCGACGAAAATCACCCTGAAGTCCAGAGCGTAATTAGTTTTGCCGATAAAAACAAATTTCTGGTTATAAACAGTATCGACGACCTTAAAAGGGTTCCGATATCGGAAAAGCTGGCCCTGGTTTCCCAGACTACGCAGGATGTAAATTTTTATAAGCGCATAATAGAAGACGTACATAAAATTGCAAAGAGCGATGTAACCGTTTTCGACACCATTTGCGATGCAACCATGATAAAGCAGGAAGAATCTAAAATATTGGCTTCCAATGTAGATGTCATGATAGTAGTGGGCGGTTATAACAGCGCAAATACGAATAAACTGAAAAATATATGTATGGAGATTCAAAAAAAAACATATCATATAGAAACCGAAGATGAAGTTAATCCGGAATGGTTCGTAAATGTCAACAGGGTTGGTATTACCGCCGGCGCGTCCACTCCCGATTGGATAATAGAGCGAGTTTTAAAAAGAGTTCAGGATATGGATACTTCCGGTTAAGCAAAATATTTACGTAAACAAAAATATTTGCTTAATTTGTTTAAATATGTTAGATTAATCTTATCAAATTTAGGAGGTAGTAAGATATTTATGGCAAAACAAAGTTTTAAGGGAAATCAATCTACCGAAAGTAGCCCTACGGAGTTTGAACTTTTATTAGACTCTTACGAGAATATGAATAGCAAAGGGCTTGTCAGACAGGGCATAATTTTAAACATCGATGAAAGGTACATCTATGTAAATGTTGGTGATAAATCCGACGGAATAATTACCGTAGAAGAGATATCTTCTGGAGGCAATGTAGATATTACATCTATATCTATAGGCGATTCCATAGAAGTTTTCGTTGGAAATTATGACGATAGTATGGGTTACTTGATATGTTCTAGAGAGAAGGCGAAAAGCGTTTATGCTTTAGACGATATTGAGAAGGTATGCAAGGATAACGAATTGATAAACGGTACAGTGGTCGCAAAGACGAAAGGCGGCTTAATCGTTGATTTAAACGGCGTCACTGCATTTTTGCCCGGTTCACAAATAGACGTAAAGCTTACGAGGGATTTTGATGCTTTTCTCGGAAAAGCCTTAGATTTAAAAGTAATAAGTGTGGATAAAAGGGCATGTAACGTTATAGTGTCGAGGCGAAAGGTTATAGAGGATGAAATTAAGAAACTGAAAGAAAATGTGTTAACCGATATAAAAGAGGGCGACGTTCTGGAGGGCATAGTTAAAAACATTACTGACTATGGTGTTTTTGTGGACCTTGGCGGCATGGACGGGCTTATTTATATCACAGATATTTCATGGAAAAGAATATCTCATCCTTCGGAAGTATTAAGCCTTGGGCAGAAAATAAACGTTAAAGTTATCAAATACGATAAAGAGAGGCATAGGGTGTCGCTTGGCTATAAACAGCTGTTCGAAGACCCGTGGCACGATGTTTTGGACAGGCATGCACCCGGAGATATAGTGGAAGGCGTTATTATTAATATTACCGATTACGGTGCATTCGTCGAGCTTGATGATGATGTGGAGGGTCTTATACATTTATCTGAAATGAGCTGGGAGAAAAAACAGATAGATCCCAAGGTGTTTTTGACCAAAGGGCAGAGAGTAAAGATATCTATCTTGAGCATAGAACCGGAATCAAGAAAATTATCCCTAAGCTTAAAGAGACTTACGGAAAATCCGTGGAATGCGTTGAAGGATAAATATCCGAAAGGTACGATTGTTGAGGGAGTCATTAAAAATATTTACGAATTTGGAATTTCCGTAACGTTAGAGGAAAATTTAGAGGGATATGTAAAACAGAGCGACTTTGCATGGGCTAAAAGGACGAGGCATCCGCGTGAATTATTTAAGCCGGAAGAAGAAATTAAAACGATGGTTTTAAGCATTGACGAGGAAAAGCAAAGGATGTATTTGGGAATTAAGCAACTTACAGAGAGTCCTTGGCACAGTGTCAAAGATAAGTACTCTACCGGGACGGTCATATCGGGGACGGTATCCAATATAATGGAATTTGGAATATTTGTGCAGATTGAAGATGGCATAGAAGGGCTTGTTCATAATTCTAAAATTCCTGAAAATTTTATTAAGGGTGACGATATCTCTGTAGGCTCTCCAATAAATGCCGAAATAATTATGCTGGATGTGAACGAACAGAAGATAGGGCTATCCCTTCTTAATACAGATAAAAATAAATCATGAGCGTAAACAGGCATCCCTTTTTAAGCGGTTTACTATTTTTAATGGTATTTTTAGGGATATTTGGTGTTTTTATTTATTTTATATTGTTCAAATTTCAGGTGAAATCGGGCTATAACGTTGTTAGGGGTTCGTCTCCTTATGCTATAGGCGTTATAAACCTTACGGGTACGATTACGAGTTCGTCCAATTTTGTAAATCTTCTGAACTATTATAAACGGGACGATTACGTAAAAGCCGTGGTTATAAGGGTGAATTCTCCCGGAGGGGAGGTTGCTCCCTCTCAAGCTATGTATGAGCAACTGACAAAGTTTGAAAAGCATAAGAAAGTGGTAGTATCAATGGGTTCCGTTGCCGCATCCGGGGCTTATTATGTTTCTTCGGCGGCTGATGAAATATTCGCAGAGCCGGGAACCTTGACCGGTTCTATCGGAGTTATAATGGAAATGCCCAATGTTTACAAGTTGATGAAAAAGATAGGGGTTTCATATAACTATATAGTAAGCGGTCCATATAAGGACATAGGCACTCCCTTTAAGGAGATGACTCCGGAACAGAGAGAAAAACTTCAAGGCGTAGTTATGAACGTTTACGGGCAATTTGTATCCGCTGTGGCTAAGGGTAGAAATCTTAAGGTTTCTTATGTAAAGAAAATTGCAAACGGAATGGTATACTCAGGAGAGCAGGCAAAAAAATTACATCTCATAGATAAGTTAGGCGATTTTCAAGATGCCGTAAATTACGCAAGAAAAATAGCGGGAATAACAGGGAGACCGACTGTTATATATCAAATAAAAAGGCATTCTGATTTATTTCAATCAATCATAAAAAGGACGGTAAAATCTTTTATTGACAATATCGGCGGTAGATCTTTTTTTAAAAGTATCGGCCTTGTTTCATTTAACGATGCAGGATTAAATTTTTAAATTTATGAAAATTGTTTATGCCCCGTGGCGTATGGATTATCTAGCTAAAGACAAATCTAAGGACGAATGTGTTTTTTGCGACGATAGCGCATGCTATGAAGATAAATATGTTCTCTTCAAAGGAAGGTATTCATACGTTAAATTAAATACGTTTCCTTATAATTGCGGTCATTTATTAGTAATTCCTTCTACCCATACCAAAGAGCTTAACGGGCTTTCTAGTGAGACCGGATTAGAAATAATGCAGCTTCTTTCCGTAAGTTGTGATATCCTTAAGAAAGTTTATCATTGCGATGCTATTAATGTCGGTCTGAACATTGGTAAGGCTGCAGGGGCGGGAATAGAACGGCATTTACATTTTCATATAATACCGAGGTGGGAAGGGGACGTGAGTTTTTATACCGTTTGTTCTGAATTAAGGGTTGTTTCGGAGATATTAGACGATACATACAATAAACTAATAGGTGATTTTAAAAAAATAGAACTTTAAAATTAAAAATGATAAGATACATAGACCTCGTTCTTGTAATCATATTTATAGCCGTAGCCGTAATTTTCACCGCTCAGAATTCCAAACTTGTCAACGTAAAATTTTTGCAGTTCGAATCGATAAAGTTTCCTATTTCTATAATAGTATTTTTCGCGGTGATAATCGGTATCATCATTGGGCTTATATACCATTTTTATGTCGTTTATAAGATAAAAAAAGGATTAAAGAACGGCAAAGAAAAGATATGGCCGGTTTGATAGAATTTAACAAGAATTCAATTAAACAATCTATATCGGAAGTTTTCGACTATTACGGCTATGGAAGCTCGGCATTTGATTTTATCGGGAGTATCGGAGACGTTTCCGCAAGTATAGGCTGTAGAGTTTTTCTAATCGGCGGTTTCGTAAGGGATATAATTATACGCCTCGCTAAAACAAATCATAAAGCTGCTTCTTTGTTTAAATCTGCATATAATAAACCTTTTGATAGCCACTTCCTCGATTTGGATATTGTCGTGGAAGGCTCGGCGGAAAAACTTGCCCGCAGGATAAAAGAAAATTCTAATTTTAAAATAAGCTATTTGAATGTTCATAAGAAATTCGGGACGGTTCTTATAGAATTTCTGATTAACGACATGCCGCTTAAGGCGGATTTTGCTTCGTTAAGGACCGAAGTTTATAAAAAACCGGGAGCCCTGCCTATAGTAAATACGGAAAAAGCGATGCTTGAGAATGATATTCGCAGAAGGGATTTTACGATAAATACTATTGCGCTTTCTATCAACGACGATGATTTCCTTGATATTAAGGATTATGCCTTTGGATTGTCGGATATATTGAACAAAAAGGTAAAAGTATTGCATGAGCGTAGTTTTATAGACGATTCCACCAGAATGTTCAGGATTGTAAGGTTCGAAAAAAGACTCGGCTTTAAGATAGAATGCAGGACATTAAAGTATATGAAGTCAGCCCTGGATGAGAATGTCATGGACGGTATCTCCGGAAAAAGAATAACCGCCGAACTGTATCTCTTATTAAAGGAAAACAAACCCTGGATTTATTTTGAAAGGCTTGAAAATCTCGGTATTTTAAGAGGTGTTTACGATAAATTAGAATTTAGCGAAGAAAGCAAGGTGGTTTTTAAAAGAATTTATTTATATTTTAAGAAAAATCAGGCAGACAAAACAGATAAAAACGTCATTGCAGATATAAATATATTTTATCTTGCCGAAATTCTCAGTTGTCTAAAAAACGGAGATTTCGATTC
Source organism: Candidatus Acidulodesulfobacterium sp. H_13 (assembly GCF_048541835.1). Lineage (NCBI taxonomy): Bacteria > Candidatus Acidulodesulfobacteriota > Candidatus Acidulidesulfobacterales > Candidatus Acidulidesulfobacteraceae > Candidatus Acidulidesulfobacterium > Candidatus Acidulodesulfobacterium sp. H_13. Next base: position 66,548 of record NZ_JBLEOY010000003.1, read on the forward strand.
CGCAATCAAAAGATTAAATTTGGGAAACAGAATAAAAAACAGAATAAAAAAGATATATTTGGAATCGGAAGAATTAAGCAAATCTGCGAGGGGCGGTCTTTTTAAATTAAAATTAAAAAACAGTGAAATATATACGGCGTTTAAAGGGTTCGACGCGAGCAGCATTTTATTTTATCTGTTTAAAAACAGCGGTAAAGATGGAATTGACTTGAATTTAAAAAAAATGATAGTAAAATATTTAGATGAGTTGATGCTTATAAAGCCTGCTGTTAACGGAAATGACGTTAAATCCGTTGGAATTTGCGAGGGCAGGCTATGCGGAAAAATATTAAACGAGGTCATGCTGTTAAAAATAGACGGCAAACTTAAATCTAAGGACGATGAATTAAGGTATATCATGAAAAAATATTCTAACGGGAAATGAAAACGGGGGCTTAATATGATTGAATTTAATTTTAAGTATATTTTGAATTCGGCAATTTTTGAGAACGGAATAGAAGAAGCGGAAATACGCTCCTTAGAACATGAACTTGTTACCGTAAGGAGAAATCTTAACGACCTTAGGAGGGACGAAGAGATAGGTTTTTATGATGAAATATCAAACATGGCAATGGTTAACGACGTTAAGGAGATTGCCGAAAAATTGTTCTCTAAAGATATTAATACTTTGTATGTTTTCGGAATGGGGGGTTCGTCCCTCGGCGCTATATTTTTGAAGGAGGCGATGAAAGGAGCGGCTTGCGAAAAAAGGATGGGGAAAAAGATCAACGTTATTTTTTCGGAGAATATAGACCCCTGTTATATCAAGAAAAATTTTGACCGGATCGATATGAAAAAAACCGTATTTTGCTTTGTTTCTAAATCCGCTTCCACTATCGAGGTAGTGTCCCAGTTTTTTATAATAAAAGAAATACTTGAAAAAATGTCCGGAAATTACAAGGATAATTTATTGTTTATAACCGATAAGAATAGTGGATTTCTGAGGCAATATGCCGATGAAAACGGGATAGCCGCATTGGATATTGCAAAAAATGTGGGAGGCAGGTATTCCATAGTAACCGCCGGAACCCTTTTTCCTGCGTATGCAATGGGGTTGGATATAGATAAGTTTTTACACGGAGCGGTGTCTTACAGGGACGATATGCTCAATAAGGCTGTTTTTGAAAACAATCCCGTTTATACTTTGGCATCGGTTATATATCTTTTTTACAAAAAAAAGCATAGAAATATTTTTATACCCTTCGTTTACAGCGATTATTTAAAAGAGTTTTCAAGGTGGTTCCGGCAGCTTTTTGCGGAAAGCTTGGGAAAGGAACTTACTTCGCCTACGCCCGTACCGGCCGTCGGAGCAACAGACCAGCATTCTCAGCTTCAACTTTATATGCAGGGACCGCAGGATAAGCTTATCGGATTTTTCTGCTTAAAGGATTACGGCGAAGATTTTACGCTTAATCCCGACGGATTTGAAGAATTTAACTATTTAAACGGCAAAAAGTTATCCGAAGTTCTCATTAACGAATTAAAAGGCGTCGAGCTTGCCCTGGCTATAGACAAAAGACCATCATTCAGGATTACCTTGGATAAAATAGATGAATTCAGCCTCGGAGAGCTGTCCTTTATGTGTATGGAGGCGGTAGCGGTTCTTGGCATGCTTCTTAAAATAAATCCTTTTGATCAGCCGGGTGTAGAGAAGGGTAAAAAATTTGCATACCTGCTGATGGGTAAAAACGACGAAACCTTATCAAGAGAGTCTGAGGAATTAAAAAGATTGGATGAAATACCAGATTTGACTTATTAACTTACTAACGGTAGATTAAATTGGATTTGTGCTTTTTAGGGAACGATAAATAGGGATGTCCAATCTTCAGAAGATAATAATTATAGGCGGTACGACGTGTTCGGGCAAAACCGAAATTTCGCTTGAATTATCCAATCTTTTTCCGGTTGAAATCGTAAATTTTGATTCGATGTGTTTTTACAGACATTTCAACATCGGAACGGCGAAACCGGAAGCGGCGGCAAGAGCGGCAGTGAGGCATCATCTTATCGACATTAAAAATCCGGACGAAGAGTATAACGCCCAAATGTTTTCAGACGATGCGAGGCTTACGATAAATGATATAATAACGCGAGGTAAAATACCGCTTTTTATCGGCGGAACCGGACTTTACATGAGGTCCCTGATTTACGGTCTTTCCCTTATACCTATATCGGAGACAGATAAAGCGGTTTATAGGGAAAAAGCGGCAGAATTAATAAGAACATTAGGGGTAAATATCGCTTATGAAGGATTAAAAAAGATAGATCCCGCATATGCGAATAGAATATCAAAGAATGATATTCAAAGAATTACCAGGGCATACGAGGTTTTTGAGGCTACGGGAAGGCCTTTTTCCCACTATTTGACCAAGAAACCGTTTGATAAGCCTTTGTATGATTTTATGTATTTCAGTTTAATTCCTCCCAGGGATTATTTAAAACAACGCATAGAAGAAAGGACGGAGACCATTTTAAAAAAAGGACTGACGGATGAGATAAAAACTATTTTAAATATGAATTATAAGGCGGATTCAAAGCCCTTCGGCGGTATAGGCTACAAGGAAGGCTTACTGTATTTAAGCGGCAGCATTAAAACAAGAGACGAGTTGTATTTGAGAATAATTTCCTCCACGCTGCAATATGCAAAGAGGCAGGCCACTTTTTTTAGAAAGGTTAAAGACATTGTAGAAATTAATCGCGTTGGTTTAAGCGAGAGAGTTATTTTTACGGCAAATTTAATAAAGGATTTCTTAAAATGATACAGAAGGCCGTTCTCATCGGTATAAATTTGAATATTTCAGGCAGGGAAAGGAGTATGGATTCGCTGGAAGAGCTTGCGATGCTTTCCGAAACTGCGGGTGCCGTGAATGCAGTTTCCGTTTTAAAAAATATTAAAAGGATAGATCCGGCATACTATCTCTCTATGGGCATGCTTGAAGATATTAAGGGGTTGGTTCTTTCGGTCAATGCCGATATCGTTATAATAGATGCATCGTTAAGCCCTGCGCAGGAAAATAATCTATCGGAGTATTTTGATTTAAACGTAGTGGATAGGACGAGGCTTATCCTTGACATATTTGCTGCTCATGCAAAGACGGCGGAGGGTAAGTGTCAGGTCGAGCTTGCAATGATGAATTACATCCTTCCGAGGCTTAAGGGCGCATACATGATGCTTTCCAGTACGGGAGCCGGAATAGGCACGAGGGGTCCCGGGGAAACTAAATTGGAAACCGACAGGAGGAAGGTTAGGCAAAAAATAACACATATAAAAAATAAACTGAAGTTAGCGGAAAAAACGAGATTACTGCACAGGGCGAAGAGAGACAGACAGGGATTACCTACCGCCGCTATCGTAGGATACACTAATTCCGGGAAAACCACGCTTATGCGAAATCTAACCGGAAAAGGCGAAAAAGGAGAAGATAAACTTTTTGCTACGCTTGGCACTAAGGCGGCTTCTATTTACGACAATAACAGAGGAAAAAAGGTTATAGTATCCGATACGGTTGGATTTATCCAGAATTTACCGCTTTTTCTCATAGAATCCTTTAAGGCTACGCTTGAAGAGACTGCCTATTCAGATATGTTGCTGCATGTTATAGACCCTACCCAAAAAGACGTGCTGTATAAATCGGAAGAGGTTATAAAAACATTAGACGAAATAGGGGTCGGAGATAAAGAGATGATCGTGGTTTTGAATAAAATAGACTTGTTATCTGCCGAACGGGCTGATTTTTTAAAGACAAAATTAGAAAGATTGATGGGTAAACCCGTGGTTTTGGTATCGGCTAAGACTGGAGAGAATAAAAATTTATTGAAAGAAAAGATTTTTGAATTATTATTATAATATAATTAATGCCAATTAAAGAGTAGAGTAAAAATGAGAAACAAGGGATTAGGCAAGCTTTTATCTGTGGTGATTTTATCTATTTTATTATCGGGTGCGTCTTTCTTTTTCTTAAAGAATGCGTCCGGTATGAACATAACTACTAAAACCTATATAATTATTTCAAAAAAAAATGCTGCCGGACTACAATCTTTAGCGATAAGACAAGTGATCAGACTATCCTTAAAAAAAGCCGTTTTGAAATTAATTGGCAAAAAAATCCTTTCTAATAAAAATAACGAAAATATACTCAATACGCAACTGTTTCCTTTTATGTTGAGGTATATATACTCTTTCAAGATCATTGATACTGAAGAATATTTTAATCTTTATTATATTAAAATGAATGTTTATGTAAGAAAAAAGAATTTAATAAATGAACTGAAAAGTTTTGGTTTTAAAATAATTAAGCCGACAAATAAAAACAATATCAGAAAGGCATCTTACAATATATATTACGTGAAGTTTATCGGAAATTTCAAGTATGCTAATTCTAATAAGTTACAGGAATTGATGATAAAATATTCAAGACACTTGAAAAACCTTTATGTGTCGTCTTTTTCGGATAGTTTTGTAGAGATAAAGATTTTATACTACGGAAATATGATAAAATTTTTTAAAAGAGTAAAATATTTTATCAAATCATATTTAAACGCGAAAGTATATTCGGCCAAAAATAATGTAATAGTCGTGGACGTTAAATAGCAAAATGGAATATGTTTTCTATGGACGTTATTGCCACGGTATTGAGATAAAAATTTAATACGGCATAAAGAAAAATACTGGTAAAAAGAGGGATGTAAAGGTAGAGGAAGATATTTTTGTCACTTTCGTATATCAAACCGAGCACAAAGGATATAGGTGGTGCTCCGATAAACATTTGTCCCACAAAAAGTCCTATTACGGAGCCATATTTTAATATATAATTATGCGCTTTCTTTGTTTTATTTGGGCTTATTAATTTATGAATCCATTTCAACGATTTTAACCTTAAACCTACATAGAAAAACACGAGGCATAATAATGTTTCCGAGACGGTTATCAATGCGATGCTTGCGTAAGGGTTCATTTTATTGTAAACGGCGTATGCGGTGGAAATGTATTTGCCCCCTATAAAAGGGGTAACGTTGATTGCAATCATTATAAGGTATTTGTAAAAGATAGGTTTTAATGCGAATTTAAACATATTGCATTTGTTTTTAAAGATTAATTTGGTATAATTATAACTACAAATCATAAATTTTTAAAGTATAAAATAAAATGTATTATTTTGCTCCGATGTCGGATATGTTTGAAACAGCAGATTCTGTCGTCGTACAGATAGAATTGGCAGGCGTAAAAAAAGAGGATATAAACGTCGAAGTGTACGGCAGCCGTTTGGAAATCAGCGGAATGAAGCGCCGCAAGAGATTTGCGGAAGAGGATAGTTTTCAAAGAATGGAAAGGCCGTTCGGTTTTTTTAAAAGGGTATTTGATTTACCTTATCGTTTTGACGGCAATTCGATTAGCGCCTCTTTTGACGAAGGACTGCTTGAGATAATTATTCCAAAAAAAAACAAAACCGGCGGTTTTAATTTTACCGATATAAAAATAGAAGACGTATAATTATAACGTAGTTACGATACATAGATAGTTATACTTCTATTAAATAACTTAATAAAAAGGTAAGATTTATTATGCTTAACTTGGATCGTTATGAAGATAAATTATCCGAAAGCGGATATAGGGTGTTTACTATATCCATAGAGGAATCGAAACGAAGAAAGCATTATTATTTAGGGCTTGAGCATATATTTTATGCTTTAACCGTAGTAGATGAAAATTTTTTGGGTGAAATATTTAAGGAATTAAAAATAGATAAAAAAAATGTAGCAAAGCTATTGAACGATTTTATGATGTCGTCCGAACAATATATAGGCGAAGGGATGAAAATAACCCTTCAGACAAGAAATCTATTTAAAAACGCTTATGATTACGCACAGAGTTCGGGTAGAAATCTTATAGAGTCGACGGATTTTTTGATGGTTATGTTTCAGGAATCTAATTCCGTGCCGACAAAGGTCTTTAAAAGTTTAGGCGTAGACTCGGTCATAATTGCCGATAAAATTTTTCAGAAAATGAGAGAAAAAAGATATCGGAGCGACGAAAACAGAAGAAAATATGATTTACCTTACACGTTGAGGCAGCATGCTATGAATTTAAGCAAGCTGGCTATTATGGATAAGCTGTCTTTAGTTTTTGGAAGAGAAGAGGAAATTACGAGAGTCATGGAGATACTGTGCCACATAGGCAGGCCTAATTCCGCTATTATAGTAGGTGAGCCGGGTGTTGGAAAGACGGCCGTTGTGGAGGGGCTTGTAAGAAAAATAGAGCTTGAGCCCTACAACGTTCCACCAAGGTTGCGGAATAAAATTATAGTTAATCTTCAAATGAACTCCTTGGTTGCGGGTACGGTTTTTAGAGGTATGTTTGAAGATAGGATGGAAAAAATAATAAACGAGCTAAAATCAAGAAAAAATATAATCCTGTTTGTGGATGAGGTTCATTCCATTATAGGTGCTGGTTCCGCTACCGCTGTGCCAAGTGATGCCGCCAATATATTAAAATCTTCTCTGTCAAGGGGTGAAGTGCAAATTATCGGAGCAACTACGCTGTCCGAATATAAGGAGTTCATTGCCGAAGACGAGGCTCTGGCTCGTCGATTTAGGGTCGTAAATGTTAAGGAACCGTCCATAGCGGATACAAAAAGGATACTTTACGGGTTAAAGAGGCGATTCGAAGATACTTACGGTGTAGAGATAGAAGACCCTGCGATAGAAGAGTCTCTGCTGTTATCCTCCCGCTATTCCAAATCATTGAGGTTACCGGATAAAGCTATCGGTTGGATAGATTCGGGTTGCGTTAAGGCTGAAATCTATAACGAGGACAAGGTTGTCAGGAGGGAAAATATTTATCAGGTTATATCTCAAGAAACAGGCATACCTATAGATTTGATAAAAAGGGATATTTTAGAAAGGTTTCAGGATATGGAGGATTTTTTTTCTAACCGCATAGTAGGGCAGGAAGAGGCGGTAAATTCTCTTGCCAAGCATTTAAGGCTGAACAAGGGTCCTCTCAAGGAAAACTTTAACAGACCTGATGCGGTTCTGCTTTTCTTAGGTCCCACCGGTGTAGGCAAAACTGAAACCGCAAAAGTAATGGCAGAATATTTGTTCGGTTCCCGTCGGCATATTATAAGAATAGATATGTCGGAATATAAGGACGGTTCTATTTCCGTCGATAAATTGATAGGTATGCCGAGAGGGATAGTCGGTTCTTCAAGGGGTGGGCTGCTTACTAATCAGATAAAAGACAATCCTTATTCGGTCATACTTTTAGACGAAATAGAAAAAGCGAGTGATCAGGTATTTAATCTTTTTCTTCAGGTTTTTGACGAGGGTTTTCTTACGGACGGCAGGGGAAAAAGGGTTTATTTTTCTGATTCGGTCATTATTATGACTTCCAATCTCGGTTCTCATGAATTTTCTAAATTTACAAAACCGTTAGGTTTTATTGAATCTGATGATATGGCTAAGTCGTTAAAAGGAGCCATAAACAAAGAAGTAGAAAACTTCTTTTCCCCGGAATTTATCAATAGGCTGGATGATGTAGTAATATTTTCGCCGCTTGCCAAAAAAGAGGTTAGGCAAATCGCATTAATGCATATAGAGACTATAAAAAAGACTATGGCGGGATACGGGAAAGAGTTGGCGGTTACGAACGGAGCGTTAGACAAACTTGTGGAGACCGGTTATAGCACGAAATTCGGGGCGAGATTTTTAAAGCGCAATATAGATGATGCCGTAAAGGTTCCGTTAACGCTTAAATGGAAAGACGGCGACAGTTTTGTAGCGGATTTGATTGACGGCAACGTCGTCGTTTTTAAAAAGAAAAAGGCAATAAAGGGCAACGCAAGAAAGAATAAAAATAAAGAAAAAAAATACAAGGAGGAGCCAGATTATGTCTAAAGACTCGGAACGCGATATTAAGAATAAAGAAAAGGAAGAAAAGAATGATAAGCAGCAGTTTAAGGTGGTGGATAAAAGGAGGTTTTCCGAAGACGAAAACGTCGGAGAGAGTGACGTAAAACCGGAGGGAGAATCGGCACCAAAACAGGATTCTAAACCGGTAGATGTAGCAGATAAAGAAACAGGCAAGGAATCGGAAAATAGTTCCGAAGCCCCCACGTTTGGAGCTGATTTTGCAACTTTTATCTATTCGTTGAATACTCAGGCGCTGCTTTTTCTCGGAAAGGTTCCGAACCCTTCGACGGGAAAGTATGAAAAAGATGTAAAAATGGCAAAGTATCTTATAGATACGATAGAGATGCTTTCCAAAAAGACAAAGGGAAATCTTGATGAAAACGAAACAAAGCTTGTTGAGAATGTATTGTATGACATCAGAATGGCATATATTTCCGAGAAAAAATAGATAAAATTTTATATCGGTAAATTAGAGGAATAGGGTATGAACTTAAATAATTTCACCATAAAATCACAAGACGTAATAGAATTAACCGCCAATAAGGCTCGTGAAGCCAAAAATTCAGAGATTAGCGATTTACATCTTCTATATGCACTGTTAAGTTACGACGAAAACAGCATAGCCGTTTCAATATTAAAAAGAATAGGCGCGGACATAAAGCAGTTTTCCGATGAGGTAGAAGATGCCATGTCTAAACTTGCAACAGTGGAGGGGGGGCTTGAGCCGTTTTTTTCTCCACCTTTGAAGCGCATACTCGATGCGGCGGAAAAAAATAAAAACACTATGAAGGATGACTTTGTTTCCGTAGAGCATTTTATTCTTGCAATGTTTGACGTTAAAGATACGCAGTCTTATAAAATTTTGACAAAATTCTCTTTAACTAAAGACGCAGTCTTAAAGGCTTTGATGGAGATACGGGGAAATACTAAGGTCTCCGACCAGAATCCCGAGGATAAATATCAAGCGTTGGAAAAATATACCGTTAATTTAACTCAGCTTGCAAAGTTAGGGAAGATAGACCCCGTTATTGGCAGAGATAGCGAGATAAGGCGGCTTATGGAGGTTTTATCAAGGAGAACGAAAAATAACCCGGTTTTAATAGGAGATCCCGGTGTTGGTAAAACGGCGATAGTGGAGGGATTAGCAAAGAGAATAGCGGACGGCGATATTCCGGAAATTTTAAAGGGTAAGGATGTTCTTTCCTTAGACTTGGGTTCCCTTGTTGCCGGAGCAAAATACAGGGGAGAATTCGAGGACAGGCTTAAGGCTGTAGTAAAAGAAATAAAAGCGTCGGAAGGCAGGGTTATAATATTTATAGATGAGCTTCACAATCTTGTAGGTGCCGGCAAATCTGAGGGGTCAATGGATGCATCTAATCTCTTAAAGCCTGCTTTAGCGAGGGGGGAGTTAAGGGCTATGGGGGCCACGACGTTGGACGAATATAGAAAATATATAGAAAAAGACGCTGCGCTTGAAAGAAGATTTCAACCGGTATTTATAGACGAACCTTCCGTTGAAGATACGATTTCGATATTAAGGGGATTAAAGGAAAGATATGAAGCTTATCACGGAATAAGAATAAAAGACTCTGCGTTAATTGCAGCAGCCACCCTTTCCCGCAGGTATATAATGGACAGATTTTTGCCGGACAAGGCGATAGATTTAATGGATGAAGCCTCGGCGAAATTAAGGATAGAAATCGATTCTATGCCGACGTTTCTTGATGAAATTCAGAGAAATATAATAAAAATCAAAATAGAGCAGGAAGCATTAAAAAAAGAAGGCGATGCAGAATCTAAGAGAAGGTTGAATAAGTTAGACGAAGAGCTTGCGAATTTAGAAGAAGATTTTAATCAAAAAAAGGCTAAATGGCAAAATGAGAAAAATCTTATACAAAAGATAGGGAAGATCAAAAAGGATATAGATTCTTTAAAGATAGAAGAGCAAAGGTATGAGCGAGAGGGAAAATACGATAAAGTTGCGGAAATTAGATACGGCAAGCTAAGCGAATTAGAGAAAGAATTAGAAGATTTGAATAAAGAGGTTTTAGAAATGCGGAAGAAAGGGGGTTTTTTAAAGGAGGAAGTGGATGCCGACAATATAGCGAAGGTTGTAGCAAAATGGACAGGAATTCCAGTTACAAAGCTTATAGAAGGGGAAAAGAAGAAGCTTTTGCTTATTGAGAAGCATTTACATAATCGCGTAATATCTCAGGATGAGGCGATAAGCAGCGTAGCCAATACCATAAGGCGTTCCAGGGCGGGTCTTTCCGATCCGAACAAGCCTATGGGTTCTTTTATGTTTTTGGGGCCTACGGGGGTAGGGAAGACCGAGCTCGCAAAGGCGCTTGCCGAATTTTTATTCGATGATGAAAATAGTATAGTGAGGATAGATATGTCCGAGTATATGGAGAGGCATACCGTGTCCAGACTAATAGGCGCCCCTCCCGGTTACGTCGGTTATGAGGAGGGGGGACAGCTTACCGAAGCAGTGAGAAGGCGCCCTTACGGTGTCGTTTTGTTCGATGAAGTAGAAAAGGCTCATCAGGATGTATTCAATACGTTACTTCAATTGTTAGACGATGGCAGGTTAACGGATGGGCAGGGCAGAACGGTGGACTTTAAAAATACGATTGTCATTATGACATCCAATATCGGTTCGGACGTAATACAGGGATATAGCGGAGAGCGTTACGAGGAAATGAAAAATAATGTTACCGGACTTTTAAAAAACTATTTCAGACCGGAATTTCTTAATAGACTCGACGACATAATAATATTTCATACCCTTACCGAGGATGATATTTTTAAAATAGTAGGGATTCAACTAAACAAGCTTAAAAATATATTGAAAGAAAAGGGAATTGATGCGGAGTATACGAATTCATTAGTTAAATTTATAGCTATGGAGGGTTATGACCCCATTTACGGAGCCAGGCCTTTAAAGAGGGCTATAAAGACTTTTTTACAGGACAAAATAGCTATGGATTTGCTTTCGGGTGGTATTACGACGGGAGATTATATCGTTTTGGATTATAAAGAAGAAACAGACAGTGTCATCATTGAAAAAACGGTTAAGGCAAAGCCTGTTTAAACAGCATATTCTCCGCATCAGCCGGAGTTTATTGCGTATTGTTCTCATGTACGACAGACATGTTTTAATAAACGTGCAGATGAAAACCTTCATTTTCTGACCGAGATCAAAGGCGGGGATTTGAGCAGTTCCTGTCAATGTTTTAAAAGAGTTATATTTGTCATATTGACAAGCGATAGTTGTCATATTGACAAAATAACAAAGATAAAAACGGCGGATGAAATCCTATGTACCTTTAGATATTAGAATTAAACCGTTATACATAAAAAATAAATTTTGGCATTATTGTTGCATGATAATATAATAATTAAATACTTTTAATTAAGGAGTTTTTAAATTATGAGTTTAAAATCTGATTCGAAAATCATAGGCGCAAGCGTAGCAGTGCTCATTGGTATAATCGCCGGTGTTATAGTTACGGCAAATTTGCATTTATTAAAAAAATCTATGGCCGATGGAAGTGCTCCCATAGTATATGCTACCAATAATTCCAAAGTGCCTGCACAGAACGGTCCGAGCAATTTTGTCGCTTTGATAAAAAAGGATAAGCCGTTTGTCGTAAATATAAGAACGACGCAGCAGGTAAAAAGCAATCCGTTTCAAATGTATCGAAATCCATTTGGAAATCAGGAGAACCCTTTCGGTAATTTTTTTAAAAACTTCTTTAACAATGTTCCCCGCAGTACATATACCGAAGAAAGTTTAGGTTCCGGTGTAATTATTAGTAAAAACGGTTATATAATTACTAACGATCATGTTATAAAAGGAGCAAGTAAAATATATGTTAAGCTTTATAACGGAAGTACCCTCAAGGCAAGGGTAATAGGCAAAGACCCGCAAGTCGATCTTGCCCTTCTAAAAGTAGACGACGGCAACAATCTTCCATCGGCGGTTCTCGGCAATTCAAGGGAAACACAGATAGGGGAATGGGTTTTGGCTATAGGTAATCCGTTCGGATTAGGATGGACCGTTACGAACGGTATCGTAAGTGCAAAGGGCAGAGCCATAGGCGGACCATACGAAGACTTTTTGCAGACTAATGCCGCCATCAACCCGGGCAACAGCGGAGGTCCGCTTATAAACATGAAAGGGCAGGTGATAGGGATAAATACCGCTATCATAAAGGGTGCTCAGGGTATAGGGTTTTCTGTGCCGGTAAATGTAGTGAAAGAGGTTCTTCCGGAGCTTGAGACTGGTAAGATCACGAGAGGATGGCTCGGGATAGAAATTCAGAAAATATCTCCGGCGCTCAAGAAGGTGTTTAAACTTAAAACGTCACGCGGAGCATTAGTTTCCTCTGTCCTTCAGGGTAGTCCGGCGGCAAAAGCAGGACTAAAAAGCGGGGACGTAATAATAAGGCTTGACGGTAAAAAAGTCAAGGAAATGTCTCAGCTTCCCTGGTTGGTCGGAAATATAAAACCGGGAACGAAGGTTCCGATGGAGGTTATAAGGCACGGAAAGAGGATAACCCTTATGATTACTATAGGGAGCTGGAAAAGCCCGAGAAATACTTTCAACAATAAAACCCAAAAGGTTTCGGCTAAGAAGTTAGGCATAATTGTTGTACCGTTGACATCTCAAAATATGCAGGAATACGGCATTCAAAATGTCCATAGGGGAGTTATAGTATCAAAGGTTATACCCGGGGGTATCGGACAGAAGATAGGCATAATGCCCGGAGATGTTATTCAGTCTATAAATCATAAGGTTATCAGTAATATAAAACAATACGTAAGCGATATAAATAGAGCGAAAAAGTCCAAGCAATTTTTATTCTACATAAGAAGAGGAAATATGAAACTTTATCTTGCGTATTCAAAATAGTAAGTTTAATCGTACACTTTCCATCACTCCTCCTAAAGGTGGCCCGGTTCTTTAAAAAGAGCCGGGTTATTTATTTTTATCTGCAGTATGATGTTATAATAAACATATGGACAGCTTTATACTAGGTACGGCGGGACATATAGACCATGGAAAATCTGCGCTCATAAGGGCACTGACGGGTATAGAGCCGGATAGGCTTAAGGAAGAAAAAAAGCGTGGTATCAGCATCGTGCTCGGCTATGCCGACATATCTTTTCCCTCGGGAATATCCATAGGAATCGTTGATGTCCCCGGGCATTTAAAATTCATCAAGACCATGGTTTCCGGCTCTACGGGAATGAATGGCGTTTTATTTGTGATTGCCGCCGACGACGGTATAATGGCACAAACCCGCGAGCATCTCCTTATCCTGAAATTGCTGGGAATAGACATGATCATACCCGTCCTAACAAAAATAGATATCGTGAGTGATGAAACTATTTTAATAAGGGAAAGAGAGATAAAGTATTTTTTAAAATCTTACGGTTATATCAACTCATCCCAGAATATTATAAGGGTTTCGGCTAAATCAGGAAAAGGCATATCGGAACTAAAAAGCGAAATAGAAAAAGCGATAAAGGGTGATAATGCCAAAAGGACCGCCTTAAAATCTATGCCGTCAAAGATTTTTTTATCAATAGATAGAATTATTACCTTAAAGGGCTTCGGAACCGTTTTAGCCGGTACGTTAAAGTATGGAAATTTTTCCGTTGGCGATGAAATGCAGATTATGCCCGCCGGTTTTACCGCAAGGGTAAAGGATATGGAATCGCACAATAAAAAAATTCCCTTTGCGCGTAGAGCCATGAGGATATCCATAAACGTTCCTTCCATAAAAAAAGAGAACGTAAGATATGGTGACGTAATATGCGTTAAAGATAGTCTTATTGAGACCGATTCGGTTTTTACCCGATTTTTTTATGATACTGCGAATAAAAAGGATTTTAAAAACCGCACATTGTTAACCTTTATGACCGGAGGAATTAGCGTTGGTGCAAAAGGATTTATTCTAAGCGGAAAAAAGAGACCGGCACCGGGAGATTATGCGTATGTATTATTTAAATTGCAGAATAAAATATCCACGATGTCCGGGGAGAGGTTTATTACAAGGGATGCCGGGGCAGCCGTTACGGTCGGGGGAGGGGTTATAATAGACCCGTTTGCCGATTATCGTTACGACGAATCCAAGGAATCTATTTACGAGGGAATGCTTTCGGACGATTATGAAAAATCAGTTTACAGTTTCATCGCGGCGGGTGGCAATGGCGATTTGAAAGAAATTTATAAAAGATTAAACCTTAATTTCGCGGATTTTACATCGACGATAGAAAAATTAAAAAAAGATGAATTGATAGTAGCCGACGGAAAAAATAAGTTTGCTTTTCCAAGAGAAGATTTTGACGCCGGCAAATCCTTTCTGATTGAAACGGTAAGCGGCAGTATTAAATCGGAAACCGAAAAGAAAAAAAATGCTTTTAAAAACGGGATAGGCAGGCAAGAGTTATGCGGCATTTTTGAACGAAATTTTAATAAACCGGAAAGCCTGTTCGATATCCTTATGGACGATTTACTGTATAGAAAAGAGCTTGTAAACGATGATGGAACGATAATATCGAAGGGGTTTGAAAATAAAACCGGCATAGAAAATCTACCGGACGAATATATCTCCATAATTAAACGTGTAGAAAGTCTATTGAAGACTAACAACAACAGTGTTCCCGATTTGGCCGAATTAGAGAAAAAAGCCGGAGCCGGCAGGAAAGCGTTGAATTATGTTCTAAGCTTAATGATAAAGGAGGGGAGAGTCATTAAGGTCAAGCGGGATATTTTTTACTTAAAAGAGCAAGTGGAAGATATAAAAAAAGGACTCTATGATTTTTTCAAATCTAACGAAAAACTTGAGCCCAAAGATATGAAAGAAATTGCCGGTGTCTCCAGAAAGTATGCTATCCCTTTATTGGAATATTTTGATCATATCGAATATACCGTTAAGAGGGATAATTATAGGACAAAAAGGCAATAAGGGGATATTTTTAAATATCTTTTTCTTTTAAATTCTGATATAATATTGCGAAAGTTAGGAAATTATAAACAAAATAATATTATTCACCAATGGCCTATAAAGACCTGCATAATTTTATCCATGTATTGGAAAAAGACGGTGATTTGTGTAGGATTGCCGCTCCGGTAGATAGAATTTTAGAAATAGCCGAGATTGCCGACAGAGTTGTCAAAAGAGAGGGCCCGGCGCTGTTGTTTGAAAACGTCAAGGGTTTTAAATTTCCTGTTTTGATAAATATGTTCGGTTCGAATAAGCGGATACTGAGTGCTTTTGAGGTTAACAATCTTGACGACGTTGCCGATAAATTATCGGAAATAATTGAACCGGAAATACCCACGAGTTTTTTAGGAAAAATAAAATCCCTTTCTAAGCTTAAAAAACTTGCCGATTGTATACCGAAAATAGTTAAAACAGGCAAATGCAAGGATGTTATCTTAGATAGACCCCCCCTATTAGACATTTTACCGGTTTTAAAAACGTGGCCGGAAGACGGCGGACCGTTTATCACGCTTCCGCTTGTTTTTACGAAAGACCCCGAAAACGGCTCCACTAATGTAGGAATGTACAGGATGCAGGTTTACGACGATACCTCATGCGGTATGCATTGGCATATACATAAAGACGGCGCGAGGCATTTTAAAAAATATAAAGAAATAGGTAAAAGGATTCCCGTTTCAGTTGTTATAGGCTCCGACCCGGCGGTAATTTATTCCGCTACGGCGCCTCTTCCTCCGGATATAGAAGAGATGATATTTGCGGGTTTCTTAAGGGGCGAGGCGGTAAAGCTTGTAAAATGTGAAACGAACGACTTGATGGTTCCGGCAAACGCGGAGTTTGTGCTGGAAGGCTATATAGACCCAAACGAAGATTTTAGGCTTGAAGGACCGTTCGGAGACCATACGGGGTATTATTCGCTCGAAGATTTTTATCCGGTATTCCACGTAACGCTTATAACGCATAGAAAAGATGCGATATATCCGGCCACTATTGTAGGCAGGCCGCCGATGGAAGACTGCTACATAGGCAAGGCGACGGAAAGGTTTTTTTTGCCGGCTATAAAAAAAATATTTCCGGAAATTATAGATATAAATCTTCCTTTCGAAGGGATATTTCATGACTTAGTCTTTATAAGTATCAAGAAAAGTTATCCCGGTCATGCAAAAAAGGTTATGCATGGAATATGGGGTCTCGGTCTCATGATGTTTATGAAAATAATCGTCATATTAGACGAAGATGTTAACGTTCAGGATAAAAACGAGGTTATATGGAGAATATCGAATAATATAGATCCGAAAAGAGACATTACGTTTGTAGAAGGCCCCATAGATGTACTTGAACACGCATCGGATATTCCCAATTACGGTTCTAAAATGGGGATAGACGCAACAAAAAAATGGGCATCGGAAGGATACAAAAGAAGATGGCCGAACGACATAGTAATGTCTCCGGATATAAAAAAACTCGTCGACGAAAGATGGAAAGAATACGGTTTCAATTAAATTTATAAGTTTAACAGATACGCATTTAAAATGCTTAAAAAGATAAAAAATACCTTAGAGTTGGTCAAATTTTCCCATACCGTATTTGTCCTGCCCTTTGCCCTGAGCGCTTTTTTACTTGCCTTTTACGATAAATACCCGGCATCTTTCGGAACCCCGTTTTTTTATTATAAAATAATATGGATTATTATAGCTATGGCCGCAGGAAGAAGTGGCGCTATGGCCTTTAATAGGGTAATAGACAGAAAAATAGACGCAAAAAATGAGAGAACTAAGGGGAGAACGCTTCCTAAGGGCGAGCTGACGACTCTTTATGGTGTTACTTTCGGGGTTATTTCTTATCTTGTGCTTATACTTGCTGCATATGAGTTAAATTTTACCTGTTTTGTTCTTACCCCTTTCGTGATTGCTTTTGTTACGTTTTATTCATATACCAAAAGGTTTACTTTTTTTTCACATCTCGTTCTGGGAATAAGCATGGCTATGGGTCCCATAGGGGCGTGGCTTGCGGTTACCGGAAGTTTAGACTATAAGATATTGGTTCTGGGCATTGCCGTTGTTTTTTGGGGGGCGGGATTTGACATTCTTTATTCCATAATGGATTATGATTTTGATATTGCAAGGGGGCTTTTTTCCGTTCCGGCAAGGTTTGGGGTAAAGAACGCCGTTATTATTTCAAGAATATTGCATTTGATGGCATTATTGTGCCTCGTAAGCCTATATTTCATGTTTAATTTTAATTTTTTGTATATTATCGGAATAATTTTAGTCGTAGGTCTTTTTGCTTATGAACATTATCTCGTTTATAAGAGCTTAAATAATATAAATACGGCGTTTTTTGCGATGAACGGATATATATCCATAACTTTTTTCGTCTTTATTTTTATAAACGTTGTATTCACTAATTTTCATTTCAGGTTATAAAAATGAAAGAGACGCATTCTAACTCTTATATAGTCGCAATAACGGGAGCATCCGGGGTTATATACGGGTTTAGCCTTCTTAAGGCATTGGTCGTTAGGCATTTTTTCGTTTATCTTATAATTTCAAAACCAGGTTTTAAGGTTATTAAGGAAGAACTCGGAATGTTTGCCGATATTTTTTCGGACCATGCAAATACGGCTAATAATGCGGTAGATAAAGGCGCAGCGGAGAGAAACGGGTTATTGAACGGTTTTAACGACGGGATTAAAACCAGGATTAAGAAAGAAATAGCGGATAAATTCGGGTTGCATAACGATAGCGGTGGGTTTATATTTTTGGACGAAATGTTTCTTGAATCGAAGATTGCGAGCGGTTCCGCTAAGCGCGTCAAGGGTATGGCGGTTGTCCCCTGTTCCATGGGCAGTCTCTCCAGAATTGCAAACGGAAACTCCGGAAACTTAATAGAGCGGGCTGCTGACGTAATGCTCAAGGAAAGGAAAAAACTTATCATGTGCCCGAGAGAAACACCGTTTAACGATATACATCTTAAAAATATGCTTTCACTGACTGCGTCGGGTGCGGTAATTCTTCCTCCGATCCCCGCTTTCTATAATAAGCCTGAAACCGTCGATGATATCATTGATTTTATAACGGGTAAAATTCTGGATGGATTAGGTATAGAAAACGATATTTACAAGAGATGGGAGGGTTATGATTGATAGAAATTTTGATTTAATAAAAGAAAAGGTCTATAATAATATAAGGCTTTCTAAAGACGATGCTTTATATCTATTTAAATCCGACGATTTGCTTTCAATAGGCGGGCTTGCGGACTTTAAAAATTTTCAAGTCAACGGAAACAAAGCGTATTATATAGTCAATATTCATATAAACTATACTAATATATGTGTAAACAGGTGTGCTTTTTGTGCCTTTTACAGGAAGGGGAAAGAAATAGATGCATATACTATGAATGTCGAGGAAATAATAGAGTATATCAAGGCAGATTATCCAACCAATAATTTCAAGGAAGTTCATATAGTCGGAGGTCTCCATCCTTCGCTTCCCTACTATTTTTATGTAAATATGATTCGCAGAATCAAAAAAGAATTTCCGTCTCTTCTAATTCAAGCATTTACGGCAGTGGAGATAGACTATTTATCTGAGATCTCCGGACTATCCGTAGGCGAAGTACTATTAGATTTAAAGGAAAACGGCTTGGATAGCCTTCCGGGAGGGGGAGCCGAAATATTTAATTTCGCAATAAGAAAAAGGCTATGTCCGCAAAAAATAAGCGGGGATAGATGGATTCAAATACATAAGACGGCACACAACCTCGGCATACCGTCAAATGCATCTATGTTGTACGGAGTAAAAGAAAGCTATGAGGACAGGGTAAACCATTTAGGTGATATAAGGTTAGCGCAGGATGAATCTGCCGGTTTTAAGTCTTTTATCCCGTTTGCATTTCAGCCTAAAAATACCGCGGTTAAGAATTCCGGTTTGACGTCCGGATATGACGATCTCAAAATGATTGCTGTTTCGCGCCTTTTTTTGGATAACTTCAAGCATATAAAAACATTTTTCGTAAACCTTGGCATTAATCTTGCGCAGGTATCTCTATCTTTCGGCGCTGACGATTTTGACGGAACATTAGTCAATGAGAAAATATCGCATGATGCCGGTTCAGTTAATCCTGCAAGACTCAGCGTTAAAAATGTAAAAAGGATTATAGAAGAAACAGGTAAAATACCGACCGAAAGGGATACTTTATATAATATTGTTTTTAATTAAATAATTTAAAAAGAGTTTAGGGAGGTAAGACTATGTTTAGCTTAGATGAATTTGTGTTTTATCCGGGGTATGGTGTCTGTATCGTTGAATCTATTTCTGCCCAAAAAATCGGTTCGTCGGAACTCTCTTTTTACAATATCAGGGTTATGGAAAACAATGCTAAAATTATGGTGCCGGTCAAAAATACCTTGGAGGTCGGGCTCCGTCTTTTGATTAGAGAAGATGAGATACAGAAAGTCTTTGACGTATTAGAAGAAAAATGCGTTAAAAGACCTTTTGCAAGAAAAGAATCATGGAATAAAAGGTTTAACGGATATAATTTAAAACTGTGTTCCTCATGTCTTTTTGAGGTAGCGGAGGTTTTAAGGGATCTTTACATTTTAAAACGCGAAAAGGAGCTTTCTTTTGCGGAAAAAAAGATGTTCGAAAAAGCCAAGTATTTAATAATAAAGGAGTTATCTACGGTTATGAACAGACCGGAAACCTTTGTGGAGGAGAAAATAAAGAAAATATTCGTGGGACAATCCCAGCAAATTGCCAATTGAAATCACTTTGATAAATAATCAAAAATAATTAACTGTTTTTTTTATTTTATCTATACTAATTTAAAACGGTATATTTTAATGAAAATTTTGAATAAAGAGTTTGTCCTTTTTTTTATAAGGATAATGCTTGTCTTGACTTCTGCGATTCTCGGTTATTTAATTGGTAAGGAGTATTGGCATAACGATCTCTTATCTTATGTGGGATTCGTATTCGGTTTTACTATAGGTTTTATAGTTGTCCTGGTGGAAAGAAGTATGGGGTCTATCTCCACGAGAAAGATTTTAACGGGTGGAATAGGGCTTTTTGTTGGCCTTTTGATAGTTAACTATATTACTTATCAGTTATTTAAGGCTTTTTTTACCAGCTCCGTTCTGGGCTATGTCACTTATGCCTTTGTTAATTTTGTGGCAGGTTATATGGGACTCATCATCGGTCTCAGGGTGAGTGACGATTTCAGTATGGGCATCGCGGCAGATTCGTCCTCCAGGTCTAACCTGAAAAATAAGCCTGTTTCTGAAAATATTTCTAACGAACAACCTTCCGATTATTGCAGTTACAAGATAATAGATACGAGTTCCTTAATAGACGGACGGATACTTGATGTCGCAAAAACCGGTTTTATCGACGGCATTTTGGTAATACCTACGTTTGTCCTGCATGAACTTCAGCATATTGCCGATTCGCAGGATCCGCTTAAAAGAGTGAAGGGGAGAAGGGGGCTCGATATATTAAAAGAACTAATGGATGATAAAAATATAAAAATAGAGTTTACCGATGTAGATTATTTTAATATAAAAGAGGTGGATGCAAAACTTATTGCGTTTGCAAAAGAAAGAGGCGGCAAAATAATTACTACCGATTTTAATCTTAATAAGGTTGCACAGGTAAGAAACATCAGTGTATTAAACATAAACGACCTCACAAGGGCGCTTAGACCTATTTTGCTTCCCGGTGAAATGATGACCGTCCTGATTGCGAAAGAAGGCAGAGAAAAAAATCAGGGTATTGCATACATGGATGACGGAACCATGGTGGTTGTGGAAGACGCGATGAAGTTAGTCGGTTCCGAACCGGAAGTTATTGTAACGAGTGTTTTTCAGACATCAAGCGGTAGAATGATATTTGCAAAAATAAACTATGAGAAGGAGCAGGTTCAGCAGTCCTCTAATTTTAATTTATCGTAAATAAATTCTGCAATTTCGATGTCTAAAGCGGTCGTTATTTTTATATTAGAGTCGGTCGATAATATTGGTACGATGTTTAAGCCTAAATTTTCCACAAGCGATATATCGTCCGTAGATACCAAACCTATTCGAGCGGCTTCCTCAAAAGCCTTTTTTATAATGTTTAATTTAAACGCTTGGGGGGTTTTGGCGGATATTAAACGGTCTCTGTTAAGCGTTTTAAGCCTAACCGGATTAGACCGGATTTGCGTTTGATGTAATTTACCCTTGATTTCTTTAATAGTTTCTGTTGTTGCGGAACATAAAAAAGCGGCACCGTGTTCTATAGTTTTATTTAGCAACAGATTTAATTCCCCATCCGTTACAAATGGTCTTGCGGAGTCGTGAATAAAGACTACGGCGTCTTTTACTTCGGAGGAGGGTAAAATATTTTCTAAATATTTTACGGCATTATTTGCAGAATCCTGCCTCGTGCCTCCGCCGGTTATTATATAAAGACGTGAGCGGTCGCCTTCTGCGATGTCTCTTGCTTTTTGATTAAAAAAACTCTTCCAGTTGAAATTAAAGACATCTCTCGGGGGAATGACCACTATTATTCCATCAAATTTAATACTGGATTTCGCAAATATTTCAAGGCTGTGAATTATTATTTCTTTATTTTTGATCTTTATGAGCTGTTTGGGAATCGAAAGTCCGGTGCGGGCACCCGTTCCGGCGGCAAGCAATATCGCGTATAATTTCATATCCTATTTACTATTTTTTATTATTTTAGACCCGGAGTTAATTTCATTAACGACCCCTCTTAAGTCTCTTATTCCGTCGAACCATCTGGACTGCTGTTTTTTATTCATTTTAGAGACCAAACTAATCATATAGTGGCAATCCATGCAGTTATTTTTAATGCTGTCCCTGCTTACGGTTTTAAGCAGGCGATCGGCTTTTTGTTTATCTTGCTTGGTAAGCACATGTTTTGACGACGGCGCTTCTCCGCAATAACCGAAACCGTAGGCGATACTTGGAATAAGCAAAATTGCAAAAACAAAAATCAGTAATTTCTTCATAATCGCCCCCTTTGAATATAACAAATTTTATAAAATTATAAAAAATAAAAAGCAGTCGGTAATTAGCTTGAAGATATGAGGCAGACGCTAAAGCATTCTATCGCCATTTGTTTCCCTACTGCGTCAAGACCTTCCTTGGTTTTCCCTTTAATATTAATACGGGATTTATCCACGCCTAAGGCGGCAGACGTAGATTCTATCATTCGCTCTTTATATGCCGATATCTTAGGAGTCTGAGTTATTATCGTAATGTCGGCATTAACTAATTTATAACCCTTCTCTTTAACTAATTTATATGCATATTTTATAATATCTATACTGCTTACTCCTTTTGTCGATTTAAGGTTGTCAGGGTAAAGAACCCCTATATCTGGCAGGCTGAGCGAGCCGAGAAGGGCATCGGTAATGGAGTGAAGAACAACATCCCCGTCCGAATGGGCGGCGACGCCTATATGTCCCTCTATTAATACCCCGCCGAGAAAAAGCCTTTTGGCGGCATTATCGAAAATAGCGATTTCTAAGAATTTGTGGATATCGTAGCCGCACCCTATCCTGATGTCGTCCATTTGGTTGACCCTATTGTTATTATCGTCATTATTGTTTATTTTAAATTATAACAGATTTTTATATTTTTGGTAAATTGAAAACAGTTTTACATTAAAGTATAATTATTTTACGGGATAGATTAACAATATTTAATATTCAGGAATTAAAAAAATAATAACAAAATGTTTAATGTTAAAGGTATAGGAATAGGCGGGTTTGGTCTTCTTGAGGCGGTGATTACGATTATAATAATCGGGCTTGCAATGAGTGCCGTTACGGAAAGTTTTATAGTCGGTTCGGCAAAGAGCTCAAATATCGTGAACGAAGAAATAGCCGCTAATGTGGCAAAGCAGACGATGGCGGAATTAAATTACTGCAGAAACGGAGGAAGCGTGTCGGGGGTGTGTACTGCAAATAACATTTCCTCCCTCGTTTTTTACACCTCTCCGCAAGGTCCTACGAATGTAAATAATGAGTGTTTTTACACGACTATAAAGGCTCAAAATGTCGATTTTTCCGATACTGGCGGGATTATAGTCAACGGTAACGGGAGCTCCAAGGATTATATTCAGACCATAGTTCAAACGGGGTGGTTCGCTTTAATCGACGGAGAATGCAGAACTCCTTCGGCAGGCACAAGTTATCCTTTGGTTACGCTTTCCAACATTTATGCAAATTATTGATGATTAAACATAAAGGTATTGATATAGATAATTTGTCGTGATATATGTGGTATAATTATTTCGTGAAAAATTTAAAGATTTTTAAAGGAAAAGAGTGTAAAAATAAAAGAGGATTTACGCTCATCGAGTTAGTTATGACCATTGTTTTAACGGGTATATTGTCGGTTGGGCTGTATGAAGCCATGATATTAGGCATAAATGATTACATAATGAACGAACATTACCTCCATTCAAATAATTCAATGACTTATGCCATATCCGTACTCAGAAGAAATTTGGTAAATGCGGTTATGCCGCCGTCTATTATATCCCCTTCGACGTCGGCATATTGCCCGTTATCCAAGTCCATTAATCCGAAAACCAGCGCCAATACGCCTATTGTCAGGGCAAATTTATCAAAACAGACGACAACTTGCGGCGGAGCGAGCGGTCCTGCTTGTAATGAAATCGCTTTTTATCAAAATATAAATGCGGCCAGCAGGGGGACGGTCACGCAGCTTGTCGTGTTTTGCGTGTATAACAAAATATTATACGAAGAGGTGACTAACGATGCCGGCCAGACTACGCCATATCCCGTTGCTAATAATATTAGAATATTAATTTTTAGTTTAGGGTCAGTTCTAAGCGGCTACAGTTTACCATCGGCTCCGCTTCCGATTCCTACTTCGAGTCCATCTGTTTGCCAGAAAAATAAAACAACAGGGATTTATTCTTGCAATATAAATTTCGTCATAACGAATTCAGTGGGGTATTCGCAAATAGGAGGGGTTTCGGTAATTGTTGCTAATTAACCTTTAGCTTGAGGATTTTTAGAATCCCCTTGCCTTAGCTACGGGGGAGTATGTCAAAATAGCAGCCCTAATATTGTTCACGTCTTTTTGATGATAGAGGACAAGATTATATCGGCGATATAAGAGTTAAAATAATATAAGTACTTATGGTAAAATTATTTCCTAATAGAATTATTAAATCAAACAAAGGCATTTCGATAATTTTGGCGATCATAATTATCATAATTTTGGGGCTGGCAGGGTCGGTTTTTGCCTATCTTATTGCAAGCGGAAGTATTGTTTCGCGGTCTAATTTATTGAGTGCCGAGGCTAAATATGCGGCAAAATCAGGCGTAGAGATAACATTTTATCAAATAGAAAAGGGTGGCGCTTTCTTGGAAACCCGACCGAGCGGCTGTCCGTTGTCTCCCGTACTTGCGCAGAAGACGACTGTGACTGCAGTACAATATCTTTCCGGAAATATACAGGGTAATCTGCCGGACGGCGTCAACTATACTCCTACTTTTTGTGCCGCGGAAGGTAAATTAAGCAGCATCGATAGCTGCACATACTATGCCATCATATCTAACGGTTTTGCCGGAGGAACGAAAAGAGAGATTACGGCAGAGGTCGGGGTAGAAAAAAACGATAAGGGTTGTACCGGTATTTATGCAGAATCGGAACAACCTAATTCGGCAAAGTAATAAAGAATGCCGATTAATCCGTTTGGGCGTTCAATGGACAAATAGACGATGGAAATAGGGCAGGAACCGTCGAAATTAAAGCTTGCGGGGTATAATAATATTAATTATGGCTTGGAGAATAATGTTTTTTAATAAAAAAGTCTAAGAAATAATAGGTTGAAAGCAGATTTTATTAATTTGACAGAATTAAGCGAAAAATGGTAATATATTCCTTAAAAGAAACCAAATTTATTTGTGCGTCCATAGCTCAGATGGATAGAGCAACAGCCTTCTAAGCTGTGGGTCGTGGGTTCGAGTCCCGCTGGACGCACCAGTTAAAACTGCAAGGCATCTCATTATCGGTATCCTTAAAAAACAGCAAAATAGTCTATAAAAGCAGAGAGAAACGACGTAATTCTATGCACAATTTTTCAATAGATGCTCCGTGCCGGCCGGCTTTGTGCATATAATTATTACGATTTAGAAATGCAATAACCTGTTTAACAGATTTTGAGCAACGGTCGTTATCGACTGGTTTGACCATCCCGTGGCCGAGCCGGTACTGCTCCAGATTATTTTTTTGCTATCGGAATTATAAACGAAGATGGTTATGCTTACCGCCGGTTCTCCCTCTATGCCTGTTTTATATCTAAATTCGTTAACATCACCAGATATAACGTACCTGATTCCCTTGTTTTTAGCCCGATTGAGTGTCTTAATGATATTTTT
Source organism: Candidatus Acidulodesulfobacterium sp. H_13 (assembly GCF_048541835.1). Lineage (NCBI taxonomy): Bacteria > Candidatus Acidulodesulfobacteriota > Candidatus Acidulidesulfobacterales > Candidatus Acidulidesulfobacteraceae > Candidatus Acidulidesulfobacterium > Candidatus Acidulodesulfobacterium sp. H_13. Next base: position 91,933 of record NZ_JBLEOY010000003.1, read on the forward strand.
ATTGTTAACGCCGTTATTTTCTAAAAGCTGCGGATAATTAAATATTTTGTAATTTTTGGACCGTAATATTCCGTTTAAAATGGATGCTATTCTATATCCTGCGTTTGGGGTCTGCGTGTAGTTTTTGAAGGGAACGACGAGATAGGAACTATTCTCTATTAATTTGGAATTGCTGGAATTTACTACCATGACTGCGCATGCCGACAACAAAAAAATCAGAATCGACATTTGCAAAGCTATGAATGTCTTTTTCATAATCCGCTCCTCATTTAACGTTTTTGTATTTAGTTTAAAAATATATGTTATAGTCAATAAAATATTTGAGATATGAGACGGAACTTCCCTGAAAATTAGTGTAACAATTTATGCCGAAACTTAGGTTGTCATTTCCAAAAATAGAACCGCCGTAACCGATTCCGATATTGTAACCCATGCCGGAATCGGTTACGTAAAAAGCATTTCCGCTTAGAAAAGGACGCCATGATTTTTCAAGATCGTCCTTATAAGTACTTCCGATAGAAAAACCGGCACCGACAAGATTATAACTTGACGGAAGCGGGTCAAAACCGGAAAATGGGGATAGTTGAGCCATATCTCCGTTTTTTCCGTTTTTATAGTAATGGTCAGACCGGGCGAATATCCTTATGAACATATCCTCTAAAAAGCCTTGATTCGGTTTATAAGACAATTCTGTATATAGGCTATTGCCGCTTCCAATGTTGGTATTATCTTGAGACATATACCAGTCCTGCGATACCGAGGTGGTGAAAGATGTTCTTCGGTTTATGTTCTTAAGCAGCGAGACCTTAAATTCTCTTTTTAAGCCTCCAATATACAAAAACAGGCTTGAGTCGTCTTCGATATGCTCTCCATAAGTAAATTTTAGTTTAGTTGAATCGGTTATTTTACAGTCCGGCTCTAACAAAAGATATCCATTATTTTTAAGAGAGCCCGTAATACCGATGGATGCCTTGTAATTACATGTTCCGTATTGCTTATCGACGGTCAATCTCATATTGTAATGCCTATGCGGCACGTTTATGATTCTATTTTTATCGTAAGAGATCTCATGCCCGATTTTTATTGACGTAGCGAGATTAAATCCGCCTTCTATATTATATTTTACATAGGCGTCTTCTAATATCTCCCTATATCCTTCCCAATTTATAAGTTGGGTGGATGTCTTAATCCTGTTCGCATATTTATCGGCAATATTCCTGAATTGCCTATATAACAGCGAGTCATCCCTATTTTCTTCAAGTCCTTTGAATGCATAATCAAAAGCCTCGCCTATATTTCCGGTTTGCCTTAATGCTTCCACCCTGCCGTTTACCGGAAGAATGGCGGCCCATTTTTTAAGCAGCCTATGCTGAAGGTATGTATCCCTTTCCCATATTGCGATATTTAAAAGCATCCATGGCTTCAATGAGTACCCCAACTTTCTTTTGATATAGAGGGCTTTTTCGCGGTAATTATAAAATAACCGGTAGGAAAGTGTAAAATTATTAAAAGATGTTGTCGGTAAGATATTTTTATAATGCCTCAGAGTCTTTTTGAAGCGCTCATAGCTTTCGAAATACATAGATACGTTTAAAAAAGACTCTAAAAATTGGGCATTTTCAACCGATGACGGATTTTTCTTTATTTCTTTCTTCATTTCTCTCCACACCTTATACCTTATGTATTTGGCTTCATGCGTGTTTCCGTAAAGGGATAGGATATCGGCGTAAAGAAGTTCATGACCTAACGAACGATTCTTTCTGAGATATTCCGCGAGCCTTAAGGCTTCATGCCCGTTCTTCAAATATATATACATCGATATAAACGGAACGATAAGGTTGTGATATTCCATAGGCGCATTCTTCCAAGTCTTAAGAATATAGCGCAGCATTCTTGCATTGTTATCGTTCAGATTCAAATAAATAAGCCTTGAAAGGAAGTCGGAATTGAACTTCTCCCGCAGCCGCATCAGACAAATATCCATAGCTTTTTGATTTTGCCCGGTTGCTGCTAAGGCATTTACGTACGTCAAAACAAAATAAACATTGCTTGAAAGATGATCGAACTCCTTTCTATTTAATTTCTTAATATTTTTTATTATGTCTTTCCACATTTTCTGCCTTGCGGCTGTATAAACAAACCAGTAGAAGAGGGGAGCCGCCCGGTATTTATTCCATCCTATAAGAGAATATTTAATCGCAATTTTCGGTCTAATTGCGTAATAATACCTTGAAATCCTTTCATAATCGTTTTCTCTTCCTATATAGTAATTAATCTGGGTTTTAGAGATATTCTTGTTTGTAGCTGTTTTTACGACCCGTATGTATTCCGGTTTCATATTTACCAATATAAGGGAAGCCTCCACCGCCGTTTTGTAATCCCCAAGCATCCAGCTTAAATCGCTCATTTCGTTCCAGAATTTATAATTCGTTTTTTTGGCTTTATCCCGGCTCTTTTTAAGCATGGCGAGTGCTTTGTCGTATTTTCTTTCCGCTATCAAGGCGTTGGAATACATCAGCGCGTTATCTGCACTCAAGCCGAAATTATTCTTTAAAGCCGTAAGCGTATCTATCGTTTTTTTTATATTTCCCATTTCCCAGTATATGTTTATTAAATATATCAAAATCTTTTTGGATTTCTTCTTCTTATATTTTTTCTCCAAAAGGCTTATCAGCTTTACGGGATCGCCTGCCATTTGATACACGTAAACCGTATCTTTCAAACTTACGGAGTCCCCTATGACATCTATCATTTTTTCGGCTATACCCCACCTGTGGAATGCCGTCGCTAAATGATATGTTTTTTTTGCCAGTTCTTTATCGCCGGTTAAGACGAAGCTTTTATAATAATCGTTAATCCCGTAGAAAGGATTTCCGAGCCATATTGAAACATTACCCAACCATTCCCGCCAATAATAATTCTCCGGAAAAAACTTGACGCCCTCCCTGCATATAATTAAAGCGTTCTTAAAATCACCCACTCCGAGAAAAATCTTCAATTTCAACCTCAATACCTCATTTAGCTCTTTGCCTGCCATATTTTTAGAAACGGTATTTCGATTCTTTTTATCACGGTTTATTCTATCGGCATACGTCTGATTTCCAGATAACATAATGCCGAGAAAAATTAACAGAAAAAGATAATATACTATTTTCTTATTTATCATCGGTTTTCCTTTGATAATTCTATCGCTATATCCCTTGCAAAATACGGGTTTCCGGATTGAAGGGCGTAGATGAGGATAAATTTTTCCATTCTTAAATCTTTTGAAAATTTCTCTCCGTAAATTTTTAATAAAAGCATTGTTAGTTCTTTATTTCTCTCTAAAATAGCCTTTTCTATTACCGTTTTGAATAAAGCGGCATTTGTTCGGTAGTTAACATGAGTTTTAATATAGGAATTAACCGATTCATATGCCTTTCGGTTCTCTCCCGTAACTGCGTATAAAACCGCCAAGTTTTTCAGGTATTTTTCTCTATACTCGGGATAAGCCTTTAAATAATGGTTCAGTAGGCCTAATGCCAGCCTGTTATCTCCTACTGCAAGTTCGAACTTGTATCCATCAAGAAGCCATACCGTCCACTTCTTACCGCTGGAATGCAGATATTTTCTATATTCGTTATGTCCGGCCATGATAAGCATTGACAATAATGTCTTAATTTTATTTTTAATAATCCATCTTTCCCGGCTGCTTCCCGCAATAAAGAATCTTTCCGTTAACAGCTTGTATTTCAAGCCTGCGTAATCAAAAAAATTAATCTGCTTGAAATCAGAATTGATATTCTTTAATGCATTCTCGGCCTTGTCGTAATGTCCCGAATTTATATAGTGTCTTACTAATGCAATCTTTAAATTTTCGCTGGGGTTTGCCTTAATAACGGCATTTATGTATTTAGGGGGTATATATCCGGGATATTTTATCATTATGGATACAAGTTCTTTCTCAGGAAAAAACAGGACGAGAATGACGCAAACCACGATCGCAAAAACTATTATCTCATGGACATTTAAAAATTGCTTAACGACAAATCGTTTTGACATACGCTTTTTCGCCTTTTATAAATTTAAAATTAAAAATATTTCCCTTGCGTCGTTCTATATATCTTCCGTTTCCTTTTATTTTAATGCTGCATGAGGATTGAACCTTAAAATGTAGCGGGACATAGTAGTCGCTCTTCAGAATAAGGGTATACCCGTTTTCCGTTTTTTTGAAATACCTGACCATGCCGTTAGCTTCTACGAGCCTGAAGGCAGGCCTACGTTTACCGAAAACGAGATAATAATTTCCCGAATTATCCAAGCTCACGTATTCCCTTCCGTTTATAATCCTGTATCCGACTACGCCGATGCTTTTATTCATATTCGGATAGCCCCAGCTTTTTGGTACCCTTACCGTTCTCAGATTTCCGTCCGAGCGTATAATCCAGCCGTCTTGGCTTTTTGCTATAGCCATAGCCCTGAAATCTAAGGTTTTCTTGGCATACTGGGAAACGAATTCCGGGATTGGATGCTGTTTTAATGCCCATTCATACACCGTTTTGAGCGCTTTAACCGAAGCAATCTTCTGTCCGGAATACCAGTGATAATATATATATATCGGCTTCAGCCTTCTCGGCTTTTCCGTTAATTTAAACGTCTGTATGACATTCCTGAAGCCCCAGAACGGACCGAGCCACAAGTTTGTATAAATATCTTCATTGGTAATGGCCGCATTGGCCTGGAAAAAATTGCCTACATTCTTCCCCATAGGTTTTACATGCATTAAAAACGGTCGGCGATTTACAATATCGGTATTATCGCCATTTACGTTGTAAATTCCAATATCGTATGCCATCTTTAACGCTGTTTCCGGAGGACGGTTATCCCCAGACCACAATATAACCCTTACCTTTTTGTTTTTTGGGGCAAGATTTTTGTTTATCCAGTTTACGGAACCCTCCACGTTACTCTTAACGCTAAACTTGTAATCCGGCACCGGAAGCTGATAGCCGGGTTTGTCGATCCCATTGACAAGTGCGGGCCAGTTAAAGGGGTGTGAAAAAGTATGGCTCGCTATTTCCACGTTTTTATATTTAAAAATATGCCTGAATATTTTTCTTAATTTTGAGGCTTCTTTTACATGGAGGCCGTAAGGGGGTCCCATTAAATCCGCCGTAATAACCGAAAGTGTAACCGGTATTTTATAATATTCGAGGATATGCTCAGTTACATAGCTTGCAATAAATTCGTCGGGATTAAAATCGGTGTGCCCGAAATCTGCATCTCCGTCTATTTGAGAAAAAAGTATTATCCTTCCGTTCTCCGTAGTGATGTCCGGAACCGGAAAAAATTCCTTTCGGAACAATTTTGCAAAAATTTTAAACGGGTTGTAAACCCATAATCCGCGATTATTCACCAAAGAGTTGTCAAGAGCATATCCGCCCCACGGCATTATGGAGAAAGGGGATGACTTTTGACCGTACAGGTTTTTCATGCTTATCAGTTGTTTTCCTTCGCGAGGTTCCAGTAGCGTGTTGTGGTAAATTACGGTTAAGGGGACTTCGAAACCGCTGCCTTTTTCTTTATAAATTATTTTTGACGGCTTGGCGATAGTAGCTTCATTGTCGTAAACCTTTATTCCTAACCTGGAAAGAAGGTCGGCTCTTTCCGGAAATCCGAAATTTTCTACAAAAAATATCTTTAAACCTGATTTTATTGCCTTGCGTACCCACGTGTAAAACTTTATAGGTCTCTTTACTTTTCCGACGATAACCACTGCTCCGGCATACCTGTCTGACAGAAAACCGCCGGGAAGCTTACCGTTTACATGATAAGTCACCGGTACGAAACCAAGGTATTCAAGCGGCATTCTTACTAAATCAGGATTAGGCCTTCTATCGTCAAGCTTAGAATTACAGATGACCAGCACCCTTCTTTTAATGAATTTAAAGTTTGAAACTCCGATCATTGTTAGATTTTTATTGGTAACCCATGGGATAAATCCGTCGTCGGATATCTTTTTTGCGTCGGAAACAGCCTCACTCTTATTTTTTGGGTTTACATAGTCGACAACAATTACCGGAAGCTTGTATCTATCCTTTATTGTTTTAAGCTTTGACAGAAGACGATTTGTCTCTCCCTTGTCGACGTTAATATAGTTAAGATTTTTATTTAGCCCTTTATAAAGAGACTCCGCTATAACCCCGTTTATGTCTCCATGTATCCTGTTCATTATTGAAAAACCCCTGTTAACGACGATAATCTTATTAGGGAATTCTTTTCTGACATCTTTAATAAATTCTACCTCGGCATTGCGGAACTTCGGCCATTTATTCCTATGAACGACAAGCTTGTAAGAATCCATCGTATCAAACATAAATCCGTCGAAACCTTTCTCTGCAAGTTTAGGCAGTATTTCATCGAGTATGAAATTCCTGTAGTTTTTATTTTCTATATCCATTATTTTTGAATTCCATATCTTATTTTTTCCTATGGCATATTTTTTTACTCTGTTGTAATAGGAAACAGATTTACCGGTTTCCCCTATGCTGACATAGGCGATAAGTTTTGCCGTATGTTTGAGATAGAACTTTTGCCTTAATATCTTTAAGCTGCTATTGTCCGGATTTACTACAAGCCAGTCGTAAAGATGATATATGCCGGTAGATATTTTTCCACCATATATCAAGCCTACGGAATTTATATCTTTGCTTGCCGTTTTACCGTATGCCTTGACCGTTGACGTAAGAAACAGGCTAAATAAACATGTAAGTATAATAATGAATCTCATTCAAAAATCTCCTTATGAAGATTACGCTTATGATTATGGAAATTAAAAGACTCACCGCGTAGCCGTATCCGTAATAATAGGGTCCCATGTTGACGGTAATTATCGACAGTGTTAGATTTAATAAGAAAAAAACCATTGAAGAAAACAGCGAAGCGTTTCTCTTATCGAAATAAAAAAGGAATCCTATAGCAACTATAAATAAAAGCTGAAGCATAGTGCCGACTAACAGTATATGAAACAGCGGGATATAGACTAAAGAGATCCCGAATAATTTAAAAACAGGGTCGTTCATGAACAAAATCAGTATTATATCGGCTATTGCCTGAATCCTCATGACGTCAAAAAAGACACCCCTCGCAGATGATATCATTTTATTTCCGGCATTATATATTTCTTCTATGGTCTTGCCCTCAATAACGGCTCTGTAGTATTCTTCATAATACCCCGCAAACTCGCCCTCAAGCTTCAGAAAAAAGACCGCCATTCCCGGAACTATGGAGAGATATGCTAAAAATATGGGTGCATCATAGACGGCAGATGCCCTCAGGTGTGCAAATACCGTGTTTCCGGTGATAGGAGAGAACCAGAATACGAATTTGTCCGCCCATATACCCAAATTATAAAAAAAACCGGTGAATATTAGAGATATATAAATATTTTTCTTTTTTAGAAAATCGAAAGAGATTATTTTGTCGGACGGATAGTTGTATATAATGGCGGATACCATAAATATAAATATAATAGTTTGACCTACAAAAAAGGCAAACATTAAAAGGTTAAGGCCGAAATGTCCCAGAAAGCCCACCATTAAAATAGTGACGGCATATCCGAGAATAAAAGAATATACAATGAAATTATAGCTTTTTAATGCCGTAAAGAGTGATGTAGCAATCCACATTCCGCATAAAATTACAAATGAAAACAGAGATATTAGCGTATAGATCGCAGACACGTTCCTGAATAAAAAAATGGATAAGGGTAGATATAGGATAAAGCCTATCGTCATGTTAAAGACTATTAGCCCCATGAAATTAGGAAGTATATTTTTATAGTCTTTTTCGAAAATTCTATCAGCGGCAAAACGGGAGAAGTAGAGCTGAAAAGGCCCGGACAGTATAAGGCTGAAGGCTATCAAATAGGTTACAGAGGTTTGAAATTTGAGCACAATGCTTTTATCCTGTATGAGCCTTGCAGCTATATAGGAAGCCAGAATAATGCTTAATATGGAAATAACCCACGCCCCCGAACTCAAAAACGCGGAATACGCAAAGGTTTGAAATATTGAAGACAATTTTCTTCCGGACAGTTTTCTTTTCAGCTCAATTGAAATTCCTGCCATTTTCCATAAAACTCCTCGTAAATATTTGAATAATTATTTAGAAATCTTTTCATTGAATAATATCTGTTTACCCTTTTAAATCCGGCATTACGGGCACTATACCATTTCTCCTTTTTAGTTAGAATGTCGATATAAGCATCGGCTATAGCTTTGGGATTTGCTATCGGGACTATTTCTCCGGCCATACCTATGGCGATATCTGCTTCATCTATCCCTCCACAGACAAGCTGCCTGCATGCGCCGACATCGGTGCAAACGGCAGGTACTCCTGCCGCAAATCCTTCAAGCACGACTAACGGCATGCCCTCGCTTATAGACGTAAGCGTCAAAATACCGGTTTCCGGTAAAATCTCCGCAATATCCCTAAAGCCGAGAAACAGGCAGTTATTTTCTAAGCCCAGCATGTAAACAAGATTCTTGCATTCCTCAACGTAATGCGGGTCTTCGTCATATGGTCCGACTATCCAGCCCCGTGCATCGGGAATACGCTCCAAGACTAGCTTTATCGCCTTAATAAACGTTTTAACGTCTTTTATTTGGACGATTCTGCCTATGAAAGAAATTATTTTAGGGATGTTATTTTCTCTTTTACGGAAGCACGCCGAAAGTTTTTTTATATCTACACCGTTAGGGATAACTCTTGTCTTAGTGCCGTCCGCTCCAAGACTCAACTGAATTTTCTTTGCCTCTCCAAAGAGTGAAATTATCAAATCGGCAGAGGAATAACAAAACCTTCCCATGTCCTCGAAAAAATTAATCCACACGGTTTTCAGGTGTTCCGCGCCATCCATGGTGTCCAATAAGGATTGGTGTGAGGAAAATATATCACTGTCCAATATATCGATTTTTCTCTCTTTAACGTAAATGCCGTGTTCCGTTAAGATAAAGGGGGCTTTTCTGTTATATCTCAGTATGCTGCCGAGAAAACCGGCATAGCCGGTAGAAGGGCTGTGGATTATTTCAAAATGAGGCAGGGCAGACGCTATTTCGACTATTTTCCATATCGGTATATGGACGTTTCTTATCGTCCAGAAATAACTTGTAAAGGAAGAATTCTCGGCAAATTCGAGATACTGCGACTCTATGTAATCCCATGAAGGCTTGCCGTGTAAAAAGAACTGCTTTGTGATGTAATCCAAATAAAAATCAAGGTGCCTTATCTTGTCAGGAAGATCCCCTTGCTTTTTTAACCTAAATCGGTCGTGAAAGAACCTGATATATTCGTATTTTTCCCGCGCAGCCTTATTAAATAGTTTATTTTCCTTCCTGTAAACATTTTTTTTCATGTTAGCGATATTAATGTCATCGAATAAAAAATCGGTTAAAATAAAAACGAGATTGTTTGGGATTTCATATTGTAATCCGCCATAATCGTTCCGGTTGGCCCCAAGAAATACAATGCCGAAATTTATCTCCGGCAGCCCTGTTATAAGCTGATAAATCCATGTCGAAACCCCTCCTTTTATATAAGGAAAAGTCCCTTCGCACAATAACAAGACCTTAATAGGTTTTTTTTTATTTTCTATTATCAACCGACCCATAGCTCAACTATATTTTTTAATTTATTATTAATCACCGGACTGGAAATTTTATCAAACAGTTCTTTGGCTTTCTTATAATCTTTAGTTATATAATAAACCTCCGCAAGATAGGGTATTACCTTATCTTGCAGCGCATCTAAAGCAAGGGCGTCCTTAAAATATCTTTCCGCCTCCTTATAGTCTTTAAGCTTGGCGCTTATCCTGCCGAGAAGAAATGCAGATTCGTAATACCGGTATTTTTTATTCATAGCTTTCAGGATGTATTTCATGGATATTTCTAAATTATATTTTTCAAATTCTTTGTCTGAAATATTCATATAAACCAAGTTCCAGTATAAATAGGCAAGCTCGAAGTGTAATTTTCCAGAGTCTCTCTCTTTCTCATCTGACAGAGTGTTTTTCAATGAAAATATTTTCTTGTTTATTTCGTTCTCTTTTTTCGATAAAAGACTGAATGCGAGGAGCCTTACCTCGTTCGACCTATGCCTCATATTATCCCTGACAAAGTCGTAAGATACGGTGGGATTTTTGTTTATCAGGTATAAAAGTGAAGACTGTTTTAGCTTAGAAGAGGCATTAGGATCGGCTAATCTTGATATGATGGAACCCTCGCCGTATTGCCTATTTAAAGAAGGAAATATTTTAAAGTCTAATTCCTCCTCCGGGTTTATAGATAAAGACTCTCGATGAATTGTTTTTTGTTTTTTAAATAGTAAAATAAATAAAATAAAAGCAAAGAATTCCATAACCGGAAGAAAGAAGAATAGAGGAAACGAAACAAGAATATTGCGGACAATGCTCTTCCCGAATTTTTTTGGTATCTCGTAATACATAGCCAAACTTATACATAAAGCTGATAGCGCGTGTAAGCAAAAAAAGTCTATTATGGAAGCCCAATAAGCACCACCGTTCAGGAGCGATATCACGGCATAATATTCCGTTACGAGTGAAATGGCAATTAAAATTATTTTATTCATCGGCAAATATTCCGTCAAGTAAGAACTCGGGCTCCTTGCTGATTAATATAGTTCCCTGTTTTATTTTTTCTAAGAAAGTTTTTCCGAATTTATCTGTTATTTTACCGTTTACTCTATCGGTGAAGCTTTTGGTACCTGATTTTGCCGTAAACGGCAGCAGAATGATAAATCGCGATACACCACCCTTCCTTATGGAATTAATCATGTCCAGATTCCTTATATTATCCCTCATAAACGAGGCAAACTCAGAATTATCCCCCTCGTCGTGGATAAGATAAATCACCGCGGCGCTGTCTATTTTAAATTTCTTCCATATATTGTAAAGCCTGTTCATTTCTATCAAAAAATCTATGTCGAATATGTTTAGATATTTCGCTAGACTTTTACTTATTTTAGAAGCCGCGTCTAAACTTTCGAAAAAATAAAACAGGAACAGGTGCATCAGAAGTAAATTCTCTCTGTTAAAGTCGGTGAATGAAATATCCTTGACTAACAGCATGGCCTTTGCTTCGTCTTGCATAAAAAAAATAGGTATAACGGCTAAATATTCAGAAGAATGCTCTTCTTTTAATATGGAGGGCAGGTATGTGACGGCTTTTTTTCTCAGTGACTCCATTACGAGATAGTCTTTCATATCTATGGTTATCGGTTCTCCGATAAAAGCAACTCGGTTGAATGAAACATCCTTAACAAACAACGATGCCCTTTCTATATTAAACAGCTGCGCCATAGTTTTTATAAGCTCTTCGTAAGACGCACCTTTTTTTGCGAATATTTCTTTTATTTTTTGAACGGTTCCCCTTATCGTAACGGGCTTAGTAACGTAACTTTTCTCCATCTGGTCATATGAAAGCTTCAGAAAAAAATAGTTTTTTCTTAATTCATTAAATTTTTCTTCTACGTATTCGTTTTTTTCCTCTAAGCGTTTTTTATTTTTACTCCAGTAGAAATAAAACTCTCCGAAAATAAGGACCATGATCAGGTTGAACAGGAAAAAGTCTAAGGGAAACGGTTTATAAAAATAAAACAAAGCCGGAACAGAAAGAATTATCCCCAACAGCCCTGCGAATATGCCGTAGTATAAGGTAATCACGGCCATAAAAATTAAAAGGTAGCTTATGGAACCATGGATAGATAGAGGATTACTGCGGTCAAAAAAATAGCCGGCTGTTAATATAACGGCAAAAAATAGAATCACTTCGATCATCAATACTTTAATGCTGACGTCCTTGAACGATAGAATAGAAGCTTTCAACCCGGACCCTCCGCTACTTTAAAATCACAATCTATTTTATGTCACGCAAAGATAGGATTTCGCCTCTTTGTCAAAATTTATCGGGTTAGTTGTAATCCTTGTCTTTATCCATGTATTGACGCAAAATACTCTTAATGAATGTCTGATACCGCAAGCCTCCTTTGGAGGCAATCAGTTTTATCCTATTTAATTCGCTCTCGGAAATTCTGAGCGTTATCTTCTTATCTTGTCTTTCGATATGGCTTTTTGCAGTACTTTCGGGATCTTCAATATTTTTTTTATCGTTCTCAACCGAATCTATATCCTTATTATTTAGATACTCCATTATTGCCTTTTCTCTTTGTCTATAAAATTAGTATTATTTATTGTTTTTACCCCTTTTCAAAACGGTTTGTTTTTTTGTTTATATATGGTAAATTTAGTTTTATATCCTTTCTTAGTAAACGGCCCATTTTAATGCTCCATGATATGTCTTTGTATGGACAATGTCAATATAAATTGTTGCATTAATGTTGATACTTTCTATGCTGAAAATTCAATTTTCAATTCATTTATAACAATTGAGTACTTTTTGATGTATTTCTGAACGGATCGGTTTAATAATCCGAGTGAGCCGAGGAATTTCACGCCGGATATTTTAATATTTTACATCGGGTTCAAAGGATTTTGAAAAGAAACCGAATAGAACGGCAGCCAAAATAAGAATAAGCGCAATTAGGCTATATGCGGACAGATAATTGAAGTAATAAAATACCGCCCCTGCGGCAAACGGCCCCAGGATGAACCCTAAATCGCTTAAAGTTCTGTAAATACCTATTGCTTCGTCATAATGACTTTTGTCCACGCTGTCCATGAGATAAAGGTTTTTTGCCGGACCGGAAAAACCACCCCCTGCACTTAATAAAACAATCGAAAGACTGAATGTAACGATATTTTGAAATACTATAAAGCTTAATATGCCGGCTACGGTTATAACAAACGATGCTATTATAGATTTTTTAATACCCATTATTCGTATTACCCTATCCGAATAATATGTCAGAGTTACGCCGATTATGGCGGATATCGATACGAGCAGCCCTATATCCGCCTTATTTAAGCTCATAACGCTATAGCCGACAAGCGGCACCAATTCCCTTCTCGAGCCTATTCGGGAAAAGAAAAAAGAAAACGTTAAAAAACACAGCATCATAAAGTTAAAATTATAAAGAAGGGCAGAGTATTTTTTGAAGCGAAGGGATTTAATTTTAGCCCACAAAGGAATAACGGCGCGTTTGATTTCCGGCTTTTTCGGCTTTGAATCGTTCCGGTCTCTTAGTTTGTCCAAGTTTGCGATAGTTAAGAGTTTCCTGTTATAAAAGGCAATTATAGACCCTATCACCATTATAATCGCGTAAAGTAAAAAAGTGGTTTTATCAGAAAATTTATAGGCTATTATTGCACCGAGAAAAGGAGCTGAACCCATAGAAAGCCTCCTTGCTATCATATATCTGCTTAAAATCTTCGCTCTTTTTTTATTCTGATGAAGGCGCTTCGTAAGGATTATCATCAAAGACGTATTTATAATGCCGGAACCGAAGCCCTCAAGAAACCTAAAAATAAATAACTGGTAATATGCCGTAGAGAGAAAATATCCTATTGCACCCGTCAGAATAAACAGCATGCCTATATGGATATACTGCGAATTAAGTTTTTTACTGATTATGCTTATAGGAATATTAATAAATATGCGGGCTAAACCAAACGATGCTATTATCAAGCCTATGGTAATTATGCTTGCCCCGAGGCTTTTTGCATAAAGGGGAAGTACTACGATATTTAATCCGAGTCCGAAATCCGCAAGGGCAACGATAGAAAGTATTGCGATTAGAAGCGTTTTTATCGAGGCGGGTGTAGTTTCACCGTTGACGTTATTATTCCGTGCCATAAAAATCAATTATATAGCACAATGACTTTGAAGTCAATTTTCGTTTTTTGTGTTTATTTGACTTTTGGATTTATTATGATACCATCAATAGCATACGGCAAAGATCTGATTAGTTTTACCGTGTATTTCGGTTGCCTGTTATAAACAATAAAAACAATAAAGCGGGAGTAATCTATGGAATATGACGAGAATGGCGTGAGTATCGTCCCCTCTGAATTTAAAAAGGAAATTTTTGAAGAGGCGAAGAAGGATTTTAGATATGAAGAATATGTGAGGGGCTGTTTAAACTGCGGCGTATGTTCCGGCGGATGTCCTCCGCACAGGTTTTTTGATTTTTCTCCTCGGATAGTTCTTCAAAAGATGAAGTCTAAAGATCCGGAACTTATTTGGGCAATGATGGATGAATATGTCTGGGCATGTTTTCAGTGTTTTACATGTGCTATGATATGTCCTTTTTTAAACAGTCCGGGTGGAATCATTGCAATACTAAGAGAGATTGCGGTAAGGAGGGGTTTGGAATCTGCAAAAAAGGTCTTAAAGCCCTATTCGAGAGTTCTTTTAAAACTTACGGCTTACGGCAACCAACTATCGTCGGATATGATTCAGCCGGATTTTTTTCCGGACTGGGGACCACATATAGGCTATGCATCTGCCGACCTTGCCATAAAAAGAAAGGCAATTCCCATGCCGACGTTGCAGGTGACAAATTTAGCATGGGATGTAGCGCCCGAAGCAATGAAAGAGTTATATGATATTTTCGACGAAGCGGGCGTATTTAAAATCATTGAAAGTGTCGACCCGTCGCTGTATGAAATTATCGAGGATATTGTCGATGACGTCAGAAACTCTTAATAAAAATGCATTATAATTATAACCTACATAGCGGGAGATAATATATATGGCTATTGAAATTAATAACAGAATGGGTCTTGCCGGCGTTAAATCCGATTATGTCCATGTCGCCGGAAGAAAACTTGAAGATATTCATGAACGGCTTTTAGAACTTGAAGCGAAGGGTGAGGTTAAGGTTATACACATAAAAGAAGAGAATAAGCCTATCGAAGCCGAAACCTTATTGGGCTGGAAAAAGAAGATTCCCACAAATAAATTATGGCATCATAAATCATGTGGACAGTGTGGAAATATCCCCGGTTATCCGGTATCCATTCTTTGGTTTATGAATAAATTGGGCTTAGAGTATGTAGATGAAAGAAATCAGACGTCGTGTACCGCTTGGAACTATCATGGCTCCGGTACATCAAATCCGGTCGGGCTTGCGGCGGTTGCCGTCAGAAACTGGCATAGAGCATACGAGCTGGGGCTATTTCCGCTGTTTCATTGTGCTACTACTTTCGGCGATTACAAAGAAATGCGGAATATGTTAATTGAGCATAAAGAACTAAGAGACGAGGTCAAAAGAATAATGCATAAAATAGGCAGAGAGCTCGTCATTCCCGAATATATCGTGCATTATAGCGAGTGGCTTCACGTCTTGCGTTTCGAAATAGCCAAATTAAAAAAATACGATTTAAGCAATGTTATAGTAACGGTTCATCCCGCCTGTCATGCTTATAAGATGATTCCCGAAGACTGTATCTATGATAAAGAGATTTATGGAGGGAAAAGAACTGCTATTTCCACAGGTGTTGCGCTTGCTCTCGGCGCTCAGGTAGCAGATTATTCGACTTGGTACGACTGCTGTGGATTCGGTTTTAGGCATATTTTGACGGAGAGGGAGGCATCCAGGTCGTTTGTCATGGATAGAAAAATCAGACCTATGGTCAGAGAAGCACATTCCGATCTCTGCATCACACAGGATACCGGTTGTACCACTACATTGGATAAAAATCAGTGGATAGGAAAGGCTATGGGTTATACTGAACAGGTTCCCGTTATGTCGGACGTTATGTTTGCCGCTTTGGCTTGTGGAGCCGACGTGTATAAAATCGTTCAGCTTCAATGGCATACGACAGACTGGAGACCGTTATGTGAAAAGATAGGAATAGATTGGAAAAAATCGGAAGATGAATACAAGGCTTATTTGGAAGAATTGAGAGCAGGGGGAAAGACCGTTAATTTATACGAATATCCGGAAGAACAAACAAAGGTTAAAACTAATAAATAATATAAATAACTTCGGAGGATTTTATATGGCTGAAAATATTTTAGTGGTGGGCGGAGGGCCGGCGGGGTTGCATTCGGCGGTTACGCTTGCAAATATCGGTGTAAACGTCAGTTTGGTTGAAAGAGATTCGTTTTTGGGCGGAAACCCTAAAAAATTTAAGTATAAATTTTTATTTCCCGACATGCAGCCGGCGGATGATGTTATCGGCGAACTAATCAAAAGGGCAGAGGAGAACGACGGTATAAAAGTATATTATTCTTCGAATGTTTCTAATTTTAAAGAAAACGAAAAGAAGTTTAATGTAACGATAAAATCGCCGGATGCAAGTGAGACTAAAACCTTTGATTCGGTTATCATTGCTACCGGTTTCGAACATTTTGATCCGGCGAGAGACGCAAAATATTCCTATCAATTATTTGATGACGTGATAGATATTAAGGATTTGGAAAGAATGATGGGTGAGAATAATTTTGTCAGACCGTCAAACGGGCAGCCTCCGAAGAATGTCGCGTTTATATTATGCGTAGGTTCAAGAGACAGGCATGTTGGGAATCAATATTGTTCGCGTGTATGTTGTACCGTTTCGGTCAAGCAGGCTATTGAATTAAGGGAGCGTTTTCCAGATTGTGACGCTTATATATTTTATATGGACATTAGGACTTACGGATTTTTCGAGGATTTATACTGGAAGGCTATGGAAGAACATGATGTCCAGATAGTTAAGGGAAGAATTGCAGAGATTACGTCCGGTCCGAATAATACTGTTATATGCAAAGGCGAAGATACGCTTTTAAGGGGACCGTTCGAAATTCCTTTTGACATGGTAGTTTTAGCCTCGGGCATGGAAGGCGGACCGCAGTCTTCTGAAATGGTTGATAAAATAGGATTAGAGCTTAATGAGCACGGTTTTTTAAAGCCGCAAAACGTAACATTGGCACCCTTTAAATCTAATAAAGAGGGTGTATTTTTGGCGGGTGCATGCACCGGACCCAAGGCTATTTCCGATTCAATCGTTGAAGGCGGCGCTGCCGCAATGGATGCCTATATATATGCAGTTAAAAACAAATAATGTATAATTTTTATGCCGTATATTTTAAAAAATAATAAGATAGACAAAAGATATGAGGAAAAGTTTTTTGAAATCATAAGAGATAATTTACCGGACGATAAAATACGGTTATTTAATAATCTTTTGAGTAGAAAGACGGAAATTGTCAGAGAGTTTTTATCGGATGTTCAAAATGAAAAGTTGGGTAAAAGCGAATTTGATAAGATATTGTCGTTAATTTTTTCCGTGAGAAGACATAGGGAAAAAATCATAGACACGGTTGACGTCGGCAGTCTTAGCAAGGGGTTTATCTGTTTAAGCGATTTTAAAAAATCTACGGAAATTAGATTAGGTAGGTTTTTAGAGTCGTTTATCTACGAAAACATTATCGTTAAAAGAGATATAGCCATGGAGGTCTTGCATTTTTATGAACCCGATAAAAACGTTTTATGGACATCGTGGGTTTATAGGCAGGATAACGGGACCGGATGCCTGCCTTATATGGCTGATTTTTTAAAGAGGACGTGGGACGGAAACCCTTATATTATGCCGTTCAGCATCATGGAAATGAGAGACGAAGTGGATTATTTATACGAGTTATCCAACAAGAATGGCTTTGCCGTAGAACCGCCTTACGGAGTCGATATTCTTTTAAGCTACATGTATTCGGATTATGTTTATAAAATGGTGTATGCCGAATCCAAGTCTTTATCTATCGGCGTGCCTGAGGGTTTTACTTTAATGAAAAAGCTGCTGGGGGTCGAAAAATTGGAACTATTTGAAACCGAAGCCGTCGGTTAGCAGAGCAGCGCATATATGACGGATATTTAAATTATAAATTAAGGATTTATCGGGTTATTAATGGGGGGCTTATGGCTTTGAAAGAGCAGGAAAAAAGACCGGTTGCGGCAAAAGGTGAACATATCATAGCGAGACATCTGATTGAAGATGATTACATTAAAGAAGAAAAGAATTTGGTTATTGACGGGGTTGATGTTTCGGGTAGGTGGAATACGTTTATTTTTTCGAGGGTTAATTCCAAGTTTGACAGGTCGTTTTTTAGCGAGATTAAGAAAACCGTTGTCGGTTCAAGAATAAATCGATGCTGGCAGTGCGGGATGTGTACGGCAAGCTGTACGGTCACTCCTTTATATCGAAGATTTAATCCGAGAGCGTTTATTTATATGATGCAGCTGGGCAACATGAAAGAGTTAAAAAAGTATGTGGATGTAGCATGGCGGTGTGTCGGATGCTATAAATGCTCGCAGAGATGTCCCAAGCAGGTCAATCCGGCTGAGATGATGGAAGCCCTTGCGCTTGTAATGAAAAAGTATTTTCCCAAGGAGGTCGAAAGCAAGCTGAAAGTTGATGAGGATGTTAAAAAGATATATGAAGACATGATATTGGGAAACGGGAGATTGGATCTGGCAAAACTTCATATCTCGTCAATGCGCAAAATGGGGAGAACCAAGGAGCTTGTAGACAGGATAGAGGGGGGAGCCGTTTTGAAAATGGTGAAAGACGGAAGGGCTTTTTCCTTATTGCAACTCGGTAAGCCTCATGGCTGGAAAAAATCAAGGCAGGCTATAGAAGGCTATTTGAAGGAAGTAGATACTATTGAAAAAAATTAAACATGGTAAAACTATAGAATAATAAAGAACTAATCAACGGGGGTCTTAATGGATATGTTAAAGGAAAATCAGGCGGCATACTATCCCGGATGCGCCTTGCTTACGATAGATAGGGCATATAACAGTAGTGCCAAGCTTGTATCTAAGAAGATGGGCGTAGAGCTCGTAGAATTACCGGATTATAATTGCTGCGGGATCGGCGAAATGAAATCGAAGGGTGCGGTTTCTATATATCTGTCTCTAAGAAACATGATGCTTGCAAAATCCAAACTGGGTTCAAAAGATTTGGTTATGGCTTGCTCCGTGTGCTATCACGAGATTAGTAGGTCTATTGCAAGAGTGAGAGAAAACAAAAATGAGTTGGAAGCGGTTAATTCAATATTCAATGAAGCCGGAGAAACGAAAGACGAGTTTGTGCCGGACGGCAAAGTAAGGCATCTTCTGGAATTTTTATATAATGAAAAGGGAACGGAAGAGGCAAAGAAAAATACTGTAAAACCACTGAAGGGTTTGAAGGTTGCGCCGTATTACGGGTGTCTTTACTCCAGGCCGTCTATGTACACTTTTACGGATAAAGACCCTAAAATGGATAATTCGGAAAGGCCGAGGTTTATGCATGATTTTCTTGAGGTCATAGGTGCAGAGACTGTTTCCTATGGTAATGAGGTTCAGTGTTGCGGTGGCAGAAACGTGGTTCAAGATGAAGAAACATCATTTGCGTTGTGTTCGCAAACTCTTTCTAAGGCAAAAAAAGCCGGCGCAGACGTTATAGTGACCATATGCCCGAAATGTGCTGGAGCCTTAGACGTAAACCAACCTAAAATAGTCGAAAAATTCGGAAAAGATTCAGAGCTTCCGGTTGTTTATCTTACGCAGTTAATGGCTTTAGCTTTCGGGTTTTCCGATAAAGAAGCCGAAATTAAGGATATGATTTCCGGACCCATAAAGATACTCCGGGAAAAAGATTTTTAAAAAACCCAAACGGAAAGGGCGCCGTTAACGTAAAACCGGTATTTATCGGGACGGATATCCGGCGCTTAGAATTCCATTGAAGAGAATTTTCCGAATATATATTTATCTTTATATAAGAAATCTTTTAATATATAGACTTTGATAGTTCTTATATTTTTGTTGTTTTTGTTTCTTATATCCAATTTTTCTATAAGAGAGCAATTCTTAAAATTAAGGCATAATTTTTTCTCTATATGTTTGCCATACTTTGTATCTATTACGTAAAGAAAGTTTCTTCCTTTTTTGTCTTTAAAATTATTCCAGAATGAATATTCATTGTCTCTTATAAAATAATTAAACGAATATGTCTGCGGTCTTCCCTTGACGTAATACGCAAGTTCGCTTGCTATCTGGAATCTTCTTCCGGCTATAAGCAGGTCGTCTTTTTTGTGCATCGTAAGGATTTTGTCTATTTCCCTACCCGTTTTTTTCCATCCCAGTATATTTCTTACGGGGCTTTTATTGACTTTAATGTTAATGAGAGGATAATAGGGTTCCATAAAAATAATCACGGAAAATGTAAGCCCGGTTAAAAACGAAACCGCGTAAAAATAAACCATAATCTTTTTCATTTTATCCGATTTTATATGATAATATAACCTGACGGTCATTAAAAAAGACAGCAGAAAAGCCGGAAAATATAGAAATACCGGCCAGTTAGGTTGAACCGTCGTTTTTGTGCATTGATATACAAAATATAAAAGGGGAACGAGAGAAGCGGTAGAGAGCGCGATATATACGTCGTTTCTTTCCTTTAATCCAAAATATATACCCAAAAAAATTGAAACCAAGATAATAATAAAGATGAACGGCGAGATTATACCCGCCTGTGAACCGAACAACAGCAAAAGATTCGATAAAAAAACGCTAAAATTTTGATAACCCCCGGATAATGTCAAAATATGTCTTAAGGACACAAAATCGTTAAAATAATTCCATATTATTACAGGGGCGAATAAAATTACGGATATCAAAAATGCCAAATACGGTTCCTTTTTCAAGAAATGTCCGCGGTATTTTTTACTTAAAATGAGAAAAATAAATATTATCAAGTAAATAAAAACAGCCGTATATTTACTTAGAAGAGCCAATCCGGTGAAAATTCCTATGAAATACCAGTAATAGTCCTTACCTGTTAGGATCAGATATAGCAATAACAGTATTGTCAGTGAAAAAAACAGCATTTGCAGGTTGCCGTAAACAATTAAGATAGAGCCGACATTAAAAATAGGGATGGCATTCAAGAGAACTGCCCACAACAATGAAGGCAGAGTCTTGCCGGTTATTTTTTTTAATGCGATAAATACAAAAACGGAAAGCAATAATGAGATTACCGGTGCCGCCAATCTCACAAAAAACGGTGAATTAAACTTGCCGAAAAACGTTGTTAGCGCTATCGTATAAGCAACCATCGGAGACATATCGTAGTATGACAGCGATAGATGTCTCGACCACTGCCAGTAATAAGTTTCTTCCGGAATAAGATCAACCTTTGTGGTTAGTATGAGTCTGATTATAAAAAGAATTATCAGTGCGGCGATAAGAGAATATGAAATTTTTTTGTTTTTATTCATAGTTTGTTATATTTTTTAAAAACATTATACGATTTTTAAGATTATAATTAAACCAATTATTTTTAGTTTAACGATTTTTATAAAAAATAATAAAAAAACTTGACAATAAGGATAATTACAGGTATCTTAATTATATCAACCGATTATATCAGTGTATTTTAACAAATGTTTGAATAAAAGATGATGTATTTTAGCTCGTTGCTTTAGCGTTTGAATTGAATAAACTTTATATACATTTAATGCCGGCGGGGTTGATATGGCTTTTAAATTGGGTCTCGGTTCAAAAATAGGCGTGGGAATAGATATCGGTTCAAGTTCCGTTAAGGTGCTTGAAATATCTAAATCCGGTCATAAATATTATGCCGAGAGTCTTGACATCATTGACTTACCTATCGGCGCGGTTAATGCCGGTATCGTGAACGACAAGGCCTCCGTTGCTTCCTACATAAAAACTTCCCTTTCCAAACTCGGTATTAAAGAAAAAAAGGTTGTAATTGGAATACCGTGCAAGCATGTTATAATAAAAACGATAGAAATGCCCAAAATGAAAGCGAGAGAGATTGATTCCTCTATTTACTATGAAGCTCAAAGATTTATCACTTATGACATCAAAGAAGTTTTTTTCGATTACGTAATACTCGGAGATTCCCCCAACGACCCAAATAATAATTTGATAATGATAATAGCTGGAAAAAAGGATATTATCGAAAATCAGATAGATTTTATTCATGAATGCGGATTAAATCCTCATATCGTGGATGTTGACTGCATAGCGGTAGAAAACATGTTTAACTTCAATTATCCGGAGGAATTCGACGAACTGGTATCCATTGTAAAAATAGGAGCTTCAGAAACGAATGTCCATATCGTTCAAAAAGGATTAAACTTATTTAGAAGGGATATACCCATCGGCGGCTCTAATATTACGGAAGAAATAGCGAAGAAATTTCAGATAGACGTGAACGCCGCTGAAAATATGAAGACGGGAAATATCGACAACATGAATCCGGATTTTCAGGCTAATTACTCAATTTATCTAAATATGATACTATCGAGAATTACTACGGAAATTCAGAGAACTATAGACTATTTTGCCGCAAATAATGATAAACAGTATCCCAAGAGAATTTATCTTGCCGGCGGTTCCGGCAGATTAGCCGGTATTTTAGAAGATATAGAAAATAAGGTTAACATAGCGTCTGTCGTCATTAATCCCTTTAGAAATTTGCTTTTTAAAGGGAATGCTATGGACGATAACAGTCATTTTTTTGGCGTGGCAGTAGGATTGGCATTAAGGGGCGTAAAAGGGGGAGCATGATAAATTGATCAAAATTAATTTAAATAAAAAATCTAAGAAGATAAAGGTTAAAATAAAAATGGGCGGTTTGCCGATTTATTTTATAGTTCCGGTTGTTATTGCCGCCGCAGCGATATTTTTTTTGCAGTCTTCAGTCGAGTCGAGAATCAGCGGCGTAAACAAAAGCATAAAGATTTATAACGGCAGGGTAGCGATGCTGATGCCGAAAGTTCGGGCGGTAAACACAATAAGAAAGAGAGAATCGGAAATTTTTCAAAAGATTAATATCATAAAGGCTTTAAAAAAAGAGCAGATGGGTCCCATAGGTTATGTTTATTACATTACGAGTGCGATTCCAAAATTTTCATGGATTAATTCCTTAAAATCGACTAACGGCAATATGCGCATAAGCGGAATAGCGTTAGACGGTCAGGTAGTATCGATATTTATGAAAAATTTAGAAAATACCGGATTTTTCGATAATATAAATTTAGTTCAGACCTCTGAAGTTAAAAAACAGGGGTTAAAGCTTCAAAATTTTAGTCTAAGGTTGTCCGTAAAGGGTATTAAGGTTTTATCAGGGCGGACAACGATAAATCGTTGAGGCGGTGAAAATGGCTTTTAAAAAACTTCAATTTAAAATGGATTTTAGAAATCCGGCGGTTTTTTTGGCGGCAATAAGCGTGGTTTTGTTTATCGTAATAATAGGAATTTATTATTATTCCGTTTATTCCGGACTACAGACCAAACTATCGCAACGAGAAACAATTTTGACGGGTGTAACGACAAGATATAAATCTTATATAAAGCTGGTCAAAAGCTATCCCGTTTTGTTAAAACGAGATAAAAAGTTAAAGGAAGAATTTGCCTCTCTGCTTTTAGAATTACCGTCAAAAAAAAATATACCTCAGTTTTTAATGGAGATTTCGAACTATGAAAAGGTTCTTTCGCTTAATCTGAAAATGTTCAAACCGGAAAAGCCGGTTGCCAAGGGGTTTTATGAAGAGGTACCGTTTTCAATGAGTATTAGTGGAAATTTTCATAATGTTTATAAGTTTTTCTATAAGCTTGCAAGTATGAAAAGGATAGTCGATGTTCACGATGTCTCCATGTCAAGGACGTCTAAGGGGCATAAAATTTCGGTTAGATTCAAGGGGACGGCTTTTTCTTTTATAGGGGTTTCTTCGGTCAAGCATACGGGACGGGCAAAAAAATACAGGAGGCGCGATTAATGAAAATTATTTCGCTTTTGGCATTCACGATTATATTAACGACTTACTGCTTCTTGCGTTCGCCGATAAAATCTTTTGCAAGATCTCAGTCGCAAATGGTTTATCCTTATGTTTTAAGCGGAAATCCTTTTCAGACGTTTTTATATACGAGAAAGCATATTACTTCGTTTAAAGTAGGGGAATTGCCGCTTCTTCAGTACAGTTTGTCCTCTTTAAAAATAGTGGGGATTATAGAAAGGAAGGGAAAATATTTCGCAATGGTCAAGACACCGGGCAGCAGGTCATATATCATTACCGTAGGTTCGATTGTTGGAGTGGATAGGGCAAGGGTGATGTCAATAAACGGCAATGGGGTAAAGTTAGTCGAGAGGACATATAATGCTATCGGGCAGATGCGGAGCGAAGGCGTTGTTATGAATATAAAATAATAATTAAAGATAAAATAAAAGAGGAAACAATGATGGAAAAACGAGAGTCTGAATTCATAACATATTTACTGCCGGTTATTATATTTTTTCTGTCTCCGTTTTTTATTTCCGTTCCAATTACGTATGCGGGGATGCTTTCCGGTAATGCCCGGTTTGTTCATGCAGGCAACGGACAAACGCAAACTATACACAAAACGGTTAAGAAACTTTTTGTAGATCCGACGGATATGAAGGTCAGTTTTGATTTTCAGAATGCAAGTGTAACTGATGTAATAAGGATGATAGCAAAAATTTCCAATATGAACGTTTTGATTGGCTCTAACGTTAAAGGTACCGTTACGATGAAAATGACCAATATCCCTCTTAAAGATATCTTGTCTGTCGTTATGGAGGCATACGGTCTGGGTATGGTTAAAAAGGACGGAATATATTATATAAATTCATCCGAAACGATAGCTTCGGTTGTTTCCGCGGAAAAAAAGGCAAGGGCAATTTCGGAACGTAAGATAACAAAAATAATACCGGTAAACTATGTGAGCATAACGGGACTTATGCCAAAAGTTAAGACGGTGCTAAGTCCGGAGGGCAAGGTTATGTACGATAAATCCTTACATGCCTTGCTTATACGCGATATTCCCTCCGGTGTAGCGAGGGCGGAAAAGTTAGTAAGTATGTTGGATAAAAGAACCCCCGAGGTAGAGATTATAGCAAAAATGGTAGAGGTTAATAAAAACTATTCGGAGCAATTAGGAATAAATTGGAGCGGAAGTTATCTGGGCAGTGCTCCGACTTCTTCCAACGCCGCAGTAACGCCTAATTATTTTGGGGGAGAAACGACAGGCTCTCCGTCAGGTCCAGGACTAAGCCCCACTCTTACAACTCAAGCCAGTCCGGGGACGTTTTCCATGGGGATATTGAATCAATATGCCAGTATAAATGTAACGTTGCATGCTCTTGAAAGCTTATCTAAAGCAAAGTCTATTGCTTCGCCGAAGATAGTAGTCCTTAATAATCAGACGGCGACTATCGAAAAAGGACAGACATTATATCTGCCGGGTGTTGCCGGCGTCGGCGCGACTGCGGCCCCGCAGGCAATTACCGCGCAAATTGCACTTAAAATAACACCACATATTATGTCTAACGGTAATGTTAAACTCGTTATAAGTTCCACCAATAATACGATTGCTCCACCTATTTCCGGTGCGCAGGCGACGTTAGACACCGAAAGTGCAAATTCTACCGTTATAATCAAGAGCGGGCAAACCGTGGTAATCGGCGGCGTCTATCAGCTAAGCAAGACCGTTTCCAATAACGGAATTCCCGGACTTATGGATATTCCGTTACTCGGCTGGATTTTTAAGTCCAGAAACATCAGTTATTCGAAGGATGAACTTTTGATATTCATTACGCCTAGAATTATTAAGGGTTGATCATTTCTTGACGTTGCTTAAGCGTGTGTTTTTTGTTAAAATACAGCAATGTTTATTGATGTCCAAAATTCAAAGGATAAAAGAGGAATAGCTATAGATAAAGTCGGGATAAAAAATCTTCATTATCCTATTTCTGTCCTTGATAAAAAAAAATATCTTCAGCATACCATAGCTAATATCAATATGTACGTCGATCTTCCCCATTATTTTAAGGGGACGCATATGAGCCGTTTTCTTGAGGTTTTAAATGAATATAGGGGAGAGATAAGCATTATCAAGTTTCCCGATATTTTAAGGAAAATCAAGAGGGTTCTAAATGCCGGTTCGGCATCTGTAGAAATAGAATTTCCTTATTTTATAGAAAAAACCGCCCCGGTCAGTAAGAAAAAAAGCCTGATGGAGTATATTTGTCGTTATAATGGCACTATTGAGAGTAAAAAATCGGACTATGAGAACGCAGAAAAAGGCAATGAGGATGAGAGCGTCATTATTATCGGGATTAAAGTGCCGGTAAATACGCTATGCCCTTGTTCTAAGGGGATATCAAAATATGGCGCACATAATCAAAGGGGAGTAGTCTCGGTTTCACTTGAATTTTCTAAATTGATCTGGTTTGAGGATATAATAGCCGATATAGAATCGTGCGCTAGCGCTCCGATATACTCACTTTTAAAGAGAGCGGATGAACGGTTCGTAACGGAACGTGCTTATGAAAATCCTATGTTTGTCGAGGATGTGGTAAGGTGCGCGGCGGATATCCTTAAAAAAAACAAAAGCATAAAATGGTTCAGGGTTGAGGCCGAAAACTTTGAAAGCATTCATAATCATAATGCCTATGCTATGATTGAGGGGTAATGGAGAATATATGCTAAGATTTTTGACGGCGGGCGAATCTCACGGAAAGGGACTCATAACTATAATGGATAATTTTCCGGCAGGGGTCAAGATTGACGAGAATTTTATAAACGAAAAGCTGAGGCTGAGACAGTCTGGTTACGGAAGGGGCGCAAGGCAAAAAATAGAGACGGATAAGATCGAGTTTTTATCCGGAGTCAGGGGTGGATATACGACCGGCTCTCCTATTTCGTTTTTTATAAAAAACAAGGATTACGAAAACTGGCGGGGCAGAATGGACGTATATAAACCTATTCCCGGAGAAAATAAGATACATATTCCGAGGCCGGGACATGCCGATTTTGCCGGCTCGTTAAAATACGGTCTTGACGATATAAGAAATGTCTTAGAACGTTCTAGTGCAAGGGAGACCGCATCAAGAGTGGCGGTAGGGGCAATATGTCAAATATTGTTGAGGGACTTCGACATAGAGTTTTCTTCGGCGGTACTTGATATAGGCGAGGTTAATGTAAAAAACCACATATCTTATAATGGAGAAGAGCACATTGATACCGAAATCAATCTTTTTGATGGTGATATCGTTGAAAACGTTAGAAAATCCGAACTAAGAATGCCTTATCCCGAATCGGAAAGCAGGGTAAAGGCTGCGATAGACAAAATGAAGGCGGAAGGGAATACGGTGGGGGGATTGATAGCCGCTCAGGCAGTAGGCGTTCCGGTAGGGCTCGGGAGTTTTACGCAGTGGGACGAGAAATTAGATGCCCATATTGCTATGTCTTTGATGAGTATTCAGGCTATTAAAAGCGTCGAAATAGGGTCAGGGGTGAGGTCGGCTTTCATAAAGGGCTCAAAGTATCAGGATTCTATTTACTACGACGATGTTAAAAAAGTTTATTACAGAAAGACAGATAATGCAGGGGGCATAGAGGGCGGAATGTCCAACGGAGGGGTTATAAGCGTCAGGTGTGCGATGAAGCCGATTCCTACGCTCATGAAGCCGTATTTAGATACTACGGATTTAAGAACGGGCGAGGCTAAAAAGGCGTTTCGTGAGCGTTCCGATGTTTGCGCCGTTCCGGCCGCCTCAATAGTCGCGGAAGCCGCATTATCTTTTTCTATTTGCCTGTTCTTTTTAAAAAAGTTCGGAGGAGACGGTCTTGAGGAGATTAGGCGCAATTATGAAGGATGGACTAAAAGTATAGATGATTTTGTAAACAAATGCGAAAAAATAAATTAAATAAAATTTTAAAATGGAAACAAATATTATTTTAATAGGATTTATGGGAGCGGGAAAGACCGAGGTCGGTAGGCTTTTGGCGAAAAACTCCGGATTAAACTTTATAGATACGGATTTTCTGATAGAAAGTTGTGAGGGTATCGACATAAGCGAAATATTCGCACAAAAGGGAGAGGATTATTTCAGGGACATAGAGGGTAAAATATTAAGAGATATAAGAGAAGACAAAGACGATATTTTGAATGTTGTTACGAGATATATCGATACCACATCGGATTCGGAAGGCTTAATAATAAGCGGGCGGAATAAACCGTGGATAATTTCCACGGGCGGAGGAATGCCTGTGTTTAACGATAACATGAAAATACTTGAGAATATAGGGTTTATAATATATCTCAAGGCGGACAGCAAAGCGATTTACGGCAGGGTACAGAGTGAAAGACATAGACCCGTTTTGGGGAAGGACGGTTTTAGCGAAAAAGAGATTGAGGATAAACTCGGTGAAAGAGAAAAATTTTACGGGAAAGCGAATATGACAATCTATACGGAAGGGTTAACCCTGTCGGGCGTCTCGGGTGAAATAGAGATTTTTTTATGGAACAAAATAAAAAATTAAAGTTTAATTAAAAATTTGACGATACTTTAATGAAAGAGAAGGTTAGTTGTCGTTGCATTAGTCTGAAAAAATAGGTCAAAAAGGAGGTGAATAGAAAATATAAAGCAAGGGCACTAATTTTTACAAATTAATAATTTTGGCACGGATGCCGAAATAATTTATCACGGAGGATAAAAAAATGTATAGCGGTTTATTTATCAATTCAAATCAGTCCGCAATCGTTGCGGAAAACAATCTTCAAAATACTTCTAATTCTTTATCAACCTCGTTAGACAGGTTGTCCAGCGGTTTAAGAATCACCGGGGCATATGTCGATCCTGCAGGTTATCAAATTGCCCAAGGGTTAAATTCTTCAAGCCTCGGTATCAGTCAGGCAACCAGAAACTCTAACAATGCCAATTCATTGGTTTCTATTGCTTCCGGCGGTCTTTCCACTATTCAGGGAATGCTCGGAACCATGCAGACGTTGGCGACGGAGGCGGCAAACGGAACGGAAAGCAGTCAGGATTTAAAGGCTCTTACTAGTGAATATTATCAGTTGGCTTCGGAAATAACACAGATTTCCCAGTCCAATCAGTTTAACGGATTGCATCTTTTAAATGCCAACGGCGGCAATCCATATATAAACGTGCCGAGCGGCACAGGTTCTATTCCGTACAATACGGCTGCAAGTGCTTTTAGTTTTCAAATAGGCTATAACGCGGCTACTGCTACTAATCAAATAGCGGTAACCATCAGCGGGGCGCAGTCTTCTCAGTTGGGAGAAGATGCAGGGACGATATATCTTACGGGTTCGGCAACAACTGCCTATACCGCTACCGAATTCATTTCTTTAACAGGAATTAATTATTATTCCGCAACGGCTTCCGGAGGAGTTACGACTATCAACTTGGCAACGGATGGGATAACCAGTGCCTCGGCCAGTTCATCGTTTGCTACTGTTTATTCTCCGGTTAATAACGTCGACCTGTCGAGTAATTCCGATGCCTTAACGGCACTCAGCGCAGTTCAGGCCGCAAATGTTCAGGTTGCAGGAATGAGTGGTCAGCTCGGTTCGTATCAAAACAGAGTAACTCAGATATTGGGCAATTTACAGACCGAAGGACAAAATACTAAGGCTGCTTATTCTCAAATTATGGATGTTAATTTTGCTTCGGAGATGGCTCATTACACATTGTTGTCGACCTTAGCTCAATCCGGGGAAGCCATGCTTGCCCAGGCGAACATGATCCCTCAAGGGCTTTTAACGTTACTTAAATAAAGCAGGCAAGAGATATAGAATAAGGGGGTATATATGTTTCATTATATACCCTCCTTATTCTATATCATTAATTAAGGCTAATATTATGAACGGAATAGAGGGCGTTATCAGTAATGTTTATGCTATGTTGAATTTTAAGGACATAAACAGTGGCAGAACAGGTAATCGCAAGACGAACGGTAATAACAATTTTTCGTTTTCAGGTAATGTTACGCCGGGCAGCGATAAAAATAATAAATTCAAACCCGATTCTAATTTCGATTTAACTAAACCTGCCAAGAGCAAAAATAACGGCAATCAAAAAAAAGCGATTATTCAAATGTTGCATAGGATACGAAAGGAATTAAATCCTCCGCCTATGCTCCCGACCGCTTATATATTAAATTGGGATGAGAAAGAAAAAGCAGTCGTTATCGATATAGTGGATAATAGAACCGGCAGGATTATAGGCACGGTTCCGCCTTCGCAGGTACTTAAATATTTAAAAGATTATCATAGAGGAATGTTTTATAACGATAAGTCTTAAAATATGGTTGAATGTAACGATAACTAATAAATATAAGGTGAATAAAATATGTCTATATCAGGTCTAAGCGGTTCGACCGCAGCCTATCCTAACCAAGGTCTGATTACTATGGGAACCGGTCCCGCGTCCGGAATTAATTATTCAAAGATACTTTCCGCTTTACGGCAGTATCTGTCTGAACCTATAACCGTGTTGCAGATGCAGGAAGGGGTTTACAAGGGTCAGTTAAGTGCATGGCAGACGATGGGGACGAGTTTGAAGAATCTTAACAACGCTGCGCAGGCTTTAGCAAATCCCGATATTATGCAAAATTATACCGCTAATTCTTCAGATACTTCAGTAGCAACCGCAACGGCTTCTTCCTCCGCTCTTCCGGGGACATACTCTTTTACGGTTAATCAACTCGCTCAGGCTGACGAGATAGGTTCTCAGGGAATAGCCTTAACATCTACTACCGTTGCCGGTTCGGGGACTGGTACGTTTGACATAACCGTTAATGGCACAACGACCGATGTTGCTTTAGATTCTACCACCGGCTATACTCTGTCTGATTTGGCGCAGTCTATCAACAATGCCGGTGCAGGCGTGAACGCCGCAATAGTAAACGATGGAAGCGCAAACGACCCTTATAGGCTGGTTTTAACCAGTAAGACTGCGGGAACTGACAATGCAATTTCCATTACGAATGATCTATCCGGCGGTGCCGTCAACCTTAATTTAAATTCAACGAGTATAAACCCGACATACTGGGATAATCAGGTTGCATCAACGGATGCTCTACCGTCTGATACGGGAACTTATACGGGAACGCAGACCCAAACGTATACATTCACCGCTCAAAATAGCGGAACGGTCGGAACCGATGCGATTACTTACGATTGGACCGACCCATCGGGGCAGTCGGGGAGTTTTACTGTCCCTTCAACCGAAACCGGAACAACTTCTTATTACATAGACGGCTCTACTTCGTCAAATTCCACTAATAGCGGTTTAGAACTTACCTTTAATAATGGTCAAACTGTTTCGACGGGCGATAAGTTTTCGTTAGATGCTTTTAATTTTCAAATGGTTGCCGCTCAGAATGCCGTTATAGATTACGGAAACGATTATATAACCAGTCAATCCAATACCGTAACCAATGCAATACCCGGTGTTACTTTAAACCTTACGGGAACGGGTTCGGCATCTATAACCGTTGCTTTAAACAGCAGTACAATAAATTCAGACGTAAGCAATTTTGTTTCAAGCTATAATAAGCTAATATCAGATATAAATTTGCAACTTCAGTATAGTGCCAAAACAAAATCTACCGGTCCGTTGGGTGGCAGTGCAACCCTCATGACGTTAAAGAGTTCTCTTATGTCGCTTATGGCATCGGAGTCTCCCGGCTTAACGGGGGATAACGGGCTTGCTTCAACTTACGGAATAACTGCGGACTCATCCGGTTCGGGGGAAATTAAGTTTAGTTCGTCCACGCTTGATTCCATATTAACCTCTAATCCCGCGCAGGCACAGCAATATTTTAGTTCCTTATTTGATGGTTCGCCGAGTGCAGACGGCGTGGCACAGGCAGGGGGTATGGTAACCTATTTAAACGGCTATACGAATCCGGCTGTCGGCACTATTCAATATAAAGAGGCGGGGATAAATAGCGATATAACTAATCTTAGCAATCAAATATCGTTAAAGCAAAGCTTAGTCCGGGAGCGAATGGGAATGTACGCAAAAGAGTTTTCGCAACTCGAATCCTATATCGGTCAGATGCAGAGTACAAGTCAATCTTTAGCAAGTTCAATTAATCATTTACCGTGATTGACATGAATAATACATAAATTAATCAGTATATTAAGGAGTGAAACGATGCGAAATAGCGGTTACAACTATGACAATTACCAAGATACCAATGTAACGACGGCAAACCAGGGTAAGCTTATTTTAATGGCATATGAAGGGGCAATAAATTTTGCTAAGATTGCGAAGGAAAAATTGTCTGTTAACGACTATGCCGGAAAGTCGATTAATATATCCAATGCAGTTGCGATAATAAACGAATTGCGTTCAAGACTCGATATAGAAAAAGGCGGAGAAACCGCTAAAAATTTAAATGATTTATATATATTTCTATCGATGCAATTAACTACGGCAAATTTAAAAAAGGATATAAGCAAGATAGATGAAGCTGTAAAAATTCTTGAAACACTTCATAACGGCTGGGTTGAAATTGTAGAATTAGAGAAAAAACGAGCATTAGACGGCATAAATAGCGTTAGCGACGGGGCGGATGTTGTTAATTTAACTGCTAACGTTTTAGCTTAGTCGTGCCCCGCGATAATTTTTCCAGAATCGTTTTATTCCAACGGAGAAGAGTAGGCGATTTTTTCCAGAGTCTTCCCGCAATCAAGAATATATTGTCGGGATTTGACGATGAAGATCGTTTATATATGGTAGTCGATAAAAGCATTAAAGTATTACGGCCTTTTTTTGAACCGAATATTGTTTTGATGGATTTAGGCGATTTTTTTAAGGAGTTTTACAATATAGATTTAGGCGTAAATGCGGATGTTAATTTTCTTGATCTTGAGAGTGGAGCCGTTGTTTTTGATGCAGCCGTAAATCTCAATTACAGTTTGATAAATTCTTTGGTTCTAAATATAATCCCTGCCGGATCGAAGTCCGGTTTTATAGCAAACCGAAAAGGAGACGGCAGGCGGAAAATAGTGTATCCCTTAAAAGCGGCAAACTATTTTTTTAACTCCATAAGACATAGAGACCAAAACAGAATTAATATTGCAGATATATTTTGTCTTTTTAGCCCCCATTTTTATCCTACCCGCAGAAAAATACTCGGCAAAATGGCATTGACGTTTGATAGATTTGATAAAAAGAAGAAATGTGATAACGGCATTAAAAGGATTATATTTGCCGTAGGAGCAAGCTCTATAAAAAGGCAGTGGGACGGCTGCGAGTTGGCGGAGATTATCAGGTTGATACACGTCGATTATCCTGATTTTGAAATTATATTGGTCGGTTTAAAAGAAGAGTCTAATTATGCAAAACGGATTGAAGACGATATAGATTTTCATATTTTAAATATCGTAGGCAAAACATCGTTACCTGAGGTCATTGAAATTCTAAAAACCGGCGACATTTTAGTTTCTCCGGATACGGGACTTTTGCAAATTGCATCTTTTATAGGGCTTAAAATAACGGCAATTTTTCTCGGAAATGCAAATATATACGAAACAGGTCCGTATATGGAGGGTTCATACGTCATTTCTCCGATTATAGATTGCTATCCCTGTTTTGAGCATTTAAAGTGCGAGTTCGATTACGAATGCAAAAAAAGAATTAAGGCGAAGGATGTTTTTAACGTCGTTAAGTTAATACTGTTGGTTGGCGACGATGACTTTTCTCTGAGGGATTTAGAAAAAGGTTTCGGGGAAAACAGGTTTAATCTTCATAGAATGTCCGGCAATATGATGACCTTCACGCCTACCTATATACTTTCACCCGTTTCGGTATTTAAGTCGAAGATTGATAAGACGGAACTTGTTTCCGAGATTTTTAAATTTGAATGGTTCAGGATTCTTTCGGGTAAAAAAATTGACGTTGGTTATAATGGTATAATCAGTTATTTAACCGAATATTTTATATTAGATTTAGATATTGTTAAATTAGTTAATGATGATATAATGTTTATTAAAAACATAGCGGTTGACGCATTAAAAATAAGAACAAATGAAATTTCCGATAATTTTATCTTGCTTTTAAAAAGTCTTGCAATAAATTATCCCCATTTGTCACTTTTGCTCAGTTATTTTATTAACGAGATTCAATTCGGTATTGACATGAATGATAAAAACTATATAGAGTCGTCTTTTGTCGATATTGCCTGTTTTTTAGAAAATGCGCATATTACGCTGAATAAGATAGGCTCTAACCGGATATAGCGTGGTTTAACATTGATCTAAAACTTTATTAATTATATAAATGGATTTTTTTAAAACAAATTTAGAAAAAATAAAGCGGAAGAATATTAATTTATATAATTTATTAATTTCCGGTAATAATTTAGATTTAGAATTTAACTTAGCCGTTATAAAAACGAAAAAGGAGGGTCTTAATTCTCTAAGGATAAATAACATTACGATTCATTCCGTTTATGACCCTGAAAGCGAAGCAATAAAATGGGTTAAAGCCAATTTGAATGTTTCCGGCCATAAGTCCGGAAGGATTATAATATTCGGTTTGGGGGCAGGTTATCATGTCAAAAAAATAATAAAAGAACTGCTTCAAAAAACCGGCAAGAAGGGCAGAATGCCGGTTATCGACGTAATAGAACCCGCATTGGAAACGCTGTTGTTTTTATTAAAAAACTTTGACTTTTCCGATATATTAGATTATATCAACATAATTATTTACGATCATGGTGAGGATATCGAGTCGGAGAAAAGCCTTAATTTGTCCGAATATAATCTTTTATTGTTTTCTCTTCCCAGTTATCAAAAAATATTCGGCGATATTTATTCATTAATATTTAAAAAGTACACCATCGGTCAGCTTTTCAATGTTTCAAAATTTAAAATATCCGTCGTTCAGCCGGTTTACGGCGGTTCTTCTACGATAGGAAATTATA
Source organism: Candidatus Acidulodesulfobacterium sp. H_13 (assembly GCF_048541835.1). NCBI lineage: Bacteria > Candidatus Acidulodesulfobacteriota > Candidatus Acidulidesulfobacterales > Candidatus Acidulidesulfobacteraceae > Candidatus Acidulidesulfobacterium > Candidatus Acidulodesulfobacterium sp. H_13. The sequence goes on from NZ_JBLEOY010000003.1 coordinate 126,648, forward strand.
TCCATAAGGCTTTTTTAAACGAAGGATACAATGCCGATATTATCGATTTTTCACATTTTTATCAAGCATATAAATCATTCGAGAACTATACTGCGAATAGCACCGACCTTGAAGCGTTAAGGCAGAGTTTTTTTAATGTTTTGGGGGAGACATTAATGGTAAAAATAAGGGAAAATCCCCCTGATTTAGTGTTATTTATGGCTCAAGCACCCGTTAACCAGGCGGTCTTATTAAAAATAAGGGAAATGGGTATCAAAACTGCCTACTGGTTTGTCGAGGACTTTAGGCTAATTACGTACTGGGATAAAATTGCCCCGTTTGTCGATTATTTTTTTACGATTCAAAAAGACGATTTTTTAGAAAGATTAAAGGGATTAGGCATAAATAACTATTATTATATGGAACTTGCCTGTCTTCCTGATTTTCACAGAAAACTGAATGCATATGAGATTAATAAAAAGGATATGGATTTTTACGGAAGTAACGTAAGTTTTGCGGGGGCGGGGTATTATAATAGAAGGAACATGTTTTTAAAACTTACTAATATACAAGGTTTTAAAATATGGGGGAGGGATTGGGACACAAACTCTCCTCTCGGTTTATTTATAAAAAATAATAATAACGGTTTTACCGAAGAAGAGGCAGTTAAGATATATAATTACGCAAAGATTAATATCAATCTTCATTCGTCGAGTTATCACTGGGACATAAACCCGGAAGGAGATTTTTTAAATCCCCGTTTTTATGAAATTATGGGATGCGGGGGTTTTCAACTTGTCGATTACAGGAAATATATGGAGCCTGAGTTTGAGCCGGGTGAGGATTTCGCGGTTTTTAAGGACATCATAGATTTGAAGAGAAAAATAGCATACTATTTAGAGCATGAAGACGAAAGGGACGAAATAGCGAGGCATGGATACGAGAAGGTCGGAAAATATCATACATACGAGAGACGTGTAAGGGATATAATGAATATTGTCCTAATCAATTCTTTCGATAGTTTTAAATCTAAATTTATTTCCCGCAGGGTAGGCATTGATAAACTACTCGACGAGATAAAAGAAAACGAAGAATTATATAATATTATTAAGTCTATGATAGACAAAGGCTTGATAAAGGGCGGAAAGGTTTCGGTGGACGAGTTGGCGGAATATGTCAAGTCGGGTGGCGGAAGGCTTTCGAAGGCGGAAGCAATACTTTTGCTTATTCAGCAAATTAGACAAAAAATTACTATTTTTTAATTTTTATTTTGGTTATTCACTAAATGAAATCAGTAAAAATATTAATAATAAACCTTACGAGAATGGGAGATTTGATTGAATCTACATCTCTTTTTAGAAAAATTAAGGTGGTTTATCCCGATAGTTTCGTTACCCTTATTGTACTGCCGGAGTTTTATGAAATAACCCGATTTTTTGACTGCATAGATGAGGTGGTAACATTTGACATAACGAATATATCCGGCGATATATTTAAAAATAATTATAATTTTAACTATAGAATATATGATTATTTAGAGAATTATTTAAGTAGATTTACCGAGACAAATTATAAAATCGTTTTTAATTTGACGCATGATGTAATGAGTTCATATTTTATGTATTTATTAAAAGCCGATAAGTTTGTCGGTTTTTCGAGGAGTAGGGAAGGAAATCTAATTCAAATTGGAGAAATAGTACTTTTTTTTACGGGTGTCGCAAAGATAAGAAAGGCGAGTTGTATAAATTTGGTAGATATTTACGCGGAGATGCTGCCTCAAAAAGTGCCTACAAGAAGGGTTTATTTAAATACTTCAAAAAAACCTGATGCCTACGAATCTGCTAAAAAGATTCTATCCGAGAACGGCGTTAAAGAGAACGATATCGTCGTATCGTTTGCCGTGGGGGCATCGTCCGAACTGAAAAAATGGAAAAAGGAGTACTTCCTTGAGCTTGCAATGCTATTGATAAAAGACGATAAAAATATCAGGATTTTAATATTAGGCGCAGAGTACGATAAGGTTACGGGAGAATATATAAAGGAAAACATGAAAAGCAAATTTAAAGATAATATCGTTGATCTAACAGGGAGAACATCGGTCTCGGAACTTGTAAATGTCGTTAAAAGAAGCGATATTTTGATCACTAACGATACCGGAACAATGCATATTGCCGCCGGTGTGGGAACGGATATTATAGTTATTTATACCGGTCAGGCCGGATATTTCGAGACCGGTCCTTATGCGGAGAATCAAGTACTGATTTTGCCGAATATTCCGTGTTTTCCATGCGATTTTTCGGTTAAGTGCAATAACTTTATATGCGCAGATTATATTATTCCGGATAGTATTTTCAAAATCGTTAAATTAAAGTTAGAAAATAGGCTTGAAAGAGAAAATCTGGAGGGTTTAGACTTAGGGAAAATTAATCCGCTTATATCCAAGTTTGATAAATTCGGATTTATGGATTATATCCCTTTAAAAAAAATAAGGCTTTCCTTTAACGATTTGAGGTTAAAAATATTTAAACTGTCCATGGAATCAGTGTTAAATAAAAACATCCCGGACACCGTTACAAAAGGAGATATCACTGAAGTATTAAATAATTACTCCGATAATACAGATGAAGATAAAAATATATTTTCGGATATGACCGAATTGCTTACGATCGCGGATAAAATGATTAACTTTTGCTCTAATGCCATGAAGGATTTAAAATCTATCCTGAAAGATATAACCGGTTTGAGAATAGATTACAATAAAGCAACTGCCGCCCTGAATGCGATTGAAAATTCGGATCTAAATTTGCTTTTTAACGGCCTTATATATGACGAGCTTTTTGTATTAAACGTTATGTATAAATCCTGCAAACAAAGTATTGCCAGCTATGATCTGTTTGGGTTTTGTGTGGACTCTCTTAAGAATTTTTCCAAGTACAAACTTTATCTGCAAAATTATAAGAGATTGATTTTGGAGTTTAATGAGGAAATGATGCGCAATATTTCAACGAGGAGTAACGAAAAATTTAATCTTAACAAATGAGGTTTTATTTATGATGAAGATAAAAGTAGATGAGAATAATGTGGATTTGTCCGCCCTTAGCGATAAGTCGCACACCTTGTATGATTTTATTTCTAACGATATTGCAGGTTTTATACCTAAGGGTTCGGTAATTAAAGATATATATTTGAACGGAATTAAATTTGACGAGTTGTTGGTAAACGACGAAAAAACTAAGACTATCAGGATAGACGGAGATGGAGAGTTAAATGTCACCACTATGACTTCAAGCGATTTGATTAAGGAGTCTATTGCCGCTATAAAGAATTATTTTAACGATCTGTCAATAAGCTTAAATGAAGTTTCCGATCTTTTGAGGGTTGGAAACGATAAGGACGGTTTTAATAACTTTGCGGCGGATTTAAAGGGCATAGCATCATTTGTTCAGATGATGGATAAAATTGCGGTATTTTTAAAAATAGATTACTCGATTTATACTTATAAAGAAAAGACGATAAAGGGATATTTTGACGATTTGGAAGAGACTTTGTCTAAAATTTTAGAAATGCAAAAAAACCGCGATTATATTATGCTTGCCGATACGATAGAGTTTGAAATGGAGCCTGAGCTTGAAGTATGGCAGGAAGTACTGGAATATCTTAAAGATGAATTGATACTTTAACGGAAACATCGGTCAGATCTGAATTTACGTTGATATATTTAAAATTCTCCCTTATAAAAGCACCCCTGAAGGAGTCAATATGTGAGGGTGAAAATATTATCAATTTAAGAAATGGTAAAATTAAACATAAGTTATTTTTAATAATTAATCAATTATGATAGATATATCCGTCGAAGAAAACATGGGGAAGCTCGTGAAAGAGATAAAAGAGCGGTTAACTCATGAAAATATCGTGAATGAAGAAATTGACACAGACTATTTGAAATTTGGGAGTTTTGAGGAAAAACTTGTCGAAAATAATATATTAATAACCAAATTAGAACAGGGTCTGAAATCGGTAATGATTACGTTAGTGTCAATGGATATCGCCGTGAGAGCCGTAAACGAGGCAATATTCGCCGCGGGCGGACCGCCGGTATTAAAATTTGACCCTGAAACGCTGTCGCTTGATATAGACGGTAAACGATCGGGCAACTCGCACGGAAAGTTAGATTTTTTATATTTCAAAACCTGTCTTTTATCTCTTCCGTTTAATTTGTTAAAAGAAATAACCGTTAAAAATATTATAGAAGAATTTGACTATAATGAGAATGAATTTATTTTTAAGGAATTTTATCGGCTTATAGCATGCGGAGGCAAGTTATATATAGAATGCAAGGATATTCCTTTTTACATAAATTTTTTTAACCAGTACAATAAAATAAGGTCAAAGTCCATTGACGCCATAGACGAGATTACCGAATATGAAAAAATTATAAAAAAGTCGGCGGATGAACAATACAATTTTTTTTCACCGGAAAATATGTTGGATTATTTTTTAAAGAATAATAAGTTAAACTCAACCTATTCCTCTGAGCTCTTAAGGGCGTATCTTGAGTATTGCGGGTTTGTAAGCGTATTCTCAAAAACGACTATAGGTGAATATACGGCTGGAAAAATTAAAATAAACGCCGTTAAACTTGGTTTGAAGGAACTTGCGAGCATGCCGAAGAGAGTTTTGCTTAAAATGAATTCGGATAAATTTGAAGATTTATTTAGTTTCAGTGTTTTTATAAGAAATTTGCATAATGCCTTTAATAAATGGGACTTACTGCTTGTTATCGATAAAAACCGCGACTTTTTTAAAAATAATGTCTACTTAAAATACTTAAGCAACATTATACCCGAAGAATCGGTGGATTATATTATTAATACAGAAGATGCGGATAGTCTTCCTGAAATAGATTATCCCTTAAAGCATATTGATAGCGGCAAACCGGATGTATTTTCCGATAATGATGATATAAAAGCCGCCAATAAATTTTTAGAAAATCATGGTGTAAAAGAGAATGAGCCGTTTCTTATATTAGACGGCGAATACATTAAGACCGAAGAGCAGAGGCCTATTTTAAATCTAGCCGCGAAGGATTTTCCTTATTTCAATTTAAATGATTTTAAAATTTTGAGTTTTAATTTTAAAGGCGGAAACGATAGCGGGCTTTCATTGAAAATAATAGCGGAAATAATTAACATGTCTTCTTTTTATGCCGGCGGAGGTTTTATGTTTAAATTGGCGGACGGATTATGCGTTCCGTCCTACGACTTAATGAGCGATAAGGTCAATTATGCGAGGAGTAATGAAGGTGAGGCTGTCTGCTATGACGTATCCATAATAATTCCTGTTTTTAATAATATAGACTATACCAAAAATTGCTTAACGTCCATATTTAAAAATCATCCCTTGGTTAATTTTGAAATAATCGTCGTAAATAATGCTTCGACGGACGGTACAGAAGATTACTTAAAGGGGCTTTCTTGTCTGAACAATTTTACCGTAATTAATAACAATGTGAATTCGGGTTACGCAAAGGCCTGCAATCAGGGTGCCAAAGCGAGCAGAGGCAAGTATCTGCATTTTCTAAACAATGATATGATTGTTTTTAAAGGTGCAATAGATGAACTTGTCAATACCGCTTTTAAAGCAGGTAATCGCTTCGGGGCTGTAGGTTCTTTATTGTTGTATTCGGATGGAAAAATTCAGCATGCAGGGGTAGTTTTTGTAAGCATAGACGGCATAGTTTCTCCGTATCATCAGTATAAGGGGATGGGCATTTTCGGATGTGAAGAATTATATGCCAAAAATACGATAATGTATAAGAAATATAACGCGGTTACGGCTGCCTCCATTCTTTTAAAGAAAGAGTTGTTTTTTTCGATCGACTCGTTTGATGAGATATACAAAAACGGGTTCGAGGATGTGGATTTATGTTTAAAAATAAAAGAAGCACGAAAAGATATAATATTTAATCCCAGAAGCATGCTCGTTCATTTTGAGGAAAAGACGGAGGGGAGAAGAAAATATGATATAGAGAACGGTTATCATTTGCTTGATAAATGGCAATTCAGATATTCAGACGACGACTATATTTTTGCGGAAAACTGCGATTTCAAAATATTCAAAAATTATCTACATTCAAATGTAAAATATTATACTATTCGCGATCTTAAAAAATTGGAAAGTGACGCAATGTTATGTCTTAACAGCGGCGATTATAAGCGAGCAGCAGAATTATGTGATGATATCTTGGCGTACAACAGACTAGACATAAGGGCTTATAGAAGAAAAATGGATTTAGAGAAATTGATTAAGAAACCTTGATATTTTAACTTTAGATTTTTTAGAATTAAACTTCCAAGACAAGGAACACTGCGGATAATCAGAATATTGCAGTTTAAACCCTCTTCGGTAAGTATTTTAATAGTTGACGGTATTAGAGACAGCTTCCTTGAAAAAAGAAAATTAATAAAATATAATATAGCATAAGCGCAGGTTTCCGAAAAATAAATACGGAGCTAATAAAATCCTATAAATGAAAATAAAAGTAGATTTGAGCCGTTCCGGCAGTGGATATGGGTATGAAATTTTAATCGGTTCCGACATTATAAATCCTAAACCGAAAGGCGAAATTACTGATATTCTTAACTCAGTAGGGTTGAGGGGACGCGCTTTTGTTATAACGTCTAAAACCGTTTCGGATTTATACGGCAGCCTTATCACTCATTTTTTTGAAAACGCCGGTATTAATCCTGTAACTATTATCCTGCCCGATGGTGAAAACACTAAGAGTAAAAAATATCTTTTTCATATTTATGACGAATTAATTAACGGTAAGGCAGAGAGACGCGACTTTATAATAGCCTTCGGCGGTGGAGTCGTAGGCGATTTAGCAGGATTTGCGGCGGCAACATATTTGAGGGGTATAAACTTCATACAAATGCCCACCACTTTACTTGCGGATGTCGACTCAAGCGTCGGAGGTAAGACCGGCATAAATCATTCTAAGGGTAAAAATCTTATCGGTGCTTTTTATCAGCCCAAGGTCGTTTTAATAGATACGGGCTTGCTTAAAAGCTTAGATGCAAGGGAACTTGCTAACGGGTTTGCCGAGGTTATTAAATACGGTGTCGTTTTAGACAGTAAGTTTTTTTCATATCTCGAAAATAATTGCGATAGGGTCCTTTCTTATGACGAGTCTGCTCTTGCATATGTAATAGAAAGGTCGTGTGCCATTAAAGCCGACATAGTAAGCGAGGATGAAAAAGAAGCCGGAATCAGATCGGTGCTGAATTTCGGTCACAGCATGGGGCATGCCGTAGAAGCATTGTATAATTACGAGAATATAAAGCATGGCGAGGCTATATCTATAGGGATGATTTTTGCGACTATGTTGTCTAAAAAAATAGGTCTTTGTACCGATGAAACCGTTACAAGAGTTAAAAATCTCATTGAAAAGTCGGGGTTGCCGGTCAAAATTCCTGAATTTACGGCTGAACAATATGTAAACGCAATGAAATTAGATAAAAAGGTAAGCGAAAAACAGATTAAGTTCGTTTTAATCGAAGACATAGGGAACTATAAATTAAAAAAATTAGACTTTGGGTTTATACACGATTTTATATTTGATATATGCACGAAAACAGTCAACAGATAATAATAACTGCAATTTTTTTACTTTCTATCGCCTCTATAGGGGGTATTTTAACTAAATATCTCAAGATTCCTTACACCTCCATTCTTGTCATAATCGGATTTATAGTAGGCATTCTTCATATTTTCCCAAGCTTAAAAATTACCCCTTCTTTAATATATTATGTTTTTCTTCCCATTATTATTTTTGAAGGGGCGGTCAACATTAAGTTGCGTCCCTTAATATCCAATGCCCTCCCTATAAGCCTATTGTCGGTATTAGGGACGATAATTTCTACTATTTTTACAGGCGTTGTTATTCATTTTGTTTTGAGTTTTCCGCTAAAACAGTCCTTGATTTTCGGAGCAATAGTGGCTCCGACCGATCCCGTCTCCATACTTGCTTTGTTAAAAAACAGGATGATTAAAAAAACCAACATTAAGAATAAAGATATTGATATAGGTACCGATGCCGGTTTTTCCGGAGGTATCGGCGGTAAAAGTCAAAATGTTGTCGTTGACGGCAAAGACGATATAGAAACTCTCCTTGCCGGCGAAAGTATGTTCAACGACGGTATTAGCCTTGTTTTATTCGAACTATTTTTGGCTTTAAACTTTAGCGGTTCCGCTTCCATCTTTTTACATGGCGGTATAATTCATATATTTCAATACGTATTCGGCATAATAGGGGAATCGACGCTGCGATTTTTGTATTCGTCAATAGGTGGTTCGATACTCGGAGTATTACTAGGTTACCTGGCATCCTTTATACTGTCCATTATAACCGATTATTCTACGGAAATTATGATATCGCTGCTTTTAGCTTATGCATCGTTGATGCTGGCGTACTACATCGATGTATCCTTTATTATGGCTATTATATTTAGCGGGATAGTTCTAGCTAACTACGGATTTAAAAGAAAGGTTTCCGATAGAACACTGCAGGTGTTTCCGATAGTAATCGAATATTTGACTTTCATAATAAATTCTCTTTTATTTTTAATAATAGGCATAGAGATAAATTTATTTAAAATTTTTGATTTGTGGATTATATCATGGTTTGTAATAGTATTAGTCATATTCTCTCGTTTTATCGCCGTCTATTCTATCTCGCCGGTAATTAATAAAATCAGGAATAGATTTAAGATATTTTTTCATAGCATAACCATTAACGAGTCGTATAAAAAATTTCTCGTTTTTGGAGGTCTCAAGGGTGCCTTGCCCATAGCCATGGCATTATCTTTGCCTTTAAATTTATATATGCGTTATAAAATAATTACTTATGTTTTTATAGTGGTTTTATTTTCCTTGACGATCCAGGCGATATTTTTTGATATATTTGCCAGAAGATATTTTAAAGACAAACAAAATTTGACAAAATCGGATTAAAAGATGAAAGAAGCAAGAAACGGCGGTGCAAAAAGGATAGGAAACATTAAAAAAGACGAGCTTGAGGGTCTTATAGGGGAATATATTTCATTTTTAAAGATAGAAAGAGGGTTAAGTCTTAATACTATATCCTCTTATTACCTTGATTTAGTAAAATTTTATGGTTACGTAATGGAGGAAAAAGTCGATTTTAAAACACCCTCTCCATTTTTCTTCCAGGATTTTTTAAGTTATCTTGAAAAACAGAATCTAAGCGGAAAAACTAGGGCAAGATTTTATTCGTCGATAAAGGGATTTTACAAGTTTTTATTCAGACACCGGATGATCGGCGAATTTCCGTTTAAAGATATAGGATATCCTTTTGTAGTGAGGAAATTACCTGATTTTCTTACTAAGGATGAAATAGGCAGGATTCTATCCGTAGATTTCACAAAACGGTATGCAGAGAAAAAGGGATCGGTTAAGAAGGAGAGGAGTGCTGTTGCCGATTTTATGAACGTGAGGAATAAGACGATATTAGAACTTTTATATTCCAGCGGATTAAGAATTTCCGAACTGGCGACTATAAAGCCGGACAATTTTAATTTTGATATGAATTTTATCAGGGTATACGGCAAGGGGCAGAAGGAGAGAATGGTTCCGTTCGGGACCCCGTTTAAAGACCTTTTAAAAACCTATCTGCCGTTAAGGCAAAAATATGAGAGAGGCGATAAAAATTATCTGTTTATAACGGAGCGAGGGTTTTCGCTAACAAGACAGGGATTGTGGAAAATAATTAAAAAGGCGGCGGCGCTTGCAAATATCGGTAAAAATATTACTCCTCATATGCTAAGACATACTTTTGCCACACATCTTTTAGAAGGAGGGGCAGATTTGAGGTCTATACAACAAATGCTGGGGCATTCTAGTATATCCACTACAGAGATTTACACTCATACCGATATAACGCATATAAAGGAGCAGCACCTAAAGTTTCATCCGAGAAATATTCGAAGGAAATGACCGCGTAACAAACAAGGAATAAAATAAAAAAAATGAAAATGAAGGGGGAGCCGTTTGACGCCGCAAGATTTAAGGAAAAGGATCTTATCAAAATATAAAAGCTTAAAAGACGACCTTCTAAATTATGATTCCTTTCACACTGCGAGAGAGATCTCTATGTTTTACGATTCCATTATTACAGAGGTTTTTTCCGGTATTAACGGTCGGGAAGATTTTTGTGTAACGGCGGGCGGCAGTTACTCCAAGCTTGAATTGTGCCCATATTCGGATATCGATATAATGATAATCATAAAAGACGGTTTGAGTCGGGAAAACACGGCAAAAAATCTGAGGGATTTTTTTTATCTATTCTGGGATGCCGGAATAGATATTGCTCGAAGCGTTATGTCGGTTATGGACGCAACTCTTCTTATGAAAAAGGACCTGAGTACATATACATCATTCATCGATGCAAGGTATATATGCGGAAACAAGGATTTATTCGGTGATTTTCAAAACAGGTTGGAAAAAATAGACGCAAAATCCATTTTTTTGGTTGAGTTTATGAAAAATTTAAGGCGAAGAAGGTTAATAAACGTTATGGCGGATAACGACATATTTCTCCTGGAACCCGACGTAAAAGAAGGCATCGGTGGGCTAAGAGATTGTTCTTACTGTGAATGGGTATGTCGTTTGAATTTTTCTGGAAGCACTTCGAATATGATATCGAGCATAATTTTCGGAAAAAATAAATTTTTAACGGGTGAAGATGAGAAAATAGATAAAGATGTAATAACCGAAACATTGAGGGCTATTATGCCGAATACATCTTTAAGCGCAAGGGATATTATCGATATTTATAACGGAAAGAAGTTCGTGCTAAAGGTTAGGATAATGATGCATCTGCTTGCGCAAAAAAAAGTCGATAGGCTTACTTTTGATATTCAGGAGGATATTGCAGGGGCATTTTATTATAAAGACGGCAAATTTTTGAATAAAATAGAATATTTTATGCATGACTATTATTTAAATGCTAAAAATATACACATAGTATCTATGCTTATAATAAATCTCTTGGTGAAACCGAGAGTTTTAATACGAAAACATAACCGAAATAATAATTCCGGTTATGAAACTAACGTAAATTTGGAAAAAAATCTATATTTAGAGAACGGTTTGCTCTCCCTGCATGACAAGGATTTATTTATGTCTGACGTAAATAATATTTTCAATCTCATTAATACATACAGATTAACCGGATATAGATTAGAGACGGAATCCGTCAATTTTTTAAAAATAGCGGGAGAGAAATACTGGAAATTTATTAAAAATAACGGTTTTGCAAAAGACTTTTTTGTAGGTCTCCTAAAAAGTAAAAAAAGGGTTTATCAGACCCTGCTGATTATGCATGAAACGAAAATATTGAGTGCGTTGATTCCGGAATTTGAAAAGATAAATTCCCTTTCGACCAATGATGTTTATCATATTTATACGATAGATGCCCATTCTCTTAACGGCGTATATTTTTTGGAAAATATGGTCAATTTGAAAATCCACAGGGAGTTTAAGGAGATATTTAAGGATTTGAGTGGAGACGATATACTTATTTTGAATTTCTCTCTCTTGTTTCACGATATAGGAAAGGGTTATTCCGCCCGTCATGAGATAATAGGCGCCGGAATTGCTGTAAAAATTGCAAAAAGACTTGGATTGAGTAATAATATTCGCGATTATATCGGATTTTTAATTTTAAACCATTTTCTTCTACCGTTGACGTCGGAAAGAAGAGACATTCATGATCCCGCAACCATTAAGTCCATTGCCAATACCGTCAAGGATGCGAGGCATTTGAAGCTTCTTTTCATTGTAAGCATTTGCGATTCGATGGCCGTATCAAAGACAAGGTTTAATTCATGGAGAAAGATGCTTTTAACGGAGCTTTACGACAGAGTCTTATCGTTTTTAGAAAATACCGAAGGATATTTAAAGAGCGATTTGTATTATATCGAAGAGGTGTATAAACTTGCAGATGGCTTAAAAGGACACAGGGGTTATAATTTTCTTAACGGTATAAACGATTTAAAGGGATTTATAACGGATTATGTCGATAAATTTTATTCACCCAATAAATACTTGACGAGAGAAAATCCTAAGAATATTATGCTTCATTTGAAATTATTTTCTAAAATTTCATTGAAGCATGGGTTTAACTTCGTAGCCATACCGCACATAAAAGAAGATTATTATGAGATAGTTATATGCGGAGAAGACAAGAAGACCATATTTTCAGACATAACGGGGGTTCTTTCGTTTTTTGATTTTAATATAATGAGTGCCGATATTAATACTAGAAAAGACGGAAGGTTTATCGACACGTTGTTCGTAAATCATACATATAAAAATGTCGGTGAAGATGTAGACTGGCACAGGTTGAGAAATACCTTTTTCAAAGTTTTTAACGGAAATATTTCGTTGAATGAAATGTTTAAAAAAAAGGACAAGAGCGAAAGCCTGTATAAAAAAAGTACCCCCCGCGTTTTTAATTCGGTAGAAATTTATAATAATATAAGTGACGAATTTACCGTTATAGAAATCACGGCATTGGACAGAAAAGGACTGCTTTACGACCTTGGGAGGATCTTCAACGGATTTAATATAGATATATTTGTTTCTAAGATAACGACCCAGGGGAATAAGGCTTTTGACACTTTTTACGTAAAAAACGACTATGGGAATAAAATTAAAAATCCACTCCATATTAGAAAAATTAAACAGACGATTATAAGAGAAATATAATAATCCAATCGTTACATGCAATGAATTATATCGTAAGCCGTTTTAAATTTTTTCTTGACAAGTATCAATGTATTGTATATATTAAATCAAGAAAAATTGTCTTAATTGTTAAGGGAAGCAGGTGTAAATCCTGTGCTGTTCCCGCAGCCGTAAGAACTGATAACGGTTTATAAAAATCGTTATTCAGAATATTCAGATATGCCACTGGCAAAATTTATATATGCCGGGAAGGCGGAATGTTCGCACGTTTAAGCCGGAAGACCTGACTTTCAAGACGCTTTAAATCAATTAATCTTAATTAGCGGGAGGTCTAATTATGTTTTCATGCCAATATTTCCTTTATTCATTTTTATCCGTTAAATTCTTTAATTTTTCGACATAAAATATGTGTCTGATACCGATCGTATCGCTGTGATAAGCAACGTCAATCGAAACGCTTATACTATTTGCTAAGGGTAGCCGCGAAATTTCTTTGCTTCAATATCCCTTGGAACGTAAATAATATCAGATATATCGGCACGACCTCCGTTTATTTCGATACATGTAAATTTGATAGGATTGAAAAAAATATGGCGAATATAGCTTTCAATAAAGAGATAGAAAAACTTGCAAAAGAAGGCATTGACGGTAACGGTTTTATTTCGTGGGAAATAAAGATAGATGAACTTTTGAATCTGTTAATGCTGGATTATCTGAATGAATTAAATGCGCTTGATAAATTGAAAAACAACATTAATGATATTGAAAAATGAAATACAGTAAACAGTCAAAACATAAAAGAATATTAAGATATTTTATTTTTGCATGCGCGTGTTTGTTTGTGTCGATAGGTTTTTTGAATACTTCATACGGCTACAAATACAATGCTATTTTAACTTCAAAGATATCAGACGGAAATTCTCCATTTTTTGCGGGAACAAAATTGTACGGAACTTTTGCTTCGTCTTATACATTTAATTTCGCAACACCATCAACGACCATTGCTTTTCCTTACGGTAATAAGAATGAGAACTGCACAGATGATTATCAGATAAACGGACCGACTATAAATGAATTTGACATTACTATTTCAAAAGAACCGCCCGTTAGCGATAATTTCATAACATCCGGTTTTAAGATTAGTTTAGATACGGGACAAAATATTCGAGACGTCGGACCCTATACCGGTAACTATTCCTATTATACCCGCGATATGTACGATAAGCAATCATGGGGTTTTAGACAAGCCTATATTTGTTTTAGATTTCCTGTCGGTTCCGGCTTAAAAATGGATATCGGAGAGAAAAATTATTCAATAGGTTATGAGTCTTATAACCTTTCAAGGACATGGAACAATACCTATTCGCTCATAGCAGCGGCAGAACCGGGCGGATTAACCGGTATATTCTTAAATTATCATTTTCTTAAAAATTTAAAAAGCACAATAGGTATCGCTTTTACCGATAGCGCGATGTTTCCTATCGACCGATACCCTACATACGAATTCAGTCTCACTTATAATCCACTGAACTATCTTGTGTTTTATGAAGGAATGGTCTACGGAGCGGAAAATTTCATTATATACGGTAATAATTTAATTCCCGATAATCTAAATAAGTTTTTTTACAACTTTATCGGCGCAGAATTTTCGTATTTTGAGGGCTATGATTTCGTTTTAGATTATGAAGCAGGTCTGAACGGAGGGATAAACAAATCATTCGTTTATAACAACGCAATAAATATTAACAGCCTTCCCTCTTCAGGCGCGTATCCGAATCAGTTTATTTCGACGTCCGATTCAACCTTCAACAAGAGTCGCTTTTCCGGAGTCGCTTTTTATATTCATCATTATAAGGCGTATAATTTTGGAAGGCTTTCTCAAACTTTAAGGCTGACCGATGTTTCAGACCCGCAGGGCCTATGGGAAACTGCAAGTATTCCCGGAGAGGCGTTCCGTTATTTTGATTATACGTTAACCATAGGATTAAGACCGAATATTAAAATTATGAAGAATATTCAATATAGATTGGAATTTGAGCATCAGCTTTCGAATCAAGATATTTACGGAGACGGGAATCCGTCTCAAAATATGATGAATTTCATGATGATATATACGTTTTCACGGTAACCGTTACGTTATCATTTTTTTTAATCGCAATGCTCTTGTAAATTTGAAATAATATGATAAAATACACTTAAATAAGTAATTTATAAGTCGGGATTCGGAATGTTTTTTAAACTTGACTAATACCGACATATTATGGTAAAAAATTAATATGGCTATAGAAGAGAAAACAAAGACATTTGCTGGAATATACGAATCCCAGGGGCATTATGAGGATGCCTTGAATATTTACATAGACCTTTTGAAAGGAAGTCCTTTAGACGAAAAATTAACGGAAAGCATTAAAAGATTGCAGTCGTTAATTCAAGAAAAGAATAGCGAACGAAAGAAGATAATGGATACTCAAATATCCGTCCTTGAAGGTTTCCTGCATAAGACATATGCTTATAAAAATAGTCCTGCATAAACATAACGAGATGCCTTGTTTTTATATTGACTCATACTCATGTTGAATGTTTACGAGCGCGTGACGTCTGCAATCGATAAAAAAGCCGCCGGGATTTTAATTAAAAAACCCTCTAATATATTTTATATTACGCATTTTTCCGGCGAGGGTTACGTTTATGTTTCAAATAACAGAGAAATTAGTTTATATATCGACGGAAGATATACGGAGAGAGCAAAGAAAGAGTGCGTCGGGGATATAAGGATTATCGGCATAAGAGAGGTTTATAATGATATTGCGGGAGATATATGCGGTATTATTTTTAACGATAAATTTACGGATAGGGCGATTAATCCGGGTAACGCCGATGTAGGCAATAATAAGTCGACCGTTATTTTTGAATCGGATTATTTTACGTATGAAGAGTTTTTGGGGTTTAGAGCGGGATTTAAACGCAGAGTTAAATTGATTCCGTCTCATAATGCGATATCTAAGATAAGGTCGTTAAAAGATAAAGAGGAACTTAGCCTTATTATTAAGGCGGTTTCTATCGCAGAAAAATCTATGATAGATTCCCTGAGGATTTTATTGGGTTTCGACGTTCCGGATATAAAAACTATTTTGCCTTATAAAACTGTTGATTCAGGCGTATCTTCGAAATCCGTTAAGTCGGAACGCGATTTGACCTTAATTTATAAAAAGAGCTTAATAGATAGCTATTCTAAAGAATCTTTTGAGACCATAGTGCTTTCCGACAGTAATTCCAGCTTGCCACACGGCATATCGTCGGATGTGGAAATAAATAAGAGCGGCATTTTGCTTTGCGATTTCGGGGCGGAACGAAACGGTTATAAGAGCGATGAGACTATAACGATTCATTTGGGAAATCCGGACGGCAAGTTTTTGGATGTTTACAATACGGTTTATTCGGCTCAGCAGCTTGCTGTTTCAAAAATAAAGCCGGGGGTTAAATTTAGTTATTTGGATAGAACGGCAAGGGATTATATAGAGAAAAAGGGTTATGGTAAGTATTTTACTCATTCTCTCGGGCATGGTGTAGGGCTTGATATTCACGAACATCCTTACGTAAGTAAAAGAAATGATGATATCGTCTGTGAGGGAATGGTTTTCACCGTAGAACCCGGAATATATATAGAGGGGGAGTTTGGCGTAAGGATAGAGGACATGTACTACGTAGAAAAAGATAGAGCAAGGCTTATTACTAATATAAATAAAAGTCAATGTAGACTTATAGATATGGGCATTATTTAGCTATGAAGTTTTAAATTAATGAAATTATCGGTTGATTTTTATTCTATATTGTTTTAAATTATAGAATTGCAGTTAAGGAATACAAATAAGCGGAGGTTTTCAGTGTACCCTACTACTAGTTTTAAAAAAGGTTTAAGGATAGAAATAGATAAAGAGCCTTATGAAATTATAGATTTTCAGCATGTAAAACCTGGAAAAGGCGGGGCTTTCGTAAGGACTAAATTAAAAAGTCTTATTTCCGGAAAGGTAATAGATAAAACGCTAAGGGCGGGAGAAAAGGTCGGTATACCCGATATCGAAGAGAAAAATATGCAGTATCTATATGCCGAAGGCGATAGTTTTATTTTTATGGATAACGAGACATACGACCAGATAAATATAGATAAAGAATCGTCGGCCGAAAGTGCCGATTTTTTGTTGGAGAATATTCAGGTGAACATTCTATATTACAACGGTAAACCGATAAATATCAATGTTCCTAATTTTATTAATATGAAAATAATACGAACTGAGCCGGGATTGAGAGGGGATACTGTTTCCGGTTCGAATAAACCGGCGGTGCTTGAAACCGGTCTTGTAATCAACGTACCTCTTTTTTTAAACGAAGGGGATATGATAAAAGTAGATACCAGAACAAAATCATATATTGAGAGAGTAAATTCTAAACAATAACTTTATCATACAAAGGTTTAAGGAAGAGATATGAATATAAAGGATATAAAAGACTTAATAAAATTTGTTAAGTCTAGTAAAATTAAGGAATTTTATTATAAAAAAGGCGACGAAGAAATTAGGATTGAGTTAAGCGGTGAGGGTACTCATAGGCATAATTTAAAAGAAGTGGTTTTCGAGAAAAGCGAATATGCCTCTCAAATTTCCGAAGCCGAGCAAAGCGACCTTACCGACTTTGCAATGCGCAGGTCGGAAATATTGGAAACAGAGCTGACGAGCGGAAAGGCAACGGGGAATGACAAGCTTAAAGAGATAACCTCTCCGTTTGTAGGTTCTTTTTACAGGTCGTCTTCTCCGGAAAAATCTCCTTTTGTCGAAGCGGATAGTATAGTGGAGAAAGGGAATCCGGTCTGTATCATAGAGGCCATGAAAATAATGAATGAAATAGAAGTTGATATAAAGTGCAGGGTTGTATCCATTTTGGCGGAAAACGGGCAGTTGGTAGAATACGGACAGCCGTTATTCCTCGTAGAACCTCTATAAGTAAAAAAAATAGATATATTAAAAATAGCTCACTTCTTCACGATTCATAAATCAATAAAAATATGTTTAGAAAGATTTTAATAGCGAACAGGGGCGAAATAGCCGTCAGGATTATCAGGGCATGCAGGGAGATGAATATAAAGACTGTTGCGGTTTATTCTACCGCCGACAGAGACAGTCTTCATGTGAAATATGCGGATGAAAGCATATGCATAGGCCCTCCGCCATCCTTAAAAAGTTATCTTAATATATCGTCTATAATATCCGCTGCGGAAATAACCGATAGTGAGGCTATTCATCCCGGTTATGGTTTTTTATCGGAAAACGCTAACTTTGCGGAGATTTGCGAGAATTGCGGTATTAAGTTTATAGGTCCGACCTCTTCTAATATGAATCTTTTAGGAAATAAAAGAAATGCAAAGAAGTTAGTAAAGAGTCTTGGTATTCCGGTTTTGTCAGGTAGCGACGACATAGGGGGCGATGAGGAAGATATAAAAAAAGCAGCCGAACAAATCGGTTATCCATTAATACTTAAGGCATCTATGGGGGGCGGCGGAAGAGGTATAAGAATGGTCCTGACGCCGGCTCATTTATCGCAGGCTTATCATCAGGCAAGACAGGAAGCTCAATCCTTCTTCGGAGATAAAGACGTTTATTTGGAAAAGTACTGTGAAAATCCGAGACATATAGAGTTTCAGGTACTCGCGGATAGGCACGGCAACGCTGTATATCTTGGAGAAAGAGATTGCTCTATTCAAAGGAGACATCAAAAGATCATTGAAGAGGCACCGTCTATTGCGGTAAAATCTGCTGCAAGAAAAAAAATGGGGGACTTAATACTAAAAGTAGTTAAAAAAATAAATTACGTCAATGCGGCTACCTTTGAATTTCTCTTGGCAGATAACGGAGAGTTTTATTTTATGGAGGTAAACACGAGGATTCAAGTAGAACATCCCGTTACGGAATTCGTAACTAATACCGATATCGTTAAAGAACAGATAAAAATTGCAAACGGAGATAAGCTTAAGATTAAACAGGACGACGTTAAGATTAAAGGTCACAGTATAGAGCTTAGAATTAATGCCGAGAATTCGATAAATTTCAAACCTTCACCGGGTACGATAACATTTTATAATAAACCGGGCGGTTTAAACGTAAGAGTCGATGACTTTATTTGCTGCGGCTGCAATATTCAGCCTTTTTACGATTCTTTAATAGCAAAACTTATCGTTTATGATACGACCCGTTTAGGCGCCATAAACAGAGCTAAAAGCGCTCTTAATGAGTTTAGGGTTGAGGGGATAGAGACAAATATCCCGTTTCTGAGAAAAATGTTGAACGATAGCGATTATATCTCCGGTAAATTTGACATAGGGTATGCTCAGAGATTTATAGAAGGATAAAGAGAATTAATTATTAATTTTTACCTTGCAAATACAGGAGTTAAATTATTAAAATATAAACATAGTCTTATGGGAAATGAAGCGTATAATTAATATGTGAGAAAAGATAAAAAAGGGGGGATTTATGGATTTTCCAAAGGGTTTGAAATACAATTCTGAACATATCTGGGTTAAAGTTGACGGGGACAATGCGCTTATCGGGGTTACCGATCATGCGCAGGATCAGCTGGGAGATATAATATATGTGGATTTACCGGAGGTGGGCTATGAGTTGGAACAAAATGAATCGTTTGGAACCATAGAGTCTGCCAAATCGGTTTCGGAGTTATATGCACCCGTCGGCGGTCATGTGATTAGTATTAACGAATCGTTAAAGGATGAGCCGGAGCTTGTTAACGAGGAACCTTACGATTCCGGATGGCTGCTTAAGGTCAAGCTTACGAACGAAGATGAGTTAAACAACTTGATGGAACAGAGTCAATATGAAGAATATTTGAAAAGTAGCGAGTAGTAAAATGCGGATATGCTTAGCCGATTTTCGTCGTGAAATAGCAACATGATAAGCGCTAAAAACGATGGATATTTTAATCTGATAGTGTCGTCGGGTTGTGCCGGCAGTTTTAATATGTCAGCCGACTTATCCTTGCTGAATAAGTACAAAATGATTTCGGATTTTTCAAGTCGTCCGACATTGAGGATTTACTATTTTGACCCGCCTGCTCTTTCGTTGGGGTTTTTCCAAAAAGATAAAAATATAGATGAAGGTATTATTGCAAAGGCAAAAAACAAGGGCTACGATATCGTTTCGAGACCTACCGGAGGCAGGGCAGTACTGCACAAGAGTGAAATAACTTACAGTATAGCAGCATCCTATAAAGAGGGTATTTTTGCGGGGAAACTTTTAGAAACATATAAGAAGGTCGGAAAGTTTATATATATGTTTTTTATCAACTTAGGTTTAAGTCCCGATAACGAGGTTTCTCTAAAGGTAAACGAAAAAAGTAATGTTGCGTCTAAAAGAGGGAATGGTTTTAACTGTTTTTTGAAAACACATTCGTATGAAATAACGTTTGACGGCAAGAAAATTTGCGGTAATTCGCAGAGACGAAATGAATCTGCATTCTTACAGCACGGCTCTATTTATGTAGATTATAATCCGGCCGAACATTTGGAGTTATTTGAGGGCGGCAGTTTTAATTCGGATTATTTTAATAACATTACCGGTATAAAGCAGGAAATGAGAAAAACCGGCATTCATTTCGGTTTATATACATTAAGCTTTGGGCATCTTTCCGATATTATGGTCAAATCTTTTCGAGATACTTATAATCTTAAGCCTAAGCATGCGGTTATGCCGATATAGGTGTAAAATTTAAACCCGGTTAAAGAAATATGGGTCCGATAGTTTTTAGCGATCGGGCGGTTAATGACGCCGACCCCCTATTATTCTTTACAATTCTTTGTTTTTATGATATATCTTAATCATTACTTAAGACAAGCGGGTATAGCTCAGTTGGTAGAGTACAAGCTTCCCAAGCTTGGTGTCGCGGGTTCGACCCCCGTTGCCCGCTCCATTTAAAAAAATCCCGAAAAATGTTAAAGTAATCTTATTATGGCGTTATTTAATCTTGTTTCGGAAAACAGTCCGACCGGAGATCAGCCTAAAGCGATAAACTCGTTAGTTGAGGGAATAAGGGATAAAAACTTAAAATACCAAACACTTTTGGGGGTTACGGGTTCGGGAAAGACGTTTACGATGGCACATGTCATCAAAGAACTCGAGAGGCCTACCATTATAATAGCCCCCAACAAAACCCTTGCCGGACAGCTTTATTCCGAATTCAAATCGTTGTTTCCGGAAAATGCAATAGAATTTTTTATAAGTTATTACGACTATTACCAGCCCGAGGCTTATGTTCCGTCAAAAGACCTTTATATAGAAAAAGACTCCGCAATTAACGACCAGATTGATAAAATGAAGCATTCTGCCACGAGGTCTATTCTTTCAAGACGAGACGTTATCGTGATCGCATCGGTTTCATGTATATACGGTCTCGGTTCCCCCCAGAGTTATGCAGGCATGCTTCTTGAAGTTAAAAAGGGAGAGGAAGTCAATCTAAGCGATGTCTTAAGCAAACTGACGGATATAAGATACGAAAGAAACAACGTAGATTTTCATCGAGGTACTTTCAGGGTTAGGGGGGATACGGTCGATATTTTTCCGGCTTATGAAGAAGAGATTGCAATCAGGATAGAATTGTTCGGAAACGAGATTTCTATGATAGCGGAAATAGACCCCTTAAGAGGGTCGATTATACGAAGGCTTTCTAAGGCAGCTATTTATCCTGCGTCACATTACGTCGCAGACGAATCGACATTGAAAAGTGCCGTTAAATCCATTAAAGAGGAGTTGAAAGACAGATTGATTGAGCTTAAAGCCCTCGGCAAGATAGTGGAGGCGCAAAGGCTTGAACAGAGGACGATATATGACCTTGAAATGATGCAGGAGATCGGTTATTGTTCCGGTATTGAAAATTATTCTAGGCATTTAACGGGTAGGAAAGAGGGTGAGCCGCCCCCAACGCTTCTCGACTATTTTCCGGATGACTTTGTTATTATGATTGACGAATCTCATGTATCCGTTCCGCAAATCAGAGGGATGTATAACGGGGATATTTCTAGGAAATCTACGCTTGTAGAATATGGTTTCAGGCTCCCCTGCGCATTAGATAATCGACCCCTGAATTTTGAAGAATTTTCATCTCATATAAAAAATCTTGTTTTTGTTTCGGCAACCCCTGCCGAGTATGAATTAAGCGTAAGTTCTACCGTAGTGGAGCAGATAATTCGTCCTACAGGTTTAATCGACCCTATGGTAGAGGTAAGACCGGAGACGAATCAGGTCGATGACATAATAAGTGAAATTAAGAAGGCAGTGGCTGAAGGCGGCAGGGTGCTTGTTATCACACTGACAAAAAGAATGTCGGAAGATTTAACCGATTTTTTAATAGACAGCGGTATTAGTGCAAGGTATTTACATTCCGATATAGATTCCTTAGAGAGATTTAAAATTATCAGAGAGTTGAGGCGCGGCGATTTTGACGTTTTAGTGGGTATAAATCTTTTAAGGGAGGGATTGGATATTCCGGAGGTTGAGTTGATAGGAATATTGGACGCCGACAAAGAGGGTTTTTTACGTTCTAAAACCTCGCTAATTCAGACCATAGGGAGGACGGCAAGGAATATTAAGGGGAGAGTCATATTGTACGGAAATAAAATTACCGAATCTATGCGGTTTGCAATTTCAGAAACGGAAAGGAGAAGAAAAATTCAGAAAGATTATAACGATAAAAATAATATAACCCCAAAATCCATACAAAAGAATATACCGGGATTATTAACCACCATATTTGAACAGGATTATATCGATATATCCGGTGGTTTCGATAATAATTCTCCTTTGATATTAGACCCTAAAGAGGCGGAAAGGAGAATAAAAAATCTTTCCAAGAAAATGAAAAAAGCCGCCAAAGGATTAAATTTTGAAGAGGCCGCTCTAATAAGAGATGAAATTAATTCTATTAAAAAGAATATGCTGCTGATGGACAGTGTTTGAGAGATGAACGAGAAATTAACGGCGAAACTTAAAAGTATACCCGTGTCCCCCGGCGTTTATCTTATGAAAAACATTAACGGGGACATTATATATGTCGGCAAAGCAAAAAAATTAAAAAAGAGGGTGTCACAGTACTTTTCCGGTAAAAATGTAAGCATAAAGACAGAGCATCTTATCTCAAAGATTTGCGATATCGAAACAATAGTTTCTCAAAACGAACTTGATGCATTTTTACTTGAAAATACCCTGATAAAGCGGTATAAACCTAAATACAACATAAGCCTAAAAGATGATAAATCCTATCCTTATATAAAAATAGCAAGCTCAAAGACCGGTTTCCCTTATATAATCAAAACAAGAAATTTTAAAAAGGGAGAGGGAGAGTATTTTGGTCCATATTCCAGTGTATTTGCCGTAACGCAGGTAATAAAAACGGTAAATAAGATTTTCAAAATAAGAACATGCAGTGAAAATAAGTTTAATTCTTACGCGATTAGAAAAAAATACTGCCTTTATTATCAAATCGGCAGGTGTAGTGCCCCATGTTGCGGATATGTAGACGACAAGGCATACGGGAAATCAATAGATGGAATACGTCTTTTGCTGAACGGTAAAAACAGACAATTATTAAAAGAATTAAAACGGTCTATGAATATTCACGTTAAGAGGTTAAATTTTGAGGCGGCTATAAAATTAAGGGATAAAATTAATGCGATAATAACAATCAGCGAAAAACAGACCGCCGTATTTAAAAACGAAAAAGATATGGATGTTATGGGATTCTATTCCCTGGACGGCAAAGCCGACGTTGTTGTCGTTATTGTAAGGGACGGCAGGATTATCGGAACAAAAAATTTCTTTTTTAAAAATGTTTATTTGAATGACGGCGAGATGTTGGCGGCTTTTTTAGATCAATACTATTTAAAAAATTTAGAGATAAGCGCAAATATTCCCGATGAGATTTTAATTCCGATAAAAATAGAAGATGAAGATAAAGATTGTCTCGTATCCTACGTAAAGCAATTTTCCTCCAAGAATGTTAAGGTCATATATGTAGAAAGCGGAAAGAGGCATAGATATGATATTGTTACGGCAATGGCAATAGAAAATGCAAAAAAGAACTTTATGGAAAAATTTTATGCTGATGAGGAAGCGAATAGTGCCGTTGATAACAATATCGATATTCACGGGAAAAAGTATATCGACCGGGACAAAGATGAAGACGCCAATGGTATTGTAAGGTACGCATTGATTGCGTTAAAAAGTATTTTGCATCTCAACAAAGTGCCAGATATTATAGAATGCTTTGACATTTCTAATATTTCAGGAACATATGCCGTAGCATCTAAGGCAGTCTTTAATAACGGTGTAAAGGATACGTCGTTGTACAGGCGGTATAGGATAAAATCAAAAAACACCCCCGACGATTATGCAATGATGTATGAAGTCTTATGCAGGCGTTTTAATAATGCGGTTAATGGAAAAGACCCCTTACCGGATATTATTATGGTCGATGGCGGAAAGGGACAACTAAACGTTCTCGTCGGTGCCGCAAAAGAATTTAGAGAAAGGAATAAGGGTCATGATATTGTAAAAACCGAGAATATGCCGGTATTAATTGCAATAGCCAAGACAAAAGTTTTAAAAATGAAAACAGGAGAGCCGTTAAAAAAAATAAGCGAAACGGATAAAATTTATATGTCCGATAGAAAGAACGAGGTTAATTTCGGAAGGAATAAGAATGCGATATTTTTACTTATGCGATTGAGGGATGAGGCGCACAGGGTTGCGTTAACGTATTTTTCCAAACTTAAGACCAAATCGTTGATTACCTCGGAATTATTAAATATCGACGGTGTAGGAAAAAAAACGTACATCAATCTAACAGTCGGTTTGGGCAGCATCGAAAATATAAAAAACAGTTCGATCGAAGAACTCTCCGCCGTTAAGGGCATAAGTAAAAAAGCGGCAAGGAATATATACGATTATTTTAACTTATGAATTCTTTTAATTTTTTTATGAGATAATCGTTCTCTGATTTTTTCCTGATTGCTATTCTGAAATATTTATTGTTAAGGCCGCGGTAATTTCCACAGTATCTTATTAAGATACGGGATTTAATTAAATATTTTTTTAAATCTAAGGCGTTAAATTCTCCGGCATTTGTTATCTTCAACAAAAAAAAGTTAGCCGTTCCCGGTATTATTTGAAATGTCTTCAACCGTTCAATTTTTACCCGAAGGTCTTTTTTCAATTTATCTATTAATTTTAGGGTATTCAAAATATATTCTGCGTCTGTCAGGGAAGCCGAAGCGATTTCCGTTCCGAGAGATGTTGCCTTCCATGGTGCGGTTGTTTCTGCAAGTTTTCTTATAATTCTATGATCTGCAAGGGTATAACCCAATCTCTGCCCCGGCATTGCGAAAAATTTAGTCAAAGAACGTATAACAATTAAATTATCGCAATATTTTATCATATGTTTGGCAGAGAATTCCTCGCAAAAATCCATAAAAGATTCGTCCAAAACTAAAAAAGCCCCCTTTTTTTTTAAACGGTTTAATATTTCGGTTAAGGTATCTTTAAATGTTATTATTCCGGCGGGGTTTGAAGGGTTGGAGATAAAAACGAGATCGTTTTCTCCGATTTTGTTTATACGCTCCAAAAGACTTGATAGGCTTTTTTCTTTAAGTTCAAAGCCTTCCGAAGGGTGCGTATTTATATGTATAATTTTTGATTGAGAAACAAGCGCCGCCCTTTCATATTCGGCAAAAGAAGGCTCTACTATGACTACGGTTGCAGGTTTAAAGATATCGACAATGTTAAAAATCAGGTCGGTAGCCCCGGCTCCGGTATGGATAAATCTTTTATCTATGTTATGGTAATCCGACAGTGTTTTTATAAATGATTTCGGATATGTTTCCGGATAATTTTCCGTAAAAAATCTTATTTTCTTAAAATCCTTTAGTATTTTTACTGCATTTTTGCATAAACCGGCAGGATTAATATTGGCGGAAAAGTCTATAATTCCATTGTTGCAACCATACGTTAAAATGTTGCCGCCGTGGCATAAAGACGCGTTAAAGGATGTCTTATTCACGATTGCTATTTGCTCTCGATTTTATTTACTTTTTTAGTAAATAACTCAAGAAAACCTGCAGATGTTCTTATCGCTTCCGGCAGTATTCTATTCATAGAATTAAAGTATTCTATTTTTGTTCTAGCATATAGCAATTCGGGTAAAAACATCGAAGAGTTATGGGCATTATAATCTACCCATCCGAAAGGGTCAGTATCCCTATAGTGCTCTCTCAATGACCTAAATTCGTATATACCCCCTTCTAATTTTAAATCTATGTCTAAATAATGCACCGACATCCATCTTTCAAAAACCACGTGTTTTTTTAAGGCTAAGTTTGTAGTGTGAAAAGGAATGCATAAATCCTGGACTAAATGAGTTGCCCCCCCGAGGGCTATGAAGGATTTTTTAAACCTGCCGTGATTCCAATCCCTTACGGCTATATTAAACAGCTGAAGGCATTTTGTGCCTGCATCGGAAAAACCGCTGATATAACCTGCATGCGAATGGGGATAGAGATAGTGTCCTCCGAACCAGTGGATTCTCAGTCTTTTTATTGCGAGTCTATCAATAATATATGAACCGTGTTGCATAAGGTTAATTCGTTCATCGGCTCGAACGCTTGAAATTTTAGGGTCAAAAATTGTATTTAAAACATTTTCTTTAGAATCGTTATATAAAAGCTCGAAAGTCTTTTCTATACAATAGTTATGGAGTTTAGGCTGCATAATTGATTATTGAATATTTATAGTCCCCTATTGATTAAGTTATTGATAATAATAAAAACATTTACATAATATACTTATACCATATTTATAGAATAATTCAATATTTATTTTAATAATTTAAGGAGTAAAAAAGGATAACGGATGAGTAAACATCAGATGTAAACCGATAGCTGGGAATAAAATGAAGCGGAATTAAAGAATGTTATAATTTTGCTTTAGAATTTAAACTGTTGCAATTTGCATATAAAATATTTTACAATATAAAAAGATAAATATTATTGTATGTCGTCAAAAAGATAGACGCAAAAGGGAGGAAAAATGTCTCTGTTAAGTGAACAAGATGCCGGATTTTTAAAAAAAGATTTTAACGATAAACTTAAAAATAATATTAATCTCATATTTTTTAAGTCGGAAAATAATTGTCTTTACTGCAAAGAAGCGAAAGAAATATTAATAGAAGTAGCAGACCTCAGCGATAAAATAAGCATTGAAGAATATGATTTCGATAATGATGCAGACAAGGTAAGGCAGTATGCCGTGAAAAGAGCGCCTGCAATAGTTATAGAAGGCGACAAGGATTACGGGGTTCGTTTTTACGGAATACCGGCGGGTCATGAGTTTATGACCTTAGTTCATGGCATAATAAATGTTTCTACTAAAAATATCGGTTTTTCGGAGAAAACTGTCGAAAGACTCAAAGAAATCACGAAGCCCTATAATGTTCAGGTATTTGTAACCCCCACTTGACCTCACTGTCCGCCGGCGGCGGTTCTTGCTCACAATTTTGCCATTATGAACGACAATATTACTTCAGATGTCGTTGAAATTCAAGAATTTCCTAACCTTTCAGACAGATATGAAGTTTTCAGCGTTCCGAAAACGGTAATGAATGATGTTGCCGAAGTAACCGGAGCCGTTTCAGAAGCTGCATTTTTAGAGAAAGTTATGGAAGGATACGTTAAATAATAGTTTATTTCAGATGTAACGTCTCTAAGTTTTCCGTTTCGATAATCTGTCCATCGTTCCTCTCTAAAGTTGATTTTTATCGTTTATAATGTATAATTAAAAACATAAATGAAATAAAAATATAACAAAAAAACAGGTGAAACCTGCATGCATGAACAATTTAAAATTAAATTAGACGGACGGCTCAGTATTGGTCAGGCTTTAAACGGGGTACTAACGATCATAATATTCGGCTTGTCTATCGCGGTTTTTATCTCGTTAATTCCCAACATCGGTTTTGCCCGGTCGAAAAATCTTACAAAGCGGTTGGGATACGCCGATAATAGTAGCCATAATAAGAAGTTTTATACGGAAAACAAAGAATTTATTATACTTAAAATGTCTAAGAATCTTAAGGCATATATAAACAAAAAAAACCGAAAAGTTTATTACCGTTATAACGATACTTACTATTTTTGGAACAAGGGAATATGGTTTGATTCAAAGAAAATAAACGGAATGTTTGGCATAGCGATTCAAAAGGATATCCCTTCGCCTCTCAGGCATGGTCCGCTCTTAAAGGTAAAAAAGAAGAATATTCCCGCCGGTTTTGCCGCTTTAAAGATCCCCCCCAATCCGGTAAAACACCCCTTACCTAACGCTGTTACCCGGCATTTATATAATATGCCGCTAACGCTTCACGGATTGGTCATTTACCAAAAGAGGTTTAATTTTAACGGAGCAGTAGGGAACGGTCATTAACCATGTTTATTTTTTTATTGCATTATACTATAATATAGGTATGGAGCTTATTGAAATATTAAAATATCCGGATCCAAAGTTGCGGATAAAAGCAAAACCCTTAGATAAAGACAATATATCTGCGGATATTTCTTTTATTAAAAATCTTGCATATACTATGTACAAGGCGGATGGAGTAGGGCTTGCCGCTACTCAGGTCGGTATAAACAAACGTGTAATAGTAATAGATATGAGCAGGAAAAGTAATAAAAGTAAAATATTTTCCTTGGGTGAGTCTAATATACTTACGGAGAACGAAGGACTTGTTATCGCTGTAAATCCGGAAATAATTTTTAGAGACGGAAAGACCGTATATGAAGAAGGATGTTTGTCGATACCCGGATTTAACGCAGATATTGAAAGGGCGGAATATATCAGGGTTAAAACGATTAATGTTTCCGGAGAAAAGGTTGTGTTAGAGGCAAAGGATTTGCTTGCCGTTGCTTTTCAACATGAAATAGACCATCTTAATGGAACCCTGTTCATAGATAAAGTTTCCCCTTTAAAACGTTCTCTGCATAATGCTTTTTTAAAAAAAGCCGGAGTAGCGAAGCGCGGAAAGAGTCCGAGTTATATTTAATTTATTCTACTTCTTATAAAAACTAAAATAATTTATGCCTCTTTTGAACATTGTTTTTATGGGTACCCCGAATATTGCCTCGGTATCGCTTCAATGTATTTTAGAATTACAGGAATCAAGCGTATTAAATTTAAAATCGGTTTATACAAAACCTCCTGTCTGGAATAATAAAAAAAGGAAACTTGTCATGTCGTCGGTAAACCGATTAGCGCTGAAGCATGATATAGGCGTAAGAACACCTATAACCTTTAAAAAAAACGCTAACGAGATAAGTTTTTTAAAATCCTTAGACATAGACCTGATTATAGTGGTTGCGTTCGGACATATTTTACCCATAGATATCTTAAATATTCCAAGATACGGCGTTTTAAACCTTCATCCCTCTCTCCTGCCTGATTTAAGAGGTCCAAGCCCGATTCATCACGCTATATTGAAAGGGTTAATATTCAGCGGCGTTTCCATAATGGCATTAGATGCCGGAGTGGATACCGGTCCCATTATAGCTCAACAAAAGGTCGATATAGGAAAAGATGAATATTGCGAAAGCCTCTATGAACGATTATCCACTGCAGGCTCAGTCTTATTATCAGAGGTTATAAAAACTATTTTTAAAATTAAGGTAAATATGTCGGAATCCGGATTTGTACAGTCTGACGCGGACAATAATGCTTTAACCGCTACGGGGTTAATCGGCTTAGATGAACGAAGGGTTGATTTTTTAAAAGACGAACCGTTAGAAATCTATAACAGGATAAGGGCATTTACCGGGGTCGGAGGGGCATATTTCATTTTTAGGAATAAAATTGTTAAACTTATTGAAGCAAAATTATTTATTAACGGCAAAGAGTACAAAAGATCCGCTTCCGAGGACGAAGACGGTCTGCTTTATAATTACAACGACTATGTTAATTCCTTGTCTTCGGGAATGGATAATAATGATATCTTACCAAAAGACGTTAAATCTTCGCCGGGGGCGATAGTTGCGGCAAACAGGTTATCTTTAATCGTTGCCACGACTCGAAATGGGGTTTATATCAAACTTTTACGGTTAAAACCGGAAGGGAAAAAAGACATAAGTTATATAGATTTTATTAACGGTTACAGGATAAAGCCGGGAGATATATGTCGATAAAAAAGGAGCATATTTATTTCTTAAAAATAATATCGGTTTCTATTTTTATTATACTGTTCATCCTGTCTTTTCTCTTTTGGATTATTTCGGGCGGATTGGAAAAGATAAGCCCCAATTTACCGGTATATATATTTTTATTTTTAGACGCCGCTTTGTTATTAATTATTTTTATTTTTTTACTCGGTTTGTTTAAAAAACATGGTAAAAATAAATCTTTATTGGTTTATCCGTCCAGGTATATTTTGATTAAAATCTTATATCCGATGGCTTTTTTTATTACGTCTATTTTTAGAATAAACAGGGATAAGATGCAGAATTCTTTTATAGATATAAACAATTTTTTACTCTTTTCCATGAATAAGCAGGTGTCTTTAGACAGAATTTTAATTCTCCTTCCTCATTGCCTGCAGCTGCATAATTGCAAGGCTAAAATTACGGACGATATCCATAACTGCCTCAGTTGCGGAAAGTGCAATATTAAAGAGCTTGCGATACTGGCGGATAAAAAAGGCATGTTTATTGCTGTTGCGACCGGTGGCACCCTTGCAAGAATGGTTTTAGAGGAAAAAAGACCTCAAGCGGTGATTGCAGTTGCATGCGAGAGAGATTTAAGCTCCGGGATTATAGATGGTTTTCCGCTGCCGGTTTACGGTTTATCCAATATGAGACCCAACGGGCCCTGCAGGGATACATTCGTAGACATAAGTGCCTTGAGCGAGCTTATCGGAAGAATAGCATTATCCCCTTAAATCTTTTTTCTGAGGTCGTTAACTCGCTTTGCTTTCCCCTTACTCCGCTCAAGTGTTTTCGGGGGGACTGCCGTTATTTTTGCCCTTATTCCAATTAATTCGTATATTGAATGAGAAACTTCTTTTATTACTCTGTCGACTCTATCCTTGCCGGCATTAAAAATTTCTTTTTTAGGTTCTATCACGATATTTATCGTATCAAGAAGATTATCGGTATAAAGTTCTATTAGATAAACCGGTTCTAAGTTCTTATAGTGGAATAGGACAGACTCTATCTGAGAAGGGAATACGTTCACCCCTTTTATTATTATCATATCGTCGGTTCTTCCTTTAATTTTTGCCATCCTGACGAAAGTCCTTCCGCAATCGCATTTTTCGCGAATAAGTCTTGTTATGTCTTTGGTTCTAAATCTTATGAGGGGCATTGCCTCCCGATTAAGGCTCGTAAGGACCAATTCACCGGTCTCTCCGTCCCCAAGAACCTCGTCTGTTTTCGGATCTATTATTTCAGGAAAAAAATTATCTTCATTTATGTGTAATCCATTTTTATATACGCATTCGAAAGCTACTCCCGGTCCTAAAATCTCGCTTAATCCATATATGTCGTAGGCATCTATGCCGAGAGAATTCTCTATTTTTTTTCTAAGCTCGTTTGACCAGGGTTCTGCGCCGAAGATGCCCTTTTTTAATTTAATTTTTGATTTATCCTTTACATATTTTCCGATTTCTTCGGATAAAAAAAGGGCGTAAGACGGAGTGCAAAAAAGAGCAGTAGATCCTATATCCTGCATCATAGTAAACTGCCTTTCTGTGAAGCCGGTGGACATTGGAATAATCATCATGCCGAGTTTCTCTGCCCCATAGTGAAATCCGAGTCCCCCCGTAAAAAGACCGTATCCATATGCATTTTGCCCGACATCGTGTTTAGAAATATCCGCCGCGCAAAGGACTCTCGCCATTAGCTCTGACCATGTTTTTATATCCCCTTTGGTATAGCCGGCTATAATCGGTTTTCCGGTCGTGCCGGACGAAGCATGGATCCTGACCATATTGCTTAACGGACTTGAAAACATGCCGTAGGGGTAATTGTTCACGAGGTCTGACTTTGACGTAAAAGGAATGTTTTTGATTTCGGCAATGCGCTTAATTCTCTCTATATCATTAATGTTTTTTATGCCTGATTCATTCAGCTTGGCTTTCAGGGGATTACTCTCGCCTGTAAAAATTTGCTTAAGGGTTTTCTTGAACCGTTCCGTCTGGAGGGCTTTTAACTCGGAAAGGTCGATAGTTTCATATTTTTTATCGAAATAAGTTATATCCAACACTGTTTTAATTACCTTATCGGCTTTATTTTTACTATTTTCAGTTTTTATTTGTTTCCTTCATTTCTGCCTATCAGGAATGCTTTTAAATTTAAATTTACCGTCTTTTCAGGAACATTTTGCCTGATGACCCCTAACCAGATTTCCTTTTCTATGTCGGTATAATTAGATAGCAATCCTATAGATACTATATTGGAAACCTTAATATTTCCTAAATTGGCGGCAATTTTTTTATTGTTTACTAAATGTAAATATTTAAATTCTATTCTCAATGCGTTAGAAATATTTTCTGCGGTAATCGGGCCGTTTCCTAGTTTATCATTTTTATTTTTAGACGTCCATAAAGGCATCATGCCGTAATCCGACGATATTACAACCGTTTTATTATTCGCAAAATTTTTGACATATCTAAGCGTTTCGTAAATATCGAATGAAAGAATCGTAGATGCGGCATACTTCGGTATCAATGGAGAAAAAATCTTTTCGCCGAACCTTATATGTGTCGATACAGATCCTCCCCTTTGGGACATACCATGAACCTCGGATTTTTTAATATCCAAACCGCTTTCAAAAGCGGCTGCGCCGATAATTTTGCCGGCAAGCACGACCCCCTGCCCCCCTATGCCGCATATTAAAATATTCTGTACGCCTTGCGTGTCGTTTATTTTCATTTTATTTCTTCTATAAAATTAAATATGCATATGTCCATGCAGATGGAGCATCCTACACAGGAGTCATCTATAAGAGGTATATTTTCATCTGCGCCGATAGGGTGGTTAGAAGAAGACAGGATAGAAGGGCACCCTATTTGCATACACAGACTGCATCCGTTGCATCCGCTCAAAACCTTAAATTTTTTTCTTATGTATAATTTTTTTGGATACAATACACATGGTCTGTCGGTAATGACAACGTTTAATTTTTTGGAATCCAGGGCTTTCTTTAGTGTTGCATATGTTTCGTTATAATTATAAGTGTCTACGGTATAAATCTCGTCTATTCCGATGCCTTCCACGACTTTCCTTATATTTATTTTATTAGAGACGGTTTGATTGAGAGATAAGTTTTTACCCGTTCCGGGGTGGTCCTGCCCGCCGGTCATTGCGGTTGTCGAGTTATTCAGAATAATTGCAGTAAAGCATGCGTTATTATATTTTGCGTCTATCAGAGATGTTATGCCGGAATGGAAAAAGGTGGAATCGCCCATTATGCCGGTTATTTTTTTAACGGACGAATTTGTCATAGCCAACCCCTGCGCCGCTCCGAAAGCCAAACCCATAGATATACAGCTGTCCATGGCGCTAAGCGGCGGAAGAGCGCCGAGTGTGTAACACCCTATGTCTCCCATAACCGGAACCCTTAATTTTTTCAGAGCGTAAAATATTGCCGTGTGAGGGCATCCGCTGCATAATGCAGGTAGTCTTGAGGGCAGCATTTTATAAAGGTAGTTCAAATCATCACAATTTACCTTGACGTTTTTATTAATGTTAACGTCGGTATTAGCATTATCGACGGATAAAAAGCCCGCCTTAATCAGTCCTTTTTTGACTAAATCCGGGGTAAGCTCTCCGTACCTTTCGAAATATTCTTTTCCGACTGAGTTTAAACCTAAAGACGATATTTCTTCTTGAATAAAAGGCTCTAATTCCTCAATGACTACTATATTTTTAATATTTTTTACAAATTTTTCAATAAGTAAGTCTGGAATGGGGTAAGAGAAAGAAAGTTTTAAGAAAGATGCGAACGGCGCCGCTTCTTTAGCGTATTGATATGAAATACCACTCGTAACGATACCGAACTCTCTGCTGTTATATTCTATTTTATTAATACCGGAATTATTTGAATATTCCCTAAGGCGTTCAAGCCTTTCTATTGCCGTTTTATGTCTTTCCCGGGCATAAACCGGAACCATAACGAATTTTTTTATATCTTTTTTATACGGTTGCGGGGTACGACAACGGCGATTGTACTCATTGGATACATTCGGCATAGCGACTATGCTTCCAGAATGGGATATTCTCGTTGTAATTCTTATAATCACCGGAGTATCAAACTTTTCGCTTATGTCGAATGCCATAGATGTAAGATTCAAACACTCTTCGCTGTCCGAGGGCTCCAATAGGGGTATTTTGGCGAACTTAGCGTAAAATCTATTGTCCTGTTCGTTTTGGGAGCTGTGCATATTCGGGTCGTCTGCCGTAATTATGACTAAACCACCTTTAACTCCGGTAATTGCAAGAGTCATGAGCGGATCGGAGGCTACGTTTAAACCGACATGCTTTGTCGTAAACATCGATCGTTTATAACCGATAGATGCGCCTGCGGCAATTTCCAGTGCAGTCTTTTCGTTTATAGACTAGTTCACCATTGCATCGCTTAATTTTGAGAGGAATGGTAAAATCTCAGAGCTTGGAGTGCCCGGATAACCGGTAGCGACACAAACACCTGCGTCATATGCGCCTAGAGCTATTGCTTCGTTTCCTGTTAGAAGAGCTTTGGAGTTATTATTGATAGTAATAGCCAATATTTAATCATTTAATTGAACTTGCGGTCGATTAAAGTTTTAAACAAAGAAGAAAAAAGAGCAATCCGATTAAGACACACGCACCTTGAATTGATACCGTTGCTGCCTTTCGACCCTGGCGGGGTTCTCAACCTCAACACCGTGTCGTCGGATTACTCAACAGTAATTATAACATATAAGAGCTTTTTTTGAAAAGGATTATTTTATTGCGGGAAATAATCCTCACCGTTGTAGAATTGAGGCGTATAAAAGTTTCATCTTGAAAAAAATAGTCTAATCAGATAATATTAAAAATATGGAAATCGAAAAAAAGGTATTGATAGGTATTGATTTAAACTTCGAAACTCCTTTTATATTGAGGTCTGCAGTATCTCTTTTCAGGGAGGCTTCGGTTAAGTTTTATGTTTTGCACATAGTCCCTGCCGGCGCATTTTCATTTATAAATAAAAAAAAAATGCTTCAGTCAAAAACAGACGAGGCTCGTAAGTCGGTAGAGCATAAACTGGAAGAAACGGGGTTACACTATTTAAATTATGAAATATTTGTTTCTTTCGGTGCAACGGCATCGGAGATCCTTAATTTTCCAAAAAGAATAGGTATTGATATAATCGCGATAGGGACGCATCAAAGAATAGGTTTTAAAGAGTTTGTTTTTGGGTCGGTTTCCTTTGCCGTTGCAAAAAATTCCATTTGTCCCGTACTTTTAATTCCTCTAAAAAATATTGTAGAGTCGACGGAGGATGAATTGGTTAAAGACCCGGCTATATCCTTGATAAACCCTTAGTAAAATTCTAATCCCGAAAATTTTCATATTTAGTAATCACTTAATTAATTTTATGATACTTATTCACGATTTCAAGATTCCGATAAATAGCTCGGATAAGCGCAAAGAAAAGGGGAGTGAAGAGCTTTTTCTCGATAGTTTGAGTTTGCTTACCGGTAAATTTGAGTTTTTTTCTAAAACCGGCGAAAATTTAAGGTATTCAGGCCTGCCCTTTGAAATAAAAATCATTAAAAAATCACTTGATTTGAGACAAAAAGAGGCTAAAGCGGTTTTTAAGGCAATAATTAAGTTTAAGCGTGCCGCATACGAACATAAAACCGGCGAAGCCGCAGACGATGTCAACGTGCCGGATTTAGAGAATGCCCTTGTTAATTTTTTAAACAAAAACGGAGTAAAAGCGAGTAGTGCGGGGGATGAATATAGCGAGTGCAACGCGTGTGATAAACGTAACGAGGGGGGTCTGTCCGATAAAAACGGTGTAAAAAATATTAAACCCAAGGTTTTAATAGTAGGAACCGGTCCTGCAGGAATTTTTGCCGCCGTTTATCTATTGGAACGGGGTATAAGATCGGTATTAATAGAGAAGGGCATGTCCATTGAGAATAGAATAAAAGATGTTGACAATCTATTTAACGCCGGCGTATTTGACAAAAAAAGCAATACGGTATTCGGAGAGGGCGGCGCAGGAACTTTTTCCGATGGCAAACTTACGACTAGAAAAAACGATCCCGCAGTGTTTTACGTTTTGAACTTTTTGGTAAAAATGGGGGCTAAAAAGGGTATTTTAACCGAACACAAGCCGCATATCGGGAGCGACGGTTTGATTTCTATACTTAAAAACATCAGAGAATATCTTATTCGAGGAGGGGTAGAGATTTATTTTGATGAAGAAATGAAAGATATGGGTATTGACGAGCATAAGGCAATGCATTCTATTATCACGGACAAAAGATCTTTCGAGACGGACTTTTTGGTACTGGCTTCGGGGGCAAACAGTTACGATACCTATGAACTGTTGAGAAAGCGAGCAGTTTATATGGAAAAAAAGCCCTTTGCTGTGGGTTTTAGGATAGAGCATAAAAGGGATTTTATAGACAAACTGTTTTTTAAGGGAAATGAAGGCATAGAAGGCATTAAACTTAAAGGCTTGTATTATAATATATCCTCTAAAAAATATGGGGGGTATTCATTTTGTATGTGCCCGGGAGGCTTAGTTATAAATTCAAGCCCTGACAAAAACCTTCTCTCTATAAACGGCATGAGTTATTCCGGCAGGGATATGGAAAATTCCAACAGCGCCGTGGTTACCGCAGTCAGACCGGAAATACTCGAGCATTTAGATAACGATAGGTATGCTTCGGGAACCGGTGGTCTAATATTCAGAAAGGATTTAGAGATTAATGCATTTGAAGCCGGGGGCGGAAATTATGGCGCTCCGTTTCAATATACCCAGGATTATATAGGGGACATTGCTGCGGCTGCCGACGGGGTTATTGAGACCGATTATAAAAATAAAAAAATTAAAATGAACGAGATGCCGAAGCCGTCTTATTCACCTTCGGTTAAATATTTCAATCTGTTTAAACTGTTGCCTAATATCTTAAACCTATCTATTGCAGGGTCGTTAATTGAATTTGAATCGAGATTCAAAGGATTCGGTGACAGGTCGGTCTTAACGGGGTTGGAAACGGGTACGTCGTCAGCAGTGAGAATTAAAAGGGGAACGAATTTGGAGTCTGTATCCATTAAGGGCTTGTATCCTTGCGGTGAAGGTTCCGGATATTCCGGCGGCATAATGACAAGCGCTATGGATGGAATTAAGTGTGCGGCGGCAATAGCGGCAAAAATTGCCGAAAGATATTGAAAGATTGGGTATTATCAAAAGACGGTTTAAAAACCCGAAGCCGAAAACATGACCGGTAGCGAATAATAAAACAAATCGAATAGGTGCCGTAGATTAAGATTTTTATTGCAATCGTACCTTAAAAAATATAAAATAAGCCCAAGGAGTTTTAGGATTTTATTAATTTTAAACATTAAAATAAACGGGTGTTTTATGAAATTTTTATCCGGTGGCGAATATCAAAGATTAATAAGCGAAATAGGGGGGCTTAAAAGAAAAAATAACGATTTAGAGCTATCCCTGAGAAGAAAGGATTCTGAGATTTCTTCAGTAAGAAACGATTACGAAAACGAGTTAGAAGACTTAAAATCTAAAATCGCTTCGCTTGAGGATGATATTGCCGGTAAAAGCGACCTTTTAAATTCATGCTTAAGGGATTCTGAAAAACTTCCGAAGGTTACCGAAGAATTTAATCAATTTACCTCAAAATGCAAAGATACAAAGTCGGTCATTAAAATTTTCGTGGATTCCTTGGCTCATATGTATTCAAGTTCATTTTCCATGCTCGGAAAAACATATGACGATTCCGTCGAGCTTTATAAACTTACTCTTTTTACCGATGAGATTCTCAGCGCTATCGTTTCTATCACTAATCAGATTAATTTGCTGGCGTTGAATGCTGCAATAGAAGCTGCAAGAGCCGGAGAGGCAGGGAGAGGGTTTGCCGTAGTTGCGGATGAGGTAAGGAAATTGTCGGAAAAATCGTCAAGCTCGACTAAAGAAATATCTAATGTGCTTTTCGGGATAAGAAAAGTAAGCGCAAAA
Source organism: Candidatus Acidulodesulfobacterium sp. H_13 (assembly GCF_048541835.1). Classification (NCBI taxonomy): domain Bacteria; phylum Candidatus Acidulodesulfobacteriota; order Candidatus Acidulidesulfobacterales; family Candidatus Acidulidesulfobacteraceae; genus Candidatus Acidulidesulfobacterium; species Candidatus Acidulodesulfobacterium sp. H_13. The sequence goes on from NZ_JBLEOY010000003.1 coordinate 164,723, forward strand.
CTTAACGATATGCTTAGGATAGACGACAAATTGAATGAAGGGCTTATGAAAATCATTAAAAATATCGACGGTAAAATCGGCGACCTCTGCGTATAATTGCAATACGGTCGGTTTAGTTTATAATTTTATATATCTTTAATAATATAAAGGGGGATTTTGCATTATGACGTCAGAAATTTTATACGAGTCTCCGAATCATAAATTTATTTATATAGGCAAGGATGTAGATAGACCTGATTATATTATAGATACGAATCAATATCTGTTAATTCATGATGAGGTTGCAACGATTATAGACCCCGGTGGAATTGAAATGTTTTCATCGGTTTCATCGGCCTTTGCCGGCGAAGTCAGGATGTCGAACGTGAAGTTTATTTTTTCTTCGCATCAGGACCCGGACGTAGTTTCGGCTTTGGCGCTATGGCTTTCCATTACCGATTCCAAGATTATTATAGATAGAATCTGGTCGGCTTTTATTTCGCATTACGGGGCAAAGCCGAATAATATGATTATGGTCGAAGACGGGGGTATGAAGTTTAATATGACTAAAGATTATGCTTTCGATATAATACCTGCCCATTATTTGCATTCTCCGGGACAATTAAATCTATACGACCCTATATCCAAAATACTTTTTACAGGGGATATTGGAGCCGCATTAATTCCTAAAGAGGATTTGAAAGGCAAGAGAAGACCTAACGTTTTTGTTCAAGACTTTGATAATCATACTAAATATATGGAATTTTTTCATAAGCGATTTATGCCTTCCAATGAACCGAAGAAAATTTGGATAGATAGGGTTTCGAAGCTGGACGTAGAAATGATAGTTCCGCAACATGGTTTAATTTTTAAAGGAAAGGATATGGTCGGCAAGTTTTTGAACTGGTTCAACAATCTGAATTTAGGAATATATTCCAAATAAATAATCCTGAGCGAGTAGCCTTCTACCCATTTCTCTTTAATTAAAATATGCTATTATAATTGAATATGCGGCATATGACTCCGATGAGCAAATTGCCGCAGGCGATGTGTGTCGGCAGTTGTAAGGATGTCGGTGATATTTTGGTGTATAATATATGAGTCATTCCGGTTTATTAAATAATTATTTGAGAAATGCAGAAGAAATTATTCCAGCAATAGAAGCGGTAATTTTTGCATCCGGAGAGCCTGTTTCTATAGAAAGGCTCCTTGATGTATTCAATATAGACGACGATGAAAGCATAAAGAAAAAGGAACATGCTAATGGCGATAAGGTTAAGATTATTAAAGATAAAAAAAGAAAGGAGAACAGGACAAAGAAGGATATCATCCTAAAGGCGCTTGAATATATAAAAAAAGAGTTTAATGAAAAAAATAGCCGCGGTATATATTTATCTATCAATGATGGCGGTATAAGTTTTAAAACAAAGCCGGAATACTTTGACGCAGTATCGGAATATTTAAAGATTAAGCCGATAAAATTTACCGGTCCACAGCTTGAAACATTATCAATTGTTGCATATAAGCAGCCTATTACGAAGGGTGAAATAGATACGATAAGGGGGGTTGATTCTGCTAGTATAATAAGATTTCTTTTAGAAAAAAATCTTATTAAGGTTGCGGGTAGAAAGAATATTGTCGGAAAACCGTTGATTTACAAAACTTCCGATTACTTTCTTGAGGTTTTTAATCTAGGCAATTTAAAGGATCTGCCTTCAGTTAAAGAAATGGAAGACGTGATTAAAAAAAACGACGGGGCGCAAAACGCGGGGGACGAGCATCCCGCGGATTCGGACTACGATAACAATAAAGACAGTGATGGACGATTATTCTAAATTGCGAATATGCCGATATGCAATATCACGGGGCATGCAGTGGAATGCATAACATTTTATATTCACTGAATTTATGATATAATATATAATGTTATATTGTAAATTCTATATAAAAAACAGATAGAGAAACTTATATTATATATACTTATTTGTCGGATTTTTGCGGGGGTTAATTGTACGATGAATTATTTTAAAACTTTTCTGCTGATGGTGTTTCTTACGGCTATTCTTATTGTAGCCGGAGGAATAATGGGCGGAGAAACAGGCATGATTATAGCACTGGTACTTGCGGCCGCAATGAATATCGGGTCATACTGGTTCAGTGATAAGATTGTTTTATCTATATATCATGCGACGCCGGTGACAGAATCCGAACAACCCAAGCTCTATTCCATAGTTAGAAACCTCGCAACAAGGGGTAATATTCCGATGCCGAAGGTTTATACATTGGAAGAAGATGCCCCTAATGCTTTTGCTACCGGAAGAAATCCTCAACATGCCGCCGTCTGCGTTACGACGGGTATTATGAAAATTTTAAACGATAACGAACTGTCCGGCGTTATAGGGCATGAACTGACGCATGTAAAAAATAGGGATATACTCATAGGTTCTATTGCCGCTACGGTCACGGGTGCAGTTAGTATACTTGCATGGATGGCAGAATGGGGAGCTATCTTAGGCGGTTTTGGAGGAGGAAACGATGATAGGGAAGGAAATATAATAGGTATAATTGCCATGGCTATAATAGCTCCTCTTATTGCTACCATAATACAGCTTGCCATATCAAGGCAGAGAGAGTATGCTGCGGATAAAGGGGGCGCAAAATTAAGCGGCAACCCTTTATATCTGGCAAGCGCGCTAAATAAATTAGAAGCCGGAAACGATAAAACGCCTATGCCTACAAATCAGATGACTAATGCTACTGCTCATATGTTTATCGTCAATCCCATTAAAGGGGTCACGTTTAAAAAACTTTTCAGTACACATCCCCCTACGGAAGATAGAATTAGAAAACTTAGAGAAATGGCAAGAAACGGCATCGCATAAATATAATGTTTAAAATATGCAAGATGGGTTATAGAATAAAAGCTGGTGAATAAAAAATAAAAAAGGGAGGCATTTTGAAAAAGATAGCACCTTCGATTCTTTCGGGGAATTTATTGAATCTTGCGGCAGAAATAAAACTTATAGAAGAGGCGGCACCTGATTTAATACATATAGATATCATGGACGGTATATTTGTCCCTAATATTACTGCAGGGTGGAATATTGTTGAGGCTATAAAATCTCGGACGGATATTCCCTTAGACGTCCATTTAATGATAGACAGACCCGAAAGATATATAAAACAGTTTGTAAAAAGCGGAGCGGATATCTTAACTGTACATTATGAGGGTGCCATTCATCTGCACAGAATGGTTGAAACAATAAGGGAACTTGATGCAAGTCCCGGTGTTGCTATAAATCCGGCTACACCCGTGGATTTTTTAAGCGAAATACTTAATTATATTGATTTAGTCTTGATTATGTCCGTTAATCCGGGTTTTAGCGGTCAGGATTTTATATATTCCTCTTTGTTTAAGATAGAAAAGATGCGCAAAATTATAATACAGCGAGAATTAGAAACGTTTTTGGAAGTGGACGGCGGGATAAAGGTAGTAAATATCGCAGATGTCGCCAATTCGGGAGCGGACATTTTTGTCAGCGGTTCGGGAATATTCAATACGGACGATTATAAAAAAACGATTGACGAGATGAGAGAAAGAATTTAATGAAAAGCGTCAAGCAAATATGGTATAATAGCAAATAGTTTGATATCCGACCTAAGATAGATTAAATCCTGTTTTTCTGCTTATTTTCGGGACGTGGCGCAGCTCGGTAGCGCACTTGCTTCGGGAGCAAGGGGTCGCTGGTTCGAATCCAGTCGTCCCGACCAGTTAAAACAAATATTCTTTTTTTCCGCATGAAGGATGAGGCGCCCCACACTGCTCAAACCTAAGACTAAAATCGAACCCGTTAAGAAAAAAGCACAGCATACTGTCAGCTGTTCAAATATTTTATGAATTGATTTGTGCTATAATTAACGGAGAAGTAGAAAAAACCGGCTGTAAAGTTGAGAAAATTATTTCGTTCGGTTCTTGGGTAAGAGGGGATTATAGAGAGAATAGCGGTTACGGTTTTTTTAGCATGAAGAGTTTTAATGTCGCAACCATAAAGAAGACGAGAAAAACGCCCTATTTATTGTTGAACTTTGAAAAGATCTATCCTATACTTTTTAGAGGGGTATAAGCTTACGGAACAGTCTAAAAAAAAGCCTAATTTTTTTCATTTGGCCCTTCCCTTTTCCATAGTGAACGGAGTGGTTTGGGGTATCGGCATCATGGTCATACCCTTATTGGCGCAAACAAGCATGAAAGCAGGATTGGCGTTTGCTATGTTAAATATGGGTATCGGCATAGGTGCGATAATGTGGAGCATTCTATCGCATACGATAAAGATTAAAAACCTTATATTTGCAAGTAGTATCCTGTCTTGCGTCGGTTGGTTGTTGATAATTTTATTCCATAACGCATTTTTAATACCGCTCGTATTTGTTTTTGGTTTTTTTGCAGCCGGTATCTTTGCGCTTGCAAGTGTTATTATTACGAATACTTACGATAAACCGCAGTGGGATAAATATATATCGTTAATGCAGGCGGTTATGACGATTGGAACCGTCGTCGGATTACTTATCGTATCGGCTTATACAAATGCCATAGTTGCCGTTCCCTTTTTGATCATAGGTTTTTTATCCTATATTCCTTTAGCACGATATCATAATCATATCGCCAAACATCACGAGCTTAATTCCTCTTTGTTGAAACCAAAAATGCATTTCTCCGAGATATTTACTGGATATTTTTATCATAGATTTAAAATAAAACATATTCTCCATCTCAAAAACAAGCGGATATTACTAATTAATCTTGGCTGGATTTTTGCCTTATTGGCGGCTGCGCCTATTTATGCCATGTATCCTCTTTTAATGAAACATATGTTTTTTGTTAAAGAGTCGTTATCTTCTCTAATTTATGCGATTAGCACCGGATTAGGCGTAGTTTTTTTCATAATGGCGGGGAAAATATCCGAAAAGCACAGCCCCTTTTTTTCTTTTAATATCGGTATATTTTTATACATATTGAGTTTTGTATTGATGTTCTTAGGTATATATACGTCGCTGCATCTATTAGGCGTGATCGGCTTTATTTTCATGATTATTGCCTGGTCGTTTCTTGCCGTGGGCATGAATATCAGTATAGTTAGACTCGTAAATGAATCAAAGAGGTCAGAGCTGTTGGGTGTTGCAAATATGCTTCAAAGCTTCGATAACGTAATAGGAGGATTTATAGGCGGTGTAATAGCAACGCATTTTGGATATACATACGTGATATTGTTTAGCTTGGTATTTACGATATTCGCTATGATAGCCGGCGGAGGCTTGTTAAGACGCAAATTCCAACTTTCGGCCGAAAATCCTTGATTCGTATTGTTTTATTATAATGAATCGTTTTTTAATAAATATTGACAATAATTAAAAGCTATATATAATAATATCTAATGATACTTGGTCATTTACCTTGTTTAATTGAAATAGAAGTAAAAACGGGTTCAAAATTAAAAAAATTTGAGATATCCGAAAGAGCGGACGGTATAAAAATTAAGCTTTATATTTTGGAAAGGCCCGTTGATAACAAAGCTAATAAGGCTATAATAAAATATCTATCCGAGATTCTAAATATTCCCAAAAAAAATATAGAAATTATTAAAGGATTAAAGGCTAAAAATAAACTTATTAAGATTTCAAATTAGATTTTTTTATGCTTAATTTAAAAAACATCAGCGATCTCATTATGGTAATTATAGCAGGCGTAGGATCTATTATTGTCGGCTATCTATTAACCCTGTTAATTTTCAAGATCTATCCTTATATCACTAAGTATATTCCTAATTCCGATTTAATACCGAAACACATGAGATTTTTCTCAAGGATTCTAATTATTATTTTTGCATTTTCCGTTATTTTTCCTTTTTTGCATTTTAATAATAATACGACGATTATTATTGCTTCAAAGTTTATAATTATCTCTTATATAGGTATTTTTGCTTTTGGTATTATAAAATCAACCTATATTCTCGAAGAGCTTATTATAAGAAAATATAATATAAAAACGCAAAATAATTTTGAGGCGCGCAAGGTTTACACGAAAACCAAATTTCTTAAAAAAATTCTTATTATAATAATTGCATTGGTAGGTTTATCGTTCATCTTAATGCAGTTTAGAGAGGTTAAGGAGATAGGGACTGCAATACTGGCTTCCGCCGGAATAATAGGTATAATTGCCGGTTTCGCCGCGCAGAGAACCTTAAATTTATTTATAGCGGGTCTTCAAATAGCAATTACTCAGCCGATTAAAATAGACGACGTATTGATCATCGACGGGGAGTGGGGACGAGTGGAAGAAGTTTCTCTTACTTATGTAGTATTAAAAATTTGGGATTTAAGGCGGCTTGTGATCCCGATAAATTATTTTATCGAAAACTCCTTTCAAAACTGGACCAGGGTTTCCGCTAATCTTTTAGGTACCGTTTTTATATACACGGATTACAGTGTTAATGTGGACTATGTTAGGGAGGAGTTATTAAACATACTTAAGACGACTGACCTGTGGGACAAAAAAACGTGGGGGCTTCAGGTTACCGATGCAAAGGAACAAACGCTTGAATTAAGGGCACTTATGAGCGCATCCGATTCGTCAAGATTATGGGATTTAAGATGTTTTGTAAGAGAAAAAATTATAGCCTTTATTAAGGATAAGTATCCCCAGTCTCTGCCTAAGACCAGAAATAAATTGATTAAACAATAATAAATATTTAATTAATTAAACTAACTATAACTAAGATGGAGGATTTTATCATGTTTACGTTGTTGGCCGGAAAATCCGCACGTGCTTTTTTTGTAGGTTTAATCAGCTTGACGGGTTTGATGAGTTTAATTTTAATATTTATCGGAACGGTAAGCGCGCCGAAGGTTTATGCCTCCGGCATGCTTGGGATTGAATTTAAAGGGGGAGCCTATTTTCAGAATCTTTCGGGGCACTTAAAGATTGGAAATTCTATAAACGGTTACGGTCCTACTAATATAACCCCTTCGGATATAGGGTTACGAACTACCAAAACCGAACCCATGTTTAAAGTTGCATTTCTAATGTTATACGATAATAGAATTTCTTTCACCTATGTTCCGTATGTTTATAACGGTTCAAGGGTATTATCAAAAAAGATTGATTTTAACGGGAAAACATATGACGTCAATACTGATGTCACGTCGCAATTGGACATTTATAGCTATAAGATGTTTTACACCCGTAATTTTGATATAAGCAACTACGTGTCTATAGGTTTAGGTGTCGGCGTAGATCTTATAACCGTTAAAACGGAACTCAATTCCTTATATGCAACGGAGTCGAAAGATGTTAATCTGCCCATACCGTTAATGGGTGTGAGGTTGAGAATTTCTCCATTAAACGATTTTTCGTTTGTGGGAAAATTTCAAGGATTTGCTTTGGGCTCTACCGGTTATTACTATCACGTAAATGTCGGAGTAGACTATAAAGCCATAGGTCCTCTTTCCGTTTTTGCAGACTACGTTTATGATAAGGTTCACGTTGATACGAATAGCGTGGATGGGAGCTTAGAGTTTGAAGGTCCAGAGGCAGGTTTAAAGCTTAGGTTTTAGTTGAGTGTCTCTCATCGAATGTTGTTAGAATTTTCTTAATAAAAGCAGGGGTATAGTTATGGTTTTCGATATAAAAATTTGCCGCCGATTGTTTTTTGCCTACGACACAGTTTATAGTATATACGTCAGCGGCAATGTTCCCTTCGGTAAATGAATAATCATCATAAAACATCGTTTCGTCGGTGACGTCGTCGCCCAGACTTACCTTGAGAATGCTGATCTTGTTGTTATCGACGGCAGTGTCGTGATTTAAAACCCGATGAGATATTAAGGCATCTGCTTTTAGTAATTCTTTAGTGATATATTTACATGCGGACCCCTTATTCCAGTCTATTTTAGGCCTTATTTCAATTATTTTTTTTCCTCTTGCGATGTGTAAATATTTTTTGAACTCAGGATTTCCGTTTAAGATATCTTTGACCTTTTTTTTAAGATATTTTGCGCTGTCATTGTCTAAAAGCCTGTAATGTACGCTTATAGAAAATTTTTTATTTTCTAATATAAGATTATCTAATCTTATATCTTTGACCTTGTCTAAAATATCGGTCAACAAGGGAATATATGTATCCGCGTTTTCCGTTAAGAAATTTAATTTAAAATACTTATAATAGCTTTTTATTTCAAAACCATGATTTCCCGAATAAATTATATTATTTTTTATACCTATTCTATTTTCTATATCCGATAATTCTCGTCCGGTTACTATACATAAATAAACGCCGTCCGTATTGTTTATGTCGGTTAAAAAATCGCGAAGCTTATCCGAAACAACCACGTCATAAGGGCTTTTGCATATTTTGACCAAAGTGCCGTCAAAGTCGATGCAAAAAACTATTATATCGGGGTTAACCGCTTCGATTATTTTTTTTATCTCATCCTTTTTTTCTATGCCGTTATAAATCATTGTTATTATCATATTATATAATCAAGAATAATGGAAGATTGAAAAAATATTAGAAATGTTATAAAATTACAGTGTATCAGCCGTTAACGTTATATTGCAGAATATTGCCATATTTTAGTAAATTTAAATTAAGATTAAAATACTATAAAAATGGAAAAGGATAGGTTTAACGACCTTATAAAAGAGAAATTAGGCAATATTAATTTAATTATCGTTTCCAATAGAGAACCTACGGCGCACGAATATGTCGGTAAGAAAATAAAAGCCGTCAAATCGGTGGGCGGTCTTACGATAGCTTTAGAACCTATATTAAAGAACCTTCACGGAACATGGATCGCATATGGCGGAGGAGGTGCGGATAAAGTCGTCGTAGATAGCGGAAAAAAGATTAAACTACCGGAGGGGGAAGAATCTTATACGCTAAAAAGGGTTTTTCTTACGAAAAAGGATTTAAATGATTATTATTACGGTTATTCCAATTCGGTCTTATGGCCGCTGTCTCATACCGTGTATGTCAAACCGGTTTTTAATTCCGATCAATTTTTAGCATACGACGAAGTAAATAGGAAGTTTGCGGATTCTATAATTGAAGAGATTAAAGAGCGAAGCGATAAAAACGGCATTTCTTCGGAAAACATTATATGGCTTCAGGATTATCATCTTGCGATGTGTGCTAAATATTTAAAAGAATATGATAACGAACTTAAAACATCGATATTTTGGCATATCCCGTGGCCTAATCCGGAAATATTTTCTATATGTCCCGAAAAGACTAAGTTGTTGGAGGGTCTATTGTCAAACGATTTAATAGGCTTTCATATAATATATCACTGTCAGAATTTTTTAAGGTCATGCGAATGGGAGCTTGAAGCCCAGGTTAATTGGGCGGATTATTCTATTACCTATAAGGGTCATAAGACTAAGGTTATGCCGTTCCCGATCAGCATAGACGCGGTACATTTAAATCATATCGCTATGTCCGAAAAGGTTGACGAGATAATAGACGAGACTCAAAAAAATGACGAGATCATTGAACCGCCTTACGAGTATTTAGCTGTTTCGGTAGACAGGTTAGATTACACTAAGGGAATTATAGAAAAACTGATGGCGATAGACAAGCTGTTAGAAAGGCATCCCGAGCTTATAGGCAAATTTGTTTTTGTGCAATTCGGAGTATTGTCCAGGGTACATATAGAGGCTTATAAGAAATTTAACGATGAGATTTTCAGGCTATCCGACGATATCAACTGGAAGTACGGGACATCGGAGTGGTATCCGATAGTAAGATATTTTAAGCAACTTGACTTAGAGGTTTACATGGCATACTACAGACTTTGCGACGTTATGATTGCTACACCCCTGCATGACGGCATGAACCTTGTAGCAAAGGAATTTATTATGTCTGATACGGATTATAAAGGAATGCTAATTTTGTCGAGGTTTGCCGGTGCGGCAAAGGAGCTGTACGACTCTCTCCTGGTTAATCCGTACGATAGTGAATGTTTTGCCGGAAAAATATACGAAGGCATTATGATGGATAAAGAAGAAAAAAAGAAAAGAGTTTCAAAAATGCAGAATATTATCCTTGAGAACGATATATACGACTGGGCTTATAATTTCCTTACTGCGCTTTATTTAATTTAAATAAAAAAATGGAGGGAAGAGATAAGATTGACAATCAAATCTCAACGGTGTTATTATAAATACAAATGGAAAACAGAGCAAATTACCCCTTTAAATTCTATACAAGATTGACCTTGCCTCAACTTACCGGCGCTTATGCGCTTAATCTGAAAGAATTATTAGGGGGTATAAAAAAATCCGACGATCCCATTATTTACTATCACACGCATCACTATCTCATTCAGCATCGTTATCATATACCGTCTTCGCCTAACGATTTTGCATATTGGATTACGGAAAGATTGGGAGAAGATTTGCTGGGTGAAGAAATTTCCAGTTTAGATTTTTTTAATTGCAAAACGTTGGACGAATACAAGGATGAAATAATCGACAAGATTACCGCGTTTATGTCTAAAAATAAGAAGACTAAAAATGTCGAGATGGGGGGGAGGTTTAATTTTATGAGGGCTATAGCATTTGTTATGAATACCGGCAAAGAGGCCTATACCCTTAATGGATTTGTAGATATCTTAAGACATATAACCGTATTTTCAATTTATTATCATTTTTTCGAGTCGCATGTAAGGTTGCGCTCTACGGAACTTAATGATTTTTCTTTATGGATTAAAGACGAGATTAAGCTTCCAGAATTAGCCGATAAAATAGCAAATTTAGATCCCTATACACTTACTATTGAAAAATTTAAAGAAGATATTATAAAACTTACCGAAAATTATATATGAATTCCATAAATGATTATGCCGACATTGTCGGTTTTGAGACAATTGAAGAGATTAAGAAAATAGGCTCGTATTTATCCGGGAAGATTATTCAGAATATAAATTCTACGCCGGTAGGCGGGGGCGTAGCTGAAATTTTAGGCCGAATGGTTCCGCTCATGAAGGAAGTAGGGGTGGATGCAAGGTGGGATTTCATAAAAGGCGGAGAGAGATTTTTTGAAGTGACCAAGAAGATGCATAACTCTCTACACGGGGTAAAAGAGGATATAACCGAAGGCGATTTCAGGCATTTTCTCGACGTTACGGATGAAAATTTGAGAGAGATGAATTTGTACGGAGATATTATTTGTATTCATGACCCGCAACCAATAGGCTTAGTAAAAATTAAGAACAATAATAATCATAAAGGCAAAAAATTTATATGGAGATGCCATATTGATTTAAGTTCGGCAAACGTTAAGACATTCAATTTTTTGAAAAAATTTATAGAAAAATATGATTATTCGGTTTTTTCATCCCCTCTTTTTGCCAAAAAGCTTAAAATACCTCAAATATTGATTTCTCCTTCTATTGATCCGCTATCGGATAAAAATAAAGATTTGCCTCAGCAGACCGTAAACGACGTCCTTGAAAGATTCGGGATAGATCCGGAAAAGAAGACTATAACTCAAGTTTCCAGGTTTGACAGGTTAAAGGATCCCCTTGGCGTGATAGACGTGTACAGACTTGTCAAGAAACATGTCGATTGTCAGCTTGTGCTTGCAGGCGGCGGCGCAACGGACGACCCCGAAGGCATAGAGGTCTTTAACGAAGTTATTGCTAAGGCGGGAGGAGATAAGGATATCCATGTTTTTAAGCTTCCGCCGGCAAGTAATATTGAAATAAATGCGCTACAAAGGGCATCGACCGTGGTGCTGCAGAAATCTATCAAAGAGGGTTTCGGTTTGACTGTTTCCGAGGCATTATGGAAGTCAAAACCGGTAGTAGCTTCAGCCGTTGGAGGTATACCCCTTCAAATTACGCATAGACATTCCGGTCTTTTATCCAGAACTACAGAGGGAACGGCACTTTACGTAAAGCAACTGATCCAAAATCCGGAATATGCAAAACAACTGGGAGAAAACGGGCATGAACACGTAAAACGTAATTTTTTAATAACGCGCCATTTGAGGGACTATATTCTTCTTTTTTTAAAAACCGGTTTTAAGGAAGATACTGTGTATTTATAAAAAACATAAAATGAAATGGCTGATTTAACAAGGCTTATATCGATTAATTGTGGTAGTTCATCGATTAAATTTTCTATTTTAGAGTTTTCCGGCGGCAAAGATGCAATCCATCTAAAAAAACATGAAATAAAGCAAAAACTGCTAAATCTCAAAAGGATATTAACCTGCAAAATAGAAGAGATAGGAACCGAATACGGTTCTTTTTTTGTCGAAGGTAAAAATCAACGTGAGAACGCAAGTATCAATTTTGACAATCACGAAACGGCAATAAATTATATTCTCGAAAAAAATAATTTATTTCAAAACAATGAAAATAACCGCCTAAGCATAGATATAGTAGCACACAGATATGTCCACGGCGGAAAGGATTTTAAAAAACCGCTGATAATATCGGATAAACATATAAAAAAATTAAAAATGCTAAACGGACTTGCGCCGCTTCATAATCCTTCTAATTTAAAAGGGTTAGAGATTATGCGGCATGTATTTCCGAAGTCAAAGCATATATGTATTTTCGATACCGCTTTTCATCGCACTATTCCTCTTCATGCGAGGCTTTATCCCCTTCCTATATATTTTTACGATAAATACGATATGCAAAAGTTCGGATTTCATGGTATTTCATATGCCTTTATTAATAATTTATTAAGTCTTGATAGGAAGAATTTCAAAAAATTAATAATATGCCATATAGGAAACGGAGCAAGCATATGCGCAATAAAGGCGGGAAAGTCAATAGATACATCCATGGGTTATACCCCGTTGGAGGGCTTGATGATGGGCACGAGATGCGGGAGCATAGACCCGGAGATTCCCTTTATTCTTAAAGAAAAACTGAAGGCGACCGATGATGTGATACTTGATATATTAAATAGAAAGAGCGGACTTCTTGGAATATCCAAAAGAACATATGATTTTAAAGAGCTGTCGGAAAGAGACGATAAATATTCAAAGCTTGCCTTAAAAATGTTTTCTTATAGAATAATAAAATTTATCGGGCAGTATGCGGCATCATTGGACGGTATAGATGCCCTTGTCTTTACCGGCGGTATAGGTGAAAATTCAGGAACCTTGAGAAAAGAAGTATGCAAAAACCTGTCTTACGCCGGCATTAAGATAAATAACAAAAAAAATACAGAAGCGGCGGAATATTTTCAAAAGTTTAACCCATACGGCAAACTTAACATACGCAATTCTATAAAATCCATAGAAAGCGGAAAGATACCGGTGTTCGCCATCCATACCGATGAAGAACTTCAAATGGCGTTTGAAGCCGCCCTAACCGTTGCCGATGTGTAAATCTAATCATACGATCTTTATTTATGGATAGCATTTTAAAAAATAATATTCTAAAAAAAGACACGAACCTTGTTTTTCCGCATATTTTCCGGTTATCGGCATCCGCGGGGAGCGGAAAGACTCATAGCCTCGTCTTGAGATATGTTCAGTTTTTATTATCCTCTTGCGTAAAAAAACCTACCGGAGACGCGGACGGCACGGATATAAGCACGAACGCTCTAAATAATATAACGGCTATAACATTTACGAACAAGGCTGCGAATGAAATGAAGGAGAGGATACTGCAGTTATTGAAGAAGGTTGCTATAGGCGAAAAAGAAGAGTCTGAGCAGATAAAGTCGATTATAGATACAGCCGAAGAAAGCGATGAATCATTATCGTTGAGGGCGTCGGTTTTAGTGGATAATATAATAAAAAATTATACGGATTTTAATGTTAAAACAATCGATAGTTTTTTAGCTGAAATAATAAGGGCATCTCTTATTGAAATAGATATAAATCCCGGATTTGAAATAATTACCGATAAACTTTCATATATAGATTTTTCTATAGGCAAATTACTTTTTGAAGCAAAAGAAGACGATAGAATCAGGAAAATATTTTTAAATTTCGTAAAGAATTATGTACTCATAGAAAATAAAACCCTTTTTAACCCGCGCCGTACTATCAACGAAGTAGTCGGAAAATTGAGGGATATAGAATACAGCGTCGGAAAATATTTTGATATTGCCGAATATGCAGACGAAGATTTCATAGAAAAGTCGCATGGGGGCATAGACCGGCTGGCGGATAAAATTGTCAAAAAACCAGCAGCGTTATTTTCCGGAAACATTTCCGAATGCGGGGGGCTTTTAGGTGATTTGGCCGGAGAAATAAGTAGACTACAGAACGTAAGGTTTAAAAAGATATTTGAAAAGGGATTGACTAAAATTCTCAAAAAGGATTTTAGTTCTTCATTCTGGAAGAATAGCGACGTCAAAAATATACTTGCGGGCGTCGGTGCCACAGACGGCGACAAATGGAAAGCGATAGGCGAACTTCAACTGATTTGGGATGACATAAGGGGCACCGTTAAGGATATAATTTTATCGACAGGCAGCATAAAATTTTATCCTTACATGGAAATATTGAAAGAGAGTAAGAGAATAATGGGAGAAAAATTAAAAAGCGACGGGGTTGTCCTTTTAGACGAACTAAAAATAAAAGTAAACGAATTGATTAAGGGCAACATGGTTCCGGATATATATTTTAACATAGGCGAACAGGTTTATCATTATCTAATAGACGAGTTTCAGGATACGGACAGGCTTCAGTGGGATAACCTCAGGGGCTTAATAGAAAACAGCCTTTCAAACGGCGGTTCTCTATTTTACGTAGGTGATAAGAAACAATCGATTTATCGATTTAAAGGCGGTTATGCCGACCTTTTTGATGACGTAACAGATGAATTTAGCAGAAATAACGTTATTTGCGAAGACAACTTGTACAGGGAAAAACTTCGGTATAATTTTAGGTCAAAAAAAATACTCGTCGATTTCTTTAACAAAACGTTCAATCCGAAGAATCTAATTGAAAAATTATTGTTCTCTGAAAACATGAAATCTAAACCTAACAGGCTTGAGGGGGCTTATAGAAATAAAGTCGGAAGTCTTATATACGGAGTATACGAGAACCATGAACAATTTATCGTTATGGAGGGAGAGAGTAAAAGCAAAGAGGATTTTAAGGGGTATATTCGAATAGAGAGGCTTTCGGATGATCATAATAATGATAAGGATGGAAATAACATTAAAAACGGCGATTACGATGCCGGTTCGATCGGACCGTCTTTGAGTAAAACGGTCGATATCATAAAGGGTTTAGCCGGTGCAGGCAGACGATATACGTTTAGAGACATAGCAATTTTAACCCGCACCAACAGTGATGCGGCGGGTTTTGTTCTTAAACTGAAGGAAGAAGGTGTGCCGGTTAAATCCAATCAGAGTGCCGACATTAGGTATAACCGGCTGATAATGGAAATTATTTCGTTTTTAAAGTTTATCGATGATCCCGCCGATAATCTTTCTTTTATTAATTTTATATCGGGAAAGATTTTTAGCACAGCCGTTAAGTATGATGATTTTACCCTAAGAAAGGGGATAAACGACTTTATATTAAAGAATACGGGCAAAGAATTTATTTATATTAAGTTTAAGGAATGGGGGATGGAGAGTGTTACCGCCGCAGGCTTATGGGACGGCTATATATCCGAGCTGTTTAATGGCGTCGGATTCTATTCTGTTTATGAAACGGTATGCAGGTTATATGAAAAATTTGATATATATAAGAATTTTACAGAACATGTAGGATTTTTTATGCATTTGCTTGAAATTATAAAAAACAGGGAAGATGCGGGAGAAAACGATTTGGATTTATTTATAGATTTTTTTGAGGATACTGCGCAGGATGCGGAACAATTTTTAACGGAGCCAGATCCGTCAAATAATGCCATAAACGTTTTAACTGCGCACAAGGCTAAGGGGCTTCAGTTTCCAGTAGTTATCGTTCCCTATGCCTGTATCAAAAAGAAACCGATAAACAGGATTTTGATTTCATCATGTCCGTCGTTATATGACGATTGTGATAAAATAAGCCTTTATTATACAAATAAAAACGAACAGGAGCTTTTATTTGGTGTAGATGAAAATTTACCCGAAACGAAAGGGTATATATTAGAAAAGTCCATGAGTTTTTTAGATGAGCTGAATCTTTTTTACGTTTCGCTTACCAGGGCTAAGGAAGAACTTTACATAATGACCCCTTCCAAAATAGGAAAAAGTCGTAATGAATTAACCGATCTTTTTTTTGAAGATGAGCGCAGTACGGATAGAGACGAGGAAAACGGCGATAATAATATTTTAGAATTGGGAGAAAAGAGGTTTTAAAAAATTAAATGAAAATTCATGTGTTTTCATACGAAGATTCCATTTTAGAGCATATAGCTGGTGAACTTGCAGGCAATAGCAGTGACAGCCGCAATAAAAATTTGTCTAAATATGCTTTGGTGTTTCCGGGCAAAAGGCCGGCTTTATATCTTCAAGACATTTTTTTGCGCAATTTTAATATAGAATCAAGGGATTATTTGCCTTCGATGTTTTCTATTTCCGAATTTATCGGATTTATCGCCGAAAAAAGCAGGGGTAAGAAAGCCGAATGCGACAGGATAAATGCCCCATGGTTTCTTTATAAGATAATCGAATATATTCAAAAAAACGGTTTAGACTTCGGCGATTCGGGATTTTTTAAAAAGATGAATAAATTCGATGACTTTTTTTTTCGGGGCCTACAACTATTCGATGCAATTAACGAACTTGACGAAGGTTTAGTCGATAATAAAATCATTGGAAATATAAAGTCTTTTTATTCCGCTTATGTTCCCGAAAATATAAGCAAGTTTTATAAACATCTTTCATTTATAAGGGATAAGTTTCATGAAAAATTAAAGGAGAAGGGCCTGACGACCTCGGGTTTAAATTATTATGAGGCAACTGATTTTCTCAATAATACCCCGGAATTTATAAGTAGAAAATTTAAGGAATTCGAAAAAATCTATTTTCTGGGATTATCTTTTCCGTCTAACGGAGAGGCCGATATTATTAAAGCGCTGGTAGATTGCGGAATTGCGGAATTTTATATTCAAATTGAATCTTTAAAAGACTGGAAGGATTATTTTAAAAATATAGTAAAGAAATGTAGAGGAGAAGGGATAGAAATCGTTAATTTAAGTGAACATATAAATTATGACGGATCAGGTTTAACCGCCGATAACCCCGATTCTTTTATGAAAGATTCCATTTTACATTTATATGAAGCCGGCAATACCCATTCCGAATTGCTTATATTTAAAAATGTATTGGAAGGTGTCGGTTTCAATCCTGAAAAAACGGCCGTTATTTTGCTTGATGCCGCTACATTACTCCCGTTTCTTTACTATACAGTAAAGCAGATAAATAACTTAGATTATAATATAACAATGGGGTATCCCTTAAAAAGAACCCCTCTTTATTCGCTTATCAGGCTTATATTTAATGCCCAAGAATCGGCGGTTTACGACAATAATAATACATTGGGTCAAAAATATGCCGCAAGGGATTATTTAAATCTTATTAAACATCCGTATGTTAAAGCATCTGGCGGCGCAGATAAGATAACCATAATAAACAATATAGAGAAATATATCCTAAAAAAAGGCGATGCGTTCGTGAGGCTTGCAGACATAGAAAAAGATTGCTTTTCGGGTGAATACGGTGGGTATAAGCAGAAGCAAAAGCGGGAACGGGAAGGCGAGAGCGATATCCGGAATCAAAGCGCAGATAAAGATGCCACAATTAATGTCATTCATGAATATTTTTTTATAAATTTTGAAAATAATAAGATAACCCCTATGAATTTTGCAGAGAATTTGTTAAAAATTATCGAATTGATTTCCGAAAATAATAGAAGTATTTTTACATATGGATTTTCTTATAAACTCATAAAAAAAACGAAAGAATCCATTGATATGTTTCAAAATTCTTATTTTAAAGACGAATTACTTGAAAAAAAATCTATTTTTAGACTTTTTATGTATTATATGGAAAACAAGTCCGCTGCTTTTAGCGGTATTCCGTTAAAAGGCATGCAAATAATGGGAATTTTGGAGACTCGAGTCTTGAAGTTTGACAGGGTTATAATTATAGATGTTAATGAAAATGTTTTACCCCCATTAAAGAAAATAGATCCTATTCTACCTCATCCTATAAGAAAAAAAATAGGCTTAACGACTTACGGCGATTACGAATCTATGTATCGTTATCACTTTAGAAGGCTTATATCGGGTTCAAAAGAGGCGCATATAGTTTACGTAAAAAACAATAAGCGCATAAGGAGCAGATTAGTAGAAGAAATTATATGGGAAAACGAAAAAAAAACAAAGAGTTTAGATATGGAAGATAAAATAATTCCGTTAGGCTTTAAAACTAAAATATTCAAGAACGGCAAGAACGACGACGGTTTCAGTATAAATAAGAACGACGATATTTTAAAAATATTAGATGATTTGGCGGGTAAATTATCGGCTTCGGCTATAGATACCTATATTAATTGTCCGGCGCAGTTTTATTATAGATATGTACTTAAACTCAAAGAAACTAAGCATTTAAAGGCCGGCATAGGCGCGGATAAAATCGGAATATTCGTACATAGAGCGCTCAGGGGATTTTATGATGGAATAAAGAGAAATGGTTACGATATTATTTATCGATTTTTAGAGGACGACGACTATTTTAAAGACGAAATATGCAGGGCAATAGAAGAACCTCGCAATATTGCAGAGCTGGGGATTGACGCCGATTTCGGCGAATATTTTATAGTTAAAGAGACGGCAAAAAAGATATTGTATAATTTTATTAAAAATGATTTAGAGAACTGTAAAAAGGATGAATATATTTGGAAAATTATAGGGTTAGAATCGGAAAAAGAAGCGCAGTTCAAGATAGAGGATGGAGCAGGCGGAATAGAAAAAGGAAGGGAGATAAGGCTTTACGGCAAAATAGACAGGATAGACGGATATAAAAACAGGGATGCAAAATCGAGAGGAACAGGTGGAGTAAATGTTGCAAACGAAGGGGTCGAACGTTTTTTAATTATCGATTACAAAACCGGAACATCTTCGGTTATGCCCGATATTAAGAAAATTTTAAACCGCGGCAGAAAAAAACCTGTTTTTTTAAATAAAAGAGAGGATATTAAAGAACTTATAAAATCGTTTCAGCTTCCTGTTTATCTATATCTGTTTAAAACCAAGCAGAATATAGAGAATTACAGCAGCATGGATGCCTGCCTTAACCTGACCGGTTTAACCGGTTCCGGTAAAAGTCCGATGCCGAATGAAGGCGGACATAGATTGTACCTGCTCGGCAATAAAACGGCAAAAAGTGCCGCGAACTTTGATATTGACACGAAAGATCTTATGGAAGATATATTCTTACCTTCGCTACAATATATAATAGGAGAAATATTGAATAAAGACATACCTTTCATTCCGGACAATTTTGAAAATAGGGCTTGCGAATATTGTCCTTATCATTTATTATGTGGCGAGATATAAACGAAATAACTTTGGATTGTATGATGATACATGTTCAATCAAAAAACTCCGTCAAATTATTTATTTTATTTTTAGAGTCCGGCAACGTTTTGTCCTTATATCCCCTATCGAGCCAGTATGCATTACAATCTGGACAGTTTATATTTACATAATGAATTGTTGCGTTATAGTCGTCTATAAAGTATTTAATTCCTAAATCATTAATAATGTCATGCTTTTTTTCCGTCTCGGCATAATATACCGGGATATTTTTTTTAAATATTTTAGACAAATTTTTCTTCCGCAAATGCAATATTTCTTTCGGACTTGCCGTTATAAAACACATAATATCATCAATATGGTGCCTTAAGCTTAAAATTTCGTCAAAAATATCCATATTAGTAAAATCTATCCTTAAATTGATTAAAGATACTTGTTCTTGCGTTATTTCATATCTATCCGTCATGCTGTATATCTCAGGATGTTTTACTCGTATATTCATATTAAGTTTGACGGCTTCTTTTTGAAATGTTTTTTCATAATCGAATATTACCCCGTCAAGATCTAATGCCGTCTGGCTTAAATTGTACATATTCCCTGTTTAGATTAGGCTATTATAGTTTATACTCAGGACATTTACAGCGACTACTCTGATTTAATTACATTATATCACACTATAAATTATAATATTTTGGAATTTACCGGGTACATTAAAAAAGCAGGCATCATACGTATTGTCGTTTTCCCTTCAAATCACTAAAAAAATTGAATAATGTCACCTTAATATCACAAAACCGTAACGAAATTTAACAAAACTTAACCTAAATGTCATAAAACGGTAATATTAGTCTGCTACAATTACACGGATGGATAAAAATTTAATATAACTCTAATGGAGGATGAAGGAGAATGAAATTAAAACCGGATTCAGTTAGTTTTTTTGTTCGAAGTTTTATCGCATTTTTGATTTTTGCATTATCGGTGTCGACGATGTTTATCGGCATCAGACCTTCTTACGC
>NZ_JBLEOY010000002.1:0-506729 GCF_048541835.1 Candidatus Acidulodesulfobacterium sp. H_13
TTTTGCGAAACCTTTAAAGACAAAAGAGGAAATATTGTTTTTGACAAGATACAACATACATGGAAAAACGGCAGATGTACCTTTTGCGGAGCAAGCCAAAGTGTTTACGACCGTAGCAAAGAGTCAGAAACCTATGCGTATCAATTTATTCACGCCGAAAATCCTAAGGAGATATTTAATATGAAATTTGATGTAATTATTGGGAATCCACCGTATCAGTTGAGTGATGGCGGAGCACAAGCAAGTGCAATGCCTATTTATAATAAATTTGTAGAACAGGCAAGAAAACTAAACCCACGATACTTAACAATGATTATTCCTTCAAGATGGTTTGCAGGTGGAAAAGGGTTAGATAAATTTAGAAAAGGAATGCTTAATGATGACAAAATTAGAATTCTGCATGATTTTCTTATTGGTGCAGATTGTTTTCCAGGAATAAGAATAGCTGGCGGTGTTTGTTATTTCCTTTGGGATAGGGATAATAAAGGTTTATGTAAAGTTGTATCTCATAAGAATGGAGAGATTGTTTCAGAAATGGAAAGACCTTTACTTGAAAAAGGAGCAGTTACTTTTATTAGAATAAATGAAGCAATACATATTTTACGCAAAGTTATAAATAAGAATGAAGAATCCTTTTCTAAAATAGTGTCTGCCAGAAAACCATTTGGACTTACTACAGATTTTCTAAAGAACCCTGCTAAGTATGGCATGCCAAGTGTTTCAGAACGATCAATCAACGAAAAAATTACAATTTTAGGAACAGTTAATCACAAGTCAGTTAAGAGATATGTACCAAAAGATTATCCTATTTCGGTAGGTAATGAATCCATTGATAAATATAAAGTTTTTGTTTCTCAAGTATTAGATAATGGCTTCGATTGGACAAAAGAAAGACTTAAACCTTTTTTGGGCAAACCAAGTGAAATTTGTACAGAAACATTTCTACAAATAGGTTCATCTGAGAATAAAATGATAGCAGAAAATATAATGTCCTATATGAATACTAAATTTTTTCATCTTTTAATGTTTTTAAAAAAAATTAGTCATCATGTTACTTCAAAAGTTTATCAATTCGTCCCACTACAAGACTTTTCTCAAAGCTGGACAGACGAAAAACTTTACAAAAAATACGGTCTTACTCAGGAAGAGATAGATTTTATAGAATCAATGATTAGACCAATGGAATAAGTTATGAAAAACACCCCTTTAATAATCTATCAAACTGAAGACGGCAAAGTTAAAATAGAAACTCATTTTGAGAATGAAACCGTATGGCTATCTACAGAACAAATAGCCGAGCTTTTTCAACGAGATAGAACTGTAATCACAAAACATATTCGCAATATTTTTAAAGAGAGAGAACTGACCGAAGAAGTGGTATGTGCAAAATTTGCACATACCACTAAACACGGTGCAATTGAAGGGAAAAGACAAACAAAAAGTGTAAAATTCTATAATCTTGATGTAGTTATCTCGATTGGTTACCGGGTAGAATCTCATCGTGGGATTCATTTTAGAAAATGGGCAACAGCACTTATCAAAGAGTATCTGATAAAGGGTTTTGCAATGAATGATGAATTGCTAAAACAAGCCGGCGGAGGAAACTATTTTGATGAGCTTTTGGATCGCATCCGTGATATTCGCTCTTCGGAAAAAGTGTTTTGGAGAAAAGTTCTTGATATTTATGCAACGAGTATTGATTATGACCCAGATATAGAACAATCCAAACTTTTCTTTCAAACAATACAAAATAAAATGCACTGGGCAAGTCACGGTGAAACCGCAGCCGAGACTATTTATAGACGAGTAGATTCTTCAAAAGAACATATCGGACTAACAAATTTTGAAGGTAAAATTCCAACAAAACAAGAAGTTGAAATTGCTAAGAATTATCTTGCAGAAGATGAGTTGAATATTTTAAATAGAATGGTAACGGCATTTTTAGAAATTGCAGAAATCCAAGCATTAGACCGTACGCCAATGTATATGGCAGACTGGATTAAGCAGTTAGATGTTTTCCTGAAAATGACAAACAAAGATATTTTGCAGCATTCAGGAACTATCAGCCATCAAAAAGCAATAGAAAAAGCTCATAGCGAATACGATATTTATAAAGAGAAGATTAAAAACCGAATTACCCAGGTTGAAAAAGATTTTATGAAACAACTTGATACTGATATAAAAAGGCTGAAAAATGAGTAAAAAAGATTTTTTTCCACAACGCCCGGAGGTAAATCCCACTATTTATGCCTATAAATTGCCTAACGATAAATCTCGTGAGGGGCAATTAAAAGTTGGTTTTACTACTCGTATGGCCGAAGAGCGAATAAAAGAACAGATTGGAGCTACAAGAGCAGAGTTTGCTACTGTTCTAATCGAATCGGCAATGCGAAATGATGGCAGCTCGTTTACTGACTGCGATATACATAAATATTTAAGAAAAAAAGGGTTAAAAAATCCTGATGGTGAGTGGTTTAGATGCACAGTTAGTGATATAAAGGCATCTATCCTTGCAATTAAAAAATGTGAATTAAACGAAGAAAATCGCTCGCTCGATTTTAAAATGCGTCCTGAACAGGAAGAAGCGGTAAACAAGACTATTCAATACTTCAATAGTTTTAGAAAGGAAAAAGAAAATAAAAATAAAACACCAAAGTTCCTTTGGAATGCAAAAATGAGATTCGGTAAAACCTTTGCAGCATATCAGTTGGCTAAAAAACAAGGTTGGAAAAAGATTCTTATTCTTACTTTTAAGCCCGCTGTTCAAAACGCTTGGGAAGAAGATTTAATGACACACATCGATTTTAAGGAATGGCAATTTATTTCAAAAAACGGACTAAATTACGACGAAGCTGACAAAACCAAACCATTTATTTGTTTCGGTTCATTTCAGGATTATTTAGGAAAAAATACCGCAACAGGAGGCATTAAAACTAAAAACGAATGGGTTCACGCAACAAATTGGGATTGTGTCATTTTCGATGAATATCATTATGGAGCCTGGCGAGAGAATGCAAAAGACCTTTTTGAGGCGGAAGACGCGACAGAAGTAAAAGCAGCAACAGGGGAAAAAGAGGGCTTGGATTATTTTGATGAAGAGATAATGCCGATAACAACTGATGGTTTCCTATATCTTTCAGGTACACCGTTTAGAGCTATTACATCGGGTGAATTTATAGAAGAGCAGATATTTAACTGGACATATTCTGACGAACAGAAAGCCAAAGAAAAATGGAAAGGAGGAAACAATCCTTACGCTTCTTTGCCTCGAATGGTAATGCTCACTTATCAAATGCCCGATTCGATTAGAAAAATCACTTTGGGTGGTGAGTTTAACGAATTTGATTTGAACGTTTTCTTTACTGCAAAGGGAGAAGGGAAAGATGCAGCGTTTACTTTGAAAAGCGACGTTCAGAAGTGGCTTGATTTAATAAGAGGTAGTTTTATAGAAACAACATTAGATAATCTGAAAATGGGGGCCAAAAAACCACCGATGCCATTTTCCGATTCACGTTTACTCAATATTTTAACTCATACATTTTGGTTTTTACCCAGCGTTGCTTCTTGTCATGCTATGAAAAATTTAATGGAACAGAAGCAAAACACATTTTATCACGATCATGAAATTATCGTAGCAGCCGGAGCAAGTGCCGGCATTGGAGTTGAAGCTTTACCGCCTGTATTAAATGCAATGGATAATCCGTTAGAAACAAAAACAATTACGCTTTCTTGCGGCAAATTAACTACCGGCGTTACCGTAAAACCTTGGACAGGCATTTTTATACTTCGTAATTCATCAAGCCCCGAAACATATTTTCAAGCAGCCTTTAGAGTTCAATCACCCTGGGTAATTAATAACCCCGATAGTAAATCGCCAAATAAAACAGAAATTATAAAAGAAGAGTGTTATGTGTTTGATTTTGCCCCAAACAGAGCACTCAGTCAGATCGCAGATTATGCTTGCCGCCTGAATGTGAACGAATCAAGCCCCGAAAAAAATGTTGCCGAATTTATCCATTTTCTACCTGTATTGGCTTACGATGGAAGTTCTATGAAACAGGTTGATGCAGCAGGTGTTTTAGATATTGCCACAAGTGGAACAACTGCCACCCTACTTGCAAAACGTTGGGAAAGTGCGTTGCTTGTTAATGTCGATAATGCAACACTTGAGCGCTTAATGAATAACAAAGAAGCACTTGATGCTTTAATGGGCATTGAAGGTTTTAGAAATCTAAATCAAGATATTGAAACAATCATAAATAAATCGGAATCGGTAAAGAAAGCCAAGAAAGAAGCCAATGATAAAGAACTATCAAAAAAGGAAAAAGAGGAACTTTCTGACAAAGAAAAAGAGTATAAAGGTTTAAGAAAACAGATACAGGAAAAGCTGATAAAGTTTGCAACAAGAATACCTGTCTTTATGTACCTAACTGATTTTAGAGAACAAAAATTGAAAGACGTCATTACTCAATTAGAGCCGGGGCTTTTTAAAAAGGTAACGGGATTAAATGTTAAAGATTTTGAATTATTGGTTAGTCTGGGAGTATTTAACGGTTCTCTTATGAATGATGCTGTATATAAATTTAAAAGATATGAAGATGCAAGTTTGGGATATATTGGAATTAATAAACACGAAGGCGAAGATGTTGGACTGTACGATACGGTATTGAGTTCCAGTGACTATGTTAAAATTATTGAAGATGAATAATACCAACCCGAAAGCCATCGCTTGACCAAAAATTGCGAAAGAGCATGGCTTGCCCTTCTGCAAAAATAAAATATTGTTCCGCCAATTTGGTTTCTGATTGTAATGCGTCTAATTGAGCTACTATTTGTTTTTGTTCTTTGATTGATTTTGGGAAAGGAACTTTTATTTGATTAAGGGCTTTCTGGGGTAATCGCTGCCTTCCCGTTGCTCCTTCCATTTTACTTTCAAGGTATTTTCTAAAGACTCTCCCCCATAATCATTCTGCATGGATATTGTCCAATGCTGCCCTCGGCTTAAACGCTTTATCATGTTCACTTCCTATAGCCCTCCTGTCTGTTGTTTGAGCGGGTTGCTTTACACCTTAATCCTCCTGTAAATCTGTCTTAAGCTTTGAACTCGGTATATTAGAGAAAACTCTTGACATTCCAGTATACTGGATAGTTTACAATTAAATTATAGATTAATTTATCAATAAAATACTATCTATTAAGGGGGTGATTAAAATGAGTGAAAAACGTAAGGTGGAGGTTTTTACCGCCGGTTGTCCGATTTGCGATGAAACGGTTAAACTCGTAAAGGAACTTTCATGTCCGAACTGTGACGTAACGATTTATGATTTGCATAAGAATGGGATTGAAAAGTCCAACGAGTATGGAATAAATTCCGTTCCTACCGTTGTCGTGAATGGAAAAATTCTTGATTGTTGCGAAAGAGGAAAACCGACGGCGGAAGATTTGAAGGTGGCAGGAATAGGAAAGCCCGTATAATGCGATAAAATGCCGCTAAAATTTTTTAATCCTCTCTGTCGTCAAGGCGGAGAGGAGTTATAATTAAGATATTGAAATTATATAAAATATGTTATATTCGATATATAGTGTAAAATGGGTTGATCATGATACCCTTTACGGGGGCGTGGTTTATGAAAAGATATTTTATAGGGGGCTTATCGAAAAAATTTAATATTAACCCCAAGACAATAAGATTTTATGAATCTATAGGAATTTTGCCTGAGCCGGCAAGAGAGGAGAATGGATATAGGATATACGGGGATAAAACCTTCGAAAGAATTAATTTTATTGTAAAAGCTAAAAGTCAGGGTTTTAGACTAAATGAAATTAAAGAGATTATTAATCTTTACGATGAAGGTAAAAAACCTTGTACTTGTACGAAAAAATTAATTAAAAATAAAATAAACGAAATAGAGTTGAAGATAAGCGGTCTTAAGGAATTGAATACAAAGCTTAAAAAATGTTTAAAGGAAAAAGTAGTAGATTCGGGTTCTTCGATTTGCCCTATGATCGAAAAAAATAATAGAGATTAAAAGGCTTAAACAATAATATTCATTTAGTATAATTTTAAAATTATAATGCCGGAATTTATATATTAAAAGCGGCTCCACATAGAAGACTATGGCGATGATGTTTCATAAGATAAATAGAATAAATCGGGTATATTTTTATTTTATTTTATTTTCGATATTATTTACGTCCGTCATGTTTGTGCCGGCATATGCACGGACGACTACTTATTTTTCTCCGAAAACCAACCTTCAAAATATTGATATTCACTGGCTCAATAAATCGTTAAAAGTTAAAAGGCTTTATATCGCAATGTACTCTTTTACCGATTATAAAATTGCAAAAGACCTTCTTTATTTGGCTCATAAGGGCGTTAAAATTTATCTGTATAGAGACGATAAACAGATGAAAGACAGAACCGACAAGACTTATATACTCGAAAACGTACGGAATATCCATATAGAAGTCAAAAGAGACGAGGGTTTCTGGAATATCATGCATAATAAGATGTTTATAATCCCCGGTATTGTATTCAGAGAGGGTTCGGCGAACTGGTCGCCGTCCGCCGAAGGGGCATCTTGCTATCGCGGGAATTGCGGTCCGTCGGAAAATCAGGACAACAATGCAACATATATAACCGATAAAAGAGAAATAAATATCGCCTTGCATGATTTCTATCGTATCTGGGGCAGAAAATCAAATATAGTTATTAATTAAAGATTTGTTGATGTTTTTAGAATCGGACTGGGTTGAAAAAATAAATTTTTATACAAGAAACGGTATTAAATTTATTTTCATTATTGATTACGAGATGGAGCGTCCCATAGTTTTAAGGCTATCCGAGGTATCGGAGACAAATATTTTTTGTATTAAATATTTTATAGACGGGGCAAAAAATTATGATGTAAGCCATGATAATTCTTTAGATAATATTTTCGGAGAAAAAGAACCAAGGATTGAAAAGCATCCTGTTCCCTTTGAAATTTATAAAAAAGCATTTGATAACGTCATTAGAAACCAAAAAGACGGCAACTCATACCTCTTGAATTTGACCTTTAAAAATCCCGTTAAAATAAATTTTAATTTAGAAAAGATATTTTTCAAAAGCCCGTCGCAGTATAAACTTTATTTTAAGGACGAAGAAAGCGAATTTGTGCTCTTTTCTCCGGAGACGTTTATTAATATAACAGAAGATAAAATTTTTACTTATCCAATCAAAGGAACGATAGACGCAGATGTTTCTGATGCGCGGAAAATTCTTTTAAATGATAAGAAAGAGATAGCGGAACACTTGACGGTCGTGGATCTCTTGAGAAATGATTTAAATATCGTATGTTCCGGTGTAAATGTTAAGAGATTTTGTTTTATTGAAAATATAAAGACAAATTTCGGAGGATTGTTACAAATGACTTCCGAAATAGAAGGCAAGGTCAAACCTAATTTAGCGCGGCGTTTTGGTGATATTCTTTTTAGTATGCTTCCTGCAGGTTCTATCTGCGGGGCTCCTAAGAGGAAGACTTTAGATATTATTAAGGAAACCGAATCGGGTAAAAGGGGGTATTATACCGGCGTTTTCGGTATATACGACGGAAAAAATCTTAGAAGTTCCATTATGATAAGGTTTATCGAAAAAAAAGAAGGGGGAGATTGTTTTTATAGAAGCGGCGGCGGCATAACGGTATACAGTAATGTAAAAAAAGAATATGATGAAATGGTTAAAAAGATATATATTCCGATTTAATTTTATTGAATAAAAAACATTGACAATTTAAACGTAAAAATTGTATCATAAATACATGAATTATAATTCATGTATTTATGATTTTTCATAATCTTTTAATTTTTATAAATTTATATGAACAAAAGCGACCTGCGACTTATAACGTTTTTTAAATTGCTCGGCGACGAAAGTAAGTTTAAAATTGTTTCCGCATTAAAAAACGGAGAAAAATGTGTATGTGTTATATATAAAGAGCTTGAGCTTGATCAGACTTTGGTATCGCATCATTTATCCGCATTAAAAAAAATAGGATTAATTAATGGAAGGAAGGCGGGAAGATGGGTTTATTATTCTCTTAATAGGGATGCTTTTAAAGAAATTGAAGATATTTACGGCGACGCACTCGGCGTGAAAAGTATGAAAGAAGTTCAAAGTATTAATTGCGACGATAAAGATTGAGCGTATGTACCGCCCCAACGGATACGTGTGAATTATTTGCCGTTTCTGTGGATAGGGGGCAGAGGAATCTTATAAAAAAGTTGTTTTTTAAGGAGGACGTTAAATATGAAGAAGATTGTTTTTGAAATTTTTGATCCGGCTCTTTGCTGTTCTACCGGGGTTTGCGGTCCTAATTCAGATGAAAATCTTATAAAAATGAGGGATTTGATAGACAAGTTAAAATCTGATTTCGGCGAACGTGTTGAAATTAAGCGGCAATCCATATCTCAGGAACCCAAAAAATTCCTTGAAAACTTTTCCGTGCAGATTCTGATAAAAAATGAAGGTAAAGCGGCATTACCCGTATGCATTTTGGACGGCAAGGTTATAACATACGGAAGATATCCGGAGGCAAAAGAGATTTACGACTATATTTCTAAAGAAATGAAATTGCAATAAGAGGGGTCTAAAAATGCATTATTATTTTTTTCACGGGAAAGGCGGGGTCGGCAAGACAACCATCTCTTCTGCTTTTGCTGTCAAACTTTCGCTTAACGGAGAAAAGACGCTGATTGTTTCTACCGATCCGGCATCTAATATCGGCGATGTTTTTGAGCAAAATATCGGTGGAGTGGAAAAAAAAATAGAAGGATTGAACAATCTTTATGCGGTAGAGATGGATTCGGACACCGAGATTTTAAAATACAAAAAAAGGATTTTGGGGGACAGCGAAGATGTTTTGCCGCAGGAAGTAATAGGCATGATAGAAGAGGAGTTCAGATCCCCGTGCACCTCTGAAATTGCTTTTTTTAATGGTTTTACAGAGTTTTTTTTAAAAAATGATTATGACAATATAATATTCGACACCGCCCCATCCGCCCATACGCTTAGACTGCTGGAGCTTCCTCTCGAATGGACCGTGTACATAGACGAGGTTAAAAAGGGAGCAGGTATGACTTGTATGGGACCGGTCGTGAATTTAGGCGAATATTACGACAGGTATAAGACCGCTTTGAATGTTTTAAAAAATCCCAAATTAACGACATTTATTTTTGTAATGCATCCGCAAGAGTTAGATCTAAGTGAGATTAAATCCTCTGCAAACGAGATTAAAAAACTCGGTATAACTAATATAGAAATCATGGTTAACGCCGTTTTTCCATATACATTATTCGATAATAGTGATTTTAAAGAGCTTATCTTATCGCAGCAAGAAATTTTAAGGCAGGTTAATTTATTGAGATATAAAACATCTAAGATATATTTAAAAGATGGTGAGGTTAAGGGCATGACTTCTTTGATCAATTTTTTCTCCGATAATATCGAGAGAGATAGACCGGACGAAAAATCTTCCCATTTCAATGATAACTTAGAAAATATCAAAGAGGAAAATAATAAACTTATTGAAGATATAACCCCGCTGGAAACGCCGTTTTATTTCTTTTTTACCGGTAAGGGCGGAACGGGAAAAACTACGTCCTCTCTTTTATTCGGAAAATATTTTGCCTCTACAGGTAAAAAAACCTTGATCGTATCCACCGATTCTTCAAATCATATTGCCGAGATAATGGGACTTACCGGTTTAAGCGAGGTTCCCAAAAAATTAGACGGAAACTATGAACTTTATGCTGCAAGAATCTCGCCGGCTCAGGCGATAGATGAATACAAGGTAAAGACGGTCGAATATTTCAAATTACATTCAAGCAATAAAGATTCCTTAAAAGTCTTAGAGGAGGAGCTAAATTCTCCATGTACGGAAGAGGTTGCCGTTTTTAAAAAATTCAGCAGCTATTTTTTCGAATATAAAGACTTTGACGTGATAATATTCGATGCCGCCCCTACCGGTCATGCTTTAAGGCTTTTATATATAAGCATGGAATATGCTAAAGCGGATAAGAAGGATTCAAAATTAGAGAGGTTTATAAATATCCTCAAAAATGAGAAGAAGACAATTTTTTCACTCTGTCTTTATCCTGAATTTAGCCCCATTGAGGAAGCCAAGAGGGCTTACGACGATTTGAAATTAGCCGGAGTAAACGTATCCTTTATAGTCGTCAATTATATACTTAATGATATTTTTAGCGACGGTCTTTTTAAAAATAGGAGAAAATTACAGGAGTCTTATCTTCTTTCCATAAAACGGAAATTTGACGTTCCCGCTTTTTTGATGCCGCAATGTATGGGGGAAATAAATAGCCCTAATGCCTTAGACTTATTGTACTCAACCGTAATTTAAACGGGTTGCGGGTAGTAGTTGTGAGAGGTCGTTCCATTTTAACTCCCCTGAAATCATAGGCATAGCCTTCTGATTGTAATATCCGGAAGGTTTAATGTACTTGTTTTAGTAAAACTAAATCCATTTCATATATGACACCAAAGGAGAGTAGCACGCAAAATTATCATCTTCATCAATGCATAAAATCCCTTAATACACTGCACAGCATCTCTACAGATTCATCCCAAGTTAAGACATCGGAAGATAATTCTCTCTGTTTGCAGTCGGTGCCATTCTCAAGTGTTTTTATGGCATTAAACAAAGAATTTTTATCGTTCGATTTAAAATAAATGGGATAATTTCCACCTACCTCTCTAAATATATCTATATCACTTATTATAACCTGTAATCCTTTATTAATAGCTTCCACTAAAGGCAAACCGAAGCCCTCTCTCTCGGACGCGAAGATCAAAGCATGTGCGTGTTCGTATAAAAAATCAAATTCGCTATCGTTTAAGTCGTTAAACATAAACAGTTTATCGTTCAGATATGATGAATTTTCAATGCGATTAATCAATTTTCTCATTTTACAGCCTATCTTGCCGCAGATCACAAGGCTTTTGTCGAAGTTATTGTTCCACGCATATTGTTCAAATACATCCAGGACAAATCCGAAATTTTTTCTCGGCTCTATCGTTCCTATAGTAAGAAAATATTTTTTGTCCCGGAACTTTTTCAGGCTATCCCTTATCGGCATATCATTGCTGTTATTTATATTTGATCCCAGGTAAAAATACTCTATATTTTTTTTGATATTTAAAGATTTCAAATGATTCTCTATGATTTTTTTCTCACTTTTTGAAACGGTTATAATATGATCTGCATATTTTGCAACATTATCGAAAGATCTATTAAATCTTTTCACGGTTGCCAGTGCACAAAACCTCGCATTATCGATTGGTATTATATCGTATATCAAAGGAATAAAGAACGAATTTTCGGCATGAAGCTGTTTTATAAATGCCCAAAGATAACGGGTAGTACGGACAGACATCCAAGATGCATCTAAAACTAATAGCGCATCGCCGTTTTGATGCCGTATCTTTGTTTGTTCTTTTCTGAAACGGGACAGAAGAAAATCTAAAAAATAATATATCCTGGACGATTCATACCAAAGCAGTTTTATCATACTTTCCAAAACATCGTTTTTAACTTTTGAATCAAGAAATCTCTGAGCTTTTTTCTTTAAACTTTCACCATTGCCGTTGTTGTTTTTTAAAAATTCATCTAAACCGATATAGCCATATTTCGTAAAGATAACAGGAATGACCGGGATGCCCAATATGCCTTCCATTAAATTTCTTCTTTCGACAATATTTCGCACTACTCTCTGGATCCCTGTGCTTAAATCACGGCTGCATGTGTATGTATCCGAGCAATCTATTAAAATTCTCTTATATTTTTGCATTTTATTCTAAGAAATTATCCGACTTAATCTTCGGTTTCTGTTCCGGTCTCTAAAATTATAAAGCTTGTTGAAAAACATCATAATAAAGGTTGACAACCAAGAATACAAATCCATAAGATTTGCCAACGGCATTTCTTTATTGTACTTAGTTCTTTAGCATTCTGCATTGTAATGTTATCGTATTTTACCAAGGTTTTTCATCCTTGGAGGAAATGAAATAGAAAAGTCCGAATCTAACAATGTTAAATTAGGATTGCATTATGATCCCGTTTTATAATGCTTTTCTACTTGTTTAAGGATGCTCACGCTCTTTTCTTGTTTTTGATTAGTAATGATGAAATTTCACAAAAGGGAGTATAAATTATTTATAGCCTTTTGTCAATGCTTTGAGGCATGAGCCTATGCCCTTCAAAGCTGCTGCCAAATTTTCATCCAAGTCGCCGACTTATTCAAAAAGTTATCTGCCGGGTTTTTAATATTATCCAATTACCTTTTTGGATACGTGAGTATAAAACTCCGTTGTTTTTAAACTGTTACCCCCGACAATTTTTAAATATACTTTAAATCAGTCTTTTGTTCAAGTTTCATTATACTTCATTTCCCTCAAGTAAGGACGACCGCTCAAAAGCAGCCGTCCAATCGATATTTGTTTGCTATCCTGAAATATCCCCGCAAGTTCCATTACTATTTTGTTCTCAAGTGCCGGAATGGCTTTTTTAACTCCAAACTTATAACTCTAGCCTGAAGTGGTATGAGCGGGAAAGATACTCTGCAAGACAGAATGCCGGGAATGAAGATGAGGGGCTTCTTGCAGGGTGCAACCGTTTATGGATTTAATCAGAGCCGGAAAAGGAAAACGGGTTTTGTGCTCGGAAAGCGTAAGATAGTGTAGAAATATTATTTCTTATATGTTTATTGACAAACAGTGTATTTTCTGATATGAACAACCTACAGGCTGTTTTTTATAGCAGTATAGCGTATAGACGAATGAATTAACCGGCGAAAGCATTAGACGGTAAATCTTGTCGTATTGCTGAATGCCGTTAGATTCCAATTTGTCGGGTATATGAGGATATAATGTTTGAACATTTAATTTTATTAGTAGGAATGAATCCATTGCTTCATTTTGTAGTTGCTGAATATTTTTGACCTTAAAGATATTTATCTGGTTTATTCTGAAGAAAAGGGCAATCAAAAAGGAATATTAACTGAAGTTAAAAACTTGTAAAATCTTTTATTTAAAAGACACAAATCAGGTAAACTATGTTGATTGCAGGTTTATTGGGTTTAGCTGTGCCGGTAATAACTTAGACGGGAGGGGATGAAATGGACAAAGCGAAACTGAGTGTATCCGAGGGCAAGCATGGAAAGCTTACAGTCAGAGCTATTTTTATAGATACCGAGAAGGGGATGCCTATTCAGAATTTTAACCATAAAGACGCCATGTCATTAGACGGTAAAGAAGTGGATATTGAGAGGGACAAAGGACAGATTATTAAAATATTGCTGGACGGAGAGGTTATATATTCACCCTCAATGGCTGCCACTTATAGAAAACAGGTAGGCCGGCAGACAGGTAAACAACAAGCGTGTACAGCACGGGCACCATACAATTTCATTCCATTAAATGACATTGTAGCAGAAGCAGAAAAACCGAGTAGCTTTGATACATATCGCAAAGACAGGTTGACCGGCAGTATAGAACTGCGTATTGAGGCAAAGACCCCGTTTTATATCAGGGATACCATGGATTATGCGCAATTAAAAGAAGGGAAAGAGGTAAGGGATATTTCCGACTTCTGCTCTACCGCCGGCAGGCCCCGCATCCCCGGCAGTTCTCTCAGGGGTATGACACGGACAATGGTTGAGATTGTGAGCTTTGGAAAGTTTGGTTTTTTCGATGATAAGAGGCTTTATTTCAGGGCAGTCGCGGACAAATCGAAACTTGGTGAATATTACGAAAAAACAATGGTTGATAAAAAAAATCATTATTTTCCAAAAATTAAGGCCGGCATCTTAAAAAAGAGTGGCAGGAAGTACAGAATATATCCATCAAAAACAATTAGTAAAACTCAGATATTTCGTATAAACTTTGATAAACTTACAAAAGTGATTGACGGGACTACTGGCTTTATAGTGCCAAGCTTTGATTTTAGAGATGTATATTACAAACCTGTTGCCCCTGCTGACCACCTGCATACTATAAATAAGAAGACGCATAAACTCCTGTATGCAAAGCTTGCATCAATAAGTACGATTAAGAATGTTGAACACACGTGTAAAGGATTCATCATAGCGTCTGGAGAATTCGGTAATAAAAAACACATGCATTGGGTAATAAATGAACCTGACACTCAGTTCGTAGAAATAGATGAAACAGTTATTGATAAGTATAAGAACGATGTAAACAGGAAGGAAGAAACAGACCTTCTGAATAAGCTAACGAATCACCACGATGGAGTTCCCTGTTTTTATATCACTGATGATAAGGACAAGATAATTTTTTTTGGTCATACCGGCATGTTCCGCCTTGCGTATAAAAAGACCATTGGTGAGCATGTTCCTGAAAAATTAAAAAACGACTCAAAGATTGATCTTGCAGAGGCGATATTTGGTAATGATAAAACGTTTGCAGGAAGGGTATTTTTTGAAGATGCCTTTTGCAATCAAAAAGAGGTGGCTTATGAGGGTGAAAAAAATATCACACTGCTCGGACCAAAGCCCACTGCATTTCAACATTATCTAGAACAGAAGAGAATTGATCTTACTGATCATCCTAAAAATCTCGCTCACTACAACTTAGACAACAATATAAGAGGAAACAAACTATATTGGCATAAATCTGGAAAAAACTCGGCAAATAATGACCATGCAATCTTTAATGAAAAAACTGATAGCAAAATCAACCCTGTAAAGGCAGGTACGACATTC
Source organism: Candidatus Acidulodesulfobacterium sp. H_13 (assembly GCF_048541835.1). NCBI lineage: Bacteria > Candidatus Acidulodesulfobacteriota > Candidatus Acidulidesulfobacterales > Candidatus Acidulidesulfobacteraceae > Candidatus Acidulidesulfobacterium > Candidatus Acidulodesulfobacterium sp. H_13. The sequence continues at coordinate 14,779 of NZ_JBLEOY010000002.1, forward strand.
ACAGGTAAAATTCGTTTCGAAAACCTCTCAAGGGTTGAGCTTGGAGCCTTCCTCTTTGTCATTGATTTGCCTGAAGGATGCTATCACAAGCTTGGCATGGGAAAACCTCTTGGCTTAGGGTCTGTAAAAATTTCTCCAAAGCTCTTTATCTCAGACAGAACAAATCGCTATAAAAATCTTTTTGCTGAATGGGAGACGCCGATTGCAGAAGCAGATAAATCCGAATACAAGAAGGAGTTTGAATCGTATGTTTTAGAGACACAAAAAGATACACAACAAACTCTCTGGGATAATGTAAGAATGAAAGAATTGAAAGCGATGCTTGATTTTGCGCATAAACCGAATGCCGATAATATTGGATATATGAATTTAAAGCAATTTAGAGAAAGAGATGTTTTGCCGTCTCCGACGGATGTTAAATAAATGTCTAAAATTCTTATTACATCCATAGGCACGGGCAAAAAAGAAGATGGCGGATATAAAACCGCCAAATATAAGATTGACGATAAATTATACGAAGAAAGTATCATTGCTAAAGCCCTTTATAATCATGTTCATTTTGACAAAATTTTTATGCTTGGAACATCCAGATCAATGTGGGATGCGGTTTATTTGGCATTTGGCGGCAAAGACGAGAATGCGTGGCTCGAATTGGAAGGCAAGCAAGACGCGGGTGGGATAACGGAAGGAGATTTATCTCCGATCACTGCACTATGGGAAGAAGATTTTAAGATGGCCGGCTCTAAAACATTTGTTGTGCATTACGGGATAGACGACAGTCAGCTGTGGGATAATTTTGAGACCTATATAAAAATAGCAGAATATATCGAAGATGGTGATAAAGTATATCTGGACATAACCCATTCATTCCGATCTCTTTCGTTAATGTCTTATATTATGCTCGACCTTGTCAAATCTATGAGGCAGAAAGAATTTACCGTTGAGGCAATATTTTATGGAATGTTTGAATATATCTATGAGCCTTCGAATGTTGAAAATATTACGCCCGTGGTAAACCTAAAGATTTTATTTGAGATAAACGAGTGGATAAAGGCAATTTCAGCGTTTAAGAATTATGGCAGAGCCGAGTTGATAGCCGAAAATTTCAATAAACAGTTCGGCAAAAAGGATGAAAAAACAAAATATTTTAGCAGGTTTTCCGAAAATATTTCTATTGCAAATCTTGCCGCAATCAAAGCTTATGTGGATAGAGTAAAAGATAAATTGTCCCTCTTTGACGGAACGGGCTTTCCGATTATAAAACTGGTTTCAAAAGATTTAATCGACTTTACAAAAAGAATGGACAAAAGATGTTTATCTGATTTTCAGCTTGAAGTGGCTACATGGTTTTACGAAAATAAAAATTATGCTATAAGCTATATAGCTTTGACGGAATCGGTTGTTTCCAAAATATGTGAGATGGAAGGTATCGGTATAGAATCGGAATCAGACAGAAAAAAAGCAAAAAATTGCCTTCATAGTAAGGCGGAATACGAATCTCTTGAAAAAAAATATATAACGCCGAATAAAGTGAGAAACAACGTTGCTCATCAGCTGTCCGATAGACGCGACAATATAATAAGTGATATTAATAATTTGAAGAACAGTATAGATGACATTAAGAAAGAGTTTATGATGCTCGATAATAAAAATTAATGTAAACTGTTAATATTAGGTGTTAACTAAGCTGCATAAAGCTTATGATATTCTAATGGTATAAAAGTTGAGATACCTGCGGCAAAGTATGAATAATGTTAACTCTGCTTATAAGAAATTGAAACATTGCAATCATCAGCGAGAACTTTTGCCTCACTAATGGTTGCAATGTTAATGGAACAATATGCATTGGTTAAGCAGAAATGCCTAAAGCACCGGCCACGCCTTTTCCATAATCCGGGTCGGCTTTCATACAGTTGCCGATATGACGCCGCTTGATCTCCTCCGGGGCATCACCCAATGCGCGCGCGGTATTTGCAAAGAGTACTTCCTGCTGTTTCATTGTCATCAGCTTGAAAAGTAAGCCGGGCTGAGTATAATAATCACTGTCATCACGATGGTTCCAATGATCGGCAGTGCCGTTAAGATTGAGAGGCGGTTCCGAGTATTTCTCCTGTTGTTCCCATTCGCTATAGCTGTTAGGTTCATAGGCAATAGTGCTGCCATAGTTGCCGTCGACCCGCATGGCGCCGTCCCGGTGATAACTGTGAGCAGGGCAACGTGGTGCATTGACCGGAATCAGATGGTGGTTTACGCCAAGCCGATAGCGCTGAGCATCACCGTATGAGAACAGACGGCCTTGTAGCATTTTGTCCGGTGAAAAGCCGATACCGGGTACAACGTCGGCAGGGTTGAAAGCAGACTGTTCGACCTCGGCAAAATAATTTTCCGGGTTACGGTTCAGTTCCATAAAACCCACTTCAATCAGTGGATAGTCCTTATGAAGCCATACCTTTGTCAGGTCGAAGGGATTGTACGGACAATCGGCGGCCTCTTTTTCCGGCATTACCTGTATAAACAATTTCCATTGCGGAAAGTCTTTTTTTTCAATGCTTTCATAGAGATCGCGCTGTTGGCTTTCCCTGGACTTTCCGATAACAGCCTCAGCCTCGGCATCCGTAAGATTCCTAATGCCTTGTTGAGTAACAAAATGGAACTTGACCCAAGATCGTTCGTTTTGTGCATTAATCAGGCTAAAGGTATGGCTGCCGAAGCCGTGCATATGACGATATGAGTATGGAATACCCCGGTCGCTCATGGTTATTGTAATTTGATGCAGCGCTTCCGGCAATGATGTCCAGAAATCCCAATTATTGACGGCGCTGCGCATATTTGTTCTGGGATCCCGTTTTACCGCATGATTGAGGTCCGGAAATTTAAGCGGATCACGCAGAAAAAATACTGGAGTGTTATTTCCCACCAGGTCCCAGTTACCCTCTTCGGTGTAAAACTTAACGGCAAATCCTCGAATATCCCGTTCCGCATCTGCCGCACCTCGTTCACCCGCCACATTTGAAAAACGCGTAAAAAGTTCTGTTTTTTTGCCTATCTCGGAAAAAATATTTGCCTTAGTGTAGCGTGTGATGTCATGGGTAACAGTAAAGGTTCCGTATGCTCCGGATCCTTTGGCATGCATGCGCCTTTCCGGAATGACCTCGCGGTCAAAATGAGCGAGTTTTTCCATAAACCATATATCTTGCAACAACTGCGGTCCGCGAGGTCCGGCAGTCAGTACATTTTGATTGTCGGGCACCGGGGCACCGACATTGGTAGTCAGCTTTTTCTTTTCGTCTTTCATGGTCACTCCTTCTTTTAAGGTTTTAATTCATGTGGCTGATTCTAATTTGATTATTATACGCAAAACCCTTGCCTGCTACATACTTAATTATATCATGAAATTTGTGCATCAAATTGACATAGCCCGGGTCGTTAACAGCGAGTGTGCATTTATGTATAAAAACGATAATGCCTGCGTATATGTTGTTTGATATTTGTTACGCGTATGAGTATTTAACCTTTTACCATCGGCTATGCTTGAAAAGAATAAAAAAACGAACAAGTCTCTTAATCTCAAAATAATTTCAAGAATAATAATACTTCTTGCGGCCATGTTTGTTGCCATAGGCATGATTTTTGCTTTTTTAAGTTTCAGGTAAGAATCCATAAATGAGGCTAAAATTCGTTCCAAAACTGTTCAATTTAAAAGGAATATAGACATCGGATGACATGGAAAAGAGGTCATCCAACATGGTATTATGGGTCGATTAATAAAATTTAATCATAATATGTTAAAATGTCACTTAAATGAAAAAGTTTAACAAGATGAATATATTATATGCCTCATTTTATAGATACGATTAAACTATCGGATGGAAATTATAAGCTTATCGATTATCATAACCGCAGGGTTAACGACACGATAAGGCATTTTTTCGGTGCAGGGTTTGAAATAAATATCGAGACCATTATACCGTCACCTGACGAATATAAAATCGGAATTTACAAGTGCAGGTTGGTTTATGCTAAATGCGTAGATAATATTCAAATTATCCCTTATGTGAAAAGGACGATAACGAAATTAAAGATCATAGATTCGGATGACATACATCTTCCTTCGGGATGCAAACCGTTAAATTATGAATTTAAATATAAAGACAGAACCTGCATCAACTATTTTTTGTCTGGATTAGATGATACAACCGATGTGCTTATTACGAGAAATGGCTTGATAACCGATACCTCGTTTTCCAATGTGATTTTATTTGACGGACAAAAATGGATTACACCGGATACTTGCCTTCTGAATGGAATAAAGAGGCGCTATCTTTTAGATAAGGGTGATATAGAAGAAAAGAAAATTTCAACCGTCGACCTGCCATATTTTCAAAAGATATCGCTTATCAATGCCATGCTTGAGCCGAAAGATATTGAGATAAATACTTCCGATATAATTTAGATCACGCGGGCGCGAAACATTTCAGCTGTTGCGGAGATTTAAGCATGAAAGGGCGCCTTGCCTATCCGGCGTCCTTTCATGATATGTCGGGCAAGCCGATTTAAATTTATTTTATACATGTGGATAGGTAAACCTGAAGCCCCATCTGTTCTATTTGTCCCAGATATTCATCTATCTTATCTAAGTGCTCTTCTTCATCTTTTAATATTGATTGTAATAAGGTCTTCGTTCCGTTATCTTTAATTTCAGCGGCAAATTTGATATCGTCATTATAGGATTCAACCGCGCCCTCTTCAGACTTGCTGTCATTTTTATGCATTAGTTCAACCGTAGAACCGATATACATTTTGTTATAATTTGAAACAACGGGTATACCTTCAAGGAACAATATTCTGCCGATTAGTTCTTCGGCATGTTTCATCTCATCTATTGCGCGTTCTTCAATTTCTTTATGGAGATCACCGTAGCCCCAATTATCATACATCTTCGAGTGAACCATATATTGATTAATGGCGGTTAACTCATTCGTATTGTTTATCTTATTGTATAATCATGATATAATTTTTAAAACTAAAGAATAATAAATAAATTTTATTTCCTGATTTATGATGAAAATTTTATTGGGCACACACGTTTCTATTGCAGGAGGGTTGGCGAATGCCTGCCTGCATGCACAAAATACCGCATCTAATGCCATTCAAATATTTACGAAGAATCAGTTGCAGTGGTCTGCCAAGGAACTTGACTTTAATGAGATTGATTCTTTTAAAAGATGCGTATTAAAGGATGGATTAACGGTGGTTGCCCACCTTTCATATTTAGTCAACCTTGGAAGCACGGATGAATTTGTAAGAGAAAAATCTGTGGCAGCCGCTGTAAATGAAATTAAAAGATGCAGGCTACTTGACATAAAATCGTTAATATTTCATCCCGGTTCAAACAAGCATTTAACCGAGGACGAGACAATACGGCAAATAGCTTTAAATTTAAACGAAATTATAAAGCAAACAGAAGAATCTGAGGATGTGAATTTAGTCTTAGAGACGACTGCCGGACAGGGTAATCAAATAGGATATAAATCAGAACATATTGTCAGGATTATCGAACTGCTTGAGGGCAATATGAGGCTTGGCGTTTGCATCGATACGTGCCATATTTTTGCGGCGGGTTACGATATAAGGACATTACAGGCATATAATAAATATATGGATGATTTTGATAATATTATTGGGCTTGATAGGCTGAGAGCGGTTCACATTAATGATTCTCTAAAACCCTTGGGTTCTAATGTAGACAGACATGCTTCGATAGGGAAGGGCTATATCGGTCAGGATGCTTTCGGGTTTATAATGAACGACAAAAGGCTTAAAGGCATTCCGTTAATAGTCGAGACACCCGGAAGCGATAATGAACATAAAATAGATTTGGATATTTTGAAAGGTATGATAAGAGAATAACTTTCTGCCTATAGGTTATTCTATGTCGTTATTCGCAGTATATTTACAATCTTATGCCTTCATGTTTCATGTGAAACATGAAGGCATAAGATTGTAATGTTTTTAACACGGCAATCAGTCTTTATCTCCGTTATTCAGCCGGTCTAAGTATTTTTTAACCCCCTCTTCAACGGAAAGAAAGGGTTTTTCGTATCCTGCATTGCGTAAAGCGGTTATATTTGCTTCGGTAAAACTTTGGTATGCGCCTTTAAGGTTATCGGGAAAGTGAATATACTCGATATTCCCAGAACCATGCCATTTAACGACGGCATTTGCAACGTCGTTAAAGGATCGTCCCTTTCCGGTTCCTATATTAAATATGCCGGATTTTTCGGGATGTTCCAAAAACCACAAATTAACTCTGACACAGTCTTCGACATATACGAAATCGCGTTCTTGCTCTCCGTTTTTATACCCGTCGGTTCCTTCGAAAAGTCTTGCCTTTCCGTTTGTAAGTATCTGATTGTTAAAGTGAAACGCAACACTTGACATGGTTCCCTTATGGGTCTCTCTTTGCCCGTAAACATTAAAATATCTGAAGCCGACAATCTGGCATTTTACCCCACCTTTTTTCATGACGCTTCGGATATACTGATCAAATTGAAACTTAGAATAAGCATACATGTTGATCGGATGCTCGCATGACCTGTTTTCTATGAATCCTTTTTTGCCGGTACCGTATACGGAAGCGGAGGAAGCATATATATATTGTGCTCCCGTTTTCAGACACCACTTTAGCAGTTCTTTAGAATATTCAAAGTTGTTTTTCATTATGAACCGCCCGTCCCATTCCGTAGTGGAAGAACATGCGCCTTCATGAAAAATCGCCTCAATATTTCCAAAGTTGTATCCGGATTTAATATTTGTTATAAAATCATCCTTATCCATATAATCCAAAATATCCAAATCTGTCAGATTATGCATTTTTTTGCCGTCGGTAAGATCGTCTATGACCAAAATATCCGTTTTGCCTTTTTTATTAAGAGCTTCTACGATATTGGAACCTATAAATCCGGCACCGCCGGTAACTATAATCATAAGGATACCCTCCATGAAATCGATTGTTATTAATTTTTGAATGAATTATTATAACATACGCGCTCGTGAAAATATATGTAATGCAGCCCCTTTTTCCGACATGCGGCATGTAATTTGACATAAGGCATTCGATGTTTTACTATTAATAAATAAAACGTTTATGAAGTAATGGATGTAAATTTTAGATATTTAAGAACAATTTAAAAATGGGGGTGTTGTTATGCCGAGAATCGTCAAACACGAAAAGAGATTACCGATCGTGATAGAAGAAAAGGATGCGAAATTTCCGATGTATATTTGCGCATGTGGTCTTTCCCGCAGTCTTCCGTATTGCGACGGCTCGCATGATCGTACTAAAGATGAAGCCGATACGGCCGTTTATCTGTATGATGGGGACAAGAGGGTAAAATTATAAGTTTAATAAGCAGCCGTTCCCATGAATGGGAACGGCTGCTTATTTTGTCGTAAGCCTAAAAATCGCCATTTTTATCGGCGGTATAATCCATTTTATAGAATTAAAATCCTATCCGGAACAAACTTGTTTAGATAGATTCATATTCTTACTTTGAATAGTTATAATAAATTCAGGACCAAAATAAAAATATAAAAAGGCTAAATTATAATGAAAGAAGATTTGATTAATCGGACGCGAGTCAGGTTTGCACCGAGTCCGACAGGTAATCTCCATATAGGCGGAGTAAGAACGGCATTGTTTAATTATCTGTTCTCTCTACAAAATAAAGGGGATTTCATTTTAAGGATAGACGATACGGATAAGCTTAGAAATAAAAAGGAATATGAATATTCTATTATAAGTGATTTGGAATGGTTTGATATCAAATGGGATGAATTTTATAGGCAGTCGGAAAGAACGGCGGTTTATGAAAATTACCTCGATATTTTGAAAACGAAAGGTTTGGTTTACGAGTGTTTTTGTACCGGAGAAGATATTTTAAAGTCTAAAGAACTTGCCATTAAGTCAAAGAAACCGTATGTTTATAATGGAAAGTGCTATAAACTTTCATCCGAAGAAAGAAAAATCTTGCGTTCCGAATTAAAAGAAAACAATTTGTTCCCGTCAATTCGTTTAAGCGTAGCCGATGTTTTAAAACATGGCGGTCAGGAATTTAATTCCGTTGAATTCCATGATTTGGTTCACGGTCGCCTCGTTTTTGATCCGAGACTTATAGGGGACTTTATCCTAAGAACCGAAAGCAGCAGGTTCACTTACAATTTTGTCTCCATTGTCGACGATAGCGATATGAATATTTCTCATGTAATAAGGGGCGAAGACCACATAAGCAATACGCCTAAGCAGATTCTTATACTTAAAGCCCTCGGCAAAGATGTGCCTGTTTTTGCCCATATTTCTTTATTACACGGCAAAGACGGAAAAATAATGTCGAAACGAGATTTAATTTCTAATATCGAATATTATAAGAAAGAAGGTTATCTTCCCGGGTCGCTGCTGAATTATCTTGCCATAACCGGTAATACATTTGCCGGTTCCGGATATAAAGAGATATTTGCCGATGTTTCGGAAATGGCGGCTTTTTTCGATATTACGAGAGCAAAGAGTTCGGGTGCAATTTTTAACGAAGATAAATTGAGATTTATCAATGAGAAATGGCTCAATGCAATATCCGTCGATGCCTTGATCGACATTATAGCTGAAAAATTTGCAGGAAAGTCTTTGACGGCAAGGGTTAAAAACGAGTATCCGCAAGAGGTATTTTTAGAAATAATCAATTTCTTAAAAAATGAATTTAGGACTGTATATGAAATAACGGAGGAATTAAAATTATTTCTTGATGATTATAGAGTTAAATTAAACGATGCCGAATACAATACCGAATTAAAATCAATTTTTGCCGACAGCTTTAAAAATGTCGATGATTTTAGCGAGAATTCAATCAGAAATATGATAAACAATACCGTCTCCATATACAATGTGCCTGCTAAAGAATGCTACGAAACGCTGAGATTATTAATAACCGGGAAGTTAAGCGGTCCTTCTATATTGAAAATAATCAAATTTCTCGGTAGAAAAAGAGTTATAGAAAGGCTGTCCGTTTAGTATCCGAATTATTTAAAGCAATGCAACTATTCTTCATGTAAAAGAACCCGGCGCACATTAGAGCCTATCTATTTTTTGAACTTTTGCCGTGTTTGTCCCGTACCATAAAATCAACAATATTCGTAAGATGATAGACCTCACTATTTTTGTAAGCCTGCCTATATTTCTCATATGCCTATTTTATATCATAATCGAATTAAACCTGCGTCATTGCACTATGCGATATCTCAAACTGTGCAATGTAAATATTGTAACAAAAATTTAACATTAACGTAATAAAAATGCAATACTGTAATGTTAAAATATAATAAATTTTAAATAGTTGATTGAGAAAGAATAAAGATTAATCTAATTTAAGGAGGTATCTTTATGGAAACAGCAGGCAATTTAAGAAATCACCTGCTAGATAAAGTCGACGGGATCGGTCTTGTTCATCATCATTTTAGAACTATGTTTACGGCAGGGATGGGTTTTTTTACCGATGCCTACGACCTTTTTATTATAGGCGTGGTTATAGCGCTTTTGGCGCCGATATGGCATTTAAGCACCTCCGAAATAGCTATCTTAGGCAGTTCGTCTTTACTTGCCGCCGCATTTGGGGCATATCTTTTCGGCAGGATTGCCGATATTTTTGGGAGAAGGGCGATTTATGGAATTGAAGTTCTCATTTTAACCATAGGAGCGATAGGTTCCGCTTTTTCCCAAGACATCACGCAGTTGATAATCTGGAGAATAATTTTAGGTATCGGTATCGGAGGAGACTACCCGATAAGCGCGATTATAATGAGCGAATATGCAAATAGAAAAGATAGGGGCAAACTTGTTTCAATGGTATTTTCTCTTCAAGGATTAGGATTGATAGCCGGACCCATAGCGGCTATTCTTGTTTTGACGGTCGGGATTCCTCATGACGTGGCATGGAGAATACTTTTGGGGCTCGGCGCAATTCCGGCGGCAAGCGTTATATACTTAAGAAGAAAAATTAAAGAAACCCCTTATTATAGCATAAACGTAAGAGGCGACGTCAATCAGACCGTCGCGGCCATTAATGATATCGTAGGAACAAAAATAAAAGTAGACGAGAATAAATATGGCAAGGAGAATGTGGCAAAGTTAAAAACAAGATGGTATGATTTATTTAAATATCCCAATAATTTGAGACTTATCGGAACGGCGGGGAGCTGGTTCTTAATGGATTGGGCTTTTTACGGAAATTCCATAAGTTGGCCTTTAGTGATGAAATCCGTCATGCCCAATGCGAACCTTATACATAGACTTGCGTTGTCTACTATTGTTTTTATAGTGTTTGCAGCGCCGTTTTACTGGATTGCCGCTTTTGCCATGGACAAATTAGGCAGAAAATTCATTCAAATACTGGGCTTTTTTGGAATGGCATTGGCATATCTAATAATTTCTTTGACGAGTTTCGGCGGATACGTACTCGTTCCGGCCATGTTTGTGCTGATATTCGGTATGAGTTACGTTTTTACCGAATTTGGTCCGAATACTACGACTTTCATATATCCGTCAGAGGTCTTTCCAACGCCCATAAGGGGATTAGGCGACGGCATATCTGCCGGCACCGGCAAAATAGGAGCATTTATCGGAACCTTACTTTTTCCTTTTTTGATAGTATCGATTAAGTTGGGTGGAACGTTCATGATCCTTACGATAATATCTTTTGCAGGGGCTATTTTAACGATATTTGCCTTGCCGGAGACTAAAGGACAATCCTTAAGAGTCGTAGGCGAGGAGGAAAAATATACAGAAGAGGGCAATTCAGCCGCCCGACATAATACTTAATTAAATTAAAACAGAGGGCAAAATGTTATATTCAAAAGCTGATACTCATGTTCATACAAGTTATAGTGATGACGGGATAAGTTCACCCGAAGACATTGTCGAGTTTATTGCCGGAAAATTTCAGGTAATAGCTATAACCGATCATGATCGTCTTGACGGGGCATATAAGGCAAAAGAATACGCTTTGAAAAATGATTTCCTTGAAGTCGACGTTATAATCGGTGAGGAAATTTCAACAAAGAACGGACACGTAATAGGCCTATTTTTGGATAAAAGGATTGCTCAAGGGATGACGGCAATAGATACGATTGACGAGATACATGCTCAGGGCGGGTTGGCGATTGCACCGCATCCCTATTATCTTCTTTCTTACGCCAAAAAGGGATATGAGCCGATAAGGAGACATCTTAAAAACTTAGATTTTGATGCGATAGAGGTTATTAATAACTCAAGTACGTTTGCCGTATTTTCTAATGCCGTTACGTCGTTGGTAAATGTTTCAATCGGTTTTCCTCAGGTAGGCGCAAGTGATGCCCATACTAAAGAATTTGTCGGCAAGGGCTATACGCAGTTTCAAGGCAAGTCTGCGATTGATTTAAAAAATCAGATAATAGAGAAGAAGGCGACGGCTCACTTTGGTCATTATTCTTTGTTGGAGTTTAATCTTAACCTGTTGCAAAGCGTAAAATCATTTTATCAATATTTTTCAAACAGGGATAATTAAATTAATGTTCCACGTGAAACATTAATTGGTAAATCATTTAAATTTAAAAGTTATTTTTATAATCTCGTCGCAATTAATGCATTTTTTCACAAATCTTTCATAAATCTTTCCGACATCCGATTCGGTCACTAAAACATTCATGTCATATTCGTTGCATTTGCATTTCAAATTCATTATGGCATTTTTCGAATGCGATGATGAGATCCTGTTCTTTATCAGATTCATATATTTGGATCTGACGGCAATGGCATTTAGGGAAGCTTTTCTAAGGACTTCTTCGAAAAAAGAATTTGATTTTATATCGTTCATTTTAACCTCCGATATGCTATGAGTTAGTAGTATAAACTTATTTCATTATACGTCTTGACTGTTACAATATTATTAAGGTTTTGTTAAATTTTCGTTACATACAGTAAAAGGTGAATAAATATCTGTACTTTCTAAAAATTTTGATTTATTAATTTAATTAATGTTATAATTATTTTCGTTAAATCTTATTTTTTAATAAATAATTTTAAAAATTCCCGTGAGTTTAGACTAATGGCAAGAGTTATATGCGTTTCCAATCAAAAGGGTGGGGTAGGAAAGACTACTACCGCTATTAATATTGCGGCGTGTCTTTCAGCGTATGAGAAGAAGGTTCTCTTGATAGATGCAGACCCGCAAGCCAATGCTACGAGCGGGTTGAATGTTATAGTAGAAAAATCTAATCCTACAATTTATGAGTGTCTTATTAAAGATTATGATGTTTCTAATGCGGTATATTCCACACAAATGGAAAATCTTTATGTTATTCCTGCTACATCCGACCTTGCCGGTATAGAAATCGAACTTGTAAATATGGAGGCAAGAGAATACTATATTAAGAGAAAAATAATAGACAAGGTAAGGGAAGATTACGATTATATTTTCTTAGATACGCCGCCATCGCTTGGATTGCTGACTATTAACGCCTTGACTGCATCCGACAGTGTTTTAATCCCTATGCAGTGCGAGTATTATTCATTAGAAGGGGTATCCAGGCTGATGCAAACTATTAAACTTGTAAATCAGAGACTTAATAAAACGTTATATATAGAGGGAGTTTTGTTTACAATGTTCGATGGAAGGACGAACCTCACAAATCAGGTCGTAAGTGAAGTTAAAAAGTATTTCGGGCAAAAGATTTATGAAAACGTTATACCGAGAAACATTAAACTTCCGGAAAGCTCAAGTTTCGGAAAACCTATAATATTGTACGATATAAATTCTAAGGGAGCAATTTATTATCTTGAACTGACCAAGGAGTTTTTGGCCAGGGTTGCTTAATCAATTGATTATGAAAGAAAAAGAAAAATCTATCAAGAAAAGAAGTGTGTTGGGAAGAGGGTTGGGCGCCCTTTTAACGGATGCTCTTAATCAGGATGCGGATAGGACGGCAGGCGAAGATAATCAATTTTCGGTTTTTGAAATAGATGTAGATAGAATAAATACCGGCGTTTATCAGCCCAGGCGGTATTTTGACAAGGCTAAGCTTGCCGAACTGAAAAAATCTATAGAAGAGAATGGTATCATTCAGCCATTGATAGTGGCTAAGTCTAAAAATGGAGATGTTTTTGATTTAATTGCGGGTGAAAGAAGATACAGAGCCGCAAGGGAATTGGATTTTAAAAAAGTTCCCGTAATAATTAAGGATATTTCCGGGGTTTTAGCGCTTGAGATTGCCCTGATAGAAAATATTCAGCGCCAGGATTTGAATGTTATTGAAGAAGCGGGTTGTTATTTGAGGCTGATAGAGGAGTATAAAATAACACATGAGGAATTATCGGCTAAGGTCGGCAAAGACAGGGCAACTATTACCAATATGATTAGGCTTCTTTCGTTGCCGGACGGAATTAAGACGGACCTCATATATGGAAAAATTACTCCATCCCATGCAAGAAATCTCATAGGTCTTTCGGATGATGAAGCGAGTGTTCTTTTGGATAAAATTTCTAGTGAAAAGCTGACCGTAAGAGAGACCGAGCGCGCCGTTAAGTCGATTAAGACAAAGAAACGGGGAGGTAAACGAAAACCGGAAAAAGATTTGGCGGTATCTTCTCAGATTAGAAGCTATGAAGATAAATTGCTTGAGGAACTTCAAACGCGAGTTACAATAGATTACAAAGACAAAAACGGAGAATTGAAAGGTAAAATAGCGATAGAGTTTTATGCCGCCGAGGAATTGGAAAGAATAATGAAACTGATTACTCGAAATTAGACCGGATGTTTTTTCTTTCTATCCCAAGCATAAAATTTATCAATAGGTCTCTATCGTTATCAGATATTTTCGTAATAGAGCATCCGGTTTGATATTTACCGCCCGCATAAGTTGAATGAATAACTCTTAAGTCCATCCTAATAGTTTTATCAACAAATTTTACCATAGCGTTTTTTAGCGGATAATAGGTTTCGATGGGTATTTCCGAAGCAAACGATATACTGTTCCACGATAAATCGCGTATTATGTAAAAAAGGTTGTTATTTTTATAAAAGATATAGACATAAGCCATATCCGAGTCATTCGTAGAGACCCTTAGAACGCTTCTTTTTTCGATCAGGACTATCTCTTCGGGTTTATAAATCAAGAAGTTATGTTCTTCACCCAAAACTATCTCGTCTTTATATTTTGTTAAAAAATGTCTATCAATCTCGTGTTTGTTGGATTCGGCATTTATCTTTATATATTCTGTTTTTGGTAATATTTTATTTCCGTAAAACGGAATAAGGCTATCTATAACTAAGTATTTATGTTTTATTTCTATCAGATATGATTTAAAAAATTGGTCATAGGGAAATAATGTGACGCCGAGTTCCCTTTTTGACATAAGGATATTATCCATTATTTGTTCGATTATTTTGTTTTCTTTAATCAGGATAGTATTTACGGTAGAATTGCTTGTATTATCCGTTTTCTGTTTGTTTTCATTCATAATAAAAATCTTAGTCAAATATTTATATTTAAATATTATCATAAAATATTCGTATAAAGTAAATTAAAATTGATATTTTTTGTGTTTTTGATATATAATTTAACTAAAGTCAAACTAAAATATGAAAATGCGATAAATGACATGAAAGAGCTGATCATAACATGGCAGGGACTCCTGTTTGAAGCCGTAACGTTTTTGATATTTACCTACTTTTTAAATCTGTTTTTATTTAAACCCGTAAGGGCTATCTTAAAAAAAAGGCGGGAAAATATAGATTCGCACAATGAAAAACAAAAATATTTCGAAGAATCTGCGGCAAAATTGATTGAAGACGTTAGAAAAGAGAAATTAGACTTAAAAATAGAAATAAATAGGATAAAAAAAACCTATCGTAAAGAGGCTATGATTAAAACCGCAAAAATTATTTCATCCGCAAAAAAAGATGCTTCTTATAAATTCAGCCGTATAGTGGAAGATTTTGACAAAGAAAAAACTTCTATAATTAATCATTATAAATCTAAATCCGAAGAATTGGCAAATTTAATTTACAAAAAAATATTAGAGTAATTGGCTTATTTATGGAAATCTTTTGGCGGATATTTGATACTCTCATATTAGCAGGTGGATTTGTTTATATATTTATTAGATACGGAATCCCTTTTTTCGATAATCGAAAAAAGGGCATAGAATTATCGTTAAAAAAGGCCGCCGAATATGAGAAAGAGGCGGAAAAGCTTTACGAACAAGCCATGGATGTACTCAAAGAGGTTAAGTCAGAGGTAGAGAATATTAAAAAAGAAGCATTAAAAGAGACGGAAACGGAAAGGAACAATATTATAAAAGATGCCGAAACGGCGGCGGAGAAAATTTCAGGGAATTATATTAATCAGGCTAAATCCGAAATTGATAAACAAAAAAAACAGCTGTTTGATGAGGCTTTAAATATGTCTTTTAAATTCATGCAGGATATTATGCAAAGAGAAATGACTTCTGAGGTTTACGGCAAGATAAACGATAGTTTTCTTAAATTGCAGGAGGAAGCGTTTGATAGACGATCAAATAAGTAAAAGATATGCCGGAGCACTCTTTGAATTTGCGCGGCATTCGGATAAAATAGAGGAGGTCTATAAAGATATTGATGGGTTTATTGATATCTGTTACGATAATTTATGCCTGAAAGAATTTTTGTCGCAAACTTATATAGATAAGAAGGAAAGATTTGAGATCGTGAATTTATTAGCTGCAGAATTGTCGTTAAGTGCCGAATTTATAAATTTTCTGCATCTCCTGATAGAAAACGAACGAATGGAATATTTGCCGAAAATTTTTATACGATTCTCCGATTTTAGGGATGATTTTATGAATATTTTAAGGGTAGATGTCGTTTCCGCAAAAGAATTGGACGATAATGAGACCAATAAAATAAAGCGTATTATAGAAAAAGTGTCAGATAAAACGGTAGTTATAACAAATAGAGCCGATAAATCGATAATAGCCGGCTATATTATAAATGTAGAAAATATATCGTACGACGGCAGTATAAAAGCTCAAATAAGCAGTTTTTATAATTACTTAAAACAAGGGGCATTTATTTATGGGAATTAAGGCTTCTGAGATTACGGATATAATAAAAAGCAAGATAGAGTCTTATACTAAAAATATTGATATAAGCGAGAGAGGAGTAGTCCTATCCGTCGGGGATAGCGTTGCAAAAATATACGGGCTTAAAAATGCCATGATAGGTGAAATGCTGGAATTTTCTCCCGATGTTTACGGTTACGTTTTGAATTTGGAAGAGGATAATGTAGGTGTTGCAATTTTAGGCGAAGAGTTTTTAGTTAAAGAAGGCGATACGGTAAAAAGGACCGGCAATATTGCCGAGGTTCCGATAGGTATGGGGGTTTTAGGCAGGGTTCTCGACGGACTTGGACGACCCATAGACGGCAAAAATCCTATCAAAGCGACTGAATATTCGGCAATAGAGAAAAAAGCGGTAGGCATAGTGCAAAGAAAAAAGGTCAATGAACCGCTATATACCGGAATTAAGGTAATAGATGCTTTAATGCCGATAGGCAGGGGTCAAAGAGAGCTTATCATAGGCGACAGGCAGACCGGAAAGACGGCAATAGCCATAGATGCAATATTGAACCAAAAGAATTCTGATGTTTACTGTATTTATGTGGCGATAGGGCAAAAGCAATCAAGCGTCTCTTTTATTTATGACCGCCTGATGCAGGAAGGGGCGATGGAATATACCGCTATAATCGCCGCTAATGCGAGCGATCCCGCTACTCTTCAATATTTTGCACCTTATACGGGGGCTACTATCGGCGAATATTTTAGAGACAACGGCATGCACTGCCTTATCGTTTACGATGATTTATCAAAGCATGCCGTAGCTTACAGGGAATTATCCCTGCTTCTCAGGAGACCGCCGGGTAGAGAGGCATATCCCGGAGACGTGTTTTATTTACACTCAAGGCTTTTAGAAAGGGCGGCAAAACTGAACGATGCACACGGCGGAGGGTCGCTCACGGCATTGCCCATAATTGAAACTCAGGCCGGAGACGTTTCGGCATATATTCCTACGAACGTTATATCTATCACGGATGGACAAATATTCTTGGAGACGGACCTTTTTTATGCCGGCGTCAGGCCGGCGGTAAACGCGGGGCTTTCCGTATCAAGAGTGGGAGGGGATGCTCAGATTAAGGCAATGAAACAGGTTTCCGGCGGTTTGAGGCTTTCTTTGGCGCAATATAGAGAATTGGCGGCGTTTTCTCAGTTTGGGGCCGACCTCGATAAGATGACGCAGGAAATGCTTGCCAGAGGCAGAATGATGTCGGAACTCCTTAAGCAGGGTCAGTATAAGCCGATGCCGGTTGAAAAAGAAGTGGTGATGTTGTTTGCCGCCAACAGCGGTTATTTGCAGGATTATAAACTTTCCGCTATAAAAAAATACGAAAAAGAACTTTTATTATACATAGAAAACAATAATCCCGGAATATATAAGGATATCAGAGAAAAAAAAATGATAGACGATATCGTCAAAACGAGCCTTATAGCCGTTTTGGATAAATTTAAAAATATCTTCTTAGAAGATTGATAATATCATGCCTAACTTAAAATCGATAAAAAGAAAAATTTCGAGTGTTAAAAATACGAGACAAATAACCAAGGCTATGAAAATGGTTGCGGGAGCCAAGCTGAAAAGGAATCAGGCAGCCATGAACGAATTTAAGACTTATTCAAGCAGTTTTGACGGCATTATAAATAATATTTCCAAAAATACGGTATTATATTCTCATCCGTTTTATAAGAAAAATTTACGTGATAACGATAATGACGGCGATAAAATCAGTAGGGGAATATTGATAATTTCGACGGATAGAGGGCTCTGCGGTTCTTTTAATATGAATTTGTTTAAGCTTTTTTTCGAAGAATTAGAAACGATGGTTCCGGATGCCGATCCGGCTAAGCTGTATATCCTCGGCAAAAAGGGTTTCGATTTTTTTAAAAGAAATGATTATGAGATTGCCTTCAAGGGATTTTATTCGGAAAGCGAATCTATATCTAATCTTTCCGTTCAATTATCTAATGTAATGTTAAATGATTTTACCGAGGGAAAAATAGGGGAGATTTACGTGATATCCAATAACTATATTTCCGCGCTGCACCAGATGCCCATAGCGGAAAGGCTTTTACCGTTTGATTCTTACGATAGCGGCGAGAATAAAAACAGCGGCGGTTATTTAACGGAGCCCGTCAGTTACGAAGATGATATAATCGATAAGATTTTCAAAGATTATATACGTACTAAGATTTATTTTAAAATTTTAGAATCTTTTGCCGGCGAACAGGCATCAAGAATGTATGCTATGGATAACGCTACAAGGAATGCCGGAAAACTCATAAATAAGTTGACGATAATTTACAATAAAGCGAGACAGGCAGCCGTTACCCTTGAAATTCTCGACATTATAAACGGCGTAAACGCCGTAAAATAAAATTTTAGGAGGCTATCGATGAATGAAGGTTTTGTTGCGCAGGTAATAGGTCCGGTGGTTGACGTTAAATTTGAAAACAAAAAACTTCCGTCTATTTTTAATGCATTGATGTTGACAAATCCGGCTATAAGCGATAAAAAAAATAATTTGGTGCTCGAGGTAATTCAGCATCTCGGTGAAAATGTCGTCAGGTGCATTTCTTTAGATTCTACCGACGGGTTATCAAGGGGAATAACGGTAATAGATACCGGCAACAAAATAACGGTTCCCGTGGGAAGAGACGTATTGGGAAGAATATTCAACGTTATAGGCGAACCGGTAGACGAGTTACCCCCCGTAGAATTTAAATTGAGGCTTCCTATCCATAGACCTGCCCCGGCATTTGAGGAGCAGTCTACGACCGTTGAGATATTAGAGACCGGTATTAAGGTTATAGATTTGTTGGAACCCTATTTAAAGGGTGGAAAAGCGGGGTTATTTGGGGGCGCAGGTGTAGGAAAAACAGTGTTGGTTATGGAACTTATTCATAATATAGCAATAGAGCATGGCGGATATTCCGTTTTTGCCGGCGTTGGCGAAAGAACAAGGGAAGGAACGGATCTATGGACGGAAATGAAGGAATCTAAAGTTTTAGATAAAACGGTTTTGGTTTACGGGCAGATGAATGAGCCTCCCGGAGCAAGAGCAAGGGTCGCCCTTTCCGCCCTTACTATGGCAGAGTATTTTAGGGACGAAGAAAGACAGGACGTATTGGTTTTCATAGATAATATTTTCAGGTTTGCGCAGGCAAATTCGGAGGTCAGTGCGCTTATGGGCAGAATACCGTCCGCCGTGGGCTATCAGCCGACCCTCGCGACCGATATGGGCGAGCTTCAAGAAAGAATTACCAGTACGAAGAAGGGTTCGATTACGTCCGTTCAAGCGGTCTATGTTCCGGCAGACGATTTGACCGACCCGGCCCCGGCAACCACGTTTTCTCATTTGGATGCCACGACGGTTCTTTCAAGACAGATTGTCGATCTTGGGATTTATCCGGCGGTCGATCCGCTTGATTCTACTTCGAGGGCGTTAGACGTAAATATCATTGGGGACGAGCATTACGAAGTTGCAAGGAACGTTCAGGCGGTTCTTCAAAAATATAAGGAATTGCAGGATATAATTGCTATTTTGGGTATGGACGAACTTTCGGAAGACGATAAGCTAACGGTAAATCGCGCAAGAAGGATACAAAGATTTTTATCTCAGCCTTTTTTTGTGGCGGAAGTGTTTACCGGTTTTCCCGGCAGATATGTTCCGTTAAAAGAGACCGTAAGGGGCTTTAAAGAAATATTGGAAGGCAGGCACGACAATTTACCGGAACAGGCTTTTTACATGGTCGGAACGATAGAGGAAGCTGTCGAAAAGGCAAAAGGATTGAAATAAATGTCTCTTAATATTAGAATAAGGGTAGTCGATAAAAAAGGATCGGTCTTTGAAGGGTTTGCGGATTTTTGCGAAATTCCGACCGAAGCGGGCATAGAGGGCGTATTGCCGGGACATATAAATTTTATATCAAATTTGATAGAGGGTAAAATAAAATATAAAACGGGTGAAACGGTAAATGAAATAAATATTGTCGGAGGGGGATTTGTGGAAATAAGCGGTGATTGCGTTAACGTCATGATAAATTTCTGAAACGGAATAAAATATAAATTATATATTGAATATACAGGGTATAAAATAATTAAATTATGATAGACATTAAACTTATCAGGGAACAGAGAGAGTACGTCAAAAAGGAGATGGAGAAGCTTTTTGTTTCGGTTCCCATTGATGAAATTTTTGAGCTTGACGAGTCTAAAAGAAGGCTCTTATACGACATTGAATGCCTTAGAAATGCGAGGAAGACGCTTTCTAAGGAAATAGCATCCGAAAAAGACGAAGAAACGATTTCAATGAAAAAGGCGAAGGTAAAAAGGATAAACGAATCGATTAAGTTTCAGGAAGATGAACTAAATATCGTAGGCGGAAGGTTTAATGCATTGATGTTGAGCGTTCCTAACCTGCCGGGACGCGATGTGCCGGTAGGTAAGAACGAGACTGAAAATTCGGTGGTTTCGTATTTCAACGAAAAGAAAAAATTCGGTTTCACACCTGAAACTCATTATAAAATAGGGCAGAAAAGGGATTTAATAGATTTCGAAAGGGGAGCCAAGATTTCCGGAACGCGTTTTTATATATTAAAAAAAGGGTTCGCCCGGCTTCAGAGGGCGCTTATTAATTTTATGTTAGACGTGCACGTAACATACCACGATTACGAAGAGGTATATCCGCCTTATATGATTAATGAGGAATGCTTAATAGGAACAGGGCAGTTACCCAAATTTGCGGATAATTTATATAAAGACGAAGATTCAGGGTTATGGTTCGTTCCGACGGCGGAGGTTCCGGTTACAAACATGTATAGAAGCGAAACGTTTAATGCCGAAGATCTTCCGATAAAGCATGTCGCCTATACTGCCTGTTTTAGAAAGGAAAAGATGTCTGCAGGTAAGGATACCAAGGGTATAAAAAGGGGTCATCAATTCGACAAGATCGAGCTTGTAAAGATTACGACTCCGGAAGCCGCAAAAGAGGAGTTGTTGAGTCTTATTGCCGATGCGCAGGACATATTGAATAGGCTTGATATTCCGCATAGGCTTATACGCATATGCACAGGAGATTTGAGCTTTACCGCCAGCGAAAAATTTGATATAGAGGTTTATGCCCCGGGTATAAACGAATGGCTTGAAGTAAGTTCGTGTTCCGATTTCGGTTCTTTTCAAGCAAGAAGGGCTAATATAAAATTTAAAAGGAATAAAAGCTCTAAAGCAGAATATGTGAATACGCTGAATGGTTCCGGACTTGCACTTCCGAGGGTGATGATTGCTATAATCGAAAATTACCAGATGAAAGACGGTCGCATAAGGATTCCTAATGCTTTAAAATCATATTTTGGAACGGAAGAGTTTATTTAAATTATGTCGAGCGGCAAAAGAATAATATTTGGAGTATTGATAGTATTTTTTTCCGTATATTCCTTTTTATCTCTCTATTCTTACAATATACTTCAGGAAACCTATAATTCATATTCTATTTCTACTGTACGAGAGATCAATTTAGGCGGGTTTTTCGGCGGTATTCTGTCGAACTATTTTCTAATCGCATTTGGAATATCTTCTTTTTTAATAGTTTTTTTTATTTTATCGGCAGGCATATTCTTGATATTGAATAGAACATTCAGCTTACGGTTTCATGCCGGAATTTTTACCGCATTCCTTACCGCTTTGATTTTTTTAAGCCTGTTATTTCCCGAAATTTCATATCATGGATTCATAACATCCGGCGGCGGTTTGATAGGTGGGGGGATTTACAGCTATCTTCTTAAATTTTTTGGAGAAGCCGGAAGTGTAATAATAGGTTTTGTACTTTTTTTAATTTCGATCTATTTTATTTTTAAAAGAATCGGCCTTAAAAGCCTTTTCGGGTATTATTATCGTGCCTACAATAGGCTTAAGGCATATATAAAAGAAATAAGATTATTCAAATTAAATGTTTTACCGGGAGAATTAGCCGCATTTTTTTCTTCATTAAAATTAAAAATCGAAAAAAGAAAAGGGTTTAAGAAGAGAGAAAAAAGTTTTATCCTAAACAAAGAATTATTCGGCGGTCCGAGGGAAGACCTGATAGATAACTTGGACGGAAGAGACGATGCTACCGAAGCGAACGAGGAATCTATTAAGGAGAAGGCCGGAACATTCGATTTTATAGATGATAGAAAATCTAAAATTCCACCTATTTCCCTAATTAATATCGAAAAAATAACGAAAGACGTTCAAAGACCGGATAAATTATCTCTCTTGGGGAATGCGGCACTAATCGAAAAAAAATTAATGGATTTCGGAGTTAAAGGGAAGGTCACCGGAATAAATCCCGGACCCATTATAACTATGTATGAGTTTGAACCGGTAAGCGGTGTTAAGGTGGGAAAAATATTATCCCTATCGGAAGACCTTACTATGGCTTTAAAATCTAAGCCCGTGAGAATGGCCGGGGTTATTGAGGGCAAATCCGCTATAGGCATTGAAGTTCCTAATAATAAAAGGGAGATGGTTTTCTTTTCGGAAATTTTAAATTCCAAGGATTTCATAGATTCGAAATCTTTGCTTACGATAATTCTAGGTAAAAATACGACCGGAGGCGATATTTCATTCGACATCGCAAAAGCACCTCATTTATTAATAGCCGGGGCAACGGGGGCGGGAAAAAGCGTATTTATCAATACCCTGATAGTAAGCCTTCTTTTTAAGGCGAGTTATGAAGAACTTAATTTTTTAATGATTGATCCCAAAAGATTGGAATTGACCCCGTTTGAAAATTTGCCTCATCTGATAAGCGACGTGATTTATGATGCGAAAAAAGCGGACATCGCTCTTAAGTGGGCAGTTTCTGAAATGGAAGCAAGATATATAAAGCTACAGGCTGCAGGCGTTAAGAATATAGAGCAGTTTAACGAAATGTCCAGGAAACAGGATTCAAAATGCATGCCTTATTTGGTAATCGTAATAGATGAGTTGAGCGACTTAATGCTTGCAAGCCCAAAGGATATAGAGACTTCAATAATAAGGCTTTCCCAGATGGCGAGGGCATGTGGAATCCATCTTATAATTGCTACGCAGAGACCTTCGGTTAACGTCGTTACCGGTGTTATTAAGGCGAACATGTCCTCCCGTATTGCATTTTTAGTCTCTTCTAAAATAGATTCAAGGACGATATTGGACGCTAACGGAGCGGAAGACCTTCTTGGGAACGGAGACATGCTTTTTATGCCCCCGGGTCAAAATAGGCTTTTCAGGATTCACGGCTCTTATATCTCCGAAGACGAGATTAAAAAGGTGTTGGAATTTATAAAGGAAAAGAATTTTCCATCGCAGAAAGACGAAACATTAATAAATGAATTTGACAATGTCGGTAATTTTGATAGAATAATTATGGACGACCCCGACGATGAGATATATAACGAGGTTATAGATATGGCTCAAGCCTCCGACGGCGGGAACGGTATTTCCATATCGTATATCCAAAGGAGGTTTCGCATAGGCTTTAACAGGGCGGCGAGGATTATGGAGAGGCTTCAAAACGACGGAATATTGGCAAAAAAAAGGAGAACGTTAAGGTGAATAGCAATAATATAATTATGAGGCTTTTTATTTATTTCTTAATTCTGCCTTTTTTGTTTTTGTTAGGTTTTGCGCAAACATCTTATGCCGCTCCGGCGTCTAATCCCATAATTAAAAAAATAGAAAACAGATATAAAAACGTGCATTCAATGAGCGCATATTTTTATCAAAAGGAAATAATACCTGGTTATTCGCAAAATATGGTTTTTAAGGGGTATTTCTATTACAAACACGGGAAGGGTATGACGTGGTTTTATGAATACCCGTTTCATAAAAAGCAGATTTTTAAAAATAATGAGCTTTATATCGTTAATAATCAAATAAAAAAAGTTACGATTATAAATATGGGAAAGAAAAAGGGCGGGTTTCCGCCCAATGTCGTTGAAGTTTTGGGTAATTTAACGAAATATTTTAAAGTTGAGGCCGTATCGGCAAATTCGGGTTCCGGAACTGTAACGATAGAATTAAAGCCGTTAGCGATACAAAGGGCAAAAAGGATTTATATGGGTTTTAACGAAAAGGATTTTAAGGTAGAATCATTGAAAATTATTACGTATCAGGGGCAGATAATAATGTTCCTCTATAAAGACGTAAAACTTAACGAGTATATTAAAGATTCTGTTTTTAGCATTCATTTTCCCTTGGATTATGAAATCATGAAATAGAACCGATAAAAAAACTAATTTTAAATTTAAGACGGAGATTAAAATGCCATCCTTTGATATAGTTTCCAAAGCCGACCTTCAGGAAGTAGATAATGCCATCAATCAGGCTATAAAAGAAATGACGGGCCGGTATGATTTTAAGGGGACGAAAAGCGAAATAAAGAGACAAGACAATGTCATTATATTACTGGGAGACGACGATTATAAATTAGATGCCGTCATAGATATACTAAAAGGAAAGCTCATAAAGCGCGGAGTTTCTGTGAAGTTCTTAGAGTTCAAAAAGAAAGAAAAGGCATCGAAGGGAATGATGCGTCAAGAGATAGAGATTAAAGAGGGTGTAAATAAAGATTCATCGAAAAAAATAATAGTTGAGATAAAAAAGGTCGATCCTAAGGCGGCGATAGAGAATCTTAATGACCACCTCAGGGTCAGTTCTAAATCCAAAAACGGGCTTCAAAGTATCATTACCGATTTAAAATCCTTTCCGTTGGACGTAGAACTCTCTTATATAAATTTTAGAAATTAAATATATGCGTAATTTTTATGCATTTTTTTTGTCGTTGCGTAATTTTTATGCATTTTTATAATTGATTTTACATTCTTGTCGGGTTTTCTTTTACAATAATATGGCATGTTTATTGCTAAAAATTTAGACGGGGAGGAACGATGAAAAAGGTTGAGGCTATATTTAAACCGTTTAAACTTGACGATGTGAAAGAGTCGTTAAGCAAAATCGGCATTCAGGGTCTTACCGTTACGGAGGTTAAGGGGTACGGTAGGCAGAAGGGGCACACCGAACTGTATAGGGGTGCAGAATATGTGGTGGATTTTATACCTAAGGTTAAAATCGAAGTTATCGTTTCGGATGATAGGCTCGTTGCCGTGGTAGAAGCAATAACGTCAAGCGCAAAGACGGGAAGGATAGGGGACGGAAAAATTTTTATTTTACCGGTAGATGATGCTGTTAGAATAAGGACGGGCGAAAGGGGAGATGAATCTCTTTGATTTTTATTATCTAAATAAATTTTAATTGTTTAATTTTTTTTGGAGGGAAAATGACGGAAAACGAAGTAATGCAATTTATCGAAGAGCAGGGGGTTCAGTTTATCGATGTAAAGTTCTGCGACCTTCTCGGAACATGGCAACATTTTACCGTACCCGTTAGTGAAGTCTCGAGAGAGTCGTTCGAAGAGGGTTTCGGGTTCGACGGTTCGAGTATAAGGGGCTGGAAGGCAATTGACACTTCGGATATGCTTATTATGCCGGATGCTTCTACTGCTGTAATAGATAATTTTATAGAGGCTAAAACGTTATCTTTGACTTGTAATATTAAGGACCCTATTACGGAAAAGTATTATGACAGGGATCCGCGTTACATTGCCAAGAAGGCGGAAGAATATTTGAGATCGACGGGTATTGCGGATACCATATACTTTGGTCCGGAAGCGGAATTTTTTATTTTTGACGACATAAGATACGATCAGACCGTAAACAGCGGTTATTATTATATCGATTCCGAAGAAGGTATATGGAACAGCGGTAGAGACGAGATGCCTAATTTGGGTCATAAGCCGAGACACAAAGAGGGGTATTTCCCTGTTTCTCCGCTTGATACTCAGACGGATATCAGAAATGAAATAGTTTTAGAGCTGCAAAATGTGGGTATTAGGGTGGAAGCAGCTCATCATGAAGTTGCGACCGGTGGTCAAGCCGAAATAGATATGCGATTTGATTCTTTAATGTCCATGGGTGACAGCTTCATGTGGTATAAATATATAGTTAAGAATGTGGCTAGAAGATACGACAAGACTGCTACTTTTATGCCGAAACCTCTTTTTAGCGATAACGGCTCCGGTATGCATGTTCACCAATCTCTATGGAAAAATGGACAACCGCTTTTTGCCGGTAAAGAATATGCCGGATTGTCGGAGATGGCAGTTTATTATATAGGCGGTATATTAAAGCATGCAAAGGCTTTATGTGCCCTTACCAATCCGACTACAAATTCGTATAAGAGATTAATACCCGGTTTTGAAGCACCTGTCAATTTTGTTTATTCCTCACGAAACAGAAGCGCTGCCGTCAGAATTCCGATGTATTCTAAATCTCCTGGGACGAAGAGGATAGAATATAGGACGCCCGACCCGACTTCAAATTGTTACCTTGCCTTTTCCGCAATGCTTTTAGCGGGTATTGACGGCATAGTCAATAAGATTAATCCGGGCAAGCCTACTGATAGTGATTTATTCACCCTGTCCAATGAGGAACTTAAGAATATCCCGGTTGCCCCCGGTTCTTTAGAAGAAGCGTTAAAAGAGCTTGAAAAGGACCATGAGTTTATGCTTCAGGGAGATGTATTTACCGAGGACATTGTTCGGGCATGGATTGACCGCAAGATGGAAAATGACGTCATCCCCGTTCGTACGAGGCCGGTTCCATATGAATTTGCATTGTATTACGATATTTAACAACATCTGCATATAAAAAGGCGTCATACCTCTTTATTAAAGGTATAACGCCTTTTTATATTATAATACGATAAGTCTTTATGTTGCATTCTCCTCAACCGGATTCACTTGCCGCGAGTACCCTCTCGATCGCCCGGTTTAAGCTCAGCCTTTTTGCGTAAGTACTTCAAAATTATTTACGCTTTATTATCGAGCATATCTTAAAACGGAATATCGTCGTCCTCTTGTTTGCCCGCTGGATTATAATCGTTTTCGGTGTTTTTTCTCTGAGCGGCATAGCCATTGTTGTCGCCGCCGCTGCCCTTGGCGCCCAGCAAGACGATATTGCTTGCAACTATATCTGTTTTGTATCTTTTAATCCCCTCTTTATCGTCATAAGAAGAGTTTCTTATCTTGCCCTCAATAAAAACCTGTTTTCCTTTTGTTAAGTAATTTGCGATACTCTGCCCTATCTTCCCGAAAACGGTAATATTATGCCAAGTGGTTCTTTCGGTTTTAGAGCCGGATTTGTCATTAAAATATTCAGTAGTGGCAATAGAGAAACTTAAAATCGCCAGACCGTCCGGCGTGTAGCGGAGCTCCGGGTCTTTCCCCAAATTGCCTATCAAAAGTGCTTTGTTAAGACTCCCCATGTAATACCTCCAGAATTTAATTATAAAATTTAAAAAGCCATTTGTAGCTTATATGATAATTTAAGTCGATTGTTTTGGCAAGTTAAAATTGTTTTAAATTTTTATTACGTTTATGTCACAATTTTGTTAAATTAATAATTATATTTATTTGCTTATTTCACTTTAAAAGATATTTAAGTATAACTTAAAATAGCTTTTTGTATTAAAAGTAAATCGGATTCGTTAAATTGATTTATTATGAATTCAGTCGGTTTAAAAAATAACGATAACGATGCGTCTCTTCCGGAGGTTATGATTGTGCGATGGTGATTCTTGCTATAGTCAACGGTTCCAATCCGCGCACATTAACCCCCGTGTCTAATGCAAACGCAAGTGCGTCATCGTCGGAGTTTGATTTGGGCAGTTCTTGCAATATAAATAATTTTCATGTCGGTCAAATATTGAACATTATGAATTCTATTCCGCTCAATGACAGCCTGCTTTCGGCGCTATCCGCGAACTTTTGTTTGCCTGCGTAAAATGGATGACATTTAGAACAGATATCCGCATGGATCTCTTCAATCGTATCCACCAACAAACTCTTCTCCGCAAGCGCACTTTACCTTAAAATTTTCATTTATAATTTAGCGTAATAACCTTATCAACTTTGACAGCCTTATGCCTTATTTTGGATTTTTTTTACTCTATCAAATCTCTAATATTATTAAGAAAAGAATTTTCAGAATCCATAATATTTAAAACTATTTTTTTATTTTCTTCTTCTTCAGTTACTCCTTCTTCTATAAGTGATAAATCTATTCCATCAACTATAAAGATAGTATCACCTTTACCAAATACATTATTACTATATGTTTTATCTTTATCAAACTCACCTTCCATGGGGTACAACAGTCCGTCAATTATAACATCTAATCCTTGATTTTGATAATAGCTCATATAAGTACGGAAATGTCCGGATCAAGTATTGTATATGATGATTTTGGGAAATTTTTGTGCAGTGCCATAATTATTTTTTAAACAAATTTAAGTAATCCCCGAAAACAAAAAATCTGTTTTGGGAAAATCCGGTTATTTCTTCTAATATCCTTAAATCAGCCAGTGTTTTTAACAGACGACTTGCGCTATTAAAACTAATTTTTAATTCCTTTTCTACATTTTTAGTATTTACAACCGGACGAGAAAACATAAATAAAAGCAAATTTTGCACATTTTTAGCACGTCCCCCCATGGTCATTATTTTTTGATCATATTTTTGACGCAAAGAAATAATCTGTTTAAAAGTTTCAATACCATCTTGTGCAGTTTCAATGATACCGTTCAAAAAGAATTTTACCCATTGTTCTATATTATTGGATTTACGTACCATAGTGAGAGAATTGCAATAGAAAGCTCTATTTTTTTCAAAAAAAACGGATAAATAGAGCGTTGGTTTTGTAAGAATTTGAGAATCAACCAATTGCAAAATAATAAGGAGTCGTCCAATTCTTCCGTTACCGTCTATAAATGGATGAATTGTTTCAAATTGGTAATGCGTAACAGCTATTTTAATTAAAACAGGAACATTATTTTTTAGATTATGCCAAAATTTTTCCAAGTCGCTTAGCAGATTAGAAACTTCATCAGCGCCTGGTGGAATAAAAAAGCATCCGCTAACGATGAGCCGCCGATCCAATTTTGGCTTTGACGCAATTCTCCCGGTGTTTTATATTTTCCTCGCACTCCGAAAGAAGTGTTTTATGGGAATCTTTAAGCAAGCGAATTGATAATGGAAGTTCTTTTAATTTTTCAATCGCAAAATTCATTACTTTGATATAATTTTGCACTTCGCTCCAATCATCCCTTTTCTCTGGGTCAATTTCTTTTTTCGGCAGAACAATTTCATCCATTCCAGTTTGTGTTCCTTCAATCATATTTGATTTTGTTGCCTCTCTCGCCACATTCATCTGAATAAAAAAATCAACATCAGGAATCAAGACAGAATAGGCATTTAGTTCACCTAAAAAATACATTGCTTGACCATTTAAGGCATCAATTTTTTCATCATCCCAATTAAAATCACGATTTATAAAAGAAGGAGTAAAACTTTTGTATTCTAATTGCTGTTTAAAATTTCCTGCTTTAAATTTTTTCATAGTTTTGACAATATGGCTATTTATATCTCCATTTTATACATTAACATCAATTACCTTCATTGTATCGTTACCGAAAATATCAACAACCTTAACGGCAATTTTGCGTCTGCCTGTTTTGTATTCATACGGAACGCTCCTTAACTCTATTGAACGATTTTTCTTAGTACGGAAACTTTGGTTTCGTTATGCTCTTGTGTCTCTTTGAGTACTGTTTCTAAGCTCTTTATCTGTTCATCTAAAGAAAATGCCCATTTGTTCTTCTCTTGGACCTCTTCTTGTAGTTCAAGAATCCTATTTTTTATTTTAGACAATTGATTATTATTAACTGAAATAGAACTTAATAGCATTTCTTCTGTTTTGAAATCACTGAATAATTCTGTTTCTTGTGTTTTTAGCTCATAAATAAACTGATAAACTTCACCTCATGGAAGTTCTGAAATAAAACTTCCTATTTCTTGCGGAAAATCACTATAACTATAATTAAACTCTGTATTTTCAGGTTTTTCATAAGTCCCTGTTTCATATGCAATGAAATAATTATTATTAGAAATAATCTTATCAAAAGTTTTTTTAGTAAAAAATCTTATGTGCGTATCATCAAGCAAACCGATTGGCGAATAATTAAACTCATTTTTCATAAGTCCCAATAATATAGAATTATGAGCTATATTAGGAATAGATATTAATACACTTCCATCATCTTTTAAGAATGATTTTACACCTTGTATTACTTTTTCCGGATAATAAAGGTGTTCTAATACATCAGCAAAAATTATATAGTCAAACTTTAAATCTTTAAATTTATTTTGCCAACTATAATCTTCGATATTTCCTACAACTATACCTTCTGTGTATCGTTGAGCATCTTTTGCAGAATTTTCATCTATTTCTACGGCATAAACTTTACATTTTAGATTTTCTTTCATATATTTTGTCATACGACCATTGGCTGGACCAAATTCTAAAATAGTACTATTTGGCCTGATTCTATCTATAAGTAAAGAAAGACTATTTCTGCTTTCTAAGTCTAACCCAAAATTATATTTGCTCATATGTAAACTCCACTTCATCTGAATATAAAGTCACAATACATCCATCAATGTTATCTGATGACATTACATTAATAGTTGTTGCCTCATATATTCAATATTGTTGTATGTGATTTAACTATGTGCTTTCTGACAATGCAACCGTAACGACATATTCTTTCGGAAATATTTTTGATACTTTAAAACTAATTTTAGAGCCTTTTTGAACTTCAGCAATGGACATTCATGCATATAAAAATTAATATTTCATTCCAGTTATTGATCTAAGATTGTGTGATATGAGGGTACTTTTTACCCTAAATATCATGAAATTATGTAAATGCCAGTTGTGCATCTTCTTCTATTGGTATTAGTAAAATGACTTACACAAAATAGGAAGCGGTCTCCTATAAAGTAGATCGAACCATTTTTTCTGCTGTAAAAAGCTTTTAAAATCTTTCTCGTGAGTTTTTTGCCATAGTGTTGTATAGTGCTTCATCGCTTGTCAGTTTCTTAAAAGCATCAGCCAACTGTTTTGGAGATTCTACATCTACTTGAATACCTGTCTCTCCATCTTTGTTTACCCAGCTTATTCCTGAATCATACATGTAATAGGTTTAGAGAAAGGCATAGCCTCTATGATGACAACTCCAAAGGCTTCTGCTTTTGTTATTGACGGTAAACAAAATATATCACAAGCCTCCAAATAGTCATATTTTTCTTGTTCACTAAGATAGCCAAGTAGTTTTACTTTATCATGAAGATTATATTGGTTTAGAATACTCTCAAGTCGTCCCTCCTCATACCCTTTTCCACTGATTAAGATGACACAATCATCATCTAAATATTTAGCAGATTCTACCAAATACATAAACCCTTTATAACTTACTAAACGACCAATGGCAAAGATTATTTTTTCGTCGTGATATCTTTGTTTGATTTTTGCAACATTAGCCGTGTCAGGAATAAACTTACCATTTTACTCCTAAAGGCATAACCTCCACTTTATCCATAAAGTTTTTTAAACAAGGAGAATATTTAGCATAATTTTTAGAAGTTGCTATAACTTTATCTGCGAACCTTAACACCCAGTTTTGCAATGGAAGAAAAAGTTTCCTTGTTTTATGTTGTCTTACGATGTCTGATTACCAATGTATGATAACCTTTAACTTTGGTCGCACCAAGAACAGTGCTAAGAACGACATAGGGTCAGGTGCTTGAATATGGATGATGTTATACTTAGGAGCCAACTTCCATAGTTTATATATAATTTGCGGAGTAATCGATGTAGATAAAAATATACCATAAGAAACTGTTCTAAAAACTGCATAGTTTTCATACCTGTCCTCTACATACTTTGCCTCAGTGTTTGAACATAACACATCACATACATAACCTTTTTTGCCAACACCTTCTGGTATCTCAAACATTACCTGTTATGTACCACCCATACTAGGTGGATAAAATCTTCCAAACTGTAAAATTTTCATATTTTCAAGACCTTTTCAAATACTTTTTTATGGGCTTGTGCAGATTTTTCCCAAGTAAATTGTTTTACCCTCTCTAGTCCTTTTTCAGTTAAATCTTTTTGCAAGTTCTCATCGTTTAAAAGCATTTTAATTTTCGCTGCAATATCTTCAATATCATTAGGGTTGATATATAAAGTAGCATCTCCACAAGCTTCGGACAAGGAAGCTACATTTGAAACTATTGTAGTAGTTCCACATGCCATAGCTTCTAATGGTGGGATTCCAAATCCTTCATATAGAGATGGACAGACAAAGAGAGTTGCTAAATTGTAAACATGAGCCAACTCTTCATCACTCAAGTAACCCAAGTAGCGAACATATTTTTTTTCTTTTTCTATCTCTTGCATAATTTCAGTGTTTTTTTTCCACCCTTTAAATCCAACTAAAACAAAAGGATAATTTTCTTTGACATCATCATTAAGCAGGCGGTAGGCTTTGAGTGTATTTAAAAGGTTTTTTCTTGGTTCTATGCTTCCTACAAAAAGAAGAAAATTATCTGCTAAATTAAACTTTTCCTTCGTAACACTTAACACATTTTTATCATAGCGTTTAAAGAGTCCATTATCAACACCGTGATATATAACAGTAATCTTCTCTGCATCAAATTTTAAGTACTCTATAATTTCATTTTTAAAAAACTCAGAACCTGTAATAATCCAGTCAGATTTTTTAATATTTTTATAAAAATTAGTATTAAAATAATCAAGTCGTTCTTGAGGGTGCCACTCAGGATGAACATAAAAAGAAAAATCATGCACGGTACTCACAATTTTATCTGCTTTAATTCCATCAAGGGGAATAAAATTCGGCACCCAATACAGGCTAAACCTATGTACAAATATCTTGCTAAATAAAATTAGATACTTTCGTGCAAGCTTTTTAACAACTGAGTTTCGTACTAAAAAAGACTTTAGAGATTTTAGCTCAGACATATTATCTGGTTTTACTAAGTTTTTTGAATAGTAGCCATAAAAATAGGAGATATCAAAAGCATCATCAGTCTCTAAAACTTTAGCAATCTCATAGATATATCTACCAATTCCTGTAAGTTGTGACAGCAAAGGAATAACATCTATCAGTAAACTATTTTTAGACACTATATATCACCTTTATACATCTCTTTAAGCGTTTCACTAAAATCTTTTTGAGTAACATACCCAATAAGCCCAAACAGCTTCTCATTAGAACCTACCAACTTCTCTATCTCATTTTTACGTACAAACTGAGAATTTACCTTTACTTCTATGGTATAGTTTGTAATTATCTGCATCATCTCTATAACATCAAGAAGTTTTATACCTCGACTTGAACAAATATTGACAACTTCAAAGTCAATATCAGACTCTAATAATCGCTTATAAACTTCACCCACAAAACCTACATCATTAAACTCACGATAAACATTGAGATTACTAAATTCTATGACTTCTTTTTTTCTCTAAAATGTTCTACAATTTTAGGTATCAAAAAGTGATCTGCTTGTCCTACGCCAGTATAGTTAAAAGGTCTGATGATGATTATAGGCAGTTTGTTAAAATAACCACTAACCAAAGACTCCATGGCATATTTACTAGCACCATAATGATTTGCTGGTTTTGGACAAAGAGATTCATCTAAAACTTCGTTTGTTGCAAGTACATAAGTATCTGGCTTATCTGTTTGTAACATAAGGTACATACCTTCTATGTA
The DNA here is from genome assembly GCF_048541835.1 of Candidatus Acidulodesulfobacterium sp. H_13. Classification (NCBI taxonomy): domain Bacteria; phylum Candidatus Acidulodesulfobacteriota; order Candidatus Acidulidesulfobacterales; family Candidatus Acidulidesulfobacteraceae; genus Candidatus Acidulidesulfobacterium; species Candidatus Acidulodesulfobacterium sp. H_13. The sequence goes on from NZ_JBLEOY010000002.1 coordinate 48,672, forward strand.
GTCTTAAAACCCCAGTCTCTTTTGGCATCCATGTTACTAAGTTCCATGTAGTCAAGTTTACCAAGTTTTATCTTGGCAACACTGTCAGTAATCTTTCTCGTAACAAACTCTATTCCACGCAGTGGTGACTCATGGTTAAACAAGATTCCAGAAGAGGCAAACATATTTAAGACTCTCGATAATTTACTACCATCCAGTGTGCATACATTTTAGCTGCTCCATAGGGACTTCTAGTCCAAAATGATGTCTTTTCAGTTTGTGGTGTATCTCTTGAACATCACCAAACATCTCTAAAGTTGAAGCTTGGTAAAGCTTTATCTTTGTATTATACTATGCGGGGATAGCTTCAAGTAGATGAGCACACCCTAATCCTGTGATGTGCGCAGTAGCAAGTGGTTGTTCAAAAGATACCCCTACGAAACTACTCTGTGCTACAAGATTGTAGATTTCATCTGGTTTAATGTCAGCTACCATTCGTATGCTGTTCGCAGGATCTGTCAAGTCATATTCTATCAGCTCTAAGTTCTCATGGTTTTCTATACCCAACTCTTCTATACGCCAAAAGTTCACAGAAGATGTTCTTCTGTATGTTCCATAAACCTTATAACCTTTGTCCAAAAGTAGTTCTGCTAAGTAAGCAGCATCTTGTCCTGTTATACCTGTTATTATTGCTTTTTTCATTTAATTTTCTCCTTTTTATTTAAATGAATATCTATATTTAAGCAGCTTAGTAGTTGCTGTGTACTCTCTTCCCAAGTAAGCCATGGCATAGTGTCAGATTTAGGGTGTTTATCTGCTTTATATAACTCTATCCATTTTTCTATAGTCTTTGCCAAAACCTTTGGGTCTTTGCTGTTTTCAAAATAGTAAGCATACTCTCCTGCTGCTTCTCTAAATACGGGTATATCTCTGGCAATAATTGGCTTCTTCTTTTGTGCTGCTTCTATGAGTGAGAGTCCAAACCCTTCTCCTTCACTCGCTGCGATGAGACAAGAACTTGTACTATAGACTTTTTCAAGATATTCATCGCTAATGCCTTCTAGCCAAAAAAATCTTTTGTTTAGTTTGGGATGAGTTCTTAGTTTTTTTACTAACTCATCAACCAACCAGCCTTTTTTTCCTACGATAACGAGATTGACATCTTGATTAGCTTCCCAAAGTATTTCAAACGCTTTTAAGGTTTGCATATGCCCTTTTCTTGGCTCAATAGTACCTACTATCAGGAAGCTATCTTTAGATTGGATTGTATCTAACACACTTTTAGCATTATCAGGTAAACCTTTTGATGACATAGAATTACCTATATCTACGCCACTGTGAGAGACTTGAATATTTATTTTTTTATATTCTGCTTGGTTTGATAGCCATTGTTTGTATTTAATTGCTGTTTGATTTGAGACACATACTGAAAAATCTAAAAGAGACATAACTCTTAGCCAATTTTCAAATCCCTCTTTAGTCCCTTTAGGAAAAAACTCTGGCAAATCAACAGGCAACAAATCATGTAGCATAAAACCTACTTTTACACCTTTGTGCATCATTTTATTATAAAATGAACTTTGTTGTATTTGAACTCCTGGTTGTAAATCTAGCAAAAAGAAAATATCACCACTTTTATATTCTATGTAATTGTCTTCTATCTCTATATCTCCATGGTTTAAACATTTATAGGTAAATCGTCCTGCAAATCTATAAGAATCATCAACTGTTGCATACACAGGAATAACATCATACTCATAAGGTGGATTCTTAAGCAGTTGAAAAAGTAAATTTTTCACTACTCTTTGTATGCCAGTTCCTGCATCTTTTGTAATAAGTTCAGATATATCTAAAAACAGCGTATTTTTTGGTTTATTTTGTGTCAATACGAATAATAGTTGCTGAGTGCTCTCCTTCCATGTGTTATATTTTAAATTATCTGACTTTGGATGCTTGTTATCATTATATAAATCAATCCATTTTTTTAAGCTCTTTGATAAATCTACAGCTTCAAAACCACTAAAATAATATGCATTATTACCTGCTATTTCTTTAAATACAGGAATGTCTCTCGCAATAATTGGTATTTTATATTGTGCTGCTTCTACTAAAGGTAAACCAAAACCTTCATTTATACTTGCCGCAATCAAAGCAGACGAATTTTTATATATCAAATCCAAGTATTCATCGCTTATCCCATTTAACCAAAACAGCCTTTGATTATATTCTTCATGTTCTACTATTTTCTTTATGAATGATTCAGTTTTCCATCCCCCTTTTCCAACAAAAATAATATTAACATGAATACCATCTTTCCATAACACCTCGATAGCTTCTAAAATTTGATCCTGTTTTTTTCTTGGCTCTATGGTTGAAACGGCTAAAAATGTTATTTTATTATGCATTATCTCTATTAAACCCTGATAGTCATTGGGTAGTCCAGTTGACGGGTTAGAGGCTTTCATACCAGATCCATTATGTACCCACTCATTAGTAAAATGAGGTAATGGCACTATTTTTTTCTCAGAGAGCCATTTAGTATAAGAGTCGCTGGTTCCTTTAGATATACATATCACTCCATCTAATCTGGAAAACATTTTCATTAACTCTTCGTGTAAATGCTTGAGTTCATCATTATTAAACATATCATTCAACTCTATAGGAAGTAAATCATGTACAAGAAATAAGACTTTTACTCCTCTATTTTTTAAATCATAAAAATATTGTTTATGCGATAACTGAACATGGTGTTGCATGTCAAGACCAAAAAAAAGATCACCTTTTTGTGGTTTGATTGGTTCATCTTCTATATTTTTTCCTTTTTCACCCAAAAACTTTGCTTTAAATTTATTTGCAGATTTATACTCCGTTTCTACAGTAGCATAAACTGGAATAATATCAAAATCTTTTGGTGGTTCTATCAGCAGCTCTTTTAGATATGCTTTAACTACCCTTTGAATTCCAGTCGCCGAATCTCTTTGGCATAACTCTGACACATCTAAAAATAATTGTTTTTTTTGAGTTTTTTTATGAGTATAAAATATTGAATTTGCTATAGCTTTTATATCTTCATCTGTATGATCTAAAACATATGGAGTAATCTTTTCTATTAATAGCTCATAGGGCTTGTAATTGGGATAGTTGTCTGTTTTAGAAGATTGAAAATCATGACTTTCTAAAATTTTTAAAATAGATTTAGCAGATGTGTCCCAAGAAAAACTCTTTTTATGTTCTTGTTGCTTATCTAACAATCTACTTCTTAAATTTTTATCGCTTAAAACCTCTTCAATTTTTGAAGCTATTGATTCTGCACTATGAGGGTCAAAAAGAGCCTCTTCGCATCCTATAACTTCTGGTATGCTCGTAGTATTTGAGCCAATAACTACTGCACCACAATTTATAGCTTCTAATACAGGCAAACCAAACCCCTCGTGTATGGAAGGGAATACAAAAAGGTTTGCTAGGTTGTAAAACATTATTAGCTCTTCATCAGACACATACCCTGTTAGTATCAACTCATCTTTTTTTAACCCATATTGCTTTGCAATTTCTAAAAGGTTAACCCTATCTCCCTCTTGTATTTTACTTACAATTACAAGTTGATGTGAATCTTTGATATTTTGTGAAAGATTGCTATATGCTTCTATCAGTTTTTCAAAGTTTTTTCTAATATCAAAGTCAGCGGGCACGTAAGCTATCATTTTTCGTGAAATATTGTACTTTTTGTAAAGATCTTTTATTTCACTATCATTTAATTCTAATTTTTTAAAATCATTATCAACTGCAGCAGAAATATTTACTATTTTATTTTCAGAAATATTTAAATAATCAATTCCTTCTTGTTTTGATGATTTTGAAATAGAAAATAATAAATCAGCTTTTTTTAAAGATTCTATTTTTCTCATGTAATACTCATGCTGAATTTTATTGTTTAAATAAATATCTTGATTCATATAAGGAATTAAATCATATAAAATAACAGCAGTTTTATACTTTTTTGAAAATAAACCAACCGAAGTAACAGCATTATCCACAAATCCTTCAAAGAGACTTGTTAATAAAACTATGTCTGGATTAAGTTGTTCTAAAAAATATTCTCTTACAAGTTCTGCTACTCTTGCTCGATTTTGATTGTTCTGATCTTGTTCAAAAACAGGTAACACAACATCAAAAACAACAATATGCTCTTGAGGAGTATAGTCTTTAATAGCATCTCTTATATCAGAGATGCTATCCGTAAATGCTGAATTTAAAACAAGCCATATTTCATGCTCTCCTGCATTTTTTGCTAAAGCTAAAGCAGTAGAAAAAGTATAACGCCCTATACCTCGAAATTTACTCTCAGATTGAGCACCTTGTATATCAATTACTATTTTCATTTTATTTTTCTACGCACATTTCACTTAAAGGATAACTTCGATATAGCCAAGTAGGTTTACATTGTTTCGCAATTCTAACATTTTTAGCTTTGATAAATATATATTGTCCTAAGTCGTGCTCTCTAAATTTTAAGTTATCATATAATATATCAGTATTAAAAAAATTATTACTTCTATTCTCATGTACATCTGATGAAAACATTATTTCAATTTCAAAACCTAAATGAGATAATAATAAATGTAACTCATGTTTATTATACTCTCTATTGTGACGACCATGGGGACCGTACCCAGAATAAGGATCATATATATTACTACCTGCTAACATTTTTGCAACATTTTCAAGTCTGTTAACATTAGGTGTAGTTAGAATTAATGTACCATATTGCATTAAAGACTTTTTAATTCTCAATAGAACATCCATTGGATTATTTGTAAAATGTTCAAATACCTCACAAAGTACTATTATGTCAAATTTATCACTAAAAGGTATATCTTTAGTTTCAATGTTATGATTTTTAAATGTAAAATCATATACTTCGTTAAACTTAGAACTCTTCATTGTTTGTATATAAGGACCAGTATACTCATCTCCAAAAAAATTTGTATGATATGTTTTATATTTTCTAAATTTTTTTAACAAAATAGAATTAAAATAAGGGTTACTTCCAATCTCAAGTAGCTTACCTTCTTCATTTTGTATTAAATCAAGTGTGTATATGAAGCGATTAAAATCTTCACTTAAATATCCTTCTAACTCATTGGTAGTATTATTATCTAATATAAAAGATTTTAAATAATCAAGTAATTCATTGTGAACATATCCTATTGGTAAATTTAACGGATAAACTAGTTTATCGTACTTTTGATTCATCATTATTCCTCATCATATTTAAATTTAATTATTTTTTATATCCTATGACAGCAAAATCTTGCCCTACATTAAATTGATGATTAATAAAAGAATCTTCAAAATGTAAGTTCTCAGGTGAATGCAGTTTTTTTATACTAACATTTTTAAATTTTTGATTTGTAATTATAAACTCAATACTAATTGGTACCAACGGATTAATATGCGTAGGATCCATATAAAAATTACAAGCACCCACAGTCAAATTTTCTGGATTAGGTGTTTCAAAAATTACCATTCCTCCTTTTTTAAGCACCCTGTAACTCTCTTCAAAAAGCTTCATTAAAACCTCAAAAGGAAGATGCTCTATGATGTGAAAGCCGGTAATAATAGATAAAGATTCACTCTCTAATGAACATAGATACTCTATGACATCCAACCCAAGGGCTTTAGATTTCGAAACCATAACACGGTTTAAATCCAAGCCTTTTGCACTATAGCTCTCTTCTTTAAGTAACTCCAGCCATTCACCTCTACCACAACCTACATCAAGAGCTAAAATCTCCTCTTTTCTAAAGGGTAGTTTTTCAAGATAAGGTAAGTACACTTCAACTCTCTCTTTTATATCTTCTCTGCTTCCTCGAAACTTATCTTCAAACTCTACATAAAAAGTATCAAACTTATGCTTTTCTTCATCTGTTATTTTTTGAAGTTGCTGAGTACTTATGACCTCGTCTGGCAAGCGTTTTTTTGCTTCATCTATGAGGTTTTGCATGTTTTGTTGTGATAGTTTAATATACTCTTTTGCATAGTTAACTGTTTGTAAGTAGAGTTCAAAATCTTTATGTTCTGCCTTTAGTTTTAAGCTTTCATGGATGTTATGATTAAAACTAAGAAGTTCTTCTCGTTCTGCCTTGTCATCTAAAGCAGTTGTGAGTTCATTATATATCTCTTGGAGTTGTGCAGTTTCTGCTTTTGTTTCAAATTGTTTTTGAAGTTCATCTTGCAGTGTTTCAAAGCTTGTTTGTTCTGCCTTTAAAGCATCTAATGCATATAAGTCATGCTTCACTTGAGATGTTATATTAACTAGTTTTGAATTTACTTCATCTACTGTTGCCTTATCATTTAGGCTCTTTTGTAAATTTAAACTATTTCTTTGGGAAATATCATGCAAAGAAGCCATATGGTTTTCTATACTGATTGAATCGTTTTAAAAAATTTGGTAATGTAAACAGTATATGTATTGATTTGACAACATAACCAACAAAAGGAAGTTTATATAAGCTTGCTCGAACATAGCGTTTTTTAATACATAGTATGTTTGCGCCCTTTCTTTTTCCCTCTTTTGAAAAACGTAAGGCGATTAAAATCTCTACCTTTGAATATTCGCCACTTCGTAGTAGTTTAAGATAATGCTCTTTTCCATAAATATCAGCTTGCCGTCCCAAAATACCAATATAGGCATTGTTTATAAAAGACTCATCTGCAAATTTTGTAAAATCACCTATTTCGTACACTTCTTTTATCTCAAAAGTTTCTTCAGTTTTGTAAACAACTTGTTCATTATGTAGTGATAACTCTTGATAAGTTATAGTGGCTTGAAATGTTACTGCATCAGGTATAGAACTCTCTTGCTTTTGAATCACTGAAGTTTCAGGTTTTACAGGAGGTTCTTTTCTCTTTGCAATTTCCTGCTTTATCCTGTTCATAATCTCTTTTACAGATAAATCTTTTATATTCGTTTTTAGCATTATATAATCTCTTTTAAAATAATCTTAGGTTGAAGTCGACAAAGTCCAGCAAATATTTTGCCTTGTATACCTGCCACTTCAAATTTTTCTGCATGATCTAACCAATATGCACAATTGTCCAAATGAGTATCTTCAGAATGAACAGCTGCTGTAATAGAGTACTGACCAGGACATATATTTAAAGGCATGCTAAAAGTACAAGTATATGTTTTGTCTTTTTCAAAACTTAGCACCTGCTCATGATGAAAAGTATTTGTACCAAAAATATCTTGCCCAAACTTTTCTCTCATTATAAATCCCAACCGTCATATTATCAAGCTCTTTTTTTGATTTTATACTAACCTCAATGGTAACATTTTCTCCCGAACTAACAGTACTTGATAAAGATTTTTCACCTTTTAGATTAACTTCAATTATCTCAATGTCAAAAGTTCCACAAGAACTGTTTTGAGTATTTTTTATCTGCATCGTTTGTTCTTCATCATTTAGCTTTAGAGATGAGAAAATTGTAACTATTTATTACATCTTCCGGTTGCCCCTTTTTAGCTACTTCTCCTGCATTTAAGAGTATAACTCTATCGCAAAGAAGTTTTAAAGAGTTTAAATCATGAGACACATATATTATACTCATATTTTCTTTTTTTCTATCTCTTAATGCTTTAGCATTAAGCAATAAAGCGGGCATCCCCCACACTTAAAGCTTCATCTACTATAAGTATCTGATGTTTTGAAAAGATAGCAATGGAAAAAACAAGCCTCATGCTCATTCCTGATGAATAGGTCATAATAGGCTCATCAATTAGTCACATAGTTCGCTAAACTCGATAATTTTACTTTTATTAGATCGTCCGCGCTGGATAGAATAATTATTAAAGCCTTTGCTTTTGCCATAAATTCACCCATTCTAAAATTTAATTAGTTTTTTGCACAATGAGCCATACTTATTATGGCATATTAGTCACTTGCAGATGCTAAATCAGAAAATGGAGTGTAATATCAAGGCAGTTACCGCAAATGATAAAATGATCATTACCAGATAGAAAAATGTTTTTTGGTTTATAGCAAAATGGAACTTATTGCCTAAAAAAAGAATCAGCAAGGACGGTATTAAAATTGCGGACAGTTTTAGCGCCTTAAGGGTTGAAAGACCGAGAAAGATATAAATAAATAGCCTAAAAATGCTGTCTGTGATTGCAACTATTTGAAACGTAGCCCTAAATACGCGCTTACCGTGGTGCTTCATTTGTGAGTTTTTAAGTTATTTATGGCCTTTTCAACATTAGTCCATGCGGTGTTTTGTGTCAATATTGCCCCGATCATAACCTCAAAATCCGATTCCGCAGGCCACCAGTTCATCTGTCCGTACTTATCCCGCAGAATATCATAAATCTTTAACGAGATACCGTCGCTATTTTCTTTATTTTTATCCATCATCACAATTAACACCCTTAATATCCTTTATGTTTCTTACGCCGAGTACATTGCCATAAATACGTTCAATCTTTTTAAATGCCTTTTTATTGAGAAAATAATAAACCCATCTCCCCACTTTTCTTCTGCTGATTAATCCCGCATTTTTTAACGTAGACAAGTGGTGCGATACCAGCGTCTGATCAAGTCCAATCTCTTTATATATAACGCATACGCATTTTTCTCCGTTTTTCAATGCGGAAATGATTTTGAACTTACTCTTGTCTCCGAGTATTTAAGGTATTTCACAAGCTGTAATTCTTCTTTATTCATATAATTTTAGATACTTTTAATTCGGAACATATATCTTGTCGATCATTCCATTATATTTTCTTTCAATGTCGCTATAAACGGTTATTCCGCCTCCACTTCGATAGAAACAATTAGACCCCTTACTTTCGATAAATCGTACCATAACTGAACTTTTAAGATTTTTTCCATCATATATTCCAAAAACCCTGGTATAATAACCCCTATCATCTAATTCGGTCTCCTCGATAATCTCTAATGTTTTTCTTTTTGGGGCTCCGCATATAGAGCCTGCTGGTAGTATATTAAAAAGAATATCGCCTAAACGATGCGCCATGCCCGGCTTAATTTTACCCTCTATCTCGGACACCATCTGCAATAACTCACCTGAATTTGTTTTTATCTTGTCAATAAAGCAAAACTTATTAACCTTCACGTCGGAACAGACGATATTTAAATCATTACTTAAAAGGTCAACAACGGTCAAGTGCTCAGCCCTTTCTTTTTCATCATTTAAAAGCGTTTCTTTCGCATTTGGGGTAGTTGTTGCAAGTGTGCCCTTAATTGGATAAGTAAAAATTCTGTCCCTTATTACATTAATAAATATCTCTGGAGAAAAAAGAGTGAACTCACTCTCTTCATTCCTGAAATAAAGTTTATATAGCGCCGAACTTTTTAGAAATATCTCTTCCAAGCTAAAATTTATTTTAATGGGATTTTTAAAGGTCAAATTTAAAAGGTATGAATCGCCGTTTTCCTGTTTCTTTATAACATTGTTGAACGCTTTTTTATAAATCTCAAATGGAATAGGATATTTTTGAATATTAAACTCTTTTTTGTCGAAGGCGTCGTTGGTATTTTTAAGCTGCCGATAGAATCTTTGTTATAGTTTTTTGCTCCGTCTATGGAATATTTGATATAAAAACCGTTTGATCTGTTTAGTTCGGACAATTTTAAAACTATGGGGCGGTCTATTTTATAATCAATAATAAAGAGAAATTTAATTCTCTTTTCTGCGTAAAGATTCATCTTCTCAACCCAGTCCAGTTTTAAAAACATTGGTAAAATAATTAGGTTAAAACTTCTTATCCTCAGTTAATATCAAGATTCGATTTTCTATTCCATATACGATAAAAGTTTCGTAAAGCGTTATCTATTTCTTTTTTGTTTATTATATTAGGTTGCATTGTTATTCCGGTTTTCCGATGGACCGCAATTTCCATCGTAGCACGATGCCCCTTCGGCCGATGGTGACCAGTTTGCCGAACCCTCTCTAAATACAATGCCGGGAACTATAAACATTTTATTGTGCATGATATTCCAAAAACCATCGTCCTTCTTGGCTTTTATGTAAATATTTTTCACATTTGCAAGAATATATGTCCTATCGGTTCTATCTCGCATCTGCCTATTATCCCTGTATATAAAAATCTTAACCCCCTTATGTGCTAAGTGGATAAGATCCCTTGCGATTTTATAATTGGTAAAAGAAAATACATTACAACATAAAGTTTTTTAACCCTCAGCGATTTGTTAAGCCAACTAATATCTGTGTTTTGAAGGTTAGTTGCAGGTGAAAAATAAGTAATCGTCCCCGTTTATGCGGGTACATACGTGATAGATACTGATAATATCGAAAATAAAATGACGATGACAATAAATTTTTTCATAAACAAAAAACTCCTATATTTGCCTATTCCGAAACCTATATTAAGGCTTGTTTTTTTTGAGCAAGGATGGCATACTCTAAGCTTATAATTTAAGTGATCTCTTTTGTTTTTCTAAATCATATTTTATCATAATTTCAATTAGGTCGTTAAACTTGATTTCTGGATCCCATCCTAATCTTTCATGGGCTTTTTTTGCGTTCCCCATAAGAGCATTCACATCTGCCGGCCTATAAAACTCTTTTGAGACCTCTACTAATACTCTGCCGGTTTTCTTGTCTATGCCTTTAGTGTTTACTCCTGCACCTTGCCATCCTATTGTATAGCCTGCAAATTTAAATGCTTTTTCGACAAATTCTTTTATTGTATGCATCTCGTTAGTTGCCAAGATATAATCGTCAGGTTCATCCTGTTGAAGCATAAGCCACATACCCTTTACGTAATCCGATGCATAACCCCAATCTCTCTTCGAATCCAAATTGCCGAGAATCAGTTTGTCTTGTAAGCCATATTTTATGTTTGCAACGGCCAGTGTAGTTTTTTTTGTCACAAATTCAAGACCACGAAGTTCCGATTCGTGGTTGAACAGTATGCCGCAAGAGGTAAACATATTGTATGATTCTCTATAATTTACCGTGATATGATGCGCATAAACCTTGGCGGCGGCATATGGACTTCTGGGGTGAAACGATGTTGTCTCTGTCTGTGGCATTTCTTTGGCATTACCGAACATCTCAGATGTTGAAGCCTGATAAAATTTAGCTTCAGGGTTGACATCACGCAGGATATCAAGCACCCTCAAAACGCCCATTGCATCGATGTAAGCATTGGTTGTTCAAACGACACACCTACGAAACTCTGAGCTGCCAAATTATATACCTCATCCGGCATTATCTCTGCTATGACGTGCCTTATATTTGTAAGCTCCAACAAGTCCATGTAAACAACTTCTATTTCTTTTCCTATGCCGAGTTCATCTATTCTCCAATTACCCGAATTGCCGCTGCGTCTATCTGCACCGTATACCTTGTAACCTTTTTCTAGGAGTAATTTCGCCAAATATGCTCCGTCTTGACCACGTATGCCTGTAACTAAAGCCTTTTTCATAAATATTGCCATCCAAATATGAATTTATACACTTTTTATATATTCGTTTTTTACCTTACGAGGATCGCCAAACTCTTTTATTTTACCGTTTTCGAGGAACATTGCCTCATCACACACATTTGCTATATCATCTGGAGAGTGGCTTACTATTATGAGCGTTTTACCCTTTTCCTTGAACTCAATAATCTTTTGTCTGCTCTTCTGTTGAAAATGTGCATCGCCGACGCCCATGATTTCGTCTAAAATGACTATGTCGGGATTTATATTTATGGCTATGGAAAATGCAAGCTTTATGTACATGCCGCTGGAAAATGTCCTTATGGGTTCATTTGCAACATTGCCCAATTCTGCAAACTCCAATATCTCATCATATCGCAATTCTATTGTTTCCTTTTGCATCCCAAGCATAAGGCCGTTTATTAGAATATTTTCCATTGCCGTAAGCTCAGGGTTAAAGCCTGCACCAAGCTCCAAAAGAGGTGTTATTTTCCCACTTGTCATTATTTCTCCCTGAGTAGGTGAGATAATGCCGCATATGAGTTTTAGCAGGGTACTTTTCCCCGCTCCATTCTTCCCCATTATGCCGAATGTGCAACCTTCTTTTACATTGAATGAGATATCGTCCAAAACGGTTAATGTAGGTTTTTTTGTTCCCCTGAATCCTTTATTTATCCATCCGACAAACTGAGTTTTTAATGACGAAGGTTTGTATGTTACCCTTTTAAATATCTTGGTGAGATTTTTTACTTCAACGACATTGTTATTCATCTTTTATACAAGCTCCGGAAACTCTTCCCTATGGGCGTGATAATACATATAGCCCAACGTATATACAACCAAGGCTATAACCATTAGAATAACAATTTCATACCATTTTGGAAAAACATTGTAGTAAAATATATCTTGATAGCATTTTATCAAATAAGCTAAGGGATTAATAAAAATAAGCTTTCTCAATTTGCCCGGTATCTGAGTAGAATAGTACATTATGGGTATTCCGAAAAATAATATCTGAAGCAGATTCATTACAATATGCTGCATATCCCTATAGAATACCTCTAAAGCACCGACAAAATACCCTACGCCTACCGTGGCAAAAAATTCTATGACTATCAATAGGGGAAACAAAACGAGAGGAAAACCGACCTTAACGCGGAATATTGCTATAAAGAGAAATAAAATAGGTATGGACAAAATAAAATTTATGAAATTTGACACAACCTTTACTATAATAATAATCTCAGATGGCAATGTTGACTTTGTTATGAAATATCCCGAACTTACAACGGACATCGTTGATTCGTTTATGGCCATTGAGAACCAATTGAACGGTAAAAGGCCGATAAACAGATAAACGGGGTATGCCTTCCCCACTGCTTTAAAAATAACCGTAAATACAAATGTGTATATCAAAAGCAGAAGAAGCGGGTTTAAAAGCGACCAAAAAAAACCTAGGTATGAGCCCCTATATCTGACCTTAAGTTCCTTTATTGCAAGCACCCATATCAGATATCTGTACTCAAAAAGTATCTTAAAGCCATAGCTGATGTTGTCTTTATGGTTACTTTGCACTGTAAACTTATTTGAATTATCCTGCATATTTTGTTCCTATATTATTAAGTATCCTCCCGCTTAGGACAATTGCGCCATTCTTAGCAATCCTAACATATAAAAAAGGATATGTAAACCTTTCCTGATACATATTGGGGCGGTATCGAATACCGTTAAAAAGCTCTGAAAGACGATATTCATAATATAATATGTCTCTTATACACAGTGTTATGTGGCGTTATTCTTTATAATATTCTTTTAATATTTCAATTCAATTTCTAATATGAAATTTTTTTATTTCTGTTGAATTACTTGCATCTTAGATTAAGTTTTTCGTGTATGTTTTTACAAACAATTTATAATCATCAATAAATCTCAATTAATACTTTATAAGTTGTTAAAATGTAATACCTGTTAATATTTGTATTTTCAGTTTTCTTTGTAATATCAAAAATTAACTCTTTCCTGCAATAACATAATTATTTTAATAAGCAGATAACATATATTTTAATGATAAAATGTGTACTTGTAATATTTTTCTTAAATTATAGAAATAATTTAACAGGAAATACCATTTTTGAGCAATATACATTGAAGATGAAGAAGATGGATTGTTAATACTCTTAATATCTTCTTTATTCTTGATGTATTTGTATAACCTCAAAAGATTAATGCCTATTGCTCTGCAAATTATACTGTTTTTCACCCTTAATAAACCACGAAAGACAGTTCGCTTCCATAGGAAAGAAATAATGGGATATTAAGCAGAGATAGATGAAAAGAAAAAATAGGTGCGACCCCTTTTTCCTCTTATTATGATTTTACTCTATATTTTCAAGTAAATTTTACTAAAATATAAAGTAAATTTGTCACAATCCGCCTTATTGACATTATATTTTAAACCCATATTATGGAAAGTAGTTTAAGTAAGATGTTATGTGCCCAAATCGTCAAGCGCCAACCTTTTGTTTTTTCAACATGGCAAGATTAGAGGAGAACGATATGAAAATTAAATTACTAATAATGGCTACAGCGTTATTTCTTTCGCAGCAATCGGCATTTGCTGCATTGTGTCCTGATGGGTTTTATGTTGGCGGCTCAAGATCTACGCTGACACCAAGTGGTTCATATCTAAGTGGGTCTACGTGCAAGTTACAGCCTGACGGTTCGTATACCGGCAGGTTAAATTGGGGGGATAATATCGGGGTAGCGTCTTCTGAGGCTGTTGATAAAGCCTCTTCTCTATAGTTCATTATCTAAAATAAAGGCATATTTTTTGATGATATAGATAAACAATTTTGTAATAGGTTAATAAGGAGAAACGGGATACCGCCCCAAATTTTGTGTAAATGTTAAAATCCGATAACATACAGAATGAAGAAACAGAAAGGAGATTTGACATGAACACAAAAGATTTAAGCAAGGATTTGACAATAGATAATATATACTTCAAAGCATTAAGCAAAAACTGCAGGACACAGGATGGTCTGTCAAACCTAACCAAGCATTTTATGAAAAATATGATTGAAAATATGCTTAAAGCAGAACTCGAAGATCATATTCAAAACCACCAACACAGTTGAAGGATTCAATAGACAGATCAGAAAAATAACTAAAACCAAAAGAGGGTTTAATGATGATACTTCATTATTTAAGTTAGTGTTTTTAGCTTATAGAGATATTGCAAAGAAATAGGAAAAATCCATTCCAAACTGGGCTGAGATTATATCTCAGTTTTCCATTATTTTTAAAAATAGACTTAATGGATATATAAGGTAAAATGGTGTATAATCAGATTAGTAAAAATGACTTACACAAAATAGGAAGCGGTCTTTAGAGTATTGTAAATCTTATTTTTCAGTGGCATATGCAAGAAGTAGAATGGCTCATGTATTTGTTGAATTTGAGGATAAAAAATGATTAATATTATTTTATGTGGTGAGAGTGAAACTCGTCTTTGGCCTATTAGTCGCACATTAATGCCAAAACAATTTGTAAAACTTTTTGGTGATAAGTCACTATTTTCAGCTTACAGTTGAAAGAAATGCTAAAGTTTGTAGTTCTCGAATGATAGTTTCAAATACTGAACAATATTTTTTAGCACTAGATCAGATAGAAGAGCTTCATAAAGACAATAACCGCCACCTTCTTGAGCCCATATAAACACTGCACCTGCCTATTGCACTTGCTTGTATGGCGCGTAATCCTATGGAAATAGTACTTATTACACCCAGTGATCATCTCATAAAAATGAGATGGCTTATGGTGAAATGGTTGAAAAAGCAAAAGTATTGGCAAATGAAGATAAATTGGTAACATTTGGCATAAAACCATTATTCCCTGAGACTGGATTTGGATACATTGAAGTGGATGCATCAGATGGAAATACTGTTAAGACATTTTATGAAAAACCAGACTTAGGTATGGCAACCATTTATTTAGAGGCAGGTAATTACTATTGGAATTCAGGCATGTTCTGTTTTAAAGCGGGTATTTTTCTTGAAGAATTTAAAAAATATAGTTTAGATATTCATAAGGCATGCCAAAAAGCATATGTAAATGCTGCTCTTGGTGAAACAATTCGTATTAAAAAATCTGATATGGTAAGTATCCCTGACAATAGTATTGATTATGCAGTTATGGAACGATCCAAGAAAGTTGCAGTAGTGCCATCCGATATTGAGTGGTCAGATGTAGGGAATTTTGATACTCTTTATGATGAACTACCAAAAGATGAAGATGGCAATACAATCAGCGATAAGCATATTGCAATTAACAGCAAAAATAATTTTATATACGGGGAAGATCGAATAATTGCAACGGTGGATGTAAATGACATTATTGTTGTGGATACAGGTGATGCATTACTTATTAGTAAAAAGAGTTCTTCTCAAAAAGTGAAAAGAGTAGTTGAAGAAGTAAGAAAAAATTCAGAACTATATAATATTCATTTGACAACTCATAGACCATGGGTACATATACTGTTTTAGAGGATATAAACGGCTATAAAATTAAGCACATTATTGTTAAACCGTGTAAGCGTTTGTCTTTGCAAAAGCATTACCATAGAAGTGAATACTGGATTGTTGTCGGTGGAACAGCCACAGTGACAATAGGGGAAAATACAAAGATTGTTAGACCTAATGAATCGACATATATTGAGATGGGCGAAGTTCATCGTTTAGAAAACAACGGAAAAATTCCAGTCGTTTTAATAGAAGTTCAAGTAGGTGAATATACAGGTGAAGATGACATTGTGAGGATTGAAGATGATTTTCAGAGAAGTTAAAAAGAAATACTTTAAAGGAATTTTATGAATAAAAAACGAAATGTTATTGTACATGTGCGTATTTAAAAATGTTGGTGGCTCATTTGACAGTGCACTATCTTCAAACTTTGGTGACAACTTTATTGATCACAAGAAAGATGCTCTTATTCGTACTAATGAATTATTTTTGCAGCAATATTTATCGGAGAACAAAAAAAAAGAACTATGTTAAATAATAAAAATGTAGTATGGCATGACCATCGTGTGTCAAAAGAGGATAGATTAAAATTAAAACATCAAAAGCCATGTATATTATGGTTTACAGGCTTGAGTGGCAGTGGTAAATCAACCATAGCAAATGCTGTTGAAGCCAAACTGTATGAACTAAAAAAACATACATACCTTCTAGATGGTGATAATATCAGAATAGGTTTAAACAAAGGACTTACTTTTTCAGATGAAGATAGAGTTGAAAATATAAGAAGAATAGGTGAAGTCTCAAAATTCTTTATAGATGCAGGGATTATAGTTTTGACTGCATTTATATCTCCGTTTAAAAAAGATAGGGACATGGCGCGAGATTTAGTAGATGGAGATGAGTTTGTAGAAATTTTTGTAGACGCGCCCTTGGAAATTTGCGAACAAAGAGATCCTAAGGGATTATATAAAAAAGCTAGAACCGGTAAGATAAAAAAATTTACCGGAATATCTTCACCTTATGAACGACCGGAAAAGGCAGAACTTCATATAAAAACAGATCAAATGGATATAGAAGAAAGCGTAGATATAATTATGAAATATTTAGAGAGGAAGGGTTATTGAAATTATTAAAAGATGTAGAACTAAACAAGATTGTAGATATTGCTAAAAATGCGGGTGATGCAATTATGGAGATATACAGCAGAGATTTCAAGGTAGAATATAAAGATGATAAATCTCCACTTACCGAGGCTGATTTAAAATCAAATGATATTATCTGCAAAGCCTTAGCAGAGCTTTATCCAAATACCCCGATGCTTTCTGAAGAGAATAAAGAAGTACCTTATAACAAAAGAAAGGATTGGGAATACTATTGGTGCATAGACCCGATAGACGGCACGAAGGAGTTTATAAAGAAAAATGGAGAATTTACTGTAAATATTGCTCTGATATACAAAGATACACCGGTTCTTGGTGCGGTTTATGCTCCGGCATTAAATGAAAGGAAGGTTATTATATCAGATACGGTCGGCTTTATCCAAAACTTACCACCATCCTTGGTTAAATCATTTAAGTCAACCCTTGAAGAGGCGGTGTGTTCGGATGTTCTAATACATGTTGTGGATCCTATTCAAGAAGATGCTTTGTATAAATTAGAAGAAGTTGTGAAGATACTAGATTCTATTGGTGTGAATGAAAAAAAGACGATATTAGTTTTAAATAAGATAGATATGTTAACCCCTGAACACGTGAAATTTTTGCAGAACAAACTGGAACAGCTCACGGGTAATGTCGTGATACCTATTTCTGCAAAAACGGGTGATAACATTGGTGTGCTGAAGGAAAAAATATTTAACGCGATGCCATCTCCGCGCAGGTACGGAAAATCCCGGCTATATTCTAGGTATGAACAAGCTTCAGATACAGAGCGGTAATTAGGAGGGTATACTATGAAAAACGGAGTTTATCGTATTTCCATAATGATATTTTTGATTTTTACCTTATCTGTTTATATTGTAGGTTGCGCTTATAATCCGGCAAGTATTACCATTAATGAACCGCTCACAAGTTTTAAATATAAAAAGGTCGAAATAGACAAACTTATAAAGAATCGTAATCTGAGAATGGCGTCAATTTATCTTAATAAAATGATTAGTAATAATGACCATTTTTTTATGCTTATCTGCATTTGGCGGTAATTGATGCAATGTCCGGTAATAAAAAAAGATGTACTAAATACCTATCGCTGTCTAAAAGCTATATCCATTCAAGGCAGGACAAATTAGAATATTTTTTCTATAGATACACTCTCATAAACCACAAATGGTTCTGGGAGATGCAAAACACAACACTTTACTTTATGGCAGTATCGTTTACCTTTTTTGTTTTGGGTGCCATTGTGTTTAAGAGACTAAGACCTCACTTTGGAGATGTGCTTTAATGATAAATAAAACTATAGCTATAGATGATCAAGTAGTCCAAAATAAAATATACACTATTCGTAATATGCAAGTCATGCTTGATAGAGATTTAGCTGAGCTTTATGGAGTTGAAACAAAAAGAATAAATGAGCAAGTTAAAAGGAATATTGAAAGATTTGATAGTGATTTTATGTTTCAGTTGACTGAAGTTGAGTTTGAAATCTTGAAGTCGCAAAATGTGATATCAAGTTCTAACTGGGGAGGGGTGAGAAGCTACCTTATGTTTTTACAGAGCAAGGTGTGTATATGCTTGCAACAGTCTTAAAAAGCAAAACAGCAGTAGAAGTAACTAAGCAGATTATGAGAACTTTTAGTAAAATGAAAAGTTTTTTGCAAAATAATTCTCATATTTTTCAAAGATTTGAGAGAATAGAATATCACATAGGTGCAAGCCTAAAAGATCTTGGAAAAAAAGTATTTGGTTTTAATAAGATAGATGCAAAGCTTATAATGGAGAGTATAGATGAATAAAACTCTAGCTATAAAAGTACAAAACCTTACAAAAACATATAAGCTATACAAAGATCCAAAGGATAGACTCAAAGAAGCACTTAACCCTTTTATAAAGTCATATCACGATGATTTTCATGCCTTAAAAGATGTAAGCTTTGAGATAAAAAAAGGTGAAACTGTTGGCATCATAGGACGAAACGGAAGTGGAAAATCGACACTGCTTAAAATCATCACAGGTGTTTTGACTCCTTCAAATGGTAGAGCAAACATACACGGAAAAATATCTGCCATTTTAGAACTTGGAGCTGGTTTTAACCCAGAGATGAGCGGACTAGAAAATATCTACTTAAACACATCCATAAATGGAATGAGTAGAGATGAAACAGACAAGAAGATACAGGAGATAACCAACTTCGCAGAACTTGGAGAGTTGATACACCAACCTCTAAAAACTTACAGTAGCGGTATGAAAGCAAGACTTGGTTTTGCAGTAGCCATAAACATAGACCCAGATATACTCATAGTAGATGAGGCTCTAAGTGTTGGTGATGCCGCATTTCAAAGAAAATGTTTCGCAAAGATGGAGCAGATACGAGAAGCAGGAGCAACCATACTCTTTGTAAGTCATAGTGAGGGAAGCATAGTAAGTCTTTGTAGTCGTGCCATCTGGTTAAGCAACGGAGAAAAAATCATAGAGGGTGAACCAAAGTTAGTAACTGGACTTTACATGAAAAACTCTCAAAAAAAACAAATAGACAAAAATACAATCACAAAAGAGTTTGAAGAGCTAAAAAAACAAGCAGACAAACCAGAGAAAAAAGAAGAAAAAAAACAAAAAGAGATAGTAAAAACAAAAAATAGTATAGAAGAGTACTACGACCCATCTCTTAAACCAAAGTCAACAATATATTATGAAGAAAAAGGTGCAAAGATAAGTGATGTGAAGGTTACGACATTGGATGGAAAGATGGTTAATGTTTTAATATATGGTAAACAATATCTTTTGTCTTATAGAGCTACTCCGATAATTAACACTAACAAAGTACATTTTGGCTCTCATTGTAAAAATACAAAAGGGGATATATTGGGAGGTTTTGTATGCCCTAGTAAGTTGGACTTTGTTGAGTTTTATAATGAAAAAGAAATTAAATTAAATTCATAAGTAATTTTTTAAACGATACTATATTTTCTTTTCTGCTGGAATAAAAGATGTAAATGGAAAATTTCTTCACCGTATTATAGATGGATATATGTGTAAAATAGTTGATATTCCCAACACTCACACAGGACTATCTGGTTTATTTTTAAAAGGTGATATAAAATGATTGTGTCTGTACATATTCATAAAAATGGTGGCATGCAATTTAAAAACTTTTTAATAAAGTCATATGGAAAAAAACTTTTTTTAGAATATGGTAAAGATAATGAAGTTTTGAAACGGTTTTTTCTGGGAGGGGGAGATAATAAAAAACCAGATCCAAAAGATTATAAAAATTTTGATATTATTCACGGACATTTTTTAGCTAATAGATTTGACCATTTTTCAAATATTGAATTAATTACCTTTTTGAGAGATCCTGCTCAAAGACTAATTTCTAATTATTATTTTTTTAAAAACAATTTTTATGATCATAGTCCAATATGCCATATGATAAAAGATGGTTTATCTCTTGAGGACTATATTAATATAGAAAGTTCTAAAAATGTTCAATCATTTTTTTTAGCTAACAAATCGATTAAAGACTTTAAATTTATTGGTATTCTGGAAGAGTATGCAATAAGTGTATTTTTACTAAAAAAAGAGTTGAATATAAAATTTTCATTTCAAAATACAATGTGTTATTATAATAAATATTTAAATTATTTAAGAGATGAAAATAAATCAAGTGTAATGACTTTCAATAAAATGTCAGCAAATAAAAATAAGAATAAAATAGGCCACTGTTACGATATAAGTCCTAAATTTATTAGAACTATAAAAAATAATAATAAGATTGATTATGAATTATACAATGAAGCAAAACTACACTTTAAGATATTGAAGGAAAAACATAATGTTTGATAGATTCAAAAAACAAAAAAAAGTATTTTACAGCTGTGTTATAGACAATAGCCCTAAATTTTATTGGCAAGGTTATATTTTTATAAATACACTTATAGACATAGCAAAAGTTCAAGGTAGTAGGATTTTTGTGCATATGACAGGTAAAAATGAAAAGTTTGAGAGCTTTTTAAAACAAAATAATGTAAATATAATTCCAATTAAACCTTGGGGAGACAAAAAATATTTAAATAAGCTATAGCAACTTGAAACTAAAGAGTTACAAAATGCTGATTTTGTATATTTTTGTGATGCTGATATTGTCATAACTGAAGATTTAGATTTTATGGTAGATGATAAGATGCTTGGTAAAGTAGTTGATTTTAACAATCCTAACATGGAAATACTTAAAAAAATATTTGATTCTTTTGATGTAGAGTATCCTAAAATTACTCATGACACACTCAATAATCAAGAAACATTTGAAACAAACTTTAATGGTGGACTTTATGGGATACCCACAAAGCATTTAAACTTTTTTGTTGCAAAACAGAAAGAGTATGCCATGGAGATGTTAAACTCTAAAAATATAACTGAACTGCTAAAAGAGAAAGTAAACCATATTGACCAAATCTCTTTTGCTTTAACACTACAATCTTTAGAAATTAACTATAATTTATTGACTTATGAGTATAACTGCCCAACACATGTGGTCAATAATTTTGATGTTTTAAAACAAAGACTCACTTTTGATGTAAAAGTTCTCCATTTTCACAGTAATCTATCTACTATTGGATTACTTAATCTAGTAAACATAGCAGCAATAGATAAGCAGATAAATAAGATTAATACAATGCTTAAAAAGAAGTTTGACAATAAGCTTTTTTGGAATTATAGATATAGCACAAACCCTCAATTGGGTTCAGGTGTTGGTTCTCGTGGTGAAACAGCAAAGTATAAACTTCATTTACTAAAACTATTAGGCTTAGAAAATACTGCCACTATCTTAGATGTAGGATGTGGTGATTTAGAGATTGTAAGCAAACTCAATTTAAAATCATACACAGGAATTGATGTTTCAGATGAAGCATTGAAAATTGCAAGAAACAAGTTTCCTCAGCATAATTTTTTTCATGCTTTATCACAAGTAAATGAGATACAAAAAGCAGATACTGTAGTATGTTTAGATGTATTGATTCACCAGTCATCCAAAAAAGAGTATGACAAATTGATTGATTTCATAAGTATAAAAGCAGAAAATACCCTTATCGTTTCTGGCTATGAAAATAGTGTAGATAGTTCACACATGTGCTATTTTTATGAAAATTTGCGTGAGAGCTTAGAAAAAACAAAACAGTTTAAATATATTTTTAAAATTGGAGAATATCGAGGTTTGAGTGTCTATATGGCAGACAAGGGAAACTTGTCAGCGACAAACAATAAAAACGATATGAAAAATAAAACTATAGATGATTTTTTAAGTATTGACAATAATGTCAACTATGATTTACTTTTAGAAAACATAGTAGTATCAAGAAATATTTTCAAATGGTACACAAAACATTTTCCAAGACTCTATGAATACCCTTGGTTATTAGAAAAAGTAGATAATAATTTACAAGAAATAAATATAGCAGAACTTGGCTCTGGTGTAACTCCTCTACCTTTACTTCTTTCTAAAAGAGGAGCAAATGTACATACGATAGATAGTCATGCTATAAAAAGAGAATTAAACACTATGGGCAATGCAAACGAATGGGGATTTTTTGATTATAGTGTAGTAGATAAAAAGATGAAAAGCTATAATACTCTTTTAGATGAGAAACTATTTCAAAACAATGTTTTTGATGTATGGTATAGCATATCTGTTGTAGAACATATGCCTGCACAAGTAAGAAGAAATATTTTTAAGATAATGAGAGATACTCTTAAAGCTGATGGAAAACTATTTTTGACAATTGACCTCATGAAAGATTCTGAAAATCTTTGGAACATGTCAGAAGGTAAAGAAGTTGAAGATACTGAGATTCATGGCACACTAAATAGTTTCGTAATGGAACTTGAAGGCTTGGACTTTACAATAGATGAAAAACAAATTATTAGAATGCCAAAAAATGAAAGAGTTGATATTGCATTGATAAATGGGGTACTGAAGAAATGAAATCTATATACATAGATATGAATGTGTTTTCTGAATATATTCAGAATGATAGAGTATTACATGATTTTACAGTGAAGCTAATAGATGATTTAAAAACTAGTAATCGATTGTTGTATAGTCCTGCTCATATGGAAGAAGTTGCTCTGATTTTAAGTCAAAATTAAGATATAAAAGATTCTAAAAAATATATTGAAAATATTATTTGTAATATCTCAACTGTGACTAATAATTGTGAGTGCTTACCAACGGAAAAAGAGATAGTGATTGAGTCAGAACATCCAGAAATTTGCTACAAAAGGGTAATAGATGCTTATGAATTAACTACAATAGCTGAACTAAATGAAAGTATTGGAGTAAAAAACAAACATCAAAATATAGACAGTATATTGAAAAAACACAATGCAAACAGAAGCTTAATAGGGGAGTATTGACCCAGAAAATTTATTTGCTCATGAAGCTATACAAAATATATTAGATGATTTTATACAAGAAAATAATATAGAAATAAAAAAATGGAATGAAATTAAAAACTCTCATAAAAATATAGAAGAAAATATAAGTGCAATGTTTGATTTCATAGAGAGTATAGGTTATAAAACTGATGGAATTAAAAAATATAGGTCTATGATGCATGATGTTACTCATGCTATTTATGGGACTAAGTCTGATATTTTTATTACAAACGACAAGAAGTTTAAATTACGGCTAGAAGCAATCTATATTTATATAGAAGTTCCTACGAAAGTTTTTTTGCTAAGAGATTTATTTGACAATGAAAAACAAAAAATAGCAGTAGGATGATAATTTGACGCCAAATAATCCTAAAATATATCATATACTCCATGTAGATAAACTATCATCAGTTGTCAATTCTGGTGGATTGTTGAGTGATGCTAAGGTTATTACTCAAGGATTAGGTGGAACAGTTATAGGGATGAATAGTATAAAAAAAAGACGTTTAGAAGAGTTGACTTTTACCACATATCCTAACTTGTATGTTGGGGAGTGTGTTCCTTTTTACTTTTGTCCTATATCTGTTATGCTTTACATGATGCACAAAGGAAATAGTCTTGATTTAGATTATCATGATGGGCAAGATGATATAATTCATTTAGAATATAGCCTTGATGATGTTGTTAAATGGGCAGATGCAAATAATTTTAGATGGGTATTTACATCTTCAAATGCTGGTTCACGATATTTTGAAGATTCTAATGATTTGAATAATCTTAAAAATATGAACTGAGAAGCAATAAATACAATTTATTGGATGAATTGTAGAGAAGCAAAACAAGCTGAGTTCTTATGTGAATCATTAAAGACTATGCAAAAAGTTCAAAGTATATTGATAAACAGTCTCCATAAGCCAACTGTAGAGATTAAAAATGAGTGGTATTATTAGATATGGAGGGGATCGTGATAGAGTATAAAAATGGAGATATCTTTGCTGAAGATGTTGATGCTATTGTTAATACGGTAAATTGTGTGGAAGTTATGGGGAGAGGTTTGGCACTTCAATATAAAAATAAATTTCCACAAAATTTCAAAGAGTATGCAAAGGCTTGTAGAAAAGGCGAGGTAGCTCCTGGTAAAATGTTTATTTTTCAGACAGGGCAATTAACAAATCCAAAATATATCATTAATTTTCCAACAAAAAGACACTGGAAAGGTAAAAGTAAAATCGAAGATATAGAAAAAGGGCTAGATGACTTGATACGGACAATAGAAAAGTACAGTATCAACTCTATCGCAATTCCACCGCTTGGTAGCGGACTTGGTGGTCTGGAATGGCAAAAAGTTAAAAATATAATTACACATAAGTTATCAGGTACTAAATGCAAAATAGTATAGTTTGAGCCATTGGAACAGAAGATAGAAAAAAATATAAGTAAAGATATGCCAAAGATGACAGCGGGGCGTGCGGCTCTTGTAGAGCTTATAGATAGGTATTTAAAAGGGATGATGACCCTATGGTAAGTTTATTGGAGGTGCATAAGTTGATGTACTTTATGCAAGAGAGTGGTGAAAGATTAAGACTGAAGTACAGCAAAGCTCCCTATGGTCCATACGCAGACAATCTAAGACATGTTCTCAATGCTATAGAAGGTCATCTTATTAGCGGATATGAAGATGGTGGTGATGCACCAGATAAACAAATAGAACTACTACCTGGTGCGATTGAAGACGCAAAAGAGTTTTTGCAGCAACAGCATACAACTCAAGAACATTTTAAAAAGGTGATCAGTTTAGTAGATGGGTTTGAGACACCATTTGGACTTGAATTACTAGTAACGGTGCATTGGGTCAGTAAATATGAACATGCAAATAATATTGAGAGTGCTGTAGAAAAAATACATAATTGGAACCATAGAAAAAAACAGTTTTCAAAACGACAAATAGCTGTAGCTTATAATCATCTTGTTGAAGGTGAATGGATAGAAGGAAATGAATAGTATGAAACAAACATGTATATTAGTATTGGGTATGCATAGAAGCGGGACGTCTGCATTGGCAGGTACGCTTAATTTGCTGGATGTGTATCTTGGCAGTGAACTCATGGAAGCTGATCCTGCTAATGAAAAAGGTTATTTTGAAAATAATATTTTATTCAAGATAAATGAGCAACTACTATCTCAAATAGGAAGCTCATGGGATGATACATTTTACAATGAATCAAAAGTAAGAAATATAAAAGAAACTGATGAGCTAAAAGAAACCATACAAAAAGAGTTTGAGTTTGCTAATGTATTTGCCATAAAAGATCCACGGCTTATATTTCTTTTTCCTGTTTACAAAAAAGTTCTTGAAGAATTAAATATAGAAGTCAAAATTATTTTGCCATATAGAAATCCTGTAGAGGTTGCAAATTCACTTAACAAAAGAGATGGGATGCCACTAGAAAAAGGGATGCTTCTGTGGGCATATCACTTTTTGCTGGCAGAAAAATATAGCAGAGAACACCAAAGAGTTTTTGTGGGTTTTGATGAGTTACTTGACAATACAGACAATGTGATAAACAATATATCTAATACATTAGATTTAAAACTTATGACAAAATATAAAAAACAAAAAAAGCAGATAGCTGAATTTTTAGAACTAAGCCTAAAGCATCATAGTATATCTGTAGATAATTTATCTCACAAAACACCAAGTATAGTAAGAAATGTTTTAGCACTCAAAGATAAGTTTAATACTGAAAACTTAAGTGTACAGTTTGATATTTCAAGAGAAGATTTGTTTAGTTATCAAAAACTATTTTACAATCGTGAGATTGTAAGCTCTTTGGACGAAGGAGAAAGAGCAAAAGAGAACCTCACGCAAAAAGAGCAAGCCTTACATGTAAAGAGTGAAGAGCTAAGTAAGACAAAAGAGAACCTCACGCAAAAAGAGCAAGCCTTACATGTAAAGAGTGAAGAGCTAAGTAAGACAAAAGAGAACCTCACGCAAAAAGAGCAAGCCTTACATGTAAAGAGTGAAGAGCTAAGTAAGACAAAAGAGAACCTCACGCAAAAAGAGCAACTGATAAATAAACAACAAGAAGAGATAGAAGCTTTAAAAGATGAGTTGGTGCTCTTTTACGAAGACAGCCAGTGCATGCTTTCAAAAGCGGTTAAAAAGATAAAAGGATTGGTAAAATGAAAAAATATTTAAGGTACAAAAAATACTATAAGGCTATTAAAGAGAGTGGTTTATTTGATGTTAAGTATTATTTGTTTACTTATCCTGATGTGAGAAAGATGGGCGTAGACCCTATAAAACATTATTTGAAATTTGGTGCAGATGAAGGACGAAACCCTAGTGATGAGTTTGATACTAATTTTTATTTAAATACCTATAGTGATGTAAGAGAATCGGGAGTGAATCCATTGGCACATTATATTTTATATGGAAAAGATGAAGGGAGAAATACGATAAAAAAACTAGTGCAGGAAATTCATAAGAATGGTGTTAAAAAAACTAATCAAAAAATTGCTAAAAAAGTACAAAAAAAGATCATGAATGAGGAATTACAACAACAGGAGGAATTACAACAACTGAAAGAATTACTGAAACTGAAAGAATCACTGAAACTGAAATTAGTTCCCAAAAAGATAAGAAATAGTCTGATTAGGAAAACTGTTCTGCCGGAAATTGTAGACATACAAAATACCGTTTTAAAAGACGGCTCGTTATTTTCTGCAAATGAGGATACAAATATTACTATAAAATTACCATCTCCATCAAAATATTTTAAAATAGTCTCCAGTATAGTATCTGATAATCAAGGCGCCACCCAAATCTATTACAGTGAAAATAAAAATTTTAGCGAAGAAAGATCTGTCAAATTTAAATCAAATGAGCCTCATATTGGTTATATAACATTTGAAAGCCCTATAGCCTATCTAAGAATTGATGCTATAAATCGAGATGGAAAATTCGACATACTTTGTTTTGATATTATAAAAGTGTCTTCAGTGCGATATGAGATTGCAAAAGATATCAGTATCCTAAAAAGGATAAAATCACAAATAGATCAGAACCCTTATTTGGTGAATAAATTATTTCTAAGTCTTAAGCGGTACGGTTTAAAGCGGACGATCAATAAAGTAAAAACAAAAATTAGGAAAACTAAGATTAGGAAAACTAAGATTTATAGCTATATACAGCCGAAATTAACGGGGAAAATAATAAAAGAGATAAAAAGGTTTAGATACAAACCATTGATCTCTATTATTATGCCGGTATACAACGTAGATCCAAAATGGCTTGATTTGGCTATAAAATCCATAGGAAATCAATGGTATGATAATTGGGAGTTATGCATAGCAGACGATAAAAGCACAAATAAAAATACTGTAAACTATTTAAAAAATATCAATAGTCCAAAAATTAAGATTAAATTTTTAGAAAAGAACCTAAATATTTCAGGGGCTTCAAACGAGGCGTTAAAACTTGCAAATGGTGAATATATGGCATTGGTGGACAATGATGATGAGATAACCCCGAATGCTTTATATGAGGTTGTAAAAGCTATCAACAACACTGGCGCTGATTTTATCTATAGCGATGAAGATAAGATAACAATAGATGGATCTTTTTGCGATCCGCACTTCAAACCCGATTTTTCCCCAGATTGGCTTCTATCTTGCAATTATATAACACATTTTAGCTGCTTCAGTAAAATATTGATAGATAAGAGTGGGTATTTCAATTCAAACTATGATGGAGCTCAAGATTATGAACTTTTTTTAAGGCTCACCGAGCAAACTAATAAAATATATCATATAACTAAAGTTCTTTATCATTGGAGAAGGATTGAGACATCGGAGGCAAGTGGCAATAGTGAAGTAAAACCAGAATCCGTCAATAATGGCAAAAAAGCGCTGGAAAGTGCCATGTTGCGCAGAAATATCAAAGCAACCGTAAAAAATGCCAATGCAAGGCATTTTTTTAAGATTGAATATGATATCGTTGATAATCCGTTAGTCAGTATCATTATCGCATTTAAGGATAAACCTGAGTTAATAAAAATGTGCATAGAGTCTATTTTAAATAAATCTACATATGCAAACTATGAAATACTTGCAATTAGTAACGATAGCAGGCAAAAAGAAACTTTTGACGAAATGGATAGATTAAAGGTTCTTGATGATAGAATAAATATTTATGAGTATAATAAACCATTTAACTATTCTGAAATCAATAATTTCGCGGTTCGTAGTCATGCGTGCGGGGGGCATATCGTATTGTTAAATAATGATGTAGAAATCATTTCATCAAAGTGGATCGAAGAAATGTTAATGCATTCACAAAGAAAAGAAATAGGTTGCGTCGGCGGGAAATTATATTATCCGAATGATACGATTCAACATGCCGGTGTCGTTATAGGGATCGGCGGCGTCGCCGATCATTCGCATAAGTTTTATGATAAGAATGATTTTGGTTACATTAACAGGTTAAATACCATACAGAATGTCTCGGCGGTAACCGGTGCATGTTTAATGGTCAAAACAAGCATATATAAAGAGCTAGGCGGGTTGAACGAAACAGATTTTAAGGTAGCTTTCAATGATATTGATTTTTGTTTAAGAGTGCTAAAATTGGGTTATCTAAATATTTATACCCCATATGCGGAGGCTTATCATTATGAATCAACATCCAGAGGGTATGAGGACACGCCGGATAAAATCGCAAGATTTCAACAAGAGATGGAGTCATTCCAAAAATTACATAAAGATATTTTAATGAATGGCGACCCATATTATAATCCGAATTTAACATTGGATAGAGGGGATTTTAGTCTGAGATAAAGGATATAATTGCGCTTTTAAGTCCGCGCTGCAACCGTATCCTTTTTATGGTATCATTATGAATAGATTGTAAGATGTTGTATAATATTTAGGGAGAAGAATGCAATGGTATCGTACTTTTTCTGGGGAGGCTTGATGTGGATATTTCCTATTATTGGGATAATGGTGATATTAATCATTATCTGAGACCGCTTCCTATTTTGTGTAAGTCATTTTTACTAATGTAATCATACATCATTTTACCTTATATATACATTAAGTCTATCTTTAAAAATAATGGAAAACTGAGATATAATCTCAGCCCAGTTTGAGGTAGATTTTTCCCATTTCTTTGCAATATCTCTATAAGTTAGGAATACAAGTTTAAATAGTGATTCATCATTTAAAAATCCTCCTTTGGTTTTAGTTATTTTTCTGATCTGTCTATTGAATCCTTCAACTGTGTTGGTGGTTTTGAATATGATCTTCGAGTTCTGCTTTAAGCATATTTTCAATCATATTTTTCATAAAATGCTTGGTTAGGTTTGACAGACCATCCTGTGTCCTGCAGTTTTTGCTTAATGCTTTGAAGTATATATTATCTATTGTCAAATCCTTGCTTAAATCTTTTGTGTTCATGTCAAATCTCCTTTCTGTTTCTTCATTCTGTATGTTATCGGATTTTAACATTTACACAAAATTTGGGGCGGCATCCCGTTTCGCATTTGTAGACTCATTATCTTTATAGAACTTGTGATATAAAGAAATCCGGTGATTGTAGCAAGATATTTTGTTGTCGCTTATACCTTGCTCTAATGATAAAAAATGGTTAAAATCCAAAATAACCCCCGATATATAATTGTACGTTCACCATATAGCAATAATGTATGAGATAAAATAACTTTGTCAAGCGATTTTCGGCAATATTTTATTTGACAATAAGGGGATTCTGTTTTAAATTAGCGTATGATTAGGAACAGCAGTAGTAAGATAATAAATAATGTTAGCTTCCGGGAGAAATTATGGCTGAAACAATAAATCCTCAAGCATTTCAGTTCTTTGTTTACATTATTGAATCACCGTCTGCACCTGATATCTGTCACAGTAGATCGGAAGGTGCGCTTGTTGCAAAAGTAGTTGAGTTGGACGGGATCCCATCAGTTACACGAACCGTCATAAACCTATGAGCCTTCAATGTAGTACTAAAATCGGCCTTCCGGAAGTTATGAAAGCATATCCGAATCATCTGTCCCGTTCTCCATATTAGTGTGCATGGTGCAACTATCGGCATCCAATTCTCAAGCGGAGAGGTGCTTAGTTGGACTAATTTACGTCCGATGTTGGTACCAATCAAAATGAGAACCTTGGAGGGTATCTCCTTTTCTGCATGTCTGCTTGTGGAGGGTACAAGCGCCTGTCAAATGGCAATGCAAGCCGGAGATGGCCCGCATCCTTATTTCTCAATGGTTGGCAATTTCGAAAAACCAACTTGGTCAGACACGGCCATCTCCTACTCAGCCTTCTATTATCTTCTTTCAAAGGGATACAATATCTTCAGCCTGTAGTTCCAGCAGAGACCCAGCGGGAGTTACAGACAGTAGGAGACAAAGCTCATGTTCATCCGGAGGCAAAAGTATTAAAAGCTAATAAAACAAATCAGCGGACAGCAAAATGCCCCGCCGCTGATTTGAGACGTTATAGACGATAAATGAAAAACTCATGTTTGACGTTAAAGTGTTTTGGTGTTATGGTGACTTAAGGAGGATGAAACATGAAAACTAAAACTAAACGCGCAACAATTTATCTTGATCCTGACATTCACAAAGCTTTACGTATTAAATCGGCAGAGACAGACCATTCTATATCGGAAATAGTGAATGATGCAATTAAATATTCCCTGGCAGAAGATTCAATTGATCTTGCAGCATTTGAGAATCGCAAGGATGAACCATTAATGGCATTCGAGGATGTCCTGAAAGAGCTGAAAAAGAATGGTAAAATATGAGATATCCGTAAAAAAGTCTGCTTTAAAAGAACTTAATGGGATACCCAAAAAAGAACTACAAAAAATATTAAAAAAGATAAGGGCTTTGTCTTTAAATCCGAGGCCACAGGGATTACAAAAGTTATCATATAGAGAACAGTACAGATTTCGACAAGGGGATTACAGAATAATTTATTCCATTCAGGACGACGATTTAACGGTTCATATAATTAAAGTGGGACATAGAAAAGAAATTTATCGTTTATAACGAGGCGTTGGACATTGAATGCGAGTCAGAGGAAACTTTTTTTGCTTTCAATGTATTTTGTTCCCCAATATCATATTTAAATGGAAAGCCAACGCATAAATAGCACATTCGCAATTCGCACAAGCCGACACGCAAACCTAAAATTACAAAAGAGCATTATAATCCCCCCGCAAATTAAGAAAGATTTAAGAATATTTATTTCAAATCTTCTTTCTTGAAGTTTGTTTGAATTTAACGGGAGGTTGACAGTGAGTAAAAAACTCAAGGCAGTTTTCACCGGAATTTAAGTCAAGGGATATATACCTCCTATGGATTTATATGAACAACAAATGAATAGAGCTACTTAATAATAAATGTATGAGGAAAATAATTTAAAAAAAAGGAGGAAATACTGCAAGAATCCCTGCTGATTTTTAGATTAGATTGTTTTGCGAGCAACATAAGGTATTTACAAAAGAAAGAAAAATTATGTATATATAGTATGAATAATAACAAACCGTTAATAATAAATAGGCATAGTTTTGTAACTCATTTATTAGAACAAGGAACAGATTTGCGATATATTCAAGAATCATTGGGACACAACAGCTCTAAAACAACGGAGATTTATACTCATGTGTCTAAAAGAGCAATAGATAATATTAAAAATCCTATGATGATTTTTTTAGTAGAGGAGCATTAAATGATAAAAGAGAAATATACACAATTGTTCTTATACGCCCAAATTGTCGGGATAAGAACAATAACTATACATATACGTTATAGCCAATTTGAATTAGCGACAAAAAGGTATAAGATATGATAAAAAAACTGACCCTAAAAAACTTCAATTCGGTTCAAAAATAGACCAAAATGGTTCCGTAAAAAGAGAAAAATACTATTCAATAAAAGAAATAATCAGTCCTGAATTATTAAAATTAAATAATGATTTGATTGTAAGGCTCATTGGAGTTAAAGAAAAAAAGGAAGCAAATGGAAGAGCTATTGAGTTTTTACAACTTAAAACAAAAGGACAGAAGATTTTTCTAAAATATGACGAAACTAAACACGATGAAAAAAATCATTTAATGGTTTATTTATATCTTAAAAATAAAACATTTTTGAATGCTCACTTAATAAAAAAAGGCTTGGCAGAAGTTGATATGTCGTATCATTTTAAAAACAAAGACCGATTTTTAAATTATCTAAATGAAAAATAAATTATGGCAAAATAATGGATATTAAATAGTGCAATGAATAGGTTTCAACTGAATTTTAAACGTAATGTTGGGCCAACTTCTGAATCAATAAGGAATTGTGCACCTAAAACACTTGAAGAATGGAAAAAATATTACTTTGAAAATGTAAGAACAAAGGAACACATTGAAGAACTTGGGAAAAACTTTATATTAAAATAACAGAAGTTATTCAAGCAGAAGTAGAAGAAATCACGGAAGAAGATTGCATAAATTATATGTTTTAAATGGTTATTAACAGAACCTTTGACGGATACATAACTGAAATAAAAACTATTTATGGTCAATTACAAGTGGATTTACAAAGAGTTTACCCTAATATTAAAATTGAACCAGCACCGGATGAATGGGATAGATTATACAATGTAGATTTTTTTATATTAATAAATGAAAATTATATTGGGATACAAATTAAACCAGCCGGGGATATTTCAGGATAGCAAACAAATATCGATTGGACGGCTGCTTTTGGGCGGTCGTCCTTACTTGAGGGAAATGAAGTATAATGAAACTTGAACAAAAGACTGATTTAAAGTATATTTAAAAGTTGTCGGGGCATAACAGTTTAAAAACAGCGGAGTTTTATACTCACGTATCCAAAAAGGTAATTGGATAATATTAAAAATCCGGCAGATAACTTTTTGAATAGGAGGGGATGGTAAGATGATGGTGAAAGAAATATATAAACAATTGTGCTTGCACCACCGATTTGGCGGTATATGTGCAATTGAACATGTATAACCGTTGTAGGTAATTAGAATTATATAAAAGGATATAAAATGGAAAAATTTGAGATAATACCTAAAGTTGACGAAACTCAAGAATTCATAGAAATTGCAAATGACTTTTCAAATCCATTAGAATTGGTCAGAGAAGCTATAAGCAATGCGTATGATGCAAAAACTACTGAAATTAAAATAAAATTTCTAGTTGAAAATAATTATGGAGAAGCAATCTTAAAAATAGAAATTGAAGACAATGGTAGTGGCATGGATAATAAAGGTTTACAATCTTTTTTTGATTTAGGCAATTCATTAAGGAGAGGAGATAAAAACACTATTGGCGAAAAAGGACACGGAACCAAGGTGTATTTTAACAGCAAAAAGATTGAGATTCTAACTTGGAGGAATGGTATAAAATACAATGCTACTATGATTGAACCTTTTAGAAAACTATTTGACAGAAAAATTCCTAAAGTTGAAGTTGTTCAAACAAGAAGTGAAACAGATAGCTCTGGGACAAGAATTATTATCTGGGGATATAATAATAACCGGCGAGATAAATTCACCCATGAAATATTAAAGGATTATATCTTATGGTTTACTAAATATGGATCAATCGAAAAAATATTTGAACCTGAAAAATATAAAACTCTTCTATATTTACAAGGATTAGGACGGGATAATTATGAGCAAATAAGTTGGGGACATTATTTCCCGGAGGACAGCAAAAATATCACACAACTATTTGAGACTCATTTAACAAAAGCACCTAATTATTATTCTAAAAGGATTATTAAGAAAGGGACTTTAAAAAAATATCCAGAAATAAAGTATGAAACAATATTCAGCATAGAAGGAACAAATGTTAAATATGATTATAACCCAATGATTAGAAGAAAAGGGTATAGTGCCCCAAGAGGTGCTTACACAATACAAGAGAGATATGGTTTATGGCTTTGCAAGGATTTTATTCCAATTCAAAGAAAAAATGAGTGGATAACATACAGAGGTTCAGAATATACTAAATTTCATACATTTTTTAATTGTCAATCTCTTAACCTAACAGCTAATAGGGGCTCTGTAGAAAATACGCCTTCAGAAATACTTCAAGACGTACAAGATGAGATAAAAAAAATTTATAATGAAATAATTAAAAGTGATGACTGGGCTGCAATGGAATGGTTAGAAGATGAAGCGATTTCATATCAAACAACAGAAAGGGAAAAAAAGAATTTCGAATGGCGCTTGAAAAAAGTAAATAGAACTAATATTGCGACATATAAAAATGTTACGTTAGTTGAGCCAGGACGAGAAAGTGGTGTTTTTTCTATCTATCTTTTATTATCAACACTTGAGCCTGATTTATTTCCTTTTCAAATAATTGATTATGATACTCATGATGGAATTGATGTAATAGCTAAAGGAGACAAAAAAACACCTATAGCAAGTTCTAAACTTTATTATGTAGAGTTTAAAAGGACATTAGAAAAAGAGTTTAACCATTCTTTTGAAAATTTACACAGTATTGTATGTTGGGAAACACCAATTAAACATGATGATATTTTATCTGATATAAATAAAGAGGAACGAAAAATGCGGATACTATCACCTGCAGATGAAAAAGATTACACTCATTTTTATCTTGATAATCCAAGAAAAGCACATAAGATAGAGGTTTTTGTTTTGAAACACTATCTAAAAGAAAAATTAAATATTGAATTTAAACATCGAACAGAGTATGCTGTGATATAATTACCCGCAGCAACACCCATGTTGCATACCGCAATTAGTTGTAAACATGGATATTATGTTCCATAATTTAATATATTTGTAAGCAGGAAAATTAGTAATAAAAATGCGGTACGCAGTATAGGTAAACCGTTGGCGTGCATTTAAAAAAGGAAAAACATGAACGAAATTATTTGTCCAAATTGTAAAAAGGCTTTTAAAGTTGATGAGGCAGGATTTGCCGAAATTCTAAAGCAAGTTCGAGATCATCAATTCCAAGAAGAATTGCAAGAACGATTAAATCTTGCTGAAAAAGATAAAGAAAACGCTATAAAACTAGCTGAAGCGAACATTAAAAATTCATTACAAGAAGATCTTGCAAAAAAAGATAAAGAACTAACTGAATTGAAAGCAAAAAGTGAAAGTGAACTTGCCAAAAAATTAGCCGAGAAAGAATCCGAAATTTCTGAAATGAAATCAAAAATTCAGAATGCAGAGATTGATAAAAAACTTAAAGTAACAGAAGCAATAAAAGAAATCGAAAAAGAACGAGACAATCTTGCAAATAATTTAAAAAATAAAGAAACAGAAAAACAACTACTCGAAAAATCTTTAATAGAAAAATTTTCCGCCGAACTTAAAACTAAAGATGATGAGATTGCTCTTCGTAAAGACATGAAGCTAAAGCTCTCAACCAAAATGGTTGGCGAAACACTTGAACAACATTGTGAAACTGAATTTAATAAGCTTCGTGCAACAGCCTTTCAAAAAGCCTACTTTGAAAAAGACAATGATGCCAGATCGGGAAGTAAGGGTGACTATATCTACAGAGAAACTGATGAATCAGGCAATGAAATTATTTCGATAATGTTTGAGATGAAGAATGAGGGTGACGAAACTGCAACAAAAAAGAAAAATATGGACTTTTTTAAAGAATTAGATAAAGATCGAACAGAAAAAAAATGTGAGTATGCAGTTCTTGTTTCTCTTTTAGAAGCAGAACATGAATTCTACAATCAGGGAATTGTTGATGTTTCTCATAAGTTTAGCAAAATGTACGTTGTTCGCCCACAATTTTTTATTCCCATCATCACACTTCTTCGAAATGCTGCAATGAATTCAATGGAATACAAAGCAGAATTAAATTTGATGAGAAATCAAAACGTTGACATTACCAATTTTGAAGAAAAAATAAACACGTTTAAAGATGGTTTTGCGAGAAATTATGGATTAGCTAGTCGTAAATTTAAAACGGTTATTGACGAAATTGATAACACCATTAATCACCTTCAAAAAACAAAGGACGCATTATTATCATCGGAAAACAACTTACGATTAGCCAATAATAAGGCGGATGATTTATCTATTAAAAAATTAACTCATGGAAATCCTACAATGAAAGCAAAGTTTGAAGGACTTAAAGATAATTCCGAATAATTAATTGACTAAAAAACGACACCGCAACAATACATATAAGTCATTGGGTAAGCGGCAGTTAAATTAAAAGTTTGCGAGTAAAAATAAACGACATAGTAAATTGAAAGTCAGGTATTTCAAAACGCCCAACGCCTCATATATTCAACTTTCTGTACAAGCTAAAAAACAGAGGAAAACAGAATGATTAATCTGCTGCAAAAAAATATTTAAATGGAAAGCCAACGCACAAGCATACACATTCGCAATTCGCACAAGCCGACACACAAACCTAAAATTACAAAAGAGCTATTTTTTGCCCACGTTTGAATAAATACGAATTAGAAAAGGAAATAATATGAAGTTTTCAGACCCTTTCAAAATAATGGAACCCAATGAAAGATGGGCGCCATCGCAGGAACAGATAGATTCGTCTCAGAATGATTACGAAAAACTATTACCGCCATTAGTTTATAAAATAAGATTAGCCGTAACAGAGTGGCGAAATAACAATTACAATGGTATTTCTGAAACTTCAAAATCTTTGATGAATTTTTGGTTTGACCAAGAGCATTTTGTCGGACAAAATAAGTTTAGTTTCTTTTTTTCGCAAAAAGAAGCAATTGAATCAATCATCTATCTTTACGAAGTTGTAAAAGCAAAAGACAAATACGAGTTAATGCGATTTGATTCTTCAGAGCGTGTCAGTGCAGGTATGTTTGATGAAAATTGGACAAGATATGTTATCAAAATGGCTACCGGCGTCGGAAAAACAAAGGTAATGGCTTTAACTCTCGCATGGAGTTACTTTCACAAACTTTATGAGAATGATAGTCCTTTATCAAAAAACTTTTTGGTGATTGCACCAAACATTATTGTTTTAAATCGTTTACGAAAAGACTTTGACGGTTTTAAAATGTTCTTTGAAGAGCCTTTTATACCTGACAATGGATTTGATGACAGAGACTGGCGAAATGATTTTCAACTTACTCTGCACATTCAGGATGAATTGAAACCGATTGCCGAATCCGGAAATATATTTCTAACAAATATTCACAGAGTATTTTTAAACGAAAATCCCGAACAAACATTTGAAGATATATTTCTCGGTGCCAAACCCAAAGCAAATGCAGATACATCAAAAGGGTTGGATTTGGGTAAAATTTTAAGAAGCGATAAAATTAAAGATCTCGTTGTTCTAAACGATGAGGCCCACCATATTCACGACAGTTCTTTAGCCTGGTTTAAAAGCATCGAAGATATCAGCAATAAATTGAAACTGAAAAACGGAACGGGAGTATCCTTACAAACAGATTTTTCCGCAACCCCAAAGCATAACAACGGAGCTATTTTTGTCCAAACAATTTGCGATTATCCGCTTGTCGAGGCCATAAAACAGAATGTTGTAAAATCTCCTGTTTTACCTGATGAAGTTTCACGACAGAAAATTCAAGAAAAAAAATCAAATGATTTTATTGAAAGATATAGGGATTATATACATCTTGGATACTTGGAATGGGAAAAACAATATGATGAACTGAGAAATTATAAAGTGCCCATTCTCTTTATTATGACGGTGAGCACAAAAGAAGCCGACCAGGCGGCCGCATTTTTAGAAAGTGATTACCCAAAACTAAAAAATGCCGTTCTGACCATTCATACAAATAATTCAGGTGAAATAAAAGAAAATGCAACAAATAAAAGAGATAAAGAAGAATTGGAAAAACTACGCAAAGCCGCAGATACTATCGATAGGGATGATTCGCCATATAAAGCCGTAGTTTCTGTTTTAATGCTTCGTGAAGGGTGGGATGTACGAAATGTTACAACCATCGTTGGGCTTCGTCCTTTTGGGGCAGATTCAAAAATTTTGCCGGAGCAAACCATTGGAAGAGGTTTGAGGAAAATGTTCGGTTTCGACACGCACGAAAAACTCGTTGTTGTCGGCACGCCTGCCTTTTTAGACTTTGTTGAAAGTCTAAAAACCGAAGGAGTTGAATTCCAATATAGTCCAATGGGTAAGGGTGCAAAAGGGGAAACACCAATTATTATAGAAGTCGATAAAGAAAACACAAACAAAAATCTTGATGAGTTAGACATCGCTATTCCAATAATGAGTCCGAGGATTTATCGGGAATATAAAGACATCAAATTAATTGATGTAAATTCATTAAAACACAAAATTGCCACATTTAGACAATTCGAAGAAAACGAATTAAAAGACATTATATTTACTGATATAGAAGGTGGTTTTTCGCATAAAACAGTATTCAAAGATACAATACCCGATTATCGTAATGTTATTGGCTTTTTTACTTCTGTCATCTTACAAAAAAGCCGTTTGATTAGCGGTTTTAACATTCTTTATCCAAAAGTAGAAAGTTTTATTAAATACAAGCTATTCGGCAAAGAAGTTGGATTAAGCAACCCGCAAACATTACGCAATTTATCCGAGATTGAAGCAAAAGAAGTGTTAAAATCTACGTTCAAAAAAGCCATTGACAAACTTACTGTCAGCGATAAGGGTACGGCAAAGATTAAAAATTATATCTCTTTAAAGACGGCAAAACCCAAAGTTGCATCCAATCAGGCATTTCTTGTTCCCGAGAAATCTGTATTTAATAAAATTATTGGAGACAATCCTTTTGAATTGGAATTTGCATCTTTTATGGAGAACCGTTTTAATGATGTTATTTCTTATGCAAAAAACACAATGGGCGAGGGAGGTATAAATTTTAAAATAGAGTATCAAGCAAAAGATGGCAATATAAGGGAGTATTATCCTGATTTTTTTGTAAAAACAGAGAATAACACTTTTTTTATCGTAGAAACCAAGGGTCGTGAAGATTTGGACGATATTAAAAAAATTGAACGCCTTGCAATATGGTGTGACGATGTAAATAATTCACAAAGCAATTATACATACAACCCCATTTACGCAAAGCAAGAAAAGTGGGATGAAATAAAAGACGAATTGAAATCTTTTGACGATGTGATTAAAATTTTTAAGGTAAAAAATAATGAATAATTTACCCAAAAACAAATCTCAATTTTTAATATACCAAACCGAAAACGGCGAAACAAAAATTGATGTGCGTTTTCAAAACGAAACAGTTTGGCTTACGCAAAAAACTATAGCCGAATTATTTCAGACGACAAAACAAAATGTCAGTTTGCACCTTAAAAATATCCTTGCTGAATGCGAACTTAACGAAAGTTCAGTTGTAAAGGAATTCTTGACAACTGCATCAGACGGTAAAAAATATAAAACCAAATTTTACAATCTCGATTCTATTATTTCAGTTGGATACCGCATAAAATCGCATATCGCCACTAAATTTCGTCAATGGGCAACAAAACATATTGAAAATATATCATTATCTTATTTTCGCAGAAGGGCAAGCCATGCGCCGTATTCCGATTTATATGAAAGATTGGATTGTCAAATTGAATGCTTTTTTGCAACTAAACGACCGCGATATTTTAAAAAATACAGGCTCTGTTTCGCACGAACTGGTTAAACAAAGCGCCGAATTGGAATACGATAAATATAAAAAACAACAGCAAAAAGCATCAAGCAAATTTATTTCATGCATATGGAGAGATAAACCTGAAGCCCCATTTTTAGCATAGCTTATCCGTGTGCTCTTCTTCATCTTTTAATATTGTTTGCAATAAATCCTTTGTTCCGTTGTCTTTAATTTCGGTAGCAAATTTAATATCTTCATTATAGGATTCAACCGCACCTTCCTTGAATTTACTATCATTTTTGTGCATTAGTTCAGCCGTGGAACCGATATACATCTTGTTATAATTTGAAACGATCGGCATGCTTCATTTCGTCTATTGCGCGTTTTTCAATCTCTTTATGGAGATCGCTATAGCCTCAATTATCGCACATCTTCGCATGAACCATGTATTGATTAAATGCGGTTAGCTCATCAGCCAATCTTAGATTAAGTCTTTTAATAATTTTCATTTCCTTTTATAGGCTATCCTCCTTATTTTATTTAACCATGTTATATGATATACACTTTTGTTATAAATCATTACTGCTGATATCGCAGTTGTTTTGAGTTATTTGCCGCAAGAAGATTGTTGTTTGTCTTATTGCTTATTCGTGGTACAATTTTCCGAGTCGAAGGATAATAAATAAATTTTACGTCTTAATCAATTATGTTATTTGCGGATATTTTGTTGGGCGCTCATGTTTCCATTGCCGAAGGATCGGCTAATGCCTGCTTGCATGCAAAAAACACCGGGTCTAATGTTGTTCAGATATTTACAAAAATCAGGTGCAATGGTCGGCAAAACCGCTTGACCTTGATGATATCCATTCTTTTAAATGCCTGGTAAGAGACAATCTAATGGTCGTTGCCCATCTTTCATATTTAGTCAACCTTGGAAGCACGGATGAAACGATAAGAGAAAAATCTGTAAGCGCCGTTATAAATGAGATTAAATGGTGCAGGTTACTCGGTATAAAATCGTTAATATTTCACCATGGTTCGAATAAATCTTGTAACCCCAGATGAGATGATAAAGCAAATAGCTTTAAATTTAAGTGAAATTATAAGGCAAACGGATGATTTTGATAAGATTGTCGGACTCGATAGGTTGCGCGCGCTTCATATCAATGATTCCTTGAAGTCCTTAGGTTTTAGGTTTTTGGTACCAAAACCGCTACTATTATTTCGAATATCTTTCAAAGGAGTTATTCTACAATGATGGGGGAAAAGACAAAACAATCTTCTCTGTTTTACTATATAGATATAGGAGATATGATACCGGAGAATCATATTTTAAGATTAATAAACAAGTATATCGAACTCTTTTTTATACGCAAAAGGACAAAACACATATACAGTCACGCAGGCAGACCATCTGTAGATCCTGAGGTTCTGCTGAGAATGCTTCTTGTAGGTTATCTCTATGGTATTACATCGGAAAGAAGACCATAGGAGAGAGGGTAATTAATGTATTGCTACTCTCCGTATATGACTTGCTAAACGAGCCTGTTCTGTATCTTTCAAAATACATCTCTGAACATAAAAATGATTATTACCGGTTATTGGATGTAACCAAATGTAGAAAGTGGGAGGAATGGATACTTTTCATGTTTAAAGCTACGGATAAATTTTACTCCGGTTTTTAATTGTTATCCCTTCCGTAGCAATTTGCGAGAGAGTTTTAAAAAATATGGAATTCTTCATCCTTAGCTTTACTATACCATTTATCAAATGGTATAGTCATTTTTATATCGTCTATGTTCAATAATTTATCCCCTATAGTTACACATAGGATCGGGTACTTAAGGGCGTCTTTAACTACATAAATAAAATATTCGTTACGTTTTTCTCTAAGGGTTTTTAATTCATTTGCAGTTATAGATATATCCGGCTTTGGCGTACTGCTACTTTTTACTTCAATATATCTCTCTTCAGACTCTATATCATACCCAGGTTTTTCAGACTCATTCAACTCTCTTGCTTCTCTTCTATTGACCTTCTCAAACTGCATTGCTACTTTTGTCCCTATTCGCTGGACGATACTATTTCTTTCTTGTTCTACTTTTTTATCAACTCCTAATTCTTCAAAAAATTTGCGCCATTTATTGATTTTATCATCATCATCATCATCTTTGATAAATTCGGTACTAACTAATTCTATCGGTAAATCGTACAATTCCTTATCTATTAATTGTTCAATATTATGTTCAGGGTTGTATTCTTTAGAGAAAATAATTTCTTCGGGGTTAAGCCATTTGCCGGATTTTGTTCTTAAAGTTAGAAATTTCAAGTCTCCAATAAGAATTTGCCTATTTTCCCATGATGTCTTAAATGATTTAATGTATTCAACTTTTTTATTATCCAAAAACTGTGGCCAATTTTTACGAATAGCAGGCATCTCTCTTTTCTTTAAAATATCTTGAATATGTTCTGTGGTTACTTCTTCAACTCCTAACGCCTTTAAGAATCCTAATATTGTTTTATCTGCTGATAACTCCGGGTGAATAAATTTTAGACTATCTCTTGCTTCCATGGGAATTGAAATAGTACCTGTATTTATGAAAGCATCTTTATCTTTAGGGCATGCTAACCCATAGTCATCCGTAAGTAATATATTCTGATATCTTAAATCATTCTGTCGTGAAATAGATTCTGCATATTTTGATAATTTACTGTAAAATTTCTTGAAAAAAGATAAATTCTTTTGCTCTGCCTCAAGTTTTATTAATC
This sequence comes from Candidatus Acidulodesulfobacterium sp. H_13, assembly GCF_048541835.1. Lineage (NCBI taxonomy): Bacteria > Candidatus Acidulodesulfobacteriota > Candidatus Acidulidesulfobacterales > Candidatus Acidulidesulfobacteraceae > Candidatus Acidulidesulfobacterium > Candidatus Acidulodesulfobacterium sp. H_13. Next base: position 91,636 of record NZ_JBLEOY010000002.1, read on the forward strand.
TTGCCATCTCATAATCTATTCCACTGTCTTCACTAAAAGTTGAGCCTTTTTCAACTATTTGTTTAATACTCCGCGGAATTTTACAGTCGGCAGCAAGAATTTTTTTATCAGGGTATAACTGCTTTAGACTGGATTCTGATGTAAGCTCTTTAGCGTAAGACACTATGATCACAGCTCCATCGGGTCTTATTGCCGAACCATCAGTCGCTATTAAAACCGCATTGTTGTTTATAAAGTTTCTTAATGGTTTTTTAATATGGGATTCGAAGAGTTCATGCCCTCCTTCGTAAGAATCTAATGTTGTTGTAAAGTTCATTTTCCATCTTTCGTTCTTTAAAAAAGAAGGTATTGCTTCTTCAATAATTAATTTATATATTTCATCAACGAGCCAATCATTCCATAAACATTCACGAGCAAGCTCTCCCCTTCCCGGTGTTGTTAAGAAATCTGCTTGAATTAAAAAATTTAAGCCGCTTAGGATTTCTTTTAGTGGCAAGAAGCTAAAGACACCCATATGCGCAGTACCTTTTTCCTCCTGCATTAAATTGTTTTCCTCATCTATCTTAAAGGCAACTACGATCTCCCTTGTACATACATGTTCTCGTTCCCATTCTCTTGTTACGTAATCATCTTTTACTTCTTGCGGTGTTATGCAAGAAGAACGAAATATGACCCATCTATGTTTTTCCAAAATATCATTTTTGTATTCTTTAATTTGATAAATCTCATAGCCTGATGTTTTAGAATCCTTGGATTTTATAATTCTTCTCTTGAAATTCTGCTTGGGATCCTGTTTGGAATATATTATTATCTCCGTTTCTTCAATATTGTTTAAAAAAAGTAATATTCTATTGTTTAAATGATCAGGTTTCACCTCTGAATGTATCTTTTCCAGTAATTTTTCTTCTTTAAGAGGCAAATTGAATATCGTTTTGTACTTTTCAGAAATATTTACTTGTGGGTTATCTATCCATAGAGGCATCACTTGCCAAGGTTTTTGATCGGAATCCTTCCAATGATTCTTGTCAAACTTAAAGTGAAAGTCGCCGGAATATATTTCCGGACGTTCAGATATTAGAAATACCGATTTAAATCCTACTCCCAAATAACCGATGTAATTCTCAGGCGTCTTTGAAGAGCGTCCGGCTTTGCATATACTTTTCACATCTTTTTCTAAAAATGAATTCCCATTATTAGATATTCTCACGGTATCTTCTATAATCTCTATTTTTAAAGACGAACTTTTGGCATCATCGGCATTCTGCACAAATTCCATTAAAAAACTCCCGTATCGTGGAAATGCTTTTTGTAGCCTATCTATTGCTCCTGCGAGAGAATCAAGTACATCTTCATCCGATTTAAGTTGCCTATTTTTTATATCTTCTATGTATTGTTGTGGCGTACTCATTTAACCCCCTCATGATTAAGTATCAATTTATAGAAGCATCTTGCCTTGTCAAAATTGATTTAGGAGTTGATCGGAATAAAAATTCAGAAAAAGTTATCTTGACAAATAGAGCATCATGCTCAGATTATGCCACAAATAGCCTCGGTTTGCAAGCAAACCTGCGGTAACACATTTCTTCCATCCACCCCCCGTCTAATAGAGAGTGGGGTTTTCTTGAAAGAATGAGGTAAAAATCTAATCTGATTTCCTTGTTTTAATTCCCAACGCCAAATCATCTACAAAATAATCCTTTTGCCATAGAGATCTGTCTTGCGTATAATTACCCTTGCCCTTTTCACACTGTTGCATAAATCTTATTAATCCGGTAGCGCCAAGACCCTCTCTCAAATATTCATACCCTGCACTTTGAATTTCCCTGTCAGTCTTGTAATCAATTATTTTCATAAATCGCCTCCTCCAACCATTTCAATGGATTATAGACATTTATCTTTAGTTGCGCTATATTTACCGTTTTCTTTAAAAACTAATCATCAACCGTTAATAAAACATCGGCATTGTTCTCTGCACTTGCCAAACGTAAGGCATCAAAAGAAGCAATTCCTTTGCTTTTAAAGAATTTCGCTTTCTCAATCATCTTATCGGTAAGCGATATTTTTAGCAGCATCGGCGGATATTCAAACCCGCGAACATACGTGAAGGAAAAACCCGGTGTATCTCCTTTAATGCCGACTAATTTTCTTTTGGAAAATACTATATTTATGAAATTGTCCGATGTGACAACCGAATTACCTCCATATAGGGAGGATGTTGTTCAGGTTCAAATAGACGCAATGCGGCAGAAACAGTATGAGAATTTTGAAAAATAGCATTTTTGGCAAAAGGCGATAAATCGTTGTTATGCGTAATGCTGCAATCCCTGCTGGCTTTACCTGATGCTGCAAGAAAAGGTGAAACAAGCGCACATCCGCACTCACCCGATCCGTTACATCCTATTGTTTTGGCTGTTAAAGTACGTCCTTTATATTTACATCGACCATTCTCTCCCATTCGTCAATATGCAAGTTTTTTATAAATGATAAAGGCATCAGCCCTGCGTCATTTACAAGAATATCAATATGTCCACCACATGCCAATGAGTCTGTTTGCAGCTTTATTCAGATCATCCATTTTTATAACATCACCCGGCAGAACAACAGCATTCGCCGGTTCTATCTCTTTCTTCAGGGCAGTTAATCTATCAATGCGTCTTGCAAGTAAGCCTACTTTTATTTTTGCAAGCAATATGGCAGTAACCATTCCTATTTCAGAACTTGCCTCCGTGATTAATGCAACCTTATTGTTTATAATTACCTCCTACAGGTTGTTTGATACATGGCATCCATCCTCATTATAGCTCATATTTTGTAATTTACGATTGAAACATAAAGAAAATTGTGTTACGCTCAATGAGATTACTGCATAATATCCAGATTATTTGCACTATCCGCTGATAAATAATTTTTTTATACCAGCAATTTTATACCAAAAATGCACTAAAAGGTTCGTTTAGAGGAGTAGTAATGTGAGAATTGCCCAGATTGCACCATTATATGAGAGTATTCCTCCCAAACAGTATGGCGGAACTGAAAGAATCGTTTCTTATCTTACCGAAGAATTGGTAAATATGGGATTGGATGTTACGCTTTTTGCAAGCGGTGATTCGGTTACGAAAGCAGAACTCGTTGGCATTGTTCCCGAGGCTACAAGGATGAATGAAAGGGACCCCATAATTTATCATTTGCTTTTGATTGAACAGCTTATGGAGAGAATTGAATCGTTCGATATAGTTCATTTCAGCATAGACTGCATTCATTTTCCCATTGCAAGGAGGCTTGACGTCCCTCATATAACAACGCTGCATGGCAGGCTGGATCTTCCTGATCTCATACCATTTTACGAGGAATTTAACGATATACCGGTTGTTTCCATTTCAAACGCCCAGCGAATCCCGCTTCCTTTTGCCAACTGGCAGGGTACGGTCTATCATGGATTACCTAAAGATTTATACAAATTAAACGAAAAGCCGGATAAATACCTTGTTTTTCTCGGACGCATCTCAATTGAGAAAAGACCCGACAGAGCAATAGAAATCGCAAAAAAAAGCGGAATGAAACTTAAAATAGCGGCAAAGATTGATAAAGTAGACAGGGAATATTTTGAAAATGTAATCAAGCCTTTGTTGGACGACCCTATGATAGAGTTTATAGGTGAAATATGCGAAAAAGATAAACAAGACTTTTTGGGAAACGCATTGGCACTACTATTTCCCATCGATTGGCCTGAACCGTTTGGATTAGTCATGATAGAATCGCTGGCATGCGGTACGCCTGTAATTGCGTATGGAAATGGTTCTGTTCCTGAGATTATAGATAACGGCATAGATGGTTTTATAGTCAACAGTATTAATAGCGCTGTTAAGGCCGTTTCAAACATTGATTTAATAGATAGAAAACGATGCAGACAAATTTTTGACCAACGTTTCACATCAAGGCTAACGGCTGAAAACTATTTGAATATTTACGAAAAGATCATTCAAAACAATCAAAATAGAAGGGCAATTTATGGAATATAAAGATGTAATAACGGTTGATGATAAATTTTATATTCTCGCAGCTTCTCCCTTTATAAACGACAATATACATAATTTGAAATATGGTGATATGTTTGCAATATTTAATAGATATGGTGATATTCATCATTATGGACTGAGACAAAATGGAGTTTATTACAAAGATACCCGGTTTTTGTGTAGATACGAACTGAGATTTGATACTTTTATACCGCTTTTTTTAAGCGCCATAGAAAGATCGGATAATACGCTGCTGAGAACAAATCTCACAAACAATGATATAAAAACGGAGAAGCTTGTGATACCAAGAGATATTATACAACTATCTCGTTCCAAATTTCTATTTAAAAATGGGTTATACGAGCATATAAAATTGTTCAATTATGGACAAGTTGATGTAAAAATACCATACCATCTTCATTTTGATGCTGATTTTGCCGATATTTTTGAGATACGAGGTTCGAAAAGGGAAAATCATGGTAAACACCTCAAAACTGTAACTAATGATTCTTTTGTTGAGCTTGCTTATGAAGGACTGGATAAAATTGTTCGCAAAACAAAGATAGAATTTTCACCATATCCTACCATTCTTTCCGAATCTACTGCATTTTTTGATCTGTTTCTTGCTTCTAAGGAAGAATTTGATATTTATATTACCACGAGCTTTATTATAGAAGATGAACAACCTGATATTGCAAACCTATCTTATGCCGCACCGTTTAGAGCATATAAGCCTATGGAGAGTGAGGATAGGCAATCTCATAATACCTTAAAAGAAGAAAAGCATAGAGATGTTAAGTCTATGTATTATACCTCTTTGAATAGTGTGGAAGAAGAGCTGAAAAAATCGGAAGATCAAGATTGCAAAATCTATACATCAAATGAACAGTTCAATGATTGGATAAATAGATCGTCGGTTGATATTCACATGATGATTACACATACAAAGTATGGTGAATATCCATATGCAGGCGTTCCGTGGTACAGCGCTATTTTTGGAAGGGATGCTCTTGTTACAGCGTTTGAATATTTATGGGTTAATCCTGATATTGCAGAAGGAGTCTTGAGAACATTATCATATTTTCAGGCAAAGACAATTTCAGATAAACAGGATGCAGAACCAGGAAAGATACTTCACGAAGCTAGAAACGGAGAGATGGCAAGCCTTAATGAAGTACCTTTTGGAAGATATTATGGGAGCATTGACAGTACGCCTCTTTTTGTAATGCTTGCCGGAGCTTATCATAGAAGAACCGGAAATACTCCTTTTATTAGGTCTATATGGCCTAATATTACCATGGCTATTGAATGGATGAATAAATACGGCGATAAAGATCAGGATGAGTTTATTGAATATGAATCACGCAGCCTCGATGGTCTAAAACAGCAGGGATGGAAAGATTCATCAAATTCTGTATTTTATAAAAACGGTATGATAGCTATGCCGTCTATAGCGCTCTCTGAAGTCCAGGCTTACGCCTATTCTGCCAAGAAAGAAGCTTCAAGATTGGCAGAACTGCTCGGCTGCAGCGATTTATCATCGCAGATGAAAAATGAATCTGCAAGGCTTAAACAAAAGTTTGAGGATGCTTTCTGGTGTGAGGAGATTTCTTCGTATGCACTTGCTTTGGACGGAGATAAAAAACAGTGTAAAGTTAAGACATCCAATGCAGGGCAATGTCTTTTTTCGGGTATTGTAGCAGAAGAGCATGTTGATAAACTTGCAAAACTGTTATTGAGCAAGGAATTTTTTTCAGGATGGGGCATCCGTACATTATCAACAAAAGAGGTTCGTTATAATCCAATGTCATATCACAACGGAAGCATATGGCCGCATGATAACGCATTGATAGCATATGGATTAGCTAAATACGGTTATAAAAAAGAGGTGTTGAAGATTTTGACAGGATTTTTCGATGCAAGCATCTATTTTAATTTGCATAGGATGCCGGAGCTGTTCTGCGGCTTTGACAGGCATTTATCTGAAGCTCCAACACTTTATTCGGTGGCATGTCCTGTGCAATCATGGTCGGCAGCATCTTCATTTATGATGCTGCAGGCAGCTCTGGGAATGTCTATTGATGTTTTATCGTCAACAATAACCTTTAATAATCCTGTCTTGCCTGAGTCATTAAAATGGGTTAATCTTAAAAACCTTCGTATTAATGATCAATTTGTCAGCCTTCATATTCAACGTACAAACATGGATGTAACAATCAGTGTAGTTCGTAGAAGTTCCGATATTAAGATTGTCGTGATAAAATAGAGCGGTTAAGAGTTCAATAAGAAAGCAAAGAGAATCGTAAAAATTATCGGTTTAATGATTAGAAATTTTAAAGATATAAGACCGATTAACTCCCTTGCATAAGTAGCGGGCAATGTAATTTGAAATACCTCTTACCTGACTTTCTATCTTTGGAAGTCTTTATTGAATATTTTTGACACTTTCATCCGAAAGATACAGCTTGCAGCTATTCCGATTATCGTTCACCATGTTTCACCTCATATTTAATTATTATCACTACGCTTAAATTGACCACTGTGTTTTATTTAGGTTGCGCATGGAAAGCAACTTCGCTTGATTGAACAAATATCATGTCTTCGCAAAGTTAGATAAAATATTTGAGTCTATTTACAAAACGAAATAAAAATGTAACAGCAATTATTACTCAAAAACAATCCATAAAATAATGAAACAAGACATTGAAAAGCACAACAAGCAATACCAGAAAATTTAATTTAAAACATTAACAACCGCACACGACAGATTTTTGATAATCGACCATAAAACTGTCTATCTCTTTGGGGCAAGCCTGAAAGATGCCGGTAAAAAATGGTTTGCCTTCTCTAAACTTGATATAAATGCCAATGATATTCTTAATAAATTATGAATGAAAAGAAAAATTCATAAATCAAAATTTATTTCTATGGAAGACAGAACTATGAAATACTCGAACAAAAATATTTTCCCATTGAAAAAAAGGCGATATCACTATTGTGATGAATGATATTCTAAAAGGGAAAGCATTAGTCAAATACAAAATGTTAAAAACAGGCATGATGCAGGAAGTATTAACAGGAAAAAAGAGATTGATATGAGTGAAGAGATAAAAAATACTGAACTGCAAGAATTTTCAAATTTTGTCATTTTCCAAACCGAAAACGGTAAAGATGAAATCCTTGCGTATAAAACAGCTTTATTCATATTATCCCTGCTTTAATTCTTCATTTTCGCCTCTTTTGCTCTTGGCTTTAAAAGGGATAATCTTTGCTAATTCACCTTCTATTTTTCTGCTTTGTTCCAGTATTTCAAGACTACATTGCAATCTTAAAAAATACCCTTTTGTTAATCCAAAATACTTTGTTAGTCTTAAATCTGTATCCGCTGTTATGTTTCTTTGTCCTCTGACAATCGCATTAATTCTATTTGAAGGTACTCCAATTGCAACCGCAAGAGCGTTTTGTGATAGCTTTAATGGCTCTAAAAATTCTTCAAACAGAACTTCTCCGATATGAGGCACCGATATATATTTTTCATTCATAATGATTTCTCCTTAATTATAAGTTGTATTTATAATATACACTACGTACAACATATAATCAACCCTAAAGGGTTGATTATATGAAGAAATAATAAGATAAAAAATAAAATCTTATATTTCAACATTATAGGCTTCATTTTCTTTCCACTCAAAACAAATTCTGTATTGCTGATTTATTCTTATTGAGTGTTGACCTTTTCTATCACCTTGTAATTGTTCTAAAAAGTTTGCTGGCGGTGTTGTCAAATCAAATAGCTCTTCGGCAATATCAAGACTACGCAGTTTGATCAATGCTCTACGCTGAATTTCGTATGGTATTTTCTTTGAAAACAAGCCATTGTATATTTTGTCTGTCTCTTTGCATTTAAACGATTTAATCAATTTCAAACCCCTTAATAAATCCTTATTACAATTATTTTACAACAAAAATGCTTTGACATTTTTATTTTAGGTAATCAAGCATTTCGTTAAAAATTGTTCTACCTAATTGCTTTGCCGTTTCAGAGTCTGTGGACTCTTCTATAATTTCAAGATTATCCTTATACACATAATCTTTTAGATACTCAACTTGAGCAGGAATAGAATAGCCTTCCTTCTCTTGCTCCTTGCTTGTTTTAAAATCATTTTTCATTCATCCCCATTAGTTAGTAAATTGTATATTTATAAATTAGGTCAATTTTAACTCAGTTTTGACAAGGTTGCTGCATTCTTAATATAAATTAATTATTCACGATATTTATATTTACATTAAGCGGCATTATTCATTAGCCAAGTTCTAAATTTGACTATTACAGGTGATTATATTAGTCCTTTCTGTATCACCTTTCATACATACTTGTTCAGTACAGTTTATGCAATCTCTATGAAGTTGACATGGCGTCATTGTATAATCGTGAATACATACACCAAATTATACAAGATGGGCTGTCCTTATTTTCAATCCGGCAAATCTATAGCTAAACCTCTTTTTGCATTTATTGGAGAAGTAGTACTATGCTTTGGTATTCCAGCTGTTAAGCCGGATTCAACTAACTTTATAGGGTTATTAAGAGTGAGTGTTTTTAAGCCGAAGTTAGGTGTTTGAGATAAAAATGTTCTTGAAAGCCATACTAAATAATATTTTATAGCTCTAATTCTATGAGCCGTTGTATTTGAAAGGATTTGTGCTTCTAAAGATCTCAAAGAGCATTCTTGTGTTAAATCCTTAAATGGTAACTCACAAGTATCACAGAGACTTTCAATCTCATGCAATTCTAAGAGCATTCCTTCTTCTAAACGTTTATCAAGATTAACCTCTTCATTATATGGAGTCTTTCTCCTGTTGAATGTAAAACGGTTTGAATGTTATATATAGTTATACTTGTTTCCATTTATTTTGTTGCATATTATAATGTAAAATGTAAATAGGCTGTGATATCCTGACTATAAGAGTCTAAGATAAAATTTTCCATGTTAAGTGTTTACATTATTAAATCAGTGAATACTAGAACGGAACGTCGTCCTCTTCTTGATGCCCTGTGTCGGCATTACCCCCCTTATTAGCATCATAGTTACTGCCTTCAGCGCTATTGTTGCTATATTCGGAAGCATCCGCACCACCGCTTGAGGCGCCTCTGGCGCCAAGCATTACGATATTAGTTGCAACTATCTCTGTGATATACTTTTTGACGCCGTCCTTATCATCATACGAACGGTTGTTAATTCTTCCCTCGACGAAGACCTGCTTACCTTTACTTAAATAATTAGCGATGCTCTGTCCCAGCTTGCCGAATACAACGATATTGTGCCATGTCGTTCGTTCATTTTTGGAACCCGATTTATCGTTAAAATATTCCGTCGTCGCTATGGAAAATTTTAGGATTGCCAGCCCGTCCGGCGTGTAACGAAGCTCCGGGTCCTTACCAAGATTTCCTATTAATAATGCCCTATTCAGACTGCCCATAATGCCTCCAAATTTATGATTTTTTGTTTAATAGTGCGAATGGATAACTCGCTTGTAAGGTATATGATAAGTTAAGCCAATCCATTTGGCAAGTTAAAATTACTTTAAGTTTTTATGATAATTATATTGCAGTATTATTAAATTTTTATTACGGGAAAGTATCGTCATCTCATTCATATTAATCAACTATTTGCATATTTAGTAATGCTTTACTTTTTTATATATTATGATACAATTCAGTGTGTTAGTATTGTATTGACAAAAAGTGAGCCATTAATGTGATTAACTATGAGTAAGATCGGTTTTAAAAATAACGATAACGGTGCATCGCTGTTAGAGGTCATGATTGCCATGATCATCCTTACCGTGGGTTTTTTGGGTGTAATAGCGCTAGCGGTTGCGCTCACAAATAATAATGTCTCGGCAGGCAAGATTAACACGGCAACAATGATCGCGCAGGCGGAGGTCAGCCAGATTAACTGTCTCGGGATAACCGGAGTACAAAAATATTTTCCGCAGATAAGCCCGTGGACGTACAGCTATATTGTAGGGCCTACGGTTTCTAATCCTGATAACAGAAATAGCGTGACGTCTTGTATTAATCCGGCTTTAGCGGTGGGAGGGCAGGCGCCGGATTCCCCTGCGCCTGCCGGCTTAGGTATAACACTTCCCTACACCGTCACAATAAATTTTGCAAATAATCTTAATTCTACTTCTTCGACAACCGTTATTAACGCTCGGGTTGAGGTTAGCTGGCGAGATACGAACCGGCATGTCATAGTGATGAACGATATAATTTCATAGTAATTTATACGGATATTGTAAAATGAAACAGATATATAAAAAGCACTGTGCGGCAAGAAGGTCGTTAATTTTCAAGACAGAAGGGTTCACGGCAGTAGAACTCATTATAGCCCTGTCTATTTCTGTGATAGTCGTCGCGGCGGCAGGTTTTATTTTGCTTACGCAATCCGGAATGATACGGTTTAACAGGTCTGTTTCAACAGAGCAGCAAAGGCTTAATGTAGCCTTCAGTTCAGTCAGGTACTCATTAAGGATGGCGGGGTTCGATTATGGGCAGGGATATTTCATCCAAGCGGGGTCTGTCCCCGCCGTGCAGGTAGTGAAAGCGTCGTACCCGTCCAATCCATATGAGGTTATGGTAACTTATGACACCTTAGTTGACAATTCTAATCCATGCACATTGACTCCTGTACTTGGCACTAATGCAAGCTCAGCATCGGCAGAATTTAGTTTAAGCGGCGCTTGTAATGCAAACAGTTTTCATGTAGGCCAGATGTTAGATGTTAAAAATCCTGTTCCGCTCGGCAATAATCCGTTACCAGCAGCGCCTATAATTTTTTGCATAACATCGGTTCAAAAAAATTCGGATAAGATACAGGTGAGCCCGAGCAAGAGGGGCATATGCCCGGGCAATCCCATTCCGCCTAAAAGTATCGGCGGTGGTAACGTGTCCTTTATAGATCAGATATTGTTTTATTGGGGCAATACCAAGTATGATTTTAATTCTCCATATAATGTTCCGGGAAATTTGTATAGATGTAAGGTTAACCCTATTGTTATCTCTCCTACGATCCCTACTTGTGTTGCAAACACTACCGTTATGCTTAGCGGCTACGTTAATAACTTTACGGTTTCGTCACTACCTGGCCAGCTAAATCAGTACGGTCAATCCTACGCATACGATATTTCCATAACGAGCGAGTCTAGCGTCGCATTATCCGACTCACCATCCTACAGCGTACATGTTCCCTTTAATCCTAATTCAAACGGGGTTAACGCGAAGGGCGGCGCAGGACAGGTTGTTGGAGACAATGTAATGAAGGTCATTAATTCCAACGTCTTTCTGAGAAATGTTTATTACGGAAGGTAATTATGATGAATAAATATATAAAAATAGGCGGATTGAAACAAGCAAGAACGATCTCAGACAATAATAGGGGCATTGCTTTGGTTACAGTGCTATTGGTCATTGCAATACTCGGCATATTGGCCGCCGTTGCGATTCAATCAACCGGCTCGGATATTATAAACGCCGGAGATTATATGTCTTCCGAGCAGACACTGAATATATCGAATTCGGCTATGAATATTGTTTCGTCTCAGTTGAATACCGATCGGCAAACCAATGCAGGGATAGGATTGCCTGTAGCGAATATCTATTATTATACGCCTGCCGTAAACGGTACGCTTCAACAAAGCGATAACTATATTGAATTGACTGAGGCAAATATAGATCCCGGGTTTTCTAATATTCTCGGTTTTACGGTGGATAGCGGGAATTTCGGCTTTGAGTACAAGGGAGCCTATGGGAGTTTCCCCGGTTATAGCTTAACATATTACTTTTATAGCGGAAAAAATGACACTATAGCGCAGAATCAGAGTGCTTCGAAGACGGTTAGAACCGGAATGACGTTTAGTTACGGACCTGTCAATGAGGGCTACTAAGGGGGTTCCTGCGAGGACTTAGAAAATGGGAGGGGAGAATGAACAGAAAAATTATTAAAATCGGCGAATACGATGGATCCGATAAAAGAATAAGGCAATCACGATTTTTTAAAATAATAATCCTTGCGGTTATTTTTATAATATTTTTAGGTTTTAATTTATTCGTCGGGCAGTCTTATGCATCGGACACATCTTTGCTTACAAACCTTAATAATCCCAATGTATTAATATTTTTGGATACCTCCGGTTCAATGATGTGGAATGAGGGGGTTACATGGAGCAATAATTCCAGTGTAAGCGGCTATGACAAGCCTGAATCGTGGAGCAGTTCTTTAGCTTGGGCGCCGGGTTCTAACAGCGTGTTTTCTAAGATATATAATGCCAAGATGGCTATATCCAAAATAGTAACCGATCCGTCTTTTTCTAATCTTAACTATGCATTTGCGACGTTTGACCAGGTGCCGTCGGCAAAAAGTGGTCATTCTAGTACAAATCAGTGTATATACAGCAACGACCCGAGTTTTACAAACCCTTCCTCCGCATTATACTATCCCGGAACAAACGGCGGGACGGGAATCCCTGATGAAACCGGTGCATATACAAGTGCCGACTATCCGTTTACACATTATGCTTATAGTGAGAATTATGCCTGCAACAGCAGTGCTAACCAAGATGCATACTTCTACAATAATGCAACTAGTTTTTTATACAAGTCTTTAGGGTATTTTGTTTCATATGATTATTCCGATTATATAGTTGATAAAGATTATCCAAAGCAAATTTCTCCATGGTCGCTGTATGTCCCCCTGACTATAAACGGAACGCTGTCTCTTACGGTTGCTTCTAATCCAAACAACTCGACTGACCCTTATTTCGACCCTGCTAATATTGCCGGGCCCGCAATAAATTATGTTTTATGGCATGCCCCCGATTACGGCGGTCTTACTGATCCCGCAGGGAAAACAGTATCCGGATTAAAAGGCGGCGGCGAAACGCCCATGTATTCAATGGTTGAAAATATGTTCAAATATTTTACGAATTCGTTAAAATTGGATAACGCTGCCTCATGTAGGCGCAATTTTTCTATTATCATCACCGACGGCGAGGCTAACGGTTATAATCCAAGCAAGACACCACAGGCACTTTATGACTTATATGACTTATACACAACCGTTGATACCACTTATCCCATAGAGACCTTCATAGTTGGTTTTGGATACAGCGGAGGTTTGAGCGGGCCGACTTATATCCAGGAAATGGCAAACGCCGGAGCAGGGATAGACCCGAATAATAATCCCAACGGCATTAGTTTTAACGCTACTGTAGGCAGTTCGTCCACTACGCTCATACTGCCCTCTTCCGCATTTACGACGACTAACGGTATTCTGGTAGGCGATACCGTTTCCGATAATGGAGATGAAAGCAGTTCCTGCGAGTTCGCCAACGATAACAGCGGGATTTATGCGGATGGCAACGACTGCGCCGTTGTTACGGGAATTTATTCAAATACGGATGAAGTCCTGTTGTCCAATTCCTTAAAAACATTGAATACAAGTGGAAATTCAGGCACCGTAACGGTTTCAGGCACCGTTTATCTGACTTTTAATTATAAACAGCTCTTAATTTCATTAACGACGATATTTGATCAGATAGAAGCCCAGTCGGTTTCTTTTACCTCACTCGTAGTCCATCAGGTTTACGGTTCAAACGGCAACGTCTATTATTCAAATTTTAAGGCGTTAAATCAGCCCCTTTGGGGAGAAGGCAATGTTTTTCTCTTTAAATTAAATGCACAGGGGCAGTTAATAGGCCCCGACGGTCTTGCCGTTGCCGCCGACGGTCAAATAATTACGAGCGATTCGTACTGGGATGATGGCAACGGCGCAGGCGGTGCCCTTCAAAAGAAGTCTGCCTCATCGAGGTATATAATCACATCTGAACTTAATTCAACTACCGGTTCAAATACTGCCGTCGAATTTAATACGTCCAACACGGCGAATCTAGAATCATTGTTAGGAGTGACAAGCGCAAATTATAGATCTGTTTGTCCAGGCGCGTCCTCAGAGAGTGCCTGCACTGATGATATTATAAATTTTGTTTTAAATCCCGACAGTGCGACGGATAACTGGAAATTGGGAGCGATATTCCATTCCGACCCCGTCTTAGTCGGTCCGCCGCCGTATCCATATCCAAGCACGTCGTATCAGGCGTTTAAAAAACTGTATGCTGCAAGGCAACAGGTTTTGGTAGTCGGAGCTAACGACGGAATGCTTCACGGTTTTGATGCGGGGACGTGGGATAGTAGTACAAGTTCTTATACCGATGGAACCGGAGCAGAGCTTTTCGGTTATATCCCGCCTAATTTTTTAGATATAAACGGCTCTTCAACATTGCCCAAAATCACTAAGTGGTATGAAACATCGGTCACGGAACCGTCTATTTTTGAATTTGTCGATTCGACTCCGCATGTAAGCGACGTGTTCTTCGGCAATGTTTTTAACGGAACGATTAACGGTACGGATACGTCCGACTATCCGATAACGACGACCGGTACGCCTGTAAGCAGCTGGCATACGGTATTGGTCGACGGTGAAAGAAACGGGGGGCAGGCTTATTATGCTTTGGGACTGACTGATCCCTCTAAGTTAACAAACGGTTACCCCAACCCTTTATGGGATTTTTCGGATGCTTCGGCCTCAACCGACCCAATGGGCAATACATGGTCGGAACCCTTAATGACTTACATATGCCTTCCGAACCCTAATTATACTGAAGTAACGGGCGGAACCGGCGTATGCGGAAATAATCCTGTTCCACCGAGCCCTGAGGCTGCTCCGCAGTTCGTTAAGACCTATACCGCTTTTATGGGAGGAGGTTATTCATCAAATAACTCGGCGGGACAGGCAGTTTATTCGTTATATGTTGAACCTAACCCGGTAAGTAGCGGAAATGCTTATATTAACAAGCAAAAGTTGTGGAAGTTCGACGGTTTAAATAACGTTAATATGAAATATTCCATACCGTCTGCCGTATCGCCTGTTCTAAGCTCTAATTTTCGGCTTCAAGCCTTTTATGTTGGAGATTTAGGGGGTCAGATGTGGGCGTTTAATATACCATACGGAAAAGCGCCATATACCGCCGATAGCAGTAAATCTAACTGGACGGGGTGTAGGATTTTTGATTCGGATGCATCTGCGAGTGCCCCGTTAAATATTTTTTTTCCGCCGGCAATTTCTTATGATACCGCCGGCAATTTATGGCTGTATTTTGGTACGGGTAACAGAGAAAACTTAACGGAAGTAAACACGACGAGGGATAATGAATTAATAGGATTAAATACGGCAAAGACTCGAGGAATCGGTGAATGTGCTACTGCAGGTGCCTATAATGAAACCGATTTAATTAATGAAACCGGTACAAGCGGCACCGGAACCGCAGCAAGCAATGGTTGGTATATAAAATTAAGTTCCGGCGAAAAGGTAGTGGGTTCACCCCTCGTATATGACACTATAGTATATTTTGTAACTTATACACCGTCTGCGGCGGTGAATGCCTGCGGCTCCGGAACGGCAAAATTGTACGCGGTTTATTATTTAAACGGTGGTGGAACGATTACCACGTCAAGCAACGGAACGGTTACGATTTCAAATACGGCGGCGTCAAGCAGCGGAGCGGTTCAGTCTTTGACTATAGGCTCCGGAGCACCGTCGACCCCGGTTATATCGCATAAAAAAATCTTGATAACGACATCGAGCGGAGTGGTTTTGACTCAAAATATACCGTCGATGCCGTCTAAATTAATACATACTTCCTGGTTTCAATTGCCATAAATATTGATTTGAAATACAGCAAATTTATAATTAATGAGGAAAAATTAAAATGATATCGATAAGAAAAATATTTCCTATAAGATTACTTGTTATAGTACTTATGATACTCGGCGTTTCTTCCGTTGTTTTCGCAGCCGGCGGTCCGCCGTTGGTTAAGCCCAGGTCTACACCCGGGATGCATTTTTATGCCGGTACCATTACAAAAATAAGCGGTTCGTCCATAACCTTATATCATGGCGCAACTTGTATTATCACGGCTTCAACCGCATGCAAGGCACCTGCGTCGCCTATGTCCGCTAGAAGCATGATGAGTATGCAAACCGTCCCCTGTTCGTCTTTCGTCAAGGGTGAAACCGTGCTTATCGCCGCCGTCAGGAATGTGAGCGGACAATTAGTTGCCGTCAAGATCAAAGAGGCCTTCTTTTAAAAGATTTATCCTACACATAAAACCCTTAAAAGTCGGGAAGGGTTTTATGTAGAAAAGATTTTGTTTTTAAAAATGAGTGAAATAAGGTATAGTATAAAGCAAGACAGGCGGGGTAATTTTTATTGGATAGTAAAGATGTGTTTAAAAAAATGACTCTTAAAAATCTTGCATTGCCCGCTTAATTATATAATGGGCGAGTTTATAAAAGAGATTGGGAATATAGTCGTCAGCCTTAAGTCTTGGGCTATAATTGCAGTTTGCGTAATCCTTTTCGGCGTCGCCGCAATCTTCATCTCATTTTTTGGCAACGATGGAAATACTCAAAAGGTTGCAAGGTTGTGGGGAAAGACAATAATAAAACTCTTAGGCATTAAGGTTTCGGTTGACGGTATAGAGAATTTAGATCCTTCTAAATCTTATCTTATTATCTCCAATCATCAAAGTTATTTTGATATATTCGTTTTGCTTGCCTATGTAAATTTAAATTTTAAATTTATCGCGAAAGCGTCTCTTTTCAAAATTCCGTTTTTGGGCTGGAGCATGAAAAGGCTCGGTTATATTCCAATAGATAGAAAAAATCTTAAAAATGCCATTAAAACCGTTAGAAATGCAAAATCAATGTTAGAAACCGATAAATGTCGGTCTATTTTAATATTCCCGGAGGGTACTCGTTCGGCCGACGGAAAACTTGCAAGTTTTAAAAGGGGTGGGCTTAACAAAATGGCAGCAAACAGCGATAATATACTTCCGGTTGCGATAAGCGGGACATATAATATCTTGAAAAAGGGGTCTGTTATGATTTATCCGAAAAATCCCGTAAGGCTTACGATATTAAATCAAATAAGCATACCGGACGATAAAGAGATAAACCCTGCCGGAGATTTTATCCTAAATATCGAGAAGAAAATAGAAGATGCATTAAAATCATAATTTTGCAATATAAATCACGAATATATTCTAAAAAAATTATCAAATTATGGTATAATTAAACGGTTTTTAATAAGACCGTGTATTTGTTAGTCAAATTACGGTAATTTAACAATAAAATCGTTTAAGAAAGATATAATTTTAAAGGAGGAGACTCAGGTTCTAAATCTATATATGAAAGGGTTAAAAGTGATACCGCTAGGCGGTTTAGGAGAAATCGGACTCAACATGATGGTTTATGAGACCGAAAAAGATATTATAATAATAGATTCCGGGATCATGTTTCCCGAAGACTATATGCTGGGGATAGATATGGTTATTCCGGATATAAGATATTTATACGACCCAGAAAAAAAAGAAAAAATTAGAGGAATTGTTTTAACGCATGGACATGAGGACCACATCGGTGCCATACCTTACGTGTTAAGGGAGCTTAATCTTCCGATATTCGGAACTCCTTTTACTCTCGGTATATTGAAAGAAAAACTAAAGGAACACGATTTACCTTTTAAGGTATCGCTTTTTACCGTTAAAGTAGGAAATACGATTACTCTGGGAGATTTTGAAATTGAGTTTATCAGGGTAGCCCACTCAATAATCGACGGGGCGAGCCTTGCGATAAAGACCCCCGTAGGAACTATAATACATACCGGCGATTTTAAATTGGATCAGACTTTAGATAAAAACTCCGTAACCGATATTAACAGAATTGCCCATTATGGAGACGAAGGCGTTCTGGCGTTGTTTTCCGATTCGACCAATATCGAAAAAGAGGGGTTTACGATGTCGGAAAATGATATAAAAAAAACATTCAGGAGTATTTTTGGCGACCATAGCGGAAGAATTATCGTAGCCCTTTTCGCATCAAACATTCATAGAATTTCCGAACTTCTTTCCCTTGCCGTAGAATTTAAAAAGAAGGTCATATTTAGCGGAAGAAGCCTTATCACTTATACCAAGGTTGCAAGAAAACTGGGCTATTTGAATATCCCCGAGGACGTTTTAATAGACGAAGAGACGATCGATTACTATAAGCCGGAGGAGCTTTTGGTACTTACGACCGGAACTCAGGGCGAGGCAATGTCCGCCCTTTCGAGGATATCCGTCGGCGACCACAAATATATAAAAATTAAGCCCGATGATCTTGTTCTTTTATCGTCAAAATTTATCCCTGGAAATGAAAAAGCCATATCAAAAATTATCAATAATCTCTATAGAAGAGGGGCGGAGGTTTATTACGAAAATATATCGGAAATTCATGTTTCCGGTCATGCGGGCAAGGAAGAGCTCAAGCTCATGATGAATATCGTCAAACCGAAATATTTTATTCCGGTTCATGGAGAGTTGAAGCATTTATATCAGCATAAAAAGCTTGCGATAAGTTCCGGCATCCCGCCGAGCAATATTTTTATCTTAGAAAACGGCAACGGTCTTATATTTACCGATGACGAGGGGTGTCATGCGAGCGAGCATATTTATACCGGCAGGATTTTTGTCGACGGTAAGGGCATAGGCGATGTCGGCACTCACACGTTAAAAGAAAGGGCACATCTTTCGGAAAATGGAATGATTATAGTTTTGCTTGTAGTAGATGCTAAAACATCAAGCATAATCTCCGGACCGGAAATAGTTTCTAAGGGATTTGTTTTTGAGGATTACTTTAAAGAGCTGAATGAAACGCTTCATAAATTGGTTGTACACGTGATAGAGGAAAATCAAAAATACGATAGCGTGGATTGGATTAAAGTCAAAGAAGACGTCAGAAGGGCTTTAAAGAAATATCTGAACAAAACCATAGACAGACACCCCTTTATTTTTCCTATGATAACGGAAGTTTAAAATATTAGACGTAATTTTTTTATTTTAATATATGGTATACTTTTAATAATTAAAGACATTTCTATAATCTGCCCGTTTAATTCTTAAGAGGTCAGAGGAGGTGATTAAAGATGGCTTGTTCTTCAAAAAAATCAACGTCTAAAAGTAAAGCAAAGGAAAAAAGCAAATAAATATGAATCGTAACTTTTAGGCTGTTTGCAGGCTAAAACGCTTTTATCTTTAAGGTTTTATCTACCTTAAATTAAGAGCGTTTTGCTTTTTGATTAGTCCTTTTCTTTCCCCTCTTCATTGTCGTCGTTGTCGGGGTTTTCTCCTCTATCTATTATTGAATGGCGCTCCTCTGTTTTTGTAATTCTGTCGTCAATTCTTTTAACAAGGTCGTTAAAGACTCCTTCTATTGCAAAAATCAGCTCTTTGTTGGCATTGCCTAAATGTTTTACCATATCTGCCGGAATTCTGTCGTATATGGCGTCGACGATCTTGTGTCTAAATTCGGATCTCTCTTCTCTAAATGATTTTCCGTTCCTTGATAACATTTTGAAACCTCCGTATATTTAATAGGTTAACATACTTTATCAGTATAAAACAATTTTTATTAAAATTCAAATTATTCGGTGTATTTTTTACTTCTTTTTTACAAAAGGCATATGCCTGATAATATAATTTTACATGAATAAAAAATAAAATACAATTTAAGAAAAAGTTAAAGAATTAAGATATAATACGTAAGTTATATATTATTATTAGTGTATTATATTGTTTTAACGGGGGAGGGGGCGCAAAAAAACAAAATATGTTAAAAATGAGAATAAACACGAACTCCATAAAATTTAAGGTATTTTTCATTTTTATCGCGTCGAGCCTTATCATTATTTCAATAGGTGTCTTCTTAGTCGTCCTTAATCTTACATTTTATAACGGCAAATATTTGAGGGAACGGCTAAAATCGCAGTTGATGACGGAGAGGATGGAGTTTATCAGCGATAGGGAATATATGCTTAAAATGGCGAACGATATCGCTATGCACGACTTTAAAAGCGATTTTATACGAAAGATATTTTATCCGCGAGCCCCCCGCAACCTTCACAGTTTATATTCGTTTACAGGGACGGAAAAAATATCGAGCGTGATATTGATAAGGTTAAGGAACGGCATACCTGATTATGTTGAAAAGTTTAATTATAAACATGACAGAGGGAAAATATTAAGCGATTATAGTAAATTATTGGGAATTATTTCGGCAAAGAATAAGCACATATTTACCGGTTTCGGAAGGAATAAGTCACATAAACTTATTGAACTCAGGGTAATTTACCGGTTTTTGCATAATAAAACAGGGTTTATAATCATCTTAAACAAGCATATAACGAGCGATTATCTAAGGGCTATACGCTTGAAAAATCATATGACGGCGAATTTGGGGGTTTATTACGGGACAAAGAGGTCGGCAATTTCGGTTGTGAGAAATAATAAGTATATAGGTTTAGGTCAAAGCGCCACGGAAAAACAGCTTTTGGTTTTGAAAAACGGTAAAAGTATTTATACATCTCTAATCGTGAAGGGCATATCCTTTTATATATACAATAAACCTATAAGAAACTATAACGGCAAGATAATAGGGATTTTAGGCTGCGGCATAGAAAGGGATAGATGGTTTCAGTATCTTAAGAAAATTTATTATATCCCGGCGCTTTTTTTTCTCGGCTTAGCTTTTTTTATTATTCTGATTTTTATATGGGCAAATAAAAAATTTGTGTCACCCTTTTACGATCTTTTAAGCAGTATAGAAAGAATAGACCCTAATAATCCGCAAAAGTTGAGATTAGTCGATAAATATAAAAACAGAGAAATTGAATATTACGGGCTTGCAAAGGTTATTACTGCTCTAAATGATGCGATAATAGAAAAGCAGGAAGAAAATAGTCTTATCGTATCCGGTATAAACTATTTTTCCAAAATCATTTCGGGACAGGATGATTTAAATTCGATAATCTCTAAGCTTATAAATTTAATCGTAGAGAAGATGGGCTATGACTATGCATGGTACGGCGTTTTAGACGAAGGCAATAGAGAGGTCAAAATAACCGCTGTTTATAATAACGATTTAAATTATACGAAAAATCTTATCCTTAAATATGACGGCTCAAAATATTCGCAGAATTTAGCGGCAAGGGCAATAACATCTAAAAATTACGTGGTAATAAATGATATAGAAAATGACGAGACGATCCCTCTATACAAGGGCAGGCTTTTAGAACATGGATTTTTATCGGTCGGAGTATTTCCGCTAATCTTGCATGGTTCGGCAGGCAGCTCGGTCGCAGGCTTGCTTGAGATATATTCGGGTAAAAAAGACGCTTTCGACGTTATTAAAGCCGTAGCGATTTTTAATTTGACTAATTATGTTTCGTATTTGATAATCTATTTGAAAAATCTTAAAAGGTCGTTAATTTTATCGGAAATGGCCGATCAGATATTATTTTCAATATCGGCAAGGCACGGAGATAGCCGGATTAAGCCTGACAATCAAGAATTCTTAAATAATTTAGAAGATAATCTGCAAACCGATTTTACGGAGTTTATAGTTTACGACGAGATTAAGAATGAAATCGTCGACGGCATGTTTTCGAAGGGGTGGGATTATAATTTAGGCAAGAGTAGTACCGCGCCTACCCCGACCCCATTTATCCAGGAAAGAATAATGAAAAACAGGTTATACACCGGTAATTATCAGGAAGATGAATTTACAACGGGGTTTTTTAAACATATAGGCGTACAAAATATAATTGTTTATGCATTCAAAGGTACTGAGAATAGAAGATATTTGGCGGTAACCGGTGTAATAAAAAGAAAAGCCACTTTTTACGACGAGGATTTAGAGTTTTTCAGGGATGGCATAAATCTTTTCGCTACATACTTTGAAATTAATCTACTTTTTGAAAAATTGGATCTATCTTTGGGATTATTGGAAAATAGAGAAGATTTAATAAATAAGATGGTTGAGTTCGGGGTCGTTTCCATAAATTTGACCGATAACTCCGTAAACCTTTATAACGATTATTTTGCAGAGATTTTTAACATAAACAAATTTTTAAATCCCGTAAATTTAGACGATTTTTATGAAAGTATAAAACCGGCCTTTAAAGACGAAAATTCCGTTCACAACATCTTTGAAACATACATAAAAAACAAATACGTAACTAAAATAAAAGGCGTGGAAATAGACCTTAAAAGCGGCATTGTGTTAATCATAAAGTCGAACCTGTTTTTAACCAAGAATAACGACGTAATAAGGCTTCTCGTATTTGTAAATATTACCGATTCTAAGAATTATACGAAAAACATAGAAAATTTAAATAAGAGACTTAATATAATAAACGAACTGTCGCATAAATTATCAACGGTATTTACGCTTGAGTATGCACTAAAAACATTCTCGCAGGGATTATACTCAATAAAGAACGAAAAAGGCGGGGAAGTAAATTTCCTGCATATAAATATATTCGATACTGTAAGTAAAAAAACCGTAACATCTTTGATTTATATAAAAAATAGGGACAAAACCAACGGTATTAGCGGAAGCAAATCGCCCGGAGAAGTTATCATAACCACGAATAATATTAATTATGAGGATTATATATCAAACTGTGAACTCTTAAGAAACGGCGAAAAAAAATGTGATACGCTTGACGACTGTGAATTTCATAATACTGAAGGCAGCTATAAATGTTTTTCTTTAAAGATAGGGGAAGAAAAAACGGGAATGGTTTCCGTGGATTCGGCGAATAAGGACTTTTTCGCTAAAGAAATAACATCATTGATAAAGGAGATGATAAATATAACGTCGCCTGTTTTGGCAAAGCTTATATTAATTGAAGCGAATAAAGAAATGGCGGTTACGGATGCGCTAACCGGAATTTACAATAGGAGGTATATATACGAGTTTGCCAAAAGGGAGATTATAAGGGCATATAGGAATTCGACGCATCTCTCTACGGCTATGTTGGATATCGATAATTTTAAAGATATAAACGACAATTACGGTCATCAAGCCGGCGATGCCGTATTAAAGGAATTTGTAACGGATTTAAAGAACGTTGTAATGAGAAATCAAGATATAGTTACAAGATACGGCGGAGACGAGTTTTTTATGATTTTACCGGATACGGATAAACTGAATACGATTAAATTAATGGAAAAATTGAGAATTTTCATTAAAAAGAAGGTGTATTCATTAGGAAATGATATCAATTTAAGTATTACCGTGTCCATAGGTATTTCCGGTATAGAATATCTTTCGGATAAAAAGATTATAAGGAACAACGACGATGCCGAAGATATCTTGAATCGCCTCCTAAAGATTACCGATGAAAATTTGTATAAGGCAAAGAACATGGGAAGGGACAGGGTCGTAAGTTAAGCTAAATATGCGGGAGGGGAAAAAATGATTGCAATCAGGCTTTTTAGAAAAGAAAGCGAGTTTACGCAATGCCTTATATGCGCCCATAAATGCAGGATTAAAAAAGGGAAAGTCGGAGTTTGCCGAACTATTCTAAATAGAGAGGGAGTTTTATACAGTATAAATTACGGAATATTAGTGGCGCAGGGTGCAGACCCGATTGAAAAAAAGCCGCTTTTCCATTTTTTACCCGGTTCTTCTTCCTATTCTATTGCCTCGCAGGGTTGCAATTTTAGGTGCTTGGGGTGTCAAAACGCGAATATATCGCAAAGCTATCGAGATGGCGCATATGAGACCTATCTTGAATATTATAATGGGACAAGGAGAATATCTCCAGATGAGGTCGTAGAGAGTGCCCTGAATGCACATTGTAAGTCTATTTCATATACATACACCGACCCGGCCGCCTTTTTCGACTATAGCATAGACGTAATGGTGCTTGCGCATAAAAACGGTTTAAAAAATGTATTTGTCACAAACGGCTATTATACGGAGGAGTCGGTCAATATGACAAAAGGGCTTTTAGATGCCGCGAATATAGATATAAAATTTTTTAACGACGATAGTTATAGAAGAATATGCGGCGGAAGGCTCGAGCCCGTACTGGAAGCGGTAAGGATGTTTCATGAAAATGGCGTACACCTTGAGCTGACTACGCTGCTTATAGACGGATATAATGACGCTTCGGCAGAAATTAGAGGTATAGCGGATTTTATCGTATCAATAGACCCAAATCTGCCGTGGCATATTTCAAGATTTTTTCCGCTTTATAAAATGAAGGACGGGCAGGTTACTCGGGGTGAAAATATTATAGAGGCATATAATGTAGGTAAGACTGCCGGGCTTAAGTATGTCTATGCGGGAAATGTTAAATTGGATAAATATGAAAATACTTATTGTCCGTCATGCAAAAGGCTTTTAATAAAAAGAGACGGATATAGTATCTCGGAAAATAATATTGTCTCAGATAACTGTAAATTTTGCGGATATAAAATTTACGGAGTATTTTAATTTTCATTATTAGCGAACTGCCTTGCCCTTACAGGTGAGGCTTTTTGGTTCGTTTTGTATCGCATATTATCATCTGCCTTGCAAAAGGGGAATTCTCGGCAATGTTTGTTAAAATTTCCTTGAATTAAGATACGGCAATATTATATAATCATACAAGCTGTTCGTTTGTTTGGGGGATCGTCTAGCGGCAGGATCTGGGACTCTGACTCCCATTACGGAGGTTCGAATCCTCCTCCCCCAGCCATTCATCGGAAAGGGGCAATAAGATACGTTTGAATTATAGGAAATATGATGATAAATCATGCTTCTCCTTGAATATATTTAATATCGTAATCCATACACCATTTGGCTTTTTCTAATTCTTTTCCGATATAGGCGGCATGAGTTAGTTCAGAAATTAATTCTTTTTCTACTATTGTTGAATAAATTGAAGGAACATCGCCCCCCTCAATAACATTTAATAATTCATTGTGGTAATTGTAAAATTCAACCGTTATCATTTTATTTGCAAACGAAGGTATTATTACGAAGTACCCCTTTTTGTCTAATTTTATCCTTTTCGGTTTTTTTGCAATTATTTTTTCTATAGGGGATGGACTAAAAATCCTATCGGTTATTTCGGGTGGTCTGGAGTTTTTAAAATCTTTTAAAAGTTCGCTTATTTTAAGTGCAATCGCGGCGGCATCCTCGCAGCCGATCATATTTATAACTTTAACCTGTTTTCTAAAAAGTTCTACCTCTTCGTAAGTTACGTTTTTAAGAATCGGTTTTTTACCGTTCGAACCGATTATTCTCATATTCTTGTCTACGCTATTTTTATATAAAGATATGAGTGTCTGACCGCTGCAATGTCCTTCGGATTCCCTTCCCGACACTATTAGATAATGCAGTGTGGAATTAGTTATAGTATTTTTTATAATTTTATCTATCCCGATATTTTCAGTCTCTGTTTTTCCGATAATACAAAGTCCTTTCGGTTTTAATTTTGACAATTCGCTGTATAAATCTAAGCTGGCAAGAGTAGATACCGCAACCGGACACCCTTCTCCGTCACAAAAGGCGCTATACTCGCCGGGAGAAACCGGCCATGAATCTAAGAATTCTAAGGAATCATGGTTGCCGCTGTCGTTCTCAGAATCGTTCCTAATTAAATATATGACGGCATCGGCTATAAAATTAGCAGCCACGGCGGGATAGCAGTGTTTACAGCCGAGGCATGAATACTCGACCGGTTTCAGCTCTAATTTTAATTTTTTTACCTCGTCCGATAACTTACGTGCTAAGCCGTTAGGGGTTTCGTTTTCTATTATCTTAAGATTTTCGATAACATCGTCTAACCCGTAAACCATGCATCCGCATTTCTTACATTTTTTTAATTTTATAGCGCTGAAAAGTTCATTTCTAATTTTATCATATAATTTTTCTGTTTCCAAAGTGCGCCGTGTGTCCATAAAATAAAGGATTGCCGATATTAATCAGACTAAATATTCTATGAGTTCTATCATAATGCCATTAGGGTCGTTAAGAAAAGCAATTTTCATACTTTTGTCCATGGAATAAAAGGGTTCTTTTGAAAAAGTCACCCCGTTCTCCTTAATGCTTTTCGCATCCCTATCTATATCATCCGTCATGAAAGCAAAATGGGCGAAAGAGTTTTCGCATTGGGCAAGCCGTTTCGGATTATCCTCCGCTATAAGTTCTATTTCAAAGCCGGTAGTAATATCCTTCAGGAAAACCAACGTAGTCCTATGAGCCTCTATATATCTCTTTTCACGCACTATCAGTCCAAAGACCTTGACATAAAAATCTATAGATTTGCTCAAATTTCCGGTTCTTATTGCAGAGTGAATAAATTTCATTTAACCGCCTTTTAATCAAATATAAAAATAGTATCGATGTCGCTTTCGTGTCTTATTTCATCAACCGGCTCTTTTTTACTTTTTCCCGCATACAGCTTGTTTGCGGCATTAATTACCAGACCGTTTTTTTCGCCGATATTTTTGTAAGCGTGAACTATACCGGGAGGAACTATAAGTGCGGCAGGTGTATTTTCTCCAAGAAACAGCACGGTTTTATGAAGATAAGTAGGCGAGTCTTTTCTATTGTCCCATAATATAATTTTAAAGTCAGACGGCCCCAGGAAACAAAAATAATCCGTTTGGCAGGTATGCTCGTGAGGTCCCCTTTTGATATTCGGCATGGTAAGAGATATGTATGCCATTTCAGGAAAGGCAGATTTATCTATCTCGTCGTTTCTATAAAGCTCGGCAAGCCAGCCCCTTTCGTCGACATGCTTTTTAATGTGCCTAATAAATACATCGTTAATTTCGGCTATTTTGAAACTAAAATCCATTTAAATTTGATTTATTTACATTAAATTATTTTGGTGAAACAATTAAATAAAAACATTATTGGGTTACAGTATATGCTATTGAATTTTTAATTTCAAGCGAACGAACAAGAGCGAAGAGGATCGGGTTCGGAATATAGTCTTAGAACATCAAACACAAAAATTTTACGAATAATGATATAATTACAAATTAATAGCCGATAATTATTTACTGGAAATTAAGACATGAAGAGAAGAAGGGGCTTTACCCTGGTCGAAATGATAATGGTGATTATTCTTCTGGGAGTTTTAGGTATTCTCGGGACGACAGGTCTTAATTCGGCGGTTTCGGGGGATAGGGGCATGTATGAGAAACAGCTTCAATCCGCGATCAGGTATGCCCAAAATTATGCAATGAGCCATTTTACGTATACCGCCGTCGTATTTTCCGTTTCGGGATCAAATCCTTCCTGCGTTCTGGGTGGTAGTGGCGCAAGCTATTCCGGTTATGCCGTGTGTGCCTGCAATCCTGCCACAGATAAACCCGAACCGCTTCCAAACCCGCTGGCGCAAACGACGGATAATTTTTACGTTGCCATGAATTACGGCATAAATTATAAAATAAGTACCGACTATAATTATATTGCTTTTAATTCCGCAGGGGAACCGGGGACATTCGGCAAGGATATATGCTCTGATTTTACGCCGTCCGATAAAACGATACATTCATCTTTCGGTGTTTCGTCGTCCAATTTAACCTTTTATATCTATCCGATAACCGGCCTTGTGAGCTATAACGGGAATTTGCAGTAGTTTTTATTATATTAAAAAGGTTCACAAATTAATCTACGAATGGTATAATGAGCAAAATAATTTTTAAAAATACTAAGGAGGGATTTAATCTATGAAAAGCCTTAAAAACCTTAAAATTTTAGCACTTCGGATTTCTTTATCTATTCTTGCTATTTCCTTGATTATACCCGTTTTTTCAGGTATATCTTTTGCCAAATTCTATTGTCCGCTTGGATATTCTTATAACTCAAAAATACATCTTTGCGTCGGAAAGAAGGGCTTGAAAGGGTACAACGCTATTCCTTCCACTAAAATAAACGTGGTTAAAGAAAAAAACCGTACCTATACATGTCCGAACGGATATGTATATTCAAAGAAAATGCAACTTTGCGAAGGTACGGGGCATTTTAAGGGAAACACCGCTCAGCCGACCGTTGAACCTATTGTGCAAAAGTAATCTATAATTTAAAAAAAATAGGAAAAAATCAAAATTAACAACGCCAAAGCGTTAAAAATAAATGAATATTATTGCGATATTGAGGTCGAAAGAGATGTTCGGCATTTTAAAGCCGTATCTTCCAGGACATAATATTGCTCATTATACCGATAAAAAAGATTTTCTGGATGATATCAAAGATGCCGGTCATAAAAATTTATCGGTTTTAGCGGATGATTTAATATTAATCGTTAATGCGGGAATAGAGATCGATAAAGACGTTTTGTCGTTTGCCGGGATCAAGCTGATTCAGCAGTTCGGTGTCGGCTATGAGAATGTTGATATAGATTATGCTTCTGAAAAAGGGATACCCGTATTTAATACCCCGACGGCAGGAACATATAACGCCGTTTCCGTTGCGGAACTTACTCTATTTTTTATTATTGCACTTGCGAGGGATTATAACGGTTGTATAAATGCTATTAATCACGGCGTTGCCAATCAGCCGATGGGTAGCAGCATCTTCGGGAAGAAATTCGGAATTGTCGGGCTCGGCGGGGTGGGGCTTGAAATCGTCAGATTATTAAAAGTCACAGGAGGCGAGATTTACGGTCTAAAGCATAACAAGCCCGCAGACGATTATGCCAAAAACCTCGGAATTAAGTTTGCAGGAACGATAGATAACGATTTTAAATATATGTTATCGCTTGTGGATTATGTTATTCTTGCCGTTCCTTTAGAAAAAAATACGGAAAATCTCATTAACGATGAAACCGTGGACTTGATGAAGACCGGCTCGTACATTATAAATACCGGAAGAGCGGGATTGATTAAAAAAAGCTCTCTTATAAATGGATTAAAAAGCGGTAAAATAAAAGGGGCGGGTCTTGACGTGTATTGGAAAGAACCCGTACATATAAGCGATGAAATATTTCATTTTAACGTTATTGCTACGCCGCATATAGGCGGAGCGACGTATGAATCTATCGGAGATATTTCGCGCATGTGTGCCGAAAATATAACCGGCTGGCTTGAAAAAGGGGATTTAACAAACTGCGTGAATAAGGATTTAATTACAAAAAACTAAATGGGATTATTATGGATTACAAAGATTCGTTGAACCTTCCGAAGACCGATTTTCCGATGAAGGCAAATTTAAAAGTTACCGAAGAAAAACTTCTTAAAGAGTGGGGAGAAAGCGAACTCTACAAAAATATTTATGAACATACGAAGAATAGTAAAAAGAAATTTATTCTTCACGACGGACCGCCGTATGCAAATGGTCATATTCACATAGGGACGGCTTTAAACAAGATTTTAAAAGATATAATAGTTCGGTTTAAATTAATGTCCGGATTTCATGTTCCGTTTATACCGGGGTGGGATTGTCACGGGCTTCCGATAGAACATAACGTAGATAAGACTTTAGAATCCAAAGATTCTATTGCTAAAAACGAAAAGAGAAAGCTGTGTCGCAAATATGCCGCCAAGTTTGTGGATATTCAGAGGGCTGAATTTAAGAGATTGGGAAGTATCGGAAGATATGACAGCCCTTATCTTACCATGGACTATTCCTATGAGGCGAATACAGTCAGGAAATTAGCTGATTTCGTCAAGAACGGAGGGCTTTATAAGGCAAATAAGCCTATATATTGGTGTTCATCCTGTAAAACCGCACTTGCGGAGGCAGAAGTAGAATATGCCGAAAGGGTATCCCCTTCGGTTTATATAAAATTTAGAATTAAATCCGATTTAAATAATATTATTGATTGTACCGAAATAGGCGATAAGGATATTTTTGCCGTAATCTGGACGACGACACCATGGACTATTCCGTCGAACCTTGCGATTTCGTTAAACCCCGACTTCGAATATTATTTTATAGATAACGGAAAGGATATTTTTATTCTTGAAGAAAGTCTTTCCAAAGAATTAATGGAAAAATTCGGGTATCAAGATTACAAGGTCGTAGCAAAAACGCAGGGTAAAAATTTAGAAAATAAAATTGCCGCTCACCCATTTATAGAGAGGGATTCTATTTTAATATTAGGCTCTCATGTCAAGAAAGATACCGGAACCGGGCTTGTTCATACGGCTCCGGGCCATGGGGACGACGATTATGCCGTAGGGCTTAAATATAATCTTCCGGCCTATGCTCCGGTTAACGATGAAGGCAGGTTTCTGAATGACGTAGATACTTTTGCGGGGATGCACGTATTTGAAGCTAATCCTTATGTGATCGAAAAGCTTAAAGACGTCGGGGCGCTGATTTTAGAAGGAAAAATAGAACATTCATATCCTCACTGCTGGCGGTGTAGCAGACCCGTTATTTTGAGGTCGACCAAACAATGGTTTATTTCTATGGATATAAATTCTTTGAGGGACAAATCCCTTAAAGAATTGGAAAACGTCAGGTGGATTCCTAAATGGGGCATAGATAGGATTTCGGGTATGCTTGAAACGAGGCCTGATTGGTGTGTCTCAAGACAGAGATCGTGGGGTGTTCCAATAACGGCATTTTGCTGCAAAAATTGCGGAGAAGCATTTATAGATTATGATATTTTTCTTAAAATAGCCAACGAATTTGAAAAATACGGAGCGGATTTATGGTTTGAAAAACCGGTAGATTATTTTTTAAATTTAAGTGAAAAAGAGGTTAAATGCAAAAAGTGCGGTTCGAAAGAATTTGAAAAGGAAGAGGATATACTTGACGTATGGTTTGACAGCGGAGTCAGTTATTTCTGCGTGTTGAAAAGCGATGAGGAAGTAAAAGATATCGGTTTTCCGGCAGATTTATACCTTGAGGGTTCGGATCAGCATAGAGGCTGGTTTCATTCAAGTCTTCTGATAGGAGTAGGAACAGATGACGGCGCACCCTATAAAACCGTTCTCACGCATGGATTTGTTGTCGATAGTTCCGGTAAAAAGATGTCTAAGTCGTTGGGTAACGTTATAAGCCCCGATGAAATTATAAACAAATATGGAGCCGATATATTAAGATTATGGGTTGCATCTGAGGATTATAGAAACGACATGAGGATATCTACCGAGATATTGCAGAGGCTTTCGGAGGGATACAGAAAGATAAGAAATACACTGCGTTTTATGCTTGGCAATCTATATGATTTCGATGAGAATATAAATTCGATTAAATACGAAAATATTGCAGAATTGGATAAATATGCGTTGCACAGATTGACATTGCTCTCTCAGAATATTTTAAAATATTACGAAAATTATGATTTTCATCAGGTATACCATGGCATATACAAGTTTCTTATTGAATTTTCTTCTTTCTATATTGATATCGTTAAAGATACGCTCTATACGGAAGGGAAGGATTCGATTAAAAGAAGGGCCGTTCAAACCGTGATGCATTTTGCTTTAAATATTTTTATAAAGTTCCTGTCCCCAATAATACCGTTCAGTACATCGGAAGCATGGGGATACTTCAAAAAGGGAGAAAAGCGGGAAAATATTTTTTTTGAAAAATTTGACGAACCTGATGAAAATTTAGTTAATTTTGATATTGAAGAAAAATTCGATAGATTGATAGGCATAAGGGGCATTGTTTTATCCGCGCTTGAAAAGGCAAGGAATGATAAGATTATAGGCAGTTCGCTTGAAGCTATGGTCATTTTAAACGCGAACAGCAGGGATTATGACTTATTGAGCGGGTTAGACGGCGAAGATTTAAAGGATTTGCTCATAGTATCTGGTGTCGTCTTGCAAAAAAACAGTACGCTGAATGTAGATATTACGGAAGCGGCAGTAGAAAAAGCAGGCGGAGAAAAATGCGCAAGGTGTTGGAAATATGATGTCAGCGTAGGGAGCCATTCCGATTATACAGATGTATGTGATAGGTGCAGCGGCGTGCTTGCAAATTCTCATGCAATATAAGATATAATTAATATAACGATAATACTTGATTATGAAAAAAAAGATAATTGCCGCAAATTTTAAAATGAATAAAACAAATCGAGATATAGAGGAATATTTCAATACTTTTGTGAACAACATGAATGAATTTAAAGGCAAAGGTCTTTTTGAGAATATAGGTTTAAATTCAGAAGCCGTTTTTGCTACTCCGTGTACCTCGCTTTGTGAATCTTATAAAATTATAAAGCCTTACGGAGACTTCATAAAACTTTCCGCCCAGGATATTTATTTTGAAAAGAATGGGGCATATACCGGAGAAATTTCCATAGATATGATTAAGGACTGTGGTTGCGAATATGCAATAGTTGGACATTCTGAAAGACGCCGGATTTTTAATGAAACCGATGAAACGATAGCAAAAAAAATGAGCGCTGTTTATAGTAGCGAAGGGGTAACTCCAATATTATGTGTCGGGGAAAACAAAGAGGTGAGAGAAAAAGATATGCAGTACGATTTTGTGAAAAAGCAACTGAAAACCGACCTTGAGCCGCTAAAAGCAAAAAGCGGAAAAGTTTATTCTTTAATAATCGCCTATGAGCCCGTCTGGGCAATCGGAACGGATCTGCCGATCAGACCGGAAGACGGCGATAAGATGCATAGGTTTATATACGATTATGTTCGTTCAAATTACGAGGTTGATGAATTAAGAATTATATACGGCGGTAGCGTTAAGGAATCAAATATAAAAGAGTTGATGGATGAGCCCTATATAAACGGCGTATTAGTGGGCGGAGCAAGTTTAGACCCCTCCGTTTTTTTAAATATCGTCAGACTCTCCAACGCTTAATGTTTGCGGGATATGTTATTTAACAAAAAAAATAAAAGGGAGGTATCCAAATGAAGTATGTCATTCAGTTCACAAACGGAACGATAATGCCGGGTCTTTTAATTAACGTGATTAAAAACATAAGCGCAATTGACGAAACGGAAGAGGTAAACGTCGTAATGTTCGGTCCCTCCGTCGTTTCGTTTCTTCACCATTCTAAGCTTAAAGAACAGTTAAAAGCCGTTATTACGAATAAGGTAAATGTTTTTGTTTGCCGTAACGCGATGAATATGTTTGAACTTAAGGATGGGGATATTCCGGATTATGCCCGGGTAGTTCCCGCCGGTGTGGAAAAAATCGCCAAACTTTCCAAGGAAGGCTGTACCTATATAGCCCTATAAAATTAAGTCAAATTATTTATTTATGAATAGACCCGTGCAACCCCCAAAGGGTACGAGAGATTTTCTACCGGAAGAAATGTTATTGAGAGGAAGGGTTATTGAGACCCTGAGGGAGTGCTTTGCGCTTTACGGTTTTATCGAGATAGATTCTCCGGTTTTTGAATATTTTGAGCTTCTTTCAAGGAAATGCGGCAGTGAAATAGAAAAAGAGATATATACTTTCGATGATAAGGCTAAAAGAAAGTTGGGATTAAGGTTTGAGTTTACTTCTCCGCTGGGAAGGTATTATGCGGCTAATCGCAGCAGACTTGTCAAGCCGTTCAAAAGATACGTAATCGGCAAAGTCTATAGATACGAAAATACGCAGGCGGGAAGATATAGGGAGTTTTATCAGGCGGACGCCGACATAATAGGCTCTTATTCGATGAACGTAGAGCTTGAACTGTTAAATTTAGCAATTTTTACCTTGTCTAAATTAGGATTCGGTGATTACGAAATTTTTATCAACGACAGAAAGATACTCGACGGAATTGTTAATGCCGCAGGAATCGGAGAAGATAAAAAAGACGCAGCACTTCGCGCGGTAGATAAAATGGCAAAAATAGGGGGACAAGGGGTAATAAAGGAGTTCGAGGAAAACGGTATAGCAGAGGATAGTTATAAGTCTTTTATGGAATTTATTGAATTAGATAAAGACCTGAGTGATATGGAAAAACTATCTGCTTTAGGCGGACGCATTAACGCCGCTGTTAAGGACGAATTTATTAAAAATAAAGCCGTAGAAGGAATAGATGAACTTTTATCAATACTGAAAAATGCAGAAGCAATAGGCTTAGACTTTATAACGTATGACCCTCTTTTAGTCAGGGGGCTTGGGTATTACACGGGGCCTATTTTTGAAATCAAATCTAAAGATGTAAGTATCGGCAGTTTCGCCGCCGGCGGAAGATACGATAATTTAGTCGAATTATACGGCGCCCGTCCGGAAGGCGCTTGCGGGATATCCTTTGGCGTAGAAAGAATAATAGATATCATAAAGGAGAGGGATGGAAAAACACTTAAGTCGCAGGCTTCCCCCATAAAATTATATGTTATTTATTTAAGCGAAGACGAACGGTCGTATGCTTATAGGAATGCCGAAGCACTTCGTTTAAACGGAATAAATACCGAATTATGCATCTCTAGCCGGCCCAATATCGGAAAAGAGATAAAATATGCCGATAAAAAAGGGATAGAATATGTTGCCGTAATAGGTGAAAAAGAAGCCTTTGAAAGAAAACTTACACTAAAAAACTTAAAAACGAGGGAGGAAAGGTTTTTGACCGTAGAAGAAACCGTCAAATTATTTAATAACGACAGGTAAGATAATGCCAGCTTTTATACATATGTGTCGGCAAATAATTGCATAAAATTCGTGTTTCGGTATACCGGCGGCAAAACTAATTTCATAACAAAAGGGTTAAAATCAGGGAGGCAAAAAATGTCTATGCATATAAAAACGATTTTTTTAGATATCGGGAGCGTATTGCTTACTAACGGATGGGATAGAAAATCAAGAAAACTTGCCTTAGAAAAATTCAATTTGAGCAGCGAAGATTTTGAACCGAGACATGAAGATATATTTGCCTTATACGAAGAAGGTAATGTTACATTAGATTATTACCTTGATAAAACCGTATTTTACAAAGAACGTCCTTTTTCCGTAGATGAGTTTAAAGCCTTTATGTTTGTCCAGTCTCGACCGTATCCGAAAATGATAGACCTGTTTACCCGTCTGAAGGATAAATATAAATTTAAATTGGTTTCGGTTAATAATGAAGGTTTTGAGTTGTCGGTCTACAGGGTAGACAAATTTTCTCTCGACACATTATTTGATTTTTTCATAACATCATGTTTCGTCCACATAAGAAAACCGGATAAAAGCATTTTCAAACTCGCTTTGAATTTATCTTATACAAAACCGGAAGAATCCATTTTTATAGACGATAGAACTTTTAACGTGGAAACGGCGATCAACCTTGGGTTCAATGCCTTTAGACACATTGACTACGAATCTACGAAAGAGGAACTCTCACGGTTCGGATTTAGCGGTTAATTGACTTTCTTTAAAAAATGGTTTACAATTAGCCATAGACTATTATTTATAAAAAGCTTATTGCCGTTTATTTTCCGCCAACGTAGTTTGTTTTTGCCGTTTACTAAGAAAACATTACCGTAATTTTATGAAAAAATTTAATAAAGTATTAATAGCCAACAGAGGAGAGATTGCTTCAAGGATAATAAGGGCATGCAAAGAGTTAGATATTAAAACCGTTGCAATCTATTCCGAAGCCGACAGTCATGCTTTGCACGTGAAAAAAGCCGACGAAGCATATCTCGTGGGACCGGGTCCCATATCTGGCTATCTCAACATTAATAGAATCGTAGATTTAGCAATTAATGCCGGTGCAGATGCCATACATCCCGGGTATGGATTTTTATCCGAAAATCCTAAATTTTCAGATGTTTGCGAGAAAAGAGGCATAATATTTATTGGTCCGTCGCATAAAACTATTGCGATGATGGGAGATAAAATAGAGTCTAAAAGGCTGATGCGGTCTGTCGGCGTTCCTGTAGTTGAGGGCTCCGAAAATGGTGTGGAATCTGAAGAGGAAGCAATTTCGATCTCGGAAAAGATAGGTTATCCGGTTATGATTAAGGCCTCTGCAGGCGGGGGAGGGAAAGGTATAAGAATTTGTTTCAATAATGACGAATTAATTAAAGGATTTTTCTTATCTCGTTCGGAGGCAGAAAAATCATTCGGCAATCCGGAAGTTTTTATAGAAAAATATATTGAAAGGCCTCATCACATAGAGTTTCAAATACTTGCCGATAATTATGGGAACATTATACATCTCGGCGAAAGAGATTGCTCTATTCAAAGAAGGCATCAAAAACTTATTGAAATAGCCCCGTCTCTCATTTTGAACGACGAACTTCGCAAAAAAATGGGTGAATCTTCGATTAAGGCGGCTAAGGCGTGCAATTACAGTAATGCGGGGACGATAGAATATATCGTCGATAAGAACGGCAATTACTATTTTATGGAGATGAATACCAGAATACAGGTAGAGCATTCCGTGACCGAAATTGTTACCGGGGTCGATATCGTGGGAGAGCAGATTCAGATAGCTATGGGTAAAAAGCTTGACATTAAGCAGGAAGACGTTTCAATGAGGGGGTATGCCATAGAGTGTCGGATAAATGCTGAAAACCCAAGAAAAGGTTTCGTCCCGAATACCGGCAGAATAACCGCTTATTATTCGCCGGGCGGTATAGGTGTCAGGATAGACGGCGCGGTTTATAAGGACTATGTTATTCAGCCGTTTTACGATTCAATGATTGCAAAGCTGACCGTTGGAGGAAGAACTTGGGAAGAAACGGTTAGAAGGGCGCGAAGAGCGTTGGACGAGTTTGTAATAAAAGGTATTAAAACTACGATTCCTTTTCATCTTAAAATAGTTCGGGACGAAGACTTTATCAAGGGTAATTTCGACACGCACTTTGTAGATGAGAGGTTGTATTTAAGAGATTATAAATTACAAAGAGATCCGTTTGATAAAATACTTGCAATTTCTGCGTCTATTGCTACCTATTACGGGATTTAGACACGGGTCCAATGAAGTTTGTTTAGTGCACACATAAAGTAAGTAATTTAATCATTATGGGTATATACATGGAAGAAAAAAAACATATTGGAAAAGTAGGCATAATGGAAACGGTTTTAAGGGATGCCCATCAATCTCTCTTGGCTACAAGGATGACTACCCCTGATATTCTTGGGATAGCGCATGTTTTGGATGATATAGGGTTCTGGTCGTTAGAGGTATGGGGGGGGGCAACGTTTGATTCATGCCTAAGATTTTTGAGGGAAGACCCGTGGGAAAGACTCAAGAGAATCAGAAAGGTTTACAAGAATTCAAGGCTGCAGATGCTTTTGAGAGGGCAGAACCTTGTAGGATACAGGCATTATGCGGATGATGTGGTAGAAAAATTTGTTTCTCTAAGCGCCGACAACGGAATAGATGTTTTTAGGATATTCGATTCCCTAAATGATTTTAGGAATATTAGAAAAGCGGTAGAAATTGCAAAGAAGAAAAAGAAGACGGTTGAAACGACAATTTGCTATACCACGAGTCCGGTTCATACAAACGAACTTTTTACCGACATGGCGGCAGAACTTGAAGAAATGGGTTCGGATATTATTTGCATAAAAGATATGGCGGGGCTTCTGTCTCCCAACAATGCTTATAATCTTGTATCAATGATAAAGAAAAGAGTTAGCGTCCCCATCCACGTTCATTCTCATTCTACCAGCGGTTTTGCTTCAATGTCTTTACTAAAGGCGGTAGAAGCCGGAGCAGATATCATTGATACTGCGATTTCCTCAATGTCTTGCGGGACATCTCATCCTCCTACCGAGTCGATGGTTTTTGCCCTATCAGAGATGGGTTACGACATTAACCTTGATTTGGAAAAATTAAAGGAAGTTGCGGATTATTTTAGAGAGGTTCGTAAAAAATATCGTTCTTTGGAAAGTGAATATACGAGTATCAATGCCGATATTATCGTAACTCAGGTTCCCGGCGGCATGATGTCCAACTTGGCAAGCCAGCTCAAAGAACAAAATGCATTAGATAGGATGGGCGAGGTTTTATATGAAGTTCCGCAGGTAAGAGAGGATTTCGGCTTTCCTCCGCTTGTTACGCCCACCTCTCAAATCGTCGGGACGCAGGCGGCCCTTAACGTCATTACGCGTGAAAAATATAAAGTAGTGACAAGCGAAACTAAAAATTATCTCAAGGGTCATTATGGCAAACCACCGGCACCCATCAATAAAGATGTACAAAAATCCGTGTTGGGCGGAGAGGATGTCATCAAAGTAAGGCCGGCAGATCTTATTGCGCCCGAGCTCTCCAACGAATATGAAGAAATTGAGAAATACAGCATATCTGATGAAGACATTATTACTTATGTCCTGTTTCCGAATGTTGCATTAGAATTTTTTAGGGATAGAAAGGAAGATAAACTTCCGGATTACTCTAAGCCTACAAAGAAGGGATTCGTTTTGCAGGATTCTCTGCCGCAGGAATTAAAGAAAGATGGCGGGCTTGCGCCAAGTGAGTTTAACGTAACCGTTCACGGCGAAAGCTATAGAATAAAGATTGCGGGCGTAGGGCATAAATCTGATCAAAAAAGGCCTTTTTTCTTAAACGTAGACGGAATATTGGAAGAGGTTATTATAGAATCTCTTACGGAGATAGTTCCCAGCGCGGGAGGAGAAATAGTCGGAGAAAGCATTGCAAGGTCTAAAAGACCGTCCCCCAAGAGAGAAGGGGATGTTTATGCCCCGATGCCGGGTAGGATTACTAAAATTATGACTAAGAAGGGCGACTCTGTAAAGACGGGTGATACAATTTTGATTGTTGAGGCTATGAAGATGGAAAACGAAATTCATACCCCTATTGACGGCATAATCAAAGAAATATATGTAAAAGAAGGGGATAGTGTCAATCCGGACGAAACTTTAATCTACGTAAAGGCGTGTGATACGTAATAAATATGTTTGCAGGATTACTGTTTCCGCAGGATGCGTTTGCCTTTTACGGTTTATGGTGTGCGTGATATAGTGAAACCGCCGAAGAGCTTTGCCGCTATGCGTGATAAAAAAGGGAGGTGAAAGCGATTTGATCAGAGAACCTGTTGCAATGGGTTATTTTTACCCGGAAGGTTTAAGCAATATAAGAAATTTGCTTAATTCCTTTAACGTTGTCCCGGCAAAAGAAAAAATAGATGCTTTCGGCATAATATCGCCGCATGCCGGTTATGTATACTCCGGAAAGACTGCTTACACCGGATATTCAAGGATTAACGTAAAAAATAATATTATCATTATAGGTCCGAATCACACGGGTATGGGTGCCGATTATTCGGTAATGGGTGAGGGTAAGTATGGTTTTAGAGACTTTAATATTTCCGTTAATTCCGAGCTGGCGGATGCCATAATAAAGGATAAAGGCAGTCCGTTTGCCTATGATGAGATTGCCCATACAAAAGAACACTCCGTCGAAGTGCAAATACCGCTCTTGTATAATTTTAAAAAAGATTTTTCTATAGTTCCTATCATAGTCTCTTTTATGAGATACAGCGATGCATTAAATGCTTCTGCGGCAATATTTAACGCAATAAAAGGGTTAGATCTGTTAAACGATGTTTTAATAGTTGCAAGTTCGGATATGACTCATTATGAACCTGCGGAGTCCGCCAGATTTAAAGACGATATAGCCATTAAGGAAATTTTGGATTTAAATCCCTCCGGTTTATACGACAAGGTGAGAGAATATAAAATTTCCATGTGCGGCTTCATTCCGGCGGCTATAATGCTTAATGTTGCCAAAATGGCGGACCGTACTAATGCAAGGCTGATAGAATATACTAATTCAGGGGAAGTTACAGGAGATTATACGAGCGTCGTTGGATATTCTTCTATCGTCGTGTATTAAATTATTTTATAACGATACGGTGAAATAAATGAACAATAACAATGAAGTGAGGACAAGATTTGCTCCGAGTCCGACGGGGTATTTGCATATCGGAGGGGTGAGGACGGCACTCTTTAACTATGTTTATGCAAAACATTTTGGTGGAAAGTTTTTTTTAAGGATTGAAGATACCGACTTGGACCGCTCTCGGAAGGAGTTTGATGTTGATATATTAGACAGCCTTAAATGGCTTTCGATTACTCCGGACGAAGATGCCGTTTATCAATCCAATCGGCTTGAAATTTATAAATCTTATGCGGATAGGCTGTTGAAAGAGGGCAAGGCTTATTTATGCTTTTGTTCTAAAGAACTTATAGAAGAAGATAGGGACAGGTTTACATCTGAAGGGAAAAGGCCTATGTATTCAGGCAGATGCAGGAATTTAAAGCCTGAGGAAAAAGATTATTTCATGCCTCATGTTATAAGATTTAAAGCGGAAAAAGGGGAAGGTCTCAAGACCGGTTTTAAGGACTTGGCGAGAGGCCGGTTTATCAACTTCAATAATAATGAAATAGACGACTTTGTAATCGTTCGCGGAGACGGTATTCCTACGTATAATTTTGCCGTCGTTATAGACGATGCCCTTATGGGAATAACACATATTATAAGGGGCGACGACCACGTAAGCAATACCCCCAAGCAGATAATGCTTTATAATGCGATGGGGTTTAATATCCCGGAGTTTGCGCATGTCTCAATGATACTCGGTTCGGACGGGAAAAGGCTCTCTAAGAGGCATGGCGCCGCCTCCGTAAATCAGTATAAAAAAGACGGATTTTTGCCGGAGGCTCTAAACAATTATTTGATAAGGCTTGGGTGGTCGCATGGAAATGATGAAATATTTTATATGAATGATATGATAAGATATTTTGATTTAAAAAATATAAGCAAGTCTGCCGCGGTATTTAATACTGAAAAGCTTTTATGGTTGAATTCCCGTCATATAAAATCTAAAGACCCCTTTGCATTGATAGACCTGACAAACGACATACGAGATGTTTCCCAAAAACCTTTAATTAAAGATATAAGAACCGTTGCGCTTGTAGAATCCCTTAAATCCAGGATTAAAACGCTTGTAGAACTCAGGCAAAAGTTAGACTTTTTTGTAAACGAATCCATCGAATATAAAAGCGAAATCTTGAATGAATTTACTTTTGATGAAAATAGCCTTATTTTCTTAAAAGCATTTAAGGGTTTTCTGAATGGATTAAATTCTAAAATTTTTGAACGCAATGTCGATTTGAGCAAAAAAAATGAAGCCCTCGAAATGCTAAAGAATTCCGTAGAATCTATAAAGGGAGAGTTTGGCGATTTTTTATATAGAAACAACTGGACTATGAAGGAAAAAGCGACGCCAATAAGATTGGCCCTTACGGGAGAAAAGATAAGTCCGCCGTTATACGAGGTTATATTTGCTGTCGGAAAAGAGAGATGCATCCAAAGGGTAGATAAATTTTGCGATTACATAGATATTAAACGTTAATGAACTAAAGTTATCTTAAATTTAAAATGCCTCTAAAAATATGTGGTATAGATGAAGCAGGCAGGGGTTGTCTTGCCGGTCCGGTAGTTTCGGCGGCAATAATAATCGATAAAGATAAAATTCCTTCCGGCGTTAAGGACTCAAAACAATTAACGGAGGCAAGAAGAAACGAATATTATAAAATACTCGTTTCGGAAGCCGTTTCTTATTCCGTCGGCATTGCATCTCACATAGAAATAGATAAAATTAATATTTTAAGAGCGGCTATGCTTTCTATGCAAAGGGCTTTTGATGGTTTATCCGTTAAACCGGATATAGCAATTATAGATGGTCCGACCATACCGGAGGGTTTGAATGATATTTCCGGATTAAAGGCTATTTCGGTTATTAAAGGGGACGACAGGGTTAAGGTGGTTTCTTGTGCTTCCGTAATAGCCAAGGTGTGCAGGGATAAAATGATGGTTTCGTTAGACGAAAAATACCCCTGGTACGGTTTTAAAAAACATAAAGGTTATGCAACCTTAGAGCACAAAAAAAATCTAATGAAATATGGATTAAGTGAAATTCACAGGAAAACTTTTAAATTTTAATATGCATAACCTGTAAAAAATGAATAAATATAGTAAAATCAGCGGCAAATCTTCAAATAAAGCTAAAGGAGATAGGGGAGAGATAATAGCTGCCGGGTTTTTAGAAAAAATCGGATATAAGATTATAAAAACAAAATTTGGAAAAGGACGCGGTGAAATAGATATTATCGCGGAAAGTGAAAGCGGAGTGCTGAATTTTATAGGAGTCAAAACAAGATTTGGAAGCAAATTCGGAAAACAGTATGAATCGGCAGATAAAAAGAAAATCATAGACGCATCTAATTTTTTTTTGATTAATTCCAATATCGACAGAGAAAAAAGACTCATAAATTACGGTATTATTTCTATAGAATATATAGAGTGCAATTCAATCAAACTAATTTTTTTTGAAAATATATTTGAATAATGAATTCCATAAAAACACTGCTTGCACAGACAAGTCCGGTAGTCGGGGATTTAAAGAAAAATATAGAGAATCATCTTGATATTGTTTCAAAAGCAAAAGATGAGGGGGCAAGCCTCGTCGTTTTTCCGGAACTCTCTTTAACCGGTTATTTTTTAAAAGACAGCGTTTACGATATCGGTATAAATATTAATAACCGCGAAGACGCATCGGTATTGGAGCCTATTTTTAAGGCGAGCATGGACCTGAATATATCCATTATTGCCGGTTTTATCGAAAAGGACGAGGATTATAATTTTTACAACTCTTCTCTCTGCGTTGCAGACGGCAAAATTATACATGTTCATAGAAAAGTTTATCTGCCTACATATGGAATGTTCGAAGAGTCGAGATATTTTAAACCGGGCGGAGAATTTGGCGTTTTTGACATAGGCGGTATTAAAATCTCCGTTTTAACATGTGAAGATGCTTGGCATCTTTCGTCGTCTTATATAGCCGTTAATAAGGGTGCGCATGTTATTATAGTAAATTCCGCTTCTCCGACAAGGGGCATCGTGAAAGGGATAGATAGGTTTAGCTCGATAAATATGTGGGAGGAATTGCTTTCGGTAATTGCTTTTTATTATAAAAGTTACGTAATATACGTTAATAGGGTAGGTTATGAAGACGGTATCGGATTTTCGGGCGGTTCATGTGTATTCAATCCTTCCGGAGAAATGGAACGGATAATGGATTATCTTGAAGAGGGAACGATGAAAGTCGAAATAAATTTAGATGTTTTAAATATTGAAAGATTTAAAACACCCCTGATAAGAGATGAAAATTTAAATTTGACCATGAAAGAGATCGAGGGTATCTTAAATGAAAAAAGAACTTCCTGAAATAGACGAGCATAATTTCCCTATTATCTTTAAACATCTTGCTTATTTTATAAAAGATGAGGTCTTGAAAACCGGGATAAATAAGGTCGTATTGGGGCTTTCAGGCGGTATAGACTCCGCCGTGGCCTGTTATTTAGCCTCCGCCGCCCTTGGAAAAGATAATGTTGCTGCCCTGCTTATGCCGTATAAGAGCAGTTCCGAGGCAAGCTTGAAAGATGCGTTGAAGGTAGTGGATGAACTTGGAATTAATTATTATACGGTTGATATCACAAAGCAGATAGATGATTATTTTTTGGCAGAAAAAAACGATACTTCCTTAGGCGATATCAATGTCAGGATGGGAAACAAGATGGCGAGGGAAAGAATGTCCGTTTTATATGATTATTCATATAGATTAAAATCTTTGGTTTTGGGAACGAGCAATAAATCGGAATTACTCCTGGGTTACGGTACGATTTACGGTGATATGGCGTCGGCCTTAAATCCCATCGGAGATATTTATAAAACTCAGATATATCGGCTTGCAAAACATCTGAGGGTCCCGGAAAGCATAATAAAGAAACCGCCTTCAGCGGATTTATGGGCTGAGCAGTCGGATGAAGCCGAATTAGGTTTTTCTTACGAACTTGCCGACGGCATAATGTACCTTTTGATAGATAAGATGTATAAGCCGAAAGTTATCGTATCGTTAGGTTATGATGAAAATCTTGTAAATAAAATATACCGCAAAATAAAAAAATCTCAATATAAAAGGCGGATGCCTTTAATAGCCAAAATATCGGAACGAACTATAAATATAGATTTCAGATATTTAAGAGATTGGTCTTAATCGGATGTCCGCTTTATACGTTGTTGCCACTCCCATAGGGAATCTTGAGGATATTACTATAAGGGCGCTTAAAGTAATGAGACGGGTAAATCTTATAGCCTGCGAAGATACGAGAAAAACAAGAATATTGACCTCGCATTATCACATAAAAACACGCTTGATTGCTTATCACGAATATAATAAGAGAAAGGCGGCAGACGGCATTATTGCTAATATAAAAAAGGGAAAAGACATCGCATTGGTGAGCGAAGCCGGAACCCCTTTAGTATCCGATCCGGGTTCATATTTGGTGAGATTATGCGTGGAACAAAGCGTTAAAGTCATTCCTATACCCGGTGCATCAAGCGCTTTGAGCGCCCTGTCGGCGTCCGGTCTTGACGTTGCCAGGTTTACGTTTGTAGGGTTTTTGCCGAAAAAGAGAGGCAAGAGAAAAAAATTTCTTGCCAAGCTTAAAGAGGAAGAAAGGGTTTTTATCGTGTTCGAACCCGCAAGAAGCGTCGAAAAATTGCTTGAAGACGTCACGGAGATATTTGGAAACGTAAAAATTTGCTATGCTAAAGAGCTTACTAAAATTTACGAATTTATAAAAACCCAAGATATAGAAATGCTAAAGGATGAAATTAAAAACTCTCCCGAATTATTAAGGGGAGAAATAACG
This sequence comes from Candidatus Acidulodesulfobacterium sp. H_13, assembly GCF_048541835.1. Classification (NCBI taxonomy): domain Bacteria; phylum Candidatus Acidulodesulfobacteriota; order Candidatus Acidulidesulfobacterales; family Candidatus Acidulidesulfobacteraceae; genus Candidatus Acidulidesulfobacterium; species Candidatus Acidulodesulfobacterium sp. H_13. The sequence goes on from NZ_JBLEOY010000002.1 coordinate 136,186, forward strand.
CTGCTTATAGAACCCCTTCAATAAGGTCTCGTCTCGGCGGTTTATCGAATAACCTTAAAATCTTTAAAGTTCGACAGATTTTCCTGTTCATAAAGTTTGACTTCATTTACTATAGAATGAGGCGGTCCCGCATGAACTGCGAAAACCATTTCTTTTATCAGGTCTTCTTCTCCCTCTAAAAAAACCTCTACATGACCGTCGGCGGTATTCCTGACATAACCCTTTATGCCCACTCTATCTGCTTCAAGTTTGGTAAAATTTCTGAAATTAACCCCTTGGACGATACCTTTTATTACAGCTTTATATGATTTTACAGCCATTGTCTGTCGGTATAAGTTAATATTGTTATTTGGCGTATGTATTCAAATCTAATCTCTTTATTTTGGCTTCCTTACCCTTTTTCTTTCTTAAATAATACAGTTTTGCTCTCCTTACTTTTCCGCGATAAAGTAATTCTATTTTATCGATTAGGGGCGAATTAATTAAGAAAATTTTTTCTACGCCTACGCCGTAAGAATTTTTTCTCACGGTAAAAGAAGAGCGCAAGCCGCCGGCTTTTTTTGCTATAACCACGCCTTCAAAAACCTGAATCCTTTCTTTGTCTCCTTCTTTTATTTTTTGGTGCACCTTTACGGTATCTCCCGGTTTAAACGTCGGAATATCTGTTTTTAGAGATAAATTTTCAATTCTTTCAATGATATTCATTTAAGTCTCCTTTCGTATTTATTTTATATTTATAGCAAAAACTAAACCTGTTCCGTTTTTTTGTTAAGTAAGTCCAATCTGTTCTCTGCCGTTTTTTTTAAAGCCTCATCCATTCTCCATCCGCTAATTAATTTATGGTTTCCGCTAAGAAGAACATCCGGAACGGCATAGTCTTTTACGACCGTCGGTTTCGTATATTGAGGGTATTCCAACATTTTTTCAATATCCCCGGAAAGGCTTTCCTCTTTTAACGATTCTGAATTTCCGAGAAATCCCTTAAAGTAACGGCTTACTGTTTCTACTAAAATAATAGAGGCGATCTCTCCGCCGGATAAAATATAGTTACCTATAGATATTTCCATTCCGTTTATAATATCCGGCACTCTTGCATCTATCCCTTCATATCTTCCGCAAATTATTATAATATGGTCACAATCGGAAAAATCACGTGCTATTTTTGAGTTCAGCAGCCTCCCCGAAGCCGACATTATTACGGTAATGGTTTTATCACCTTTAAGTTTGCAATCATTCAAATCGCGTCTATCGTATTCGTTTATAGAATACTCGTATGCCTTGATAATCGGTTCTGCCATTAAAAGCTGCCCCGCACCCCCTCCGTAAATCTTGCCGTCTACCCTCCCGTGCCTGTCTTCTGAAAAATTTCTCGGATTAATAATATTTATTCGGATAAGACCGTTTTTAACGGCCCTTCCGATAAGTCCGACCTTGAGAAACGAATCAAAATATTCGGGCATAATCGAAATTATATCAATAACTTTTGCATTCCGGACCGCCTTGCTCTCATCGTTCATATTTTGTAGTCTTCTTCATTTTTTACGTTTATCTCTAAACTTTTTATATCTATGGATTTGATATTATTTTCAGTCATAGGGATCAAATAGATGTCTTTATCCGACGTAATTCCTACAACATCGGTTTCGCCGGAGTAAATTTCCGAAACGATTCCGATATTTTTACCGATTTCGTTGTAACAGTCTAATCCGATTAAATCGGAAATCAAATACTCGTCTTTATCGACGATAATGTCGGTTTTTTTTATGAATATCGGAACTCTTTTGAACTTTTCAGCTTCCTCTATAGAATTAACATCGCAGATTTTAATAAGATATCCCTTATTTACCGGTCTTATTTTTTCGATGTCTATAAATGAGTAACAGTCGGTTTTTTTTATAAATAAAGAAACATTCAACCCTATTGCATCCGTTAGGGGATTATAAGGAATAAACAGAAGCTCGCCATGAATTCCATGTGGTTTTGCAAATTCCCCAATACTTATATAGCCGTCTGTATAATTATCGCCGTTTTCACGGTTGTCGTTCATTTTCCTTGTTTTTTGACCAAAGACATAACGGTATCGCTGGGTTTTGCCCCCAGACTTATCCACTTGTCGAATTTATCTTTATTAATAGTAAATTGATTAGTGCTTGAGCATGGATTATACACGCCCAATATCTCAATAAACTTTTTTTGAACCGCTTTTTCTTTTGAAGCCGCTACAATTCTGTAAACAGGTTTTTTGTGAGAACCTACTCTTGTAAGCCTAATTGCTACCGTCACTTGAAATCTCCCTTGTTAAATATGTTTTTAATATTATTTATATTTTTTAAAGAACCCGATTTATTCTTTTTAAATGCTTTCATCATTTTTTTAACCTCTTCGAACTTATTTATAAATATATTGACGTCGTTTACCGCCGTTCCGCTTCCCGTTGCAATTCTTTTCCTTCTACCGCCGTTAAGAATGCCCGGGTTTATACGCTCTTTTTCGGTCATGGAGTTTATTATTGCCTTAATTTTCGATATTTCCTTTTCTGCTAACTCGGGATTAAATTTATCTTTTATTTTGGAAAAACCCGGAATCATTCCTGCTATTTTAGTAATGCCGCCTATTTTAGACATCATTTTAAGCTGTTCCGCAAAATCTTTTACGGTAAAGTTTTTTTTATTGAGAGAATTCTCGATAGATTGAGCGGATTTCTCGTCTATGGATTCCTGCGCTTTTTCTATCAAGCCAAGAATATCTCCCATGCCGAGTATCCTATCGGCAATTCTATCGCCGTAAAAAACCTCAAAATCGCTTAATTTTTCACCTACTCCGATAAATTTTATCGGTTTATTCACTGTTTTTTTAATAGACAGTGCCGCTCCGCCTCTTGAATCTCCATCAACCTTAGTTAAGATAATGCCTGAAATATTCAGTGCATCGTTAAAAGCCTTTGCTACCGTGACGGCGCTTTGACCCAGCATAGAATCTGCAACGAATAAAATTTCTTGTGGATTAAACTTATTGTTAAGCGATTTAAGCTCGTTCATAAGCGGTTCGTCGATTTCAAGCCTTCCTGCCGTATCGACTATCACCGTGTCGTAAGCCTGTTTTTTGGCAATGTTTAATGCGTTTTGCAGAATATTTTCCGGATTTTGCATAACTTTTCCGTTTTCTTCGGATGGTTCGTAAACGGGTATATTAATACTTGCGCCTATTTTTTTTAACTGCAGTATTGCGGCAGGTCTGTAAACATCTGCCGGAACCAAATAAACCTTGCGTTTCATTCTGTGCAGGTATAATGCAAGCTTGCCTGCGGTAGTAGTCTTACCGGAGCCCTGGAGCCCTATAAGCATAATAATTACAGGCGGTTTAGCCTTAATATTAAGGGGTTCGTTGTCGCCCAATAGAACGACCATCTCGTCTCTTATTATTTTTATTATCTGCTGGGCAGGGTTCAAGCTGTCGGCAACCTTTTCGCCTATAGCTTTATTTTTTACGTTCTCAATAAATTCTTTTACGGTAAGGTAGTTTACATCGGCTTCCAATAAAGATAGTTTTATTTCTTTAAGGCTACCTTCAATATTTTTCTCGGATAGCTTTCCGTAACCCCTAAGGTTTTTAAATACTCTTTCGAGTTTTGAACTTAGTCCGTCAAACATTTTGATATTTTATATGAGTTTAAATACAAATAACGTAATAATATTAAGAGTGTTATTTTATTATTTTTCGGAAAATATGTCAAGCCCGCGGAATACTCCTGAAATTGCCCGTAGAATCAGGTATTAACAGCTATATTGGTATCGGCACGCCCCGATTCTTCTCTTCGGATCTTATTTGGTAAAGATAAAAAGGCTTTAATAAGAATAAACCACCCCGCATAGATTAAAATTAAACCCAGGCCAAAAAATATGATTCCTACTGCACCCCAGAACATAAAACTTCCTGCCAATTTAAAAAATTTGTTGTTTGTATGAAGTGCAATTAAAACAAAACTTTTTTTATAAAAACTAGAGCCGATTATTATAAAGGGATAAATTATTAGGAAGCCGATTATTGCGGATATATACGATTTGAATTCAAAAAACTTAGGAAAGAAGATAAGGACGATCGCTACCCCAAAAAAAATTCCCGAAATTTCTATAATAAACCCCGTGAAAAATTTATGAAATATAGATTTGTCTCTTAAAATCTTTCCGGTTTTATATATAGCTATAAAAAATAATATACCGCCTATAGAATTGAATATATCGCTAAAATAAGGTATTACACCCAGAAAGATTAATATGCTTCCCGCAACTCCCAAAACCTTCAATGTTTTTAATGAATCCATAGGAATTATACAAAAACGTATTTGCCGCTCAATTTAAATCTCAAGTCGAATGCGGGTCGGTTAAACTTTCTTTAAAGTTTATGTATTAGCGTGATATAGCGAATCTTTTATTGAGAATAATCTTGCCATATGTCGACGTTGTTTGTCAAGTTAGCATAAAATAAATTCCTATTTTTGCCACACCTTATTCGATATATTCTTTTGCGTTATGCGGATATATGAGGATTAAAGAATATTCTATTATATTAATATATTAATATACTAATATTCAGGTAAAATAAAGGTTTTCATAATAAATATATATTTTATTTTTATAATTTTTTAATAATAAATTTTTATATTGACATACATAATCGTAATATGTTAAACTTTAATTAAATTAGACTAAACGGTTTACATTTTAGGTGCAGATAAAAATTTTGTAATCACATTTGAATAAGGGGCGGATAGATGAAAAAAATTAAATGGAAAAAAGTTTTTTTATTTGCGTTGATAGTGCCTTTTATTTTCGGCGCGGTTATTTTCAGCAGGTTATGGATGAGCAACTCCATCAAATCACATGTCGCTGTCAGCCGTAAAGCCCAGTCTAAAAGTCTTTCGTTAGGTCTTATTTCCGGCAAAGTTCTAAAGGGCTTTAAGACTCCCGTTGCCAACGCTTGCGGACTTGCGCCCTCAAGCTGCGTCGAATGTCATAGCGGGGGCATAGCGGAAAAGGATCTCGGGCCGATACATCATGTTCATCGTCCGGTGCGCAATATAAGTTGTATTACCTGTCATAAAGGGAATCATTTTGCAATCGCGAAAGGTATGGCGCATGCCAATTTGATAGCCGATCCCCTTAAGACTCCTAAGTTCTCGTGCGAAGCATGTCATACGTCCGATCTTTCGCAAATAGTTAAAAAAGCCGAATCTGAAGACAAGGCGTTTTACGCGGCGCATCCAAATGCCCCGAAACTTAAGGGTTGATTAGATGTTTTTTTGATAAATGTTGCAATGTACGTTAGAGATATCGATGATTAAAATCTAAGGGAGGGTTTTGTCGTGTCAAATAATAGTTCTTGCAGTGTTGGGGCCATGCAGGCTCCTAAAATTAAAAAGTTTCCGGTGGGCTTGATAACATTAGTGGTTTTAAGCATCATCGGCTCGGTAATGATGTATGACATTCACCATGTGTTTATATATCTTCTCGCTTATTACTGGTTTGGGTTAATATTCGGATTATTTCTTCAATACGGCCATTTTTGCATGGCGTCCGCTGTTCGCGACATATTCGCCGTTAAAGTCGTGAGAGTTGCTGCGGGGCTGATGATCGCTATAATAGTTTACGGTATCATTTCGGCAATAGTTACTGGATTCGACTTTCTTACTTTTTCGCCTAATCCATTCGCCGTCAGCGAATTAATCGGCGGGGCGATATTCGGGTTTGGTATTGTTTTTGCCGGGGGTTGTTCATCGGGTACGCTATACAAATCCGGAGAAGGGAACATGACTTCGTGGATAGTCCTTTTCAATTTGGCATTGTCGCAGATCGTGTTCGCGGCAACCAGTTTTGGTTTTTTGAATTATTTTATTCCTAAAGCATGGAAGGTGGCCGCTATTCAACAGGGAATACCCAAGGAATATTTACACACCTGGTACGACTACTTTATGGCCGGTTATGTTTTTACGCATAAAGGCTATACGATAGCGGATCTACTCAATTTTCACAATATATGGGCAAATGTTTTTATCAGCAATACTTTTATTAACGTTTTTATCCCGTGTGTAATTATTCTTATCGTAATATATTATTTGTATCATAGAAAACATTACATACATGAGAACAAATTTACGTCAAAAAATATAGGGTTTAAGAATGAGTTAAAAGGAATGTGGTCAATGCTCGTACAGGCTAAAAAGACCGTGTATGGCGGTATCGGTCTTGGAGTTTTTGCGGGACTCAATATGTTTGTGCTGAGCGATCTTCGCAAAGTATATCATTTTGTAAATTTTGGGCAGGTACTTGAGAGATTAGGTTATACCCATGGAATAGCACTTCAAGGCGTATTTGACCCGGGTTACTGGTATATTGCAACTCAGGAGGCTCAAGGACTGGCATGGGTGTTTCAAAAATTAGGGTGGAATTTGATGAATAACATGACCTTCGGTTTTGTAAACGGAATTCCAAACCCCTTGCTTAACCCCCCTCTGTTAATGTCTTTCGGAACGATTATCGGTGCGGCCATCATGGCGATTTCCTTTAAAGAATTCAGCTGGAAAATTCCAAATCTCGAAACAATCGCTTTTGCAACATTTGGCGGTTGGTTCATGGGCATCGGTGTGAGAATAGGGTTAGGATGTAATATCGGAGCATTCTTTGTTCCCGTCGTTAACGGAGACCCAAGCGGCTGGCTTTATTTTGTCGGTATGATAATAGGAAGTTATTTTGCGGTTAAAGTAATCGGTAAATGGATTAATTATAAGAGCGCCAAAGAGTTGAAAGAGTTGGATAATATAGAAGGTTTTATGTAATTATGCAACGGTGAGATAAAAATTATGAGCGAGGTCTTACGAAAACAATCCGAATATGTTTATGTGCTTGATTGCAGAAAGATGAGCGAAAAAAGAACGCAGGTATATGTTAAAAATGCGATAGGTAAACTCAAAGGCGGATTTCATTTAAAGGTGGTGGTAAAAGGCCCGTCGTGTGACGAGTGTTTCGGTATTACGGGATTGTGCGAAGTCGAAAAAAAATGTGAATTACTAAGCGTTACCGACGAGAAAGGAATATATACATACGAGATTCTCAAGGAATAAGTAAGGAATAAAACTAAATTAAAAGGGGGGATATAAACTATTATGGCGGTAAAATTCGAAAAAATAGACGATAACAACTATGTGTTAGATGTTACGGGTTATGTTTGTCCCGTTCCTCAAATGTATGCTAAAAAAGTTTTAGAAAAGATAAACAAGGGTGATCATGTAAATATTAAAATAAGCAATCCCTCCTCTCACGAGAGCATACTGCAAATGTGCAAAAACGAAGATCATTCCGTCGCAAATGAGATATTGGAGAAGGGCATTTATATTATTGAGGTCGTAAAGTGAGAATATCACGAATTTTGCATTATAATATGGGGGGTTCCATATGCACATCGGCGTAGTAATAACCGACGATAGATATATGAATAACGCGATAAACTTATTAAAAACAGCATCTTTAAAGGGTTTTGAGACTGAATGTTTTTTGACGGACAGGGGTATTTTGCTGTTGAACTCTGCTGATTTTATCGATTTAATAGATCAGATTTATTGCAAAGTTTCAATTTGCGAACATTCTATTGATAGGTTGGGGGAAACTAAAAATATCGAAAAATTCAAAGATAAGACGGTCATAGGCGGACAATATCAGGATGCCGAATTGGTTAACCGCTCAGATAAGGTAATCGTATTTTAAATTCATATAATTCTACGATAAAACTAAGGATAAATTATGGAAAATAAAGAGCCGAAACATATATTGGTAATATCGCAATTTAAAAAATACGAAGGGTTGAGAATGGCGAACGGTTTAATGTTATTGGACGACAGAGTAAGGGTAGTTGTCATTGGTGATTTGGAAAAAAACGAAAATATAAATATTCAGCTTGAGACTATCGAGTTCTGTGAAATCCCCTTGCAATACGTAAATCCCGATAGTGATTCTGATTTAAATAATTTAACCGATGAAGTACAAAATGCGGATGTGGTGTATATATTATGAGTAAAAAATTTTTGTTTTTATATGTTGATAGTCCAGAGATTGAGAGAGATAATGTCATGCATAAGGTTGCCGAAAATTTAAAAAAAAGAGGTTTGGAAGTTAAAGAGATTATAAAAAATAATGACGAAAGTATGATTTTAGATGAGATTTTATGGAGCGACGTTCCTATCGTTGTTAAAGGTTTGTGAGAGCGTTAACGTAAGTAATTGAACTTAATTTTTAATTCAGGAGAAAAGTGACATGAAAAAGTTAAAAATTTTAATAATTGCCTTTGCGGTAATGTTTTTATGGGTGGGTAGCATTTACGCCCTTAATGTTCCGAAGAATCATTTAGTCTCGCCGCACTGGGTTTATAACCATATACATAATAAGAATATGGTTATAGTAGATATAAGGGCTCCAAAAGCCTATGCATCCGGACATATCCCCGGGGCGGTAGACATACCGTTTCCTTCTATAATGCAGGATTATGTTGGTATCAAGGTTCTCGGAAATATTGCAAGTCCGCAAAGAATGACTGATATTTATAGGCATGCCGGTATAACCGATCGCAGCATAATCGTTTTCACCGGGGGCGGCTTATCCGAATTTCCGCTCGGTTACAGCAGTGAAACCAGGGCGCTATGGACGGCGTGGTTTTACGGATTAAGAAACACGGCGATATTAAACGGAGGATTAGCAAGGTGGATGTACGACAAGCTGCCTATTACCGTTAAACCTTCGCATCCTACGGAAAGTAATTTTAAAATCGCCGATATTAATTTGCATTCGCGTGCTCCGTATCAACGCATATGGAAATATTTAGAGACCAACGATGCCGTTTTGATAGATGCCCGCCCCTCGGCATGGTATGAGGGGATAGACCACGATAAGAGGTTCGTGAAGCACGGACACATACCTGGGGCAATCAATGTTCCGTTTAAAAGGTTTGAAAAAATGAATAAAGCAGGTTATTATGAATTTGTAACTCCTGCGGAAGCAAGGGCTGTGATGATAAAGGCAGGGGTAAGTTTTAGAAAGCCGGTAATTACCTATTGTAATACGGGATACTGGGCGAGCCTTGACTGGTTTGTAACTAAATTTTTGATCGGCAAAAACGATGTAGCCGACTATAACGGTTCATGGACGCAATATTCCAGGCTTCCCAACGCTCCCATAGTTGATTTACATATACATAATTATAAAAAATAAATAAGAGGGCAAAACCGTATGAAAAAGATTTTTTTGACCGCATTTTTGTTTTTGGCAGTATTTTTAGGTTTTAATATCAGCGGAGCGAATGCAAGTATGCCTACTAATGCATGTGCTATGAGCAAAACAAAAAAAACGCGGAATATGAAGAGATTTTTTAGGATGCATTCGTTAAACTTTAGATTTAATTTCTACATATTTCATCCGGGTCCTTTTTGGGTTTACAAGAATGCCAAGGTTTTAAAGTTAACGCCGGTGCAAGTTTTGCAGGAGAAGATGCTTGCAAAGGAGATGATGAATGATACGAAACAAGGCATCAAGACACTTAAGAAGGCGATACTCGGGTATAGAACCGCGTCTATGCAGAAAAATCCAAGTATAAAAGAATCAATAAGCCGCGTCAAAGCAGTAGGAGAGGCAGAAACATATCTCGGATACGTGATGATACCCTCCCATATTAAAGCATATAGATTGCTTGACCCGTCTCAAAGGATGATGTATTTAAAACTTGCAAAAATTAAGGCGGCAAAAATGCGGAAAATGATTCATTGAAAAATAAAGGTAAAGAGGGGGATTAGTTAATACGCCCCCTCTTTTATCGAAGAGGTATTCTTACCCGTTTTCTCCAGAGTAAATATTTACTGCCCTTGTCCTCTTTTAATGCCTTCAAAAAAATAATCCTTATGATTTTAGGCAACTGTTTCATCTTTAAGTATGCCTCGAAGAACCGCGTATAGTGAGATTCCGGTTTAACGGTGATCCATGCCTTTAAATATTTAGAGCCGTTAAGCAATGGATAATCATATATCAACATACCGGTTTGAAAAGGTTTTAACCGTGTGTCGAAATATTGTTTTTTTAAATTTAAACTTACACTCCAGCCTATTACATAATGTTTGACCGATTTACCTATAATGTTTCCGTCTACTTTCTCCTGCGCTATATTTAAAATTACCTTGGGCGTAGTATATGTGGGAAAATCATGTCCCACCCCGGAATTTGTTATGCTCAAAATCGTATTTACTCTGCCTGAATAAATTTTAACCCTTGTAAGACGTATGGTTATAGCTTTTAATATGAAATCTTTGTTGTAAATACTTTTAAAAGCCATTGAACCGCGCGGAGTATGACAAGTCTCACATGAAATACCTTTTTTTGCATAGATACTCTTTTTCCATTCGTAGTAGGTATTTTCGAATAATTTTCCCTTAAGCCTTCTATTATCCTGGGGAAGTTGATGACATTTTATGCAAAAGTAGGAACTTAAAAAGGCTTTAGAGGAAACAAATCCCCTGTGGGCAATCTTTCCTTCTTTAACATATTTTGCGACCGGAGGACCGAATCTGCGTAAGTATCTGACGTGGCAGGAAGAGCAGCTAACACTTGAGGCGCCGTTTTCCATTGGTATTTTTAAGGCATTCAGCGCTATAACCTTTGCCCTTTCTTCTTTCGTGCCGTTTTGCAGAATTTTCTTTTCTTTTGCACTCGGTCCTTTATATTCGGCAGGGTGCAGCACGTAATATCCGGCAACCGGCGAATGGCAGCTCAGGCAGCTAAGTACCCACGGTCTCCAGTGTTTTGATGTCATCTTTTTCAATAAAAGCTGTCCTATTACGCCGGCATCCATTGAATGTGCCATTCTTGATTTTTTCCATTCCGTATATTGTCTATAATGGCACGCCATGCAGGAAGAAGATGAAAGAGATTTTTGAATCTTCGGCCGGATAGGGAGCGGGTTCCCTTCATTAATAGGGGTTTTCCAATATGCGTCTAAAAATTTATGCGTGTTTTTATTTTTGGAAAGATTTTTTAAATATGAATATTTTTTATTAACCTTATTGGTTTTTGTTTTTGCACAGGCTGTTAGAGCAAAAAAGGAAACAAGCAGGACTAAAACTAAGGCTATCGGCAGATATAATTTTTTTTCTTTATGCATAAAAATAAGATGAAAAAATTAGTTGTCGGAAATAGATTTCAAATAGTTTATCATAGAATCGAAACAATTCCTTAATTTTTTCTTATCATGAGAGGATTTTGCCGCAAGAATGCATCCCTCCATTGAGGCTACCAAAAAATCGGCTACCTTCTCCGGATTGAAGTTAGCATTTAAAATCCCAAGCCTCAATGATTTATCTAAGGCTTTTCTAATATAAGACGACCACATTTTAAGGATGGAATCGGTCTTTTTGGAAAATTCAATATCTACTGAAGAAAATTCTACGATAAGATTGCCCAAAGGGCATCCGGTGGATGAATAATGATTACCTTTTTTATCGTAAGACATATTAATTTTTTTTATTATATTTTTAACCGGGTCCTCGCCTTTATGAACATTGCGCCAAACCGTAAGAAATTCCTCTTTTATTATTTCATCGATAATCGCCTTCGCAATATCTCTTTTTGATGCAAAATAGTAGTAAAAGGAGCCCTTAGATACACCTGCTTCATTTAAAATATCGTCTATCGTAGTACCCTTGTATCCTTTGTTTAGTATAAGGAGATAACTTTTTTTTATTATTCTGTTCCTTATGCTGTCGTTATTGGCCATAATCAATATACCAAAATTTAGGATGTTCAAAATTTTGCATTAATCTGATATATTAAAATAATATTTAATACATTAAATATTATTAAATCAAACTTTTTTGTTTTTGTAAATATAAATATGTGAATCTTTGTTTGCAACCGGTGTGAACAAAGATTCCAATAAATGTTACCCGAAACCGAAAAATATAAATCCCTGTTAAGTCTCTATATGTCTTATTAAAAACGTTAATAGCTCTATTTTACTATAAGATCTGATAAATTTCTTACGAAGAGGCTCCTGTCCGTTACAATTTCGTTATTAGCGGCATGTTTTTTGCAAACATCTAAGGTTGTCAAGGAATTATTATGCAGAGACATAAGGGAATATCGGTATATTAGAATATTTGAATAGTTTAATATGTATTAAAATAAAATTTTTATAAAAAATGAATAATTTTTCTTGACAATAGCGTTTAATGTATGATAATTTTTAACTTAAAGTTCATGATTTAGAGAGTAGGGATATCAATTATCTGAGTCAGAGTTTTTAACTTTCAGAAAAATTTAATTTAATATGGAGGTAAAGATGAGAAAAAATTTTTTAGCGCTGGCATTGTTTGTATTTGCAATTGCCGGTTTTTTAGCACTAGCGGCGACTTCGCCGTCTTTTGCCGCCTCGCAGGCAAATAAAGCGGGGGTCAGCTTTTCACTTAGCGGGCAATATGTCGGTAAACTTCTTTGGGCGCAGAATCAGGCTCAGGTATTTTCAAACAGTTCGAAGAGCGCGACACGCAACACCTTTCAGACCCTTCTTCAGAGGGTAAGATTAAACTCAAAGATTAGCTATGACAAGCTTTCCCACGGTATGCCGCTTGCCATGCTTGCCGTTCAAGTCGATTTAACCAATGCCTATAACGGAGTTACTAACGGTTTAGGGAGTAACGGCTGGTATGCCCTTGGCGGAACACCTGCACCTTTGGGTTTTGATCATGATTTTAATACATTCGGCTTAAGACTGGCTTATCTTAGGGTTATAACGCCGATAGGTGCTATTATGGTAGGTCGTATGCCCGTCAAATTCGGTCTCGGGATAGCGGTTAACACGGATGCCGACGGTTTGGGTGATTTTATGCCCATAGGCAATATAGGTATATTTGCGGGAGTATTATTCGGTTCCGAGGTAAGCACCTATAACGCACCGCAAGGTAAAAGTAAAGGCGGCAATAATGTATATAATGTTGGAATTTATCCTCCCACAGGTGAAGGTTATACGCACATGCAGGTAGGTACTATACCGGTAATAGAGGTTATGACCTTGAAGCCTATCAATAACATAAGTTACAGTGCATGGTTAAGCGAGGCGCATTTAAACCAATTCAAAGCGCAACTTTCTTATATAACTAAAATCAGTGGCGTTAAAGTTTATAGCCCGACAAGCACTATAAGTTCCTATTATCCGACGGCAAATATTACATTCGGCGGATTATCGGCAACGTATTCAAAGGCCGGAACAAAATTGGCGGGTGAGGTTGATTACTTTCAGGGCAGGATTATTGCGTCAAATCAGGCAATAGATACCGGTTTACCTCTATCTCGTTTTTTGCCCGTGTCTCCGTCAGGTAGCGATCAATACGACGCGGTAAATGCTTACGACTTGTACTTAACCGGCTCCAAAATGCTGTCGACACCTGTTTTTCCCGTGTCTGTAGGATTTAAATTCGGTATCGGAGCTCCTATTGCGATTGGTCATTATAACTTCACGTATTACTCGCAGATACAGCACACCAGAACGTTATTCGGTAACGTAATAGGTTCTAACTGGCAGGCAATTCAGATTAAAGCTCCCGGTGAGAGTTACATATACGGTCCTCCGCTTGGTACTAATTTAGCGAATAAGTATGGAATTATGGCAGATGCCCAGGAATTTCTTCCCTCCGGCAACACGTTGCAGGAATCATTGATTTACGCTGCATGGTTGCAGGATTCTTTAAACGGAGCGCAGGAATTCGGCGGTAAGGCTATCGGAACGGAGTTTGATATTAATTTTACCCATCACTTTACGAAAACGCTTGCATGGCAGGCATGGGGCGGTTACGTATGGACTGGAAACGGCGTAGAATCGGAGACTTCTACCTCTGCAAAACCTTTTGCAGGTGCCGAACATAAAGACATTACGGCATTAGGAAGCGCCTTTATATGGAACTTCTGATTTCTATAATGATTTAAGTACTAAAAATTAAGATGCCCCGAGGATATTCAAATATCTCCGGGGCATTTTTTATTCTGTTATGATAAGATCGTTATAATGAGGAACTTTATCAAAAATTTGAGTATAAAATGGAAAGTACTGCTTAGTGCATTCGCTATTTTTTTCTTTATGGCATTTATAAGTGACGGGGTATTTCTTTTTACTATATACAGAACATTGTCTTATAGGAATTATTTAAAAAACGAACGATGGGCTAATGTTTTGGCTTCGGAAATAGGTTATCTTTATCATTTGGGTAAAACTAAATTTGTTAAGCAATATTTATATTCCAATATAAATAATTATGGAATGGTGGAAGGCGTTTGGTTATATAATAATAAGAAAGAGTTAATAGTCGTTAAGAAAAATATTTTAATAAATGATTTTCAACATATTTTTTGTATAAGAAAGAACAGTAACAGAACTGGATTTCTTTTTGGATTATTCAATAATCTAAAGAATTTAGCTACGAGGTTTACGCTGTTAGGAAGTTACCATCATAGGCATAAATCCTACGAAGAATATTCTGTTTTGACTAAAAATCTCCAATATAACGGTAAGAATTTGGGTTTTGTTGCTATTAAATTTAACATAAAAAAGGAGATGAAAATTACCGATAGTCGTGTTTTTTGGGTCGGAGTCAGATTTTTAACGATAGCGGTTGTATTTATTATACTGGGACTTCTTATGTTTTATATAATGACGATTTTTCTGATGAAGCCGTTATCGGAAATAAAAGAAAATATAGAAAAAATAAAGAACGGCGATTACAAAATAATCTTTAAGAATAGGTCTAACGATGAGATAGGAGACGTGATAAACGCTATTGATTTAATGGCGCGGGCCATAGAGGACTATACAAAAAAAATAGATTCTGTAAATAAGGAAAAGGGCGAATTGAACTGTATGGCGGTTATGGGAGAAATGTCGGCGCATATTGCCCATGAAGTAAAAAATACGACATATATTATTTCGTCCGCAAACACTTATATAGCCAATGAATCGGAAAATAAAATTGTTTTAGAGCTTACGAATATTATAGACAAAGAGGTAAAAAGACTAAACAGAATGACCATGGATTTTTTAAGCTTTACAAGACAAAGGGATCCGGAGCTGACGACGATAGACATAAATAAATTGATAAACGAATCCTTGAGGGTATCGGAACTTGAATTATCCGGTTTAAACATAAAATTAATCAAAGATTTAACAGGTGACGATGTCGTTTTAATAAAAGGAGATCCTGAATTATTAAAACAGGTTATTCTCAACTTGATAGTAAATGCAATAGACTCAATTTGTATGCCGAACGTGTCAAAAAACGGGGTAATAGAAGTGCGGACGAGGGTTAAAGACGGTTTTGTAAATGTAGAAATCAGTAATAACGGATGTCCTATATTAAAAGAAAACTTAAACAAAATATTTCAACCTTTTTTTACGACTAAAAATACGGGTTCCGGTCTCGGTCTTCCGATATCCCTGCGCATAATGAAACTGCACAATGGAACGATAAATGTCTGCGGAGATGAAAACAGAACGGTTTTTACGCTTGTAATACCATTATTACGGCTACTTTAACGTAAATATTATTTTAAAAACGGGTAATCCATATTGATTAAAATCTTATTGGTGGATGACGAAAAAAATATTCTAAGAGTCGTAAGCTTAAATCTGATTAAGCGGGGATTTTTAGTAGATACGGCTATTAGTGCAGAGCAGGGATTTAATCTGTTTCTGAAAAACAGATACGATATAATTTTATGCGATTTAAAATTAGAGGGAATGAACGGGATAGAATTACTTTCTAAGGTCAGAAATTTTGATAAACGAGTTATATTTATAATAATTACGGCGTTTGGCAGTATTGAGCAGGCGGTTTACGCTATCAAAATGGGGGCTAACGATTTTATTTCTAAGCCGGTAGACATAGAGGGTCTTTCCGAAAATTTAAAGGTAATATTAAATAAAAATAAAGGCGAAAAACTTGACAACTCGGAATCGGAAAATGAAGAATCGGATTATATATCAAAAATTAAGGAAAATTTCATATTTGAAAGCCCCGTATTGGCAGAAATTTTACATGAGGCCTATTTGGCCGCCGAATTTAAGTCTAACATTTTAATAACCGGCGAAACGGGTACCGGAAAAGAGCTTGTCGCAAGAATAATGCACGATCTTTCCGGCAGAAGGGGGGAGTTTGTTCCGATAAATTGTAGCGCAGTGCCCATCGACCTTATGGAAAACGAATTTTTTGGGCATGAGAAGGGGTCTTTTACCGGTGCAATTTCAAGGCAAATAGGCAAATTTGAAACGGCTGAAGGTGGGACGCTTTTTTTAGACGAGATAGGGGATATGCCTCTATTTATGCAGGCAAAATTACTAAGGGTAATACAGGATAAAGAATTTTCGAGAATCGGTTCAAATGAAAAAATCAAACTTAATGCAAGAATCATTTGTGCCACTAACATAGAGCTTGAAAGAGCCGTTATAGAGAAAAAGTTCAGGGAAGACCTTTTTTATAGGATAAACGTACTTCATTTTAAGATTCCGCGCCTAAGAGAAAGAAAAGAGGATATAGCCCCGCTTGCAAATTTCTTTGTTAAAAAATATGGCAAGCTCAATAAAAAAAATATAAAATCTATTTCGGAAGAGGCAATTAAGATATTAATGGATTATGCGTTTCCGGGCAATATAAGGGAGCTTGAGAATTTTATCGAACGAGCCGTCATTGTTTCTCCTTATGACGTGTTGGAACCGTCAAGCCTTCCTAAAACAATAACATCCGGGCGGCTTGAAAACAAGGATGATGAAAACATAATCAGCTTAACGTCGGACAACTTGAGGCTTGAGGATGTGGAAATATACGTAATCAAAAATGCACTTGAAAAAAATGATTACAATCAGACCAAATCAGCGATTACACTTGGTATATCCAGGAAGCAGCTTATAACAAAAATGAAGAAGTATAATCTTTTCGGATAAATATAAAATTGTCCGTTTTTGGACAGCCGTCTGTCTGTTTTTGTCCTTTACCGTTTTATCCACACCTGACATACCCCTCTCATCAGCATAATAATTTTTTGCATTCATAAAGTAAATACCCTATATATGCGATTATTGCCCCATATTAAAAGAGATATGGAGACAATGTAATTGTTATCCAATATACGGCATGAACGTTGCACTTATAAGAATTATTCAAAATAAATAATAAAACTTTCATAATGGGGAGGAAAAAGTATGAGTAAACGGTTGAACGTAACGAGGAGAGATTTTATTAAAAAAACGGCGATTGTCACGGCCATCACCGTAGGTGCAGGTTCAATTATGAGTATTCCAAGAGATTCTTTTGCTAAAAAAATAACGCACAGGCTTCCTCCTATTGTTTTAAGCAATGTTGAAACCGTTAACGGCAAAAAAGTGAAATGGATCGATCATCCGACAAAAGAAGAAAAATTATTTATTCCAAGAGTCCGTCTTCCGTTAATTGCCCAGAACGGAGCCTTTGTTCCGATAACGATAGAAGTAGGAAACCCGCAAACTGATAAATTATACTTAAAAACTTTTTATATTTACGATCTTAACAATCCGTTTCCCCGTGCCGCTTCGTTTGACTTAACCCCGGGAAACGGCACAGCCTTTATTAAAACAAGGATTAAATTGCAACAGGAATCGTATGTCCAGGTTTTAGCGGAATATTCTAACGGCGATGTTTACGGCTATAAAAGAAAAATTAAGGTTACACTCGGCGGCTGTTAGGGAATATAAGTCGAACAGAGTTAATTTCATATATAGTCATATAACCAAAATAGGAGCATAATCATGAAAATAGGGACTATTTTAGTCAGGGTGCCTGGCAGCGTAGAGAAGGGAAAGATTTTTAAGGTGATGTCGTTGACTCATCATCCGATGGATACCGGTCTTAGAAAAAATAAAAAAACAGGTAAAATTATCCCTGAATGGATAATAAATAAGGTTGATATATATTATGACAAAAGGCTGATTACCAGATGCAATTACGGAATAGCGGTATCGGCTAATCCTTTTTTAGTTTTTGACGTAAGAGCCGGAAATAAAACGGCGCCTTTAGATTTTGTAATGTACGATACTAAAGGGAACATTTACAAGAAATCGGTTTCCATAAACGTTGCTTGACTTTCTGCCATAAGAGAGCAGAATAGTTGCCGATATTCATTAATAAATATTAAAAGTATAAAAGGAGATATTAAATATTATGTCCGGTGAATTATCCAGGAGAGACTTTTTGAAAACATCGTCAGTTCTTGCGGCTGGGGTTGCGATAAACCCTGTGAACCTTTTGAAATTTAAATCGGTAGGCAATTTGACTATCACATGGAATTCCGATTCTCATGCCCATTTAAAACCTACTTTATATATGGAGCCTTCCGTAAACATAGGCTGTAACAGCATGAACGGCAAACCGGGGCATTTAGTCGGAGACTCGTTTAATCTTTATTACGATATCAACCCAAAATCCGCTATGGGGTATTTTTGCTCATGCGTTGATTTTGTAAATTTAAACAAACGGTATGGTTATATGGGTGGCTATGCCCATATGGCATCTATTTTTAATAAGATAAAAGCCGAAAGATACAATAAGACCATACAACTCGATACGGGAGATTCATGGCAGGGTACGGGGATAGCACTTCTTACTAAAGGCATGGCGGTAGTGAATACTCAAAATGCCATGGGTTATGACGCCATGACGGGACATTGGGAGTTTACTTACGGCAAGAAGCAGCTCTTATCCAATATTAAAAAATTGAAGTTTCCGTTTATAGCTCAAAATGTCAAGGATTCGACATGGGGTAATCTTATATTCAAGCCTTATATAATAAAAGAGGTAAACGGCTTACGGGTAGGCATAATAGGTCAGGCTTTTCCGTACGTTCCGTTGGCTCACCCCGCCCATTTTGTCGAGAACTGGACTTTCGGCATAGACACCTATCATGCGCAGAAAATGGTAAATGAACTTAAAAATAAAGAAAAGGTAGATTTAGTCGTCGTTCTTTCGCATAACGGTCTTGAGGCAGATAGGAAGTTCGCGGCTTTAATTAACGGTATAGACTTAATAATAGGCGGGCATACCCATGATATACTCCCCGCTCCCGATATTATCAACAACACCATTATATGTCAGGCGGGCACGCACGGTAAGTTTATAGGAAAGATTGATTTAAACGTCAAGAATAAAAGAATAGTAGATTACGATCATAAATTAATACCTATTGTTACAAACTGGATTAAGCCCGATAAAGAAATACAAAGGATAATTGACGAGGAACATGCCCCCTATAATGACGTGCTTAATGAAAAATTGGGGATTGCCGAATCTTTGATTTATAGAAGGGCGACTTTTGTTTGTCCCGTTGATAGCCTCGCTGAACAAGCGTTTACGGAGCTATTTAATATGCCGTTATTTTTTGCTCCAGGTTGGCGTTGGGGGGAAACGCTTATTCCCGGTTCCGATATCACTATGGAAAATATTTACGGTTGGTACGGTACGACCTATCCGGAGGTTTATAAGACCAGATTGACAGGAAGACAGCTGTTATTTTCTCAATTAAGCGTTTTAAGCGATGTTTTTGCAAAAGACCCGTATTTACAAATGGGGGGCGACGCGACGCGCGTTTCCAATTCAAAACTTCATTTACTGCTGAACGAGTCGCTGAATAAGAGAATCAAAACATGGAAAATCAACGGAAAACCCTTGGATTTAGATAAAAAGTATTGGGCGGTATCAACCGGTATAAAAATGCAAAATATGAATACCGACAATAAAGGATTAACAAAATATAAGGCTTATGACGTTATAGCCGATTATGTTAGAAAACATGGAAATATTAAACCAGCGAAAACAGAAGTCGTAACATATAGGCATTCAAGGACGGCAGGTTAAGATTGTATATGAAATATACGGGATATTATAAACTATAAAAAGACGGGGGGCGAGGCGTTATCATGAAGATTAAAATTTTATTTATATTTGCCATATTAGGGATACTTGTTTCAACGGGTTTTCCGGTTAATTCGCATGCAAAGGGAAGGATTATAAACGTTTATAAATACTTCTCGCACCATCCGCTGAAAGAGATATATGTCGTAACCAGCTCTAATCCTAAAGAATGGGCATTAACGTTATCCGATGTTTCAAATGCGATAATATTGTCAAATCCGCATTTTATAAATTTAAAGATAGACGTAGTCGCGTATGCCCCCGGGGGAATGCGGTTTTTGATGAAAAAGTATGATAAGAAAAATTACCCGACGATTCAGAGCCTGCATGCTTACGGAGTGAAGTTTATCGCATGCTATAACACGATGAAGACGCTCCATATAAAACCTAAACAATTGTTCAATTTTGTGAAAATAGCTTATCCCGGAGCGGTTTTCTACATAGCCATGAAAGAAAGGGAAGGGTTTAGTTATATTAAAACCAACTAGGGTAATATATAAATAAATATTGGAGGTATTGAGATGCAGAAGAATAATAGTACACACTATGTAGGGCTCTTTGCTTTATTGCTTACTTTTGCCGTCGTTCCGATGCTTTATGGTGTTAATAATGCGTTTGCCGGACAACCTAAAAATTTTATGCAGGGTGTTAAATTGGGTAAAAAATATTATAAAACTCCGCTGGGGGCAAACGGTAAATCATGCGAAACCTGTCATACAATTGCCGATATTACGGGTAAAGGGGTAATAGGTTCGTTAGTCCCGATTCCTCCGTTCCCTGTCACTTACTATCCAAAATTTAAAAAAGCGAACGTATATTCAAATGAAAAAATTCCCTACTCAATACAAGACCAGTTGAGGCACTGTATACTGAGAGGAGAAGACGGCTTCAAATACGGTCCTCATTCAAAATATGTCGAATACTTATATCTTTATCTTGCATATATATCTAACGGACATGAAGTTAACGTTCCCATAAAGAAAAAAAGTTGAATAAAAAATAAAAGAAACTTATAAAAAACCGGAGGGATTAAAATGAAAAAGAACATATTGTTTTTATCGATAATTGCAGTGTTTGCTTTAATCATCGCATCTTTGTCGTCCTACGGCAACAATGCTTATGCGTTAAAGTACGGCCCATCTTCTTACAGTTCTTATCCTGCCTATTACAATACTCACCGATTACCGCCGCCTGCGTTTTTTAAGCATAAGGTCTTTAAAATGGTTGTAGAGGTTGATTCTGCCAATCCCAAAGTATGGAGGCAGACAATAAACAATGTTAGAAACGTTATGGCGACATTCGGAGATAACCCGTTTAAATATAGTATAGAGATTGTCGTATTCGGTCCGGGATTAAAACTTTTTATGAAAAAATTCGATAAAAAAAATGAGCCTATATTGCAAAGTTTAGCGGTCTACGGCTTGATGTTAAGGGCCTGTCATAATACTATGTTACATTTTCACGCAACGACCGAGTCGTTATTTCCTTTTGTAAAGGTCGTGCCTGCAGGCGTAGTCGAGATCGTAAGAAGGGAGACGCAGGGTTATTCCTTTTTAAAACCGTAATTTATATGGAATAACAATTACTTTGGCATAGTTTCTTCCCTACCAAGGGGAAGAAACTATGCTCTTATATACCGTTTTCGCAGATTAAATCGATACATATTCGTTTTGATTAAGCGGGCGATGATAACCGGAAGTGATCACATGTCGGGATGAAGGAAAAGAATGGCCTGTCAGTTTTTGTGCGGTATAAGGCTGCGCTATTATGGTGCAATGAATAACTGTGATATAATATCCTAAAAAATGGAGGTTTATTTATTTATGGATATAGGTACTTTTTTTGCGCCCAATGTTTCTCTTATAGTTGCATTCTTGGCAGGGCTCTTTTCGTTTCTTTCCCCATGTGTTTTTCCTTTAATACCCTCTTACCTGTCTTATGTGTCGGGCATGTCGGTGGATGAACTTACCGCATCTAAAACGACGCGGTTAAAGTTGACTGCAATTAAGCATTCTTTGATGTTTATTCTCGGTTTTACGCTCGTATTTGTTCTGCTCGGCGTGTTTTCAAGCGCAGTGGGAAGTCTGCTGCATTCTATATGGCTCATGAGAGTATCGGGCATCTTTATTATCCTTATGGGATTGTTTATACTGGGGGCATTTAACAAAATAAAATTTTTATCTTTTTTGTCTTCCGACGCAAATTTTAATTTAAAAAATAGACCGGTGGGATTAATCGGTTCGGTTTTAGTGGGTATTGTATTTGCCGCCGCATGGACGCCGTGTATAGGCCCTATACTTGCTTCAATATTATTTATTGCCTCTACTATGCATAACGCAAGCGAGGGGGGTGTGCTATTGTTCGTGTATGCTATGGGTCTTGCCGTTCCATTTTTAGCGGCGTCTTTTTCTTTGAACATTTTTCTATCTACATCTAAAAAGCTTCGACCGTTCATAAAGATTATTTCCGTTATAGGGGGTATTATCTTGATTATTGCGGGAATACTCATATTTTTTAATTATCTTGCGGTGATTTCTTTATATTTCGGAAACACTTTTCGTTACAACATTCCGTATAACGGATAATTTATAAATTTAATCGTAAATTGAGATAAAATAATAATATGCAAAAATTAAAATCATCCATAATACTTTCAATCGCCTTAATCGTTATATTTTCGATATTCGTATTTCCCGAAATATCTCTCGCTAAATCTAAGAAGGCTCCTAATTTTAGCTTGAAAGTGCTGAATCCTGATCTTTCGGGTTATAAGAATATAGACTTAAGATCTTTAGAGGGGAAGACCGTAATTATAAATTTTTGGGCGACATGGTGTCCTCCGTGCAGGGAGGAAATACCTCATTTTGTAAGTTTTTATAATAAAAATAAATCAAAAAAACTTGTGATAATAGGTATAAACGTAAACGTTACAACGGAAGGAGTGAGGGCATTTACGCATCAATATAAAATGGATTATCCGGTGGTTCACGCAACAAGTGAAGTATTGAGAGAGTATGGCGGCATAAAAGAAATTCCGCAAACCTTTTTTGTCTCTGAAAGCGGTATAATCGTGTTTCACTGGAAGGGCTATATGTATAAGGAGGTGCTAAATATCGTTTCGCAGCGCCTTATGCGAATGAGAATGATGAAGATTATGAAAATGATGAAAAAATAAAAGACGGGTTTATATTATTTTATTGTGATTTTTTGAAATGCCGGTGCGGGTGAGTAACAAAAAATAGCCCCCTCCATTATCCGTTTGTTGTGATATAATACTTTAAACAGTGTTTTAAAATATAAAAAATGGAGATAAAAATGAAAAAAGTTATTTTGGTGATAACAGCGGTTTTTTTGCTTTTTGGAATGACGCTGACGGGTAATGCTTATGCAATGGCTTACGGCAAGATTAATGTTGCCGGCATACAAAATGCCTGCGGTAAAAAGCAATCCTCAACTATGCAAAATACCGAAAGCACGAAGCAATCCTCGATGATACAAAATGCTTGTGGTAAGAAGAAATCTCCAAATATGCAGAATGCCAAGAGTAAGAAGAAATCTCCAAATATGCAGAATGCCAAGAGTAAGAAGAAATCCTCGATGATGCAAAATGCCTGCGGCAAACAAATTAAATAATCCGATTATTTATACACGGCGGACGGCACCTCGGTCAATTACTGATGATCGTATAGGTGGTATGTTTTTTAGATAAAATATTTAAGCCGAGGTTTGACATGGATATAAATTTAAGGGGTAAAAGGGCTTTGATAACGGGAGCGAGTTCCGGACTCGGCGAAGTTATTGCTAAAGAATTTGCCGCCTGCGGTGCAAAAATAGGTCTTAATTATCACTCGCATCCCGATGCAGCCGAAAAAATCGCGTCGGATATTAGAAATAATGGTTCCGAGGTTATTATTTTGCAATCCGATGTTTCAGACAGGAAATCGGTTGAAGCCATGGTGAATGACTTTGTAAAGAAATGGGGCGGGATTGATATTCTTGTCAATAATGCGGGGATAGATGGCACTCGCGCCCTCGTATGGGAGTCCGATATCTCGGAGTGGGAAAGGGTGGTTAAAATTAATCTATTCGGTCCGTTTTATTGTGCAAGGGAAGTCTTGAAGCATATGGTCAATCAAAAAAGCGGCGTAATTTTAAATGTAACTTCCGTTCACGAAAATATTCCATGGGCAGGATATAGCTCGTATACCGTTGCGAAAGCAGGGTTGTCAATGCTGACAAAAACCATGGCACAGGAGGTAGGCTCTTTAGGGATACGAATAATATCGTTAGCTCCCGGAGCTATTAAAACTCCTATTAACAAAAGTGTTTGGGAAAACCCTGAAACGTTTGCCGATCTTATCGAAAAAATACCGCTTGGAAGATTGGGCGAAAGAGAAGAAGTCGCAAAAACTGCCGCTTTTTTAGTTTCTGATGGCGCGTCTTATATAACCGGCAGCACTTTATTTGTTGACGGTGCAATGATAGACTATTCCAATTTTACACGCGGAGGTTAATCATGCACATTATATTCGGGAGATATTAAAATGCTTGAAGCAATTTGCGCTCCAGGATGGCCCGGCATTCCGGGGCGGTGGACAAGTGCCGATAAAAGCGGTGTAGGAACGGCTCTAAACGGGAGTCCGGTATGGTTTACCGTTTCTCACGGTATATTGAACGAGGTCTATTATCCCGGAATGGATGAAGCCGCTATTCGTGATCTTGGATTTATTATTACCGAAGACGGCGGGTTCTTTTCGGAAGAAAAGCGTCATGCGGGGCATTCATCTAATCTTATTTATGACGGCGTGCCGGCTTATCATATTGAAAGTGCATGTTTGAATGGGCGATATGAAATTGAAAAAGATATTATTTGCGACCCGGATAGGCCGGTCGTATTACTAAGAGTAAAATTTGTTGCTCTTAAACCCGGCAACTATAGACTTTTTACGATTTTAGCGTCTCATATCGGAAATCATGGAGCGGGAAATACCGCATGGATCGATAGCTACAAGGGAACGGCAGGGCTTTTTGCATTAAGGCGTCAAACTTCCCTCTGCCTTATGAGCGATATCGGTTTTAAGAATAGTTCTGTAGGTTTTGTCGGATATTCCGACGGATGGCAGGATCTAAAACGTAATAGTCGTCTTTCGTCTATTTACACGAGAGCTGAAAACGGTAATGTTGCGCTTATTGGTGAAATAGATCTAAAAAAAGGCGGTGAATTTGTCTTAGCTTTAGGATTTAGTCGTAATTTTACCGAGGCGGGACACCAAGCAAGGGCTTCGCTCGACGAGGGTTTTGGGCAGCTTTTGAAGTCTTATTCCGAACCATGGAAAGCATGGTTGAAAACATTAATTCCTTCCGGTAAAAGAAAATTATTCGCAACAAGTGCCATGGTCATACGAGTTCATAGGTCTAAAGACGTTCCGGGCGCGATTCTTGCAAGTCTCGCGGTGCCTTGGGGGTTTTCTAAGGGAGACGACGACTTAGGCGGCTATCACCTGGTATGGCCGCGCGATATGGTTGAAGCCGCCGGAGGGCTTCTTGCCGCAGGCAGCAAAAGCGAAATCAGGAAATCCCTTATATACCTTGAAGCAACTCAGGAAAACGACGGACATTGGCTTCAAAATATGTGGATTGACGGAACCTCTTACTGGCACGGAATTCAAATGGACGAAACAGCATTGCCCGTTATACTTTTCGACCTTGCCCGCAGGGAGGAAGCGCTTTTAGACGAAGATATAGGTCGTTTCTGGCATATGCTAAAAAAGGCATTAAAATATATAGTTCAGAACGGTCCGGTTACACAGCAGGATAGGTGGGAAGAAGACGGAGGCTATACCCCCTTTACGCTTGCCGCAGAGATATCGGCGCTTATTATCGGCGCCGAACTGGCTGAATTAGCCGGAGACGGAAGCATAGCTCCTTATTTACGGGAAACTGCCGACGCGTGGTATTCGTCTATCGATAGGTGGCTTTATATTAAAAACGGAGAATTTTCGGACAGAATTGGAGTCGACGGTTATTACGTGAGGGTTACTCCTCCCGATTTTGAAGAGGGGGATAATTTTGTGCCTATAAAAAACCGCCCTCCTTCAAGCAGCCATAAGCCCGCTTCCGCTGTAATATGTACCGACGCGTTATCCTTTGTCCGTTTTGGGTTGCGGGAAGCAAAGGATATTAGGATGCTTAATACATTAAAGGTTATTGACGGCATACTCAAAACGGAAACCCCTTCAGGTTCGTGCTGGCACCGGTATAACGGAGACGGTTACGGCGAACATTCCGACGGCAGTCCTTTTGACGGAACGGGTATCGGCAGAATCTGGCCTTTATTGACGGGAGAAAGGGCACATTACGATATAGCCGCGGGTAACCTTGGTGGTGCTGAAAAACTGCTTAAAACAATGGAGAATTTGGCTAATGACGGCGGCTTACTGTCCGAGCAGATATGGGACGCTGCCGATATTCCCGAAAGATCCCTTTTCTTCGGTCGGCCTTCCGGTTCGGCGACGCCTTTAGTTTGGGCGCATGCCGAATATTTAAAGCTTGTCCGTTCAATTACGGAAGAAAAAGTATTTGACACCCCTCCTCAAACTGTCGAACGGTATCTCAAGGATAAAACGGTATCGAATATTGTACAATGGCGGTTTAATCATAAAATACGTTCTTTAGAATCCGGCAAGACATTGCGTATCGAAGCCTTATCCCCTGCAATTATTCATTGGAGTTTTAATGGATGGCAAGATATTAACGATACTGAAACCCGTGAAACCGACCTTGGGGTTTACTATGTGGATTTGCCTTCTTCCGATATAGATAGAGGCGGCGAAATAACATTCACGTTTTACTGGCAATTAGCAGCCAGGTGGGAAGGAATAGATTTTAACGTGCGTATAATATAAAAATAATTTAAAGCTTTCCAAAATTTTTTCTGTAATTAATAGCTTCCGAAAGTGTATCCTTGTCGATGTATTCGAGGTCTGAGCCTATGGGTATCCCCCTTGCTAAAGCAGTGATATGAATATTATAGGGAGATAATATTTTTTGTATATAAATAGATGTGGCTTCCCCATTGGAATTAGGGTTTAAGGCGAGAATTATTTCTTCAAAATTGCCGTTTTCCACCCTATTGACGAGTTCTTTAATCTTAATATCTGAGGGAGTAGTTCCCTCTAACGGATTTATTACGCCGTGCAATACGTGGTAATGTCCGTTGTATTTACCGCTTTTTTCAAATACGTATATTATTTCAGGATTTTCCACTACACACAGCAACTTGGGATTACGGGACGAGCTTAGGCATATCGGACAAAGATCTTCCTCGCTTAAATTGAAACAATCCCTGCAAAGCTTAATATTGTGTTTTGCCTCTTTTATGGCTTCTGCAAGGCTATACGCGACCGATTCATCCTGAGACAATATATAAAAAGCAAGCCTTCTCGCTGACCTTTCACCTATTCCCGGGAGCTTTTTAAACGCCGATACTATATCTTTAATATGGTTGGATCGGTTTATAGACATAATTATAGATAACGGGTAAGTTAAAACATGCCCGGCAGGTTAAGTCCTCCGGTTAATTTTGACATTTCGCCTGAAACCATGTCCTTTGATTTAGTAAGGACCTCGTTGATAGATGCGACTATAAGGTCTTGAAGCATTTCTATGTCTTCCGGATCGACTACCGCTTTATCTATTTTTATTTCAATAAGTTCTTGTTTTCCGTTAACCCTTGCCGTAACCATACCGCCTCCGGAACTGGACTCGACAATTTTGGAACCTAATTCTTCCTGCATTTTAAGCATATCGGATTGAAGCCTTTGGGCCTGTTTTAACATTCCCGCCATATTTTTCGGCATTTCGTTATTCCTCCAAATTTTTTTGATTTAATGTATATATTCTATATTTTTTTAAAAAAAATAACAAGATAACCTGAAATTTTTTAACGAATTTTATTTTTTATCTATCCTTTCTATACTATTTCCGAATATTTCCTTTATGTTGTTTATGGCAGCGGATTCCGTGATATTTATCTTGTCGTCGTCATTTTGTTCGTTCAGCTTTTCATCGGTTTTAGAAAAATGTTCAAATAACTCCTTCTGCTCGCGAGGTATGTCGGGGCTGTGCACAATTTCATTTTTATTGTTATTTAAATTTTTAAAATCGGGGGAGGTGAATGTTCCCCCGGCTGTTTTGGGATTATTTTTATGGGTGATAAATTTATCAAGCCTGTTTATGAGTTCGTCAACACTATGTTTCGACGGAATATCCAAAAGTTTGAATATAGTAAGTTCCAGCATTAACAAGGGCGATGAAACCCTTTGATATTTAATATCGGCATTAAGCATAATGTCCATCATGTCTAAGAGCTCTTCGGTCGATTTTTGTTCGGCAAAGGGTATAAGCGCATTAATCTCTTCACTCGTCAAATCGTAAACCAAGTCTTTATATTTTAATTTTATTATTAAAATGTTTCTTATATAGAATGCCGCCTGCTTCATAAACTGTCTAATGTCTGTTCCGGAGTCGTATATTTCTTTTGCGGTTTTTACCGAGTTTTCGTAATCTTTTTGAAAAATAGCCTTGATGAGATTGAATATTATCGTCTTGGTCGTCAATCCGAGCACCGGCGATACGTCTTCTTTTATATTTTTTCCATAATATGATATTACGGTATCAAATACGGAGAGAGAATCCCTCAGTGAACCGTCGGCTAACGAGGCAATAATCATGAGGTTTTCGTCGGTGATAAAAACTCCTTCAGCGGTAGATACTTTTTTCAACCTATCGTAAATAATCTTAGCCGGTATTCTTTTAAAATTGAACCTCTGACACCTTGAAAGAATAGTCTCCGGAACCTTATGAATTTCAGTGGTCGCAAAGATAAACTTTGCATGAACCGGCGGCTCTTCAAGGGTTTTTAAAAGGGCGTTAAAGGCACTGTTGGAAAGCATATGAACTTCATCTATTATATATATCTTAAATTTAGAACTTTGCGGAGAATATATTATATTTTCCTTTAAATCTCTAATGGAATCTACTCCAGTATTAGATGCACCGTCTATCTCCATTACATCGACGGAATTTCCGTTTTGAATCTGAACGCAGGCGGGACAAATTCCACACGGATTAATCGTAGGGCCGTTTACGCAGTTAACTGATTTTGCAAGTATTCTTGCGATGGAAGTTTTTCCCACGCCCCTTGTTCCTGAAAATATGTAGGCATGTGAAACTCTATCGTTGATTACGGCATTTTTAAGCGTTTGAATTATGGAATCCTGACCGATAACTTCATCAAAAATTTTCGGTCTATATTTTCGCGCCAATACTTGATACATTTCTTTATTATAGCACAAGATAACTTTAATTTTACAAGTAAAGTTGATTTTTATATAAAAAATTGCTAAACTTTATAATCTATGCAAAAATCTAAATATGTTGATAATTTTACCGGTTTGAACTCAAATAATTTCCCTAAAAAATATGACTATCCAACGGTAGAAAAAAAAATAGCGCAATACTGGGAAGATAACGGAATTTATAAATTTGAACACGGAGCCGACAGCGGCAAAATTTATGCGGTGGATACGCCGCC
The DNA here is from genome assembly GCF_048541835.1 of Candidatus Acidulodesulfobacterium sp. H_13. Lineage (NCBI taxonomy): Bacteria > Candidatus Acidulodesulfobacteriota > Candidatus Acidulidesulfobacterales > Candidatus Acidulidesulfobacteraceae > Candidatus Acidulidesulfobacterium > Candidatus Acidulodesulfobacterium sp. H_13. The sequence continues at coordinate 165,789 of NZ_JBLEOY010000002.1, forward strand.
GCCTTATGTTTCATCCGCGCATCTTCACGTCGGTCACGTTATGAGTTATTCTCAGGCGGAATTTATTATTAGATATAAGAGAATGAAGGGCTTTAACATTTTTTATCCGATGGGATTCGACGATAACGGTCTTCCTACGGAACGATATGTAGAGAAAAAATATAAGATAAATAAGTCCAAGATAACAAGGGAAGATTTTATCGATTTGTGCTTAAAAGAGACTAAAGCGGGTATCGAAACATATAAGTCTCTATGGAAATCCGCAGGAATTAGCGCAGATTATGGGTTGTCGTATTCGACTATAGACGAAAGAAGCAGAAAGACCTCGCAAAAATCCTTTTTGGCTCTTTATAACAAAGGGCTTATAGAAAAACGTAATGAGCCTATATTATGGTGTCCTAAATGCCGAACCTCGCTTGCACAGGCGGATGTCTTAATAGAGGAATCCGGCGGTGTTTTATATGATATAGAGTTTAATTCAATGTCGGGTAAAAGTCTTACAATATCTACTACGCGTCCGGAATTGCTCGGAGGGTGCGTCGCAATTTATGCTAATCCCGCAGATGAAAGGTACGAGTCATTAAGAGATGTCCGTATCAAAATTCCTTTATACGATAGAGATGTTTCGGTTAGATATGACGAATCGGTAGATATGAATTACGGAACCGGGCTCATGATGGTCTGTACGTGGGGAGATGCCTCTGACGTAATAAAGTGGAAAGAGGATAAACTTGACACCTTTATGATACTGGATGGAGCCGGAAGATTGAACGAACTATCCGGTAATTATAGCGGACTAAACGTTAAAGATGCGAAAAAGGCTATAGTGAGCGACTTACGGGGGTTGTCTCTGATAAAGGGAGAAAAACCTCTCGTGCATTACGTAGGCGTCCATGATAGGTGTGAAACACCGATAGAGTTTATCCTTGCGAAGCAATGGTTTGTGAAGATATTAGAGAATAAAGAAAGGTTTATAAATGCCGGCAATACTATGAAATGGCATCCCGAGTTTATGAAAACGAGGTACGACGAATGGATTAATAATTTAAAATGGGACTGGAACATTTCAAGACAGAGATTTTACGGTGTCCCTTTCCCTGTTTGGTATTGTTCCGATTGCGGAGAGGCTATCGTTGCAGATGAAGCCTCCATCCCCGTCGATCCCGTTACTAATCCGCCGCACATTGATAAATGTCCTAAATGCGGAGGAAAAGAGTTTAGACCGGAAACCGATGTTATGGATACATGGATGACATCCTCAATGACTCCGTTTATAAATACTTCCTGGGCTTACGGTCGGGATGCGGATAACGGTCTATTTAACAAGGTTTATCCGATGAGCTTGCGTCCGCAGGCTCAGGAGATTATCCGTACGTGGCTGTTTTATACGGTCGTAAAGTCCATTTATCATACCGATGCCGTTCCTTTTGAAAATATTATGATAAGCGGATGGGGTTTGGATAGAAACGGTAAAAAAATGTCCAAGAGTCAGGGAAATTTTGTAGATCCGGAAAATATTATAGCAAAATATTCTGCAGACGCTTTAAGATATTGGGCTTCCAAGGCAGGATTAGGGCAGGATTTACGCTTTAACGAAGAAGACGTTGTAAACGGCAGGAGGCTTTTAATAAAAATATGGAATGCTGCGAGATTCCTCATCACGAATGTTCACCCCGGATTTAATCCGCATGAAAAAAACATAACAGAGATTAAGATGGGTCAAGTGGATAAATGGATAATAACGGAGCTTGAAAACACCCTGAAGATTTGCGAAACGGATATGGAATCCTATAATTATTCATCAAGTTTGCGGACCGCAACAGATTTTTTTTATAATATGTATTGTGATAACTACTTAGAAATCATAAAAAATATTTTCTGGGAAGAAGACGGGAAAAATGATGATAGGAAAAATACGGTATTAAATGTTATGTATTTTGTTTCGCTGAATGCGCTAAAGATCTTTGCGCCGTTTCTGCCTTTTATCACGGAAGAATTATATTTATCTTTTTATAAAAACTTTGAGAACGATAAGAGTATCCATTTATCCGCTTGGCCGGAGTTTGATAAAGAGCTCATTTTCGACGACTCGGTAAAAATCGCCGGTATTTTATTAAATATTTTGGATGCCTCGAGAAAATTAAGAACCGGATTAAACCTTCATCAAAATCATAGAGCGAGCAAACTTTTAATTAAAACTCTGAATCCGGATTATATTGAAGTTATAAACGAAATATCGGGCGATATTATGTCTGCGGCGAGAGTTAGGCGCATTGTATTTTCAGATAAGGCAGATTTTAAAACCGGAGATGGCGCTCTTTTTATATCGATAGAAAAATGAAATTGACATTTTATAAAATTTAATTTAATAATATAGCATATAATTTAAAAAAAAGGAGAGATGCTTATATGGCAAATCCAAAAAAGAGACATTCAAAATGCAGAAGGGATAAAAGGAGGACACATGATAGGCTTACGCCGGTGAATTATTCGAAATGTCCGAACTGTGGAGAGCCGATTCTTCCGCATAGAATGTGCCCTAACTGCAAGACCTATAAGGGTAGGCAGATTATAGCCCTTAAAACGTCGGAAAAGTCTTGATTCATTACAATAATGCCGGCTTTTATCGCAATTGGAGAGACTATAAATGATTAGAATAGCTCTGGACGGTTTTGGTTCGGATAGGGCACCGGAATCTGAGATTATGGGGGCAATAGCCGCTGCAGAATCTAGTAAAGACTTAGAGATAATAATAACCGGGGACAAAACTATCTTAAAAAATGCCATAAATGCGGTTAAAAAGAATAATCGCAGGGTATCAGGAATTAAAATAGTGCATGCTTCGGAACGAATTACCATGGAGGATTCTCCTTCCTCTATAGTAAGGAATAAAAAAAATTCTTCATTACGTGTTGCTTATGAACTTGTTCAGAATAAAGAAGCGGATGCCGTCATCAGTGCCGGCAACAGCGGAGCGTCTTTAGCGATAGCGATGCTTGTTTTTAAGCGTATTAAAGGCATAGATAGACCTGCAATAGCTACGGTTATGCCTTCAGTCGGAGGTTATACGGTTTTAATTGATGCAGGTGCAAATGTCGATGTCAAGCCTCATCATCTTGCACAATTTGCCATAATGGGGGCAGAGTACACAGCATTTATGAAGGATATAAAAAATCCTAAAATAGGCATACTAAGTAACGGTGAAGAGTCTTCTAAAGGCAACGAGCTTACGAGAGAGGCTTATAAGATTATACAAAATACCGATTTAAATTTCTACGGGTATGTTGAAGGCAGAGAAATATTTAACGGAAGGGTAGATGTAGTGGTCTGCGATGGATTTACCGGCAATGTTATCTTAAAGGCATCCGAATCATTAGCGGAAATGATATTCAATTTGCTAAGAGAGGAAATAAATAAAAACTTCATGGCAAAGATAGGTTTTTTTATGGCAAAAAAATCATTAAAAAAATTTAAAAAGCTCGTCGACCATAACGAATACGGGGGAGCGCCGCTTCTCGGTGTTAATGGTGCCGCATTTATAGCCCACGGCGGCGCAAGCGCAAGAGCGGTAACGAGCGCTATTTTAGTTGCAAAACATTTTGTTGAAAAAGGGATAAATTCCAATATAGGTTGTAAAATAGAAGCTAATGCGAATAATATAAGTCATTAACACCGATAAGATATCGGCAAATAATTAATATAGAGGCGAAGGTTTAAAAAATTGGTATATTCTAAAATTATAGGGATAGGGTCTTTTGTTCCGGAAAAGGTGCTTACAAATGAGGAACTTTCTTCTATCGTGAATACGTCCGACGAATGGATTACTTCGCGGACGGGCATAAGGGAAAGGCACATTGCCGAGTCAGGTTTGACGACATCCGATATAGCCGCGGCCGCGGCAAAAGAAGCGATTAAGCTTTCCGGTTTAAATCTTGCAGATATAGAACTTATATTGGTGGGGACGGTTACGCCGGACATGGCATTTCCATCTACCTCGTGTATAGTGCAGGGAAAACTGGGGCTTACAAACGCAGCGGCCTTTGACGTGAGCGCCGGATGTAGCGGCTTTATTTATTCGCTATCCATTGCCGACAGTTTTATTAAATCCGGAAAATATAAAAACATATTAGTGATAGGCGTAGATTTACTTTCCCGAATTACTGATTATACGGATAGATCGACATGCGTATTATTTGGAGACGGCGGGGGTGCAGTAGTATTAACCGCAAATTTCGAAAATGATAGGGGTGTTTTATCGACACATTTGCATTCGGAAGGCGGGCATAACGATATCCTTGCGCTTCAGGCGGGCGGTTCGTTCATGCCTACGAGCCTCGAAACCCTGTCGAATCATGAACATTACATAAAAATGAAGGGTTCCGAACTTTTTAGATATGCAGTTAATTATCTTAAGGCGGTGGCGGAGGAAGCGATAAATTTTAATGGTTTAACGCCCGGAGATATTGATTTATTTGTTCCTCATCAGGCAAATATCAGAATCATAGAGGCTACGGCAAAAAAATTACATTTTCCTATGGAAAAAGTCTTCGTTAATTTGGAAAGATACGGAAATACCTCAAGCGGCTCAATACCTATTGCCCTTGACGAAGCGTATAAGTCGGGTCGCTTAAAGGAAGGACAACTTGTCTTGATAGATGCTATCGGTGCAGGGTTGACATGGGCATCTTCTATAATAAGATGGTAAATTTATATTTTTTATGGAGAAGATAAAATGATAAAAACCTCTATATGCGATAAGATTGGGATAAAATATCCTATTTTTCAGGGCGGCATGGCGTGGGCATCTGATTATGCCCTTGCAAGTGCCGTTTCTAACGTCGGAGGTCTCGGCATAATAGGTGCCGGACAGATGTCGCCGGAATTACTTGTTCGGGAAATTAAAAAAGCCAAAGAGAATACGGATAAGCCTTTCGGAGTCAATATTATACTTTATTTAACTTATATAGACGAGCTCGTAGACGCCATTATACATGAAGGTGTTTCCGTCGTCACGACCGGCGCAGGCAATGCGGGTACTTACATAAAGAAATTTCACGACGCGAATATAAAGGTAATTCCGGTTGTTCCTTCTACCGCTCTTGCAAAAAGAATGGAGAGGGCCGGTGCGGATGCTTTGATTGCGGAAGGGATGGAATCCGGAGGACATATAGGCGAGCTTACCACTATGGTAATAGTACCGCAGGTAGTTAACAGCGTTAACATACCGGTTATAGCCGCAGGGGGTATTGCGGACTACAGGGGATTCGTAGCGGCCTTATGTCTGGGCGCAAGCGGCATTCAGATGGGTACGAGATTTCTTGCAACTAAGGAATGTCATATACATCAAAACTGGAAAGATATGGTAATAAAGGCATCGGACAGAGATGCCGTCGTTACGGGAAGGCCGACTGGACACCCCGTCAGAGTATTGAAAAACAGGCTTGCAAAAATGTTTCTTGAATTAGAAGGCAAATGCTCTCCCCTTGCCGAATATGAAAAATTGGGAATGGGAAGTTTAAAGGCTGCTTCAATAGACGGCAACATCGAAATGGGTTCTTTTATGAGCGGTCAGATTGCGGGGATGATAAAAGAAGAAAAAACGGTAAAAGAGGTTATAGAGGAAATAGTTAGTGATGCAGAAGATTTAATTAGCGATATGTCTAAATTTATAAAAGGATAAATATAAATGGAAACTGAAAGGTTGATTGATTCCAATATTGCGTTTATTTTTCCCGGACAGGGTTCTCAGCATGTAGGTATGGGCAGGGATATTTTTGAGAATTTCGGGGAAGCGAGGCATGTATTGGAGGAATCTTCGGATACTTTGGGCATCAACATGAAAAAATTGATACTCGGAGACGACGAAGGAGCGCTTAATATGACCGAAAACACTCAACCGGCTATTTTAACCGTGAGCATGGCTATGCTTGCCGTAATGCGGAAAGAATACGACATTAAACCGGTTTGTACCGCGGGTCACAGTCTCGGTGAGTACGGTGCCAATGTTTTTGCCGGTTCCGTAGATTTTTATCATGCGCTTTTAATCACGAAAAAAAGGGGTTTTTTCATGCAAAATGCCTGCCCTCCTCTCTTTGGCAAAATGGCGGCCATAATAGGGCTTGACAAAAATATCATAAAATCTGTTCTAAGCGACATCAATGGTTCTGAGGATAAAGACGGCATATTTACGGCAAATTTTAATTCTCCCATTCAAATCGTTATATCCGGTTTATCCTTGCTTGTCGATGAAGCATGTGCTCTCTTAAAAGAGAAAGGGGCTAAAAGGATCGCAATTTTACCGGTAAGTGCTCCGTTTCATACGCCTTTTATGGAGGAAGCTAAAAAAAATCTATCGGACTATATGAATGGAGATTGGTTTTCGGATGCAAATTGCGAAATATTTTCAAATGTTACTTCATTAAATTATTCTGAAAAAAATGATGTAATTAATTTTCTCTTGGAACAAATGACTTCTCCGGTAAGGTGGAGCGAGTCTGTCTTGAATATGATAAAATCGTTTAATGTGAAAACTTTCATCGAGATCGGTCCGTCAAATGTTTTGAGCGGTCTAATAAAAAGAATAGATAAAAACACCGGTTCGTTTTCCGTTAATTCCGTCTCGACATTAAAGGAATTGGAGAAAAAATTGCCGATTAACAGTCGGTAAACATTTTAATTTTAATTATTTTATTAAGTTAAGTAAGCTTATGTCTTATTGTATAGATTTAACCGGCATCACGGTGCTTGTTACGGGTGGATATGCGGGAATAGGGCTTTCCATAGTCAAGACTCAGCTTTCGGCAGGGGCAAGGGTTATAATTCTCGGCAAATCTCATGATAAATTTTTGGCTGTTCGGGATGAAGTCAAGGCAATATCGGATAATTTCGACTTTTACGAGCTTGATATTAGAAATTCTAAGCAGGTAGCCGACATTATTCAAAGAATTGCGGTAAAAGAGTCTAAAATAGGTATTCTTGTTAATAATGCCGGTATTGTTAAAGATTCGCTTTTAATAAGAATGAGCGATGAAGACTGGCTTGACGTAATTGATGTCAACCTAAACGGTTTGTTTTATATTACTAAAAATGTTTTAAAATATATGGTAAGAGCTAAAGGCGGAAGAATAATAAATATAGCATCCGTAATCGGCAAAACGGGAAATGTCGGTCAGGCGAATTACGCCGCATCTAAGGCGGGGATAATTGCTTTTACCAAATCGATTGCCAAGGAATATGCGACGAGGGGGATACTCGTAAATGCCGTAGCTCCGGGTTTTATAAAGTCGTTTATGACGGACAAATTACCGGGGGATATAAAGGACGGAATAATAAAGACCATTCCCTTAAACCGTATTGGGGAATCCTCAGACGTTTCTAATACGGTGCTTTTTTTATCGTCGGTTTTATCCGAATATATTACCGGTTCCGTTATTGACGTAAACGGCGGAATGTTTATGTAACACATGCAGTTTAATTTTTAAATTCAAATTAAATAGGAAGGGGGGTGAAAATAGATGTCCGTAGAAAAAAAGGTTAAGGAAATAATCGTAGAGCAGCTCGGGGTTACACCCAGCGAGGTTGTGGATGAGGCTTCATTCGTTGAAGATCTGGGTGCCGATTCTTTAGATACCGTAGAATTGGTTATGGCATTCGAAGAGGAGTTTGGAATAGAAATATCTGACGAAGATGCAGAGAAAATAAAGACGGTAAATGATGCCGTATCATATATGGATGAACATACAAAATAGTTTAATATTATATCGGGTTTTTTTATTATGGCGAAAATTGATTGTAATAGAAGAGTCGTAATTACCGGGCTTTCTATAATTTCAGCGCTGGGCAATGATGTGCAGACCTGCTGGAACGGAATGAAAAATGGCGAAAGCGGTATAAGCTGTATTACCAGATTCGACACAGAAGGGTATGCTACCAAAATAGCGGGGGAGGTAAAGAACTTTGATCCGGAAAGGTTTATAGAGAAAAAAGAAGTCAAAAAAATGGATAGATTCATACATTATGCCCTTGCCGGATCCAAAATGGCATTGGATATGTCCGGGCTTAAGATTGCAAATGCCAATGCACATAGGGTGGGTGTTTGGATAGGGGCCGGAATAGGGGGTCTTACGACTATCGAAAAGTATCACACTATGCTTTTAAAAGGGGGACCTAAAAAGATTTCTCCTTTTTTTATACCCATGCTTTTGATAAATCTTGCGCCGGGGCAGGTTTCTATAATGACCGGTGCCAAAGGTCCCAATGCAAGCACCGTTTCCGCTTGTTCTACCGGAACCAATTCTATCGGGGATGCATATAGGATAATTGCAAGGGGTGATGCCGATGCTATGATAGCGGGAGGAACCGAATCTACGATAACGCCGCTTTGTATTTCAGGGTTTAATGCGATGAAGGCATTGTCGACGAAAAACGACGAACCGTCAAAGGCTTCAAGTCCGTTCGATAAAAATAGGGACGGTTTTGTGGTAGGCGAAGGGGCAGGTATAGTTGTTATGGAGGAGGCAAACTCCGCAATAGATAGAGGTGCGGAAATTATTGCTGAAGTGATAGGTTACGGCGTATCTTCAGATGCTTATCATCTCTCTACTCCCGCTCCTGATGCCGAGGGTGCATACTATAGCATGAAGAATGCAATAGATGACGGCGGCTTAACGCCGGACGATATAGACTATATAAATGCGCACGGAACATCAACCTACTACAATGATTTAAACGAAACTAAAGCCATTAAACAACTTTTTAAGGAAAAAGCTAAAAAACTTAAGATTAGTTCTATTAAATCCATGATAGGTCATGCGCTTGGCGCTGCCGGAGGGATAGAAGCGGTTGCTACTGCATTAACGGTAAGTACGGGGATAATACCCCCTACTATAAACTTGAATAACCCGGATGAAGAATGCGACTTGGACTATGTTCCTAACGTTATGCAAAAAGCGGATATAAGATATGCGATATCTAATTCTTTCGGATTTGGCGGAACTAATGCTACGTTAGTTTTTAAAAAATGGGAGGGTTAATATAAAATGATATTTTTAGGTTCGGACCATGCCGGTTTCGAGTTGAAGGAGTTTATAAAAAGCTTTCTTGAGAAAAAAGGCTTAAAATATCTTGATGCTGGAACAAACTCCTTAAAGAGTGTCGATTATCCGGATTATGCACTTAAGGTGGCAAAAAAGTTAATGGAGGATAGCGATAAAAGTTCTTTCGGCATACTTGTATGCGGAACTGGTATCGGTATGGAGATAGCCGCAAATAAAGTAACCGGTATTAGAGCGGCATTGGTTCACGATGAATATACGGCGGAAGTCGCCAAGAGACACAACAATGCGAATATTTTGACTTTGGGTGGCAGGACTACGACGCCTACCGAGGCGGAAAGGTTTATAGACAAGTTTATGTCGTTCGAGTATGAAGGCGGAAGGCATGGCAACAGAATTTCTAAAATTACTTTCATAGAAAAATTAGAATGTTAAAGATATGATATGTATGTTGCGGTATAAAATTAAACTTAAACTTTCAGGTAAAATAAATTGAATTGTAAAGATTTAAAGGATTTTGACGACGACATTTATAGTTTTATAGATGGAGAAATTAACAGGCAGAGGCATTCGATAGAACTTATAGCCTCCGAAAACTTTGTTTCTAAAGCGGTGATGCAGGCGCAGGGTTCTGTTCTAACCAATAAGTATGCCGAAGGATATCCTAAAAAGAGGTATTACGGTGGATGCAATTACATAGACGGTGTTGAACAGATTGCGATAGACAGGGTTAAAAAAATATTTAAAGCGGAATATGCAAACGTCCAGCCTCATTCCGGTTCGCAGGCGAATATGGCCATTTTTTACGCCTTTTTAAAACCGGGGGATACCGTTCTTGGTATGGATTTATCGCACGGCGGTCATTTAACGCATGGAAGTTCCGTGAATTTTTCCGGAAAATATTTTAATATCATACCGTACGGCGTAAATAAATCTACGGAGACGATAGACTACGACAAGCTTAGAAAATTAGCATTAGATAATAAGCCAAAGATGATAATAGCGGGTGCCAGTGCTTATCCGAGAATTATAGATTTCAAAAAATTTAGGGATATTGCAGATGAAGCAGGGTGTTATCTTATGGTCGATATGGCACACATAGCAGGACTTGTGGCGGTGGGTCTACACCCAAGCCCCGTTCCGTTTGCCGATTTCGTTACTACTACTACTCATAAAACTTTGAGGGGGCCAAGGGGAGGAGTTATTTTGGCTAAAGCCAAGTATGGAAAGGCTTTGAACTCCGCCATATTTCCGGGAATTCAGGGAGGACCGCTTGAACATGTAATAGCTGCAAAGGCTGTTGCCTTTAAAGAGGCTTTAAGCGAGGAATTTAAAGATTATCAAAGGCAGGTTGTTTTTAATGCCGCCGCTCTTGCAAATACGCTTAAGAATAACGGATTATCATTAGTATCCGGTGGTACGGATAATCATCTTATGCTTATCGATTTCAGAAAATCAGAAATGACGGGTAAACAGGCGGAAGCGCTTTTGGACGAGGCGGGTATTACCGTCAATAAGAATAAAATTCCGTTTGACGAAAGATTGCCATTCGTGACAAGCGGGATAAGGATAGGAACTCCTGCCGTCACTACGAGAGGCATGAAAGAAGGAGAAATGGTAAAAATAGGCGAACTGATAGCCGAAATTATTCAAAATTCCGATAACGAAACGATTAAAAATAACGTAAAAAAAGAAGTTCAAATGTTATGCGATAGGTTTCCTCTTTATGAAAATATTTGAACTATTTTATATTTTGTATTGCATATGAGGTGTCCATTCTGTTCCAACGATAACGACAAGGTTATTGATTCAAGAGTGTCTAAGGACGGTAAATCGACAAGACGGAAAAGGATGTGCAATGTTTGTGGCAATAGGTTTTCTACGGTAGAAACAGTCGTTGTTTTATCTCCCTTAATAGTTAAAAAGGATGGAAGAAGGGAGTCGTTTGACAGGCAGAAAATATTAAACGGCATTATAAAGGCTTGCGAAAAGAGACCTGTTCCATATTACGGTATCGAAGAAATGGTGCAATCCGTCGAGAGATGGATTGACGAAATAAATTTGAAGGAAATAAAGAGCGAAGATATAGGAAAATTTGTTCTTAACAAATTGAAAAGCCTTGATGCAATAAGCTATATCCGCTTCGCCTCTGTCTATCTCTCCTTTAAAGATATAAATGAACTTTACGAAAATGTCTCCGAACTCATCAGAAAGCAGTCTTAACGGCGAAAGTAAAAGTATAGACAAGTATTTTATTGCTAAGGCACTGAGTCTTGCAAAAAAAGCCCATGGGTTAACGTCTCCTAATCCCCTCGTAGGTGCCGTCGTAGTTAAAGATGGGACAATTATAGGAGCCGGATATCATAAAAAAGCGGGGTTGCCCCATGCCGAAATATCGGCGTTAAAAAAAGCGGGTTCAAATGCGAGGGGTGCTACGCTGTACGTAAATTTGGAACCGTGTAGCCACTTCGGCAAAACACCCCCATGTATTTATAAAATTAAAGAATGCGGAATAAAAAGGGTAGTTGCGGCGATTAGCGATCCGAATCCCTTGGTATCGGGAAAAGGCTTAGATTATTTGCACAATAATGGCATTGAGACGGTTTGCGGAGTTTTAGAGGAAAAAGCCAAAAAACTCAACGAGGTTTTTTTAAAATATATAGCGAGTGGTTCCCCCTTTGTCACTATCAAAGAGGCATTGACCTTAGACGGTAAAATCGGATATAGAAACGATAAGGGTAAATCTTATATTTCGTCGGAAAAATCGCTTGAATATACTCATGGCTTAAGATTTCTCAATGATGGGATAATGGTTTCCGCAAAAACCGTAATAAAAGATGACCCTATGTTGGACATTCGTTTAAATAGAAGGGGTATAAAAAATAAGCTTTTAAATAAAAGGTATACTAAAATAATATTAGATGCGGATTTATCCATACCTTTAAATTCAAGAATTTTTGATACATACGGCGATATTTTAATATTTGCTTCTATTGAATACGATAAAGAAAAGAGCGTAAAAAGATTGCTTTTAAAAGAAAAAGGTGCAATTATATGCGATGTATATTATAATAGCACAAGTATAGAGGGCAAAAGATTCTTAAATTTACGAGAAGTCTTTAAAAGATGCGGCGAGCTTAAAATAACGAGCATCTTTGTAGAAGCGGGGCCGATTCTTTTTAATTCTTTAATTCGCGAAAAACTTTTCGATAAGCTGGTAATTAATATGATGCCGTATATTTTGGGATACGAAAAGGGTCTCGGTTTGTTTGAATCTTTATCTTTAAGAGATAAAGATATGTTGAAATTTAAAGATTTAAGCGTTAAGAATATAAACGACGAACTGTTTTTATCTTATTATCCTGAAGTGTAAATAAATTGAATCATAATTTTCATTGCTTATGTTTAGCGGCATAATAAAAGAAAAGGGGACCGTTAAATTTATAAATAACGGTGTTCTATCGATAGTCGCCGAAATTGCGGGAAAAAATGCATATATCGGGCAAAGCATAGCCGTGAACGGCTTATGTCTTACCGTAAAAAAAATTAATTACCCCGTTTTGTTCTTTGACTTTACGCCGGAGACTTATCGTTCTTCTGCTCTAAAATATTTAAGAATAAGTGAAAAAGTCAATATAGAATCGGCTCTTTCCGTCGGTTCCGATATATCGGGGCATTTCGTGCTTGGGCATGTAGACGGAATAGGCAGAATAGTCGTTAAAAAACGGGTTGGTAATTCTATCGTAGTGGGTATAAAAATAGTTGATTCTATAGACGGAGATATTGACAAATATATAATAAAAAAGGGTTCTATCAGTGTTGACGGTATAAGTTTAACCGTAAATGAGCTTAAAGGGGATATATTTTTTGTAAGCGTAATTCCATTGACCTATGACGAGACAAATCTGAAATTTAAGGCAATCTATGATTATGTAAATCTTGAATCCGACATAATCGAAAAGACGGTTGCTATACGCATGAACGATAAAGCGGGTCTATATAGTAATAAAGGAGAGAAAATCAAAGGTAGTTTAACTTATGAATTTTTAGTGGAAAATGGTTTTAAATAGCATAAAGATAAAAAAATAATTTAAGAAGGTGAAAAATATTATGTACTTAGCAACGGTAGAAGAAGCTGCAAATGATATAAAAAACGGCAAGGCGATAATCCTTGTCGATGACGAGGACAGAGAAAACGAAGGGGATTTGGTTGTCGCCGCAGAGCATGTAACACCGGAAATAATCAATTTTATGACAAAATACGCAAGGGGATTGATTTGTTTAACGTTAACCGAGGAAAAAGCCGATAGTTTGGACTTGCCGCCTATGGTTGCAAATAACGAGTCTAAGTTTACTACGGCGTTTACCGTATCCATTGAAGCAAAAGAGGGCGTTACCACGGGTATATCCGCTCATGACAGAGCAAAAACCATACTGACGGCAATAAAAGATGATGCTACGCCGGATGATTTAGTCAGACCCGGACATATTTTTCCTTTGCGGGGAAAAACCGGCGGGGTCTTGACAAGAACGGGCCAGACCGAAGGTTCTATAGATATAGCGCGAATCAGCGGATTAAAACCGTACGGAGTTATATGCGAAATCATGAAGGACGACGGAACCATGGCAAGAATGCCCGATTTAATAGAATTTTCAAAAAAATTCAATGTAAAAATATTAACTGTTAAGGATTTAATAAACTATAGGCTTAAGCATGAAAAACATGTCAAAAGGCTTGTGGAGTCAGTAATCCCTACGGAATTCGGTAAGTTTAAGATTATGGTATATTCCAACGATATTGATTTTGAAGAGCATGTAGCTATCGTAAAAGGAGAAATCAACAGCGAGGAACCGATTCTTGTCAGGGTCCATTCTCAGTGTCTTACCGGAGATACATTCGGTTCTATAAGGTGCGATTGCGGAAATCAGCTAAGGACTGCCATGTTAATGATAGATAAAGAAGGCAAGGGTGTTATCCTTTATTTAATGCAGGAAGGCAGGGGCATAGGGCTTGTAAATAAATTAAAAGCATATAATCTTCAGGACGAAGGGTATGATACGGTTGAAGCGAATGAAAAACTGGGATTTAGGGCGGATTTAAGAGAATATGGAGTCGGAGCTCAGATCCTGGTAGATTTGGGTGTAGGTAAAATGCGTCTTATGACCAATAATCCAAAAAAAATAATCGGGCTTGAAGGTTACGGGCTTAGCGTAGTAGAGAGGGTTCCGATAGAGATATGTCCGAATGAAATCAATAAGCACTACCTTAAAACTAAAAAAGAAAAATTGGGCCATATACTAAAGATAAAATAGTAAAATTAAATTAGTAGGGGTATAAAGATGAACAATTTTCATTTAGTAGAGGGCGAACTTAAAGCTGCAGGTTTTAAATTCGGTATCGTCATATCAAGGTTTAATGATTTTATTAACGGCAAGCTTTTAGATGGTGCGTTAGATTTTTTAAAAAGAGCCGGCGCAAACGAGGACGACATATCGGTCATTAAAGTTCCTGGTGCATTTGAGCTTCCTATGGCTGTAAAGATGCTGCTGGATACGAAAAGATTTGATGCGGCGATTTGCCTTGGAACGCTTATAAGGGGTGAAACTACACATTTTGACCTTCTTTCTGCGCAGGTTACTAAATTAATATCGGAGCTTTCTATTCATTATAATATACCGGTAAGTTATGGAATTATAACGGCAGAATCTATTGAGCAGGCGATATCAAGGGCAGGTACGAAGATGGGAAACAAGGGTTTTGACGCCGCAATGTCCGCCGTTGAAATGGCAAACCTTTACGTAAAAATCAGAAATGTTTAAATATGAGAAATATACGGAGTTTAGGTTAACCTAATTTTATGACTAAAAGAAGAAAGGCGAGGGAGCTTGCTTTGCAGTTTTTATATGAGACGGATGGAGATATAAGCGATTTAGATTATAAAATGAGGAGTTTTTATAATTGTTTTGCTTCAGAGAGTCTTATGAGAGACGGGTTTGTAAAATCTAAAGAGAGTTTGAGCGGCGAAAAAGACATGGAACAGATCTTCGGCTTTTTCTCCGATATTTCACGCGGCTCATTATCTAATTTGGATAGAATAAATGATATTATTAAGGTTGTATCTAAAAACTGGACGATAGATAGGATGTCTCGTGTAGATAGGAATATTCTCAGAATGTCCGTTTATGAGATTTTGTTCCATCCGGAAATTCCTAATAATGTAATTATTAACGAAGCTATAGAAATAGCAAAAAAATTTGGGAACGATGAGTCGCCCTCTTTTATCAATGGTATTTTAGATGCGGCAATCAAGGTTGTTTAAACGAATAATCGTAAGGAGTTTAAAATGGAGACAGGGTCGGTTTTAAATTGCAGAACCGCTACTCTCGATATAAGAGGCCTTTGCTGAGGACCACCGGTATGGGCGGTCGTCCGTAAGCTTAAAGGATTAAATCAAGGCGACGTTTTAACGGTTGTTTCGGATAAGGATTCTTTGTTAAACGATATTCCTGCATTATGTTCGCTTGTTAACGTGAGATTAATAGACGTTATCGAGTTAAAAGACCTTTACATATTTTTCATTAAAAATAAGAAATGGGAGGAAATACTTTGACGAGGAAGAGAAATAGAATGTCCGATGAGCCCAGGAGTATGTCGATAACTCCTGCATATATGAAATATGCGGAGGGGTCGTGTTTAATCGAGGTTGGGGATACAAGGGTTATCTGTACCGCATCCGTCGATTATAAGGTGCCCCCCTTCCTTAAAGATAAAGGAGAGGGATGGTTGACTGCCGAATACTCCATGCTTCCCCGGTCCGTGCGAAACAGAATACCGAGGGATTCGACAAAGGGAAAGGTTAACGGAAGGGCGCAGGAAATACAGAGACTAATAGGCAGGTCGCTAAGATCTGCTGCTAATTTTTCTGATTTTCCTAACATAACCGTAGTAATTGATTGCGACGTTATAAGCGCCGATGGCGGAACGAGAACGGCTTCAATAACCGGGTCATATGTTGCGGCTTATCTGGCGTTTTTAAATCTTATTAAAAAGGGTGAGATCGAAAAGATGCCCTTTTACGACTCCGTTGCCGCCGTTAGTATAGGCATAGTAAACGGAGAAATCTTGCTTGACCTTGATTATTCGGAGGACTCCGTTGCCGAATTGGATTTTAATTTTGTCTTAACGGGTTTAGGAAAGATAATAGAAATACAGGGGTGTGCGGAAAAGACTCCGATTCAATTTGATGTATTAACTAAGCTTTACGATATCTCTAAGACTGCCGTATCAAAAATCACGAGTCTGCAAAACGAGACAATTAACGGTATAACGTAATTTTAAGGAATAAACGGCAAGCCATCATTATTTCTCGCAGACGTATATAGCGTAACGAATTGAGCTGTGCCGTTAATAAAATATTCCGTTTGCGAACCAAAGAGTTTTCCTTCACGAAAATTGAACTCTAAAAAAGGATTGCGGTTTACCCAGTAAATAGTTTGTGTTCCGTGGAGAGAACCGTTAATGTAATTTAGCTCGAAATGTTTGTTCCCGTTTTTAAACCATCCCTCCGATTTTCCGTTTAATCTACCGTCTAAATTAAGCCTGTATATCGACTTTATTTTAGTTCTTTCTTTGTCATAATAATTTATAATCTCTTTTGTTCCAGCGGTATAATTAACGTTTACAGAGATAAAAGCAGAGGCGTCGGAATTAGTTAAGGAGTTGATATTGAACATCGCATAGCCCGCCGTTTTTTTGGATTTTTTTAGTCTGATATATTCGCACATTATAACTTTCTCAGCACAAAATTGTCAAGAAGTATAGGACAAGAAGCATTTCCGACTTAAATTTGCGGGTCAAAATATAATGTGATATAATTTTTTGATGGTTGATATATTGATAGCTACTGGAAATTCGCATAAATTTCGAGAAATTAAATCTATAATGGGTGATTTCGCAGAATTAAACATTGTCTGCCTGGATAAGAGTTTTCAGATAGAAATAGTCGAGGACGGGGAGACCTACGAAGAGAACGCTAAAATTAAAACGGAAGGCTATATAAAATTTTTAGATGAAAACCCAGGATTGAAGTCGGAACTTAATTTGAGTTATATAGTAAGCGAGGATTCAGGGTTAGAAGTAGACTGTTTAAATGGAACCCCGGGTATTTTTACGGCAAGATATGCCGGAGAGAACGCTTCAGACACCGATAATATCAATGCATTGCTTAATGCAATAAAATCTAAAAAAAATTGTATGCAAAATAGGCATGCTAAATTTGTTTGTTTAACTTGTATGTACGATGTAAAAAAACATTCATTTCACTATTTCAGGGGAGAACTAAACGGTTTAATAGATAAAGAAGTAAGCGGGGCAAAGGGTTTTGGTTACGACCCTATATTTTTTGTTCCCGAATTTAATAAAACCGTTGCGCAGATTGATGCTTCGGAAAAAAATAAAATATCCCACAGGTCGATTGCCTTTAGGAGACTTGCGGAAACGATAAAAGAAAGCGGTCCAGCCTATGAATCAAAAACTTATAAAAGAATTTGAAAAACTGTTGGGAAAAAACCGAGTTTTATCCGAAACAGAAGAACTTTTATGCTATTCCTATGATGCCACGTCAAAAGAATTTATGCCGGATGTTGTAGTCTTTCCGCTTAATTCAAATGAGATTTCAAGCATCGTCAAACTGTGTTTGCAGTATGATACTCCCATTGTCGGAAGGGGCTCGGGGAGCGGGTTTTCCGGCGGCAGTTTACCCTTAAAGGGCGGGGTCGTGGTTTCATTTACGAAAATGAACCGTATTTTGGAATTAGACGAAGAAAATATGTTTGTAACAGTTGAACCCGGCATTATAAATGCGGACCTGAAATTTTATCTTGCGGATAAAGGTTATTTCTATCCGCCCGATCCGGCAAGTTATGAATTTTCCACAATAGGCGGCAATGTCGCCGAATGTTCCGGCGGGCCCCGCGCCCTTAAATACGGTGTTACAAAAGATTATGTCGTTGACATCGAGATCGTTACCGGGGAGGGCGAGATAATAAATAGCGGTTCTAAGGCAATTAAAGATGTTTCAGGATATAATATTACTCAGCTAATGGTCGGATCTGAAGGGACACTCGGTCTTTTTTCTAAGATTACGCTCAGATTCTTATTAAAGATCGGGGGTAGTTCGTTGATTCTCGTGTCGTTCGACGACACGGATAAAGGTGTTAAAGCGGCGATATCCTTGTTGAAACTCAGAAACAGGCCGTCAATGCTGGAATTTATGGATAAATTCTCCATAGAATCCGTGAGGAATTATTTTAAAAGTAACATAATAAAAATAGACGGGACTCTTTTGTTTATAGTAGAAGCCGACGGTTCCGAGTCGGATGTCGAAAAATCGGTTGCCGAGTATTCAAGGGTGCTGAAAGAATTCTCGCCGATTTCTCTATTTATCGCAAACGATGAAGGAGAAAAAAGGGTTATAATGGAGGCAAGAAAGGCAATTTCTCCATCCTTGCGAAGATACGGCAGCCTTAAGATAAATAACGATATAGCGGTTCCAATAGGTAAAATCAAAAATATGCTTTTTTATTTAGAGGGTATTGCGAAAAAATACGATATTCCGATAATAAATTTCGGCCATTTCGGAGACGGCAATATTCATGTAAACATTATGTTGGATAAAGAGAACGACGATATGATCAAAAAGGGAGAGGAAGCAAAACGCGATATCTTAAAAAAGGTCGTTGAATTGGGCGGAAGTTTATCCGGAGAACATGGGATAGGATTAGAAAAAAAGGAGTTTATGAAATTAAGATATAACACTTACCATATGGATATTTTGAAAAATATAAAAAAGGCATTCGACCCCCAAAATATAATCAATCCCGGAAAAATATTTTAAAATATTTTTCTTATCTAAAAATACCGTGCCCGCCCCTATTCCTAAATTATTTTTTCAGTCCGATAAATATTTATAAAAGGAGTTTTTATTGGAAAACGAAGATAAAAGTTACCTTAATTGTGTTCACTGCGGCAAATGCTTGCCTGTTTGTCCAACGTACAATATCGGCTTAAACGAGTTTTTTAGCCCGAGGGGAAGGATTAGGATAATTTCAGCCTTTAACGATAGAGTTTTACCGCTAAAGGCTTCAAAGGTTAAAGAGACCGTTTCCGCCTGCCTTTTGTGCGAGAGATGCGTTAAAATTTGCCCGAACAATGTTGAAACAGGTAGTCTGATAATAAACGAAAAGACTCGATTAAATAGATTTAAAGGCAATAAACTTTCTTTTGACAGGATAGCGTTGACAGTACTGAAAAATAAAAGAAAAGTTCTATTAAGGTCTGCGTTAGAATTATTAAATATGCCAATAATAGAACGTTTAAAAAAAAGATATACTCCGAAGCCGGACGAAAAACCATTTATCGGCATTGAGGATTTATACTTCAAGTCTAAAAACGGAAATGATTTAAAACCGGTAGGCTATTTTAGCGGCTGTGTATTTGACAGCATATATTCCGGGATATCTGTCGATACGGTATCGTCTTTAGTAGAAAACGGGGTTTCGGTTTTCGTTCCGCAGATGCAGGGTTGTTGCGGGTTGCCTTTTATATCGAGCGGAGATATCGGTTCGTTTAAAGACCTTGCGCTAAATAATGCCAATGCCTTTAAAAATAAGGATATAGATCATATAATCACTTCTTGCGCATCCTGCTCCTACTCTATAAATAATCTTTATCCCCTATATTTTAATAAAAACGATGAGGGTTATGGGGAAATTATGAACTTTTCCAAAAAATTGCTTAATATATGGTCGTTTTTTAAGATATTGGAGAAGAAGGGTATCGACATGATAAAAATGGGGCGTTTAAAAGAGGAAACCGATGCAGTATTCCATATCCCGTGCCACCTTTTAAACTCCCCTGGATTTCAACCCTCTTCCTATAACGAAATGTTAATCGGTGAGGCGGGATTTATTGCCGATAAAATTAATGGTTTAAAATTGAAGTCGTTGAAACATAACTATTGCTGCGGTAACGGAGGTATGTTCAACATAAGGCACTACGGCTTGTCTAAAAAGATTACGGGGAGAAAGTTTGAGGAGATTAAAGAAGCATCTCCCCAAACCATATTGACGTCGTGTTCCGGCTGTATTTTTTCCTTGAGTGATCAAAAAGGAATTTTAAAGGAAAAACAAGTCATGCCGGTTGATCACCTTATAAGTATTTATGCCCGAAGCCTGAGGAATTTAAAAGATTAAGGACGGATTTGCAAGCATAGTCGCGGCGTTGCTCACCTTTTCTATCTCAACCGGAAGTGTTCCGGCAAATTCTCCGTCGCATTGGTAGAATATGTTTTTATTTTGCTCGGGTTTTGAAGCCGAGACCGATATAATATCGGTCTTCAAATAAAAATCGGCATCATCGGCATGTATTCGATGAAAGCATAACGATTTTAATATAGAAAAAATTACGTCTATAGTGCCGCTTACATCACTAATTAATCTTATGTCGAACTTGTCGCTCAAAGGGGAGTTTTTCGGAAATATTTTAAATGGTCCGCCGTAATGCATTATGTTGGATACTATAATCTGTTTCACGCCGTAGTATTCCCGGAACAGTTCATGCCCGTCTAATGTTTTGTCTGTTGAATTTTTAATGATTTTCACATTTAGGTGAATATCCGGAAATTTGTAATTTCCGGATATTTTAATTATATTGAATATGTAATTCAGATATTTTATCGTATTATTGTACATTCTTTTTTTATTAATCCTTATTTTTTCTTCGATGTTTTTTACGATAAATGCGTCGAGACCTATTCCGGTCATGGCAAGAAAATATCTTCCGTTAGCCTTTCCGAGATTGACCTTGACCGGTTCATATTTATTTAATATTTCATTCAACGCCCCCTTTAATGAACGGGGAGTTTTGTTCTCTAACGCAAAAAGGTTAACCGTTCCCATAGGTAAATGGGCTATAGGGATCTCCGTGAAGGCAAAATGATTTATCACATGATTTAGACTTCCGTCGCCTGCCGCAACGAATATGGCGTCAAAGCAAGATGCGAACTTTTTATCTATATCGTCGGTTATCATATTCAGTGTCTTACTTTCAATCCCCTTGTTTTTTAAAAAACTTATAATAAATGACAGCCTTTTTTCGGAAAAACGCCCCGATTTTGGGTTGTAAACAATCAGAATTTTTTTTAAGCTGTATGGTTTAGATTTCATTAACTTTAGATTTTATTAAATATTGAAAATAAATTCAATAACCGAAAATAAAATTGACGCAGAAATGTGATAGGGGGGAGGGGTTGCCGTAAGCCCTTAATTTATCGATATATTCTTTTAATGAGCGCCCGTATTGATTTTTATTATCTCTAAATTGCGTAAAACTTGATACCTGGTACCGAATCTATTCTCTATTTTTATTACTTCTTACTTGTTTTATTGACTTTGTTAAGTTGTTATAGTATAAAAATATATGATATAATTAGTGAAGAATAAATAAAATTAGATCGCTAAATTGTGTGAATATGCGGAGGCTTTATGCACCACACCAACCCAAGTATTTTAGATAAAAAGGTTTACATACCTTACATGACGGATACGGCTTACGGCTTAAGCGCTGCATTCAGAAGATGCGGGGTAGATTCCGAGGTTATGGATGAACCCAACAAATCAACTCTTGATTTCGGACTTAAATTTACTAACGGCAATGAATGCATGCCCTGTTTCGTGACTACCGGCGATATTGTTAAGGTTATTGAGAAACCGGGTTTCGATGCTAAAAAATCTGTATTTTTTATGCCTACATCACCTGGTCCGTGCAAATTCGGTCAGTATAACAGGCTTCACGAGTTAGTGTTGAATAATATGGGCTATAAAGAGGTTGAATTTTTAGTGCCGAGCGCTCAAAAATCCTATACGGATTTTGTGGGGGATAAGGCGACTCTTTTTAGAAAAGCAGCCTGGGGGGGTTGTGTTACCATAGATACTTTAGAAAAAGCGCTTTATAGGGTCAGACCTTATGAGTTAAATAAGGGAGACACTGTTGCGGTTTATAAAGAATGCATTAAGTCAGTAGTAGATGCATTAGAAAATGGGAAGGATATTTATGATACCATGGGAATGTGCGCCAAAAAGTTTGAAAAAATCCCCAGGAAAGACGAAAACAAACCCATTATAGGCATTGTCGGCGAAATATTTTTAAGATTAAATAAATTTACTAATAATTTAACCATAGAAAAAATAGAATCTCTCGGCGGGGAAGTTTCCGTTGTTCCGGCTTATAAGTGGATAACGTTTACTACTCATGAATATGCGGTCAGGGCTTTTAGGAATAAGAAAGTAAAGGATATTTTTTTGAGTTTTCTTGTAAATTTTTATCAGAAAAAGGATGAATCAAATATATTCAAACCCTTCAAGAGTTTGCTTAGAAACCACAAAGAGACCAATATAAAAGATATACTTTCCTATTCTAAGAAATATTTAGATTTATCTCTTGGCGGGGAAGCAATTTTAACCGTTGGCGAGTCGATCGATTTTGCAAAAAAGGGTTGTTCAGGTGTCGTCAGTATTCATCCGTTTCATTGTATGCCGGGTTCGATAGTTCAAACCATTTCTAAAAGATTCAAGGAGGACCTCGGTAACTTTCCTTGGATAAATTTATGGTTTGACGGGCAGGAAAGCACAAGTCTAATGCTGAGATTAGAGGCATTTATGCATCAGGCGAAGCAGCGGATGGAGGCAAAGAATGTCCTTTAGGAGACTGCGTAGTCATTATATTGCTATACTTGCCGGAATATTTCTCGTATCTTTTTCTGTTTTTTTCTCATTTTGGCAGCCGTACGCATATGCCGGTTATACGGGAATAAGTAAAAGCGGGTCGATTATCGAGCGTCTTTTCAGCAAACTTAAGCCGAGTATCGTGCATATTAAGGTACTGGGGGTTACAAGGCTTAAAAACGGCGCTTTAATGCCGGAAGAAGACATAGGGACCGGATTTTTCATAAATAAAAACGGAGATATACTCACTAATTTTCATGTTGTCGGAAATGCCGGCAAGATCTATATAAGCTTCTTGAAGTATAAAAACATACCGGCAAATGTAGTAGGAACCGATCCTACATCGGATATAGCGGTTATTCATATCGATCCGAACGGAAAAGTCATAAATCCCGTAATTTTAGGGAATTCTGACAATTTAGAGGTTGGAGAGAGGGTTATGGCGATAGGTAATCCTTACGACCTTTATCAAACCGTCACTACGGGAATTATCAGCGGTCTCAAAAGGTCGCTTTTCCTTCCTTCCGCTAGGTTTTATAGAAATATAATACAGACCGATGCGGCAATTAATTTCGGTAACTCCGGAGGACCGTTAGTGGACTACAACGGTGAAGTTATCGGTATAAATACCGCAAAACTTGCAGATCATGCTCAGAATATCGGCTTTGCCATCCCTATAAATCTTGCAAAAAAGGATATTCCGGAACTTATACGATATGGAAGAGTGATAAAACCTTGGCTCGGTATAGAGGCGATAAAGCTAACCGGAAGTCTCTCCGTTCTTTTAGGCATTAAATATGTTAAGAGAGGGCTTTTAATAGAAAAGGTCTTCCCCAAAAGTCCGGCTTTCAGGTCGGGTCTCAGAGCAGGTAGCAGAATAATCGCGATGAAAAATATTACCTACATAGTGGGCGGAGACATCATAACAAGAATAAATGGCAACAAGGTATATTCGTTTTCTCGTCTTGAAGAGCTTATCAATACATTTACGCCGGGACAAATTATTGTTCTTAAGATTCATAGGGGTAAAACGATCAAATTTGTTAAAATAAGATTGACCGGCATGCCTTAAATTAAATTCAGTTATAAGGATTGTACGCTATGTTTTTAACCGAGAAGAAGGATTTAAAAGAGATAGACGAAGCATTAAATAAATATAAAAAGATTGGAATCGTAGGTTGCGCTTCCTGTGCTTCCGTTTGCTTGACGGGCGGGAGTAGGGAAGTTAAAGAAATGGAGAGGCATTTAACGGCCTCTGAAAAGGAGGTTACATTCACTATCTCCATAGACGAGCCTTGCGATAAAAGGGTTCTGAGGGAGGATATTCGTTTCGTAGAGGATGAAATGGACGATACCGAAGCCGTAGTGGTTTTGTCATGTGGTACGGGCGTTCAAACTATAGGCGAATTTGTAGGAAAAAAGGTTATATCCGGTACCGACAGCAGGTATATTGCCCAAACGGAGCATATAGGTAAATATAATGCCTTGTGCAGCGGATGCGATGAATGCAGGCTTAATTTTACCGGTGGCGTATGCACTATTACACTATGCCCAAAGGGCTTGCTAAACGGTCCCTGCGAGGGACATAACGGTGTTCA
The DNA here is from genome assembly GCF_048541835.1 of Candidatus Acidulodesulfobacterium sp. H_13. Classification (NCBI taxonomy): domain Bacteria; phylum Candidatus Acidulodesulfobacteriota; order Candidatus Acidulidesulfobacterales; family Candidatus Acidulidesulfobacteraceae; genus Candidatus Acidulidesulfobacterium; species Candidatus Acidulodesulfobacterium sp. H_13. Next base: position 190,222 of record NZ_JBLEOY010000002.1, read on the forward strand.
TTGCGAGGTCTATGAGGATAGTGAATGCGTATTTATGAAGTCGTATAAATTGCTGTCTGAATATTCGGAAGAAGAAAATTTGAATCGGGTATTTGCCCCGAGAGATTACGGCTTATTATTAAAACAAATAAAAATATAAGTACTATTATTTATACCAACTCTTATGAGAATAATACCGCAGATAGAAACCCCCGCAAGTGAAAGCTATGCGAGTTTTGAAGAAAGTTTAATCAAAATAATAAACGGAATGAAAAAGTCCGGTCTAAGCGGGCTTGGCAGGCCGGAGGGTTTGCCTTCGGTAGTTTTGGAACAGAATTTTGGAATAAACACCTTAATATTGTGTAAAGATTTGAAGGATAGATATGAAAATCTCAATACGGCGTATGCATTTAATATGAGGGATAAGAATAGAATATCTATAGTATCCGATCTCATGACCCTCAAGCGGATAGGCGTTAAGGATATCATTGTTTCGGAGGGTTTGCACCCCTTAAAAACGATGTTTAAGTCCGCCAAGCCTGTTTACGATATAGATGTTTTTGGTTTGGCTTTGATACTAAAGAGGGATTTTATGAATAGTCTGCACGGCGTCGACGGTCTTGATTTTTTTAATCTTGGGGTAGTCATAGGGGCGTCCGCTCTTGCCGATGGACTGAAGGCCAAGAAACTTATCAAGACGGGCGTGGATAGGCTGATAGTAAGTTATGCCGGCGAAAATCCGGATGTGAATATGATTAACTACATCAAATCTGAGAATAAGGAAGTTTTTTTATACATTAGAGAGTCGGATATAAAATATCCGTTGGATGATTTTATAAAAAGTAATGAGGATTTGAATATAGACGGAATTATAGTAAAAGTCGTAAGCGAAAAGTCGAATATATTTACGCAATATTTTGAAAAAAACGGGATATGAATAAAAGCAATTTATTTATTGACGGAACCGCCGGCGATAAGGGCATAATGCTTGGAAATGAGGCCATAGCTCGCGGGGCATTAGAGGCAGGCGTTGGTTATGCTTCTATGTATCCGGGTACTCCTGCGTCGGAAATTATCGCAGCACTTGACAAAAATAAAGGAAATATAAAAGATTTATATACGGAATTTAGCTTAAATGAGCATATTTCTCTTCACGGCGCCGTGGGGGCTTCATGGTCCGGCGTGAGGGCGCTTTGTGCCATGAAAAACGTAGGGCTTAACGTTGCGAGCGAGCCTGCACAATTTTTATCCTATACCGGTGTGAAGGCCGGTCTTGTCATCGCTGTAGGGTCGGATCCCGGTGCAACGAGCAGTTCAAATGAACAGGATGACAGATGGTACAGCATGCATACTTACATGCCCATAATGGAGCCGTCGAATATTCAAGAGGCAAAGGATTTTACGAGGGACGCTTTCGATATATCGGAAGAGTTTTCTTTCGGAATCGTATTGATAGCCTCATCAAGGTTATGCCATAACGCGGGGGTACTTTATTTCGGAGATTTGAGGGATAGAAACATTAGCGGAAATTTCACAAAAGACCCCGAAAATTACCTGAACCTTTTTAATATGGCAGTAAAAAACCATGCTAAGTATTTAAATCGAAATGAGCTGTTAAAGAATTATCTTGCGGAATCCCGTTTTAATAAAATTATTAATGAAAATTCGTCAAAAATCGGTTTTATATCCTCCGGCGTCATTTATGCTCATTTAATGGAAGCTATGGATGTTCTAAATATTTATGACCATAGGATATTAAAATTAGGCTTCACTTTTCCGATATCGAATGAACTTTTAAATAATTTTTTTGACGGACTTGACGAGGTTGTAATTGTTGAAGAAGCAGAGGGTTTTTTAGAGTTTCAGATTAAGAAAATAGCTTATGAGCTGGGTTTTAAGGGTGTAATTCATGGTAAGGATATATTTAAGCAGACGGGTGAGCTAACCTTAGACGACGTTATATCCGGTGTAGGTAAATTTTTGAAAAAACCCCTTCCTGTTTTTTTTGATTTTGCCGTTAAAAGAGATAAAGAATTGCAGGAGATACTGCCTCCAAGATCGGGAACATTTTGTATAGGGTGCTCTCATCGAGCTGCATTTTATTCTATTCTTAAAGCGGCAGGTTTTTCAAATACCGAAGCAAAAGAAAGGGATGTAGTTATAGCCGGAGATATCGGGTGCTATACCCTCGGTCTTCTGCCGCCGTATAATGCGATGGATTTTCTTACCTGTATGAATGCCGGTTTAGGAATCGGTCAGGCAATAAGTATTTTTGATAAAAAGAAAAAGATTATAGCGCTTGTCGGCGATTCAACTTTTTACCATTCCGGCATACCTGTTTTGCTTAATGCCGTTCAAAATGGTGCAAATATTCTCTATATTATTTTTGATAACAGCTGGACCGCTATGACCGGGCACCAAAAAACGCCTTCCACTCAAAGGGATGTGGACGGCACACCTTATCCCAATCCGTTAAATTTGAAGGAATTAATAAAATCTTTGGGAGTAACTTATATTAAAAGTCTTGACCCTAATAGCGTAAAAAGGTTTGCTTCGCAGGTAAAAAGTGCATTGAAGGAACAGGGAGTTAAGGTACTGATCGCCAAAAGAGAATGTATTCTTCAAGAGATTAGAAGAAATAAGCTTTTAAAGAAAAAGGACACGGCGACTGTGAAAGCCCCCTCATCCTTTTATGAGATTCAAAAATTAAGATGTGTAAAATGCGACGAGTGTTTTGTAGAACTTGCATGCCCGGCCATTATTCTTAAAAAAGATGAGGGTGAAAGCAGGGAATATTATTATATTGACCCCGTTTCTTGCGTAAAATGCGGAGTCTGTTACGAGGTGTGCCCCAACAGTGCTATACGTAAAGTAGAATTTGCTTTAAAATCGAATTTAAGTAAAAAAATAAGCGGAAAAGAAGTTAACGGATTATTAGGGATTAATGCCTAAATGAAGAGATTTAATATTGCAATAATAGGTCTTGGCGGTCAGGGTATTATAACGATGGGAACGGTGCTGAAGAATGCGGCGTTGAATTCGGATTCGCAGGACGTATCCGGCTCGGAAAGAAGAGGGGGAGCGCAACGTGAAGGTTATGTCGAGACATTTGTTAAATATATTTTTTATGAGAACGAGTCGGAGCCTAATGATTCAAAAAGAAATATGCATTCCCCGATGATAGAGGCGGGCGGAGCGAATGTCTTGATATCTTTGGAACCAATAGAAACACTGAGGGGAGCGCGCTATCTGAACGAGAACTCGATCGTAATTTTTAACGAAAGGCCTTACATTCCTGTAAGCGTCAGGATGGGGCAGGCTTCATACCCTGATATTTCCTTTATAGTAGCAGAACTTAAAAAGATCACCAAAAATATATTTTTTTATGATTTGGATAAAATTTCTACCGATAATTTCAACTCGCTTACCCAAAGAAATATAATTGCCTTAGGTATCTTGTTTGCAAAGACGGATATTCCTATATCTCCGAAAACGATAGAGAATATTTTATTGGAGGGTAAAAGCGCCGACAATAATTTAAAGGCTTTTAATTTGGGATTGAGTTTTTGAATATCTATGATTATATGTTAACAAACGGCATAGACGATGATGGTTCGGAGATAGAACGGTTTCTTAAAGACGTTAAGTCTTTTATATCCCGCTATAAGGGATATTTTACCGTGATGTCCGTCGTATCTAACAAAAGGTTTTTGCCCGATTTAGAATCGTTTAGGATAAATAATAAAATGATAAATAAAAATAAGGCTGATTCAAGAACGGAGAGATTGATGGATTTAAATGAATCCGATGTAAACGGCTGTATAAAATGCGAACTGAATAAAACGAGAAAAAATATAGTTTTTGGAGAAGGCGACCCGGAAAGCAGATTGATGTTTATAGGAGAAGCCCCCGGCGCCGAGGAAGACAATACGGGAAGACCGTTTGTGGGCAGAGCGGGACGGCTTTTAACAAAAATCATAGAATCCATAGACATGAAGAGGGAAGATGTTTATATAGCAAATATAATTAAATGCAGGCCTCCGGAAAATAGAAATCCGCTAAAGGATGAGATAGCCGCATGTGCCCCCTTCTTAAGAGAGCAAATAACCATAATTAAACCAAAAATAATTTGCACCCTCGGCAAATTTTCTACGGAATTTATTATAGGAACGGATAAGGGAACTATATCAGCAGTAAGGGGTAAGGAGTTTGATTATAACGGCATTACCGTCATACCGACATATCACCCCTCTTATTTGTTAAGAAATCAGAGCGCTAAAAGGCAAGCCTGGGAAGATATGAAAAAAATAAGAAATTTATGCTCTAAAATTTGAATTTATGGTCTATTTTGCCGATATCTTAATATTTTTTGCTTTTATATTCGTTGTTGTAGATTTTTTTGCAATGAGTTACGGCATTTTTACTGCTTCAGGGGCTATTTTTTTTATCATAGGCTCGATACTCCTCTTCTATGTCATGCCTAACGTCCCCGGTTTTTTTGTAAGAATCGTCCTGCCGACCTATGTCACCCTGACGATATTCGTATCGGTTTCAGCTTATCTCGGATATAGGGCGCATATGTTAAGGGCAAAAGTAGGCATGACCGCTCTGTTAAATGAAGTCGGAGAGGTCACCCGAGATATCAAACCGGAGGGTGAAGGGAAAGTGCTTGTTAACGGTGAACTATGGACCGCTTTTTCCGATTATGAAATACTAAAGAATTCAAAGGTGATAATAACAGATGCAGATAATAGGTTAAGGCTTAAGGTTAAGCCTTTCAAAAATAATATATAATATGCAACGATTAAGAATTTTTTAATCGTTCAATCTGGAGGTTATATGAGTTTCGATGCCGTTTTTTTTGCTATTATAATAATTGTCGCGATTATTATAATTTTAAATGCTGTGAGAGTAATAAAAGAATACGATAGAGCCGTCATTTTTAGAATGGGTAGGGCGTTTAAGGTTAAGGGTCCGGGTATGATACTCTTGTGGCCTATTATCGATAGAATGACAAAGGTGACGTTAAGGATAATTACCCTTGATGTTCAGCCTCAGGATGTCATTACGAAGGATAACGTAACGCTTAAAATTAGTGCGGTGGTATATTACAAAATTGTCGATCCGCTGAATGCGATAGTTAAGGTTGAGGACTTTAATTATGCGGTATCGCAGCTTGCTCAAACTACCTTAAGGAGCGTATGCGGCGAGGGAGAACTCGACAAGCTTTTGTCGGAAAGAGAAAACATTAATATGGAAATTCAGGATATATTAGATAAGCATACCGGTCCATGGGGTGTTAAGGTCACCGTGGTAGAACTTAAACAGATAGATCTTCCGCAAGATATGCAAAGGGCAATGGCGAGACAGGCAGAGGCAGAAAGGGATAGGAGAGCGAAAATAATTAACGCCGATGGTGAATTCCAGGCATCTCAACGCTTAAGTGACGCAGCAAAAATTATAGCGGAAAATCCTATGGCGCTTCAACTTCGCTATCTGCAAACATTAAATGAAATTTCCTCTACAAATAATACCACGATGATAATACCAGTTCCTTTAGACGTTATAAGGGAAGTAGGAAAAAGTATGGCAGGTAATCCCGTTGGCAGTGTTGATTCAGTACCTAAATAGCGGTATAATACATAGTTGAGCATATAAAATAATTAAACCTTGAAAAAATAGGGGGTGCAAAAAATGGAATTAGGAATGATCGGATTGGGCAAAATGGGAATGAATATGGTTTTTAGACTTCTCGAAGGCGGGCACAGGGTGGTAGTTTTTAACAGAACTATCTCTAAAGAAAAAAATGTGATTAATAAAGGCGCCATAGGGTCGAATTCCGTTAAAGAATTAATAGAAAAACTTGCACCTCCAAGGGTTATATGGCTAATGGTTCCGAGTGGAGAACCCACCGACGATATGCTAAATGAGGTATTAAAATATGTCCGGGAAAACGATGTAATAATAGATGGAGGCAACTCATACTATAAAGATTCCGTTAGAAGATACGAAACCTGCAGCAAAAAAGGAGCCAAATTTTTGGATTGTGGGACAAGCGGCGGTATCTGGGGATTAAAAGAGGGTTATTGCGTTATGATCGGGGGTGATGATGATGCATTCGATCGGTGCGAGCCTATTTTTAAAACGCTTGCGCCTAAAGACGGCTATTTGCATACGGGAAAATACGGGTCGGGACATTTTGTAAAAATGGTTCACAACGCTATAGAATATGGAATGATGGAGGCTTATGCGGAAGGATTTGAAATAATGAAGACTTCCGATTTTGACGTTGATTTAGAAAAGGTTGCTTTTCTCTGGGACCATTCATCCGTTATTCGTTCATGGCTTTTGGAGCTTGCCTATAATGCGCTCAAGGGCGATCCGGAGCTTGACAACTTAAAGCCCATAGTAGATGATTCCGGCGAAGGAAGATGGACGCTTAAGGAGGCGATAGATAGAGCGGTTCCTGCCCCGGTTATAGCCGATGCGGTGTTTATGAGGTTCAGGTCGAGACAGGAAAACTCGTTTGCCGCAAGGATGTTAGCCGCATTAAGGCATCAGTTCGGCGGACACCCGATTCATAAGTAAATTTTATTTAATGTTCGCATTATATAATAAGTAATAAGAGGTAACCGAAATGTTTATCGATGTAAGTATGGATATAGAAGGCGGCATGCTTCACTGGCCGGCCGATCCCGGCGTTACGGTCAAGCACTTCTCGAATATTAAAAACGGGGATAGTGCCAATAATAGTGAAATTACCTGCGGGACGCATACCGGAACTCACATAGATGCCCCGCATCATTTTGTAGAAAGCGGAATAGGGATAGATAAGCTGAATATAAATACGTTAATAGGGCGATGCAGGGTTATAGAAGTTGGTAATTCCGTAAAAGTGATATCTAAAGAATTTCTTTTGCCTTACGATATAAAAGCGGGTGAGAGAGTGCTTTTTAAGACTAAGAATTCTTCATGGATAAGCAATAAAGATAATAATTTTCATCAGGATTATGTTTACGTCGGCGCGGATGCGGCATCTTATTTAGTTGATAACGATATAGCCTTAGTCGGCATCGATTATCTTTCCATAGAGGGTTATCATATAGGTCATGATACGCATAAAACGCTTTTGGGCGCCGGGGTTGTTGTAATAGAGGGTTTAAATCTTTTCAACGTCAAGCCGGGCGAGTATAACTTGATTGCTCTTCCGATTAAGATTAAAAATTCCGACGGGGCTCCGTCAAGGGTAATTTTAGAAAAATCTTAAAAAAAGGAGGGTAAGATGGGGGAATTAGATCCTTCTATCATTGTTATATTCGGTGCAAGCGGGGATTTGGCACATATTAAAATATTTCCGGCATTATATGCTTTGTGGAGCGAAGGTTTTTTTCCGGATAGTTTTTTTATTATAGGATTTGCCAGAACGGGAATGGACGATGAAACTTTTCGTAAAACGATTTTAGATGCTTTAAACGTAAATTGTAGAAAAAAACCCGTGAACGAAAATGATTTTCTTAATTTTTCTAAGCATATATTCTATCTGAAATCAAAATATGACGATAAAGCCAGTTATGAAAAGTTGGGTAAATTTGTTGAAGCTAAGGCATTAGAGTATAAGATACCGAAGAATATAGTCTATTATCTTTCTATCCCCCCGAGTATTTATGTTAACGTGATAGACGGGATTAAGAATGCAAACCTCACTGCCGATAATTTTAAAAAGGGCGGGTTTTCAAAGCTTGTTGTAGAAAAGCCTTTCGGATATGATTATGATAGCGCAAAAAGCTTAAACAGCGAAATTCTTTCCGTGTTTAAAGAAAAAGAGGTTTATAGGATAGACCATTATCTCGGGAAAGAAACCGTTCAGAATATATTTGCTTTCAGATTTGCCAACGCTATTTTTGAGCCTATTTGGAACAATAAATATATAGATCATATTCAGATATCCGCGTTGGAGTCTATAGGAGTGGGTTCCAGGTCGGGATATTTCGACGAATCCGGTGTTATAAGAGATATGATGCAGAATCATATGATGCAGCTGTTATCAGCCGTTGCCATAGAACCTCCGGCTATTTTCGATGCCGACGATATACGAAACGAAAAAGCGAAGTTATTGAAAAGCATAAGACCTTACAGTCTAAACGATGTAAAAAATTTTGTGATTAGAGGGCAGTACGATAGGGGAGAAGTCTGCAATAAACCGGTGGTTAGTTATAAGGAAGAGGCGGGGATGCCTAAGGATACGATTACCGATACTTATGTTGCGTTAAAACTTTTCATAGATAATTATAGATGGGCAGGGGTACCTTTTTATTTGAGATCGGGTAAACGATTGAAAAAACATAAGACCGAGATAGTCGTTTATTTTAAAAAACTACCTTATAGCCTTTACGGAAGAGACGGTGTAGAAAAGATTAAACAAAATTCCATAATCATTACCATTCAGCCAAATGAGGGGATTGTAATAAATTTCGGTGCTAAGATGCCTGGTTTTGAAATGGATATAGAGCCGGTAAGTATGGTATTTAATTATAAGTCTTCATTCAAATTATCTCCTCCCGATGCATATGAGAGGCTAATTTACGATATAATCATAGGCGACCAGACGCTCTTTGCAAGATACGACAGCACGCTGATAGCATGGCAATTTATTACGTCCATAATAAATGGATGGCGTAAAATAGATACGCCGGCATTTCCAAACTACGAAGCCAACTCTTGGGGACCAAAAAAAGCGGATAGACTAATTAACGCCGACGGCAGAGTTTGGAACAATAACTGAAAACTAAATCTTTATTTTATATTTCCTTTTTAGCCGCATTATATAAATCCTGAGGCGATAGCCCCGCTAATTTGTATAGCTCATTTGATTTTCCGGAAGAATTGTAGGATGTGGCGCCTAATTTTCTGAATTTTACGTTAATACCGTTTTCGGCAATAAGGGTTCCTATAGCGGTGCCTACTCCGGTTTTTACGTTATGGTCTTCTATCGTGATTATAAGACCGGTTTTTGCAGCCGACTTTAAATCTTCTACGTCGATGTCGCTAGGACAAGAGATATTGACAAGCGTCGGGTTTATGCCGTCTTTCTTAAGCATTTCAAATCCTTTTAACGCATGAGTAAGCATATTTCCGGTTGATATAATCGTCAAATCGTTTCCTTTCCTCACGGTGTCCATTTTTCCGTATTTGAATTCATAATTTTCGCCAAAAAAGGGCTGGCCCTCTTCATTTAAAATAACCGGAATAACCGACCTTCCCATTATCAAAACAAAATTGCCCTTATGAGAGGCAATGTATCTCACCGCTTTATCCGTTTGATTGGGGTCTGCCGGAATCATGACTTTGAATCCGAATGTAGAATTAATAATACCGAAATAGTCTATGCACTGATGAGTTTTTCCGTCTTCCCCCACGTCTATGCCGCAATGAGTACACACCACTTTCAGGTTCGAATTATTTATGTCGTTTAGCCGTTGCTGGTTGTAAACTTCATCTACTCCAAAAACCCCGAAATCGGCAAAAAACGTGAGTATGCTTTCGGATGATAATGCCCCGGATATCACGGCAGTATTATGTTCCTCTATACCGGATTCAAAAAAATTATCCGAAAATTCTTTTCTAAAAGCGCCGGTCTTGACCGATCCCTCAAGATCGCAATCAAAAACTGCAAAGGGTATATGCTGCGAATCGGTTTTTTTCTCATAATTTTTTGCTATGTCAAAAAGGGCGTTGCCGAACGCGGAGCGGTTGTCTGTGTTTTTATCCCTTGTGTAGATTATATTTCTGTTATCCGGTTCTAAAGCAAAGCGTTTATCGGTTCTTTTATTCAACGATTTTATTGGTTTATTCAGCTTTTTTTCGTTTATGAGTTCATCTATATCGTCTCGTTCGCCGAGTTCGTTTAGGGCTTTTTTACAATCTTCCGTGTTTAAAGTAGAGCCATGATATTTGGCCTGATTTTCCATAAACGAAACGCCCTTGCCCATAATCGTATTTGCGATAATGACGACCGGAGAATTTACAGTATGAGCTTTTTTTACTGCGGAATATATTTCATTAAAGTCATGGCCATCTATTTCTATAGCATGAAATCCGTCGGCTTCGAAATTTCCCTTTATGTTATCCGGCATTACTTCGGATGTTTTGCCGCCTATTTGTAATCCGTTTTTATCTACTATCACGGTTAAATTATTTAATTTATATTTTACCGCAAACCTTCTCGCTTCTCCTATTTGACCCTTTGCCTGTTCCCCATCTCCCATAACGCAGTAAATGTTATAATCAAGTTTATTTAAACGGGAGTTTAATGCAAATCCGCAGGCTGCGGAGAGTCCTTGTCCGAGATTTCCGGTGTTCCATTCTATCCCCGGCACCGATTTTTCCACATGGCCTTCGAATGGAGAGCCCGCCGTCCTAAAGTTCAATACGGCATCTTTTATGTCAAAAAATCCGTAATTTCCGAGGGCGGAGTATACTCCCGGAGTCGTATGCCCGTGGCTTATAACGATCCTATCTCTTTCGGGATTAAAAGGATCGGAGGGATATACGTTGCAAAATCCGTACAAAATAGCATAAATATCGATAGAGGACATAGAGCCCCCGGGATGCCCCGAAGTCGCAAGGGTGGTCATTCTCAATATATCGCCCCGGCATTTTTTAGTAAAACTTTTCAGAAATTCTATTTCTTCTTCCGTAAGACTGTTTCTGTCGAATGTCCTTTTGATATTCATAATATTAATTTCCTCCTGCATTATTATATATTTAATTGTGTTGCAATAACCGAAATGACGGTTATATGTTTCTTGAAATATTTTTGATAGAATCGAGAAGTTTATCATAGGAATTTTCAAAAGATTTTACGCCGTCTTCTTGCAATTTTTCGCCCACTTCATCTAAATCTATTCCTAATTCGGACAGTTCGGCTATTATCTTGTTTGAATTTTCAAGTTCTTGCGATACAGTATCCGGAGATAATTTGCCATGGTCCGCAATATGTTCGATTGTTTCATCGGGGAGCGTGCTTACGGTATTCCTGCCTATTAACGGTTCGACATATTTTAAGTCGTAATATGAAGGGTCTTTCGTACTTGTGCTGGCAAACAAAAGACGTTGCCTGGTAGCACCTTCCGCTTTCAAGGTTGTGAATTCGGCACCGCTAAAAGTTTCTTTATATTTATTAAAAATTATCTTGGAATTAGCAACGGCAGCCTTTCCTCTTAAATTTATGATCTTTTCTTTTTTTGCGGATGAGGCGTCCGTGCCGGTTATTAATTCATTCAGCAGTTTATCTACATACGTATCTACCCTACTGATGAAAATGCTTGCAACCGAGTGAATATCCCTTAAATTCAAGCCGGACTCAAGAGCCTTTTTGAGCCCCCCGATGTATGCATTTGAAACCGCTATATAGTGGTTACGTGAAAACATCAGTGTTGCGTTTACGTTTATGCCCTGGGATATAAGGGCGGAAATAACCTCAAGTCCCTCATTGGTGGCAGGTATTTTTATAAGTACGTTTTTTTCGTCTATGAGAGAAAATATTCTCTGTGCCTCGCTTATTGACGTAGAAACGTTTGTAGCAATATTCGGCGCAACTTCAATGCTGACAAATCCGTCTCGGCCACCGGATTTTTCATAAACCGGTTTAAGAAGAAGGGCTGTAGATTTTATATCATCTCTAGTGATTGCATCGTATATTTGAAAGGGTGTTAAGTTTTTTTGCAAAAGGCTTTTAATTGCTTCGGGATAGCCGCATTTTTCGGAGTTAATAGCTTTTTCGAATATTGAAGGGTTGGATGTTATTCCCGTTATTACGCCATTTTGGATCAATTTTTCAAGCTCGCCCGAATTTATCATACATCTCGAAATATTATCCAACCATGGGCTTTGGCCGTAAAATGTTAATTTTTTGAATTGCCCGCTTTTTGATGCGATAAAATCAATTTTCATTTTTTCGCCTCCCGCAAATTTTTTATTTTCTATTAACTGCAAAATATAGCATTTATCAAAAAATTATATCATAAAAATTGTCTCATTGTAAGTGGACATAAGTAGATTTTCGTGATAGAATTTTCATAATTTAATTGAAAATAACGATAACGCATGTGGCGGAACTAAAGAAATGAGCTATAGAAATTCAAATGTATGGAATGCTTTTTTGAGGATTTACGTGGGCTTGCTTTTTCTTTATGAGGTTCATTTTAAGTTGACCCCGGCTTTTTTTACGAATCTTCGTGGAAAACTATTATTTTTTGCTAATCATGGTCACTTGTGGTTTTATAATACCTTTTTAACTCATTTTGCCGTTCCTAACTCATTTTTGTTTGCCTTATTAATAATTATGGGAGAACTATTCGCCGGCATTTTTTTAACAGCGGGTTTTATTACTAAGGCTGCGGCACTTGTAGGGTTATTTTTGAATTTAAATTACTTATTTGCCATGTACTGGATCAGCCCGTCGGAATTAGGGATTAATCTCACTTTGATTATATGCGAATTGGTTATAATATTTACTGATTCGGGAAAAACGCTGGGTATTGACGCATTGTTTTGAATAAAATAAAGACGAAAAATAAAAATATATTTAAATTTAAGTCAAATTCTGATAAAATATAATAGTTAAAGGCAATATGTTCTTTTAATTTACGGTGGATGTAGCTCAGCCGGTAGAGCCCCGGATTGTGACTCCGGTGGTCGCAGGTTCAAACCCTGTCATCCACCCCATTTAAAGACGCAGTGTTAAGCCTTCTTAGAGATTTTTCTATTGACTGTAATACTTATCAAAATATAAAAATTTCTGCATGAGATATAGGATACATCTCACAAAATCTGGCAATCGGCACTAAAAACTAATTTTATCGGGTTTTTAATTTTATTCTGTCAGTTTGCCTTAATTCGTATTTTATAGCCATCATGCCCTATACCTCATAATTGTTTTTAACTTTACTATCTTATAGAAATTTTAATAAGAAATGACGTGAGGGAACGAATAAATTATTCCTTAGAAACCTGAGATAATTTATTATGCAAAATACACGAATAAACGTAAAAAAAATATTGACAAATAAACGAATATTTTGTTAATATTAAAGTTTCTAAACTTACAACAAGTTTTTTGGTATTATTTTGGATTTTGTAGGCTGGCGTAGCTCAATGGCAGAGCAGCTGATTTGTAATCAGCAGGTTGCGGGTTCGATTCCCATCGCCAGCTCCATAATAAAGGAAAAGCGGAGAGGTGCCCGAGTGGCTAAAGGGAACAGACTGTAAATCTGTCGACGCGAGTCTACGGAGGTTCGAATCCTCCCCTCTCCACCATGATTATGGCTTTATATAGTTTTTAATGCGGGAATAGCTCAGTTGGCTAGAGCGTCAGCCTTCCAAGCTGAGGGTCGCGGGTTCGAATCCCGTTTCCCGCTCCAAATTTTATCAATACGATGCCCATGTGGCTCAGTGGTAGAGCACTTCCTTGGTAAGGAAGAGGTCATCGGTTCGATCCCGATCATGGGCTCCATGTTATGGATTGTTGTATAAAAATATAAAAATGATTAATGTTTATCAGGAGGAGACTAAATGTCCAAAGAGAAATTTGACAGATCGAAGCCTCATATCAATATAGGCACAATCGGTCATGTCGATCATGGCAAAACAACGTTAACCGCCGCCATCACGAAGGTTCTTTCTAAGACGGGACAGGCTACCTTTAAGTCGTACGACCAGATAGACAATGCCCCGGAAGAAAAGGAAAGGGGTATTACGATAGCGACGTCTCATGTGGAATATACGACCAAAAAAAGGCATTATGCCCATGTGGATTGCCCGGGTCATGCCGACTATGTAAAAAATATGATAACCGGTGCCGCACAGATGGACGGAGCCATACTCGTAGTTTCCGCTGCAGACGGACCTATGCCTCAGACCCGCGAGCATATTCTTCTTGCCCGTCAGGTCGGAGTTCCTTATATAGTAGTATTTTTGAACAAAGTCGATATGGTCGACGATCCGGAGCTTTTAGAACTAGTAGAGCTTGAAGTAAGAGAGCTCTTAACCTCCTATAATTTTCCGGGGGATGATATTCCCATAATAAGCGGTTCCGCTCTTAAAGCCCTTGAAGCCGAAGACGATAACGAATGGACGCAGAAGATAATGGATCTCATGAACGCCATCGACGAATACATACCCGTTCCGAAAAGGGATATCGATAAACCCTTTCTTATGCCCGTAGAAGACGTATTTTCTATATCCGGCAGGGGAACGGTTGCTACCGGCAGAGTGGAGAGGGGCATAGCAAAGGTAGGGGATGAAGTGGAGTTAGTCGGAATGCTTTCCGCCACATCCAAGACCGTCATAACCGGTATAGAAATGTTCAGAAAACTCTTAGACGAGGGTCGTGCCGGAGACAATATAGGCGTTCTTTTAAGGGGTAAAAAGCGCGAAGAGATAGAAAGGGGTATGGTTTTAGCCAAACCCGGTTCCATTACTCCGCATAAAAAGTTTAAGGTTGAAGCCTATATATTGACCAAGGAAGAGGGTGGTCGTCACACTCCGTTCTTTAGCGGTTATCGTCCGCAGTTTTATTTTAGGACTACCGATGTTACCGGGGTCTGCACGCTGCCCGAGGGCGTAGAAATGGTAATGCCCGGAGACAACGTCGCAATGTCTGTGCAGCTTATTATTCCGATAGCTGCGGAAAAAGAGCTTAGGTTTGCTATAAGAGAAGGCGGACACACAGTAGGCGCCGGCGTCATAACCGAGGTTGTGGAATAATTCAATAATTAACTAACATGGAAACAAAAGGGGCAATTATATAAATAATGAGAGAAATAATAACATTGGCATGCGGTGAATGCAAACGAAGGAACTATACGACTACTAAAAATAAAAAACTTTCTTCGGAGAAGTTATCTGTGAAAAAATATTGTAGGTTCTGTAGAACTCATACGATTCACAAGGAAACGAAGTAAAAAATGAACTAATCGTAAATTTATAAATAGGCCAGTAGCTCCAACGGCTAGAGCATCGGACTCCAAATCCGAGTGTTGGGGGTTCGAATCCCTCCTGGCCTGCCAACATAACGTATAAGTAATTTAAATTAGGAAAATATTATTTTGGGACACTCAAAAATGAATGGTAATTCTGTTTCCGGGTTCATAAAAAAAACAAAACAATATTTGTACGAAGTAAAAGCGGAACTCGGTAAAATTGTGTGGCCGGAAAAGGATAGGGCGACAAAAACTACATATGTGGTGGTTATTTTTATAATACTTGTCACTACTTTTCTCGGTCTCGTAGATATTCTTTTTTCTAAAATGTTTTCTTATGTATTTCATATTTAATAATTTAATATATTTAATAAACCTAAAATAAACTTAATGGACAATAAAGAAGAACAAGAAAAAATAGATGAAAATCTTAAATCCGGCTTAGACATTACCCCGGATGATCCCATTGATGAAGATTCGGAAGAAATTCCTAAAAAATGGTATGCGGTTCATACATATTCCGGATTTGAGGATAATGTCAAACTTGCGCTTGAAGAAAGGATAGTTACAAGCGGGTCTAAAAAATATTTCGGAGAAATCATCGTTCCTAAGGAGGATGTATTCGAAAAAGGCGCAAAAGGCGGCAAAAAGAAGGTTAAAAGAAAATTCTTCCCCGGTTATATTTTTGTCAAAATGAATGTAAATACGGATTCATGGCATTTGCTCAAGGGAACACCAAAGGTTACAGGATTTGTGGGTAATCAGCTAAATCCCGTTTCGGTCGACGAATCGGAAATGGAAAAGATTGTTGCACAAATAACGGAAGGAGTTAAGAGACCGAAAGCCAAGATAGAATTCTCCAAGGGTGATACCGTTAAAATTACCGAGGGACCGTTTTCCGGTTTCAACGGGGTGATAGGCGATATAAGACCGGATAAAAGCAAGCTTGAAGTTCTTGTTTCCATATTCGGTAGGGCTACACCCGTAGAGTTGGATTTCACGCAGGTTGAGAGAAATTAAATAATAATGGAAATAGGATAAAATAGGGGATAGACATTATGGCGGTAAAAAAAATTCAGGCTATAGTAAAATTACAGATTACGGGTGGAAAAGCCAATCCCGCTCCGCCTGTCGGTCCTGCTTTGGGCCAACGCGGTGTCAATATAATGGAATTTTGTAAGCAGTTCAATGAAAAAACAAAATCTCAAGAAGGGACGATTATACCTGTCGTTCTTACCGTATATACGGATAGGTCATTCGATTTTGTCTTAAAAACACCGCCGGCTTCGGTTTTACTTAAACAAGCTGCGGGAGTAGATAAAGGGTCTAGTCAGCCGAATAAAAATAAAGTTGCCACATTGAACAGATCAAAAATAATGGAGGTTGCAAAGGTTAAAATGCCGGATCTCAACACAGATGAAATTGAGTCGGCTATGAGGATTATAGAAGGGACCGCCAAAAGTATAGGCATAGATATTACTGAATAGAAGATGGGGGGTATAAATATGAAAAAGAGGGGTAAAAAATATATGAATGCAGTGAAAAAGGCGGATGTCGCCAATAAATATTATTCGATAGATGAAGCCTTTGATATTATTATTGATTCTCATCATGTAAAATTTGATGAATGCGTAGATGTTGCAATGAATTTAGGGATCGATGTCAAAAAAAACGACCAACAGGTTAGGGGATCGGTATTGCTTCCCCACGGGACCGGCAAGTCGGTCAAGATTCTTGTTTTTGCAAAGGGCGAAAAAGAGCGCGAGGCATTAAACGCCGGTGCGGATTATGTCGGACAGGAAGATATGATTGCAAAGGTGCAGCAGGGCTTTATGGATTTTAACAGGGTTGTCGCGACTCCGGATATTATGTCTATCGTCGGTAAGCTTGGTAAAATATTGGGACCCAGAGGTTTGATGCCTAACCCCAAAGTGGGAACGGTTACTTTTGACGTCGGCAGGGCGGTAAAGGAGCTAAAAGCGGGTAAGATAGAGTTTAAGGCCGAGAAAAACGGGATTTTGCATGCATCGATAGGTAAGGTTTCTTTCGGTTCTTCTAAGCTTAAGGATAATTTTATAGCCCTGTTGGAAACTATAAACAGATTGAAGCCGTCTTCAAGCAAGGGTATATATGTAAGAAAGGTTTCCATGTCTTCCACAATGGGCTTCGGCGTCGCTTTAGACACGCTTAAGTTGAGGAATAACATGGTATAACAAAAAATATTATATTAAGTAAATTTAATATTGTCTATGACGGCAGGTTTATAAATCCTGTTTAGACGAATAGAGCTTTTTAACGACCCGGATCTGATTTTTTAAATTGCTCTTATTATGCCGTATTGACGTATTAGGAAAAATTTAAAAGAAAGGAGGGGAGATAAAATTGAAAAAAGACAGAAAGAACAAAGAGATTGAATTATTGAAAAATAATCTGGAGAGTAAGCAGAGTATTTTTATCAGCAAATATCAGGGATTAGGCGTTGAAAAATTCAGTCTTTTAAGAAAGGAAATCCGCAATAGCGGGGGTCAGCTCAAGGTATTTAAGAACACGCTGAGCAAGATAGCCTTTAGACAGACGCATCTGGAACCTTTGTCGGAATATCTTAACGAACCTAATTTTATAGTTTTTACCGACGATCCGCTTGCTTGTTCGAAAGTACTTTCTAAGTTTGCGCAGAAAAATCCTGAAAATATTGAAATTAAAGTAGGGTATTATCAAGCCGTTTTAGACAAAACGGCAATTATTGCTCTTGCCGCTTTACCTTTCAAAGATGTTTTAATAGGAAGGTTCATATCTGTCATCAGGTCACCTGAAATTCGCATGGTTTTTGCTTTAAAAATGCCTGTCTTAAGGTTGGTAAGGACTTTGCGTGCAGTAGAAGATGCTAAAAAAACGGCTGTCTAAATTCAAATTAATTAATTTTAAACGTTTGTAATATTATATCGGAGGAAAAATAATGGCTATAAGTAAAGATGATGTTCTAAACTATATTGAAAATGTTTCCGTAATAGAATTAAACGATCTTGTTAAATTAATAGAAGAAAAATTTGATGTTAAGGCAGATCAGTTTGCCGCGGCGGCGCCCGCGGGAGGAGTTTCTGCAGCTGTTGCTCCGCAGGTTGAGGAAAAAACCGAATTTGATGTCATTCTTTCCGGTGCAGGTGCAAATAAAATTCAAACCATTAAAGTTGTAAGAGAGCTTACGAGTTTGGGATTGAAGGAAGCAAAAGACTTAGTTGACAGTGCCCCTAAGGCGGTAAAGACCGGCATTAGCAAAGAAGATGCCCAAAAGATTAAAGCAAAGCTTGAAGAAGTCGGCGCCGGCGTCGAAATTAAATAAAAAAAATATCATATTTAAGTAAGAAATGCGGGAGTTGAAAGCTAAATGGCAAAAGCAAAATTAGAATTAAATTTAGAAGATAACATGCCCATAATCATAAGGAAAGATTTTTCCAAAATTAAGCAGGTTATTAATATTCCGAATCTTTTGGAAGTTCAGATGAGATCATACAAGAGGTTCTTGCAAAAAGGCTTGCCTCGAGATAAAAGGCTCAATAACGGACTTGAAGGGGTATTTAAATCTGTTTTTCCGATAGAGGGTGCAGGCAAAAATTTTTCTTTGGAATTTAAGGGTTATACCATCGGCGAACCAAAATACAGCATGTTTGAATGTAAGCAAAAAAGTCTTACATACAGCGCGTCGCTTAAGGTTCTTTTCGACCTTATCACATTTGAACCCAATATTGATATGGATGAAAAAGATTCACAAAGAGATATAAAAGATATAAAAGAACAAGAAATATATTTCGGCGAAATTCCGTTAATGACCCCGAACGGTTCTTTTATTATAAATGGCATAGAAAGAGTTATCGTGAATCAGTTGCAAAGGTCCCCCGGAGTTTTTTACGACAATGACAAGGTAAGAAGCCACGCTCAGGGTAAGCCTTTTTACACGGCCAGAATTATACCGTATAGAGGGTCATGGCTCGACTTTGAATTTGACCAGAGAGATATGGTTTTCGTTAGAATAGATAGAAAAAGGAAATTTCCGGTTACTATACTGCTTAAAGCTGCAGGGTATTCCAGGGATGATATTCTTGAAAGTTTTTATAAGACGGAAGTGTTTAAAATCGAGGACAGAAAATATTTTCGGAAAATTCCCAAAGATTTTCTCGTCTTTACGAGGGCATACAGGGACATCGTAAATCCTGAAACCAATGAAGTTTTGGTTAAAAAAAACAAGAGGATTACAAAGCATCTTGCGAGCAAACTTGAGGATGCCGGAATAGAATTTTTATCATGTGACGAGTCGAATATTATAGGAAAATATCTTAAAACGGATGTGCTTAGTTATGACGGCAAAGAGGTCATCGGTAAATCCGTGCAGCCTGTTACGCAGGCTCTTTTAGAGATATTTTATAATTCCGGAGTGAAGGAGTTTTCCGTTTATTTTATAGATAACGTAAACGTTTCTTCATCGATCCTGGAAACGATTTTGGCGGACAAGGTTAACACTAAAGAAGAGGCTATTATAGATATATACAAAAGGATGAGACCGGGTGAGCCGCCTAATCCCGCTTCTGCAGAATCCCACTTCGAAAATATGTTTTTTAACTCTGAAAGGTACGACTTATCCGAAGTAGGCAGGCTTAAAATAAACAATAAATTAAACTTGAATAAAAGTCTTGAAGACAGAGTATTATCTCCGGACGATATCCTAAGTGTTTTACAATATTTGATGGAACTTAAAGACGGAAGAGGTTCGATAGACGATATTGATCACCTTGGCAACAGAAGAGTCAAATCCGTCGGAGAGCTTTTGGAAAATCAGTTCAGAATCGGACTCGTGAGGATGGAAAGGGCTATAAAAGAAAGAATGACCACACAAAAATTGGATTCATTAATGCCCAATGATTTAGTCAATCCTAAGCCGGTAAATTCCCTGATAAAGGAGTTTTTTGGGAGAAGCCAGTTATCGCAGTTTATGGATCAGACTAATCCCCTTTCCGAAGTTACACATAAAAGACGTCTTTCCGCTCTTGGACCGGGAGGTCTTACAAGAGAAAGAGCCGGGTTTGAAGTGAGAGACGTTCATCCTACTCATTACGGTAGGATATGTCCGATAGAGACGCCGGAAGGTCCGAATATCGGTCTTATTTCCTCTCTAGCTTCTTATGCAAGGGTTAGTGAATATGGTTTCATAGAGACACCATACAGAAGGGTTAAGATGAACGAAGGCGGTGCTATAGTGACGAACGAAGTTGATTTTTTAACCGCCATGGAAGAAGAAAAGTATGTAATAGCTCAGGCTAATGCGGAAATAGATAAAAACGGCTATATTAAATATAAGTTGATTCCGGTGAGGAGAAGCGGAGAAATGGTAATGGCTTATCCGGACGAAGTGAACTATATAGACGTCTCTCCGATGCAGTTAGTATCTATTGCTACCTCGTTGATTCCTTTTTTGGAAAACGATGATGCAAATCGTGCCCTTATGGGATCCAACATGCAAAGGCAGGCAGTGCCTTTATTAATGCCGGATCCGCCTCTTATAGGCACCGGCATAGAAAGGATTACGGCTAAAGATTCCGGCGTTTGCATTTCAGCAACTCAAGCCGGAGTTGTAACCTATGTCGATTCCGCTAAAATCGTTATTACTTCCGATTTAGATGCCGAAAACGACGTAAAGGCAGGCGCCCTTACTGAGTGTTTTTATGATCTTATTAAATTTCAAAGGTCTAATCAAAATACATGTTTAAATCAGAGACCGTTAGTAAAAACGGGTCAAAAAGTTGTTGCCGGTCAAGTCATAGCGGATGGGGCATCTACAAAAGACGGGGAATTGGCCCTTGGACATAACGTTATGGTCGCATTTATGCCGTGGAACGGTTATAACTTTGAGGATTCCATACTGATAAGCGAAAGATTATTACACGAGGATGCGTTTACGTCTATTCATATAGAAGAGTTTGAAGCGGCATGCAGGGAAACAAAATCTGGCAAGGAGGAAATTACCGCTGATATTCCCAATATAAGCGAGGATGCATTAAAGAATCTTGACGAGAACGGGATTATCAGAATAGGTGCCGAGGTTCATGCGCAAGATATATTAATAGGAAAAGTTACGCCGAAAGGGGAAACGGTTCTTACTCCGGAAGAGAAACTTTTAAGGGCGATATTCGGAGAGAAGGCCAAAGAGGTAAAGGATACATCCTTGAGGGTGCCTCCCGGTGTTTCCGGCGTTGTCGTCGATATAAGAATTTTTTCAAGGAAAGGCATAGAAAAAGATTTCAGGGAAAAGGAGATAGAGGATGGCGAGGTAACTAATCTCATTAGGGAGTCGGAGGATAAGCAGCGGACCATTCTCAATAATGCGCTTAAAAAAATAAGACATCTGATAGTAAATAAAAAATGTGGAGCAAATGTAACTTTATCTTCCGGGCATAAACCCGTTTACATTAAAAAGGGCGATGTACTGAACGATAATATCGTTTCTAAGCTTAACAGAGACGACATATTTAGTATAGAGTTAGAAGGAAATACCAAAAGTATATACGACAAGTTGAAAAAAATAGACGACGAATCGATGGAAGATGCCGATTTGATGAAGTCCTATTATGAGGATAGAGTGGATAGGATACAGAGGGGCGACGAACTCCCCCCCGGTGTTCTTAAGACTATAAAGGTTTATATAGCTATTAAAAGAAGACTGTCAGTTGGGGATAAAATGGCGGGCAGACACGGCAACAAAGGCGTCGTATCCAGAATACTTCCGGTCAACGATATGCCGTTTATGCAAGACGGAAGAATAGTCGATATGGTACTGAATCCCCTCGGTGTTCCGTCCAGAATGAATGTCGGCCAGGTACTCGAAGTGCATTTAGGCTGGGCAGCACATAATATGGGTGTCCAAATAAGTAAGATTATGGAAGAAAATTTTGGTAGCAAAGCGATGAGGAAAAAACTGCTTGAAATATTTAACGAGCCTACTATAGTTAAATTTATTAATAAATTAAACGACGACGAGGTTATAGAATTTGCAAAGAAGTACAAGAAGGGTGTTTATATGTCAACGCCTGTTTTTGACGGAGCAAAAGAGAATGATATAAAAAATTGTCTTAAAATGTCGGGTGTAGAGGAAACCGGTCAGGTTACGCTTTATGACGGAAGAACGGGTGAACCCTTTGATAGAAAAGTTACCGTTGGGATAATGTATATGCTTAAACTTCATCATTTAGTCGATGATAAAATACACGCAAGGTCAACCGGCCCGTATTCGCTGGTAACTCAGCAGCCGTTAGGCGGTAAGGCGCAATTTGGAGGACAGAGGCTCGGAGAAATGGAAGTGTGGGCAATGGAAGCTTATGGAGCGGCACATACCCTTCAGGAATTTCTTACCGTTAAATCGGATGATTCCATTGGAAGGACAAGGATGTACGAATCTATCGTAAAAGGGGATACCACATTTAAAGTCGGTTTGCCGGAGTCGTTTAACGTCCTCATTAAAGAATTACAAAGTCTTTGCCTTAACGTAGAACTGTTAAAGGAGGGAGAGAATGCTGTTTGATAAAAATATATTTAGCAAGGATAAAGATATAGACGATAAATCTACCGTTAGTTTGAGCAACATTTCGGAAAACGAAAAAAAGTTGCCTACCGTTGCGGAAGAAAATGAACCGAATTTTAAAAAATTATTTAAGGGTATGAATAAGGGTGATTTTTTTACCAACGATAGAGAAGATACAAGAGACTCGCTCGGTTTTAGTTCCATAAAATTAGGAATAGCATCTCCTGATGTAATCAGAAAATGGTCTCATGGTGAGGTTAAGAAGCCGGAAACTATTAATTATAGAACGTTAAAACCTGAAAGAGGCGGGCTTTTTTGCGCTAGGATTTTTGGACCTATTAAGGATTACGAATGTAACTGTGGAAAATATAAAAGAATGAAGCATCGCGGCATAGTATGTGAAAAATGCGGCGTTGAAGTCATTTCGTCCAAGGTAAGGAGAGAGCGGCTTGGACATATCGAGCTTGCTTCGCCGGTGGCACACATATGGTTTTTTAAAAGCCTTCCGTCAAGAATAGGAAGTATTCTTAATATGACCCTTAAGGATATCGAAAGGATTTTATATTTTGAAGCCTATGTCATTATAGAGCCGGGAGACGCATCAAAAATAGGCCTAAAATATAAGGATTTATTAAGCGAAGAAAATTATCAAAAAATTCAAAAAGAAGGGTATGATTTTAAGGCAGGAATCGGTGCCGAGGCGTTGAAAGAATTGCTTAAGGGTATTGACGTGGAGTCGTTGTCTAAAAGTCTTAAGGAAAGTATAGTGAGTTTGCCTAACGGCATTAAAAAGAAAAAATTAGCGAAGCAACTGAAATTGATAGAGGCATTTAGGACATCTGGAAATAGGCCGGAGTGGATGATATTAGACGTTATTCCGGTAATTCCGCCGGATTTGCGCCCTTTGGTTCCGCTTGAGGGGGGCAGATTTGCCAGTTCGGATCTAAACGATTTATACAGAAGGGTTATAAATAGAAATAATAGATTAAAAAAGCTCATGGAACTTTCTGCTCCAGAAATAATAATTAAAAATGAAAAGAGAATGCTCCAGGAAGCAGTCGATGCACTATTCGATAACGGCAGACGCGGACGCGTCATAATGGGTTCGAATAAGAGACCGCTTAAATCTTTAAGCGATATGTTAAAGGGTAAAACAGGTAGATTTAGGCTTAACCTGCTGGGGAAAAGAGTGGATTATTCCGGAAGGTCGGTTATAGTTGTCGGTCCGGAATTAAAACTGCACCAGTGCGGTTTACCGAAGAAAATGGCCATAGAACTTTTTAAGCCCTTTATATTTAATAAATTATTACAAAGAGGCATAACGGATACCCTTAAGACTACAAAAAAGCTGGTCGACAGGGAGGCTCCGGAAGTTTTTGACGTTTTAGAGGATGTAATCAAGGAGCATCCAATTATGTTAAATAGGGCACCTACGTTGCATAGACTTGGAATTCAGGCGTTTGAGCCTATATTAGTCGAGGGAAAAGCCATACATCTGCATCCATTGGTATGCGCCGCATTTAATGCCGATTTTGACGGAGATCAAATGGCGGTGCATCTTCCGCTTTCCATAGAGGCACAGGTAGAAGCGAGGGTACTTATGATGGCGACCAATAATATACTTTCCCCCGCAAGCGGTAAACCTATCATAGTTCCGTCTCAGGATATAGTGCTTGGTTTGTACTATATGACCAGAGAAGTGCCCTTTGTCGAAGGGGAGGATAAGATATTTTCGGATCCTGATGAGGTTAAGTATGCTTACGATAACAGACGTGCAAGTTTGCATGCTCGTATTAAAGTCAGGATTAACGGTAAAATCGAGACGACGACGGTTGGAAGGGTTATTCTTTATGAAATAATACCCGATGAGATAGATTTTGCTCTTATAAATACTGTAATGTCGAAAAAGGAGATTACAAACTTAATAGATTATGCTTTTAGAATTTGCGGTCCCAAAAAGACTGTTATACTTGCGGATAAGTTAAAAACTATCGGTTACGAATATTCTACCAAATCAGGCATATCCATCTGCATAAGCGATATGGAGGTACCTGCCGAGAAAGGTGAGATTATTAAGGAAGCAACGGAAAGGATTGAAGAAATAGAGAATAACTATAAGGAAGGGCTGATAACGAACGGCGAAAGATACAACAAGGTTGTTGATACATGGGCGAACGTAACCGATGAGATAAGTAAGGTCATGATGAATAAATTAGGGGAGCAGGAATATTTAGACAGTAAAACGAATAAGACATTACGCGGAAAAAGTCTTAATTCTATTTTTATCATGGCGGATTCCGGTTCAAGGGGATCTGAAACGCAAATAAGACAGCTTGCCGGAATGAGAGGGCTGATGGCTAAGCCTTCCGGCGAAATTATTGAAACGCCCATAATAGCAAATTTTAGAGAAGGACTGACGGTTTTGCAGTATTTCATATCTACTCACGGAGCGAGAAAAGGGCTGGCGGATACCGCCCTAAAAACAGCTAACTCCGGATATTTGACGAGAAGATTAGTGGATGTTTCGCAAGATAATATTATAACCGAAGAAGATTGTAATACAATGGACGGAATAACAGTCTCAACCTTAGTGGAAAGCGGAGAAACAATAGAGCCTATTGAAGAGAGAATATTAGGCAGGGTCGCTTTGGATGATATAGTCGACCCATTTTCCGGAAAACTAATCGTCAAGGCTAACGAGGAAATTCAAGAATCTCATTTGGTTAACATAGAAAATGCATATATAGAAAGCGTTAAAATAAGGTCGGTATTGACTTGTAAGGCTAAAAGCGGTGTTTGCGTTAAATGCTATGGGAGAGACCTGGCCAGAGGGCATTTGGTTAATATAGGCGAAGCTATCGGAGTTATGGCGGCACAGTCTATAGGAGAGCCGGGGACTCAGCTCACTATGAGAACGTTTCATGTTGGAGGTACAGCATCAAGAAGAACGGAGCAGACAAGCATAGAAAATAAATACGACGGTATCGTTAAGTTTCAAAACCTTAACGTTATTAAAGATAGAGAAGGCGAATATATAGTAATGAATAAAAACGGCACTATAATTATAGCAGATGAATCGGGGAGAGAGTTAGAAAAAATCCAACTCGCATATGGTTCTAAAATTAAAGTCGAACCGGAAAAAGCGATTAAAAAGAATACGCTTTTAGCCGATTGGGATTCATATATCAACCCTATAATTTCCGATATATCCGGTAAAGTTAAATTTGACGATATAAGGGAAAATGAAACAATGCAGGAGCAGGTTGACGAAACATCGGGTTTATCAAGAAAGGTGATTATCGAGTCGAGAGATCAGACCTTAAAGCCTAAGATTATTATTAGATCTAAAAGTCAAGAAAAATCATATCTTATGCCGATGGGCGCGCATTTGTCCGTTCAAGACGGAGATGAGGTTTATGCGGGAGATATAGTGGCCAAGATTCCAAGGGAGACTACAAAAACTAAGGATATTACCGGCGGTTTGCCTAAGGTAGTCGAACTTTTTGAAGCGAGAAAGCCTAAAGAATGCGCAGTGATTACCGAAATAAACGGAATAGTATCGTTCGGACGGGATTTTAAAGGCAAGAGGCGTGTTATTATAACACCTCCGCATGGAGAACCGAGGGAATATTTTATTCCCAAAGGTAAACTTGTCAGTGTTCACGAAGGGGATTACGTAAACGCCGGAGAACCGTTGATGGATGGGTCTCCTAACCCTCATGATATATTAAAAGTTCTCGGAGAGAAAGAACTTGCTAAATTCTTGGTCGATGAAATACAAGAGGTTTATAGGCTTCAGGGTGTTAAGATCAATGATAAGCATATAGAGGTCATAGTTAAACAAATGCTTAAAAACGTTAGGATTAAAAATTCCGGCGATTCTAAGTTTTTTGAAGATGAGATTATAGATAAAAACATATTTGATGCAGAGAATGAACGGATAATAAGAAACGGAGAAACTCCAGCAATTGCCGAACCGGAATTAATGGGTATAACGAAGGCTTCTTTAAGTATGGAAAGTTTTATTTCTGCCGCTTCGTTTCAAGAAACTACAAAGGTTTTAACCGAGGCCGCAATACATTGTAAAATTGATAATTTAAGGGGTCTTAAAGAAAATGTAATTATGGGAAGGTTGATACCTGCGGGTACGGGTTTCAAGAAGTATTCGCATTTAGAGAGTGAAATATTATAAAAAGATGTTGACAAAAAATATATTAAACATTATAATTTAAAATTCCACTAACTAATTTATTAAAGTTGTTTTAGGATAAAATAAAGTATAATTCGTTTTTGTTAAGTATAAAGGAGAAATTGTGCCGACCATAAATCAGCTAGTTAGACATGCAAGGAAGAAGGTTATAAAAAAGACGTCCTCTCCGGCATTGAAGGGTTCGCCTCAAAAAAGAGGTGTCTGCCTCAGGGTTTACACTACTACCCCTAAAAAACCTAACTCTGCTCTTAGAAAGGTTGCAAGGGTTAAGTTAACCAACGGTATGGAAGTAACTTCATATATTCCCGGGGAAGGGCATAATTTGCAGGAGCATTCTGTTGTGTTGATAAGGGGCGGAAGGGTAAAGGATTTGCCTGGTGTCAGGTATCATATAATAAGAGGCGCACTTGATTGCGTCGGCGTCAACGGAAGAAAGCAGAGCAGGTCTAAGTACGGCGCTAAAAGACCTAAATAGGTCATATTAAGTATAAAAAGATAAGGAGCGAAAATTGTCACGTAGAAAAAGGGCAGTTAAGAGGGTCGTAGAAGGTGATTTTAAGTTTAATGACAAGGTTGTGCAGAAGTTCGTAAATAAACTTATGTACGATGGGAAGAAAAGTACAAGTGAAAGAATATTTTATAAATCTCTTGATATAATCCATGAAAAAACCGAAGATGACGGATTTAAGGTTTTTAAACAAGCAATTGAAAACGTGAAACCGGTTTTAGAGGTAAAAGCCAGAAGGATAGGTGGTTCAAACTATCAGGTGCCTGCTGAGGTTAGAAGCGATAGAAGGTTATATCTGGCAATAAGATGGATTATCGGCTATGCAAGGTCAAGAAAAGAAAAGTCTATGGAAGAAAACTTAGCGTTTGAGATAATGGATGCGGCGAATAACAAAGGCAGTTCTGTTAAAAAGAAAGAGGACACGTTTAGAATGGCTGAAGCCAATAAGGTTTTCGCTCATTTTAGATGGTAACGGGAGCTCAGATGGCGGATAAAATATCCTTAGAAAAAACAAGAAATATAGGCATTATGGCACATATCGATGCCGGTAAAACTACGACTACGGAGAGAATTCTGTATTACACCGGCGTTAACTATAAGATCGGTGAGGTCCATGAAGGAACGGCTACGATGGATTGGATGGAACAGGAGCAGGAAAGAGGGATAACTATTACTTCGGCTGCCACGACATGTTTCTGGAAAGACAATAAGATAAATATAATAGATACTCCGGGACATGTTGATTTCACGGTTGAGGTTGAAAGGTCTTTGAGGGTTTTGGATGGTACGGTTGCCGTTTTTGACGGGGTCTCCGGGGTTGAATCTCAGTCGGAAACCGTTTGGAGGCAGGCAGATAAGTACAAAGTGCCTCGGATATGTTTTGTTAATAAAATGGACAGAACCGGAGCTGATTTTTATAGATGTGTGGATATGATAAAAACGAGGCTTAATGCAACGCCTGTTATTATGCAAATTCCTTTGGGATCGGAAGATAATTTTAAAGGTATAATCGATATTGTTGCAATGAAGGCTTATTTATATAAAGACGAGACTCTCGGTGCGGAATATGACGTTGTAGATATTCCGGAGGAATACACTGCAGATTCAAAAAAATATCATGATGAATTTGTCGAAAAAGCATGCGATTTTAATGATAGCTTGATGGAAAGTTATTTGACCGGTGAAGACATAGATATAAAGTTGGCTAAAGATGTTATTAGAAAGGCTACGTTAGAGTTTAAAGTCGTTCCGGTATTTTGCGGATCGGCCTTTAAAAATAAGGGAGTGCAAATGTTGTTAGATGCGATAATAGACTATTTGCCGTCACCTGTCGACGTTCCGCCGGTTATCGGCATAAATCCTGAGACGGAAAAGGAAGAGATTAGGAATGCATCGGATGATGAGCCGTTTTCGGCACTGGCGTTTAAGATTGCGTCGGATCCTTATACCGGTCAGCTTACATATATCAGGGTCTACTCTGGAGTTCTCACGTCCGGTTCATATGTTTATAATTCTTCGAAGGATTCCAAGGAAAGAATCGGAAGACTTTTAAGGATGCATGCAAATAAAAAGGAAGAAGTGAAAGAGGTTCATGCGGGAGATATTGCCGCCGCCGTCGGATTGAAAAATACGACTACCGGAGACACCCTTTGTGATGAATCCAAAGCTATCATTCTTGAGTCTATGGAATTTCCAAATCCGGTTATTTCGGTTGCAATAGAACCCAGAACTAAAGCCGATCAGGAAAAGTTAGGTCTATCGCTTCAAAAGCTTACCGTAGAAGATCCGTCTTTTAAAGTAAAAACAGATTTGGAGACGGGACAAACCATAATTTCAGGAATGGGAGAACTTCATCTTGAAATCATAGTTGATAGGTTGACACGAGAATTTAAAGTTGATGCAGATATCGGAAGGCCGCAGGTTGCATATAAGGAAACTATTAACAAAAAAGTTAAATCTGAAGGTAAGTTTATCAAGCAATCGGGTGGAAGGGGGCAGTACGGTCATGTATGGCTTGAAATAGAACCCCTTGAAAAGGGTGGAGGTTATGAATTCGTAAATAAGATTAAGGGCGGAGTAATTCCGACCGAATATGTGCCTGCCGTAAATAAAGGTATTACGGAAGCTTTAACGAACGGCGTCTTGGCGGGTTATCCCATAGTCGATATTAAGGCTACGGTATTTGACGGGTCTTTTCATGAGGTGGATTCTTCGGAGATGGCGTTTAAAATTGCCGCCTCAATGGCATTTAAAGACGGTATAAAAAAGGCATCCCCTGCTCTTCTTGAGCCTATAATGAAGGTGGAAGTTTTAGTTCCGGAAGAATTTATGGGTGATATTATAGGAGATTTAAATTCAAGAAGGGGAAAAATTGTTAATTTAGAGTCTCGAAGCGGGGTACAGGTTATAAATTCAGATGTTCCTTTAGCTCAAATGTTCGGTTATTCCACCGATTTAAGGTCAAAAACGCAGGGTAGGGCCAATTACACAATGGAGTTTCTCAAATACGAACAGGTGCCCAAGGTTATATCCGATGAGATCGTTGCTAAATCACAGGGTAAGTAAATAGTTATTATCAGGAGGAGACTAAATGTCCAAAGAGAAATTTGACAGATCGAAGCCTCATATCAATATAGGCACAATCGGTCATGTCGATCATGGCAAAACAACGTTAACCGCCGCCATCACGAAGGTTCTTTCTAAGACGGGACAGGCTACCTTTAAGTCGTACGACCAGATAGACAATGCCCCGGAAGAAAAGGAAAGGGGTATTACGATAGCGACGTCTCATGTGGAATATACGACCAAAAAAAGGCATTATGCCCATGTGGATTGCCCGGGTCATGCCGACTATGTAAAAAATATGATAACCGGTGCCGCACAGATGGACGGAGCCATACTCGTAGTTTCCGCTGCAGACGGACCTATGCCTCAGACCCGCGAGCATATTCTTCTTGCCCGTCAGGTCGGAGTTCCTTATATAGTAGTATTTTTGAACAAAGTCGATATGGTCGACGATCCGGAGCTTTTAGAACTAGTAGAGCTTGAAGTAAGAGAGCTCTTAACCTCCTATAATTTTCCGGGGGATGATATTCCCATAATAAGCGGTTCCGCTCTTAAAGCCCTTGAAGCCGAAGACGATAACGAATGGACGCAGAAGATAATGGATCTCATGAACGCCATCGACGAATACATACCCGTTCCGAAAAGGGATATCGATAAACCCTTTCTTATGCCCGTAGAAGACGTATTTTCTATATCCGGCAGGGGAACGGTTGCTACCGGCAGAGTGGAGAGGGGCATAGCAAAGGTAGGGGATGAAGTGGAGTTAGTCGGAATGCTTTCCGCCACATCCAAGACCGTCATAACCGGTATAGAAATGTTCAGAAAACTCTTAGACGAGGGTCGTGCCGGAGACAATATAGGCGTTCTTTTAAGGGGTAAAAAGCGCGAAGAGATAGAAAGGGGTATGGTTTTAGCCAAACCCGGTTCCATTACTCCGCATAAAAAGTTTAAGGTTGAAGCCTATATATTGACCAAGGAAGAGGGTGGTCGTCACACTCCGTTCTTTAGCGGTTATCGTCCGCAGTTTTATTTTAGGACTACCGATGTTACCGGGGTCTGCACGCTGCCCGAGGGCGTAGAAATGGTAATGCCCGGAGACAACGTCGCAATGTCTGTGCAGCTTATTATTCCGATAGCTGCGGAAAAAGAGCTTAGGTTTGCTATAAGAGAAGGCGGACACACAGTAGGCGCCGGCGTCATAACCGAGGTTGTGGAATAATTCAATAATTAACTAACATGGAAACAAAAGGGGCAATATAAATTAAGATGGAAATTCAAAAAACAAGAATCAGACTTAAAGCATACGATCATAAACTGTTGGATCAGGCGGTTGCCGAAATTGTAGAGACGGCAAAGCTGACGGGTTCTAAAATCAGCGGACCTATACCCTTACCTACTAAAATTAATAAATATTGCGTTTTACGTTCTCCACATGTCGATAAAAAATCGAGGGAAGAGTTCGAGATGAGGACGCATAAAAGAATTATCGATTTGCTGGAGCCGAATCAAGCCACCATGGATGCATTGACGAAATTAGATTTATCTTCGGGTATTGATGTCGATATTAAGCAGATTTAATTGAGGGCTGGAGTTTTAATTATGATAAAAGCGTTAATTGGAAAAAAAATCGGAATGACTCAGATATTTAATCAGGAAGGCATGATAGTGCCGGTTACTGTTATTAAAGCGGGACCGTGTACCGTCGTCAGAAAAAAAATTAAACAGACCGACGGATATAATGCAGTGCAGGTCGGCTTTGGAGAGGCTAAGTCGTTTCGTCTAAAAAAGCCTGTTCTCGGTCAGTTTACGAAAAGCGGCATATCACCGTTGAAGATATTGAAAGAATTTAGGAGTTCGGAATCGGACGATTTAAAAGTCGGCGACACAATGGATGTTTCAATGTTTAATGACGTAAAATCAGTATCTATTAGCGGGGTTACAAAAGGAAAGGGTTTTCAGGGCGTTGTTAAAAGATGGGGTTTTGCCGGCGGTAAAGATACACATGGTTCCCGGTTTCATAGGGCACCGGGTTCAATAGGGCAATCGTCTTTTCCGTCTAAGGTGTTTAAGGGCATGAAAATGGCGGGTCATATGGGTACGGATAAATGTACCGTTTTAAATTTGAAGGTAGTAAAGGTGGATTCCGATGAGAATCTTTTATATGTCAAGGGTGCCGTTCCGGGTGCTAACAACGGTATAATATATGTATATGCGGCAGATAAATCGGGAAGAAAATTAAATAAATAATTTAAATTAAAAAAACGGGATCGATATAATGTCAGAAAATGCCGAAATATTAAACATTAAAAACGAAAATGCCGGCAATATTGCATTAAATGAAAAAGTATATTCCTATCCGGTCAAAGAGTCGCTGATAAAAGAATATGTTTTATTGACGCTGTCAAATAAAAGGCTAGGGTTAGCTTCCGTGAAGAACAGGAAAATCGTATCAGGTGGCGGAATCAAGCCGTGGAAGCAAAAGGGAACGGGTAGAGCGAGAGCGGGTTCAATCAGGTCTCCGCTATGGAAAGGCGGCGGAACTATTTTTGGTCCCGGAAACGAAAGAAATTACAAGAAGGATATGCCTAAAAAAGCCAGAAAGGCGGCATTGAAGTCGGCTTTGTCTTATCTTTTAAAGGAAGGGCGAATTATTTTTATGCAGGATTTTGAAATTCCGGAAATTAAGACCAAGCAGATGCAATTTATTTTTGTTAATTTGGGCATAAAAAAGGGTTTACTTGTATTGCCTACCGCAAATGCGGATAATAAGATAGCAAAATCTACAAAAAATCTTATGAATTATAAGGCAATTAGCATAAGCTCTCTCAATATTTTAGATTTACTTAAATACGAAAAAATACTTATTACAGTTAAGGCAAATGAAGAATTAGAGAGGAATCTTTCATTATGAAGGAATTAAATACGGTTGTGGAAAAAGCGATACTTTCGGAAAAAAGCTTGAAGATAAGAGAAATGACGAATACCTATGTTTTTAATGTCAATAAAAAGGCAAATAAAAAGGACATTAAGGATGCGATCGAGAAATATTTGAACGTCAAAGTGGAAGTAGTCAACACGATGATTAATCGAGGTAAATTTAGGCGGGTCGGAAAGTATACGGGTAAATTACCTAATTTTAAAAAAGCTTACGTAAAATTAAAAGAAGGTCAGAGAATCTCTGCCTTGGAAGCATAATCCGGAGACGATATCAATGCCATTAAAAAAATATAAGCCTACATCAAGCGGAAGAAGGTTTCAAACCGTTTCTGATTTTGCGGAAATTACTCGTGATTTTCCGGAAAAAAGTCTTCTTTCTAAATATAAAAAGAATGCGGGAAGAAATAATTACGGCAGAATTACCGTAAGGCATCAGGGCGGCGGACACAAAAAAAGATATAGAATTATTGATTTTAAAAGAGATAAAAGAGATATTCCTGCACGTGTCGCGGAAATAGAGTATGATCCTAACAGGTCGGCAAGAATTGCTCTTCTACATTATATCGATGGTGAAAAAAGATATATTTTGTGGCCCAACGGTTTAAAACAGGGAGATAGCATTATATCATCCGAAAAAGCCGATATTCAGCCGGGGAATTGTATTCCATTATATAATATTCCGGCAGGAACCATGATTCATAATGTAGAGATGAAACCGAATTCTGGTGGAAAACTTGTTAGAAGCGCAGGAACTTACGCGGAACTTCTCGGGAGAGACAGTGGGTATGCACAGATCAAGATGCCTTCGGGAGAATTCAGGTTGATTCTGGAAAAGTGTTATGCGACTATCGGTCAAATAGGAAATGTCGATCATGAAAATATAAGCATAGGTAAGGCAGGTAGATCCAGGTGGATGGGAATTAGGCCGTCGGTAAGAGGCGTCGCCATGAATCCGGTAGATCATCCGCATGGAGGAGGAGAAGGAAAGACGTCGGGTGGTCGTCACCCCGTTACGCCGTGGGGTATATCTACAAAGGGTCATAAGACCAGAAAAAATAAACGGACGTCTAAATATATTATTTCAAAAAGAAAAGGCAGATAATCTCGGTTAATTTGCCGACAAAATAAATTAGGAGAAATAAATTTGGCTAGGTCTATTAAAAAAGGTCCTTTTTCTGATGAGTCGCTTTTGAGAAAGGTTGAAAAGGCGTTTGATTCTAACGATAAAAAGATAATAAAAACATGGTCCAGGAGATCTACTATAATACCTTCTATGGTAGGGTTTACATTCGCTGTTCATAACGGAAAAAAATTTATACCTGTTTTTATAAGCGAAAATATGGTTGGACACAAACTAGGGGAATTTAGTGCGACTAGGACTTTTACTATGCATGCCGGAGATAGGAAAGCAAAAGTTAAGAGCAGCGGAAAAAAATAAAAATAAAGGGGTTGGGAAATGGAGTTCAAAGCAGAAGCAAAATACATTAAGGTGTCCCCTCAAAAAGCAAGGCTTGTAGTTGATCTTGTTAGGGGGAAAAAGGTCTACGACGCTATAAATATACTTAAGTTTACAAAGAAAAAGTCTGCCGTTTTTGTATACAAGCTGTTAAAATCCGCATTGGCTAACGCAGCCGGAACGGGAAGGGTAGATATAGATAATCTGGTTATATCTAAAATAAACGTCGATATGTCTTTATCCCTTAAAAGGCTCATGCCTAAGGCTATGGGTAGAAGCGCAATCGTTAAAAAGCGTATGAGTAGTATTAAAATAGTTCTTGAAGAAATTTAAAATCGGAGGTAGATTTTGGGGCAGAAAGTTAATCCAATCGGGTTTAGAATAGGCATAAATAGAACTTGGGATTCAAGATGGTATAGTGATCGTGATTATGCAAAATTTTTGCATGCCGATTTAAAAATCAGAGGTTTTTTAAAAAAGAAACTTTATTCTGCCGGTATATCGAAAATTAATATAGGTAGAAAAGCCGAAAAATTAATTATAGATATATTTTCTGCTCGACCAGGTATGATATACGGCAAGAGAGGTTCTTCGGATTTTGATAATCTAAAGAACGAATTAGCTAAAATCAGTACGATGAAGAATAAAGATATTAACGTAAATATACTTGAAGTCAAAAAACCGGAGTTAGATGCTGTTTTGGTAGCCGAAAGCATCGCATTGCAACTTGAAAAACGTATTGCTTTTAGAAGAGCTATCAAAAAAAGTATTACTATGGCATTGAAAAGCGGTTCAAAGGGTATAAAAATAGCCTGCGGCGGCAGGCTTGCCGGAGCTGAAATAGCAAGGACGGAATGGTATCTGGAAGGAAGGGTTCCGTTGCATACATTGAGAGCAAGTATTGATTATGGTACTGCCGAGGCCAATACGACGTATGGAAAAATAGGCATAAAGGTATGGATATATAAAGGGGATGTTCTTTAAAAATAACGGTAAAAGTAAAGGTGAGCAAAAATGTTAATGCCGGCTAAAACGAAATATAGAAAGCAGATGAAGGGGAGAATGAGGGGGAAAGCCACTCGTGGTAATTCTCTTGCATTCGGAGATTTTGGGCTTAAGGCCGTTGAGTGCGGATATATAACGTCAAGGCAAATTGAAGCTGCAAGAATTGCGATGACGAGATTTGTGAAAAGGGGCGGTAAGATCTGGATAAGAATGTTTCCGGACAAACCTATCACGAAAAAACCAGCAGAAACGAGAATGGGTAAAGGAAAAGGCAGTGTTTCCGAATGGGTATGTGTTGTTAGGCCGGGGCTGATCCTGTATGAAATGGAAGGAATATCAAAAGATATTGCTATGGAGGCATTACGGTTGGCATCTCATAAATTGCCTATTAAGACCATATTCATAGAAAGAGGAGAGTTTTGATATATGAAATTTAGCGAATTAAAATCAATGAGCGATGACGAACTTAAGGCTAAAGAAGCCGATTTTAGAAAAGAAATTTTTAATCTTACTATTCAAAAATCAATAGGCGCTTTGGAAAATCCAAAGAGGATTAAAACCGTAAAAAAGTCTATAGCGAGAATAAAGACAATTTTAAATGAGAAGAAGTAGGGGATAACTATGAAAAAAACATTTATAGGGGTTGTTTCATCGGATAAGATGGACAAGACTGCTGTAGTAAAGGTGTCTGATATGGTAAAGCACCCCATTTATAAAAAATATATTAAGAAGGTTAGGAAGTTTAAGATTCATGACGAAAAGAATGTTACACATATAGGAGATAGGGTTTCATTTGTGGAGACTCGCCCGTTATCTAAAGAAAAGAAGTGGAATCTTAAGGAGATTCTTTAATTTAACACATCAAATTAAAGAAATCATATGAGGCTATAAAAATGATTCAAATGCAGACAGTTTTAAAATCCGCCGATAATTCAGGGGCAAAAAAGCTTATGTGCATTAAGGTTCTCAGGGGCTCGGGACATAGGTATGCTAAGATTGGCGATGTGATAGTTGTTTCGGTAAAGGAAGCAATCCCTAATTCAAAGGTTAAAAAAGGCGACGTCGTTAAAGCCGTTATTGTGAGAACGATCAAAAAAACAAAACGTCCCGACGGAAGCTACATAAGGTTCGATAATAATTCGGCTGTTTTGATAAATAATCAGAATGAACCGATAGGAACACGTATATTCGGTCCGGTAGCAAGGGAATTAAGGGCAAAAAAGTTTATGAGGATTATATCCTTGGCTCCGGAGGTTTTATAATATGGCTATTAAATTAAAAAAGAACGACAATGTAATGATTTTAGCGGGCAAAGAGAAGGGTAAAACCGGGAAAATTATCAGCATAAATAGGGACGATAATAGGGTATATGTTGAAAAGATAAACATGGTAAAGAGGCACATGAAATCAGGAAGTGCTCAGAAGCCCGGAGGCATTGTCGATAAAGAGGCGCCTGTTAATATTTCCAACGTCGCATTGTATTGTTCCAAGTGCAAAAAAGCGGTCAGGTTTTCGGTCAAGCTTGGCGATGACGGAAAGAAGCTTAGACTATGTAAGAAATGCGGGCTAGAAGTTTAATTTTGGAGGATTAAAAATTGTTTTCGAGATATAAGGAATTTTATAAAAAAGAGGTTGTTCCCAGGCTGATAAAAGAGACGGGTTATAAAAACATTCATCAGATACCTAAATTAGAGAAAATTGTCATTAATATGGGGCTCGGAGAAGCGACATCTAATTCTAAAATCATAGAACAGTCAATTGCGGAGCTTGCTAAGATTTCAGGGCAGAAGCCTGTAATTGCAAAAGCCAGGAAATCTATTGCGGCGTTTAAATTGAGAGAGAATCAGGAAATAGGTTGTTTTGTTACGTTGAGAGATAAAAAAATGTATGATTTTTTTGATAGGCTCATAAATATATCGCTTCCGAGAGTTAGAGATTTTAAGGGGGTTTCCAAGAAATCTTTTGACGGTCGAGGGAATTATACCTTAGGGGTAAAGGAACAGCTTATATTTGCCGAGATAAGCTATGAACTTGTGGAAAAAATTAAAGGAATGAATGTAACGATAGTCACGACGGCAAAAAACAATGAAGATGGCTATAAACTTTTGAAAAGTTTTAATTTTCCTTTTAGAAATTAGGAGATAGGGGACATGGCAAAAAAATCTATGATATTTAAAGCATCTAAAAAGCCTAAGTTTAAAGTCAGGGTGCACAGCAGGTGTCCAATTTGCGGAAGACCCAGAGGCTATTATCGAAAATTCGATATGTGTAGAATTTGTTTTAGGACATTTTCTAATAAAGGGCTAATTCCGGGTGTTACTAAGTCAAGCTGGTAATTAATTTTAATATATTGTAAGCGAGGGTAAAGAGAAAAAATGACGCATCCGATTTCAGATATGGTTGTCAGAATCAAAAATGCATATAAGGTTGGCAAAGAGAGAGTGAGCATGCCTTATTCTAAGTTAAAGGAAAATATATGCGAGATTTTAAAGGAAGAGGGTTTTATTGATGATTTTACTATTGAAAATGTCGATTTAATTTCAGTTAAGAGTATCAGTGTAAAACTTGCATATTTCGAAAACGTAAAACCCGTCATTGTAGACATAAAAACGACAAGTACTCCGGGTATAAAGTTTTACAAGAAAGTCAAGGATATGAGGCGTTACAAGAATGGTTTGGGTGTTGAGATTTTTTCGACTTCATCCGGAATACTGACTGATGTTTCTTGCAGAAAAGAAGGGGTCGGCGGGCTTTCATTGTTAACAGTTTTTTAGTAATATATAAGGATAAAAAGGTGCTCATAAAATGTCGAGAATAGGTAAAAAAGCGATAGAAATTCCAAAAAGTGTTAAAGTAGAGATAAACGGAGATATGGTTACTTCTTCAGGACCGTTGGGAAAACTGACGAAGAAAATTCCAGAAGGAATTACTTTAGATTTGTCCGAATCGAGTATTGCCGTTAAGCTAAAAGATGACAATCCGAGTTTTGAAAAATATACCGGTTTAACGAGGACCATTATCGCTAATGCGGTAGTCGGAGTAGTAAATGGTTTTTCTAAGGATTTAGAGATAATAGGGGTTGGATACAAGGCGGAAGTAAAAAGCAAAAATCTTGTATTAAATTTGGGTTATTCTCATCAGGTAAATTTTATAATTCCTGAAGGAATTAAGGTAATCGTTAATAAAAATACATTGTTAAAGGTTTCCGGCATCGATAAAGAGCTTGTTGGATTTGTCGCTTCCAGAATAAGGGGATTAAGAAAACCCGAACCTTATAAGGGAAAAGGGATTAAATATTCGGATGAAGTTATAAAAAGAAAAGTCGGTAAGGCATCTGGAAAATAAATAATTTTAGAATAAGAAGGATTACTTATGAAGGATAAAATTAAAAAAAGATTACACAGGAAAGAGCACGTAAAAAAGACGATGAAAGATAATACGAGGCCGAGATTATGTGTTTTTAAAAGTTTGAATAATATATATGCTCAGGTTTTTTCCATTGATAATGACGTATTGGCACATGCTTCTTCGCTTTCTAAGGAATTGAGGGCAAAGATTAAAGGGCATAGCGGAAACGTGGATGCTGCGAAAATAGTAGGTGCAGAAATAGCTGAGCAATGCAAGCGAAAATCCGTGCATAGCGTTGCATTTGATAGAAACGGATATATTTATCATGGAAGAGTTAAGGCATTAGCTGATGCCGCAAGAGAAAACGGTTTAAATTTTTAGGAGGATGATTTGAAGAAATTAAGCGTCGAAGATTTAAATATTCAGGATAAAGTTATCCATATTTCAAGGGTTGCAAAGGTTGTTAAGGGTGGAAGAAGGTTTGGTTTTTCCGCTTTAGTCGTCGCAGGAGATCCCGATGCTAATTTTGTAGGCGTAGGTTTAGGCAAG
Organism: Candidatus Acidulodesulfobacterium sp. H_13; assembly: GCF_048541835.1. Taxonomy (NCBI): domain Bacteria; phylum Candidatus Acidulodesulfobacteriota; order Candidatus Acidulidesulfobacterales; family Candidatus Acidulidesulfobacteraceae; genus Candidatus Acidulidesulfobacterium; species Candidatus Acidulodesulfobacterium sp. H_13. The sequence goes on from NZ_JBLEOY010000002.1 coordinate 229,327, forward strand.
GCCAAAGAGGTTCCGGAAGCAATCAGAAAAGGTACGGAACAGGCTAAGAAAAATTTGATAAGAGTTAAGGTTCATAAAAATACTATCCCCCATGAGCAGTATGGTAAAAGCGGAGCCGGTTATGTATTTATGAAGCCTGCACCGGAAGGGACGGGAATAATTGCCGGCGGAGCGATGAGGGCGATACTTGAGCTTTCAGGCATTAGGAATGTTTATGCGAAGTCGATAGGTTCGTCTAATCCTCATAATGTTGCGAATGCTACGTTGGAATGTATTTCATCGCTTTTCTATAAAGGTGAACTTATCAAAAGAAGAAAAAGAAGAATATAAACAAATATTTATTTTTAAGCAAGCATAGGGGATTAAAATTAAATGATTAATTTGAGTAAGTTTGGTAAATCTAATAATAGAAAGATAAAAAGATTGGGCAGGGGTTCCGGTTCCGGGCACGGTCAGACATCCGGAAAAGGAAACAAGGGTCAGAATGCAAGGTCCGGCGGGGGCGTAAGACGGGGGTTCGAAGGCGGACAAATGCCGTATATCAGAAGAGTTCCTAAAAGGGGTTTTAGAAATCCTTGCAGAGAGGAATTCGTAGTTATTAACTTAACGACTTTGGAGAATTTGAAGGATAGTGATATAAACATTGATATCTTGAAGAATAACAGAATCTTAAAAAAGAGCGACGATAAGTTCAAACTTTTAGGTTCCGGAGAAGTAAATCGCAAAATTAATGTGGTATGTAATAAGATTTCTAAAAATGCTAAAGAAAAGATTGAAAAAAATGGCGGAACAATAAGGATAATATAAATAATGGCGCAAGGTTTTGAAAATTTAGGAAAAATTCCGGAATTAAGAAATCGTATACTTTATACACTTTTAATGTTTGTTGTGTTCAGAGTAGGGGTTCATATAACTACTCCGGGTGTTAATCCTACCGCTTTAGCTCAATTTTTTAGCGCTTCCAACAGTAATCTGTTTGGGCTTTTCAATATGTTTACCGGAGGAGCGTTAGCTCGTTTTTCGATATTTTCTCTCGGTATTATGCCGTATATCAGTTCGGCAATAATATTCGAAATGCTTCCTATGGTTGTTCCGTCTCTTGATAGGCTACAAAAAGAGGGAGAGGCGGGAAGAAAGAAGTTTATGCAGTATATAAGGTACGGTACGGTTATTCTTTCATTGTTTCAAGCTATGGGAATAACCTACGGAATTGAGGTTATGCGGAGTCCGTCAGGCTTGCCGGTAGTTAGTCATCCGGGCTTGAGTTTTATGGTTATATCCGTTATAGCCCTTACTGCCGGAACCGTATTTGTAATGTGGATAGGCGAAGAAATTTCGGAGCATGGAATCGGAAACGGTATTTCGCTTATAATATTTGCCGGTATTGTTGCGGCTATCCCCGCAGCATTTATAAATGCGCTTAAAATGGTGCGGCTTGGCGAACTCAACATAATGCTGTTGATTTTAATTGTCGCAATGATGATTTTAGTCATTGGGTTTATCGTATTCGTCGAATCGGCACAAAGACGCATTCCTGTGCAATACGCGAAAAAAATGGTAGGGAGGAAATTATATTCGGGGCAAAGCAGCTATCTTCCGCTGAAGGTGAATACGCCCGGCGTTATTCCGCCTATTTTTGCTATGTCCATACTTCTGTTTCCTACTACTATCGCTAACTTTATTAAGATACCTATATTTGAGGGCGTATCTAGATATTTAAATCCTGCAGGAGTGCTTTATAACGTAATTTATGTTGTATTGATTTTTTTCTTTGCTTTCTTTTATACCGCGATTACGTTTAAAGTGGATAATGTTGCCGATGATTTACGTAAATACGGCGGTAACATTCCGGGAATTAAACCGGGTAAATCTACGGCTGCATATATAGATAGAATTTTAAACAGGGTTACGTTTATCGGAGCGACATATGTTTCGTTAGTTTGTTTATTGCCGACCATCTTGATTAACCAGATACATGTGCCGTTTTATTTTGGAGGTACGGGACTTTTAATAGTGGTAGTAGTTGCTATGGATACTATAGTGCAGATTCAATCTCATTTACTATATAGGAATTACGACAGCCTACTCAAGAAAGCATCTAAAAAATGAGAATGCCCCGGTTTTTATGGGTTAACAATATAATATTAAATAATAAAGAGGGAAAAAAAGATGAAAAGCAAAATTTATATTTTAATAGGTCCTCCGGGGGCAGGTAAGGGAACTCAGGCTAAAAATATTGCAAGTAATAAGGATTTTGTTCTTATTTCCACGGGCGATCTTTTAAGGGACAATGTCGGACGGAAAACCGAACTTGGCGTGATTGCAAAATCCTATATGGATAAAGGGGAACTTGTCCCTACTGAACTTGTTACTAAAATGATAAAGGCTAATATTAAACAAAACATTGGGAAAAACGGATTTTTATTTGACGGGTTTCCAAGGGATTTGTCTCAAAATTCTCTACTCGACGAAATGCTGAAAGAGTTTGACTTGGAAGTAGACAGGATAATTTATATTGACGTGAAAAATGAAACTATATACGAAAGACTTACTAACAGAAGGATATGTCCAAAATGTAAAGATGTTTACCATATGAAATATAATCCTCCCAAAAAGGACGAGTTGTGCGATAATTGCGGAGAGCAGCTGATAACGAGAGATGACGATAAGTTAGATGTTATCAAGAAGAGATTGGATGTTTATCATAATTCAACGCAGCCTTTAGTGGATTATTTTGAAAAAATGGGTAAGATAACCAAAATTAACGGAGAAAAAGCTCCAAAAGAGGTTGAGGCAGAGATTATTTCTAATATATAAGTAATAAATGATAAACCTTAAAAATAAAGCAGATATCGAAGGGATAAAAGATGCGGGGCAGATCGTAAAGAAGGTGTTATTAGAATTATCCGGTATTACGAAACCGGGCATTAAAACGATTGAATATGATATAAAATCGGAAGAGTTGGCGGCGTCATTAAATGCATCGCCGGCGTTTAAGGGATATAACGGGTTTCCGTATTCTGTTTGCGTATCTGTAAACGATGAAGTTGTTCACGGTTTTCCTTCTCAAAGGAGACTCAAGAACGGTGATATAGTTAGTTTAGATTTTGGTTCCTATTATAAGGGTTATTATGCGGATGCGGCGATTACTCTTGCCGTAGGGGATGTTTCGGATGCGGCGTCAGATCTTATGAGTGTTACCAAGAATGCTTTACATATTGGGATATCTAAGGCGGTTTGCGGGAATAAAATAAATGATATCTCTTCGGCGATAGAAGATTTTGTTGTAAGTAATAAATACTCGGTCGTAAAGGATTTTGTAGGTCACGGAGTCGGATTTAAATTGCATGAAGACCCGCAGGTTCCGAATTATTATATTAAAGGGAACGATATTTTGATAAAAGAAGGTTTGGTAATAGCCATTGAGCCGATGGTAAATGAGCTTGAATATAAAGTAAGGGTTAAGAAAAACAGATGGACGGTTGTTACTAAAGATAGAGGGTTCTCCGCTCATTTTGAGCATACCGTCGTGGTAACTAAAGAAGGACCGCAAATTCTAACATAGGAAAATTTATGGCAGGCAAAGAGGATCTGATAGAAGTTGAAGGGACGGTTGTTGAGCCGTTGCCTAATGCCATGTTCAGGGTTGAACTGGAAAATGGCTATAAGGTATTAGCTCATATATCCGGAAAAATGCGCATGCATTATATTAAAATTCTTTCTGGTGATAAGGTAACCGTACAATTGTCGCCTTACGATTTAAGCAGAGGACGCATCGTATTTAGAGGGAAATAATTTAAAAATAATGATAATAATTTCGATATGTGTTCTATCTAATGGGGTACATATTAGGGGAGTTAAAATTGAAAGTGAGATCTTCTGTAAAAAAAATATGCAGTAAATGCAAGGTTATAAGAAGAAAGGGAGTCGTAAGAGTGATATGCGAAAACCCTAAACATAAGCAGCGTCAAGGTTGAAAAGGGAGGCAATATGGCGAGAATTTCCGGTATAGATTTACCAAAAAACAAAAGAATTGAGATTGCCTTGACTTATATTTACGGTATAGGGCGGTCGTTATCTATTAGGATTTTAAACAAGGCCGATATCGACATAAATATCAAGACAAAAGATCTGACTGATATCCAGGTTAATAATATTAGACAAATAATAGATAACGGATATGAAGTAGAGGGAGATTTAAGAAGAGAAATACAGATAAACGTAAAACGGCTTATTGATATAGGCAGTTATAGGGGATTAAGGCATAGAAGAGGTTTGCCGGTAAGGGGGCAGAGGACTAAAACTAATGCAAGAACAAGGAAGGGGCATAGGAAGTCTTCAATGACGATGAAGATGACAAAGACAAAATAAGGTTAAAAAATTAATTTTTAATTTAAGGCGTATTCGAGGTATAGATGGCTAACACAAAGAAAAGGGCGGTAAAGAAGAGAAAAGAGAGGAAAAATATTCAAAATGCAATTGCTCACATAAGGTCAACGTTTAATAATACTATAGTTAGTATTACCGATTTAAATGGAAACGTTCTTTCATGGGCAAGCTCAGGCACAAGCGGATTTAAAGGCTCCAGAAAAAGCACCCCGTATGCGGGGCAGATGGCTGCCGAACAGGCGGCGAAAAAGGTATCGGATTATGGAGTTTCCAATATAGAAGTTTATATAAAGGGTCCGGGCGGAGGCAGGGAATCTGCATTAAGAGCTCTTCAGAGTTCGGGTCTTAATATTACGTTAATAAAGGATGTTACTCCCATACCTCACAACGGATGCAGACCTCCGAAAAGAAGACGGGTTTAAATCTTCAAAACGTTAAAAATTATAATTATTAAGTTAAGCAAGCTATGAAATTTATGAGGTGAAAAGGTGGCTAAGTACAGTGGCGCAGTTTGTAAATTATGCAGGAGAGAAGGCGAAAAACTCTTTTTAAAAGGAGACAGATGCTATTCCGATAAGTGTTCATATGATAAGAGAGAATATGCTCCGGGAGAGCATAAGAATATGAGAAGAAAGTTATCCGAATATGGAGGGCAGCTCAGAGAGAAACAGAAACTAAAAAGATCTTACGGACTTATGGAGAAACAGTTTAAAAAGACATATATAGTTGCAGAAAGAATGAGCGGAATTACAGGAGAAAACCTGCTTTCCCTATTGGAAAGAAGGCTTGACAATGCTGTTTATATGTTAGGATTTGCCGTTTCTCGCCGGCTCGGAAGACTTTTAGTTACGCACGGGCATTTCTTGGTTAACGATAAAAAGGTAGATATTCCTTCATTCGTTTTGAAACAGGGGGATAAAATCACTGTTCGCGAGAAAAGTAGAAAATACGATGTCATAAAAACTTCATTAGAGTCTGCCGCAAGAAGATCATGTCCCGAATATTTCGAATTGAATGCGGATGCCTACGAGGGCACGTTGAAAGCGATTCCAGAAAGGGATGAAATCATGTCTACGGTGGACGAAAAGCTTATAGTAGAACTTTATTCTAAGTAAGCGTCAAATAAAATTTTTTCGGAGGCGATATGAAAAAAGATTGGCTTTCGCTTATTAAGCCAAAGAAGATAGAATTCGAGAAGGAAACATATACCGATTATTATGGAAAATTAACGGTAGAGCCGTTGGAGAGGGGTCTTGGTATTACCATCGGCAATGCCGTTCGTCGGGTTCTTTTGTCATCAATAGTAGGATATAAAATATCCGAGATTAAGATTGAAGGTGTGTCGCATGAATTTACTTTTATTCCGGGAGTCGTAGAAGACATTACGGAGATTATATTAAACTTAAAAGACATCGACTTTGACATTACTTCCGATCAGCCCGAACCGGCATATATAGATATCGACGGGGAAGGCGATGTTTATGCCTCGGATATTAAAACATCGCAAAACATTGAGGTAGTAAACAAGGAAAAGAGGATTTTAAGGATAGCCGAAGGCGGTAGTTTTAAGGCTCAAATGCTTGTTGTCGGAGGCAGAGGATATGTTCCCAGCGAACTTAATTCTCGCGAGGAGGCCCCTATAGGGACTATTTTCTTAGACGTTTCTTTTTCGCCGGTCAAAAAAGTTACTATGGATGTTTCCTATGCAAGAGTCGGGGGGATAACGGATTACGATAAACTTGTAATGGAAATATTTACAAACGGATACATTACCCCGGAGGATGCTCTTACTTCCGCATCTTTAATGCTACAAGAACAAGTTGCGGTCCTTGCAACATTTGGAGAAATGGACCAATTATCAATATCGGATAAAAAGGTGCAGCCGGACGCAGAGAAGCTGTCGGAAGATTATTTGAACGAGAACTTGCTTAAGAACGTGGATGAGTTGGAGCTTTCCGTCCGATCTGCAAATTGTCTTAAGAATGCCGATATAAAAACAATCAATGAGTTGGTTCAAAAAACCGAAGGAGAGATGTTAAGAACAAAGAACTTCGGCAGGAAGTCCCTTAATGAGATAAAAGAGGTTTTATCTACTATGGGGTTAGGTTTTGGAATGAAGGTAGATGATGTAGCTATACGAAAACAAGAGAAATAATTTGTCAAATATTATATTTAGGGGTTAAAATGCGTCATAGAAAAATTAAGACAAGACTAAATAGAACGTCTTCGCATAGGGCTGCTTTACTTAGAAATATGGCATCTTCGCTTATAGAGCATGAAAGAATAGAAACAACCCTGCCTAAGGCCAAGGTTTTAAGGGGTTATGTGGAAAGACTTGTTACGCTGGGGAAATTAGACACTACGGCTAGAAGGCGAGCCGTATTCTCAAAGCTAAGAAGTAAAGAAGCGACTACTAAACTTTTTAATGATTTGGGGCAGAGATATAAAGATAGACCCGGAGGATACGTTAGAATAATCAAGACTGGTTATAGGGCTGGCGACGCTAGTCCTTTAGGGTTGATCGAATTTGTCGCGAGAAAAGAAGGATGAGCCGATTTGTAAGTAGGCATTAAACGACTATGATAAAGAAAAAAAATATGATATAATCTCCTACGTTATGCCTATTATAAATTATGAGGATGTTTTAAACACGCCGGAAGCATTCAATATAATTCCAGTTGTCTATGAAATTAGCGGCGATATGGAAACTCCGATATCGATGTTTTCGTCTTTCCACGGGGAGTCCTATGCGTTTTTTTTCGAGAGTACGGAAGGCATAGGAAAATGGGGGAGGTATTCCTTCATATGCTTGAACCCGTTTTTAACGATAAGCCTTCGGGGAGATGCGCTTAGCATTAATAATTTCACCGATTATCAACTTGAATTTCCTTCGAGTATAAGCCTTAAAAATTTAAACGGAGATGTTTTTTCATATATAAAGAAGATTCTGTCTCATTTTAAGCTGTATAAGAATGGATTGTCGGAAGATTTTATTGGAGGGTTGTTCGGTTATTTAGGATATGAAATAAACGGTCTTATCGAAAAATTGCCTCCGCAAAAAGCCGATATTACAGATGTTTATGATCTTTTTTTTATGCTTCCGAGAGATATAGTTGTTTATGACGCCTTAAATCATGCCATCAAGATAATATCTTTTTTGTTTAAAGATAATTCAGACAGAAAGCGGCTGAAAAAAGATTATGAATCGACGCTTCAGAGGATAGACAGGATATCCGACGTTATTAAAAAAAGGAAATTCGAATCTAAAAAAGACAAAAACGATGAGAATTCAGGTATAGAGATAGAAGATGAAACGGATTTTAACGAATTTAAGAAAAATGTTTTATCCGCCAAAGAATATATACTTCGCGGAGATATATTTCAGGTTCAGGTATCCCGCAGAAAAAAAATCATTAATCCCCCAGACCCTTTTCTCTTTTATCGCGCCCTTAGGCTTATAAACCCTTCTCCCTATATGTTTTATCTCAAGATCGGTGATTTTGTTATTGCCGGCTCATCTCCCGAAAACTTAGTAAAACTTACGAACCGCGATATCGAAACGAGGCCTATAGCCGGTACCATAAAAAGGGGTGAAGATTCTGCATCCGATGATATTCTTGCAGACGAACTGCTGAATGACCCTAAAGAACGAGCGGAACATATCATGCTAGTGGATTTGAGCAGGAACGACATAGGGAGGGTTTCCGAAAAAGGAACCGTTAAGATCGAAAAACTTATGTATATTGAAAAATATTCTCATGTTCAGCATATAGTTACAAGCGTCTTGTCTCAGATTAAAGACGGGTTGGATGCATTTGACTTGATTAAGGCAACGTATCCGGCAGGTACCGTTACCGGGGCACCGAAAGTAAGGGCCATGGAAATAATAAATGAGTTAGAGAATTCAAAGAGAGGGGTATATGCCGGGGGCGTAGGTTATTTCGATTTTTTAGAAGATAACGGTTGTCGGAAAATGGAATTTTGCATAACTATTAGGACGGCGTTATTTAAAAAAGGAGCGGCTTATATTCAGGCTGCAGGAGGTATAGTGTATGATTCCACCCCGGAAAACGAATTTGCGGAAACGGAAAATAAATTGAGACATTTAATAGCGGCATTTAATCTTTCGTACAGACTTAATTAAAAAATCATGATATTAGTTATAGATAATTATGATTCTTTTACCTATAATATAGTGCAGTATATAGGTGAATTAGGATATGACGTTTCGGTTTTCAGAAACGATGCCTTGGGGGTTTCGGATATTTCTGAAATGAATCCTGAGAAAATAGTCATTTCGCCGGGGCCTAAAACGCCTTCCGAGGCGGGAATTACGGTAGATATTATTCGGAATTTTCATCCGACGACACCTATACTGGGGGTTTGTTTGGGACATCAAGCTATAGGCGAGGCGTTCGGTGCAGATATAATAAGGGCGGAAAATATTATGCACGGAAAGGTTTCATCTATAAAGCACGATTCCTCTGTTATTTATAGAGATATACTAAATCCGTTCAATGCGACAAGGTATCATTCTCTTATAATAAAAAAAGAAAATCTTCCGGAAATTATAAAAATAACCGCTATGAGTTTGGACGATAACGAAATTATGGGTATAGAAATTAAAGGGTTTAGAGTTTACGGCGTTCAATTCCATCCCGAGTCGGTACTCACTTCATGCGGAAAGCAAATAATTAATAACTTTTTATCAATATAGCGGTATACCGATAAAAGGGAGACAAAATAGTAAATTAAATGAAGAAATATTTTATTAAAGACTTATTGGAACGCGTTATAGCCGGCCGTGATTTGAACAGAGATGAATCGTTTAATATCTTTAATATGATTCTAAGCGGAGAACTGACTAATGCTCAGATAGCTTCTCTTTTGACATCCCTGAAAATCAAGGGAGAAACCGTTGACGAGATAGCGGGTGCGGCGCTTGCAATGAAAGAAAATGCCGTTAAGATACCTTTGGGAAATAAAATTCAATCGGAACCGGTAGATACATGCGGAACCGGAGGGGATTCCAAGGATACTTTTAATATATCCACTTGTGCCGCTTTGATTGCAGCCGGCGCAGGCGTTAAAATAGCAAAACATGGAAATTATGCCGTTTCGTCTAAATCGGGAAGCGCTGATGTTCTAAAAGAGCTCGGAGTAAATATTTTTTTAGACGCAGAAGGGGTTTTGAGGTCGATAGAGTATGCGAATATAGGGTTTTTATTTGCCCCTGAGTTTCATACGGCAATGAAATATGTGGCTTCGGTAAGGAAAGAATTGGGATTTAAAACTATATTCAATATACTGGGTCCGTTGACTAATCCCTTATGCGTAAAAAAACAGGTAATGGGAGTTTATTCCAGAAGTCTATCTGAAAAAATAATCGAGGTTCTTAAAATATTTAATATCGGGAGGGCTTTTGTTGTGCATAGCAGGGACGGCATGGACGAGGTGGGCTTATCGGGCATAACCGATATTTATGAGTTAGACGCGGGCAGCATAAAATATTTTGAGTTTAATCCGAAAAAATACGGTTTTAATTTTTTTACGCCGGACGAATTTAAGTCATTATCGGTTGATTCAAGTGCGAAAATTATATATGATATCCTAAAGGGCAATGCCGGTCCAAAGAGTGATATCGCAATTTTAAATGCAGGATTCGCAATTTTGGTTTCCGGTACGGTAAATGATTTGCAGGATGCTTTTAGTGCGGCGAGACGTTCCGTAGAATCGGGCGATGCATTAAATGCCCTGAAAAATCTTGTTGAGATTTCTAATAAATAACTATTATTAATATAACGGTAAAAATGATTTTAGACGATATTTTAAGAGAAAAAACAATAGAGATAGAAAAATTTAAGGCATCTATAAATGAATCCAAATATAAAGCCGAAGCATACGGTGTTTTTAGGGGATTGAGAAGCCTAAGAGGGGCATTAAAACCGAGATCTAACGGTGAGGCGGTATCTTACCGAATCTGCAGTATAATTGCCGAAGTTAAAAAGACCTCTCCTTCCAAAGGAAAAATGGTATTTAATTATAAGCCGGATGAGATGTCCGTCGCCTATGAAAAAGGCGGTGCAAGCGCAATATCGGTTCTTACGGACAAGAGATTTTTCATGGGCAGCCCGTCGGATATACTGAAAGTGAGAGAATCCGTTAAACTTCCCGTATTGAGAAAGGATTTTATCATAGACGAAATTCAGGTTTTCGAATCAAAAATGATAGGAGCGGATGCAATTCTTTTAATACTTAAAGTGTTGACCGAGGTACAATACAAAAAACTTCTTACGCTCGCGGATGAACTTTCGTTGGATGTCCTTACGGAGATATCGGATGAGAATGAGTTGGAGACGGCGTATAAATATAATGCCGAGATTATAGGTATTAATAGCAGGGATTTAAGAACTTTCAAGACCGATTTGTTTAAGACTGCTGCCATTGCCGAAAAAATACCTCCCGGCAAATTAATTGTTGCGGAAAGCGGTATCAGTGGCAGGGGAGACATAGAGATGCTGATGAAAAGAGGGATAAACTCTTTTCTCATAGGAGAGGCAGTTGTCAAGTCGGAAGATGCTTCTAAAACATTGAAGGATCTTTTGTTTCCTTATACTATAAATAATTATTTGTAAATTTTAATGTCTCGTTTAACGTTTAACGTTCCTAAAATAAAAATATGCGGTATAACCAATCTGGGCGATGCCCGCAATGCATTGGAATGCGGTGCCGACAGTTTAGGTTTTGTCTTTTATGAAAAGTCTAAGAGGTTTATTTCGCCTGAAAAGGTTAAGCGGATCATATTTGAACTTCGAAGGGATAAAAAAGAATATTGCAGAGATTTCTTGTCAGTTAAGAGGAATGTTATAGTTACAGGCGTTTTCGTAAACGAGAGTATAGAAACCGTTAAAGCGCTGATGAATGATGCGGATATCGATATAATTCAGTTATCCGGGACGGAATCCTTAGAGTATATAGAAGAATTAGGTATATGCAAAAATGCGGTTTTAAAAGCAGTACGTATAGAAAAAGAAAAAGATATAGAAAAAATTTCTTATTATGAAAATGCCGGCGTTAATGTGCTCGTCGATACGTTTGCAGGGCGAGGTATATATGGAGGGACGGGTTCGTCTTTCAATTTAAATCTTTTGAAAAATATAAATCCTAAAAATTTGATTATAGCCGGCGGAATGGGTCCGGATAATATAAAAGATATTATTCAAACTGTGAGACCTTACGGTATAGACCTTTCTTCAAAAATAGAGGTCATGCCGGGTAAAAAAGATTACGACAAAATGGTTTTATTTTTTAGAAATCTTAAGGGGGGCTACATATGAAATTGCCCGATAAAAAAGGTCATTTCGGTGATTACGGCGGAAGATATATATCCGAAACATTGATGCCTGCCGTTATAGAATTGGAGAATTTTTATAAAGGTATACGGAACGATAAAGCCTTCATAAAAGAGCTTAATGATTATTTAAAAAATTACGTTGGCAGGCCTAGCCCGCTATTCCATGCAAAAAGGCTTTCCGAGGTTTACGAATCTGAGATATACCTTAAGCGGGAGGATTTAAACCATACCGGAGCCCATAAAATTAATAACACCGTGGGGCAGGCTTTGCTTGCAGTTAAAATGGGGAAAAAGAGGGTTATCGCCGAAACTGGAGCCGGTCAACACGGGGTCGCTACCGCTACCGTCTGTGCCCTTTTTGACCTAGAGTGCGAAGTATTCATGGGCAGAAAGGATATAGAAAGGCAGAAGCAAAATGTTTTTAAAATGGAACTTCTTGGCGCTAAAATAAATTCTGTAGAAGCAGGGGCGCAGACCCTTAAAGACGCCATGAATGAAGCGTTGAGAGATTGGATTACAAATGTCAAAACCACATATTACATGATAGGTACGGTTGCGGGTCCTCATCCATACCCTTTAATAGTCAGAGATTTTCAGTCGGTTATAGGAAAAGAGGTCTTGAAACAGATTGATAAGCTTCCGGATATCTTGATAGCTTGTATAGGGGGTGGAAGTAATGCCATGGGGTTATTCTATCCATTTCTGAAATACGACAGCATTGAGATGTATGCCGTGGAGGCAGGCGGTTTAGGGATTTCTACAGGAAAACACGCCGCTTCTATTTCCGGAGGCAAACCAGGGGTTTTACACGGAAATAAGACCTATCTCCTTCAGGATGAATTCGGAAGAATATCCGAAGCTCATTCAATTGCTGCCGGATTAGATTATCCGGGCGTAGGTCCTGAACACAGTTATTTTGCGGATAAAAAGAGGATTATTTTCGACAGCGTAACGGATGCGGAGGCGGTTTCAGCCTTTCAAATGTTATGCAAATCTGAGGGTATTATTCCGGCGCTGGAAAGTGCGCATGCAATCGCATATTTGGAAAAAATAAAGAAACAAATAAAAGGAAAAACTGTTATTATAAACCTTTCCGGCAGAGGAGACAAGGATATACACACTGTTTCCGATTATCTTTCATTTGGGAATAAGCAGGTAATATAAAGATGATAAAAGAAAACAAGATAGATAATATTTTTAATTTATTGAGATCTCAAAATAAGACTGCTTTTGTACCGTTTATATCCATAGGAGATCCGGATATCGAGACGTCGTTAGAGATAGCAAAGACATTAATAAACGCCGGCGCCGATATAATAGAATTGGGATTCCCTTTTTCCGACCCTATGGCAGACGGAAAGGTAATACAGAGATCTTACGAAAGGGCGCTAAAGAACAGAATTTCCATGGAAGATGCCTTTAATTTTATAAAAAGACTCAAGGCTTATCGGGATATACCGGTTATTTTTTTTACATATTATAATCCCGTTTTCGTAATGGGATCCAAATTTGCAGAAGATGCCGCGGATGCCGGAGTCGACGGTGTTTTGGTTGTAGATTTGCCCCCCGAAGAGAGTGATGAATTTAATAAATATATAAGAAAAAAGAAAATATATCAAATTTTTTTACTCACTCCCACGACGGGAATAGACAGAATGAGATACGTACTGTCTTATGCCAAGGGTTTTGTGTATTATGTCAGCGTTGCGGGGGTTACGGGGGCAAGAAAAAATTTGCCGGACGAAATTTGTTCCAATGTTAAGAATATTCAAGGCATAAGCACTATTCCTATTGGAGTGGGTTTCGGAATTTCCTCCGGAGAGCAGGCAAAAGCTATAAAAGAATATGCCGATGCTGTAATAATAGGCTCGAAGATTATCCAATTTATAGAAAGCAATATTGACGACAAATCCAAGATTCTCGAAAAAATAGCCGAATTTTCATATGGCATAAAATCCTGTCTTTAATTTAATCTATTCGCTTATAGGTCAACATGATATGCTTTTATTCAAAACAAAAAGCAAAAAAAAGGAACAGGGGAAACTTAACATACCGGAAGGGTTGTGGATTAAATGCCCCAGTTGCAGCGAGATTATTTATAAAAAGGAATTAGAAAGAAATCTTGAGGTTTGCCCAAAATGCGATTATCATTTTAGGCTTAAAGCAGACAGGAGAATAGAAGTAATATTTGATGAAGGCAGTTTTCAAAAGCTTTTTGAAGATATAATTGCGTTGGATTTGCTTAATTTTTCTGATACAAAAAAATATAAGGATAGGTTGAAAGAAGATAATGAAAAAACAGGGCTTTCCGATGCGGTAGTTTCCGGAGAGGGCAAGATTTACGGTATCAGGGTAGCTTCCTCTATCTTTGATTTTAACTTTATGGGCGGTTCTATGGGGAGGGTTGCTGGAGAAAAAATTGCAAAGACTTTCGAATATGCCATTTCAAATAAGCTTCCGGTGATAGTTTTTTCATCCTCCGGCGGAGCAAGAATGCAGGAGGGAATTTATTCGCTTATGCAAATGGCGAAGACCGTTTCCCTTGTTTCCGAATTTAATAAAACGGGAATTCCTTATATATCGGTTTTGACCGATCCGACAACCGGCGGCGTATCGGCAAGTTTCGCTACCCTCGGAGATATCATAATTGCGGAGCCGAGAGCCTTAATAGGTTTCGCCGGTCCCAGAGTCATAGAAAAGACCATCCATCAGAGTCTTCCTGAAGGGTTTCAAAGATCAGAGTACCTTTTGGAACACGGAATGATAGATATGATAGCGGAAAGAAAGGATTTAAAAGACATTTTAAAAAACCTGTTGATTCTTATTCGTCAATGAGTAGATTAGACACGGTTTATAATGCAGGCGGTTCTTTTATAAATTTAGGCCTTGAGAGAATAAAAGTGCTGTTGCATTATGCCGGTAATCCGCAAGATCGGTTAAAAACGATCCATGTAGCGGGAACTAACGGAAAGGGTTCCGTCAGCATGTTACTGTCCAATATTCTAACAGAGCATGGTCTAAGGGTGGGTTTGTATACATCTCCTCATTTAACGGCTTTCGCCGAAAGAATAACCGTTAATAATGAAAGAATAAAAGATAACGACATCGAAAGGCTTGATAGTTTTTTTCAAGACATTATTTTAGTAAACGATGATTTTAAGAGGCTAAGTACCCCGTCTTTTTTTGAACTTACGACAGCAGTGTGTTTTCAGTATTTTTTTGAACAAAAGGTTGATATAGCTATAATTGAAGCCGGTTTAGGAGGAAGATTAGATGCGACTAACGTAATAAAACAGCCGCTTATTTCCATAATCACGAATGTGGCGATGGACCATAAGAATATTCTGGGGAATTCTCTTAAAAAAATCGCATTAGAAAAGGCTGGTATCATAAAGAAAAACTCTGTTATCGTCTCTGGAGATAGAAGAAATAAGACAAAAAATATCATAGGAGAATATGCTTCAGGTTTAAATGCGGCATATTTTTCTGCGGATGACGTTAAAATAGTTAAGAAAAAAGATTTTTATGATTATTATGGTTTAAAATTAAGAATAAAAAATATATTATTGAACAACAAGGCATTGTATCAGAAATATAATTTAAGACTCGGAATCTTCTCGGCGGAGATTTTGAACAAGTGTTATGAAAACAGTTTAAACCTGAAATTAAACGAAAACTCTACAAGAAAGGGGATATCAAAATTTTACAATGAAGGAAGATTTGAGATAATAAAACATAAAAACAGCGATATTGTTTTAGACGGTGCTCATAATCCCGAAGGCATTAGATCTCTCATACTTTCATTGCGCAGGGTTTTTTCGAATAGGAATTTTATAATTATTTTTGCAGTTATGAAGGATAAAGATTATGAGACTATTTTAAGAAGATTGTCGTCGTTAAGCGGAGAATTATATTTTATAGCATTAAACGACGATAGGGCGCTAAGTAAAGAAGAATTAAACACGTTTTTAAAAAATAATAATTATTTTAAAAACGTGTTTATATTCGAGAGCGTAAAAGATGCATTGGAATCGGCGGTCCGTGATAAAAACAGGGATGACGTCCTTCTTGTTTGCGGCTCGTTTCGCCTTTTGGGAGAATTTAAAAGAACCGTTGTTAGTTAATTATTTATTTTAAAGGTCGTTTATGAGAAAGTTAACCGTTATATTATTTAGTCTTTGCATCTCCGTTATATTTTATTCTTACGGCATTAAGGAATCGTATGCCGTCCAAAAACTGCCCATATATATTTCGGCAAATAAGGTTGTTTACAATAAAAATAAGCATACATATATTTTTACGGGAGACGTAACGGTAACCCGCAAAACATTTCATCTAAACGCAAACAGGGTAACATATTTTTATAAGACGGATTTAGCGGTTGCCACGGGAAACGTTATAGTGCATTCCAAGGGTACGATCACGAAGGCTAAAGAGATTAGGGTGTATTTAAAGAGCAATATCGGAACCATATATAACTCTCATATACATTATCTTAATAAGAATATATATGTTTACGGAAAGAAAATTTATCATAGGGGTAAAGGGTTTTATCAGGTAAAGGACGGCTACTTGACCTCATGTGGAAGAAAGCCCCCCTCATGGAAAATATACTCGGGATTTTCCGACATATATGAGGGAAACTATGCTTACTCTTTTAATTCTATTTTCTATATTCATAATGTGCCGGTTTTTTATCTTCCTATCATGATTACGCCCATCAAGACAAAAAAATCTTCAGGGCTTTTGATTCCGACTATGGGCTATAGTACCATCAGAGGGTTTCAAGCCGGCGCCGGATATTATTTTGATTTGGGAAGGTCGCAGGATTTGACTTATTATCTGAATTATTACAGCATTTTGGGTTTTGGAAATTCACTAAAATACAGATATAGCCTCAGTCCGCACTCCCACGGATTTATTTACGGATTTTATATACATGAAAGAGACAACCGAAAAAGTCTTTCTAAGTCCCATGGTTTAACGAGATACCTTCTGTTTTCGCATAATATGTATTTCTTGAATAATTTAGCTATCAAGGCCAACGTTAACGTGCCTTCCGATAATGCTTTTTACTCTAATTTTTCTACAAATGTTTACCAGATGACGAAGCATAGACTGTCGTCTAATTTTTCCGTAACGGATAATTTTGGCGGTTATTCCGCCAGAATAAATTTTTTAAGATTTGATAATATATTTGTTCCGAATTATACCACGGTTAACGAATATCCTACTATTTCATTGGACGGAGAGTCGGAGATGGGGCATTTTTTGAATAATCCGCTATATTTTAATTTGCACTCGTCCATAAATGTTTTCAGGAGCGCCGCATATCTTAGCGACGACAGGATAGATATATATCCGTCGGTTTATATGCCCGTTAATATCATAAGCGGTATTCATATAACTCCGAAAGCGGGATTAAGGTATACGGGTTATTATGATATAAAAAACGGATATACCGGCGATTCTTACGCCGATAAGAACAGGCAGATTTATTATGCATCTGTGGATAGCAATACTACTCTTTTTAACGATTATATCACTTCTTCTAAAAAGAATGATGGTTATTTAGCGTTTTTAACGCCATATATAAATTACAATCTCATAAAACCGGTCAATCAGTCCGATATGCCATTAATAGACCAGGCCGATTATATCCCTTCAGAAAGCGCGTTCAAATACGGATTTAATTTTAATCTTGAGAGTTATACCGACAAAGGTATGAACAACTTGCTGAGATTAAGCCTGTACCAGTATCACTCTATTTCCGGCAATTTCATAAATCCGATAAACTATTTTAACTACGATAATGCAAACTCTGATATCATTGCCAGAATTAAAGTGCATCTCGTGCCGAACATATATATATTCGGTAGTGGAAGCTATGACGATTACAATTATATATTCCATAATTATAACATTAACTCTCAGGTAAGAGATTTCAGGGGGGATTCTTTCAGGATAGGTTATACGGAAATTAACGATATTCAGGGGTATCTTACTACATTAAACAAGTTCAATTCTACAGATCCACACTTGTTTCCGCAAACCGTGTCGGCTATCACCCGTCTCAACACGCTTTCATATGCAAGTCTGTCTGCAAAGTTAGATATTATCGACGGTTTCAGCATAAACGCTACGGAAAATATAGATTTGACGATACACAAAGATATATCTAATTCAGTAGGCATAACTTATCAAAACGGTTGTATAGGTTTCGTAGCCAACTACATGAATTTGCCATATTTTCACCAATGGGCCTTTTCTTTTGGCATAGTACTTAGGGGTATAGGGACATACGGATTCGGCAATATGATTTCGCCCGGGGCGTCAAAGTCCGGCTTAACGATGAGCGGTCCGAGCTTTAACAACAAATTTTGAGTATTGGCGGCTGACAACGTTAACTGACGGTAATTTAACGGATTTAATTTTGAGGTATCTCATGAAAACATATCTTGTAACCGGAGGTCTTGGGTTTATAGGTTCTAATTTTATACGGCATATCTTGGACAAGCGAGAGGAAATTACGGTAATTAACGTTGATAAAATAACGTATGCAGCAAATCCTGGAAATATTCCGAATGGAGTGAAGAATTACAGGTTTTATAAGACAGATATTGCGGATAATGTAGGATTATCTAAAGTTTTCGACGAAAACGATGTAGACTACGTAATTAATTTTGCGGCGGAATCACATGTAGACAGGTCTATAATGACTCCGGGGATTTTTATTAAAACCAATGTGGACGGAACGGCAAACCTGCTGGAATTATCCCTCAAACATAATGTTAAAAGATTCCTGCAGATTTCGACCGACGAGGTTTACGGTTCATTAGGTTCGACGGGAAAATTTAGCGAGACTACGCCGCTCGCACCGCGTAGTCCCTATTCTGCCTCAAAGGCTGCCGCAGACATGTTGGTTATGTCTTTTTTTCACACTTACGATATGCCGGTTTTAATATCAAGGTGTTCTAATAATTACGGACCGTATCAATTTCCGGAAAAACTAATTCCTCTTGCTATTATTAATGCGTTGCATGAGAAAGATATACCGCTTTACGGCGACGGAAGGAATGTTAGAGACTGGATATACGTTGCCGACCATGTTGCCGGAATATCCTTGATATTGGAAAAAGGGAAACCGGGCGAGACTTATAATATCGGCGGAGATTCCGAATTAGAAAATATAGATATAATAAATCATATACTGGATAGGCTTAACGGGTCGCATTCTCTGATAAAGTATGTAAAAGATAGACCGGGACACGATAGAAGGTATGCTATGGATTTCTCCAAGATTGCTTCTAAAATGGGATTTTCACCTAAATACGGTATAGATAAAGGGATAGAATATACGGTAAACTGGTATTTAAAAAATGAAAATTGGTGGAAGGAGATATTATCCGGGGATTATAGAGAGTATTATAAAAAAATGTATGAATATAGGTGAGGTTTCTTGATGATAAAGATTGCCCTTATCGGTTCGACCGGAATGTTAGGCATAGACGTGAATGCGGTGTTCAATGGGATGGGTTTCCTTATTAAAAATTTTAACTCCAAAAATTTAGATATAGCGGATGCTAAAGTAGTTCATGAAGCATTATGCGGCTTTAACCCAGATTATATTATAAACTGTGCCGCATATACCGACGTAGACGGAGCAGAGACGGAAAAAGAGAAGGCTAATGCGGTTAATAATATTGGTGTTCAAAATTTGGCCGATGCGGCTTTAATTTTAGGTGCTAAAATAATACATCTAAGTACAGATTATGTATTTGACGGGACAAAAAGGTCACCTTATCTTGAAGAAGATGCCCCTAATCCTATTAACGAATACGGATTATCAAAGCTTAACGGAGAAAGGGCGTTAAGAAAATCTGGAGCAAGCCATATAATATTGCGGACTTCATGGCTATACGGCAAAAACGGAAAAAACTTCGTAAACACGATATTGAAATTAGCAGACAACCGAAAAAAAGTAGAAGTCGTAGCCGATCAATTCGGATGCCCAACGTATACTAAAGACGTAGCTTATGCTATATTTAAAATCATTACGAAGGATAATTTTAAAAATGAAGTATATCATTTAACCAACTTCGGTCAGACATCCTGGTATGAATTTGCCGTTGAAATAGTGAGTGTCTTTAAAAGGGTTAATTGTGAAATATTGCCGGTAACCTCGGATAAGTTCTTAAGACCGGCTAAAAGGCCGACTTACGGCGTATTGGATAATTCTAAAATTAAAGGGGATTATGATATAGAGTTGAGGCCATGGAAGGACGCCGTTAAAAAATATTGTAACGATATAGGGTATTTTATTGCTTGAAAAATCTTATTTTAGATATATAATGTTTACTGTAGAATATATGCTGTCTCTAAAAATAGATCATTTTAAAGATAATTAATGTTATTCAAAGGAGGTTGTATGAAAAATCTTTTTCTGGCAGTTATTTTTATGTTAGCTTCATTGTTTTTGGTCGGCACTCTAATAGCTACTTCCGCAAATGCAGATACTGCGTCTATGCCTAATAACGCACAACTGATAATTAAGGGTAAAGGGCTGTTTTTTTCGAAGAGTATAGGGACCAATGGACTTTCATGTGCCTCTTGTCACGTTTACAGCGTGGGTACCTATATAAATATGCATGGCAAGGGAAAGGTTATAATGCCGATAAAAAATGCCGTTAAAGGACTTACGGCGATGTTCAAGAAACAACATGCACATACGACATTTGAAAAGAAAATAGATATGTGTGTTAGAATGGCACTTAAGGGACACTTATCTAAGGGAGATTTAGAGGCTTTAAGCGCCTACGTTAAGTCTCTAAAATAGATTTATTAAATAGTTTTTAAAAGCGCTTTTTTTTCACAAGAGGAAGCGCTTTATTTTTTTATAGAGATGATGAAAATGTATAAAACATTTGCAGGTGGTATAAAAAATAGATTTTTAGCCGGATTGACGGTCATTATCCCGGGTGCTATTACCGTTTTTATAATAGCATGGTTTCTCTGGGAAATTAACAGGATATTTAATCCGTTTTCTATATTTATAAAGCGCTATATTCACGTATATATACCCGATATCGGATTAATTCTATTATTTTTATTGGTGCTCGTTTCCGGTTTTCTCGTAACTCATTGGGTGGGTAGGGCGATTGTAAATTTATACGAAAACGTAATGCTTAAAATCCCAGTAGTAAATTTACTTTATAAGTCTACAAAACAATGGGTCGATATATTTTCTCCGGGCAAAAGCTCATTCAAAAAGTTTGTTTTAGTCAGATATGGGGGCGATAAATTTGTTTTCGGTTTTCTAACCTCATATACCGGAATTGACGGGGACAGCAAGAATGATTATGCGGTCGTATATATCCCTACTAATCATCTTTATATAGGTATAAATATAATTGCGAAAAGGGAAGATATAATAGAGACTAAACTTAAGGTAGAAGAAGGTATTCAGATAGTCCTTTCCGCGGGAATAGCGTTTCCGGAAAAGCTATAAAAAGGAAGCATACAATGAATATATTAGTAACCGGTGGGGCAGGATACATAGGAAGTCACACGATTATAAGCCTTATAGAAAACGGGTTTTCCGTTATAGCCTTGGATAATTTTTATAGTGGACATAAAGAGGCGGTCGATGCCGTAGAACAGCTTACGAAGGCAGATATAATGCTATATAACGGTGATTTTTCAGATATAAATCTGCTGGAAAATATAATTAAAAAACATAATATAAGCGGAGTTATTCATTTTGCCGCCCGTAGCCTTGTCGGCGAATCTATGAAAAGACCCGTCGAATATTATAAAAATAATATATCGGGAACTATTATATTTTTGGAATTTCTTAAAAAAAACGGAGTGAATAACATAGTTTTTTCATCTTCTGCCGCTGTTTACGGCATACCGGTTCAGATCCCCATAGTCGAAACAAGCCCTATTACTCCTATAAACGTTTACGGTTTTACGAAAACCGTGATAGAAAACATGCTTGAAAGCATGAGGGGTGCGTATGGATTTAATTATATATCGCTGAGGTATTTTAATGCGGCGGGGGCACATAAATCAGGTGTGATAGGCGAAGACCATAATCCCGAAACACATCTCATACCGAATGTATTAAAATCTATTGCATCCGGCGAAAAGAGGGCGACGGTATTTGGCAACGACTATCCGACCAAAGACGGGACGGCCATAAGGGATTATATACACGTAAGCGATCTGTCATATGCTCACGTAGTTGCCATTAAGCATTTAATAGAGAGTAAAAGGGGCATCGGCAATACCTATAATCTTGGTTGCGAAAAGGGGTACTCTGTTTTAAGTGTGCTTAGAAAGATAGAAGAAATAACCGGAAGAGCGTTGGATATAAAATTTGCGGCAAGAAGAGAGGGTGACCCTGCCGTATTAGTCGCAAGCTACGAAAAAATCAGGAGAGAACTCGGGTTTGAATTAAAATATAATATTGAAGATATTATAGGTTCCGCATGGAAATGGCATTCAAGCCGTTTAAACGGTTACGAAGGGGGTGTATGACAAATAAACTAAAAGCTTTCTCACTGTTCCCGGCGGTCTTTTCGTTTGTTATTGATAATAAGCTTAGAAGAATTTTAGAAAATATGGATAGAAAAATGATCCCCATGGGCGTTAAGCCTGGTATAAGAGTGCTTGAAATAGGCTGTGGAAGCGGATTTGTAACGGAATTTCTGTCTAATGCCGTCGGTGATGCCGGATTCGTTATTTCGATAGACGTTCAAGAAAATATGATAAAGAAAGCTAAAAAAAAGCGGGCTCATTTAAAAAATGTGGAATTTCTTATTCAGAATGTTTCCGATTTAAATACCATAAGAGACGAAGCAATAGACCTTGCTTTTTGTTATTACTCTTTTCATGAGGTAAGTGATAAAGAAAAAGCGGTTTCAGAGCTGTTACGCACTTTAAAGCATGGCGGTCTTTTGTCGATTAAAGAACCGAGATTAAGGGTTAAAGAAAAATACGTACGCTCCCATGAAGAATTTATCGCCGGCAAGGGTTTTCGGTTTGTCGAAAGCATTAAAAAATGTGATTTTTTAGGTTGTTATCTTAAATTTATCAAGGATTAAGTTCGATATCTATGACGCGATGCATAATAGATTTTATATACAAGAAAAAATAGATAACTGTTTTGGAGACGAAATTGTTTTAAAATCTATAACCGGTCATATTAAGGCATTTCGCAGGAAGATAGACGATAATATCGAGTTATACGACGGCTCTGGAAATGTATATTTTGCAAAAATAGTTCGGATTACTCAAAAAGATATTAACGTGGAATTAATATCAAAAAAAACTTATCCTGCAAGAAATGCAAAAATTTCGCTTTTCTTGCCCCTCATTACTTCGCATGTAATGGATCAAATTATTGCGAGGGTTTGCGAACTTGAGGTGAATAATATTTTTCCCGTAATCACTGAAAGGTCGATTAGTTTGAAAAGTGAAAAAGAAATAAATTTTAAATTGTCTAAATGGGATAAAATTTCCAAGGGAGCAATGATTCTTGCCGGAAAAAAATTTTCTACGACGGTAAACATACCGTTAACGTTGCCCGATTCATTTGAATTAGTAAAAGATTTCAGATTAAAATTAATAGCATATCCAAAGACCGACGTCTTTTTAAAGGATTATCTTACAGCTTTAGACTTTAGCCTAAAAAATATTTCAATTGGAATATTTATAGGTCCGGAGGGTGATTTTTCTCGTTTTGAAATGGAATTATCAAAAAAATATGCTATTATGCCTGTAAAGTTGTCCAATTATATTATGAGTACATTCGTTTCTTCTATTTATTCCATATCTAATTTAACATGTTTCGCCTTTTCAGAAAATAATTATGAATCTTAAATTTATAGAGCTATTCGGATTTAAAACATTTCCCGATAAGATTAGAATACCCTTTAATTCAGGTATCAATATAATCATAGGCCCCAACGGATGCGGCAAAACAAATATCGTCGACGCAATAAGGTTTATTTTGGGGGAGCGTAATTTAAAAGATTTAAGGCTTAAAAATATGAACGATATAGTATTTCACGGCTCAAACATTCGGAATCAATCATCCGTAGCCCTATGCAGAGGGGTTTTTGATAATAGTTCAAGGGCTAATTTTAGATATAAAGATTTTTCTGAAATAATGGTCGAAAGGAGGCACTTTAAAAATAAAGATACGGAATACAGGATTAACGGTATTTCGGTCCCTTATCAAGAATATGTCGATTTTTTTAACGAAAGCGGTTTGTCAAAGCACTATTCCATAATGGATTCGTCTAAAATCAATACTATTTTAAATTATAAACCCAGTGATTTAAGACTTTTTTTTGAAGAAGTCTCCGGAATAACAAAGTATAAGGTTCAAAAAAGAACGGCATTAAAAAAGTTAAGTGCCTCCAGATTGAATTTGTTAAGAGTTGGCGATTTATTGGGGGAGGTGGGGAGCCGGCTTGTTCTTTTAGAAGAAGCCTCTGAAAAAATGGAGGAATATAAAAGGATCGAAATAGAAAAAAAACGGTATGCTTTTGCCCTATATGATCGGACAAAAAGAAAAATAAATATAGAAATAGATAAATATACCAAAGAACTTGACATCTACTCCTTAAAGTCGGCGGCTGCATCCGCAAAAAGTAGTTCCGTTTTAAACGGCCTAACCGATTCAAAGGCGTCTTTTGATATTATGGAAGTGGAATATAAACATAGAATGAATGAGAAAAATAAAACCCTGATAGACTTGACGAAGCTTAATTCTGCCGTAGAATACGGCAATTTGACCGTAAAGAATTTAGAGTCCGAAATCCTGGAAAAGACCCGGGATATAACAGCACAGAATAAATTGAAAGACGAGGGCATTCTTAAGCTTGAAAGTTTTCAAAATAGATTAATTTCAGAAGAATTTGATATCAAAAAATTGCAAGAAAGGCTGAATATATTAAAAAAATTGACTGAGGAGAAAAAATTATTTGTCGTAAAAATCAAAGATGAAGCAGAGATTATAAGTAATGAAATTTTCAAGATCCTTGAAGGCTCCCAGAATAGCAACAATAAGTTAATTTTTAACGGCAAAAATATTAAAAACATCGAGACAAGGATTGACGACACAAAAAAATTTATAATAAAAATTTCTGTGGAGGTTAATGATGCCGAGAATGCTTTGAGCGAGAAAATGAAAGCAGTGAGGAATATAGCCGCCGTCATTGAAGGTCTAAGTAAAGAACATCATGACTGCAGCCAAAATTTATCGCAATTATCGGACGAACTGAGTGGATGCAGGATCAGGAAAGACGGCGTGGAAAAAGAGCTGATGAAAATAGATATAGACATATCTAAACTTACTGATTTTATAGATAATCACGAAGGATTTTCGGAGGGTGCGAAGAGATTTTTAAATGCCGCGAGAGATTATGAAATTCACCCCTTATCGGATTTAATTGAAGTTGAATCAGGGTTTGAAAATGCTGTGTGGGAAGGTGCAAGCGGAATACTTGAGTCATTTTTTGTGAATAATATTGCGGATGCCGAAAAAGCATTGCGCTATATAGGTGATAGCGGAATTGGAGAAATAAAAATTTTTATTCCGGACAAGAGGCGCAGCAAACCCTCTAATGGTAAAAATGAGGTTGGCAGAATCGACGAAAAGTTAGACGTTGTTCCGTTGGCGGATAAAATATCGTTTAGTTCACGAAAAATAGATTTAGAAGATATAGGGATGGATTTTTATTATTCTAAAGATATTGAAACCGTCTTAAAATATATAAGGGAAAAGGATTTTTTTCCCGAGGTTAATATTATAACTGATAACGGCACGATCTTTTTTTCTAACGGACTTATCATAAGCGGCAGGGATAAAAATATAGAAAGCCAAAATTTACTTCTTAACAAAAAGAAACTATCGGAATACAAAAAACTGATGGCACTAAAACAAGAAGAATTTAATAGGGAAGATTTGTTATTTAACAAAAAACAGTCGGCGATAAGCAAACTTAACCTTGAAATGGTTCGAATAGATAAAGATATTAAGGCAAAAGAAAGGGAAGAGCTAACGATAAAAAACGATATCAGATATTTAAAGGATCAGATAATTAAGTCCAAGGACAGGCTTAACGTATTAAAAAAAGAATTAAATAATCTAGAAACGGAAAAAGTAACGGCATACGGCGAAGAAGAGCGATTAAATGAAGAAATTGCAATTCTTGAAGACAAACTGAAGTCGAAATCGGACGAAAAGGTTATTATAGAAAAGAATTTACGGAACTTCGAAACAGAATTTGAGGGAGCAAGGGAAGACGAAGTAAAATTGAGAATAGAGATTAATTCGGCGGAACAAAGTATCAATTTTTTAAAAAAGCAGATTAATGATTTAGATTCCGGCATGCTTAATTATGATAAAAGAATTAAATCCTTAATAGCACAGAAAGAAGGATTGAAGAAGGAACTTGAGCGTATGACCCGTAGTCTGTCTGTCAAGCAAGATGATATTCTAATTCTGGATAAATCTATCAAGGCTATAGACGGTAATATTCATGAGATGGAGATTAATTTGGAAAATTTAAAAAACAATATAAATGATATGGAAAATGATATGGAGAATACGAACAGGCAAAAATTAAATATAGAGAGAAAGAGAGATGCAGTGTCGATGCGCATAAAAGTTAATGGAGAAAAACTCTCGGAATTAGATTCTGATAGGAATTTAAGCGGTCTTTCCATTGATTTTTCGGTAGAAGATGAAAATTTTATTCCCGTTGCAGAAGAAATAAGTGATGAGGATATTAAGCTAAACATAGAAGGACTTAACAAAAAAATAATTGATTTAGGCGATATAAATATGAATGCGACTAAGGAATATAATGGAGCATTGGAGAGATTAGACTTTTTACACAAGCAAAAAAAAGATCTCGAAAGTTCCATTGAAATATTGCAGGGAATAATCAAGAAACTTGATGCGGCGTCTAAGGAAAAATTTAATTCCGCCCTCGCGCGGATAAGGCAAAAGTTCAATGAACTTTTCGTATTTTTATTTGGCGGAGGTCACGCCGATATATTAAATGTCGAAGGTAAAGTGGAAGCGGCGGATGAAGAAGACGGACAGGGGGAGAATAATCTGCCGGGCATGGAGATCAATGTGCAGATACCGGGAAAAAAGTTTTCCGGTATAAATATTTTATCGCAGGGTGAAAGGGTATTGGTGGCGGTAGGCCTTCTTTTTGCCGTATTCTTCGTGAAGAAAACCCCGTTTTGCGTAATAGACGAAGTCGATGCACCGTTAGATTATGCAAATAACGCCAGATATAACAGATTGATAATGGAGGTGTCTAATTATTCGCAGGTAGTTTTAATAACACATAATAAAAAGACTATGGAAATAGGAAAAAATATTTTCGGGGTTACATTGAAACATCCGGATATTTCAGGTATAGTGTCCGTTTCCATGAATTAAACAAACGATTATAGACATAAGTAAAATTGATATCCTAAAATTTAAAATTTAAAGGAAAGTTTAAAGATGAAAATATTCGAAAAGTTTAAAAATTTAGCCGGAAGCCTTAAAAAAACAAAAGAAGGATTATCCGGCAAGATGAATGCTATTTTTAGTTCCGGTAAACTCGATAGTGAAGACCTAGACAAAATAGAAGAGGCGTTAATTTTATCCGATATATCATATCGAACGGCATCGGAGATAGCCGATGGAGCTAAAAAAAGAATGTTGGGATTTAAAGAATCAACTCCGGCTATTATTAAGGAAGTATTGAGAGATGAAATAAAATGTAAAATTTCTAAAAATTTTCCGGAAATTAATGTGAAAAGCGGAAAAAATATCTTTATGATTGTCGGAGTCAACGGGGTCGGTAAAACTACTACCGTAGGAAAATTAGGCAAGTACTATACCGAAAGGGGCAAGAAAGTTATTATTGCCGCATGTGATACGTTTAGGGCGGCGGGAAAGGAACAATTGGAAATTTGGGGACGCAGAACTGGTGTTGAGGTAATATCGGGAAAAGAAAACCAGGACCCGGCATCGGTCGCCCATGATGCTATTCAAAGATTAAAGGATAGAGATTTTGATCTTTTATTAATAGATACAGCGGGGAGACTCCATAACAAGAAACATCTCATGGAAGAACTGTCTAAAATAAAAAGAGTTGCGTCAAAATCGTTCGGCAGTGAGCTGGATGAGGTCCTTTTGATTATAGATAGCAGTTTAGGGCAAAATTCAGTAGTTCAAACTGAGCAGTTTAAGGCTGTTATTGACGTTAGCGGCGTTATAGTGACGAAATTGGACGGTTCGGCCAAGGGGGGGATGATTATAGACATTATACACAAGTTAGATTTGCCGGTGAGATTTGTCGGAACGGGAGAATCTCCAGATGAAATATCTGAATTTTCCCCCGAAGTATTCGTAAACAATTTATTTTAAATATTTATTTCTACTTTATCTCTATTTTTTTCGGCGAGGATGCTATACTCTTTTTGAGTACTATTTCAAGTTCACCATTTTTGAGAGAAGCGGTGGCGCTCTGTTTTTCCGCTTCGGCAGGCAAGTCTATAATTCGATAGAAAGAACCGTACTGAATCTCCTGGCGGTAAAAATTTTCCTTCTTCTCTTCTTTTTCCTGTTTATGCTCTCCTTTTATGATAAGCTGACTTCCATTGACTTCGATATTAATGTTTTCCTTAGGGATACCCGGTACCTGAGCCTTAACGACTATGTTTTCATCTTTTTCCAAGACATCCACCTCGGGTTCGATATAGCCGACTTTAGTTCTTATAACCGGATTAAAAAAATCAAAAAAACTTTTTTCGAACTCATTTCTTATAGGATAAAAAGGATCAAATTTAACAATCTTTTTCATGATTCAACCTCCTCTTATATTTTAATTTAAATGGTTACGTTATAAAAATACAAAAGTAAAATTACCATATATATATTTTGAGTATATCATAAAAAGTTTATTTTTCAATATTTGAACAAATCCCGTTAAATTTTACCTTGACAAACTTGTCAAAATAAATAATAATTAAGTAAAAATACATTACTAAATCAATAATGTATTTTTCAAAGACGATTAAATTACGATATAAATAATAAATCATAGATAAAATTAAAATAAATACATAAAGGGCATTCAACCTTTGATGAAAAATTCACAAACAGCTGAGATCAGTGAAGATGTCGAGAAAGGAGACGGAGGACACAGACACAAAAAAGAAAAAAAAACAAGATATAGATTTCCAATATTAGATAGGTTTTTTCATTTTTTTAAGGTTTTGGGTCCCGGCTTTATCGTCATGATTGCGGATATGGATGCAGGGTCGGTAACGACGGCAGGTGTTTCCGGGGCGCAATGGGGCTATAAGCTGATACCGCTTCAAATTCTTTTAATTCCGATATTGTATCTTATACAATCAATGACGTCGCGATTAGGATGCGTTACGGGAAAGGGACACGGAGAGCTTATACGCGAATATTATGGAGAAAAGTGGGCGATGTTTGCAACGGTTACCCTTTTTCTTGTTGTTTTTTCGGCATTAATAACAGAGTTTTCAGGCATCGCGGCAAGTGGAGAAATATTTGGAATACCGAAAATACTTACGGTTGGAGTAAGTTTTTTAGTGTTGCTTTTAGTTATATTTACAGGGAGCTATAAAAAGGCTGAAAGTATTGCTCTTATTTTTTCTCTATCCACGCTTATTTTCATTCCTGCCGCATTTTTTGTCCATCCAAATATTCATGAAATAGTTTTTAACGGATTGCTCGGTAAGCAGCCGTTGAACGATAAAAGATACATATGGCTTATAGCGGCCAATGCCGGCGCGGTCATAATGCCGTGGATGATATATTATCAGCAAAGCGCAACCGTGGAGAAAAATTTATGCAGAAAAGACCTCAAGCTCGCAGAGGTAGATACCCTGATAGGCAGCGTACTGACTCAACTTCTCATGATAGCGGTAATAGTTATGACGGCGGCAACGCTTTTTAAAGCCAATATCGTGCCTTCTACCGCTAAAGCAATCGGCATGTCGCTAATACCTCTTGCCGGAAAATATGCCGGTCTTCTTTTTTCAATAGGGCTTTTCACTTCAAGCCTGTTGGCCGCGTTTGTTGTTTCTATGTCTTTTACATGGGCAGCCGGTGAGACATGGGGGTACAAACACAGTCTGAGCCATAAATTCGGCGAAGCTAAAACATTTTACTTCGTATATGTCATTTTAATTTTTATTTCTGCTATGCTCGTTTTGATACCCGGGCTTCCCTTGGTGACTATAATGGTGGATGTTGAGGCGTTTAACGGATTTGTGCTTCCCGTGATTCTCGGTTTTTTAATAATGCTTGCGGGAAGCAAAAAGATTCTCGGAAATTATGTTTATTCTAAACCGGCGCTTTTCAGCGTAGGAATTTTGGGTGTAATAATGGTTGTACTTGGTATTATCACCGTATTACCCCAGGGTTGGTTTTCCTGGATTTGAGTTAAAAAGCGTAAGAAATATGCAAATATTTTGCCTCCCTTGTTCCATTTTCACGACAAGATAGCAATAAATGTGTCGTTACGGCTATCTTTTAAACCCGTTAAATTTTTATATTGCCCTATTACCGTCCTTATAAATCGCTGTAAAAACCTTCTAAATATACCTCCGGAGACGTTTCGTAATATTATCTTAATAAAAATTTAATCTAAAA
The DNA here is from genome assembly GCF_048541835.1 of Candidatus Acidulodesulfobacterium sp. H_13. Taxonomy (NCBI): domain Bacteria; phylum Candidatus Acidulodesulfobacteriota; order Candidatus Acidulidesulfobacterales; family Candidatus Acidulidesulfobacteraceae; genus Candidatus Acidulidesulfobacterium; species Candidatus Acidulodesulfobacterium sp. H_13. The sequence continues at coordinate 259,782 of NZ_JBLEOY010000002.1, forward strand.
GAAATATAATTTTCACAATACAGAAATATTTAAATCGTATAATTTTAGCTATAGGGCAGCCATAAAGATTGAAAAGCAAAAATAATAAATATTTGATTATTTAAGATTAAAATTTTATGAATATTAAATATGCCTTCGGTATTAAGATTTTTACGATTATTATTTTGTCGTGTATTATTCAGCTTTTATTTTTCAATATAAATTCAAATTTTGTTTACGGTAAAACAATGCAGGGGAATAAAAACAGAAATTTTAATATGTTGCTTAAAAAATACGGTATAAATCTTAAAAAGCCACAAGTCATTCCAATGAACAAGATAAGCAGCGGATATAATTATCAAAACCGTAGCGGTAATCGTTTACATAAAGCCAACATTAAACGGACTGTTATGCCAGTTTTTCTTAAGCAGAGGGTTTCACTATCGGGTGACGGAAATGTAAAATCCGCATTAATGCTTTTGTCTCGTGAAATAGGGATCCCCATAATATTTTATCGCGGTTTTCCGAATAAATTAAAAAATGAGGTTTATTATAAAAATATCCGATTATATAAGGTTTTGAACGGACTTATAACCGATAGCGGTTTTAAATATGTTTATAAAAACGGAGAAATAATTGTTTATGTGGTAGAAGAAAAAACCTTTCATATACCCGTTTCCGATCTATTATCCTCTTTTTCCTCTACGGTTGGAATGATGGGAATGAATATTCAAAATAATAACCCAAACAGCATGGCGGCAACAGGTTCTGGAGACGACAGCAATATAAAAGGAGGCGATAGCACTGCCGGAAGCGTCAAGACTCCGTCTAACCCCTCCGGCTCTCTTTCTTTGAGTTTATCGGAATCCGACAGTCTTTACAATATTATTTCAAATAACATAAAAGTAATGCTCGCAAAAGAAGGGAGATATTTTATTAATCGAAAAGACGGGGTCATATGGGTTAAGGGTAGAGTATCGAATGTAGAAGAGGTATCTCGTTATATAAAAAATATCGATAAATTTTTCTCCAAACAGGTTTTTTTAAAAGTGGAAGTAATAGATGTAAATTTGAATAGGGGATTTCAGACCGGCGTAAACTGGAATTTGTTATTCAATAAGGTGTTTAAAGCAAATACATTAGGGATGAGTGCGGTTTTTATATCCGCTCGGCTTGCTTCCGGAAACGGCATCAACGATAACGCCCCCTATATAGGATTCACCGGTTCCGGCAATAGTGCTGCCATTCTGAGTGCGCTTAAAATGCAGGGTTCGGTCAACGTTATATCCCAACCGAGATTGGTGCTGATGGATGGTCAGACGAGGCTGATATCTTCCGGAACTATTACACCTTACGTCTCAAGTGTTCAGACGATGGCATTAAGTTTATCTCAGACGGAGACTTATCCGGTTATATCTCAGGTGCAGACAGGACTTTCCATATCATTTACCCCACATATTAATTTTAAAGACGATTCGGTTTCGGTTACGTTAAGTTTGATAGATAATTCCATCACTGGATATCGGTCTTTCTCTATTAACGGGTCAAGTTTTAGCAACCCCATAATAGAGTCTAAAAGTTTTGCCGATACGGTAAACGTAAAATCCGGTTCCACTATACTCGTTGGCGGGATATTAACTACGGATAAAACCGAAAATAGCTACGGGATACCTCTGTTATCCAAAATTCCGCTAATCGGTAATTTATTTAAATCGATAAACAACAGAAGCCGTAAAGAAGATCTGCTTATTATGTTAACACCTAAAATTATTTCATAATATACTCATGAGAATCGGAGATTATTTAATATCAAAAGGGAAATTGACGGATTCACAATTAAAGGATGCGCTTCTTGTGCAGTCTATAAGTGGCGAGAAGTTGGGCGACATACTTGTTGGAAACGGTTATGTAAACGATATGGATATAATAGATTATTTGGTTAATGATTCGGGTAAGGAATTTTTTCAAGAATTATATAGCCTTTGTATAAATAAAAACGAAAATGAAAGGCTCGGATTTAGTTTTCTTTATAGTATTCCAGCAATAATCCTAACAAGGGGCGACGATAACTATATAGTTTGCAGCGAGATTACGGAAGACCTCTCGGAGAAAATGGCTTTTGATGAAAATTTGGCCGGATTCAAAATAGGATTATCGACAAAAAGAAAGATTTACGGAGCCCTTAACAGTACTTTTATCAGTAAATCCGGTTCTTCGGAAAAAGATATATTAGATGAGGCCATAGATAGCGCCTTATTAAAGGGTTCGCCAAATTTAAGGATTAAGCGTTCGGAAAGTTTTTACGCGGTAATAATGGATACAGATGCAAGACAGGAAACTATAAGGGTTTTAAGTATGGAGTCTGGTCAAAGAATAATTAATATCATAGCTGCGCACTGTCAGACAACATTAAAGAAAGGCGAGGGATTAGACGCTAAGTTTATATTCGTTTCCAATTTTTACAAGGGTGTTAAGGTTGATATAAGGGTTGCGTTCTTGCCTATTTCTTCCAAGTTAGATAAAGAGTTGGCGTTGTTTGAAGCCGTTTTGAGAATTCATGGTCTTAATAAAGTTATAGATTTTAAATATATCGGATTTTCGGACCGTAAAGCGGAATTATTGAAAAAGGCATATATATATCCGGATGGGTTGATTATTTCTACCGGACCGACAGGTTCCGGGAAAACTACCACATTTTATGCGATGTTGAAACTTTTGTCGCAAAAGAAAAAATCTATTATTACAATAGAAGATCCGGTTGAAATTGAACTTAGGGAGTCAAATATAACCCAGATGAATATATCGGATGATTTTGGATACGAGGAAGCTATCAGAGTCATGTTGAGAAGCGAGCCGGGTATAATGATGGTCGGTGAGATTAGGGACGAGACAACGGCAAAATATGCTTTAATTGCGGCGGAAACCGGACATCTTCTTCTTACTACGATGCATGCCAATTGCTCTCTTGCCATATTTAATAGGTTTAAGTCTTTGAATGTTGACTTATTGCAGCTTTTCTCGCTTTTAAGGTTCGTAACGGCGCAAAGACTTTATACGCCACTGTGTTCCTCCTGTAAAAAAGAGATTTCCTTTGAAAAATTACCGTCTTTATATAGAAATGCCATGAAGGAAAGACTTGAATCCAGTATCGATATGCTGTCTTCAGCGAGCTATGACTTTATAAAATCCGACAAAGTCATGGGGTTAGATTCGGTATATGTCGGGGGCAAAAGTCATTGTGTAGATTGCGGGGGGACAGGGTACGTTAAAAGGAAGCCCATTATTGAAATTGCGGAGTTTAACGATGCCGTGAAGGAGGAAATATACAAAGATCTATCCGTCTTATTTAATCATTCCAAATTGGAAGAAATATTACTAAACCTATCTGGCTTTGAATCGTTAAAAATTCAAGCGTTTCAAAAATTAATAAACGGCGAGATAGATCCGGAGACTTATTTTAATCTTTCAAATTAATTCTATACTGCTCTTAATTCAGGGTGTGATGTCATTATGAAAAATTTTTTAGTAAGATACTACGGTCCGGAAGGATGTGCTCTAATAAAAAATATTCAAGCGGAAAGATCGTCCGATGTCAGAATCAGGTTGACCTCGGAAGGTTATCTGCCATCATTTGTGGTGCCCAATATATTTTTGAATATATTTCATCCGATAAAAAATGCGGGAATGAAGGATAAAGAACTTGCCGCATTTTTTATCGAGCTTTATCAACTTGCGCAATCGGTCGGTTCTATCGGCAAGGCTTTTTATTATATAAATAAGAATAAAAAGGAGGGTAAGGAATCAAAAACAAATAAAAAATTGAAAGAAAAATTTATATACCTCGTAAAGTGGCTTTATAACGATCACAAGCGGGCAAAAATAAAAAACCGTAGAAAGTTTGTCGAAGATTGTACGGTTATGTTAGAGAGAGGATATACCTTGGGGGAAATTTTTAAGGTTCATTATTTTGAAGAATTAGTCCTGTCTTTAGTCGACTTGGCGGCTTCAACCGGTAATTATCCCGAGGTCTTTTTAAAAATTTCTGAATTCTTCGATGCCAAAGATTTATATAGAAAAAATGTCGTAGGGACGATGGCCTATCCTGCATTTCTGTTTTTTCTACTTTTTACGGCATTTACGGTATTTTTATACTATATAATTCCGACATTTGCTTCGTTTTTTAGCCAGTTTTCCCGAATACCCTCTTCGACCGAATATGTAATCTGGCTATTTACTTATATAAAAAGCATATTTATATACATTATAGTTTTAGCCGTTTCTATTTTTACAATAATAATTCTTGATCTATTTGAAATAAAATCAAGGTTACTGACGCTATTTTTAGATATTCCGACCATCAGAAATATTTTTAATTATAATTATCTTAGCTGGTTTTTTTACAGGTTTTCCCTCATGATTTCATCGGGACTTACGATTACTGTCATGTTCGATTATTTTAGAAACAATACAGAAAAGAGGTATTTTAAATATAAATTTGATTTGGCATACAACTCCTTGATGAGCGGTTTTACCTTACGGGATTCCTTAGACAATGCAGATTTTTTAAGTGAAGACGTCATAGAATCCATAGACTACGGGGAGATAGGGGGATTTTTGCCGGATACGATTCTGAGGTTGTCTAAGGATTTTAAAGAAAAATCGAGTTATACCATGCACTTATTTACTAAGACGCTGTTCTTTTTAGTCATGGCTTCCGTGGTATTTTTTTTACTTTTAATGTTCTTTTCGTTATTTTTGCCGCTTATACAGGGGATGGTCAGTCTGCCGGGGAATTATTAATAAGAATAATGAATAAATTTATTAAATTTCATCTATAAAAAGCATGCATGGGGAGGAACAAAAATATGATAAGGAGAGAAAATGCATCAGGATTCACTTTAATGGAAATAATAGTAGCAATGATTATCGTCGGCATATTGTCTGCCGGCGGATTAATGGTTTACAACGGACTTATCGGATCTTCTAACGTTACGGCGGCGGTCCAATCAATTTCCAAGCTCGAATCGGCAGTCAATTCATATGTGCAGGTAAATGGAGGAAGTATTATTCCCCCTGCCGGCATTACGTTACCGCATGCAATGCAGGAGAATAATTTGATTCCTGCGTCGTGGACAGTGAATGCAAGTGACGTAACTCCTCCCAATCAGGGTTTCGTGCAAAGTTATTACATTGCCACGAATGCAAGTCCAGGACGGTATGATTACGTCATAGGCATAGTCGCTCCGCAGATGACTAATGCACAGGCGCTAAATATATGTGATTCCTTAGAGAATTCTATCTCGGGCGTTAACGCAAACGAGAGTACCGGTTTTAATATAGGTAACGGGGGGACATGTTTAAGCAATTTATTCGGGGGTAATGCCGCTAATGCCAACAATTCTATTTTTCATGGAAATTTAACATTCACCTTTAATTAAAAAATATAAAATCCGCATTTATTAAACCTTAACCCTTTGATTATTATGAGATATTTTATACTGCTACTGCTATTATCGTCGTCATGGTCTGTCGTTTTTAATCTAAGCGTTTTTTTAAAATCATGTTATGGACTTAACGAGGGCAAGATCTATAACAGGCAGGCCCAAAATATCGTGAACACGGCAGACTTGATCATAAAGGCAGAGCATGCCCGCCTGTTTGACAAGGGGAGTTTCGCCGATTTAGACGATCTTGAAAGGGAAAGACCTCCCTATTTGAGTCCGATGGCTATTTACGATCGTAACGGTGAAGGATGTATTAAAAAGAAATTATTTAAAAATAGCGTTTATATTTGCATAGAGCTTAGAAATAAAAAAAATGAATTAAATATTTTTATACCGAAATATTCCGCTTCTTCCGATATCGTATCGCGGGAAATTAGCAAAGGCATTACGGGCGCGGTGGGACAAATTGTTTACAGCTCCGACGCGGCGAGAGTCTCATTTGCATTGAATAAATACGGCATGTCTCATGCCGATTCCGCTGTTACCGTCAGTTCAACTTTGATGAGTCCGAATGTGAATGGCGGCATAAGTTATGCCGATGCCGATATTGACGTAAAAAGCTCTCTTTTGAGCAAAATCGTAAAGACGACGGTTGGATTTTTAACCTCAATCTTAACCCTTTTTTAAAAAAAATATAAGAGAAGGAGGTGATAGAAGATGTTTATGCGATTTATCATTACAGGTATTATAGCGGGCAAGGGCAACAATAAAGGATTTTCACTAATGGGGGTCGTCGTTTCCATAATCGTCATTTCTATAATGGCGGTTATGTCGATGCCGGCGCTTAAAGGGGCGTTATTCGAGGACAGGGCCAATAACGTCTCCATACTTGCAAATACGCTGATAAACGCCGAAAGCACTTACGTAAATAATAACAGAAAGTTCGGCGACATATTGCCCCTTCAAGAAGCAGATTATTTACCTCAAGGACTTGGAATAAACCTTATTAAAGGTAAGTCTTATCCAAATTGTATATACGGTACCATAGAGTCTAAAAACGATACTAAAATATGCCTCAGTGTCAATAACGGCATCGTGAGCGGTACCCTCAGAGAAATAAGCTATGCGCTCACCATATCGGTTGCCGAAAATCACGTATCGGGTAACTATTACAACTATTACAGAGAGGTAAGCGATAATATACCTGGAAGTTCCATAATCAACGGCAAGGAAATAATTTATATAGATCCCATAGCCATAAGCAATTATGGTGGCGCTTACGATTCATATATAGGAAAAAATTTTTATATAACGGGAGCAACTTGCTATATCACGAGATATTACCGCATAAAGGAGAAGTTCGGTTATCATAAATACGAGAGAGTAGTGAGTGACGGGCCCCTTAAACTTTATTTTATAGTGGAGGCGGTAAAGGGTAACGAGGCAATATTAAGTTATGCCGATGATTCGGTCTTTCATTGCATTGATAAAAACATTCCGATTTACAAATATGGCGAGGGGGACTCTTATACCTCTGTTACAAGGATAAACGGGGCATTCCAAAATTCTTATCTTCCCGAAGTCAGGGGAATGGTCGAATATGAAAGTTGGAACAGAATTAGTGATATAGTAACCGACTATGTTCCAATAAGACCGTCCGGCTATGAAATAGAAATACCGGCAGATCACTTACCGAAACTGATAAATTTGAATCAAACCAATACGGAGAATTAAAATGCGTTAAATTTGGATCGCAAGGGTTTGAGCTTATAAACGTAAATAAAAATAATTATTAATTAAAACATGATTTTAAATGCCTAAAAATATAATTTATATAGAAGAGTACGGGATATACCAATACTTTGACGGCGACAAATCTGTTTTTTCGCACGATAATCCAAATGAGACCGAATACGGCGGAGGAGTTGCCGCGGTTGCCGTGATATCTAAAAATATAAATTTTTCGGTGATTTATAAAAAAGATATCGGGCGGGCAACGAAACCCGGTTCCAATAAATATCTCGGTAAGTATTACGGGAGTAAATCTTATTTTGTCGCTTTCAACGGTAGTAAAGAATACGGAATATATCATAGTCTACCCTCTAATATCAAGAAATATTATTTGTTAAAAGGTATTGATTTCGTTATACCTTACGATTATTTGGCAATATTATTTTTAAATTTTTTAAATGAAAAACTGAATGCAGATAAGTATGGCACATTCATGTTTATTGAAGAAACGGAAAATATTTATAAAATTACGGTAATTACAAATGGATTTAGCATATTTCCAGTGATTAGTTTTAAAGGGGACATGCTGAATGAAAATTTGACACTCCTGATAGCCAAACTGAATTATAAAGGAGTCAAAATAGAAAAAATATTTATAAACGGCAACGATGGGGATTTTAATCATAATATTAACGCATTATTCCCCGAAGCCGGAATAATTAATTTTAATACGGGAGATTTTTTTGAATTCTTTGATAATATGGAGAGACAGACGCCGCATTTCGAAAATCCTAATGTTAAATTAAAAGAGCTCCGTATTAAAAAAAATAGACTGAATAATATTTATATGGGGGTATTAATCGTTTTTATCATTATAATGCAATTTATCATCCTATCCGTAAACAAAAAAATATATACGGAAAGTCGGGGAATCAATGTTTTAAACAGTAATATCGGTCATTTATCAAGACAGATAAAATACGAAAGACAGAAAGCTTCTTTTAATGAACAATTTGAGTCCCCCTATATTCTTCCTTATTTAAAAAGGCTTATATCTATTTTTCCAAAGGGGATTAAAATAAAAAGTCTCGTCATAACAAAAGTAAAAAATTTATATGCGGTGAAGGGAACAGCTCTTGTTTTTGGCGGATATAGAAAGTTTGCCAAGAGTTACGATATGCTTTTAGAAAACGCGTCATCCTTGAAAAATATGCATTTTTCATATGATTTAGACAAATTTGAAAGACCCTATATTAAATTTTACGGAAACATAAAATGAAAAAATTTGAGAATGGCAAACCTATTGCAATAGCATTATTGTCTCTATCGGTTATTTATTTATTTTGTTTCAATTTATTTCCGCTAATTCATGATTATTACAGGTTAAATATCGTCTATATGAATAAAGCGCATAGAGAAAGATCATTAGAAGTCAGGCTGAGCAATTTGAAAAGAGTAAAGCTCGTAAGATTCAAGGCAGGATACCACAGGTTGTCTACCGATATTTTAACGATATTATCGTATATAAATTATCTGAAAAAAAGCGGTCTTGATATTGAAGTTAGAACAAATGCAAGGGTCCATAAAAATAATTCATCCTTGAATTCTAAGGACATAATAATATCGTTGAAAAAAATTTACAATATCGGAATCGTATTTTCATTTTTAAAAACATTTAACGCGTTTCCGATAGAGATTAAAAGAATATCTTTAGTATCTATTAAAAGCATGAATGCCGTTATGTACGTTAGGCTAATCGGATTAGTTAAAGAGAGAGGGGCTGCAAAGTGACTGTCACCGGTATTTTAAGCCTTTTTAAAGGCATAATTAAGTGGATTATACTCGTAGTTGTCGGAATTCTCATCATAGTTTTAATTATAGGGTCAATGAAAGGCGAATCCGGGGGATTAAAAGGTCATATGGTAAAATCCCGTCGTCATCTCGGTAGTAAAGAAAGGGACAGGGTCGTAACAAAAATGAAAAGAAAAGTCATGGCGAAAAGGTTGACGGGCAGTGTCGGCAATATTGCCAAGTTGAGGGATATATTCAATCTTCCGGACAGAAGAGATGTGAAGTTTAATTCTCGTTTTGTTCTTTCTGCAAAAAATAACGGAAGAGATTCTTCACGTCATTCGGGCAACGTATTGCCATATTTTTTTAATAATATAAAAATCAAAGAGTTTTCCCATGATATGATGCTACATCCGTCTTTAATATTCACGGGCGGCAAGGTTGCTTTAATCAAAATCGACGGAAAACCCTACTATGTTCATGCCGGAACAAACATAAAAGATATTTTTATAATAAAGGTCGGGTTATCCGGCATAAGCTATTCATATAAGGGAAAAATAAAATATTTAGGCTTCAAGTAAAAAAAGATCGTTAAAAATTCAAATGGTCGTAAATTCGAGACTGTTTATGGAAATTAATTCTAAAAGGGATATTATGTTGGAATAATACATAACTTGATTTTCGGGATTTGCAATATTAATATCATCTTTATTTTCGTAAACCGTATTTTGCATAAATTCATTCAATATTTTATGACCTAAGTACATTATTTTTTTTAATTTGATATTTGTTCTATTTTTTGTATCTATATTTTTTTCGCCGTTCAAGAAAAATATATCAATATTTTCTTTAAAAAAAGAGCTTACGGCAAGAGTAAAATTTGGAATATATGCCTGTTTTTTAAATGTAGGATACCCGTAAAGTTTGCCGATATTAAATTTTATTAAGACTATGGCATTATTTATGCTTTTTAAATTAGCGGTGAATTTTATCAATCGTACAATTTCGGGCAAAAATTTTTTGTAGTCAGCCATTTTTTTTTTATTTTTCGGTGAGATAGTAACTGCCGTCACAAGTTTGTTGATTTCATTGCATATTCTCATCGTATCATTTTTAATTATGGTTTCGAAGTCGACATTATGCTGCTTGTAATTATTAGATATAAGCTCGGTTAATATCTCCTCAAGGTCCTGCTCGACGATATCCGCAAATTCCGTTGCTTTTGCATCTAATATTTTCGTCATGTCATTGTCGTTTATCATTGTAAATATACCAAAAAATAAAAAATTACTTATATGTTATACATATATTATATTATACGATATAAAATTAGTATGTATTTATTGTACCCTACTTTGACGCATTGCCCAATTTAAATCGATAAAATGGCACGTTTTAATTTCTTTGAGGATTCAAAACATATTCAGGATAGAGACTACATTGGGATTCCGGAGTATTTAAATATGTCGAAATTTTGAGTATTTTTATGTATAATATTACGTGAAAGTTTACGTATTAGATTTATTTCTAATGTGTCCGTAGCTCATTTGGATAGAGCGCAGGACTCCGACTCCTGAGGCAGCGGGTTCGAATCCCGCCGGACACACCATTAAAAAGTAGGATGCGTATTCTATCGCGGTCAATAGAAATCAATACACATATGCAGGCATATTTAATAGCCCTTAACAGGAATCCCAATAGTTTTTAGCTGTTGGGTAGTTTACTAAAGACATTGAAAAACTCATAAAAGAAGAGATTTACGGTAACCGGTTTCATTTGTTGAAGAATGAGGACAATGGCACTGTTAAATCTCTGAATTGTAAATTTAGATCGGCGATAGAGAAGAATAAAGATTTGTGGCTTTTTCTTTTCACAAATACTAAAGTTTAATCTATTTATTTTTAAAAATATGGATATGGATGGTAAAAATTTCTTGCATTTTTATAGCATATTATATAAAATTTTCACATTCCTTTAGTTTAATTTTATGAAAATATATTATTTGTGTACACCATTAATTAAATGATTTCGGTTCCAATTTCAATCAACTTCGGCACTGACGGGTTCAGAGGCATTATCGGGGACAATTTTACATTTAAAATTGTTAATCGCATAAGCTTGTCGTTAGGCAGGTATTTAAACGGTGTCTCACGGAGTACCGTTGCAATAGGATACGACACGAGGTTTTTGTCTAAAGAATTTGCGATTACGGCTGCGGAAGCTCTTGCCTCTGCAGGTGTACGAACAATATTGAGCAATAATTTTTGTCCTTCACCTGTTTTATCCTATTTCGTTAAAAATAAGACATGTAGCGCCGGTATAATGATTACCGCAAGCCATAATCCGTATATGTTTAATGGATTAAAATTTAAAAGTTCTTTCGGCGGTTCCATGCTTGAGCGGGATGTGAAGGAAATAGAGAGAATTGCTAACGGCCCCGATTTTAATGAAGAAACCGCAAAAAGAAATTATTATGTCGCCTCAGACACCCTTAAAAGCTTTGACAACAATAGTTTCGAATATGCCGATTTTAAAAGCGATTATATAAAACATATTATAGAATTTACCGGCTTCGGAGATGCGATACACAATGCGGATAGGAATGATTTAAGGCGATTGGACGTCACGATAGACCCCATGTTTGGTGCCGGCATAGGATATTTATCCGATATATTAAATAGATTTTCGGTTAAATGCGATTTAATAAACGAAGGTGTTAACCCGTCTTTTCCCGGATTGAATCCGGAACCGATAGATAATAATCTGTATAAGTTAAAATCATTTCTTAAAAAAAAGGGTGCCGGAAACAAATTTGCCCTCGGTTTAGCTACCGATGGGGATGCCGACAGGATAGGAGCCGTTGATTTTAACGGACATTTTATCGATTCCCACAAGATTTTTTCTATTATTTTAAATTATCTTATCAAAGAGGGCTATTCGGGAAGCGTGGTCAAGACTGTTTCCGTATCTAAATCCATAGATAATATCTGCAAAAATCATGATTTGAAACTGTTTGAGGTACCCATAGGATTCAAAAATATTGCCGCCGTCATGATAAAAGACGGCAGTGATGTATTCATAGGTGGAGAAGAATCGGGAGGGATAGGGATAACATCCCATTTACCGGAAAGGGACGGCATACTTAATGCGTTAATGCTGCTCAAGATTATGCTTATCAGTCGAAAAAACATAAACGAACTTTTAAACGATATTTTTGATGAACCCTATCCATATTCATACAAGAGAGAGGACTTGCATTTGCCGAAAAAGGATAAGGAACGCTTGATAAACGATTTAAACAGCGGAGTTTTTAGGGTACCGTTCGAAAAAGACATAATTTCTACTAATTTTATGGACGGGTTTAAGTTCGAATATCGAGATGACTCATGGCTTTTAGTGCGTCCTTCAGGAACTGAGCCTGTTTTAAGAATTTATGCCGAAAGCAGAAATCAAAAGAGAACGGAATTGTTAATAAATACAGTAAAGAAAGAAATAGATGATTTGTAAAACAAATATCAATAAAATTTATTTTCGAAATACGAAAAAAAATGTTATAATACCACGATCATTATTTTAAGGTTAAGCAAAATTTGGAGGGCTATTTGCAATGAGTGAGATTATAGAGATTAAAGGCAGACAGATTTTAGACTCAAGAGGAAATCCAACCATTAGCGTCAAAGTTTCTTTAGAAAGTGGCATTAACGGATTAGCAGCCGTACCTTCGGGGGCGTCTACCGGAGAATATGAGGCTTACGAAAAAAGAGACGGCGGTTCCGCTTACGGCGGTAAATCCGTTCATTCCGCCATAGAAGGCATAAATGATATCATATCAAAATCTCTAAACGGAATAGACAGCTATTCGCAGAGGCTCATCGACGATATAATGATGAATCTTGACGGTACGCAAAATAAATCCAACCTTGGATCTAATGCAATTTTAGCCGTATCGTTAGCCGTAGCGGTTGCATCGGCAAATGAACTGGAAATTCCGCTTTATCGTTATTTAGGTGGTGCAAACGCGCATGTTTTGCCGGTTCCGATGATGAATATATTGAACGGCGGACAACATGCAAACAACATGCTTGATTTTCAAGAATTCATGATCGTTCCCGCGGGGGCAAAATCTTTTTATGAAGCCCTTAGAATGGGAGCGGAGGTATATCAGGAATTAAAAAAATTGCTTAACGAAAAGAATATGCCGACGGCAGTAGGCGATGAAGGAGGCTTTGCTCCGCATCTTCAGAACAATATGGAGGCAATAATCTTAATAGTTGAGGCCATAGAAAGAGCAAGGTATCAACCGGGAAAAGATATTTTTATCGCCCTTGATCCTGCGGCAAGTGAATTTTATTCCGACGGTAAATACATTCTTAAAGAGGCGGGTAAAGAAACGGCATTAGGAATTGATGAGATGGTTGAAATGTATGCCGGCTATGTGGATAAATTTCCAATCATATCCATAGAAGACGGAATGGCACAGGATGATTTCGCCGGATTTTCGCTTTTGCTTAAAGAGCTCGGTGGCAAGATTCAAATTATAGGCGACGACCTTACGGTAACGAACCAGAGTCGCATAATGAGAGCAGTTGATTCCCGCTCAATAAATTCCGTTTTGATAAAATTAAATCAAATAGGTTCGTTATCTCAAACGTTGGATGCGATTGAGTTGACGCAGAGAAATGATATGAGTGCCGTTATATCTCACAGGTCGGGAGAAACCGAGGATACCTTCATTGCAGATTTATCCGTTGCTGTGAATTCCGGATTAATCAAAACGGGTGCTCCGGCTCGCTCCGAAAGAGTCGCAAAATATAATAGGCTCTTGCAGATAGAAGAAGAATTAGGTTCTAATTCTTCATATAAGGGACTTAAAGCCTTTAAGGGTGTTAAAGTCATTTGAGCTAATACTCTAAAAATATACAAATAAATAACAATAAAAACTAATATTAAGGAGGTTGTTATGGCTTTTACTATTACCGATGAATGTATTGCTTGCGGTGTTTGCGTTCCGGAATGTCCGAACAGCGCAATCGCTGAAGGGGACATATATACTATAGACCCCGCTGTTTGTACGGAATGCTACGGATATTTCGATACTCAGCAGTGTGCTTCCGTTTGTCCCGTCGATTGCTGTATTCCGGATGAAAACCACAAGGAATCGAAGGATGAGCTTAAGGAAAAGGCGTTAAAAGCGCATCCGGATAAAAAAGACTGGAAGTTTTAATTAACCCGGTTTTATTTATAAATTGCATAGGTTTAAATTTTTTATATATTTATGGATATTTTATATTCCGAAATATGTCTATATAAAAAGAAAATATCGGGAGGTTTGAGCTTAATACTCTAAAATAAGTCGGAACCATGGTATTTTTTATGATTACCGGAGAATTTGCAGGTAGTTTCGACATTTTACCTCCCGTTATATTTTAATATATTAATTTTAATTTACAAAAGGCTGAGAGGGAATGATTAAGAACGATAACTGGATAGAAAAAATGGCAAAGGGCGGAATGATAAGCCCTTTCGAAAGTTCTCAGGTTAGAGACGGAGTCATATCTTACGGGGTTTCTTCTTACGGCTATGATTTGAGAATATCGAACGAGTTTAAAATATTTACCAATATAAACAATACTGTTGTAGATCCAAAGGAGTTTGATACGAAATCATTCGTCGACTTGGTATCAAACGTATGCATAATTCCTCCTAATTCTTTTGCTCTGGGGATGTCCGTAGAATATTTTAAGATTCCCAGGAACGTCATAACTATTTGCCTGGGAAAATCGACTTATGCGAGGTGTGGAATTGTAGTAAATGTTACGCCGTTTGAGCCGGAATGGGAAGGATTCGTAACCTTAGAGATTTCAAATACTACGCCTCTTCCCGCAAAGATTTATGCCAATGAGGGGATTGCGCAGGTTCTTTTTTTTGAAGGGGAAGAACCCAAAACATCCTATAAAGACAAGAAGGGCAAATATCAAGCGCAGGTCGGCATAACCCTTCCCCGCTTATAAACATAACAAGATTATCTCTCTTTTTTAAAAAAACGATATGTGAAGAAGCATTAGTTCTATCGTAATTATTAAATAAGCAAGTTCCAACGACACATACCGCAATTAATAGATATTTCAGAATATTGACAATCCCCGCGTAAGTTTAGATAAATTATGGTATTTTGCATTTAATGCCATATCATAAAAAAACTTTAAGCCAAAATTATTAAAATTAAAAATGATAATATGTTAATAAATCGATTAAATTAAAGGAAAATCGATTAAATTAAAGAAAATGTCAATTATATTGATTTGTTCTTTGGAATACATTAATATGACTGTAAATATATAAATATTACGGTATTGTTTTTTTAAAAACATAAGCGTATTATTAAATAAAGTTAGCACTCAATAGGTGTAAGTGCTAATTGCAAAAATATATAAAATTAAAATAATAATTAACAAGGAGAAGTAACTTATGAAGATTAAACCGTTGCAGGACAGGGTCTTAGTGGAAAGGCTCCAAGAAGAAGAAAAGACTAAAGGAGGGATTATTATTCCGGATTCCGCAAAAGAAAAGCCCATGCAGGGGAAGGTAGTTGCCGCTGGTGGTGGCAGGGTTTTAGAAGATGGAAAGAAGGTCCCGATGGACGTAAAAGTCAATGATATTGTCTTATTTGCTAAGTATTCAGGTAACGATGTTAAAATAGAAGATAAGGAATACCTTATCATGAAGGAAGATGATATCTTAGCTATTGTGGAATAACGAGGAGATATCTATTGAAATTTAACTTAACTATTATTTATTAATAATTTAAATTCGGAGGAATAAAGTAATTATGGCAAAGGAATTAAAATTCTCGTCAGAAGCTAGGGCCGATATTCTCAACGGCGTTAACATACTTGCAGATGCCGTTAAGGTTACGCTTGGACCAAAGGGCAGAAATGTTGTTATAGAAAAATCATTCGGTTCACCTACTATTACAAAAGACGGTGTTACTGTTGCTAAAGAAATAGAATTATCGGATAAATTTCAGAATATGGGTGCTCAGATGGTAAAAGAAGTAGCATCTAAAACTTCCGATACGGCAGGAGACGGAACTACGACTGCTACCGTATTGGCTCAGGCAATATATAAGGAAGGGGTAAGATATGTTACTGCCGGAGCAAGTCCTATTTATGTTAAAAGAGGAATAGACAAGGCTGTAAACGAAATCGTAAAGGAGCTTAAAAAAATATCTAAGCCCATAAAAGACCAGAAAGAAATTGCACAGGTCGGAATGATTTCCGCTAATAATGACGAAGCGATAGGCTCCATTATTGCCGAGGCAATGGATAAAGTCGGCAAGGAAGGCGTTATTACGGTTGAAGAGGCAAAGAGCATGGAAACAACGCTTGAGGTAGTCGAAGGAATGCAATTCGATAGGGGTTATTTATCTCCGTATTTCGTAACGGATTCCGAAAGAATGGAATGTATTATGGATGAACCTTATATCTTGCTTCATGAAAAGAAAATTTCGGCAATGAAGGACTTATTGCCTATCCTTGAGCAAATTGCAAAATCCGGACGTCCGTTTGTTATAATTGCGGAAGAGATTGAGGGTGAGGCGCTTGCTACGCTCGTAGTGAATAAATTGAGGGGTACGTTAAATTGCTGCGCAGTGAAAGCACCTGGATTCGGCGATAGAAGAAAAGCTATGTTGGAAGATATAGCAATATTAACCGGCGGTCAGGTAATTTCCGAAGATATAGGGGTTAAGTTGGAGTCTATTACGCTTAACGACCTTGGTCGCGCAAAAAGGATTACGGTAAATAAAGATAATGCAATAATCATTGACGGAGCCGGTTCAAAAGTCGATATCGAAAAGAGGGTGAGGCAGATTAGAGCTCAGGTAGAAGAATCCACTTCAGATTACGATAAGGAAAAATTGCAGGAAAGACTTGCAAAATTAATAGGCGGCGTGGCAGTTATAAACGTCGGCGCAGCTACGGAAACCGAAATGAAAGAGAAAAAAGCCAGAGTCGAAGATGCTCTTCATGCTACGAGGGCTGCCGTTGAAGAAGGCATCGTACCTGGAGGCGGCATTGCGCTGTTGAGGGCGACAAAGATAATAGATGAATTAAAGGGCGCAAGCGATGATGAAGATTCCGGTATTAAGATAATTAAAAGGGCAATGCAAGAGCCGTTGAGAATGATTGCTGAAAATGCAGGAGTAGAAGGCTCTATTGTTATAGAAAAAATTCTTAATAGCGATGTTGCCGATAGCTCTTTTGGATACAATGCTGCCGATAACAAATATGAGGATTTGATTAGCGCCGGCATTATAGACCCGACAAAGGTCGAGAGAACAGCTCTTCAGAATGCTGCAAGTGTTGCCTCGCTTATGCTTACGACTGAGGCAATGATAGTGGATAAACCTGATGAAAAAGATAAAGGCGGAATGCCCGGCGGTGGCGGAATGCCCGGCGGAATGGGTGGAATGTACTAATAAACCCACATGTTCGTAGCGTATAGTTTTTAACGCTTATAATATATTAAGAGATGATGCCGAAAGTGCGTGTAAGTTTGTGCCTTTCGGCATTTTTTTGTTTATTTGACTTTTTTTACGTAATAGTTTAAAATTCAATCACTATGGGGCATTTAGAACATAAAGAAGACGCAAAAGCCAATAAGCCGTTAAACATGTACGTTATTACTCTAAGCGACACGAGACGGGAAAACAGCGATGAAAGCGGGAAATATATAAGAGAACGGCTTGTCTCTTTTTCGCATAACGTTTCCGGGTATAGCATTATCAAAGACGATAAGGATTTGTTGGAGGGTCTTGTCGTTAAAATTTGTCTGCCGGATGCAAAATTACCGATAGATGCCGTAATAATAAACGGCGGCACCGGTGTTTCCCTCAAAGATATGACATATGAAACCCTTAGGGATATATATGATAAAGAGCTATACGGTTTCGGAGAATTATTTAGAAGTTTGAGCTATAACGAAATAGGGTCTTCGTCCATTATGTCTCGGGCTTCTGCCGGCATATACAACGGTAAGATAATTTTTTCCGTGCCGGGTTCCATAAATGCCGTAAAATTAGCGATGGAAAATATAATACTCGGCGAAATCGGTCATATTTATTATGAGATATCGAAACATCTTACTTAATTATTCTACTTTGTTTTTATAATGAGGCGGGTTTGACATAATATGATAAATGTAAATATCAGGTTTTTTGCAGCCTTTAAAGAATTAATAGGAAAAAATGAATTAAACATGAATGTTTCGGACGGCTCTTCCATAAAGGACGTTATGGCAAGTGTCGAGAAGACTTATCCGGAAGTAAGAGACATTCTTAATATTTCTAAGTTCGCAGTCAACATGGAATATCAAGATGTTTGCGTAAAGCTGTCCGACGGAGATGAGATAACTATTATTATGCCGGTTAGCGGCGGTATTTCCGATGCTTCCGAGAATGACTCATATGTGGAGATAACTTATGAAAAAATAGATACGGATAGGGTTTTCGATTTTGTTTCCGATCCTTCAGCCGGTTCCGTTCTTTTGTTTCATGGGACGGTAAGGGATAACGAGGAAGGGAAGCCGGTAAAATATCTATTTTACGAGGCTTATGAAGAAATGGCCATTAAAGAAATTCGTAAACTGATCAATATTGCCCGCGCCGATTTTAACATTACAAAAGTTGCCATTATACACAGGATGGGAAAAATAGAAATAGGAGGGATATCCATATCTATCGGAATTTCAAGCCCTCACAGGGTAGATTCTTATTTGGCATCCAGGTTTTTGATAGATAACATAAAAGAGACCGTTCCTATATGGAAAAAAGAGGTTTTCGACGATATGAGCAAATGGAAGCGGATATGAAAAGAAACTGAAAGCCATAGCGGAAGCGTCAAACGAGGTTTGTTTATAATGAAAGATTTATTTTTAGGTATAGATATTGGTTCTACAACCGTTAAATATGCCATTTTAGACGAAAATCTGAATGTTGTAAAAAAGAAATACGTTAGGTCGAACGGGGAGTCCGTTAAGACCGCCTATAATGTTTTAAGGGATGTTTTTAGTGAATTTCACGAGGATAGGTTTGCGGGAATAGGTGCTACCGGTTCCGGTTCGCGAACCATCGGAGAGATTCTGGAAATTCCTAATATAAACGAATTAGTAGCCCAAACGGAATCCGTAAAATATTTTTATCCGGACGTTAGAACGGTCATTGAGATGGGTGGACAAGATTCGAAGTTTCTTATCTTAAAAAAAAGCGAAGAGACGGGGCAGATTTTCCTTGAAGATTTCGGGTTAAATGATTTATGCGCGGCGGGGACGGGTTCTTTTCTTGACCAGCAGGCGGAGAGACTTAATATAAATATAGAAAACGAATTTGGGCAACTTGCCTTAAAATCAAAAAATCCCTCAAAAATAGCGGGAAGATGTACCGTGTTCGCAAAGTCTGATATGGTGCATCTTCAACAGATTTCCACGCCGGTCGAAGATATCGTGGCGGGCTTGTGTTATGCGGTTGCAAGAACATTTATCGGGACCATTGCAAAAGGAAGGAAATTCGAAAAACCCATTATTTTTCAGGGGGGAGTTGCGTTTAACCATGGGATGATTAAAGCCTTTGAGGATATTATAGGTATTGAGAGCGGAGAACTTATAATACCGGAACATCACACCATTATGTCGTCAATAGGAATTGCCATCATATCCCGGAGTAAAAAAGATTTTAAATTCAAAGGTCTGGAGCCCCTTAAAGACTTCATTGAGAAAAATAAGCTTACTGGTAGATATCGCGATAAATTAGATAGGAAGAACATTAACCACCGTGACACTTCAGATGTTGACGGTTTAAATACCCTTAAATCGTGTTCAGGCACTACTGTTCCGGTATCTATAGGTATAGACACCGGTTCCGTGTCGACTAATATTGTTTTATTAGATGAAAATAAAAGACTTTTAATCAAAAAATATAAAAAAACCAACGGAAAACCGATAGAGATGGTGAGGGATACTCTTTACGAAATTTATCTATTGTTAAAAAATTTCAATGTAAATGTTTCGGTTAAAGGGGTTTGTACCACCGGTTCCGGAAGATATTTGATTGCCGATTATATCGGCGCTGATATAGTAAAGAACGAGATAACCGCACAGGCGACAGCGTCTATTTTTATTGATAAAGATGTAGATACCGTTTTTGAAATAGGCGGGCAAGATTCTAAGTATATAAGAATAAAAGACAGAGTCGTGATAGATTTTGAAATGAATAAGGCATGCGCGGCGGGGACGGGTTCTTTCTTGGAAGAGCAGGCACAAAAGCTCAACATAGATATTATTAGTGAATTTTCCGATAAAGCCTTTAGCGCCGGTAATTCCTGCGATTTAGGCGACAGATGTACCGTTTTCATGGAGTCTGACCTTATTTCTCATCAGCAAAAAGGAGCAAATAAAGACCAGCTTATTGCCGGACTTGCATATTCCATCGTAGAAAACTATCTTAATAGAGTAGTTATGGGCAAACCGATAGGGGAACATATACTTTTTCAGGGCGGAGTAGCCTCTAATGAAGCCGTTGCAAGTGCTTTCGGAAGCATTTTAAACAAAAAAATAGTCATTCCGGAAAATAACGAAGTAACCGGAGCCGTCGGTGGTGCTCTTATCGCTTTTAAAAACAACGGTCCGTCAAAATTTGTCGGTTTTGATTTAAGAAACAGGGAATATTCTCAGGAATCATTTGAATGCACGAAATGCTCCAACCTTTGCGATGTCAATAAGGTAACGGTAGGACGGGAACCGTCTCATTATTACGGCGCAAGGTGTGATATATTCGAGATAGATAAGAGTAAAATAGAGAAAGGAGAAAACTTTTTTAAATTCAGAAAAGAGCTTTTATTGGAGGGGTATTCCGCCGAAAACGAAAATGATTTTTCAAGACCCCGCGTCGGGATTCCGTTATGCCTTGAGACATACGATCTGTTTCCATTCTATAATGAATTTTTTACAAGATTGGGTTTTAATGTCGTTTTATCCAACGAAACTAACAGGTCTATCGTTAATTTGTCCAATATGCTTTCGGTAGCCGATACATGTTTTCCGGTAAAAGTGATTCTTGGTCACGTAAGAAACCTGATGGATAAAAAAGTAGATGCAATTTTTCTTCCGGCATTAGTTAATAGAGAAAAAAACCATAATTTTCAGGCGAATACTTGTCAATGTCCATATATTCAGGGTATTCCGTTTATGATAAAATCGCTTATCGATTTTAGTCAAACAAAAGTCATATCTCCTAAATTGAGGTTATCCGGCAGCAATTATGACTATGATTTGACCGTGAGTAGCATCGTGTCACAGTTCAAAGACCTGCATATGCCTATTTCGAAGGGTAAAATAATAAATGCATTCAATCGCGCGGTCCAAAAGCAAAAAAGGTTTTTCGAAATCTTAAAAGATAAGGGAAGAGAAGTTTTAGATAAATATAATAATATTATCGTGTTGGTAGGCAGACCTTATAATACCCAAGATGAAGGGATTAATCTGTCTATTCCCAATAAGATAGCATCGCTCGGTTTAACCGTTGTTCCTATGGATTTTATTGATATTTCCGATGTTTCTATCTATAAAGAACATGACAATATGTTCTGGCATTCGGGGCATAAGATTCTTTCCGTGGCTAAAGTAATAATGGATAATCCGAAGCTTAATGCCGTTTATATTACTAATTACGCCTGCGGTCCGGATTCGTTTATTAAAACTTTTTTTGCCGACTACATGAAGCATAAGCCTTATCTCGAGATGGAAATCGACGAACATAATGCCGATTCGGGATATGTAACGAGACTTGAAGCCTTTTTCGACAGCGTATACAAATTCGGAATGGAAAATGTTTGACGATGGACATGGTATGTCTATATGGATTTAGATTATAGATTAAATGAGATTGTATTTAAAATAAAGAAATCAGGTTACAGCTTGACCCCTCAAAGACTAGCCATTATAAGAATAATCTCGGAATCAAAAAACCACCCGACTGCCATGGATGTGCATATCAAACTTAAAGAATTATATCCTATGATTTCTTTAAATACGGTTTATAAGAATCTTGCTATGCTTGCCTCTCTGCATGAAGTAAAAGAGATTAAAACTATGCAAAATTCAACCCATTACGATGGAGACATCACTGCTCACGGGCATGCAATATGCGAAAACTGCGGAAAAATAATCGATGTAGAGGTAAATAAATTAGATATTGAAGATTTTTTTGAAGCTAAAATAAATGAAAGCCTAAAAGAAAGCTATCACATAAGGAATTATGGAATTGAGATTTACGGTTTATGCAGCGGTTGTTATAAAAAACGGCTAACGGCTGACTGACCGGCGGTTAGCCGTTTTCTGCGGCATAATCATACCCCTTTAGAATAACTTGTATGATGTTTTTCTTTTCTGCATCGTTTTTTGAAAATAAAACGGCTTCTTTGCATACTGAATCTACGTCAAGTAACCCGCTTTTCGCTATAAAAGCCCCTATAAGTGCTATGTAAGAGCTTACCCTGTTTTTTCCCATAGCCTCTAAATCCACTATCTCCCTTAACGGTATTTTATAAATATTTTTAGTCTTCTCGCCTATTTTTTGCGTAACGATGTCGTTATCGGTAAGAAAATAATCACAGACGTTAAAAGTAGAGTAATCGGTAAAAATTAACGTATCTTTATTTATAAACGGGATATAGTTCAATATGGATTGGTAATCTAAACTTATAATTGCATTTATATTCTGAAGACAGCTCGTAGATTCTAATTTGCCTACTTTTATAACAGCATATGTGAGGCTGTAATTGGATATATTTGACGTGGGCTTAATTGTGAGCGACGTATCAAAGTTTTCGTTTTTTAACGAGAAATAAATAAACTTGCTCAGGTATTTAATTTCCTTAAAATCCGCACCGTTTAGTATGAGGCTGTAATTTATATTTTCCATATTTTGTTAAAGATTAATTTTGTTTTCAAGCGATTTTTTCACTCTAACCCTTTTTCTTCTTTTTGATTTTATTGCATTATGAGGGCATATATCCACACATAACCTGCAAAAATTACATATTTCAGCATCAATAACTATATTTTTATTATTGTTTATTTTAATTGCAGGGCATTTGGTCTTCTGATAACACAATTTGCATTCGAATTTATCGCAGACCTGGCTGTTTATGTAGAGATATGTAGTATAGTTTAAATTACGCCCGTTTTTTGCAAAATTTTTGCAATCGTTGTCTATAAATATAACCGATGCATTATGTCCGGCATTTGAGTCCTTAAGGCTCATTCCCTTCCGTATAATAGTCTTCTTAACGGTTTTCAATAAAGGATGAGACATTAAACTTTCCATATCGTAATCGAAGTCGTAAATAGATTCATACACGACGAATACCATCCCATCTTTTTTATTGAATTTTTCAATCTGTTCGGAAAATTTTAGCGAGGAAATAAAGACGTAAAATGTTTTGGTCAAATCTTTTGGGCTTAAATTAAACGTGAAATAAAGGGGATTGTCGATTATAAGTATATTCTGAAACGAAAATTTTAACGCACTTGAATTTAAAAGGGGAAAACAGTTTTTATCTCCTATTAAAATATAATTTTCGTTAGAATCAATCTTCTTTTCTAAATTTTGCAAAAAAACAAACATATTACAGCCTATACAAAAAGACGACGGGGTTTTAACCTCTGTCATTTTAAAATCGTCTATGCAGAAGCCGGGTATTATTTGACCGTTGTTCTTCGTTTTAATAAGTTTTAAACTTTTATATTTTAATACCGGTTTGTCGTTCTCCAAGAACATGCCTGGCAACTGACGGCGCAACAAGGTGGAATCATCAAACATATAAATATTTTTATAAAAATCCCTACAGTCGTCTTTTAACAATTTCTTGAAACCTACAGAATCAAAGGGATTTAAGAGATTGAATAGAATGATGTCCGAATTCCTTGAAAGTTCATCATTTTCGATAATACGATGAAAATATTTTGCATCCGTCAGCACAAGATTATTGCTGGTCTTTTTTTTGAATAACTCAATATGGTTGCCGGTATTTTTAAAAAATTGGATATTTTGCTTAACATCCGTAGGGGCATTTCTATTCCTGCTATCGCTGCAAAACAAGCGCGGTTTTGTAGCCGTTCGTTCGGAGTATCCTTTTTTTTCATCGTGGATATATTCATTCATAACCGAGTCGTTTAGGTAGATAAGAACCGGTAATTTCAATTTCTCTGAAAGTTCAAAATAATGGTGCATATATTGTAAAAAATCTGAGATTTTGCAGTAATTATAAATAGGGAAAATGCTTTCCAACGCGTAAGAAACCCTTTTTGCCCCTTTCTTTTTGAAAAGAAATATAACTATGCCGCCGTTGATATTTTTACCGTCGGTAAAATATTTTTCTAAATTAGTAAAATTAAAAAACGACCGGTCGTAAGCAAATCCCATAGCCCTTTTATTGGCGAGACTTAGGGAATATATAGAAGTCCATAAAAAATTCGCATCTGAATAAACCTTTAAAAGATTAGTCTCTGGAATTTCCGGTAAAAGAGATGTAATCTCTCCGTCAAAAAAGATATTGTCTATTCCGTTATTCAAAGCCGTTTTAGATAAAAATTCGATTCCGTTTATAATATTATAATTCCGTTTTTTAATGTTTAGGTGTATATTCTTTTTAAATATTTGCATAATAATCCATTGATTAAATTTGTTCTAAATTTTTGGTATTTGAAAAATGCCTTAATTGTATCATAAAAATGCAAAAATAACTATGACGATAAGATTGATAATCTAAGTGTATTTAATGATGAAACGTGTTATAATATAAAGTTGTGTTGTTCAAAACTATCCATACTATCCATTTGCTATTCATTTTCTTAATTTTAAAAAATAGGGGGGTACTATCTTGCATCTGATAATTTATTACTTGATCGCATTTTTATGGGCAATATTTACGGGTTTTATGTTTTCATCTACGGGAGCGGCGGGAGGAATACTTGCAAGTTTTGGTTTTATCACTATCCTAGGTGTTCAAGATGCCAATTCCATTAAGGTTATGAGCGAGATACTTGTGTTGATTTCTCCGATTGTTATCCTACATTTTTATTTAAGGCAAAAAAGATTTAAAAAATTAAAAAAAATACTGTTTTTAGTTGGCTCTACGCTTGGGCTTGGCGGACTTTTAGGTGCTTCGTTAGGTTCATGGATTTCAAAGTCATATCTTTCCGATCTTAAATCCTTCAAATATTTTTTCGGATATATAGCCTTTATGGTGGTCATATTAATGGTTTATAAAATGATTAAACAAAAACATAATAATAAAAACGGCAAAAGCAAAAAAATTGACGTCGATAAATTTAGCTCGCTGAAGGATGGAGAGATGAGTAAATTCTCTTTTAAAACAATTAATGTCAAAATTGACGGTGAGGTCTACCCCATACATCCGATTTTTATTTTTATCGCCGGGTTTTTTATAGCGATTCTGGCAGCGATGTTCGGAGTAGGCGGGGGATTTTTGTTTGTTCCGTTTTTAACCGACATAGTAGGGTTCCAGGTCTTTTTTGCAGCGGCAATAAGCATATTGTCGGTTTTAATTATTGCTGCCGTAAGCGTTTCCGTATATCTTTCGATGGGTGTTCATGTGATTGTGCCGCTTTTAGCGGTAAGTTTAGTCGGTATTTTAACCGGTTCCACGATAGGACCCAAGCTGTCGAGGCACGTTCCTAACGATTGGTTAAGATATGCCGTAATAGCACTGCTGCTCTTTATAGGCATCGCATATGTTTTTTGATAAACCGCCGGTATTATACTTATATTCTTGTATCGGACAATCTTATCCCAAGTTCTTTAATCTGTTTATCCTTAACGGCGGAAGGTGCATCAGAAAGGGGACAGTATGCCTTTTGCGTTTTTGGAAAAGCTATGACGTCCCTTATGGAATTTTCGTTTCTTAGGAGCATTAATATCCTGTCAATTCCGAATGCTATGCCTCCGTGCGGCGGTGCCCCAAAGCTTAAGGCGTCTAATAAAAAACCGAATTTAAGCCTTGCTTCTTCGTGGGAAATTGCAAGTATATCGAAAATTTTACTTTGCAATTTTGGATTATGAATCCTTATACTCCCTCCGCCTATTTCCTCTCCGTTAAGCACGAGATCGTAACTGTCCGATTTTGCCGATAGCGGATTTGATTCAAGCATTTCCAAGTCTTTTTCTGCCGGTGCAGTGAAGGGATGGTGGACGGCTACGGTCTTTTTTTCTTCCTCGGAATATTCGAATAAAGGAAAATCTACAACCCATAAAAGCTCAAATCTGTTTTCAGGAATGAGTTTGTATTTTTTTGCCAGGTAAAGTCTCAATCTTCCAAGAACCATATTGGCAGTCTTTTTTTCGTCTGCCTGATAAAATATTATATCGCCGCTTTTTGCTCCGATTTTTTCAATAACGGATATTTTCTCATTCTCACTTATGAATTTCGAAATTCCGCCTTCCAAAGCACTATTATCGGCAACTTTGGTCCATGCAAGTCCTTTTGCGCCGAAGTCCTTAGTTACGGCTAAAAGTTCGTCTATATCTTTTCTTGAAAGAATATTAGAGCCGCCCTGAAAACATATCGCCTTTATTGTTCCTCCGTTAGAAATGGTATTTTTAAATAAATTCATAGAAGAATTGCTGAAGATGTCCGATAGAGATGTGATTAAAAGTTCGAATCTCGTATCGGGTTTATCGCTTCCATAAATATTTACGGCATCGTCGTAATCTATAACCTTGAAAGGCAAATCCAATTTTATTCCAAGAAGAGATTCAAAGATGGTTTTGAAAAGTTCTTCGGTAAGAGACATAATATCTTCCATCTCCACGAAGGACATTTCCATATCTAATTGCGTGAATTCGGGCTGCCTGTCGGCTCTCAAGTCTTCGTCGCGGAAACACCTGACTATTTGATAATATTTTTCGAATCCGCCGACCATGAGGATTTGTTTAAACAATTGAGGAGACTGCGGAAGAGCAAAAAAATGTCCGCGGTTCAGTCTAGACGGAACTAAAAAATCTCTCGAACCCTCCGGAGTGCTTTTTGTAAGAAAAGGAGTTTCTATGTCTAGAAATCCCTTGTCGTCTAAAAATCTCCTTATAATATGATTAAATTTTGACCTGAATATCAAATTATCTTTTAATCTTTTGCTTCTCAAATCCAAATATCTATATTTAAGCCTTGTAAACTCGTTAACGTCTGCTTCTTCGTCTATCTGGAAGGGCAGGGTCTTACTTGCGTTAATAATTTGAATTCTCATTGCCGAGATCTCTATCATTCCTGTTTTTAATTCGGTGTTTTCCGTTCCCTCCGGTCTTTTTCCCACCGTCCCGGTAATTGATACCACATATTCGTTTTTTATTTTTTTTGCGGTTTTAAATGATTCTTTATCCAAATTTTCATCAAATACTACCTGCATTATGCCGGAATAGTCTCTCAAATCAATGAATATAAGTCCACCATGGTCTCTATAGCGCATAACCCAACCCTTGAGTGTAAATTCTTTGCCTATATCGGAATCCTTAACGTTTTCGCACAATGTTCTCAAGGGGCTTTTTAATTTATAAGCGGCTGTTTCCAAATCTTCTCCGATTAGTTTTAAAATGAACTATAAAAATTTAATTATTAAGTCTATAATTTTAGCATACCGCGTGTCAATAAGAATTTATCTATTTCTCTTTCGGTTGAAGGATTCTGATATAAAAAATCTATGTGATTTCCTGAGTTAATTTCGTGAATTTCCGAATTTACTATCTTTCGGTGCAATCTTACGACGCAGTCATATTTTACGATTTTATCTTCCTTTGAGCATATAAGGTCGAAAAAAATCTTGCCGGCATTAATATGATTTATGTCGATATCATAATGTTCGCTAAAATATTGAATATATTTGAAATCGTTTACCGTAATTCGCGGATCGGTTCTTTTTATGTCGGTTAAGGCATTATTTAAAACTTTTTTACTCTTTGTTGCGAGGGCATCTTTTAAAAAAATATTTATAGTCTTATCAAACGATTTCTCTAAGCTTTCTATAAAACTGTCTCTTACACGGGTTTCATGGCATCCGGCTATGAGCATGACTTTTTCTACCGCATGCGGAAATAGTGAGGCATATTTAATGCAGATTTGAGCGCCCATAGAGTGCCCTATTAAAATGAAAGCGCTGTATTCCCCGAATAGTTTTTTCAAAAAAACATTCATAATTTTCGCATAATAATTTATCCCGTCGCTAATAGGCATAGTTAAATATGTCGCATTATCGGTTCCGCATGCGATAAGACAAGATCTAAAGTGGCAGGGAAGGTCAAAAACCAATATGTTGAAAAGCTTACCATATTTTTTTCTTATATGGTTAAAAATAGAAAGCATAGAGATGTGATTTCCGCCGACTCCGTGGATTAAAACGACGAAGCCGGGCTTGTTCGCTGCGGAAGTTTTGTGTAATAAGTAAAAAATTCGTATGTCGTTTAATTCAATATACGGCATAGCATATAAGGTTAACAATATCAAAATTTAGATGTAATGAACAGGTCATCGGTTTAAAAAATTATCGAAATGTGATATATTAAAAGAAATAAAACAGCAGTATTCCGATATTTTTCATATCATCATTATTATTTTATTATAACATAAAATAATGACATTATTAAAAAAAATAATTTATTATTTTTATAGGGAAGGGCTTAAGAAAGACATTTTGCGTAATAAAATTCCGGAACATATAGGAATAATATTAGACGGAAACAGAAGATATGCTAAGAAATGTGGTCTCGAAAATATCTATAAGGGGCATAAAAAAGGAGCCGATAAATTAGACGAGGTTCTGTCCTGGTGTTTAGAGTTAAACGTCAAGATTGTTACGGTGTGGGCTTTTTCAACCGATAATTTCAAACGAAGCACAACGGAAGTAAATAATTTATTTAAAATTATTAAATGTCGGCTTGAGTGCTATATAAATTCCAGATTTATCAATGACAATGAAATAAAAGTTTCCGTTATTGGGAAGAAGAATCTTCTCCCTAAAGATTTAACGGCCGTAATAGATAAACTTGAGAAGAAAACCCAAAACTATTCCAATCTTAAAGTTTACATTGCTGTAGGATACGGCGGTAGGCAGGAGATATGCGATGCCATCGTAAATTTTATTTCGGACAATAATCCGACCGGAGATAATTCTCTTTGTTTGTCGGATTCTGTCGGAGATTGTGATTATTTATCTAATATTATCACAGTGGAAAACATATCTAAATATCTTTACTTAAAAGATTCCCCTGATCCGGATTTGATCATTAGAACAAGCGGTGAGGTTAGGCTTTCCGGGTTTCTTTTATGGCAGAGCGCATATAGCGAGTTTTATTTCTGTGATGCTTACTGGCCGGAGTTCAGGGAGATAGATTTTTTGAGGGCGATTAGGAGCTATCAATCGCGTCACTTAAGGGCAGGGAAATAGTTTAGGATTATAAATTTAGGAGTGCATGTGGCTTTTGACAAGACGCAAAAAAAGACGATTGCGGCGATGGGTTCCGTCGTCGGCTTGAGGATGCTTGCCGTGTTTCTTGTATTGCCTGTTTTTGTTTTATTTGCAAAAGAATTTACGGCAAATCTAATACTGATAGGGTTGGCATTCGGTATTTACGGTTTATCTAGGGCAATTTTTCAGATACCTTTTGGATATTTTTCCGATAAAATAGGAAGGAAAAACGTGCTGTTTTTCGGAATGCTATTATTCGGCGTTTTGACTTTTATAATAGGGTTTACCTCTAATATTTACGAATTGATTTCCTTGAGGTTCTTGCAGGGGGTTGCCGCCGAAAGTTCCGTTGCTTTCGCTTTAGTTTCCGATACCGTTTCAGAGAACGATAGGGCAAAGGCCCTTGCGTATCTGGGTATGCCGATAGGGCTGAGTTTTGTCGTGGGAATAGTGTTGGGTCCGCTCCTATCGTTTTATTTTGGTTACCCCTTTTTATTTTATCTATCCGGTATTTTAGGCATAATGTCTGCTTTTTCCATATTAATATGGGTGGAAGAACCTAAAAGCAGAAAAACGCTGAAGGAAATAGAGATTTCTTTCAAAGATGTCATAAAAATTTTTAAAAATAAAACGTTGGCGAATCTTTCCATGCAGGGTTTTCTGCTATCGTTTTTTATGACTATTTTCTTTTTTGCTATGCCGCTAATAGTTAAAAATGAACTTGGAACCGGTTATTACTATAAGATTCTCATTCCTATGGTGATTTTTTCGCTTTTTGCTATGATGAAGGCCTCTAAAAAAGCAGATATGGGGCATGAGGTTCGTCTTTTAAAGCTCAGTTATATACTAATGGCTATTTCTAGTATCTTTTTGTTTTTGAATTTTCACAACTATGAGCTGCCTATAATAGTCATAGGCGGTATTCTTTTTTTTACCGGCTTTTCTATTACGGAACCCATAATGCCTTCTTTGGTCTCAAGGTCATCGGATAAATCTTTCATCGGAACGTCAATGGGGCTTTATAACACGCTGCAATTTTCGGGAAGTTTTTTCGGCGGGAGCATAGCGGGACTCTTGTTCGAGGAATCCCGAGGCTCAATACCCATCATACTCGTCATAGCTTCTTTGATATGCTATATATTAATAATTAATATAAAAAATAATTTGAAGAGATAGAGAACCAATATTCATGAAGAAGTTAAGCATCCAACTCTTCCCCGACTAACTCTTCCTCCATTATCATTTTCATTTCTTCTTTTGTTACGGAGGAATTAATTGCGATAAAGTAAGATATGACGGCGATGAAAACAATGATGATTAAATCGTAAGGTGATTCAATCAAATTTTTTCCACCGAAATTTTTACTACCTAAAAATGATATCGTTAAAATAGCAATCATATAGAACAGAAACCATAGTCCCGGTATGAGCGTTTCCTTTAATTTATTTTTAATTTTATTAAAATTGGTAAAAAGAAAGAGTATAATCCCTGCCGATATGCCTATCTCGAGCTTCCATATGACTTCAAAACCAGACCAGTAAATTATCAGCGTTCCAACTATAAACGCCAGTAATGAAACGACACCGGCAAACGGCAGACGAAAAGGTCTCTTTCTATGCGGGTCCAATCTGCGGAAAGCCATGAGTCCTACGGGACCCAATATGTAAGTGAAAACCATTCCGGACGTAATTATCCCCACCAAAGAGCGCCAGCTCGGGAATGGAAGGAGGTACAAAGCGGAAAGTAAAAACGTAAAAATAAGAGAAATATAGGCCGTTCCATACTTATTAAGGTTTGAATGAAAACTTTTCGGTAAAAACTTCATTTTGGACATGGCATACGTTATCCTCGATGTTGTCCCCATATATACGAGTCCCGTTGCGAACGGAGATATTACGGCTCCGAATATTACAATTAAAGCGAATAGTGGGAATCCGTAAAGATTAAATAGATTCACGAAAGGGGATGAAAAATTTAACATATTCCATGAGTTGTTTTGCACATGAGGCACCGATATTATAAAGCCGAATGCAAGAATCGTATATGCCGCCATCCCTATAACAACCGATAATATAGTAGCAATAGGAACATCCCTCCCGGGGTTTTTGGCTTCCCCCGAAAGGTCGATAGCCTGTCTGAAACCTAAATAGGAAAATATGATCCCCCCCAGCGATATGCTTTTCATAATGCCTCCGTAGCCGTAAGGAATTAAATTGTAACTCGTAATATTTTTTACGTTCCCGTCTTTAACGGAAATATAGATTAGTGCGGTTGCGACGATTATTAGCACGGCAATTTTAAAATATGTAAGAAAGGTATTAGTTTTTGCAAAAATTTTAGCGCCGAACAGATTAAGCAAAAAGAAAAAAATAAGGATAGAAAAAGCAAAAATCAGCCCCAAAGGCGTAAGCGTTTTGCCAGAAAAAAGGTCGTGCATATAAAAATTTAAATACTGTACGGTCGCTTCAGTCTCAATGGTACTGACTGCGGCGCCTGCTATAATGAGTATCCAACTTGCTATAAATCCCAAAAATGCTCCATGGGTATATTTAGGGTATCTCGCAAGACCCCCCGTGGCGGGAATCATGGCGCCGAGTTCGCTGTAAACTAATGCTATGAGCATTATGGCAAACCCGCTTATAAACCATGAAAGGATAGAAGCCGGTCCTGCATATTTTGCGCTTACGTATATGCCTAAAAGCCACCCCGAGCCGATAATTGCACTTGTAGAGGCAAATGTCAATTGTAGCAGATTGAGAGATTTTTTCATTATTAACCCATTTGATTTAAAAGATTGTATGTGCTTTAATAAAAGCATTATTATATTGGTCACAGCCAAATAAAACAACATAAAAATCATAAAATAACGAAAAATATTTATATAAAAAGGAGGTAGATTAATGATTTACGACCTGATCATAATCGGCGGTGGACCGGCAGGTCTATCGGCGGCAATATATGGTCTGAGGGCTCGGCTTAATCTTATTTTAATTGAGAAAATGGCGGTAGGGGGGCAGATTGCACTTTCCGATAATATCGGAAATTATCCGGGTTTTCCCTCTCTTTCCGGTGTCGAGCTTATGCAAAAATTCGAAGAGCATGCAAAAGGATTAGGGCTTAACGTCGTATATGACGAGATAAAGGACGTAGTCGATGACGGTCAGTATAAAACACTAAGGGGTGTTAACGAAAATTATAAGGCAAAGACGGTAATAATAGCAGTAGGGGCGTCACCTAAGAGACTTAATATACCGGGAGAAAGGGAATTCACCGGTAGGGGGGTATCTTACTGCGCGACTTGCGATGGTCCGTTTTTTAATAACGAGGATATTGCTGTTATAGGCGGAGGAGATACCGCAGTCAAAGAGACCAACTATCTTGCAAAAATTGTTAAATCATTGGTTCTAATTCACAGAAGGAAGGAATTAAGGGCCGAAAAAATAATACAAGAAAAAATTCACAACGCAAAAAATATAGGCTTGGAATTAGAGCATGCTGCGGTATCCGTAAATGGCACAAAAGCCGTAGAATCTTTAACGATAGAAAACGTGAAAACCAAAGAAAAAAAGACGATTACCGTCAAGGGAGTTTTTATTTTTATAGGAATAAAACCTCAGACATCTTTTTTAAAGAATATAGTAAAAGACGAAAGCGGTTTTGTGAAGACTGATCCTTATACTTTAATGACATCCATGCCGGGTGTATTTTGCGCCGGCGATTCCCGTTCTAAAAAATTACTTCAGGTAGCGACTGCGGTCGGTGAAGGTACGCTTGCCGCGACTTCTGCAATAGATTTTGTTTGCGGCATGTGTTGAATAATAAAAAAGGATAAGATTAAAAGGGACGTATTTAAGCCGGCAGATTAGCGAGCAATAGGCTTTTAATACGAAAGGGTTTTGATATCGTCGTCCATCACCATTTCAATGACGTATGCCCCGCCCACTACGTCGCTGCATTCTTCTATCAGGTCGTCTTTTGTAAAACCGTTTAATTCAAGCGCGGGCGTGCATATTTTAAAAACAACGCCTGCATTATATGCGTCCTTGATAAAATCATATACCGATTTTGGGCTTCCTTCTTGAATCCTTAAGTTTTCAGCGACTCCCTTTTTCATTAGTAGACCCGCATCTGCCGTTAATACGATTTCGACTTCGTATTCCATAACCGCTGCGGCAGCCGCTTGAAAAAAGGGCGCCCCAAGCGTATGAGGACTGGAAGGTGAAGTATTTTGAAGCATAATAAAAAGTTTATTTGCCATTAGAATGAATCTCCCGTCTTAGTTTTTTGAAGTGTAATTCTCTAAGATAACTTGTTAATGTAAGATAACATTAAAAGTCCTTCGTTGCAATAATAAAATCAACTGAAGGAATATGATATTTTCATGGATTCTTTTGCCTCTCTAAGGGTGTCCGAAGCGATTAATCCGGCTTTTTTAGTTCCGGTAAACAATATATCCCATACTTCATCTTTGTTGTTTAGATAATAAGACCTCCTTTCATTCATCGGCTCGAGGAGTTCCTTAATGATTTTGAAAAGATTTTCTTTACATTTTACACACCCTATCTTTCCGTTTTTGCAGTCATATTCCGTTTCCCTTATGAGATTTTCGTTAGAAAAAGCCCTATGGTACGAATAAATAGTGCAAATTTCGGGATTACCTTTATCCGCAGGATGAATTCTGTTCTCGTCCGTTAGCGCAGACCTGATTTTAGTTTTTATTAAATCGAAATTGTCGGAAAGGTTAATTGCGTTTCCATATGATTTACTCATTTTTAGGTTTCCGTCAAGTCCGACTAATTTTGAGAATTTATCTATCAGAGCGAAGGGCTTCATCAAGTTACAGTTGTATAGTTCATTAAATTTTCTGACTATTTTTCTTGCAAGCTCGATATGTGGAAGCTGGTCTATGCCGACCGGAATTAAATCGGCCTTAAAAATTGCGATATCGGCGGTTTGACTTACGGGATAACCTAGAAAGCCGTAAGTTAATTCCTTATACCCCCTTTCTTTTGCCTCAGTTTTAATCGTAGGATTATGTCTTAAAGGATTAACCGAGACCAGCATTGAAAAAAACGCGGTAAGTTCGGCAATTTCGGGTATCATAGATTGTATGATTATGGTAGATAAATTCGGATTAATGCCGCATGCAAGGTAATCTAAAGCTACAAGAAAAATATTTTCCTTAAGCCTTTCGGGATGTTCGAAATTTGTCGTAAGCGCCTGAATATCGGCTATTAAAATGAAAGTTTCATATTTATCTTGCAGCCTTACCCTATTTTTTAACGAGCCGACGTAATGTCCGAGATGAAGCGGCCCAGTAGGCCTGTCTCCCGTTAAAATTCTTTCGTATTCAAATTTAGATTCATCGGCCACAGCCGCATTTTCCTTTATCGAATTCATTTTTGCACCTTTTTGACATTAATATGCCGGTTTATGTGTAAATTTAAATTATATTATGTTATAATAATAGAAACAAGTTTAAAATCCAACTAAAATCTTTCAAATGAGTCTTAAAATGATTAATTACAATAATTACGGCGATATAAAAACCAAACAAAAAATTATAGATGACCTTTTAAAAAAAAGGAACGCAATATTATTGGCGCATAATTATCAGCGGGACGAAATTCAGGAAATTGCCGATTTTCAGGGTGATTCTTTAGGACTTTCCATCGAAGCAAATAAAACCGATGCCGATATTATAGTATTCTGCGGTGTCAGGTTTATGGCGGAAAGCGCAGCAATTATGAACCCCGAAAAGACCGTTATTCTTCCCAATAAAGACGCGGGTTGTCCGATGGTTGATATGATAACGGCAAGGGATGTTCTTCGCTTAAAAGACGATTATCCGGATGCTCCGGTTGTTGCGTACGTAAATACGTCTGCCGAGTGCAAAGCGGTTTCGGATATATGCTGTACTTCCGCCAATGCGGTAAAGGTTGTTAATTCTCTGCCCGGCAAGAGGGTCATCATGATACCGGATAAAAATTTAGGAAATTACACCCAAAGGTTTACAGATAAGGATGTAATATGCTGGTCAGGGTATTGTCCTCCTCACAAAAGGACTAACCCCGAAGATGTTGAGGTTTTAAAGGAGAAATATCCCGGAGCGGTATTTGTAGCGCATCCGGAGTCGACGCCGGAAACAATAGACGTTGCCGACTATGTTTCTTCGACATCCGGCATGTATAAATTTGTAAGGGAGTCGAATGCAAAGTATTTTATAATCGGAACGGAAAGGGGAATAATGTATAAAATGAAGAAGGAAAATCCAGACAAGGTATTCATTTCTTCTAATAGCGGGCTTGTTTGTCCGAACATGAAAAAAACCCATCTTGACAACATAATAGACTCGCTTGAAAATATGAGAAATATTATAAAAATTCCTGAAGACGTCAGAATTCAAGCAAGAAAATCTATTGAAAATATGCTTGCCCTTTAGTATAATAAAGCGTTTTTATCTAAAAAATTTTAAAGGAAGAAACTATTAAAAACTTAGATTTTCAACGTTTAATATTCAAACTGCAAAGTTTTTGGTCTGATTTCGGGTGCGTAATCTTAGAGCCTTACGATATCGAAATGGGAGCCGCTACGTTTGCGCCTTATACGTTTCTTAAATGTTTGGAGGGCGAAGACTGGCGAACGGCATATGTGCAACCTTCCAGAAGGCCTACCGACGGTAGATATGGTCAGAATCCGAATAGATTGGGGCGTTTTTATCAATTTCAGGTTATTATTCAACCGTACGTAAAGAAGATCCAAGAGATTTACATGGACAGTCTCAAAAGCGTCGATATCAATCCCAATGTGCATGATATTAGATTTGTAGAGGATGACTGGGAATCTCCCACATTAGGGGCATGGGGTTTGGGCTGGGAAGTATGGATTGACGGCATGGAGGTTACTCAAATTACCCATTTTCAGCAGGTTGGAGGTATAGAACTCGTAAAGCCGGCGATAGAGATTACTTACGGATTGGAAAGAATTGCGATGTTCCTTCAAAATAAGGATAACGTGTTTGACTTACAGTGGAATAACTTTGTGAAATATGGCGATATCCACGAAAACGACGAGCTTCAATTCTCCGAATATAACTTTGAATATGCCGAAGGCGCAACATTGCACAAGTTGTTTGATATTTACGAAAATGAGTCCAAAAGGCTGCTTGCCTTAGGGTTAAAAGAGTTAGTCAAACCTGCTTACGAATTCTGCCTCAAATGTTCTCATATTTTTAATCTGTTAGATGCGAGAGGACTCATAAGCGTTTCGGAAAGGATGAACTTTATATTAAGGGTCAGATTTCTTGCAGAGGGTTGTGCAAAATTATACATAGGCAAGAAAGAAGCAAATATTGTTACCGATGCCGTAAAATTAATATAGAAAATATATTTTATAATTAGTTTAATTTAATAGGATTATTTATCGTGAGCGAATATCTGTTGGAAATAGGTTCAGGGGAGCTTCCTTACGGCGAAGTAAGGAATATACCTATAGCATTAAAGGGCTTATTGCAGGATTTTTTCGAAAATGGCGCCATGCTGTCGGAAAAGCCGGATATTTCCGTATTTTCGACCCCGAGGCGCGTTGTCGCTTTAGTCAAAGGCTTGCCGATAAAGACTTTAAGTGGCGAATCGGAAATAATAGGACCACCCTTGGGCATCTCCTATCGTGGGGATACCCCTGCGCCGCCGCTTATTCATTTTATGAAAAAGAACGGAATCTCAAATCGTAAAAAAATATATATTTTAAATCAAAAAAAAGGGGCATATATAGCCTATAAAAAGACGATTAAGGGTATTCCCGTAGTAGATTTGTTGCGTAGAAACATTCCGGGTATTATCAAAAACATTCCCTTTAAAAAAACCATGTTCTGGTTGAATAAGGATATAAGATACCCGAGGCCGATTTTGTGGATATCATCCATTTTTAACGGTAGAACTTTGTCGTTTGATTTCGGAGACGTCAAGCCCGC
This sequence comes from Candidatus Acidulodesulfobacterium sp. H_13, assembly GCF_048541835.1. Taxonomy (NCBI): domain Bacteria; phylum Candidatus Acidulodesulfobacteriota; order Candidatus Acidulidesulfobacterales; family Candidatus Acidulidesulfobacteraceae; genus Candidatus Acidulidesulfobacterium; species Candidatus Acidulodesulfobacterium sp. H_13. Next base: position 297,228 of record NZ_JBLEOY010000002.1, read on the forward strand.
GGGTTTAACCTATATTAAAAAAACAAATTCTTATAAGTTGCGTCCGGTAAGGATATACAGTTCGCAGGATTATTTTGATGTTATTGAGTCGAATGGGATTATTTTAAAAAATGACGAAAGAAAAGAGTATATAAAAAGTGAACTCATGACGGCATCAAAAAAAATAAATGCGGACATGCCGGAATACGACGAAGATTTTCTAGATGAAATAGCCGGTTTAACCGAGACGCCTTATGCGGTAATAGGCGAATTCAACAAAAAATTTCTATCGATTCCCAAAGAATTATTATCGATTGTTATGCGCAAGCATCAGAGATTTTTTCCCTTAAGATTGAACGACGTCTTGTTGCCGTTCTTTATCGGCATTGCCGATATAAAACCTGATTCTTCGGTAAAAGAAACCATAGATTGCAATGTCAGAGCCGGTTATTCCAAGGTTTTGGCGGCAAGGCTTGCCGATGCCGATTTTTTCTTTAAAGACGATATTAAAAAGCCGTTATCGCACTTTGTTTCCGCTACAAAAGATATCTTATTCTACAAGGGATTAGGTTCATATTTCGATAAAACGGAACGTATAAGAGGGTTAGGTATTTTTATAGCGGGCAGATGTAATTTTGCGCCGGATATTTTGTCGGATTTTAAACGTGTATCCGGTTTATTAAAATTTGACCTTGCAACCCGCGTAGTATATGAATTTCCCGAAATGCAGGGTATAATAGGTAAAATATACGCGAAGATGTTGCAGGAGAACGAGCAGGTTTCTCTCTCTATCGAGGAGCATTATTATCCTGTTTCCAAGGCTAAAAAAAGGATTCTGCCATCGAATGATTTATCGGCTCTTTGCTCTATATCGGATAAATTGGATACGATTTTTTCGTTCGTGATGCTAAAAAGGCTTCCGACAGGAGAATCGGACCCTTTTTATTTAAGAAGGGCAATGATAGGCACAATAGAGATTATTTTAGATAAAAAATACAGGATAGACTTGACTGATATATTTGGATTTTATTTTAATAGTTTTTTTAATGAGCAAAGGCTTGACAGAGACAAATTGAAAGAGAGGTTTATAAACTTTGCGAATGCCAGATTTAAAAACTTCCTTATTTCCATGGGGTATAAATCTGATGAGATCGTATCGGTTCTGTCATCCACGGCATCTCAAGATTTTTATACCTCTTTTATAAAAATAGATTTTCTCTCTAAACATAAGTTGCGCGAAGAGATTTTTGAGCTGTCCCGCGTGTATAAACGAATCAATAATATTACTAAGCATGCCGTAGCAGGCGACTTTGATGCTGATAAACTTGTTACGTCTGAGGAAATGCATCTTATACGCGCTTTTGAATCAGTTAAGGAGAAAACCGGATATTTGATAGAGAAAGGTGATTTTTACGGCGTAATGAATGAAATGTATAAATTGAAAGAACCTATAGACGGCTTCTTTGATAAGATTTTAGTTCTAACCGAGGATAAAGATATCAGAAATTCGAGAATAGGCTTATTAGGCAGTATTTTAGATTTTCTTAGGGATTTTTGCAATTTTTCCGATTTATCTTATTAATATATCCTTATTTATTTGTTTTATATTTGAATATCATAATTTTTAGTTGGAGGGTGTTATGGTTAGATATGTTTATTTTTTCGGAGACAAGCATGCGGATGGCGACGGTTCTATGAAAAATCTTCTCGGCGGCAAGGGAACCGGTCTTGCGGAAATGACCAATCTCGGCATAAGGGTCCCCGCGGGATTTACTATTACTACCGATGTTTGTACGCATTATTATGAACACAATAAAAAATATCCCGAACAATTAGAGGGAGAGGTGAAAAGCAACCTAAAAAAGATGGAAGAAGCCATGGGGGCAAGATTTGGAGATGAACGTAATCCCCTGCTGGTTTCGGTAAGAAGCGGAGCCAGGGTTTCCATGCCCGGAATGATGGATACCGTTCTTAACTTAGGATTGAACGACGATACGGTTAAAGGGCTTATAAATAAATCCGGCGATAAAAGATTCGCCTATGATACGTATAGGCGATTTATTCAAATGTTTTCTAACGTAGTGCTTGGAATAGATTCAAGCGTTATGGAATCCATTTTGGAGAAAAAGAAGGAAGAAAGATCGGTAAGAAATGATAATGAGTTGACTTACGGTGACTTCGAGAGCCTCGTCGATGAATTTAAGGACGTAGTTAGAAAAAAAAGGGGGATCGAGTTCCCGAGTGACCCGGAGGAACAGCTATGGATGGGTATATCTGCCGTATTTGAATCATGGGACGTGCCGAGAGCCATAATTTATAGAAAGCTTAACAAAATTCCGGAAAACTGGGGGACGGCGGTTAACGTAGTATCGATGGTTTATGGAAATATGGGTGATACTTCTGCAACCGGGGTTGCTTTTACGAGAGACCCTTCAACCGGAGACAACGGTTTTTATGGAGAATATCTTATAAATGCTCAGGGTGAAGATGTAGTAGCCGGTACAAGAACCCCACAGCCCGTAAATGAAATTTCCAGAAAAAATCCGGATGATATTTCGCTTGAGCGTGTCATGCCTCGCGTGTATAAAGACCTTTTAGGATATGCAGATATATTAGAAAAATATTATAAGGACATGCTTGATTTAGAGTTTACGATACAGGAAGGTATTCTTTATATGCTGCAGGTTCGGACTGGAAAAAGAACGGCTAAGGCCGCCGTAAAAATTGCGGTAGATATGGAAAAAGAGGGAATGATAGATAAAAAAACAGCCGTTTTGAGAATAGACCCTTATTCTATCGTGCAGCTCATGTATCCTGCCGTGGACATTAAAGCCGATAAGGATGTCGTGGCAAAGGGGCTCCCGGCGTCTCCTGGGGCGGCGAGCGGAGAAGTGGTTTTTTCCGCAGAAGAAGCGGAAGAAGAGACAAAGAAGGGTAAAAAGGTAATATTGGTAAGGATTGAAACATCGCCGGAAGATATTCACGGAATGAGCGTGGCGGAGGGGATCCTCACAGCAAGAGGCGGAATGACTTCCCATGCTGCCGTCGTTGCCAGGGGTATGGGTAAGTGTGCAATAACCGGCTGTTCTTTCCTTGGAATAAACGAAAAAAACGGTGAGATAACGGTTGGAGACAGGATAATAAAAAGGGGCGATATAGTGACCCTAAACGGTTCCAATGGTGAGGTTTACTCCGGTTACGTGAGCATGGTGACTCCGGAGATTAATGAGGATTTTAAGTCCATAATGGAATTTGCGAATGAGTTTAGAAAATTAAAGATTAGAGCTAACGCCGATACACCGGAAGACGCAAGAGTTGCCCGAAATTACGGGGCGGAAGGCATTGGGCTTTGTAGGACCGAGCATATGTTTTTTAAGGGGGACAGGATAAAAGCGGTAAGAGAGATGATACTCTCGGAGACGTTAGAGGAACGCCGTAAGGCCCTTGCTAAACTTTTGCCCATGCAAAAATCCGATTTTCTTAAACTATACAGTGAAATGAAAGGTTATTCCGTTAATATACGATTACTTGACCCACCCCTTCACGAATTTCTGCCTAAAACCGAAAAAGAAATAAGAGAGCTTTCGGATATTATGCACGTATCTTACGAAAGATTGAAAGCCAAGGCGATATCGCTTCACGAAGTCAACCCGATGCTCGGGCATAGAGGATGCAGGCTTGGCGTAAGTTATCCGGAGATTTACGAGATGCAGGTTCGGGCAATTATGGAAGCGGCATGTGAATTTCATAATAGCGGTAACAAGATAACATTGGAAATTATGATTCCCGTAGTAAGTATTTACGAAGAGATAAAGTTATTAAAGGAATTGGTTAATAAAAAGACCAAAGAGGTAATGAAGGAATATGGAGTGGAATTTGAGTATCTCGTCGGAACCATGATTGAATTGCCGAGGGCATGCATGATCGCAGACGAGATAGCAAAGGAAGCGGAATTTTTCTCGTTCGGAACGAATGATTTGACGCAGACGGCTTTTGGATTTTCAAGAGACGATATCGGCTCGTTTTTGCCGGATTATCTGAATAAAAACATATTGAAAACCGACCCGTTTATAGAATTAGACAGAAGCGGAGTCGGAGAACTGATGAAAATAGCTGTGGATAAAGGTACGAGTGTAAGGCGGGATATTAAACTTGGGATATGCGGAGAGCATGGCGGGAATCCCTCTTCGATAGAATTTTGCCATAGTTTAAATCTTAACTATGTAAGTTGTTCTCCCTATATGGTTCCTATTGCGATTATTTCTGCCGCTCAGGCATCGCTTAAAGATTTGAGCAAATGAACCGGCAGGAGACTTTGAATTTTAACCGATGCAGTTGATTATAGCTAAGAATACGATATCAGAGCTAAAAAGGTCTAAAGCCGGCGATGCGGCGGCTTTTGCGCTTGACGTACTGTCATCGATAGAAACCTTTGATGGTATAACTGTTTTTCTATGCGATAGTTATGCTTCCGCCAATGATTTATATAAAAATATAACATTTTTAAAAAGCGTTCTTTATAATCATGATTCTGCAAAAAAAGTCTTTTTCTGCGAGGAGATAATTCCGGTAAGCTTGTTGTATGCTTTAAGGCATGAAAAAAATGCTATAGTAATATTGACTCCAAGTTCTTTCTTTTCTAAAGTCCCCGATCCCGACAGTATTTTAAAATCCTTCTTGAATATCAAGAAGGGTTCCAGTTTTTCCAGAGACAAACTCATAGAGACATTTGTGTCTTATGGTTATAAACGGCTTAATGAGGTCGAGAGTGAGAACGAATTTGCCGTCAGGGGTGAAATAATAGATATTTTTAACGGAGAAAGCCGATATCCCGTCAGGATGGATTTCTTTGATGAAACCGTTGAGGATATGAGGTATTTTGATTTAAACACGCAGAGAAGTTTAAAAAATATCGATAATTTCACGGTATTTCCTGTCAACCCGGATTATTATGAGAAGAGGTTGAACATTTTAGATATTGCGGAGAATCCGGTATTATACGTAGAAGAACCGGAGACGGAACTCTTGCAAGGCTTAGACAACAATGCGGCTAACAGAAATATTTTTAAGGAATCTCTGAAGAAAGCCGGCGAAATCTATTATTACGACATTAAGAAATCGACAATATATCACGGCGGCGAGAATTCAGAAAATTTTTGTAAAAAGATATTTCTCAACATAGAATACGGCAGTGTCGATTTCACAAAAAAACTCAGGTTTGAGAATGGCAGTTTAAATTTAGGTTTGATTAAAAAAATATTTTCCAATCTTATCAAAAAACAATATAGGGTAATTCTACCGTCCAAAAATAAAATTCATAGTGAAAGGCTTAAAAAAATATTCGAATCTATCGGTATATATGAAAATGAGAGCAAGGCAATCGGTGGATTTCGTATAATCGTCGGAGATATTTCTTCCGGAATAATATCAAAAAAGCACAAACTTTTTATGATTAAAGATGAAGAGCTTTTCAGAGAGCATACCGATTTGACGGCGGAATCAGCATATACGGGTTTTAAGCCGGATTTTTTAGAAGAGATAAAGAGGCTTAATACCGGAGATTTTGTGGTTCATGATGAGTTTGGTATTGCAAAGTTTGGTGAAATTAAAAAAATAACGGTTAAAGGTGTTTCATCGGATTATTTTGCTCTAATGTTTGACGGCGGAGACAAGGTTTTTGTTCCTGCCGATAAAATATACCTGCTTCATAAATATATTGCTTCCGAAAGTGATAACCCGCCTCAATTAAGCAGATTGAGCAGTAAATTGTGGGAGAAAGCCAAGACAAAGGCCAAGAAGAAGATAGAGGAAATAGCTGAAGATTTGAAGATTTTGTATGCCAAAAGAATAACAAACAGAGGGTTTGCATTTTCTGAAGAGGATGAAATTTATAGAGAATTCGAAGAAGACTTCGAATTTGAAGAAACTGAAGACCAGGCGAATGCAATAAGGGATGTCCTCTCCGATATGTGCAGCAATAAACCTATGGATAGGCTGATTTGCGGAGACGTAGGATACGGAAAAACGGAAGTTGCGATAAGGGCCGCATTCAAGGCGGCGATGGACGGCAAACAGGTGGCGCTTATTGCGCCTACTACGCTTTTAGTGGAACAGCACTACAGCAATTTTAAGAAGAGATTTGAAAAATATCCCATTAAGATAGCCTGCATTTCTCGTTTCACTAGGAGAGATGAAGAGGAAAAAATTCATAGGCAGGTCAAAAACGGAGAAATTGATATAATTATAGGTACACACAAGCTATTATCGAAAAAGATCATATATAGGGACATAGGTCTTTTAATCATAGACGAAGAGCAAAAATTCGGCGCCCTGCAGAAGGAAAAAATAAAAAAGATGAGGCACTCCATAGACGTATTGGCCATGAGTGCAACCCCCATTCCCAGGACGTTATATCTTTCTATGTCGGGGATAAGGGGTTTAAGTATAATAAATACGCCACCCGCGGGGAGAAAAAATATTATAACAAATATAGCGGAATACCAAGAGCAGGCCGTTAAGGATGTCGTTTTTAGGGAATTAAATAGAGGGGGGCAGGTTTATTTCATAGATAATCGGATATCACATATAGATGGAGTTTATGGTCGGCTTAAAGAAACAATGCCTGATATAAAGATAGGAATAGTTCACGGAAGGCTTGAATCCGGTCAGATTATGGATATCATGCATACCTTTTATAATAAGGGATACGATGTGCTTCTTTCTACAAATATTATAGAATCGGGGTTAGATAATCCTAATGTGAATACTATTATCATAAACAAGGCGGAACAATTCGGGTTAAGCCAGTTATATCAGTTAAGGGGAAGGGTCGGTAGGTCGCATATACAGGCTTACTGCCTGCTTGTCGTAGGGACAAGTATGGACAATCTTAGCATTGTTCAAAGAAAACGGCTAAATGCAGTTAGAGATTATAGTAAACTTGGTTCCGGCTTTAAGCTTGCTATGGCCGATTTGGAAATACGGGGAGCCGGAAATATCTTAGGAGATGCCCAATCCGGGCATATTGATGCCGTAGGGCTTGAAATGTGCATGCAAATGCTTCAGGAAGAGATAGAAAAGGTCAAGGGCGTCGTTCTTCCCGTTCAAATAGTACCGGAGGTGAGGGTAAATTTATCGGCATATATACCGGATTCTTACATAAAGGACGATAAAACAAAATTATATGTATACAGGAAACTTTCGAATTGTAATGTGCCGGAAGACGTGAACGCGATAAGTTCGGAACTAATTGATAGATTTGGCGGGATAGGGGATTCCGTAGAGAATCTCTTAAGGATAGCCGAATTAAAAAGTTATATGAGGAATTCAAAAATAAAACTTCTCGAAATAACGGAAAGGGATTTTGTATTGGAATTTCACGAGTCTGCGGATACTATTTTTGATTCGTTGGTCAGATTTGTAAACGGCAAGGAAGCATCTTCCGAATATATTATAAACTTTGCAGGGGAATTTAAAATGCGACTTAGATTGAAGAAGATTACGCAAAAAGAGGATAAACTCGACAGAGCTAAAATTATCTTGCAACGATTATATCGCTATGTTAATATTTAAGCATATTAAATATTTTTATATTTGCGAATTTTAATTTTAAAATATTGATACTTAAGAGGAAAAAATGAAAAAAATTAAGGGTTCTATTTTATTTATAGCATTATTTTCCGTTGCTATATCGGCAGGTCTTTACGGATGCGCCAAGAAACAGTCCGTTTCTCCCAAAATTATCGCCTCGGTCAACGGAAATCCCATCACTTTGCCTATGCTTAAAGATGAGATGTCAAAGTTTCCTTCTGCTTTAAGGGTATACTTAGAAACGCCTTCCGGCGAAAAAAGGTTGCTTAAAAGCCTTGTCGATAGACAAGTTTTAGTCAGCGAGGCATTAAAAAAAGGTATTAACGAATCAAAGGCATACAGGGCTAAAGTATTGGATTTCAAAAAAGGGCTTTTAGTCCAGATGCTTTTACACGAAGAGATTAAAAATAAAGTTGCCAATGTTACGGTAGGTGATGCAAAGGCTTATTATAAAAAACATTATTTGAATTTTAACGTACCTTCCAAAATTAATGCCAGTTATATACAGACAAAGTCGCTAAAGCAGGCAGAACTTGCGTATAAGATGCTTAAAAACGGCAAGCCTTTTAGCGCCGTTGTGCAGAAATATTCTATTGCTCCTAATGCCAAAAAAGGCGGTGTTTTGGGGTGGATAAAATTTCAGGAAACTACCCCTGCTTTTAACAATGCGGCCTTCAGTATACCGAAGGTAGGCGACATCTCAAGAATAGTAAAGGTCGGCAATAGTTTTGATATAATCAAGCTTAACGGCATTGTAGCCGGAAAATCTAAACCGTTTTCCGCTATTAAAAATGAAATTATCATTACAATGAAGCAGAAGTCGGCATCTAAAATTTTAAAGAATTTTGTAAAAAAATTAAGAGCAAAGTCTAAAATAAAATATTTTTATAACAATCTGCCGTTAGCCGGTTCTAATTTTAAGAATAAGAAAAAAGCAGCCCCGGTAGTCGGTAAAAAACAGGGTTAAAACGAGAATTCGTTTATCTACTTATGATAAGTTTAATGAAAAAGATTAAGATTTTTATGTTTTGCGTGATTTTAGCATTTTTTACTCTTTCTATATTTTTTACCGGAGTAAAAGACGCAAATGCCGTAATAGTCGACAAAATAATCGTCGTAGTCAATAAAACGCCGATAACTTTGTACGATTTTGCGAAATTCGACGTGATAGCCTTTAAAAATTACGAAAATATGCAAAATGATGCATCACGCGGTATTTTTACGCAATCCGACGTCGCTATTATGTCCAGGACTAAGGATGTAATTAATGTTTTGGTCGGCAAGGTTTTAATAAAACAGGAGGAGAAAAAGGCGGGTATTCATATTGCTCCCGAACAGTTAAATACTTATATAAAAAGCGTAGCCGCTTCAAATAACTTTACCGAAAAACAGTTTTTTATTTTTTTAAAAAAGAAGGGTATAAATAAGGATGCCTATATTAAGCAAGTCAGAAATCATTTTCTCGAATTGGAGCTCTTAAGAAAGATTTACGGTAATAAAATTGTCATAAGCAACAAACAGATGTTGGATTATTATCAAAAAAACATTGAAGAGTTCAGGGGTGAGCCGATGGTCAATCTGAAGCTCATATTTTTGTCCGTTCCCCCGGATGCAGGTAAAAAACTGAGGGCAAGCATATATGGAAAAATTTCTAAAATCAGATCAATGGCTGTTGTCGGCAATAAAAGTTTTTCCGAATTAGCGAAGAAATATTCAGAGGATCCTTCGGAGAAAAACGGGGGCAGTATAGGATATGTTTATAAAGACAAGTTATCACCTGATTTTTCCAAGGCGGCCTTTAAACTGCATGTAGGAGAAGTTAGCGGTGTAATTAAAACGCCATTCGGTTACGCAATACTTAAGTCAGTAGGGAAAAAAAGCGGTTCGTTTAAAACATTCAAACAGGTGAAGGCTAAAATATTTTCTATCCTTGAAAAATATAAAACTAATGAATACCTTGCAAAACTTTTAAAAAAGGTAAGAAAAAATTCTTATGTGAAGATGTTGATTGCCGCCTAATTTTAACGCAGATATATCTAATGCAACGGGCAATAACCGTAAAACATAAAGTTGTTAAAAAAAAGTAATTTCATTGGCATTACAATGGGCGATCCCGGCGGTATCGGGCCGGAGATATCCATTAAATCGTCTGAATATTTTATGAAAGTCGGCAGTCATATTATGCCGATTATTTTCGGCTCCCTTGAACATGTGAGCTATGTTTCAAAAAATATAGTCAAAACAAGTACCCCGATAAATTTAATCAAGCCGGAATCTTCATTCGAATATTTTTACAGAAGTGGCTTTTTAAATGTCGTAGATTTATCCTCAATATCTTATAAATTTGTTAAGTTAGGCAGGGTTAATCCGGAATATGCAAGGGATGTCGAGCGCTTTATAACCGCTGCGGTAGGTTTTTCATTGAAAGGTAAAATTGCCGGTTTTGCAACCGCTCCGATAAACAAAGCCATGATGATTCGAGGGGGGGCGAGATTCGGGGGGCATACTGAACTTTTGGGGTATTTAACCTCTTCTGAATATTTTGCTATGCTTTTTTATTCAAGAAAAATAATAACCGTCCTTGCGACTATTCACATTCCGCTTAAGGCGGTTTCGGCTGAGATTACCATAGAGTCTTTAAGGAAAACTATAAGCATATCCGTTAATTCTATGAAAATGGATTTCGGTAAGAATAATCCTAGTATTGCTGTATTGGGTCTAAATCCGCATGCCGGAGAGAACGGAGATATAGGCATCGAAGAAAGCGATACTATAGAATATGTTATAAAGGAATTCCGCAAAGAGGGGATAAATATCTCCGGTCCTTTTCCTGCCGATAGTTTTTTTGCTAAAAAATATAAAATGTTTGATTTAATAGTTTCAATGTATCACGACCAGGCATTAATACCCTTCAAACTGCTTTCGTTTGATAAAGGGGTAAACGTTACCTTAGGGCTAAAGATTATAAGAACGTCTCCCGTTCATGGCACGGCCTACGATATTGCGGGTAAAAGTTCGGCAGACTGTAACAGCATGATAGAATCGATAAAATTAGCAGACGATATATCGAGGAATAGACATAAATGGACAGAAAAATTGTAATAAAAGGGGCAAGGCAGCATAATTTAAAAAATATAAACTTAGAAATTCCGAAAAACAAGTTTGTCGTCATAACGGGTCTTTCGGGCTCGGGCAAATCGTCTTTGGCATTTGATACCATATTCGCCGAGGGACAGAGAAGATACTTGGAATCTTTATCTTCTTATGCAAGGCAGTTTATGGAACAGATGGACAAACCCGATGTCGATTCGGTGGAAGGACTCTCTCCCGCCATTTCCATAGAACAAAAATCTGTCAGTAAAAATCCTCGTTCGACTGTAGGGACTATTACCGAAATATATGATTACCTCAGGGTTCTTTTTGCCCGTACAGGGATTCCGCATTGCTATAAGTGTGGCAAAGAGATAGAGCTCAAGACTATTGACCAGATGGTAGGATCCGTTTATTCGCATAAAGCCGGCGAAAAATTAATTGTATTATCTCCAGTGGTGATAGATAGGAGGGGAGAATTTAAGGCAAAGTTTGAAGATTATCTTAAACACGGATTCTATAGGGTTTACGTAGATGGAAAGGAATATAATTTAGACGAATCCATATATATAGATAAGAAAAAGAAACATAATATTGATCTAGTTATAGACAGGATTATTATAAAAGAAGAAAATAAAAAGAGATTGGCGGATTCTATTGAACTTGCTTTGAAGTTGTCTCAGGGTATTTTAAAGTTGAAATACGAAGATAAAGAAGAAATATTGACGGAAAACTCGATTTGTCTGGAATGTGGCGTAAGCTACGGTAAGGCGGAGCCGGCGGCTTTTTCGTTTAACGGTCCTCAGGGTGCATGCCCGCACTGCGGAGGACTCGGTTATAAGGAATATTTCGATGAGGACCTCATAATTCCTGATAAAAGCCTTTCTTTAAGGGAAGATGCCGTAAGTATTTTTAAGCATTCAACCCCGGTGTATAAGAATCAAATAATAAGTGCCCTATCTGAATTTTACGGATTTAACCCCAATACACCTTATGGGCGCTTGAATGACGACGTCAAGTATGCCGTTTTGTATGGTTCCGGCGATGAAAAAATAAAGTTTTACGATGTTATGAGAGACAACAAGTCTTTCCATTTGAGATATTGGGAAGGGATTATTCCTATGCTTGAAAGAAACATAAAGGGAGGCAATTATTTACTCGACCCTAAAAAATATAAGGTTGAAAAGACCTGTCCCGATTGTATGGGTTTTAGATTAAGAAAAGAATCTTTAAGCTATAAAATAGGGGGGTTATCCATTGCGGATATAACAAACTTGAGCATTAAGGATGTATTAGGCTTTTTTACCGATTTGGATTTAACAGATTATGAAACAGGTGTTGCATCTAAGATTTTAACTGAGATTAGAAATAGGCTGCAATTTTTGGTTAACGTCGGACTCGGTTACTTAGCGCTTTCGAGACAGGCTCAGACGCTTTCCGGGGGTGAGTCTCAAAGAATAAGACTTGCTTCGCAAATAGGCTCCGGTCTTACCGGGGTTTTATATGTTATGGACGAACCGAGCATCGGTTTGCACATGCGGGATAACGAGCGGCTTCTCAAAACTATCATAAATTTAAGGGATAAAGGCAACAGCCTCATAGTAGTGGAGCATGATGAATATACCATGCTTAAATCCGATTATATCGTTGATATGGGCCCGGGAGCCGGTAAGAACGGGGGTTATGTGGTGGCCCAAGGAACCCCTGCCGAAATTATGCGTAACAGCGATTCATTGACGGGTAATTATCTTACCGGGAAGCTGAAAATAGATATACCGGAACGTAGGAGATACAGCCTTTCCGGTTTTTTGGAAATAAAAGGCGCAAGGATGAATAACCTGAAGAACATAGATGTAAGGATTCCGTTAAACAATTTTGTTTGCGTAACGGGGGTCTCCGGCTCCGGAAAAAGTACGCTTGTGATAGATAGCCTCTTTAAGGCTATGTTTGCTTATAAAAACAGTTATATAAACGATTTTAGCAAATTTAAGGTAGGCGATATAAAAAATGCAAATTATTTCGATAGGGTGATAAATATAGACCAATCCCCTATCGGCAGGACTCCGAGATCTAATCCGGCGACATATACCGGTATTTTTACGTTAATAAGGGAGATCTTTGCCGCAACTAAAGAAGGGAGAATAAGGGGCTATGATCCCGGAAGGTTCAGTTTTAACGTAAAAGGGGGCAGATGCGAAGCATGCAGCGGGGATGGAGTAAGGAGGATAGAGATGCTTTTCATGCCTGACGTGTTTGTCGTATGCGATGTCTGCAAGGGAAAGAGATATAACGCACCGACCTTGGAAATTGCCTATAAAAATAAAAATATTCATGATGTTCTTAATATGACGGTCAGGGAGGCACTCGAATTTTTTGAAGGCATACCGTCGCTTTTTCATAGATTGAAATTTTTAATGGATGTAGGATTAGATTATATAAATTTAGGACAGCTTGCGACTACGCTATCGGGCGGAGAAGCCCAAAGGATTAAGCTTTCCAAGGAGTTGTCCAAGCCGGGGTGTTTTAAAACCCTATATATACTTGACGAGCCTACGACAGGGCTTCATTTCGACGATATAAAAAAACTTTTAAATATATTAAATTTGTTAGTGGAAGCAGGCAATACCGTGATAGTCATAGAACACAACATAGACGTTATTAAATCTGCCGATTACATAATAGATATGGGGCCCGAAGGCGGAGACGAAGGGGGCTATATAATAGCACAGGGGACACCTGAAGAAGTTGCTTCAAGTGAAAGCTCTTTTACCGGTAAATATTTAGCGAACGTTGTTAAGCCGATTCGGAAGGCATAATAGGGTGAAAATAAAAAAAAGAATTGACTTTTTAGGGCTATAGTGATAAAAAAGATTATTTAGCACGCAATACAATCAAATACCGCGACAGTAAAATTTTTGAATAAATTATCGGAATTTAATTAATTAATATTTATATAATATAAATTAAGGGGGGGTTGAAATGGCAAAAAGTTCGGAAGAATCGCCTTCAAGGCGAACTTTTATGTTGGTCGTTATCGGTTTGATTTCGACTGTGATAGGCGTTGCATTGACAGTTCCTATTCTTGGAGATGTTTTAAATCCGCTGTTTAAAAAAAGAGATATTGTCTGGACTAAACTGGGTAAGGTTAGTGATTTTGAAAAGTTAAAACCATTGGCGCCTAAGTTCACTCCGGTTTATTTCAGAGTCAAAGAAGGGTGGTCGGTTAATACTCTTCCGAGGCAGGTCGTATTGGTTAAGGATGTTAGTGGTAATTTTAACTTCTTTTCGAATCAGTGTACTCATTTAGGGTGCCCTCTACACTGGGATTCGTTAAGGCAAGAATTTTTGTGTCCGTGTCACGGCGGTATGTTTAATGTTCTTGGAAAGGTTACCGGTGGTCCTCCACCGAGACCGTTATACAGATGGGTGCATAAAATAGAAAACGGCACGGTATTTGTTCAAAACAAGTATGTGTATAATCCAAACGAGAGGGGGATCTGATGTTTAAAAAAATTCAAAATTGGTTTGATGAAAGGATAGGGCTTACCAAACTCATAAATGAGTTTAACGGTGAAAGGATACCGAGTAAGGGCAGCTGGATTTATACGTTTGGAAGCCTTCTTGCGTTTCTTTTTATTGTTCAGGTTGTAACCGGAATATTTTTACTGTTTTATTACGTTCCGTATTTTCCGTTAGCAAGAAATTCTACGTATTTCATAAAGCATCACGTTCTCTTAGGCAATATACTCCTTGGAATTCATCTATGGGGCGCTTTTACGATGATATTTTTTCTCTTGGTTCATATGGCGAGGGTTTATTTTTCTGGAGCCTACAAAAAACCGAGAGAGCTTCAATGGGTTGCGGGTATGGTCTTGTTTAGTATCGTTATCGTACTCGGTTTAACCGGTTATATGTTAATAGGAAACGAGAACTCATGGTGGACTATTAACGTTCTTACAAACGTTGCCGCTCACGTTCCTCTCGTCGGCGGATTTTTAAGGATTATCGTAAGAGGAGGAACCGAAACGGCTACCTTGACGATGCAGCATATATTTGCTTTCCACGTATGGCTTTTGCCGATTGTCGCCATTATGTTTATTCCTATACATATATTTTTAGTAAGGATGACGGGAGAGCAGGGTATTGCTTTGGAATATAAAAACAGCAAATTGCCGGATAACGATGTAAACAAATGGAGTCATCCTGATAAAACGATTCCTTTTTTTCCGGATCAATTTTATAGGGATATGATAGTAGCTGTAGTTGTATTTGCGGTGATATATTTTCTCGCGGTTTATTACGGAGCAGCAATAGGTCCTATGTATAGACCATTGGCTCTTCATTTTGCTCCGGAATCGGATTGGTATTTCCTTGCCAACGAGGAATTATTAAAATATTTCCCCGGTCATGGATTAATCATATTCCCGACCTTTATTATTCCTACGATAGGATTCCTTATATTGTTTGCTATACCTTTTATTGATAATAAAGGGAGCGAAAGAAGCCCGTTGAAAAGACCGGCAGCTACGATACTGGGGATTTTGTTTCTCCTTCTGTTAGTTTATTTAACGTTAATAGGCGGCCAACCAAAAGCGCCTGCCGCTGTATAAAGTCAAAAGAGGAGTAAATACAATGAATTTAGGTGTTATTGATATAGTTAATTTATTCATAAATAGGCTGGCGCTGGGCTTCATGGCGATTGCCTTTATATCTCAGTATATAGGGATATTTAAAAGAGAGGATAGGTATTTTAGGCTAGCTAAATCGCTTATATTAATTTCTTTAATAATAGGTACTATCCAAACGATAGTATATTTCTATTTCTTAAGTATTTTGAAAAGCGGGATTCCTAATTTCTGGATTTTCATCAATAAGATTCAGCCGGGAGTCATAGGCTATTCCATGGATACACTGTTGATATTTCTGATACTTGGAGCAATATATTACTACGGATTTAAAGGCAAGGATTCCGAGCATCAGGGTTGGAATTTGTTTATAGGTATATTAGCTTTTCTTGCCGGCTTTACTTCGGACATATTCTATAGTATTTCCCAAAGCTATACGATTGGGCCGGATCCGAGTAATCCGATTAGAACTCCTATGGTTTTGCTTCTAATCATCGAAAAGAACATAGAGATCTTTGCTCTCGCGGGCGCATTGCTTGCTTTATGGGCGGGGGTAAAATATATTTTCTCTTCCGATCAGGTCAATAAGAAATATTACGACTGGCTCGGGTCTTTTTCCGGCATAATAACCCTCATGTTTTTAGTGACTTATCCGGTAGTTTATTTCGGATGGCTTAAGCATTTTAGAGCTACGTCCAGTGTCGGATTTAATAGGATAATGCTTGTCGGACAGTATCAGTGGATTATGTATGTGTTTACGGAGACGTTGGGTGGAGCTCTTGTACTGTATTACGTTTATATGCTTTGGAAACTGATAAACGGCAGGGATAAAAAAAGGCCGACTGTCTCCATAGGGCTTATAATTTTTCTGACGATAGTCGGGATCGTTTCGTTAATATTCGGAATACTTCCTCCGTCGGTAGGTGAATTAGGTAATATGCAGCCGGTTAAATATCTGGCTCTTACCGGTCTTTTTTTAACGAGCTTTTTGGTTCTCGGTTATTATCTTAAAGACCTTACGCCAAATTTTAAGTTCGGCTCCGTTTCCAAGTTTTCTCAAATATTCTTAATAGTGGCCGGATTGCTTGTTGCAATCAACGTTCCCGTTATGGGCTATATGAAAATTGCCGCAAGGGGAAATAATAGAATTATTTATCAGACGATGAATTTGAACGGAACTAAATATGTTCCGCCCGTTATTTATCCGTGGCCCGTTAAAAAGGGATATGCCCTTTTGCAAGATAAGTGCATTATTTGCCATTCATTAAATAGGGTCGAAAAATATAAGGGTGTTACATACGGGGATTGGAACAGGCTCGTTCTTCATCAAATGAAGGATGTTAATGGTGGTCCTATAACTACCGCCGAAGGTAAAGAGATAGCTAATTACTTAAAATCATTGAATATTATTGCTTACAACCGACATCTTACGAAAGAACATAAAAAATGGACGCCGCCCGCTTCGCTTCCATGGGGAAAGTCGGTAAAAAAGTAGGTTAAATCAATATATTACTTAAGTGTTTTTTTGTAAAAGAAAATTGCATTTATTATCGAGTGCTTGCTTGTTTATTTAAGCAAGCACTCGTTTTGTTTCAACTATAGAAAAGAAATAAAATGGATAAAGAATTTATAAAACAGATAACGAGGATGAGTTCTTTAGGGTTGAACCTTATTATATCTATTCTATTTGGAATTTTTATAGGGCTTGAACTCGATAAGTATTTTGGTTTTAAATATCTCTTCTTAATAATATTTGTGATCCTTGGTTTTTCAGCCGGAATTTATGAAATATATAGGGCAATCAAAAAAGAGTTTAACACAAAGCTTTAAGGAGAAGCCTTTAAAATTCAGGTTAGTTTTTTCGGAATTGATAATAGGCTTAATATCCATTTTAATAATTGCGGGCATTATTAAATTTTCTTTTGGAGTAAGCAATGTTTTCGCGAGTATTTTTTTGGGCTTTATATCTGCCTATTTTATGTTAATGGATACTGCTTTCTATCTATTTAAGCATTTTAAAAAATTAAGTATCCTTAAAATAAATTTTATCGTCATAAGAGACTTGCTCATTGTTCTATTATTTTTTATAATATCAAACAGGATGTTTGATATAAATTTTGTCATTGCGGCAATCGGGATTACGGTAGTGCCGTTTTCTTTAGTTATTTATTCATTAATTTCCCCTTCGTTAGATACATAGGCTATATAAATATATAAGCGGAAAATTAGAGGATATGTTAAAAGCCCCTATACTCATAAATATCCACGGAATACCGGAATATTGGACGATGACTATAATAGTCATGGGCTCAATATTGCTTGTTGCTTTTATTGTAGGCAGAAACTTGAAGGTCGTGCCGGGTGGTATACAGAGTTTTTTTGAATTAATATTTATAATGACCGAATATTTTCTAAAAGAGATCATAGGAGAAGAAGGGGCAGTTTATCTGCCACTGATCGCCTCTTTCGCTGTTTTTGTTCTTTTTTCCAATCTTATAGGCAGTATCCCCGGTTTTACTTCGCCTACCGATACCATAGATACCACCGTTACGTTGGCTCTAATAGTGTTTTTGCTTTCGCATATCGTAGGAATTAAAAAACATGGGGTTAGATATATCAAGAAATTTTTAGGTCCATTGATAATAATCGCACCTATAATGATAATTATAGAAATCATGTCCGCATTGTCGCGCCCTTTTTCCCATGCGTTAAGGCTATTTGCGAATATTTTTGCAGAAGAATTTATGGTTACGGTTTTATTGTTTTTGCTTCCATGGGCAATTCCGGCGGTAATGATGTATATGCAGGTCTTTACCGACTTAATGCAGGCATTTGTCTTTTATTTATTGTCAATTATTTATATTGCCTTATCCTTAGAAGAAGAACATTAATATTTATAGTATTATAAAATAAACAAAATTAGAGTCGGGGGTATTAAATGTTTAGATATTTTATTTCTTTTTTCTCATTCTTAACGGTATCTGCTTTTAGCGTTAACGCTTTTGCTTATAAGGCGCTAAGTAATGCCGCACCTGTTGATCATCATGCAGTTTACTCCGCTTTATTTGCGAAGAGCCTATTTTTCGGGCTGTCCGCGTTAGGCGGGGGGCTTGCAATAGGACTGGGCGTTATCGGTGCCGGTGTCGGAATGGGTCATGCCGTTAGGGGTGCACTTGAGTCAATGGGTAGAAATCCGGGCATGGAAAAAAAATTAATCGTCTGGATGATTACGGGTATGGCGATCATGGAGTCTTTAGCTCTTTATGCTCTTTTGATAACATTTATTCTTTTTTACGCAAATCCGTTTAAGGGAATATTTCTCAAATAGTCTGTTGCAAGATAAAAAGAATCTTGTATTCAGGCATCCATTTCGTTTATTTTTTTAAATTTTCAAAATCGGTGTTTTGGCGGATATATGATTCAAAAGATGAGAACTACTCGGAAAGACTTAATTTTTTGCTGCTTTAGGTGGTGCCGAGAGGCGGAATCGAACCGTCGACACGAGGATTTTCAGTCCTCTGCTCTACCGACTGAGCTATCTCGGCATAATTAAGACCACTTTTGAAACAACTGCATTCTATCATAAATAAAATTATAATTCAAATATCTTTTATCAATGTGAATTTCTCTGCTTTTACATATACCAAACAGCTATTATAGGTGAAGGGATCACAAAAAAAGTTCTTGATTTAAATAACCGTTTGTACTAACATAAGTCAAAGTAGGGTTGTTGTCCCGGTTTTTAAAATTTGGAAAAAATAATTTGGCGGGTTTTTTTTGCCTAAAAACAATAAAGGTTTATAATATATTGAAAAACATTACTTATTTTCCAGGTTGTGCAGGTTCTAAAAATAAAAGCTTAGGGGATGTATTTGAAAAATTAGGCTTAGAGGTTGAATTAATTTCTGATTGGAATTGTTGTGCCGCGCCTCAGTCTCATAATAGACCGAGTTTTTTCGATAAGGTAGTCATGCCTCTCAGAAACTTGGGTATTTCTCAGAAAAACGGCAGCGACTTTATATATTCGGGGTGTCAAGTTTGCGTCAGACAGATAAACGAAGCAGTTAAGACGATAAATTCGAATTCTATGCTTAGAAGCCAAGCAGAATACAGCCTCAAACCCTTTAATGCCAGTTTAAAAAATATCGAAAGCGATTCCACCGGAGCTATTCATCTTATGGATATTATTACCGATCCTGATGTAACGGTAAATCTTTTAAGTAATACCGTGAGGAACTTAAACGGTCATTCTATATTGCTTTATACGGGTTGTTATCATGATAACCGTAAAGTGGATGTCTTTAAAGAAATTTTAGAATCGTTCGGTGCTAACGTCAATATATATAAGGAATGTTGCGGGGGAGAAAAATTACAAAACACTACACCGATACATTCCAAGAGAGTTGAGAACGTTAGCGAGATTGATGCGTTTTTTAAAAAAATTAATCGTAAGGCCGATGAAATAAATTCCGATTATATAATAGCGATATGCTCTATGTGTGAAAAGAATATTGAGGACGGTGTAGAGCTATCCGATCTTGATGTTTTTGCCCCTGTAATCGGATTAACGGAATATATAGGTTTTTTGTTTGGTTTGCATAATTTCGGCGATTTAATAAGCTTAGTAGTTAATAATGATGGAAATGACGAAAAACGGAAGCTTTGCGTATAAATCTATAATGAAATGGAGGTAAACATGAATCTAGAGGAGTTAAAAAATGAGAAATTTTTGCGGGTAAGGGACAACAGGCTGATAAAGATAAAGCCTGACCATCGTCCGCAAGAATCATCGAAGGATTACGATACCGTTCGTTATTCTACTTGTACTAACATGTGCGAGAGCGGTTGCGGTCTTAAAATATTCTTAAAAGACGGCAAGATTGTCGACGTAATGGGTGATGCAGAACATCCCCAAAGCAGAGGTGGTCTTTGCTCTAAGGGTGTTGGGCAAATTCAATGGTGGTATGACCCGCTTAGAGTTCACCATCCGATGGTCAGAAAATCGTTGACCGATGATTTTAAGAGGGTCTCGTGGGACGATGCGCTTGATTTTGCTGCTGAAAAATTAATTAAATTATCTAAAGAGTATGGACCGGAAGCCCTTACGGTTTTTAGAACCGGAAGGTCGTCATTCGGAAATAAAGAGGGAGGGGCGAGATTCGCAAAAATATTCGGTACTCCTAATGTTTACGGTCAAGGGCCTATTTGCTGTGAAAGCCCCGGTGTGGCAATGAACTATGTTTTTGGCGCAAAAGGGTTAGGCAGGCTTATGAACCCGTCTCAAGATTGGAAGAATTCAAAATGTATTCTTGTCGTGGGCACAAACATGGCAGCACAGGAAACGATTACTATGACTCATATTTTGGATGCCAGGGATAACGGAGCATTTTTAATAGGAGTTGATCCGCGCTTTAACGCAACATTGTCAAAATGCGATATCGGAATGAGAATTCGTTCCGGTTCCGATGCTATTTTATTTCTCGCAATGGGTAACATTATTATTAAAGAGAAACTTTACGATAAAGGATTTGTTGATAAGTGGGTCTCCGGATTTGAAGAATACGCTAAAGAATGCGCTAACTGGTCTCCTGAAAGAGCAGAAAAGCTTACATATGTTCCTAAGGGAATGATTATTGAAGCGGCAAAAAGGTTCGGTGCAGCAAGACCTGCGTCTGTTATGGGTAATCTGGGTACTGCTCAGATTTATAACTCCAACAACGTAAACAGGGCTATTGCAGCTCTTCTTGCTTTGACCGGTTCCATAGGCGTTAAAGGCGGTGGTTGGAATTGGCTTCATAATTGCCGTCCCCCGTTAAATTACGGCAGCGATTTAAAGGTTTTGTCCGGTTCTAAAAGACCACAGATAACGGATAAATTAATATCTTGGGGAGATAGTTCAGTTCCCGCCATAATAAATGCAATGATATATGAGAAACCATATCCGGTTAAGGGTATTATCTGGAACGGAGATCACTTGCCGCAGTTTCCTAATTCTTGGAAAATGGAAGAGGCGATGAAGAAGAATATAATAAATATCCATCTTTCTATATATCCTAATCATACCTACATGTTCAGTCATGTTGCATTTCCGATAGCTATTTCTGCAGAAACCGACAGTATTTGCCATCACGGCAACAACAGGCTTCTTCAGTGGCATAACAAGGTCATACCGTATCAGCATGAACATAGAGCGGATATTGACGTGTTTGACGGTTTAGCGAAAAGGCTTAAAGGGCAGATAGGGCATTTTGACGAGGTAGAGTTTAATCCATGGGGATATTATAAAGATGGTCCCGACAAGGGAAGGGTTGACGAAATCAAAATGACCGACTTTTTCAATACTCAAGAGCCGGTTACGAGAGGCATCACTTATGATCTGTTAAACCCCGAAAAAAATCCGAAAGGTGGAATCATGTGGCCGGTTTTTTCAAAAGAAGAGGCCGTATTTCAAGATGATGAAGCAGTATTAAGGGGCAAATGGATAATGTATAAAGAGGGCGAAAATTACCCCGAAACTGATAAAAGGTTTCCTACCCCGTCTGGAAAAATAGAGATCACATCGGATGCATTAGAAAAGATAGGCTGGTATAAAGTCCCTACCCAGGTTGAAGGTTCGGAGTCGCCGCTTGGAAATTTTGAAAGAGCGGAGAAGTATCCGTTAGTCTTAAATACTACTCGTATCGCTCAATCATTTCATGAAGGCGGACATTGGTGGCCGTGGAACGATGAGCTTGAGCCGGATAGAAATATTGAGATAAATCCGGAGACTGCAGCGATTATGGGAGTAGAAGACGGAGATATGGTTATCGTAGAAAATGATAGGGGATGGGTAGAGGGTCCGGCATGGGTCACGGAAATGGTTCCGGAAGACGGTATATGGTCAAACTTTGGCTTCGATAGGTACCAACCGTTTCATCCGTATGAGTCTATTAATACCGTGATAGATGATATAATAAAAGACCCCGTTTACGGACAGATACAGTTTAAGGCGGTTCTTTGTAGTGTTTACAGAAAAGGCGATCCTGACCCGAAAGCTACGACGAAGAAGGTGCTGGAATTTCTTAAGAAGAAATTTCCTGAGGTTTGGGATCCTGCAAAACAGGATAAAGATATCATCGTCGGAAAATGGAAAGACCATTGGAAGGAATATCACGAACTCAGCATAGGATGGAAAAAGCTCGTGAACTTTAAAGAACCGGTGGAATGCACACCCGATTCCTGTGATATCCGCGAATATTAATCGTTGATTTAATTAAAATGAAATTCGTTAGGATTGCAGTGGTAAAGCCGTCGTAATCCTAACGAATTGAAACAGCTACAAAAATATAAAAATAGGAGTGCAAATATGTCGTATGAATATGGATTTGATAGATTTCATCTTGGGGAGGAAAGGGCTTCCAGAATTACTCTAAAATCATCCACTCCAAAATATTCGATGAAAGTAAATATGGATAGATGCATAGGCTGTATGTCGTGCGAGGTGTCATGTAAAAAGGAGCATAATCTTCCGGTCGGACCTCGTAGAATGAGAGTAATACAGGTAGGTCCTTATTTTGTAAAAAAAGGGCAGTTAAGAACGGTTTATCTTCCTATGAATTGCTTTCATTGCGATGATGCCGCGTGCGTAAAGGCTTGTCCTACAGGTTCTATGCAAAAGCGGGTCGACGGTATAGTTTTTAACGATCCCAATACGTGTATCGGCTGTAAATCTTGCATACAAGCTTGTCCTTTCGGTTCTCCGCAGTTTAACGATACAACCGGAAAGGTAACTAAATGTGATTATTGCAGGCACAGGATAGATAAAGAGCTTTTACCGGCTTGTGTTACCTTATGTCCTACCGATGCCTTGTGGTTTGGAAATATAAACAGAATATCGACGGTCGATAGAGAGAAAACGGCAAGAAAATTGACGGAGCATCTCTTTGGATTCGTTACTCCTCCTTCCGGCATGGGGACTTCTTCTGTTAATGATACCGATAACCCGGTTAAAGTAGGTTAAACCGGATATTTATATATTATAATTTAATAAAGATGGAGGTTGATTTTATGGCAGACATAGGGGTAATAGGAACTGTTTATAATGCTCCAATCAGGGTCGAATATATAAACGGAGATTTTGATAAAGCTGAAGAAATTTTAAAAAAAGTCGATATTCATATTTTAGGAAGAAACGTGGCGAGTGTAACGCCTTACCATGCTACCATATTTGTCGGCTTAGAGGATGAAGAAAAAGCATTAGGTTCAATTAAAAAAGCAGGCATTAAAACATACCCAATAGAGCCTTATTTTTGATATCTAAAATATTTATAGATAAAAGTAAGCCGCCGGTTTCTATCGGCGGCTTCTATATTTTAATATTTATGGTTATATATACTTATGAGCGATAAAACGGCAAAAAAATTATTTGAGATCGCAGAAAAAAATATTAAAAAAGTAAGCGGAGTTGAAAATATATCCGTTGAAGACGGTTTAGGCAGGGTTATAGATAAAGATATTGTTCCAGATAATGATGTTCCTCCTTTTACAAGGTCTGCAGTAGATGGTTTTGCCTTAATGTATTCCGATTTTTCCGACAAGAAACTAAAAACATTTAAGGTCAAAGATCAAATTACTGCCGGCTATTCTAAGGAATTGATGCCGTTAAATTCGGGGGAGGTAGCCTTTGTTACGACTGGAGCTCCGGTCCCTCCCAATGCCGACAGCGTCGTGTTGATAGAAGACGTAAAAGAATATTCTAACGGACTTATAACATATGAAAAAGAAGTAGAAAAGGGTTCCTATATATCGCCTATAGGCGATGATATCGCGGCAGGGGCAATATTGTTTAAAAAAGGTCACAGGATAAGATTTTGTGATATCGCGGCATTATCTGGTATAGGGTTAGATCATGTGTCTGTTTATAAAAAACCGGTAGTCGGAATATTGTCCGGAGGAAACGAGTTGGTTTCACCGGGGAAAAGACTCGGCAAAAATGAAATTTACGATATAAATACGACAGCGCTTAAATCTCTTGTTAAAGATGCAGGAGGTATTCCTGAGGTTATAGGCGTAGCAGAGGATAAATTAGAAAAATTGGTCGAGATTTTTAAAACTGCTGATAACTCCCAAAAATACGACTTAATAATTTCAACCGGTGGGACGGGTGCCAGTTTTTTGGTCTTAGAAAATAAAGAGATTACTAATTTTTATGATTTAGTCCCCTCTGCCATAGAGAAAACCGGTAAACTATTGTTTCACGGGGTTAGATTAGTACCTGGAAAACCAACTTCTTTTGGGGTCTTAGACAAAGGGACTCCCATATTTGCTCTTGCCGGATGGCCATATTCCGTTCTAATAACATTTGATCTTTTTGTAAGGCCGTATATTCAGAAATCAATGAACGCCGAAAACGCATATAAGAGATATCCGACCGTCAAGGCGGCTCTTAAAAAAGACGTTTTTAAAGAAGAAGGTGTTAGAAAATATTTTCAGGTAAAGTTGACTAAAGAGGAGAATGGTAGTTTGCTTGCTTCCGTGATGCCGGCTCCTAAGCCTCCTTCCGCAGCAAGGTCTTTAAGCCCTATGGTAAATGCGGACGGCAGTTTCGTTGCAAAAGAGTCCTCTACGTTTATTAATGCCGGTAGTATTATAGAGGTCGTGTTAAACGATTATGAGATTGACGATTAAAAATATGAAACAATATTTATTTAAAGCATTTGATGATATAGGGGATGAATATAGGCGAAATAGATTTGAATTTAAGGTTCCGTCTTTAAGGGTATCCTTGACGGGTGATTGCAATGAAAATTGTTTTTATTGTCACAACGAAGGAATCCCTAAGAAGTCGTCGTCGATTATCAGCACCGGAGATATTATAAATATAATCTACGCATTGAGAGGATATGGTCTTAAAAAGATAAAATTTACCGGCGGAGAGCCGCTTTTATTTGCGGATTTAAAAAATCTTTTATATAAAGTTAAGCATATTTCGGATATAAGCATATTTATTACTACAAACGGGACGCTGATAAAAAAAAGAATAAAGGATTTAAGCCCCAACATAATAAAAAAAATATCGGTAAGTCTTGACACGCTTGATGCTGGAATTTATAAATTTATAACTGGAAAGAATATGCTCGAGGATGTTTTAGCGGGTATTAATATATTAAAAAAAGATGGTTATGGTGTAGAAATAGACAATCTTTTACTGAAGGGTTTAAACACTAATAAAAAATGTTTGAAAAGGATAATGGATTATTGTACGGGAAATGGATTTGATTTGCAATTTATTGAGTTGTCGGATAAAATATCCGCCCCTTATTATCTAAAATATCATGCCGATCCCATAAGAATATTACAAAAAGCCGGTTTAAATTTTGATCCGGAAAGACCTAACGATAGACAATTTTTTAGGGTAAACGGGGTCAAGATGACCGTTTGCAGAAGCATAAAGGATTTGAACGAATCTTCAAACGGAAGATGTGGCGGCTTAAGGCTGCTGCCAAATGGTTTCTTAAAAGATTTTTTTTATGAATAATAATGAAAATAATATATTACGGGAAAGGTTGATGCTATGATCGTGGAGTTAATAGGGAAAGAAGCGGATTTAACATTTGAATGTATACATGTAGTCCCCGGCAGGGGAGATTGTTCCAGGATGCATCCGCATTTTCATTATGTGAATGTGCTGGTTGATGGCGAGTTTGACGACAAAAGAAGAATAGTTCATCTATACAATTTAAAGGCGATAATAAAAAGAATATGCTATACATTCGAGGATAAAATATTAGTCGCCGATTATCCCGAAGTAATTCAGCGAATTGTTGTTGAAGACTCACATTACCGAATAGATATAAATAATAAGTCTTATTTTATTCCCGAAGCCGATGTTTTTAAAATGAAGATTCCTTCCCTTAACATAGAAGACTTGACGGTTTATTTTGCGGACGAACTTGCAAAAGATTTAAAAAATAGTGGAATGACAAACACCTTAAACTATTTTGAAGTCGTTTTGAGTGAAGGCCACGGACAGAGAGGTAAAATCAGGATTGACTTGAAATAAAACGTAGATATGATAAGCAGTATTATACTTGCCGGTGGCGAGTCGAAAAGATTCGGTGAAGATAAGGCTTTTTTTAAGTTTGACGGTGCATCGTTTTTAGAAAGGGTTTTACGTGTTGCTGCGGAAGTTAGCGACGATATAGCCGTCTGTGTAAGAGAAGAAAGTAAAGTAAAGGATTATGATAGAGAAATAAAGAGGATTACGAAGAACGGCTTAAGGGGAAATGATAAAGATTTAGTTGTTAGAATAATTCCGGATGATAGAAATTGCGGCATTAAGGGTCCTATGAGGGGTATTTATAGCTCTATAGGGTATTTAAGCGGAGAATCAATTTTAGTTATGGAGTGCGATGCTCCTTTTTTTAATGCGGATGCGGCAAAAGAACTGATAAAAACAATAAAATCGGAAAGTGTTAAGGCTGTTGTCCCATTACAGCCGGATTCTACGGTGGAGCCTCTCCTTGCATGCTATAAAAGAAAAGACACACTTTGCCTGCTTGATATGTTGAATAATTATGCTTTGAACCTCGGGGATGATTTTTTGTTCAACGATTCCGTGAATATTTTAAGGCTTTTGTCATCTGTTTATTATTACAATATTTTAGATATGGTTAAATCTAATAAAAAATTAAGGCCTGATGTATTTATAAACATGAACAGCAAAAAAGAATTAAAAACATATATGTCCAATAAAAGAATACCGTGCAGGGGCATTGCAAAAAGCGTTAAAATTAAGAAGGCCAATAGATTTTTTGATTTAACAAGTCCTAAGGGCGCACCTTACGGAATATTAGCAAAAGCACTATATTACTGGTGGGTCTATGCCAAAACTAAAAATGACATATACGCCATAAAGTCATTTGAATATTTTAAAAAGGATGGTTCGATGTATTTCAATAACGGATTAGATTTTATGGGTGGTAAAATCTTAAAATTATTGCCTGATCGGTTCAATATCTTAATGCAAACAAAAAAAGAGGTTTTTTTATGAATAAAAATAAGCTTACAAATTTGAATGAAGATCTAAAGAAAAACCGGACGGAAATAATGCTGTATCCTTCTAAATGCGATGGCTGCGAAGGTGAAGGATTTATGGCGTGTGTTAAGGCGTGCGAAACGCACATGAATGAAAAATACGGTTCTAAATATACGGGAGCGCGTATTAATATAAAGAAAAAAGCGGGTAAATTTTTTCCGATAATATGTCGTAACTGCGAAGAAGCGCCTTGCGTTGACTCTTGTATGCCCGGTGCGAGATATAAAGACTTGGAATCCGGCTGGACTATAACCAATTATAAAAAATGTGTCGGATGTTGGATGTGTATAACGTCTTGTCCGTTTGGAGCGATTGAAAGAGTGAGCGACGGTCATTTTGCATCTAAGTGCGACGGGTGCGTGGGCGAAGACGTGCCAAAGTGTGTAGAGGCATGCAAAAAAGGGGCTTTAAAAAAGATGGGTATTAAAAGTTATTCATATGAAAGAAGGCTTATGGTAGCAAAAAAAATTTACGGACCGTATATAAAATCCAATACAAAAGAATAAAAAAGGGGATTAGATTATGAGATACGTTATTATTGGGAATTCATATGCAGGTTTGTCCTGCGCCGAGGCTATAAGGAGATTTGATAAAACCGGAGAAGTTATTATTATGTCCGATGAAAAACATAGAGCATACGCGAGGCCTCTTATATCATACTATTTAGAGGGCAAAGCAACTGATGATACCATTTGTTATAAGGACGAAGATTATTACGAAAAGAATAATTTTGCGCTGATGATTGGAAAGAAAGCGGTTTCCATTGATACTGTTGCTAAAAAAGTAATCATTGAGGGCGGTGATGAGTTAGATTACGATAAACTTTTCATAGGTCCGGGCGGAACTCCTTTTATACCGCCGATTGACGGGTTTAACCCCGACTCCCCTATGATGGGAACATTTACGAAATTTGACGATGCTAAAAAGATGGAAAAAGCGGCTAAAGATGTTAAGCGCAGGGAAGCTATAGTAATAGGCGGCGGATTGATAGGCTTAAAGGCATCAGAGGGGTTGAGAGCGTTGGGTCTTCATGTTACGATAGTAGAGCTGTTGCCACGCGTTTTGGGTCTGGCATTAGACGAGGTATCCGGAAATATCACGGCGAAAAGATTAAATAAAAACGGTATAGATACCGCAACGGGCGAAACCGTTACAAAAATTAATTTAGACGAATCGGGTAACCCGACGAGCGTAGTATTGAAAAGCGGTAAGGAATTGCCGGCAGATATCGTAGTAGTCGGCGTAGGCGTAAGACCCAATATCGGATTTCTTGAGGGTAGCGGAATAAAAATAGATAGGGGTATTATTGCAGATAAGACAATGATGACAAGTGTCAAGGACGTTTATGCGGGCGGAGACGCTACCGTTATTTATGATGTAATAAATAAACGCCCGAATATTATCGCGATTGTTCCGCTTGCATGCGAAGAAGGCAGAGTGGCAGGCACGAATATGGCGGGTGTTTATAGGGAATATCCCGGCGGAATGGGGTTAAATTCGGTTGAGATATACGGGTTGCCTATAGTAACTATAGGGCTAACGAATCCGGCTAACGAATCGCAGAAGACATATGTCTTTCAGAATGATAATATTTACAGAAAATTTGTTTACGATGGAGAAGTTCTTGTAGGGGCTATTTTACTTGGGGATATTGCCGGAAGCGGAATATTGTCTGCAATTATTAGACAGGGCTTGAAATGTCTTGAATATAAAGATAAATTTTTGAACGGAAATATATACTCGTTTGTCATAGATAACGAATCTGAGATATATGATATCAACAAAGGATATGCCGTAAAGAGTTATCCTGAAGATTTACCGGAGTTTTCAAGAACAAATTGGAGATAAAAACCGTATGGATTTTAATAGCTATTCCGGCGGAAACGAAGCTGAATTGAAAATAATTATTGAACAATTATTGCTTGAGGCAAGGAATGTTGACGAGGAAAATTTCGGCAAATGGTACGAAAAAAAGAGAAAAATTTTCAATATAGGCGTTAAAAAAGCCCCTGCTAAAGAAGAATTTATGAAATATCTTAATTGTGTGCTAAGTTCTTATTTAAGCGGTAATACGCCGTATTCTATTTAGCGTTTAAGTATTAAGGAAATAAAGGCGGTTTAATATGTCGAAAGATATTAAAGACGTAAACGGTATTGTGGAAAAAGCGCCCAATGTAGTTTCGTTTGTCGCTAAATCGGGTACCGGAAAAACCACTCTTATAGAAAAAATAATAAAAATATTATCGAAAAAGGGTTATAGAGTCTCGTCTATTAAGCATACAGACCATGACTTCGATGCGGATATACCGGGGAAGGATTCATGGAGGCATAAAAACGCCGGTGCATATTCGACCATGATTCTTTCCGGCAGTAAAATGGCCTTTTTCAGCGATATTGATTCCTCGCTTAAAATTATCGATATGATTCCAAAATATTTTAGGGGTTCCGATATAGTCATAATTGAAGGATTCAAGGATATTGATATAAGAAAAATAGAATTGTTCAGGAAAGAATTAAATCCGGACTTAAAACTGCGATTCGGTAACGACTCTAATCTGCTGCTTATCTGCAGTGATGAGTTCATAGACGGTATAAAAACCCCTCAGATAAATATAAACAATGCTCAAGAAATAGCCGATTATATAGAATGTAATATTATTTCTCGGGTAGATTCTTAAATTTTAACCCTGCATATATTTCTCGATCCTATCCGACATCATCTCTCTTTCGTCAATCACTTATCGTACGTATCTGCTTGAATTAAAAGATAAAATCATTTTTTAAAAAAATATTGCAAAAAAAATAAGATTGTGCATATATTAAAAAAGTGAGCATATTATATTTAGTAATAGATATTATTTGCTAAAATTTATTAATTAAATTCACTTTTTAAGAGAGGGGGAGTTTAATATATGTCGACGAGCCAAGTTACTTCTAAGGGATTGAGCAGCGAAGAAGCAGGAAAACTCATGGAGCAGTATGGTCCCAATGAGATTATCGAAAAACGTGTCAGTCCTTTTTTGCTTTTTTTAAAGAATTTTTGGGGATTTGTTGCGTGGATGCTTGAGATTACGCTTATAGTGGAACTATTTTTTGGGAAGTTCCTTAACGCCGAAATAATCGCGTTTTTACTTATTTTTAATGCGGTATTAGGTTTTATCCATGAACAAAAAGCCCAGAGTACCGTAGAACTTTTAAAAAAGAAACTGCAGGTTAAGGCTAGAGTTTTAAGAGACAATAATTGGGCCATGATGCCGGCGCGGGAGCTGGTTCCTGGAGATTATGTCCGCTTGCGCATGGGAGATTTTGCGCCTGCCGATATGGAAATTGTCGAAGGCAATATTGACGTAGATCAGTCCGCTTTGACCGGAGAATCGCTGCCTGTCGAAAGGGTGCCGAAGGATACGGTATATTCCGGTTCCGTCATCAAAAGGGGAGAAGCAAGCGGTACTATCACGGCAACCGGATCCAAAAGTTATTTCGGGAAAATGGCGGAACTCATAAAATTAGCGAAGGTACCGAGTCAGGCCGAAATGCTTATTATATCCATAGTTAAATATCTCCTTATTATGGATGGAATACTCGTGGTTGCTATCGTGATATTTGCAGCTGTTGTAGGAATACCTATGGATGAAATGATACCGTTTGCACTC
The DNA here is from genome assembly GCF_048541835.1 of Candidatus Acidulodesulfobacterium sp. H_13. Classification (NCBI taxonomy): domain Bacteria; phylum Candidatus Acidulodesulfobacteriota; order Candidatus Acidulidesulfobacterales; family Candidatus Acidulidesulfobacteraceae; genus Candidatus Acidulidesulfobacterium; species Candidatus Acidulodesulfobacterium sp. H_13. The sequence continues at coordinate 328,241 of NZ_JBLEOY010000002.1, forward strand.
ATACTGATAATAGCCTCGATTCCGGTCGCACTTCCGCCGGTATTTACGCTATCTAACGCGATAGGCTCAATGGCATTATCAAAGGAAGGAGCGTTGACTACCCGGCTGAGCGCAATTCAGGATTCTGCTGCAATGGAGATTTTATGCAGCGATAAGACCGGGACATTGACTCTTAACAAACTTACGTTGTCTACAGTCAGGCCTCACGGTGATTTTACCGAAACGGACCTGTTAAAAATGGCCTCCATTGCATCGGAAGAGGCAACTATGGATGCTATAGACGAGGTTATCCTCAACAGAACAAAAGAAATGAGCGTAAGCATTCCGAATAAAACTAAATTTATTCCCTTCGATCCGGCTACCAAGCGTTCCGAAGCCAGATACGAAGAAGACGGGAAACATTATGTGGCCATAAAGGGTTCTCCGCTGATTATAGAGGAATTTGATTCAAGCATCAACTGGGAAAAAGAGTCTGAAGAATTTGCAAAGAAGGGAGAAAGGACGATTGCGGTTCTCGGCGGAGAAGAAGGTTCCGTTATAAAATTTTATGGGTTGTTGGGTTTATCGGATCCGCCCCGTCTCGACTCTAAGGATGTCATATCTAAACTTAAGGACTTAAATGTGAACGTTAAAATGTTGACGGGAGATAATCCCGCTACGGCGCTTCATATATCTGAAAAATTAGGTATAAACGGGGTGATTTGCGATTATAACGGTCTGAAAAAGAAAGGAAAGGTAGAGTTAAAGCCGGATGTCTTAAATTGTGCGGTATATGCAGGTATTTTTCCCGAAGATAAATATAATCTTGTTCGTGCGCTTCAGAAAGAAGGGAAAGAAGTCATAGGGATGACTGGAGACGGCGTGAACGATGCCCCCGCCCTTAAACAGGCCCAGGTCGGTATCGCGGTATCAAATGCTACGGATGTTGCAAAAGCAGCAGCAAGCCTCGTTTTGACAAACCCGGGATTATCGGGAGTGGAAGTCGCAGTAGAAACGGGGAGAAGGGTTTATCAGAGGCTGTTTTCATATATATCAAACAAAATAGTAAAAACGATACAGATAGGATTTTTTTTGGCACTGGGAATTTTAGTGTTCAAAAAGTTTGACGCTACGCCGCTTATAATTCTTTTGCTTATTTTTACTAATGATTTCGTAACTATGTCTCTATCTACGGATAATGTCAGGTACTCAAAGAAGCCCAATAAATGGAATATAAAGGAACTAATGGGAATTTCACTTGCATTCGGCATCGGCTGGCTTGTTTATATTTTAGGGGTATATCTTTGGGCATGGAAAATTCTCGATTTGCCGTCCAATTCCGGCACTTTATATTCTTTAGTGTTTTTGGGATTAGTTTATTCGGGTCACGCAAACATATTTATGGTTAGGGAAAGATCGCATTTTTGGCATTCCATGCCGTCTCTTACCCTCTTGATAACTGAGGCGGGCGGCTTAACCTTGGCGACGTTGATGGTTGTATTCGGATGGTTAGTAGCTCCGGTGCCCTTAATTTTAGTTTTCTATATGATAGTCATATCTTTCATCTCTATGGTTGTCCTTGATTTTGTAAAGGTACCCATTTTAAAGAAGTTTGCTCAATAAAGATTTAAGAAAAAGAATAGTCGTAAAAAGAGGGTCGGATTTCTAATCCGACCCTCTTTTATTTCTCGTAGATTTAAAATTACAGGCTTGTTATAATATAAAATAAAAATGGTTAAAATTGATTTCGGCGAGTCCATTCTTGCACCCATGGCGGGGATAACGGGATTTCCCTTCAGAAAAACGGCGCTCAAATACAGAGCGGATTTTTGTTTTACCGAGATGATCAGTGCATTGGGTTTCTTGCACAATGATAAGCGTACGATTGAGTTAACCGAAGCCGGAAACTACATTGAAAGGACAGGGATTCAACTTTTCGGAAGCACTCCCGATATTTTGGCCCGGGCTGCTGAGAAAGCGGTAGATAAAGGTTTCAAGGTCATAGATATCAATATGGGGTGTCCGGTTAAAAAGGTTGTAAAAACCGGTGCCGGCAGTGCAATATTAAAAGATATAAACGTATTTTATCTTATAGTTGAAGCCGTTAGACGGGCCATAAAAGATTCTGTCCTTACGATTAAAATAAGGAGCGGATTTGATGAAAGTTCGGTCAATTTTATAGAAATCGCTAAAATTGCCGAATCTTCCGGGGTTGATGCTATATTTTTCCATCCGAGAGCAAGATCCTTAATGTTTAGTGGGGTTGCAGACCACTCTCTGACTAAGATGCTCAAAAATACGGTAAATATTCCCGTGTATGCCAGCGGGGATGTTTTTTCCGTAGCGGATGCCGTGAGGATAAAGCAATATACCGGTGCCGACGGCATTATATTTGCAAGAGGCGCAATCGGCAAGCCATGGATATTTACGGAATATGTAGATACCGTAAAATTAGGCGGTATAACACAACCGATAAAAAATAAACAAAAAATAGATATAATGATTGAATTAACTGAAGCGGTAAGTTCGTTTTACGGTAAAGAGAGGGGATGCGGTATTATGAAGCCGCATCTGTATAGTTTTTTAAGGGGATTTAAAGGGTCTAAGGCATTGAGGGTCATGGTTAACAATGCAAGGAATGAAGGGGAAATAATAAATATACTAAAAATATCGATCGAAGAAGAACTTTCGGGCGACTAAATCGGTTTATCATATTCATATGAACATGTTGAGTTTATTGGGAAAATTATTGTATGCGGGCAGCGATGTTTCTATAGCTATAAATCCTGATTTTTGCGTAAGGCTTGAGACTCCTATGTCCGGTTGTTATGAGTGTATAAACAGATGCCCCGAATTATCGATAGAAATAACCGATAGCGATATTAAAATATTAGAAAATTGTACAAATTGTGGTGCGTGTCTATATATGTGTCCTAATTCCGTTTTTTATTCTAAGGGTAAAAAAATAACCAATTACGAGTATACAATTTTGGAATCGAAAAACATCTATTTTTTCTGTTCTAAAATAGACTCCAAAATAACCGAAAGCAACAAAAACATTAAATTTATCGATAAAATTAATAAAATAGGATGTCTTCACGAGATTGACGACATAGATATAATCAGTTTTATCAAGAATGAAAAAAAGTTATTTTTTATAGAAGGAAATTGTAAATCATGCAAGTTTAAATATTTTTACGGAAAAAAGGTCAAAAGACTTAATGAAATCAAAAAATTTTTAAATTGTGAAGAAAATATAGTGGAGGTAAATATCGAGGATTTTGATGTCTGCAAGATAATTGCGGAGGAAAATTTGCTGATTTGCTCGAATGATATTAATGCCGATACAGAAAAAGACGATAAAAAAAAGGATGAAGCACATATATTGGGCAGGAGAGAGTTTTTTAAACATTCGTTTAGCGGCATAAAAGAGAAAGCCGGAGAAATGATGAACAATATTACTGTGGAAGACCTGCCGCTTGTCGGAATTTACTCCAATTATATAGACCTGGGAGATGGAAATGGCGGAAAGTCCAATAAATTACTCGTAGAAAGACAAAAAAAGCAATATATTTTTTTAAAAGAAAATGAAGATTTATTATCCTTGATTAATATCAGATTGCCTAAATTGAACAATAACTGCGTGTTTTGTTCTAATTGCTGGGAGTTATGCCCGACGGATGCATTGTCATTTAAGAAAAACGCAATATTACTTGAGCCGTTTTTATGTACCGGATGTGATCTGTGCAGAGATATATGCAGTTTTGGCGCCGTTAGAATGTACAAGGCTAAAAGCCTTAAGGATGTTGATAGACAAAAGGTTTTACTCCTGCAAAATGAAACCTCGTAAATTAGCATACCTCAAAATATTACGTTTATCGGCTATATAACGGCAAAAATAGGGTGACGGGATTAATGTGGTATTGGCTTTACGATAGAGTAAGTTTTCACCGGTTTATTATTAATGTAAATATGGAAATCTTAAAAAACTCTTGACAAAAAAATAAATTTATTAAATAATATAGAACTACGCTTGAGTTATAAATAAAAAATAAAAGAAACCACGGGAGATAGATACATGGTAGAAAGCAAATGGATTATCATAGACGCAGACGGTATCAGCTTAGGTAGGGTTGCAAGTTTTGCCGCAATAAGGCTTATGGGAAAGTATAAGTCTGATTGGACACCTTACGCCGATAACGGAGATTTTGTCGTTATAGTAAACAGTTTGAAAGCTAAATTGACCGGCAGAAAAAAAACCGATAAAGAATATCATTTTCACAGCGGTTACCCGGGAGGACTCAAGACGTTCAGCTATAGAGATATGATTAAAAAAGACCCGACTTACCCCATTTTTCAGGCGATAAAGGGAATGCTTCCGAAAAACAAACTTTCTAATGCCGTGTTGAAAAAGGTTAAAATATATCCCGACGAAAATCATCCTCATCTTGCTCAACAGCCAGTTAGGGTAGAAATTAAAAAGTAAATTAAACTAAAAATAAATAGCAGGTAATTTAGTTATGGCGAAAAAGAACATTATACACTCTGTAGGAAAGAGAAAAACCAGTATAGCAAGGGTGTATTTCAAGGAAGGAACCGGTAAAATAACGGTCAACGGAAGGGATTTTGATAAGTATTTTCCCCTTGAAAGTCTGAGGGTAGCTGCCGTAAAGCCGTTAGTATTATATCCCATAGAGGATAAATTTGATGTATACGTCAACGTCATCGGGGGCGGACCCAGCGGTCAGGCCGGCGCTATTAAGCTTGCATTTGCCAAGGCGATTCTTTTAATTAACCCCGATCTTAAAGAAACTCTTGCAAAAGCATCTATGCTTACAAGAGACCCAAGAGTGAAGGAAAGAAAGAAATACGGTCAAAAAGGGGCTCGAGCAAGATTTCAGTTTTCTAAAAGATAATTTTGCTATTATCTCTATGATAAAAGTTTCCATCGTAGGCGCATCCGGTTATAGCGGTATTTATTTAATGCATGCCTTATCTTTAAGGCATGATGTTTCTATATCCCTTATAACATCGCAGAGTTTTTCCGGTAAAAAACTTTCGGAAATATTTCCGTTGTTTGCAAATTCCGGGCATAAAAAAAATCCTCTGTCCAATATGCAATTCAGCTCTTTTAATGCTGACGATATAGCTTTGTCTTCCGATATCATATTTTTTTGTCTGCCTCACGGAGAGAGTTCTAAGCTCATTTCCGATATTATAAAAAAAAGCAGTAAGACGAAAATAATAGATATCGGGGCCGATTATAGGTTTGATAATTTAAAAACGTATGAAGAGTTTTACGGAAAGAATAACTCGTCTAATGAGCTCAATTCTGAATTTAATTACGGTCTTTGCGATATTTTTTACGATAAAATTAAAAACTCTCGGTTCGTTTCTAACCCCGGTTGCTATCCGACCGGAGCACTGTTACCGACGTTACCCCTCATTTTCAAAGATGCCGTAGATTTTAAAAATCCAGTTATAATTGATTCGTTATCCGGAATTTCCGGCAGGGGCAGGGGGGCGAAATTATTTAATATTTTTTGTGAGGTAGAAAATTCGGTTAATGCCTATAATGTATGGACGCATAGGCATCTCCCGGAAATTAAGGAAAAAATAGTCGGAGCATTTTTAAGCGGCGGTAATTTATCCGATGATTTGCAGAGAGACCCTGCTTTGCCGAATATTATATTCACTCCGCACGTTATTCCGGTCGTTAGGGGTATATTGACCACGATATATTTGAAAATAAAGGATGATATATCGGAAAACGATATATTTAACATATATGATGCTTTTTATAGCGACAGTCCGTTTGTTTCAATATTAAAAAACATTGAGGATTGCAGTATAAAAAATGTGATTTATTCTAATAATTGTCATATAGCATTCGAAATAGGTAAAAACGAAAACGAAAGAATGATAAAGATCGTAAGTGCCATAGATAACTTGGGCAAAGGGGCTTCATTGCAGGCTATGCAGAATATGAACCTCATGTTTGATCTCGAACCCGATTTCGGGATACCGGGGTATTCTCCGTTTCCGTAATTACTGTAATAAGGGGTATATCCCTTAATCCCTACTTTTCTCTCCTGTATAATCCACTTTTTCCGCCCTCTTTTTCAATAAGATAAACTTCGGATATTTCAATGGATTTATCTACAGCCTTTAACATATCGTAGACGGTCAATGCGGCGACGGACGATGCAACCAAGCTCTCCATTTCAACCCCGGTTTTACCGGATATTTTGACTATTGATTTTATATCTATCGTGTTTTCTTTTTCATTCGGCTCAAATATAATGTTACAGTCTTCAATATTTAACGGATGGCATAAGGGAATTAAGCCGGAAGTCTTCTTTGCCGCCATAATGCCCGCAATTTTAGCCGTACCGAATACATCCCCCTTTTTACCGCCCTTACTTACGGCAAGACCGAATGCTATTTCAGACATTGATACCTTTGCGTGGGCGGTTGCAATCCTGACTGTTTCTATTTTTTTTGAAACATCTACCATTTTCGGCATGCCTTTTTCGTCGATGTGAGTTAATTCCGCTCCCTCTTTTTTCATAAACATTCCTCCTTCTTTAATTTAAAAATTTAATAAGTAAAACCGGTATAATACCAATTTCTTATGTCATATCCTATGCCTGCCGGAGCCGGCTTGATGCCATGAATGTCGGCCATTACTACCGGCATTGCATATGGTATATATAAAAAGGTATATGGTGCTTCTATTGCAATAATTCTCTGTATTTTAAAGTAGTATTTCCTTTGTTTTTTTAGATTGAACGTCGAGCGGGCTTTTCTGAATAAATTGTCTATTTCTGCATCTTTAAAAGATGTGAAGTTCAAGCCGTTCGGGACAATATCGGAACTCATAAATATAGAAGCGTTATCATACGGGTCGGGGGTTATGGTAAACCCGAGAAGAACCGCCTGAAACCTCTTCTTCATAATAAATTCCGATATCAAAGACGTCCATTCCATAACCCTTATGTCTACCTTAATACCTATTTTTCTAAAATTCTGCTGCATAATTTCAGCCGCAGATAACCTTTCAAGATTTCCCTGGGGGGTCAATATGGTGAACTTAAACGGAGCCCCGTTTCTTCTTAGAATCCCATTTTTTAAATGCCACCCTTTTTCACTTAATAACATTAATGCCTTGTGGGGATTATAGGGATATTTCTTTATATTTCTATTGTAAAAGTATGTTCCCGGCATAAAAGATCCGTAGGACGGCATCCCGAGTCCGAGAAGCGCTCCCTTTATTATTTCCTTTTTATTTACGGCATAGCTTAAAGCTTGCCTAACTTTGATGCTCTTAAAGAGAGGGTCTAAAAGATTGTATCCCAAGAATGTGAAGCTTAAAGACGGGTGTATGTATTTCACATACCGGGAGAGAAATTTTTTACTATCCGATTCATATTTAAACTGTATAGGATTTAGTCCCATATAGTCTATGCCGTTTGATTTAAGCATTAAGAACATGGCGGAAGAATCAGGAACTATTCTATATATCAATCGTTTTATATGGGGTGCGCCCATAAAATAATGCGGGTTTGCTTTTAATATGATTTCATATCCGTGTATCCATTTATAAAACTCGTATGGTCCCGTACCGACGGGGCGGCTCCGGAGCTTAGTAGTCATGAGGTTTTTTCCCTTGAGTAATTTTTCCGGCAAAATACTTAATCCCCATGAAGATAAAGCCGGTGCATAAGGTTTTTTATAAACTACCCTAAAGATATATTTTCCGATAGCCTTAGCTTTGTAAACCCTAAGATATTCGGCGGCATATGGGGTAGGGGTTTTAGGATTTACCATTAAGCGGTATGTAAATAGAACGTCTTTCGCGGTGAATTTTTGTCCGTTTTGCCAGTAGACGTTGCGGCGTAGGTAAAACGTTATTATTTTTCCGCCGTCGCTGATTTTCCATGATTTTGCCAAGTCTGAAACTATCTTGAGATTTCTGTTATAGCGAATAAGACCGTCATAAATCTGAGATGTTATTTCTGCAGTAGGGGCGTCTGCCGCCATATTGCCGATAAGATTGGTAGCATCCGCCGGAAGTCCGATAATTAACGTATTTTTTAATGCGTTAATGCCGGTCTTGCCCTGCTCTTTATATACGCGGCATCCGCTTAAAACTGTTGCCGAAGCAATAATGGATAAGCACAAGGCAGAAAATGTCGATAAAACACGTATAAATTTTGTTTTATTTTTTAATATCATACCCTATTTATTATCTCAAATTATAAGACATTTTTTCAAGAAAAAACAAGGGTATAAAAAATTTATTGCAAATAGGTGCGGTTTAATTTATAATGTAAAAAAAATATTTTTTACATTATAAATTAAAGTAAAGATTATAGAAAATAGGGGCAGATGAATGTTAAGGCATGACGTAGTTATTGTAGGAGCGGGGCTTGCAGGATTGAGAACCTGCGTTGAACTTAGAAAAAAAGGGATAGATGCAATAATAGTTAGCAAGGTCTATCCGACAAGGTCTCATTCCGGAGCGGCACAGGGCGGGGTTAACGCTGCATTTGATGAAAACGATTCGTGGGAATCGCATTTTTTTGACACGGTTAAGGGTAGCGACTATCTGGGAGATCAGGATGCCATTGAGATTTTAACGAGTGAGGCATCCGCAAATATATTGGAGCTTCAGAAAATGGGCGTCGTCTTTAATAGAAACGATGCCGGCGGCATTGCACAAAGGCCGTTTGGCGGACAAAGTTTTCCGCGTTCCTGTTACTATGCAGATGCAGTCGGACATATGATGCTCCACGGGCTTTTCGATAACGTCCTTAAATATAATACTAAAATTTTATATGAATATTTCGTTACAAGTTTAGTCGTTGATAACGGGAAAGTGAGCGGTATAGTTGCTTATGATATAAAAAACGGAAAGTTTGAAGGTATTTCTGCGAAGGCGGTATTGTTTGCTACCGGCGGTTATGGGCAAGTTTATTCGTCCAATACGAACGCGCTTATAAATACCGGAGATGGCATGGCTGTTTCAATTAAGGCGGGTATCCCGCTTATGGATATGGAATTCGTTCAGTTCCATCCGACTACACTTAAAAGCACGGGGATATTGGTAACCGAAGGTGCAAGGGGTGAAGGTGCTTATCTTTTGAACTCGCTTGGTGTTCGGTTTATGTCCAAGTACGCTCCGAAAACCATGGAGCTTGCGCCGAGGGATTTAGTAGCCAGAGCCGAACAGACTGAGATAAACGAGGGGAGAGGTGTTGACGGGGCTATATTATTGGATGTTCGTCATCTCGGCAAGGAAAGGATTATGGAAAAACTTCCGCAAATAATGCAGCTTTCTATAGATTTTGAAGGAGTTAATCCTATTTACGAGCCGATTCCTATAAGGCCGGGTGCTCATTATTCAATGGGCGGCATAAAAACTGATAATAACTGCAGAACGATAATCGAAGGGTTTTATTCGGCAGGAGAATCTGCATGTGTCAGCGTTCACGGGGCTAACAGGCTTGGAGGCAATTCCCTGCTTGATACCGTCGTATTCGGAAGAAGGGCTGGTATAGATATTGCCGAATATATAAAAGGGGCTGTTTACGGCAAGTTTGATGAATCGATATTAAAAAGAGACGAGGAAATTTTTGAGAACCTTAAAAAATCTTCCGGAAAAGAAAGACACGGTTTGCTTAAAGCGGAGCTTCAGGAAGAAATGAGAGCCGATGTCGGGGTTTTTAGGGAAGAAATAGCCATGAAAAAAGCTATTGAGAAAATAGAAGGACTTAAGGAACGCGCCAAAAGTATCGGCATAGACGATAAATCTAAAACGTTTAATACCGATATAGTAGAAGCTTTTGAGTTTAACAATATCTTGCTGATGGCGGAAGTTATAGCGAGGGGAGCCGTTTCAAGAAAAGAATCCAGAGGGGCACATTACAGGACCGATTTTCCGGAAAGAGACGATGCGAATTGGCTCAAACACACATTAGCGACCTTGGACGATAAGGGGAATATAAAATTTGATTTTTCAAATGTTTCTATTTCAAAATTTGAACCTAAACCGAGAACATATTGATGCCTACTTCAATTCGGGTGAGTATAATTTACGATTTAAATATATAAAGATTTACTTAATTAATGCTATGTGAAGGGGAAATATAATGGAATTTAAGGTTGAAGTATACAGATTTAATCCGGAATTTGACGACAAGCCTTATTATAAAGACTATGTACTGGAAGATTTTCCCGGCATGACCGTCTTGAATGCACTGATTAATATAAAATCGGAGATTGATGGGACGCTGAGTTTTAGGAGGTCGTGTAGGAGCGCAATATGCGGCTCATGTGCAATGAAAATAAACGGCATATCTAAGCTCGCATGTAAAACGCAGGTTAATCCCGAAATAGAAAAGTTCGGGATTATAAAAATAGACCCCCTTTCCAATATGCCGATAATCAGAGACCTTGTAGTAGAACAGGAAGGTTTTTTCGACAAGATCAAGGAGATTCAACCGTATCTTATGGGCAAGAGTGACGTTGGAGAACATGTCGACGATTTTCATGCCTTAAAAGAAGGGGAGAAGATAACCCAGCCTGTTTTTTATAAGTCTGAATTTAGAAATCTAACCGGAAATAACGATACGCCTAATTGTATTTTGTGCGAATGCTGCTATTCTGAGTGCGGAGGCGTAGCGGGAAATAAAGATTATTTAGGCCCCGCCGCATTAGCTAAACTTTACAGATATAGCGAAGACCCGAGAGATAACGATAAAAACGGATCTCGTCTCGTAAACGGTTCCAAACCGAACCGTATGTGGGATTGTGTTCACTGTCAGGCGTGTGAAGAATTTTGCCCTAAGGGGATCTCGCCCGTGAAATCAATAGTAAAACTGCATGAAAAGGCAATAAAAAATTCTATAAATTTTTCAAATGGCGCAAAGCATATTATTTCAATAGCTAAATCTATCGGAGAGACCGGGGGGCTTGACGAAATCAAGGTCGCTTTAGATACCGGCGGTATTACAGGGCTTATAAACGATTTGCCGATGGCTTTCGGTGCCGGACTTAAAGGGAAGATTCCGCCCATCAGGCTTAAATTAATAAAAGATATGGAAGATATAAGACTTGCGTATAAGATATTGGACCTGGAGGAAAAATGATTACCTATGCTTATTATCCCGGCTGTGTAGCTCAGGAAAGCGGGAAGGAACTTGATAATACGACCAAATTTATTGCAAAAAAATTAGATATTAATCTGATTCCGATGCCGGAGGCTTCATGTTGCGGCGGAGGCGTTATAGATGGATTCGACGAAAATTTAAAACTTTTTATTAACGGTAGAACTCTTGCGTTGGCGGAAAAGGAAGGATTGGATATAATGACCGTTTGCAATACTTGTACCCTTACCCTTAGCGAGGTTAACGAGGAGTTGATAAATAATGCGGAATCTTTAGAAAAGACGAATGCATATCTTGCGCAAATAGGTCTCAAATATTCAGGAAAGGTTAAGGTGAAGCATCTATTGTATGCGATAAGAGACGATGTGGGTTTTGATAATCTTAAGCAAAAAGCAGTGAGGAGCTTAAAGGGGGTTCACATTGCCCCATTTTACGGTTGCCATATATTAAGACCGTCGAGCGTGGTAAAGTTCGATGACGTGGAAAATCCGAGGGGATTGGAAGAACTGATAAAGGTGCTGGAAGGGGAGCCTGTGTCTTATGTTCGCCGAACAAAATGTTGCGGTTTTCAGACGATACTCGTAAACGAAGCCACCTCTACTTCATTAGCGGGAAACGCTATTTTTGAAGCACAGGAGAAAGAGGCAGACGTTATGGTTACTCCATGTCCGCTTTGTCATTTAAGTTTAGATACATATCAGACCGTTGCGGCAAAAAACATAAACAAAAAATTGTCTTTACCGATAATACATCTCCCTCAGTTAATAGGGCTTGCGTTAGGAGGGGATTATGCAGAAATGGGTTTTTCGAGGCATAATATATCCCTTAGAAGTGTTATGGCAAAAATAAGACAAAATGAGATTTGATAGCTGTTTGTATTTAATTAAATTAATAAATTATTTTAATGAGGAAGGTAAAGATGTCGGATAATATAAATTTAGTTCTTAAAGCGCTTAAGGGTATTTCTATTCTTGCTCAGGAAAAGTTGGACGATTATGTTGATATATCTGATAAAGAAAGTAGGGAAGCGGCTGATCAGATTATAGAAACGCTGCAATATGAATCCGGTGTTATTTTTAAAGCCGTAAAAGAAAAATTAGCCGATATTTTATTAGACGAGATGCATTTTGCTTCAACGTACGATATAGAGGAGCTTACAAAGAAAATTCAAAAATTAGAGAATAAATTAGACGAGCTTTCAGAGAAGGTTAAGTAGTATATTTTTTATATTCGATAATCACTTCTACATTTGATTTTATCTTAAATTTTTCTTTAATGCTATTTCTCAAAAACTTTATATCTGCCATGCCGAATGTTTTTCCCTTGTTGCCTGTAAATAGAAGGAATGTCGGAATATCTTCGCCCTCCCTCTGAACTCCATAATTTATATGTTTATATATTCTGGAGTTTTTGCTATCTGTTTTTGCCTCCTCTATAAATCCGTTAAAATCTTTTGTCCTTATTTTCATTTTTTTCGTATTATTTATTTCTATCGATAAATCTAACAGTTTATATAAATTTTTATTCACCTTAGATGAAATGAATATAAAGGGTATTCCGGAAAACTCTTTTAGTTCGAACAGAATGTCTTTTCTTAACTCTGCAACCCCGCCGCTTTTATCTTTTAAATCCCATTTGGTGAAAGCTATCATGAGGGTTTTCTTTTCCAATACGACTCTTTTTAAAAGCGAAAGGTCATCGCGGGTTATATCCCCGTTAACATCTATAAAGACTATTGTTACGTCGGCTCTTTTTATTTGACTCATGCTCTGTTCTTGAAAAGCCGCCGGATTTACGTCTAATCTGGATTTTTTCCTGATCCCGGCAGTGTCTATCAGGGTTATCGAATATCCTTTATATTTGATACAGGTATCTATGGAGTCTCTCGTCGTGTGAGGTTTCTCGTCCACAAAAAGCAAATCCTCCGTTAATACGGAGTTTATGTATGTCGACTTTCCGCTATTGGGTCTTCCTATAATCGCAATTTTAAAAGCGTCTCTCTCATAATTTTTTATGGGTTTAACAGGTCTTTTTAGGTTTATTTCTTTGGCTACCCCTTCGAGCACTTCATCTATGCCGATCCCCCTTTCTGCGCTTATGGTGATACTTTCTTTTATGCCTAAATTTGAAAATTCGGCAAGAGCATTTCCTACATCTTTTAATGAATCTACTTTATTAATGATAAGGATAATATTTGCTTCATTTTTAATTAAGTTAAGATAAATCTCTTTGTCTTCAGGTACAAATCCGCTCTTGTAATCTACTACAAATAAAACTACACCTGCCTTCTTAGAATATTCCAAGACTTTTTCCTTAATTTTTCTCTCGATCTCGGTTGCCGGAGAAATATTAAATCCACCGCTATCGGAGATAAGAAAATCGGCTTCGCCGTAAGAGATATCCTTTATGTTAAGGTCTAGCGTGGTTCCTGCAATTTTTGAAGATAAGGCGGAAGTTTTGCCAAGTATTTTGTTAAATATCGTGGACTTGCCGACATTAGGTCTCCCTATCAATATTACGAAAAAATCATTCTTTTTTATCATTTAATCTTCCTCGAAATTTTTTTGAGTGCTTTTTTTGCAGCATTCTGCTCTGCGTTTTTTTTAGAAGGACCATCCCCGTATCCGAAAATTTCGTTATCTATTTTAACACATACCGTAAAAATAGAATGATGGTCGGGTCCCTTTTTTTCGATTACATGATACTTAGGGGTATTACCTGTTTTTTTTTGAATTGCCTCCTGCAAAGTAGTTTTAAAATCTACATTTACAATAATCTCTTCATTAATGTCCGGATTAAATCTTGAGATATGAGATAACAGTATTTCTTTTGCCTTCTCATATGACGAATCTATAAATATGGCCCCTATTACAGCCTCATAAACATTGCTTATAATTCTCTTGTTCACCTTATTCATCGTATCGTCATCCCGTTCTTTTAAAATAAATTCCTGAATTTTAAGTCCCTCCGCCATCTTGCATAAATTTTCCAGCCTTACGAGTATGGCCCTGTATTTTGAAAGTTCTCCTTCGGGTAAATCGGGGAAATTATAATATAAATATTCTCCTACCGCCGTACCTATCACCGCATCGCCTAAAAATTCCAATCTTTCATAATTTTTAAGCTGATCTGACGATTTATGCGTAAATGCGAAATTTATCAAATCTTTGTCGTTGAATGAATAGCCTATTCTATGTTCTATTGTAACATAATCCATATTATGACCTTTTATATACAATCGTAGATTTGCCTCCAATCCATATACCTCGTTTCTATTCTTTTTTGAAAAGAGATATCTTTAATTTCGTCGGCTTTACAGATTGATGATTTCAAAACTGTTATTTACGCTATAATTCCGCCGCCTATTACCTTGATCCCTTTGTATAATACGGCGGATTGTCCCGGCGTTATAAATTTAACCCTGTTTTTAAATACAATTCTAATTGTATTGCCTTCAGAAACGGACGCCTCACATCCATAATTCAAGGAAGAGTATCTTATCTTTGCCGTCAGGTTCATTTTTGACAGTCTGCCCCTGTCTTCTGGGTCTATGAAATTAAAATTATTAATATATAAATTATCTGCAAAACAGCTTTCTAAATCCCCGACTATTATTTCGTTATTCTCGGCAGAAATTTTTACGACGTAAAGGGGGGTGCCGGAGGATATGCCGAGCCCTTTTCTCTGCCCAACGGTATAATTGAATATGCCTTTATGCTCACCTATGACCTTACCGTTTAAATCCCTAATCAAACCCTTACCTCGTGAATCATTGCAAGAATAATTCTTTTGTTTGCCAATAAAACCGGCATAATCATTATCCGGAATAAAGCATATTTCCATACTGTCCCTTTTAACCCCTATCTTGCCCAGCCCGTTTTCCACCGCAATTTTTCTTGTATATCTTTTGTCCATATTGCCTACCGGAAATATGATGTTTTTAAGGCTTTCTTGTGTCATATCGTATAGCGCATAAGACTGGTCTTTGGCCGAGTCTCTTGATTTTAAGAGAAAATATTTGTTAAAAATGTTTTTTGTTATACGGGCATAATGCCCGGTTGCCAGAAACTTTGCATCCAATTCTTTTATTCTTTTAAGCAGTGCGTCGAATTTTATAAGACAATTACATAAAATACAAGGATTAGGGGTTTTTCCGACGAGGTATTCGGAGACGAACCGATCAATCACGCCGGTTTTAAACTCATTTTCAAGGTTTATAACGAAATGAGGTATACCTAATTTGGCGCAAACCCTTTTGGCGTCCAATATATCATCCGTACTGCAGCACGTTTTGAGGTCGTTAGAACCGGGCTCTTCCTGAAATAAATGCATAGAGACGCCGATCACCGGATATCCGCTTTTTTTAAGAAGAACTGCGCTTACCGAGCTATCGACGCCGCCGGACATGGCGACGGCAACGGTTTTTTGTGTTTTTAGAAGCATTTATATTTTTATAAGGGATTGGCTCTTAATTTTAATACGCCCTTTTTAATGGCACTTACGGCGTATTCTATGTCGTTTCGGGTCGTAAATCTCCCTATGCTGAATCTTATAGCCGATTCTATTCTTTTAATGTCGTAACCGTGAGCCCTTAGGACGTGGGACGGCGAAATTACTCCCGCATTACAGGCAGAACCGGCGGAGGCGCTGACTCCGTAAAGGTCAAGATTAAACAGCAGTGTCTCCGATTTGACGCCGTCAAAAGATACGTTTATGGTATTTTTTAATCTGTTTACCGGATGCCCGTTGAGCTTAATGCCTTCTATGCTGTAAAAAAGTTTATCTAAGAATAGGCTTCCGAGAGTATTTATTTTTTTTAATTCTTCATTCATGCCGGTTTTAAGGACGTCTAATCCTTTCGCTATTGAAACAATGCCCGCCGTGTTTTCAGTCCCTGCCCTCAAACCCCGTTCTTGATGTCCGCCGTGTATTATAGGATTTATTTTTACTCCTTTTTTAATATACAAAACTCCGCATCCCTTTAATGCATAAAATTTATGTCCGGAAAAACTGCACAAATCCAGCGGTATGTCCTTAATGCTGAAACTATTTTTTCCTATAACCTGCACTATATCACTATGAAACAATACCTCTTCCCTTATATTTTTTACCTCTTCTAATATTTGTTTTATTGGAAATATCGTTCCGGTTTCGTTATTTGCTCCCATTATAGAGACAAGAACGGTATTTTCTTTTATAGAAGACAGGAGGTCGTCTAAAAGCAATTCTCCAAATTCGTTGACGCCTATATAGGTAGTTTCGACCCCTTGTTGCTCTAAAAATCTAAACGTATTAAGGACGGCAGGGTGTTCAACTTGGGATGTTATAATGTGGGGTATTTTTTTTTCTCCGTTTTCCATGTACGCAAAAACGGAACCGGACACGGCAAGATTAATGGATTCCGAACCGGATGCGGTAAAAATTATCTCCCCGGAATTGTCGGCATCAAGAAACGACTTAACGAACTCTCTGGAGTCCTCTATCAGGATCCTTGCCGCTCTTCCCTCTTCATAAACGGAAGAAGGGTTCCCCGGATAGTTTTTTAAAGTATTTATCACCTCTTCTAAGACCGAAGGGTCTAAGGGAGTAGTAGCGTTATAATCTAAATAAATTCTGGGCATATGGTAAGTTAACGTTAATGTTTTTAATCCAATAGATAGTCAGCAATTCTTTGTTTCCGTGCTGTTTTCTGCGGATTTTTCAGATAATTTATGCATCGTTTTTTGTTTATACCTATATTCGCTTATTACATCTTCTATCGTAATGGAGTTAAGAAATTCTATTATTTTGCCCGATATAGAATTCCACATATCAAAGGCAAGACATATAGATTTTCTGTCACATTCCTTTTTACTCTCGGTTTTACTTGTGCAACTCATGATATCAATAGACTCTACCGAAGATATTATATCGCCTATTAAAATATCGGACGGTTTTTTATTAAGCAGATATCCGCCATTAGGTCCCCTCAGGCTTCTGACTATCCCGGCTTTTTTTAAGATAAAGAATATCTGTTCGAGATAATGTATAGAGATAGATTCTCTTGTCGATATATCCTTTAAGCTCACGGGCAGCATGTTGTCTTTTGAATAATACGACAAATCTATTATAGCCCTGACCGCATATTGTCCTTTAGATGAAAGTTTCATTCGTTACCTTATATATTAATTTAATTATTGTGATTTTCTATATCTTTAATCCTTGCTTCAAGTTCCGATATTTTGGTTTTTAAAAGCAATATTTCGTAAAAAGCGGGGTCAAACAGCCTGTCATGCTCAAGATCGACATTATCATGGACCTCCGATTCATCTCTTTTTGTAGATTTTGCAGGTATCCCTACAACCGTAGAATGAGGCGAAACTGCATTTACGACGACAGAGTTTGCCCCTATCTTAGAATCATTTCCGATAGTTAGGGGTCCCAATATCTTTGCGCCGGTTCCTATTATAACCCTATCCCCTATTGTGGGATGCCTTTTTTCTTTTTTCCAGCTTGTTCCTCCAAGGGTTACGCCATGATAAATTGTAACATCGTCTCCTATCTCAGATGTCTCCCCTATAACTACGCCCATTCCGTGGTCTATAAAAAATCTCTTGCCTATCTTTGCTCCCGGGTGAATCTCTATGCCTGTTATAAACCTAGAAAACTGAGATATGAGCCTCGCTAAAAGCCTTAGTTTATGCTCCCATAGAAAATGCGAGATTTTGTGAGAATATACCGCCTGAAGGCCGGGGTAACATAGCAATACCTCTAAAGCATTCCTTGCCGCAGGGTCTCTTTCGTAAACGATATTTATATTTTCTCTTAAAGTCTTTAGCATCTTATAGTTCTCTATATATATTATATTAATTAATATAACAGAAATGCAAATAATTTAAAAGTGCGTAAGCATTATTTGCATTTATACTATATTATAGTATAATGATTCAATAACTGCAGGAACGACAAAAAACAATAAGATATAAGGCGGTCGCAATGGAAAAAGAGCCGGTAGAAGTAAAAATCGTTACCAAATGTCCTCCGCATGGTAGATGTAAAATGTACTCTTCCGTAGTGTGGCTTATTATTTCCACCTTTAAAAACGTCAAAATTTCGATTATACCGTCTGATTTTAGAGGCAAAGACGACCTCGACGGGCCTTGCGTTATAGTAAACGGAGAAGAGATAGAACCATCCAATACCATATATGTTTCCGGAGAAGATTTTATTAATAAGCTTAATGCGGCGGGTGCCATACCATATGATGGAGTGAGTCCCGATGCTTCCGTATTTGACGATATAATTGAAAAATGTTTAGAATAACGTAAAGGTCAAATCCTTTATATCTCCTTTTAAATAAATTGCATAAAAGTCATTCGTATCTCAATGCCTCGGCAGGATTCATTCTGGAGGCTTTGTAAGCAGGATAAAAACCGAAGAATATTCCTACCGCCAAAGAAAATATTAAAGAAATCACAACCGGTTCCGTCGTGACGATGGTCTTGAGCGGCGATAATAAAGATATCATATTGGAAAGGCCTATTCCGAAGCCTACACCAAGTAATCCGCCGAAAAGACTTAATACCGAAGATTCTATCAGGAACTGTTTCAAGATATCTTTTTTCTTCGCCCCCACGGTCATTCTTATCCCTATTTCTTTAGTCCTTTCCGTAACCGAAACCAGCATTATATTCATTATTCCTATTCCTCCGACGAGTAAAGATATGGCGGCTATGCTTCCGAGAAGAATAGTAAACGTATCCGCGCTTGAATTTGCGGTTTTCGCAATTTCAGAAAGATTTCTTACAAAGAAGTCGTTAGGCTTATGTAACGGAATATGATGTCTCTGTCTTAGGAGCGCGGTAATTTCCGATTGTGCCCTTATGGTATCTTTGTTGGATATTGCGGATACAGCTATAGCACGCACCCATGTCGTCCCTGCAATCTTTTCTAACATCGTGGTAATAGGTATTACCACGATGTCGTCTCGATCCCTGCCGAATGCGTTAAAGCCCTTGGCAGATAAAACGCCGATTACCGTAAAAGGAATGTTGTGTATGAGTACTATATGCCCTACGGGATCCATAAGTCCGAAAAGTTTAGTCGCTACGGTATCGCCGATGACGGCGACGTTTGCGACTGACGTCACTTGCCGCCGATCGAAGAATACCCCCTTTGCGACTGACCAGCTTCTTATCGTCGTAAATGTCGAGTTCGCGCCGTCAATCAATGTCGCCCAATTATTGCCTCGCCATATAACCTGCTGGGTTGCGTTAAGCATTCCCGAATCGGTTCTTACGGCAGGGAGTTTTCTAATTGCATATGCATCGTTCAGGGTTAACGTCGGTAGTATTCCGAATCCGCGATGAATGCCGCCCAAAGAAGATGAACCGGGGAGTACGAAAAGCAAGTTCGAGCCCATAGAATTTATTGAGTTTTGTATTGCCTCGGAGGCTCCCTGTCCTATGCTTATGGTTGCGATAACCGAGCTTACGCCTATAATTATTCCAAGTATTGTTAAAAGAGACCTTATTTTGTTTCTTAAGAGAGTTTTATAAGCGTATTCCAAGTCTAAAAAAAATGCAAATTTTACCTTTTTTTGCTTCATAGTCTTTTCTTCGCTCCGGTTATAATATTGCCGTCGTCGATACTCATCTCTAAGATATAATTGCCCCGTCTCTCATAGTAATAAGCCTTCTTCCGTAATCGGCTATATTTTTATCGTGTGTTACTAAAATTATAGTAGAGCCCCTTTCGGCATTTATTTTCAAAAAGAGATTCATCACGTCTGATCCCCTGACGGAGTCAAGATTGCCGGTAGGTTCATCCGCTATAATCATCGGCGCGTCATTTACTATTGCCCTTGCGATAGCCACTACTTGCTGCTCTCCGCCGGATATCTGGTTTGGGAATTTGTTTCCTTTTTCATAAAGATTTACGAGTTTTAAAGTTTCCGATGCCATATGTTCGGCTTCTTTGGAATGAAATCCCGAATAATAAAGCGGTAGCATTACGTTTTCAACAAGAGTAAGCCTTTGGACCAAATTAAATCCCTGAAAAACGAATCCTATTTTTTTGTTTCTGATTTCTGCAAGCTCATCGGATGTTAAATCGGATACGTCCCTATCCTCTAAAAAATAACTTCCAGAGGTAGGTTTGTCGAGGCAGCCCAATATATTCATAAGAGTAGATTTGCCGGAACCGGATGCCCCCATTATTGAAACAAATTCTCCGTTATTTATCTTAAGAGATATTCCCCTCAGCGCTTCGTATGGAATATCTCCGATCTTATAAATCATACCTATATCTTCAAGCCTTATAAGCGATGTATTTACCATTTAAAAGAAGAACCTCCTTCTATGCCTTCCCCCCGTTTGATAGTCTGATTCTACGCCTGTTATCACTTTAGTTCCGGCTTTAATGGCCATGGATATAATCCCGGTATAATCGTCATTATTTATGCCGAGCCTGACAATAACCGGTTTCGGTTTTTCATTTTTCAATATCCATATGACGCCTTCTCCAATTTTTAGTCTTTTGGATAAGTCGTTCAAAACATGTTTATTTTCGTTGGGCGGAATGAACCGTAAGGCGGAATTAGGCACGCCGAGTACCCCTTTTTCTTCCGAAACGTAAATTTTTGAAATTGCCGTCATTCCCGGAAGGGCTAATCTCTTTTTGTTTTTAAAATATATCGTGACGTTGTAGCTTACTACTCCCGAAACGGTCGTGGGATTTATTCTAATATTATGCACATAACCTTGAAATATTTTATCCGGATAAGCATATAAAGTAAAGGATGCCTCGTCGCCTTTCTTTATTTCTCCTATATCCGCCTCGTTGGTCGTCGTATCTATCTCCATTTCGGTAAGATCTTTTCCTATCGTAAAAAGATTAGGGGTTTGAAAATTTGAAGCTACGGTTTGACCGACAACCACGTTAACGTTTATTATTATACCGTTTACGGGGGAATATATTTTGGTGTATGAAAGATTTATATTATCTATTTTAAGTTGAATATCGGCGGCTTTAACGGCACCTTCTAAGTACTTA
Source organism: Candidatus Acidulodesulfobacterium sp. H_13 (assembly GCF_048541835.1). NCBI lineage: Bacteria > Candidatus Acidulodesulfobacteriota > Candidatus Acidulidesulfobacterales > Candidatus Acidulidesulfobacteraceae > Candidatus Acidulidesulfobacterium > Candidatus Acidulodesulfobacterium sp. H_13. The sequence goes on from NZ_JBLEOY010000002.1 coordinate 349,423, forward strand.
AGCTGAGCTGCGTTCTGAAGATAAATACTGTAAGAATTTTGTTCTGTTGCATGAGATATAAGGTTTTCTTTCCATAATTCCTTATCTCTTATATATGTCAGTTTGCCGTAATCCGCAATGGCTCTTTGCTTTGAAACGCTTGCCCTCGCCGATGAGAGATTGGCCTTATCCCGATCAATCCTTAAAATAAAAGGCGTCGGGTTTATTTCGGCAAGAAGTTGTCTCTTCTTTACTACTGAGTTGTACCAGACAAAAAGCCTTGAAAACGTTCCCGAAACCTGCGCGCCGACGTTTATCGTATTAATCGGATTTGCCGTACCGTCTGCCGTAATGTATTTCCGTATCGTTATGGGTTTCATGGTATAAAATTCGTAAGTCTGTTTTTTTACTCCGGATTTGATTATAAAATAATAAGAAATAAATATAACGAATAAAATAGCTAATGCTATTAAAACTATCTTTTTATTATTTTTCATTTTCATCCCTTATCTTTTATATTTTTTTGTTTAACGTAGTGTTTCAACATTAATCCTAAATCAGAATAGAGTTTTGCCTTCATGTAATAGTAAGTATATTCGGAATTTATATAATTCGTTTCCGCCGATGTATAGGCAGCATTTGCGGTTATTAACCGAACCATAGGGGTTATGCCGACTTCATAACCCTTCAGTGCAAGCTTGTATGCGAGTTTAAACGCCTTTTCGGATGACCTTAACGCCTTTATCCTTGAATATTGGCTTAAAATAGCGTAATAATCGCTGGAAATATTATAAATGAGATTATCTCGGGATAGTCGTTCATTCCAGATATTGCCGTTTAACACAGCCTTAGACCTGTCAATTCTATTTTTAGTCAGGAACCCGTTAAAAATAGGTATAGAAACGGACAGTCCCACTGAATAGTTTCTGTTTAGCGGGAACGAAGAATTCTCCCCCGTATATGATAAATCGACGTTAACGGTCGGAAAATAACCGCTGATAGCTTGTCTTACCGAAGCCCTGGATGCTTTTAGGGTATAAATAGCCTGCTTTAGACGCGGATTAAACCTAATTGCCGTTTTTATGAGGTTGGCAAGTTTACTTTGGAGAGATTTAAAGTCAAGCGTATTTATGAAATGGTATTTTTTAGACGCGGGAAGCCCTATGGAATTCAAAAGCGCAAGTCTCGCAATTTTTACGTTAAATATTGAGTTTATGTATGTCGCCTTTGCCTTTTCCATCGTCGCCTTCGCCGTTTTTACATCTAAAAGGTCTCCGGTTCCTACTTTATAAAATGCGGCAGCGGCTTTATACTGAATTTTATCGTTTTTCAGATTTTCCTTATCGGTTTTCATTAAATTTTTATTTTCAAAATATGTTGCAAAATTAAGTATTACCTTGTAAAGGTTACTGTTTACCGCGTAATTATATTCGGACTTTGCCGCCTTCATTTGATATTTAGCATTGAGATAGTCGTAGTATCGCGAACCGAAAGAATAAAGCATGTATGTTGCGTTGATACTTCCGGAATAGCTCCTTATGGAGTAATTTAATCCCGATCGGTAAGATATTTGTCTGTTAGAAATTATGCCGTTGTTGTTAACATTCATAAAGGAATTTTTTGAAAAATTGGCAACCCCGGAAATTTGAGGATAATATAGGTAAAGCGATTGATTTTTAGCATATACGGATGCCTTATAAGAGTATTCCGACGTCATTATCCCGGGATATCTCTTGAGAGTAAGTAACAGAGCCTCTCTTAAATCTATCTTTTTACCGGTTTTTAAGCCGACGATACCCCCGTTCAAGTTAATCGAAGCGGCAAAAGAGGTTTTATCCTGGCTCGGCAATATAATCAATAAAAAGGCAAAAATGAATAGAATAAAAAATAAACTTGTCGGTAATCTATCTATGGGCTTAGAATTTGGCATGTTTATTAATTTTTGCTGGTTTTAGATTAGGTTTTATATTATCATTGTAATGACCTTAAGGTCATTTGTCAACAATCATAAAATATAAATTTAAAAGATCGATTAAATCAAATGTCTTTTAGCTTTAATCTTATAAGTTTGGGATGCCCGAAAAATCAGGTTGATTCCGAAGAAATGTTTACAGGACTTAAAAACATCGGCATAAAGTTTGTCGATAGTTCAGACGCTTGCGACGTTTGCGTTATCAACACCTGCGGGTTTATAGAAGCGGCAAGAAAAGAATCCATAGGCGTTATCATGGAGGTAATACAAAAAAAACAAAATGGGAGCCCTAAATACATCGTAGTTACGGGATGCATGGTAAATAGCAATTTAGCCGTTCTTAAAGATGAATTGCCGGAAGTAGATCTGTTTTTACCTACGTTTGATGAACATAAAATAGTTAAAGAGATCGCCGCCCTTTCCGGCAAAAAAAATATAAAGAAAAATTCCGGCGATTTAAAAAAATTCGAAAGAGAACACTTTAATCTAGAAAGAACTGCATATATTAAAATTTCAGAGGGTTGCAACAGAACCTGTTCTTTTTGCACTATTCCGTCCATTAGGGGGCGCTATAAATCCAGACCTATAGATGAAATTAAGAGAGAAGCCGAATATCTGGCGCAAGCGGGGGTTAAAGAGCTTATAATAGTATCGCAGGATTCTTCCTGCTACGGTATGGATTTAAATATAAAAAATGGATTATACAAACTTCTGAGAGAGCTTGTAAGGGTTAAAGATATAAGCTGGATAAGGATACTTTATCTTTATCCTAAGAGCAGTTTATTCACTAATGAACTAATAAGCATTATAAGGGATGAAGAAAAAATCTTAAAGTATATTGATATGCCGATCCAACATATAAGCGGAAACGTTCTAAATCTTATGAAAAGAGGGGATACTGAAAGAGACATTGATATGTTAATACAAAAATTAAGAGACGGCATAGAGAATATCACTCTCAGAACATCCCTTATCGTTGGTTTTCCGGGAGAAACCGATAGTGATTTCGAGAAGCTCCTGGGATTTGTAAAAAACGTTAAATTTGACAACATGGGGGTATTTAAATATTCCGATGAAAAGGGCACGCTATCCTTCGAATATCCTGCTAAGTTTAATGGCAGAATCAAGAATGAAAGATATAGGTTATTAATGGAAACACAAAAGGGTCTTTTGCCTGAAATATTATCAAAACACGTTGGCAAGACCTATAATGCCATAATCGACGAGGTCGGCGATAAAACAATAAAGGCAAGGACATATTTTCAGTCTCCTGATGTCGATGGATGCACATATCTATACACAGTAAATTCAAACGACGGGCTCGAAATAAAATTAAAAAAAAGGTTTTTGCCGGTTAAGATAACGAAAATAAAGGGTTATGATTTATTAGGTACCTACGAAGCATTAAAAGTCTTGACTAAAGATTGAAAATAAACTAAAATGACAAAAGTTACCTTTTTAATAACCGTTTTAAAAAATATTAATGCCAAGGTATAACCAAATAAAAATTATCGGTACAAGAGAATGAAAATAGTCATAAATGAACAAAATAGACGAAATTTTGTATCACAAGTAGAGTCAATGCTTCATGATAAATTATCTAAGTGTTATCAGTGCGGAAAATGTTCCGCCGGTTGCCCGGTAAACTTTGAGATGGATTATACCCCGAATCAGATTATAAAAATGACGGAACTCGGCATGGAACATACCGTGCTTAATTCCAAAACCATCTGGCTCTGTGTTTCGTGTAACACATGTTCCACACGATGCCCAAAGGGTTTTGAGGTTGCTGAAATTATGGACGTATTGCGGGAAATAGCCGAGAAGAGGGGCATTAATTCAAAAGTCGAAAAAGAGATTCGAATGTTTCACGAAGTCTTCTTGAATAACGTAAAATCAAACGGGAGAATATTTGAATTAGAACTTGTAGGTAAATATAAGTTAAAAACGAGACATCTGTTCAGAGACGTATTTTTGGCTCCAAAAATGATTGAAAAGGGCAAACTTAAAATGCATGGGGAAAAGATATCTGATTTAAACCGAATAGCCAAGATTTTTAAGGACTTTGAGTAAAACATTAAAATTACCGGGAGAAATTATATAAATGAAATTAGCATATTATCCTGGATGTTCGCTTAAGGGAACATCATTTGAATATGAAGTGTCGTTATTAAAAATTCTTGAAGTATTAGATATAGAAATTAAAGAAATTCCAGATTGGAATTGTTGCGGAGCTTCGGCGGCACATAGCATAAATCACAATCTTTCCGTGGCTCTTCCGGCCAGAAATCTTGCTATAGCGGAAAGCGGAGGATACGAGTCTATTCTGGCTCCGTGCGCCGCATGCTCTAATAGGCTTAAAACGGCTGATTATGAACTTAAAACGGATGATATTCTGAAAGACAAGGTTGTAAACTCCTTAGGGATGCCTTATGCTGCTGATATTGATATAAATAACATGCTTGAGTTTTTAAGCGGCGTAGTGGGTGAAGACAAAATAAAATCTACGGTAAAGAAACCGTTAAAGGGTCTCAAAGTGGCTTCTTATTACGGTTGCTTATTGGTCAGACCCCCAAAGATTATGCAGTTCGATGACCCAGAGAATCCGGTATTAATGGATAATTTGGTTGCACTGACTGGTGCCGATCCGGTTGATTATTCTTATAAGACCGAATGTTGCGGTGCCATTAATTCTCTTTCCAACCCGGATGTCGTAACAACTTTGACCGGCAATGTTTTATACGATATTAAAAAACATGGAGCAGATCTCATAGTCGTTGCCTGTCCGCTTTGTCATTCAAATTTGGATGTGAGGCAGAGGGAGATAGAGAGAAAATATGGTGAGAAAATCGGTTTGCCTGTCCTTTTCGTAACTGAACTTTTAGGGCTTTCATTTGGAATAGATCCCAAAGATCTTGCAATAGACGGTCATATGGTTGCGGCAGATAAGGTTCTAAAGAAGATTAAGGAATTATAGAGATAACTTGCCGTCCGGATTTATGTGGTTAATAATCTGCATTTTGACAGGGTAGTTATATAAACGGTATCTTTAGGTTTGCATAAAAATAGTATGATAAGTAGAGTTAGTTAAGTAAAAATTGAGTTATCCGAGCGAGGTAAAGTGTTATGTCGAGAATAGGCGTATTTGTGTGCTGGTGCGGTTCTAATATTGCCGGAACCGTAGATGTGGAAAAGGTCAGGGATGAGGCGTCAAAAATCCCCGGCGTCGTTAGTGCCGTAGATTATAAATATATGTGTTCGGATCCCGGACAGAACAGTTTAAGGAACGTTATCAAAGAAAAAAATCTTACAGGTGTGGTCCTTGCTGCTTGTTCTCCCCATATGCATGAAAATACATTCAGAAAAGCTGCCGTCAAGGAGGGTCTAAACCCTTATTTCGTTGAAATTGCAAACATAAGAGAACAGGTTTCTTGGGTTCACGACGATAAAGAGAGGGCTACCTCAAAAGCGGTAGATCTAATGAAAATGATGGTGGAGAAGGTCAAAAGAGATAGATCTATTGACGACGTCAAGGTTCCCTTGCATAAGAAAACTCTAGTTATAGGAGGCGGAATATCCGGAATACAAGCCGCTTTAGATATTGCTAACGGTGGCATTGAGGTCTTACTTGTCGAAAAAGAGCCGTCTATCGGCGGGAGAATGATACAGTTGGACGAGACGTTTCCGACGCTTGATTGTTCTAGTTGCATAATGACACCTAAAATGGTTGAGGTAAATCAGCACCCCAATATAAAATTATATACTTATTCTGAGGTTACCGATGTATCAGGATATATTGGTAATTTTAAGATTAAAATAAAGAAAAAAGCAAGAAGTGTCGTCGAAAAGGATTGTACAGGATGTGGCAATTGCTGGAATGTATGCCCGATGCATAAGAATGTAAAGAGCGAATTTAACGTAAACCTTTCCGAAAGGACAGCTATATATGTTCCTTTTCCACAGGCAGTTCCGCTGATTCCTGCATTAGATAGGGCGGTTTGTCTCCATTTTAAAAAAGGGGGAAAATGCGTCAAATGTTATGAAGCATGCGGTCCAAAGTGCATAGATTTCAATTTGCAGGATGAAGTAGTGGAAGAAACGGTCGGTGCAGTTGTTGCCGCAACCGGTTATGATCTCATGGAAAATTCTTTATACGGCGAATATGGTTACGGTCAATATAAAGACGTTGTATCCGGTTTGCAGTTTGAGAGGCTTTTGTCTGCTTCCGGTCCCACGGAAGGACTTATTAAACGGCCTTCCGACGGAGTAACTCCTAAGACGATTGTTTTTATTCAATGCGTAGGTTCGAGAGACCCAGAAAAAGGAGTCCCGTATTGCTCTAAGGTCTGTTGTATGTATACGGCAAAACATGCAAAATTATTTGCACATAAGGTTCATGGTTCGCAAAGTTATGTTTTTTATATAGATATAAGGGCTACGAGTAAGGGGTATGAAGAATTTGTCCGAGGAACTATGGAGCAGGACGGCGCTATTTATTTAAGGGGTAGGGTTTCTAGAATTTATGAAGACGAAGGCAAGCTTATCATCAGAGGTGCGGATACTCTTTCCGGAAATCAGGTGGAGATTGCGGCGGATATGGTTGTTCTTGCAACGGGTGTAATACCGAAGAAAGGGTCAGATAAAGTAGCTCAGATGCTTGGAATATCTTATGATAAATATGGCTTTTATACAGAATCTCATCCTAAACTTCGTCCGACAGAGTCTTCTACCGCAGGGATTTTTCTTGCCGGTATGGCTCAGGGTCCCCGGGATATTCCGGAATCGGTAGTTTCCGGCTCGGCGGCGGCATCTAAAATACTGGGTTTGTTTTCAAAGGACGAATATGAGGTAGAAGGGACTATTGCCAGCGTTAACGAAGCAACCTGCGTCGCCTGTTTTTATTGCAGGAGGGTTTGTGCGTACAGTGCTATTAGCGGAAAAGATATCAAGGATAGAAGCGGAAAATTAATAAAGGTCGTTGCTAATGTTAATCCCGGACTTTGTGTGGGATGCGGGGCATGCGTAAACGCTTGTTTCTCTAAATCTATAGACGTCAAAGGATTTATGGACGATCAAATATATGCCGAGATTAGATCGCTGGCTGTTTAATTCATAAAATATATAGCAAGCCGTCACAGTAAGCGGCAAGAAATAAATATGAAAATCAGTGAAAAGGAGTTTGCCAGAAATGGAAGATAAAAAAGAAGAGCTTGCAAAAACGAGCGGTGATAATGACCCTCGAATTATTGCATTTGTCTGTAATTGGTGTACTTATAGCGGTGCAGACCTTGCCGGGACGAGCAGAATGAAGTATGCTGATAATGTGAGGGTGATCAAGCTTCCTTGTTCCGGAAGGATAGATCCTATATTTATCGTGGAAGCATTCAAAAAAGGTGCTAAGGGCGTATTGATTTCAGGTTGCCATCCTGGAGATTGTCATTATATAAGCGGAAATTATCATTCGAGAAGGAAGTATGCCATCTTTAGAAATTTATTGGGTTTTCTCGGGGTTGATTTGAATAGGGTAGAGTTTTCATGGGTTAGCGCTTCAGAGGGTAATAAATGGGTTCACATAATTAATGAATTTACCGATAAAATTAAATCGCTGAAAAATAGTTCAAACGATATATTTAAAAAATAATACAAATTAAACGTTAGTCTCTGCCCGTTTCTTTTTTATGCGGAAGTTGGAAAGGGATGGTGTAAGTAAGTTTAAAATTAACTTTTGGGATATCATATGGCAAACATAGATGAAAAGTTGCAAAAAATAGCAAGGGACCTCTTAGAAAGTAAGGAAGTTAGCCTAATAATCGGCTATACCGGGGGGTCACACCCACAAAAAATGCGTCCTGTGTTCGTTACGAAGCCGGAGGACGTGGACAAGTTATCGTTTAATCGTCACTCCGTGCAAGATTTGGCTGTATTCCTGAAGAAACAGGAAGTTAAAAAATTCGGCAGGATAGGTATAGTTGTTAAGGGTTGCGATGAAAAAGCACTTAATGTTCTGATACAAGAGTATCAAGTCTCAAGAGAAAATATAAAGATAATCGGTGTCGAATGCAACGGTGTGATAAGGCAGGACCTTGCCGATAAGGGTGAGACCGATCTTTCCGAAAATACCGTTTATGACAAGTGTCTTATGTGCAGCGAGCATACTCCTATATTACATGATTATCTTATCGAATGTGCCGACCCGCAGATCAGTATATCAGGCAATATTAAGCCTTTTGCAAAAATAGAAGAACTCGATTCTATGAGTTCTGAGGAAAGGGATGTCTTCTGGGAGAAGGAGTTTGATAAGTGCATAAGGTGCTATGCCTGCAGGCAGGTTTGTCCTTTATGCTATTGCTCCAGGTGCATTGTGGAAAAGAATATGCCGCAGTGGATAGACACAAATTTTGGCGAGATTGGCAATGCTCAGTGGAACTTGATTAGGGCTTACCATCTTGCGGGACGCTGTATAAGGTGTGGCGAATGCGAGCGTGCTTGCCCGGTGAATATTCCCCTTATGTTGATTAATGGAAAAATGGCAAGGAGTACGCATGACCTGTTTGGATATAAATCGGGGCTTGATATCGATGCCAAGCCGGTATTCGGAGTTTTTAACGAAAGCGATTTTAATGATTTTATAAAATAAAGAAAATAAATAAGGTTAGATGTAGGAGAATCTATCATAATGGAAGAAAAATACTATGAAATTTCGGCGGAAGATCTTAAAAAATTTGTAGATTCCATGATAAAGGATAATTTTGAAATAATTGCGCCGATGGATAGGGACGGAGATGTCTTTTACGGTAAAATCGGCAAGTTTGATGATGCTAATTTAGATATTCTTTTGCCGAAAATATCTTATAAAGAGTACCTTCTTCCTAAAACAGAGACTCTTTTCGAATATTCCTTTTCCGGCGTAGATATAGACATAAAAGACGGGATAGAGTCGGTTGAGGGAGAAAATCGGAAGAGGGTTATTTTTGGTGGAAGACCTTGCGATGCCGGTGCCGGGCCGATTATGGAAAAGGTTTTTAATTGGGGCTATAAAGACGATTTTTTTAACGAAAGGTTTAAAAATTTGACGATAGTTTCTATTGCATGTGAAAAGCCTGACGATTATTGTTTTTGTACGGAAATGCAGCTTTCTCCTGAGAGCTCTCACGGTTCCGACGTGCTTCTTAAAAAGACCGGAGATAAATATGCTGTCGTCATAGTGAGCGATAAGGGATTGGAACTGGTAAAGTCTTACTTGAATTTGTTTAAGGAAATAACCAAGGATGAATTCCCCCCGGATAAAGACTGGAAGAAGATTTTTGAGATAGAAAAGGCTAAGAGTTTTTTAGATAAAAATTTTAAGCATAATTATTTTCAGGACAGATTTTTATCCTGCATAGGGTGCGGAATATGTACCTATACATGTCCTACTTGTCATTGTTTTGATATCCAGGATGAAGGAGATATGAAGGAAGGTAAGAGAATTAGAAACTGGGATTCATGTCAGTTTGCCATATTTACTCTTCATACGTCGGGACATAATCCTAGAAATACACAAGGAGATAGGTATAGACAGAGGCTTATGCACAAATTTAAAATTTACAGCGAAAAATTTGACAAGTATCTATGTGTGGGATGCGGAAGGTGTTCGAGAAATTGTCCTCAGGATATCAATATTAAGGAAGTAGTTCAGGATTTGGCAAAATTGGCTTAGTATCATCGATAATTATAAGTAAAGTTTTTTATTTTTTAACCTGTAGCAGGAGTAAATAGTTAATGAAAAATATTTATTTACCGAAGTTGGCGGAGATAAAAGAGATAATTCAGGAAACTGTAGATACTAAAACGGTGCGGCTTACCATAGATAATGGTAGTATATTTTTTTTACCGGGTCAGTTTGGAGAATTTTCTTTTATTGGAGAAGGCGAGTCGACTTTCGGATTTTCGTCATCACCGCTTAGGAAAGAGTATTTCGAATTTAGTTTTCGGTCTTCCGGGAGGGCGACTACCGGTATAAACGGTCTAAATCCCGGAGATAAGCTGGCCTTTAGGGGACCTTACGGAAATCATTTCGATACATCTAAGATGAAGGGGAAAGATCTTGTCTTTATCGGAGGCGGTATCGGTATGGCGCCGGTGAAATCTATTTTAGAATATTGTCTTGACGAACGCGCCGATTACGGCAAGATAACTGTTTTATACGGCGCAAGGTCAGTAGGCGATCTGCTGTATAAGACTATTTTTGAAGATTGGAGAAAATATGAAAATACGGATGTGGTTATTACCGTAGATCCCGGCGGAGAAACCCCGGATTGGACAGAAAAAGTCGGTTTTGTTCCAACTGTTTTAGAGCAGTTGCCTCTGAAGGGGGAAAATACCATTGCCGTTGTATGTGGACCTCCTATCATGATAAAATTTGCATTAAAGTCTTTAGAGGAAAAAATGGGTTTTGATAAAGGCGATATTATTACTACGCTTGAGAATAGAATGAAATGCGGCCTGGGAAAGTGCGGGAGATGTAACGTTGGGAGTGTTTATGTCTGCAAAGACGGTCCTGTTTTCACGGCGAAGGAGATCGAAAGTCTTCCTGACGACTTTTAACGCCAATATACGATATGCAGTTACTAATCATTCATGCTGACGAGTTCGGTTATTCTTTGACCGGGAAAACTCCGGTTGCCGAAGAAATAGATTCCGTTAAGGGTGAGGTCTGTTTCGAAGAGCCCCTGGTGATTTTCTGTACTGTGGAAAGGGGTGATGCGAATGATATTGTCGAACGGGCTGTTAATGCGATTAAGGAAATTGCAAACAAATTAAAACCTCGGATATTAGTCTTATACCCCTATGCTCATCTTTCCAGTAATCTATCTGAACCGTCTTCGGCAATTGCCGTTCTCAATGCTTTAAAAACCGGTATCGAATCTTTTTATCCGGTATACAGGGCGCCCTTCGGATGGTATAAAAGTTTTAAAATAGCATGCAAGGGGCATCCGCTGAGTGAATCGTCCATACATATTTCCGGCGCTACTCCGCTTCTTAAAAAAACAAGAGAAGACGCAGTAAAAGACGTAAAAAGTAAGTTTCTTATTTTAAATTCCGACGGCGGCGAGACGGTAATAGATTTAAAAAACAAAGATATATTAAACGATGATGTACTTAAGGATTTTCCTTCTTTGAGAAAAGTTATTGCTTATGAGGAATTTAAGGTAAAAGAATGTGAAACTCCTCCATCCGTTTCGGCAATGAGGCGGCTTGAAATAGCCGATTACGAGGAAAATTCCGATTCCGGGCATTTAAGATTTTATCCTAAAGGGACGCTGTTATATAAACTGTTATCCGGTTGGGCAGAGGATATTGCCCTAAACAGTCTTAAATGTATGGAGATAGAGACTCCATTGATATACGACTGGAATAAGCCGGAGATTAAGGGGCAGGGTGAGTCTTTTCACGAGAGACACTATTCCGTTTTCGTGCCGGACGAGAAGTCCGAGACCGGCAGATTTGCGGTTTCTAAGGAATTCGTTTTGAGATTTGCCGGAGATTTTGGGCTTTTTTCCATGCTTAAGGATGCTAAAATCAGTTATAAGCAGTTGCCACTCAGATTTTATGAGTTTTCTAAAAGTTTCAGATACGAAAAACGTGGTGAGTTATCAGGCTTAAGAAGGCTAAGAAGTTTTACTATGCCGGATATTCATAGTTTCTGCCTTAATATAGAAGAGGGTTTTAATGAATATCAGGTGCTTTATAAAAAATACGCTGATTTAGCAGAGGCTGCCGATATAGAATATGCCATTGTATTCCGTATAGTGGAGGAATATTATGATAAATACAAAGACAAAATAGTGGAGCTCTTAAAATACTCTAAAAAACCCGCGCTTATTGAGGTATTATCTAAGATGAAGCACTACTGGGCGCTTAAGCATGAATTTCAGGGTATAGATTCCGTAAACGGCTCATGTCAGCTTTCTACCGTGCAACTTGACGTGGAAGACGCTAAAAGATACGGAATAAATTTTGTAAGTGATACAGGAGAAAAGACAGGTTGTATAATATGTCATTCATCGATTGGGGCAATAGAAAGGTGGATGTATCTTTTAATTGAAGAAGCACTTAAAAAGGATATCCCGGTTTTTCCGCTGTGGTTAAGTCCTACTCAGGTCAGAATTATTCCCGTGTCCGATAAGTTTGTCGATTTTGCGGTGAAACTTAAGGAAAACATTTATAAATCCGGCGTAAGGGTAGACCTTGACGACAGAGATTTCAGCCTGGGCAAGAAGATTATGTTTGCCGAAGAAGAATGGTCGCCGTATATTGTGGTAGTCGGACGTAAAGAGGTTGAAACCGGCATTCTTTCCGTTAGAAATAGGTATAAAGGGAGAAAAAATTTTAATCTTACATCTGAGGAGCTTGTAAAAGAAATTAAAAACGGAACAAAAGATATGCCATATAGGAATTTGATTTTACCCGATATGCTTTCAAAAAGGCCGGTGTTTTTCGGTTAATTCCAATATTGATGTTTTTACGAAAATAAAATATAAATCAGACTAATAAAATTAATTTAGAGGTATTTTAATGGACAACGACAATACGCTCAAGGATATAATAATTGAGGATGTTTCTCCCGTTAGTAAAAGAATTGATTTAAAACTTGACGAAGAAAAAACTAAATATATTTTTAATAAAAAACTCGTCGATGCTTCCAAAAAATCTAACATTAAGGGTTTTAGGCCAGGCAAAGCTCCATTATCTGTTATTGAAAAACATTACGGTTTAGAGCTTTATGGGGATGCTGTTGTAGAAGTATTAAATACAGAATTCAAAAAAATAGTTTCCGAACATAACTTGCATGTCGTAGGAGAGCCTAAACTCGAAAACAAGCAAGGCGGTGATAGCATTGACTTATCCGGGACAGGTGATGCCCTGACGCCTTCGGAAGGCGGTGAATATTCTATTACCTTCGAAGTCATGCCGACGGTTAAGGACTTAAATTTGGATATAAAGGTTAAAAGAATCAATAAAAGAGATATCACGAGTGATGTTATTGACGAAGAGATAAATTTTCTTCTTGAAAGGCTTGCGGAACCGGAGGAACTTAAGGATTTAGAGACCATTAACAAAAACGACAGATATTTCGTTAAAATAGATTATATCACTATTGACGGAGAAACGGGCAAAGAGGTCGACAGCGCAAAAGATTATTCCATAAGCATTAATTCAAGCATTATCGACAAATCTTTTGAAGCCTCTTTTGTCGGAAAGAAAAAAGGAGATGGTTTCGAATTCAACGATAAAGAGAGAAGCGTTATAGTCAAGGGGTTCATTAAAGAAATAGATAAAAAGATATTGCCAGAATTAAATACTGAAACAATTAAAAATTTCGGAGATTTTAAAGATGTTGAAGAATTTAAAAAATATGTGGAAAGGAACCTGGATAAATATGAGGAAAAGAGACACACGGATACCTTAAGGTCTGAGATATCCGAAGAACTTGTCAATCTTAACCAGATGGAACTTCCCGAGAGTGTCGTAGAAGAAAGTGCCGAGGCAAGATTGGAAGATCTTAAAAGACAGGATAAGTATAAAAATTTAAGTGATAAACAGAGTGGAGACATGATCAACATGTTGAAAATTATGGCCAAAAGGGATATTCTGCTCTATCTTTTGCTTTCCGAAACGGCGAAGTCGGAGAATATAACCTTATCAGAAACGGATTTTGAGGAATTTTATAAAAAAACGGCATTGGAATCCAACATGAAAGAAGAAGAAGTTAAGAGTTTTTATGCGGCGCAAGAGGCGCAAGAAAATTTAGGACAGGCATTATTGGATGATAAGATATTTGATTTTCTGATACAAAATAAGATATCATATATCGAAGAGTAAATAAAATTAATAAATAGGAGAATATTGGAGATGTCGCTTGTTCCGATTGTCATTGAACAAACTCACAGGGGAGAGAGGGCTTACGATATATACTCCCGTCTTTTAAAAGATAGAATTATATTCGTAGGGGATGCTATAGACGATACCTTTGCGAATCTTATAATAGCGCAGCTTTTATTTTTGGAATCAGAAGACCCGGGGAAAGACATTAATCTTTATATAAATTCTCCAGGAGGTATTATAACCTCCGGTCTTGCAATTTATGATACCATACAATACATAAAACCCGACGTTTCTACGTTGTGCATGGGGCAGGCGGCAAGCATGGGGGCCGTTCTTTTGGCTGCAGGGGCAAAAGGTAAGAGATTTGCCTTGCCGCATTCTCGGATTATGATACACCAACCTGCCGGAGGATTTCAGGGGCAGGCAACGGATATAGATATCCAGGCGAGAGAAATTTTGAGAATGAAGGAAGAAATAAACCAAATATTAGCATTTCATACCTCACGACCTATAAATAAGATAGTTGAAGATACCGAGAGGGATTTTTATATGAGCGGGGCACAGTCTGCCGAGTATGGTATTGTTGATAAAGTGGTAGAAAAAAAAGAAATTAAAGGCTTAAAATAATCGTTTTTTAAAAAAATGTAGTATATAATATAAATATGTATTAACGCTGTTACGGTAGGTATAAAGGCAATTGTTTAATAAATGAATAGAGGTAATTAAATATGGCGAGAAAAAATAATAATAACGACGATAACTCAGGAAAAGAGCTTTATTGTTCTTTTTGCGGAAAATCCCAGGACGAGGTCAGGAAACTTATAGCCGGTCCTTCGGTTTATATCTGTGATGAATGTATTAGTCTTTGCAACGATATTATATCTGAGGAAAATAAATTTGTCCCGTCAGAGGTTAAAGCAAAGAATTATCTTCATAAACCGGCAGAAATTAAAGCCTTTTTGGATCAGTATGTTATAGGGCAGGAAAGAGCAAAAAAGGTTCTTTCCGTCGCTGTTTATAATCACTATAAAAAAGTAGAGCATAATCTGTCATTAAAAAATGCCGGATATTCCGAAAATAAACTGTCGAAGGGTGCCGATCACGACGGTGCGGACGATAAGAACGATAATATTGATGTTGAAATGCAAAAGAGCAACATTTTAATAATAGGTCCTACCGGAAGCGGAAAGACTCTGCTTGCTCAGACGCTTGCCCGCATGCTTGACTTGCCTTTTGCTATTGCCGATGCTACTACTCTTACCGAAGCCGGTTATGTAGGCGAGGATGTCGAAAGTATATTGCTTTCTCTTTTGCAGAATGCCGATTATGATGTGGAAAAAGCCCAAAAGGGCATTATATATATAGACGAAATAGATAAAATAGCAAGGAAATCGGATAACGTATCCATAACGAGGGACGTATCCGGGGAAGGCGTTCAACAGGCTCTCTTAAAGATAATAGAGGGGACGGTCGCCAATGTTCCGCCGAAAGGCGGCAGAAAGCATCCTCATCAGGAATTTTTAAGAATAGATACGAACAATATTTTATTCATTTGCGGAGGGGCTTTTAACTGGCTCGATAAAATTATCGAAAAAAGGATGCATTCTCAGCCCATAGGATTTACTGCTGCCGTTAAATCCAGCAAACCCATTAATTCCTATGAAATAATAAAACAGGTTGAAACTCGCGATTTATTAAAATATGGACTTATTCCCGAATTTATCGGAAGGCTTCCGGTTGTAGCTACGTTGGAAGAGTTAGATGAAAGGGCGCTTATTGAGATTTTGACAAAGCCTAAAAATGCCTTAGTCAAACAATATCAGAAATTACTTGAGCTGGAAGACGTGAGCTTAAGATTTACTGATTCGGCTATTAAAGAAATCACTAAAAAAGCCATGGAGCATGGTTCGGGGGCGAGAGGTTTGAGGACTATTTTGGAATCGATAATGCTTGACGTTATGTATGAAATACCGACCGATCCGGCTATCAAAGAATGCGTCATAAACGATGACGTCATTATTAACAGCAGTCAACCTATTCTTCTCTATGAAAAAGATGCCGATGCAAAATCTATTTAAGTATATAGGAAAAATATTATAAGTTACCTTTTTTTGTTGACATATCTGTTAAAAACATATATATATTATATATACTTAAGTAAAACTCTTGTAAATGCTGAATTTATGCAGAGTTAAACCATTAAAAACCTTAAATAGTAGGGAGGAAGTTGGTATGACGAAGGCAGAATTGGTCGATGCAATTGCAAAATCATCTAAACTCACAAAGGCTGACAGCGAAAAGGCTCTTACCTCTGCAATTAACGCGGTCATAGGCGCTTTAAAGAAAGGAGACGCTGTAAGGCTCGTCGGTTTCGGTACGTTTGAAGTAATAAAGAGAGCTGCAAGGAAAGGCAGGAATCCGCAAACCGGAAAAGAAATTCAGATTAAAGCCTCTAAATCGCCAAAGTTTAAGCCGGGCAAATCTTTTAAAGAGGAGGTTAACTCCGGGAAATAATTAATTTCCGTTAAAGTTTCGGCGAAAATGGTTTATTCAAACCCCTCCTTATATTTAGGATGTAGGGTTTGTATTGCGTGTGTCCCTCCATTTTTATATTTTTCATGTTATAAGGTCTATTTAAAATTTATAAAAATGGGGGGCAACTTTTTTTGGGCGGATAGCTCAGCTGGTTAGAGCACCGGTTTTACAAGTCGGGGGTCACAGGTTCGAACCCTGTTCCGCCTACCAATTAAAGAAGCGGCAAATGAATCTTTTTTTGGGCAGAGAGTTATGAATTAGGTCGTTGCATTGATTTTTTATTTTTTATAGGTTATTATATTTAGTCAGCACTATTATTTTTTAAACGGGACCGTAGTTCAGATGGTTAGAACGCCGGCCTGTCACGCCGGAGGTCGCGGGTTCGACCCCCGTCGGTCCCGCCAAAAAATACTGCATTATTTATACGCCGTATACACTGCTCTCATACATCCAGCTATTAAATATTTTTACTTTTTAACTAATTTTGATATAATTATTAAATTCAAGAGATATTTTTTGTTCTTGCGAGAGTGGCGAAACTGGTATACGCACTGGACTTAGAATCCAGCGGGGCAACCCATGGGGGTTCAACTCCCCCCTTTCGCACCATTTAATGAGATTGTTATTCGCATATTCTTATTTTTTTAAAATTTTGGAGGTTTTATGTCCGGTCATAGCAAATGGAGTACTATTAAAAGAAAAAAAGGGGCATTAGACGTAAAAAGGGGCAGGATTTTTACCAATATTATTCGTGAGATTATAACGAGTGCAAGAATGGGGGGTAAAGACTTATCGTCAAATCCGAAATTAAGGCTTGCCGTCGAAGAAGCTAAAACCAACAATATGCCGAAAGAAAATATTGAAAGGGCAATAAAGAAGGGAGTCGGAGAGTTGGAGGGCGAGACTTACGATGAGATGATATATGAAGGATACGGTCCCGCCGGCGTAGCCTTACTCATAGAAACCTTAACGGACAACAAGAATAGAATCGTTTCCGAGCTTAGATATGCATTATCGAGGCACGGGGGGAGCCTGGGGGAGTCCGGATGCGTTATGTGGATGTTTGATAAGAAAGGTATAATAGGATTCGATGCCGCAGGTAATGAGGAAGATAATATTATGGAAATTGCCTTAGAAGCAGGTGCGGAGGATATAAAGATTGAAGACGGCGAAATATTAGTTTACAGTGACATCAAAGACTTTGAAGCCGTAAAATCGGTATTTGAATCTAAAGGGATAAAGGAAAAATTTTCGGAGATTTCATATATACCTCAATCAAACGTTGAACTTAAAGGCAAAGAATCTGAACGGATGATGAAGCTTATGGATGCGCTTGAAGAAATAGAGGGTATTCAAAATGTTCATGCGAACTTTGACATGCAGGATACGGTGGCTTAATTAATTTTAAGTGTTCGGCTCGTTGATTTAGCGGTAATATGTATAATCTAAAATTATCTTTTTATGAGTTATAGGATATTAGGGATTGATCCGGGTTCGCATTTAACAGGGTGGGCGGTGCTTGATTTACCATCTTTCGGAAAGAACATAGATTTGATATCATGCGGAGTTATAGATGTTGGGAAATCAGAATTTCCACATAATTTAAACAAAATTTTTGAAGAATTAAAAGTGGTAATAGAGGAATATAATCCGGGTTTTATGTCTATAGAGTCTGTATTTTCCGGCGTTAATCCGGCTTCCTTGATAAAATTGACACAAGCAAGGGGCGTTATATGCCTTTTGTCTTCCGTCTATGATTTACAGCTGAGGGAATATTCGCCAAGATTTGTCAAGAAAAGCATAACCGGATATGGAAATTCAAGCAAGAACCAGGTGAAGGATGCCCTTAAATTTTTTTTATCACTTAAAAACAACGAGGTGATATCCTTCTTGGACAATAATATATTGGACAATAATATATCGGATGCCATTGCGATTGCCGTTTGTTGCGCCACAGATATGGGTAGTTTTATCAAAAATTAAAAAATACGGCTGAATAATAATGATAGCATATTTACGGGGAAGAATAATATATAGGGATATCGAAAAATCCTTAATTATATTAGAGGTCAACGGCATAGGGTACGAAGTATACGTTCCAGTAGGGGGTAAGACTCCCGATATCGAACGTGAGACAAGCCTCTTTATATATATGTATGTCCGGGAGGATAAGATAACTCTTTACGGTTTTGATACGACTCTTCAAAGAGAGATTTTCGGTTTTCTTCTAAATGTAAAAGATGTCGGACCAAGGCTTGCTGTTGCCGTTATTTCAAATATAGATGCAAACAACTTCCTGAATATTCTAGCCACTCGGGATGTATCGGCACTATCCCGGATTAAAGGTATCGGAACGGCAAAGGCGGAACGCATAATAATGGAGCTTAAAAACAAGGTTCTTAAAAAGGTTGCGCTTTTAAGCGACGTAAACGCGCAGGACCTTTATGTAAATAACGGCATAGGCAAAGGCATAAATGATTTTAATCATTCCGAAAATAGAACCTCAAATGAGGATAAAACCGTTTTAAATGCAGGCATTAAGCAGTCCGCCGATATCGTAACGGAGTCTGCCGGAGCACTTGAAGCCCTCGGTTACTCTAAGTTTGATTCCATTAACCTTGCAGGCAAGGTATTCGGTATTCTTAAAACCGACGGGAAGGTGCCTGCCGGTACGGAAGATTTGATGCGTGAGTGTTTAAAATATATATATTCCAGAAAAAAATTATAATACGATATGAGTTCCTTTAAAAAAGAATTTAAAGATACCCCCATGCATCAATCAGACGCCTCAGTTTCCCCTGATAAAAACGATGCTTACGACTTTGATAACCCGGTAAGACCCTTATCCTTTGATGAATACGTGGGGCAGACGAAACTTAAGACGAATTTGCTTATCTTTATAAAGGCTTCTAAAGAAAGGGCATTGAATCTCGGGTACCATGACCTTGATCACCTATTATTTTTTGGACCTCCCGGTCTCGGCAAGACCACCCTTGCGAGTATCATAGCAAAAGAACTTGGGGTCAACATTAAAATAACATCCGGGCCATCCATAGAAAAAGCCGGTGATATTGCGGCTCTTTTGTCTGCGGTATCTAACGGAGATATAATATTTATAGATGAGATACACAGGCTGCCTAAGCCTGCGGCGGAGATGCTTTATCCCGCCATGGAAGACTTTAAGCTCGACATTATAATAGGAGAGGGAGCTACCGCAAAATCTATAAGAATTAACTTACCACGGTTTACCCTTATAGGGGCTACTACAAGAGCGGGACTTATTCCGTCTCCGCTTCGGGATAGGTTTGGATTTACGTCTAGGCTTGAATATTATGAAACAGATGAGCTTGCGGATATCGTAATCAGGAGTGCAAGGCTTTACGGTATAGGTATAGAAAATGACGCCGCTTTTGAAATTGCCAGTCGTTCCAGAGGGACGCCCAGGATTGCAAATAGATTGCTCAGGCGGCTAAGGGATTACATGGTTCATTTAAAGAAGGATAGAATAACCGCTGAGGTCGCAAAATTCGGAATAGAAAGCCTCGGAATCGATAATATCGGATTAGATGGCAACGATAAGCTCTTCTTGAGGACGATAATAGATAAGTTCGGAGGCGGACCGGTAGGTATAGATACCATTGCCCAGGCGATAAACGACGAAAAAGGCACTCTCGAGGATGTCGTAGAACCCTATTTGGTTTCATGCGGTTTTATAATGAGGACTAAAAAAGGCAGAATTGCTACGGAACTTGCCTATAAGCATTTTGGGCTGGCGAAGGGAGACTCCTTGCCCTGATGTTTATGCAGGTATTTACCGTATTATATATGTATGATTAAAAATGAAAACATAAAAACGGATAAAACAAAGCTTTTGCTTCACATATGCTGTTCTCCGTGCCTGATGTATCCATATACCGTCGTAAGCGGGAAATTCGATGTCGTTATGGGGTATTTTTATAATCCCAATATTCATCCATATAGCGAGTATTTAAGGAGGGAGGAGTCGCTAAAAAAATTTACGGACGATAAGGGCTTTAAGGTCATTTATGAAAAGAATTACGATATGGAAGAGTTTATCAGAAACGTGGCATTTAGGGAGGAGAATCGTTGTTATTACTGCCTAAGCAAGCGACTTGAAAAAACGGCAAGTCTTGCCAAATCGTCTAAATTTACTCATTTTTCTACCACCCTTTTATATAGCAAACATCAAAAACATGATTATATCAAAGAAGTCGGTCGTAATCTTGAAAAAAAATACGGTATTATTTTTTATTATGAGGATTTTAGGCTTAGATATAAAGAAGGTATCAAATTATCTCTCGAATATAACCTTTATAGACAAAATTACTGCGGATGTATTTATAGCGAAAAAGAGAGATTATTCCATCGCGTTTAGTTCGCACTTTATCGTGCAATATGTGCGAAAATAAATTCACACCTATAAAAATATTGACCATATAATTTTTATGATAGTAGTAACTTATTAATTTTATTAAGTTTTTATTTGTCTATATTTTTATGAGTAATGGCATATTTATTGCATTTATACAGTATAGAATAAAAAATACATTTGTAATTGTGAGGACAGGTGATTTATGGAAGATTATGTCGTACTAAAAGAAAAAGAGGGTGAATCGCAATGCACTGTTGCAAACATATTATATTTTAGGGGAATAGGACTGCATACGGGGAAAGATGCCTCGGTTATCATTAAGCCCGCCAAGGTTGATTCAGGCATTACCTTTGTCAGGAAGGATCTGAAACCCGCCGTTATGATAAAAGCCAAAGCCGGCAATATATGTTCTACTATGTTGAGAACAAGTATAGGTAATCCCGGAGAAACCCCTATGAGTGCCGGTTCCGCTGACTGTATTTCTACGGTGGAGCATCTGATGTCGGCGTTATGGGGTGCCGGCATAGATAATGCGTTAATAGAGGTTTACGGAAATGAAATTCCTGCTATGGACGGAAGCTCTATGGTCTTTTACGAAACTTTCAATGAAAGTGGAATCAGGGAGTTAAACGCAAACAGGAAATATATAGAAATACTTAAGCCGATAATAGTGGAAAACGGAGAAGGTGACAGAGACGTGGCTATAGCATTATATCCGTCGGAAGATTTTGAAATATCCTACACTATGGATTTTAAACACCTGCTGGTTCACTCCGGTTTTTTTGATATGAAAATAGATAGATTCAATTTTTATAGCGAAATCTCCAAAGCAAGAACGTTCGGCTTTTTAAAGGACGTGGAATATCTCAAAAAAAGCGGACTTGCACTTGGTGGAAGTCTGGATAATGCCTTAGTACTCGATGAGACATCCATTCTTAACAAGGAAGGGTTGAGGTACAAGGACGAATTCATAAGGCATAAGGTTCTGGATTTAATTGGTGATTTATACCTGTCCGGTTATAGAGTCAAGGGACGGGTGCTGGCTAAAAAAACGGGGCATGATATGAATTCTAAGCTGGTAAAAAAGATAGCGGAATATTTAACGGTTCGTAAAATTTCTCGAAACGGGTACGAAGCCGCCTGCCGTTCCGACGAAAACGAAAGTCCCGAGATAATGAGTAAGAGAGTTACGCAGTTTGCGTGAATATATAGCGCTATCCGTTTTCTAATCGTTTGACTCAATTCTTTATATCAAATTTAGCCGTATATCTCGGCAAATATCCTTAACATTCTGTAATATTTTTATGTTTTATACGATCTGAGTCGCAGGCAATTTTTTCATTTATTATCTGATAATTGTGTGATATAATTCAACAATATCTATGAGTAAAAAAGATAAGGAGGCTTGAAATGTATGAATAAAAAATTTGGAATACTATTAATTCTTTTGCTCTCTATTTTTATTGCCTCATCTTCATTAAGCGGGTGTGCGACCTCTAGGTCTACTGCTGCAAGCGGAGTAACCGGAGCATTATTCGGAGCCGGCACAGGCTTTGTCATAGGAGCATTAACCGGAGGACCGATAGGTGCGGTTATAGGAACTGCCGCCGGTTTATCCATCGGTTACGGTGTTGGTTATGCTACCGGAAAATATGTTGTTACCAGGGAAGGCGGAATCAGAGGCTTGTCCATGATAGATTCCCCATATAAATTAGCGAGTAACGAATTTGTTTATGCCCCGCCGGGTAGGTTAAAAATAGATTTTAATAAAGTCAAAGGTGTATTGATATCCAATTTTAAGATTTACACTACCCCCAAATCGGCAACGATTGGTAAAAAGATAAATCTGATTATGGAATATGACGTGCTTGGATCTCCGGTTAATATCAAAAATTCTTCTATCCGGGAAACAAGAGTATTAGAAGGATTAAGGGGAAAGATTTTTTATAATCATACGACGGGCGTAGATATCGGAAAAGAAGGTTACTATCAAACCGTTCTGTCGGTAATGATTCCAAAAAAAACCCCGAAGATTTATATTTACGAAGCTATTATTAAAATAAACGATGTTGTAACGGCGCTGAACTCTAAATTGGTCGTCGTAAAATAAAGAAGTTCATTTTTTTATTTTTATTTCATGTTCCGTTCCACTTAAAAGTCGTTTTATATTGGGATAATGTTTATATATTATCAAGATCGCGACCATAGAAGAAGCGGCAAATATATAAATATTTTTTAGCGTGTAAAATATTAAGAAAGGCATAAAAAAAGCACTTACCATTGAAGAAAGAGAGACATACTTAGAAAAAAGCAGTATTAGCAGAAATATTGAAAAAGCTATTATAACCGCTTCCGGAGAAATTGCAAGAAAAACGCCCAACCCCGTAGCTACGCCTTTTCCGCCTTTAAATTTTATAAATACGGAATAGCAGTGCCCCAACACCGGAGCGATAATTATAATAGATATAAGAATTAAGGATGCGGGGAATAATTTTATAGCAATAAAAACCGGTATAAAACCCTTAGCGGTGTCTACTGTTAACGTAATAATGCCGAACTTTCTACCTATTACTCTCGACACGTTAGTCGCGCCGAGGTTCCCGCTCCCCTCGGCAGCAAGATTTACCCCCTTTAGCCTTGCTATTACGGCAGAAGTAGGAAAACTCCCGATTAAGTACGAAGCTATTATATAAAATATTTCCGATAAAATAATCAAGCCCCTTTATATTTTAAACTTAAGCAACTTTTTCTCCGCAATATGGGCAATATTGAAGTCCCGGCATTAACGGTATTTTCATTTTACATTTTTTGCTGGGACAAATTTTGTTTGATCCTATTGTGTCTAATTTATTCGTTATTGCATTGTTTAACTGGTTGACGAATGTCTCAAATTTTTTTTCATCCTCTTTTTTAAAGCCTTTTAGGATTTCATCTATCAATATTGTGTCGCCCAAAAGTCTCTTTTCGAGATTTTTCCTATTGATATAAAAATATACCTTGAATTTATTTATTTCCTTTCTTATTATAATATCTTCATCTATAAATTTTTTAAAACTTTGGCTAATAATCGAAGGGGCAAGGCCGGTTTCCTCTTTAACCTTTTTGGTGGTTATCGGTCTTTTTTCACGTTTGATATAAGATCTGATTATCATTGCGTAAACCATAAATTCGGACGGTCCCATTAATTTAATCTGGAAGTTTGTAATGAGATATCTGCTTGTCCATAACGCGAGGGCAATGTAATAAAATTTATGATAGTTATCTGCCTCGGATAAAAAAATAGCAAGGTTTTCTTTTTGTAAGGCGCTTATAGTGTTATTGTTTTTTAATAAATTAATCGTCCCATTGATTAGATTGTTGATAACCAAGGTATCGGATTCGCCGAAATTACAAAACCTTAAAGCGATCATATTAATTTCATTAAATTTCTTAAGTTCGTTATAAGGGAGAATATAATTAGTTTTTCGTTTGTCCTCGGTCAGCGTGGATTTTTTAATCAATTTGGCATCTTGCAAGTTCTTTAACACGGTTGCAAGATGAGGAGTAGAAACATATAATCTATTTAATTCTTTATAAGAAACAATTATTCCGTTTTTCTCGTATTCTCTTTTCTCTTTTTCCAAGGAATGGGTAAATTTATATGCAAAGTATCCGAATATGGTAAACTCTATATCGCTTAGGTATGCGACATCTTTATATTCGGTTGGTATATTGGTTATCGTATCCTTTATTAATTTTTCTCTACTGAGAAAAAAAAGACTAAAAAGAATGTACAGCTTAGCCTTAAGTATTTTCATTTGGTATCTCCGATTAAATTAATGTTATATTTATATATGAAGACATAAAGCTTTAATAATAAATAAATCTATTTTATACAATTATCTTAATTAATTATAATATTTTTTTTTGTTAATGTAAAGGAAAACCTAATTTTCATTAGTAATTGAATTTTTTTGCAGGATATAATAAAATAAAGCATAATGAAAAAAGATAATCTTACCGGTTTAGAGTTTTTTATAGAAAAATACGCCGGCTCACTGAATCGGGAAGCTATTATAAAAGAAGATATTTTGAGGCAAGGGATTTCTTTCGATAAAATTAATGAGAAAGAAAATTTTTCGAGTAAGTCCTATTTTATTTTTTCGTTCAATGTAGATAACGACGACGATATAATCAATCAAAGATATCCGGAAGAAATTGCCGTTATGAACGGGCCTTATAATTTAAAACGAACTATCATTTCGGTTAGAATAAATAAGTCTTCTCCGTATAAAATTAAGTTTGATCAATTGTCCGAAGGGTATCGACTTTATCTTGACGACAGCTTTATAGGCGATGTCGCTTTTTCTCCGGAAAGGTCTTATATGCTTAAAACAACGGACTCCGGAAAATCGGTAAGGGATGTCGCTCCTACTATTGAATGGGGTTACTTGATATACCTTGCGGTTTTTAGGATGTGCCAATATTTCGAAAATGATGACGAATGCGCATTTTGCGATATGAATTCCAATTACGTAAATCAAAGAAAATCCAATAAAGGTTATTCGGCCGTCAAATCCGTAGAAGATATAATAAGCGCTCTTTCCGTAATCGAGTCTTCCGGTGATTCGGAAGCCGGTGCATATACTTTAACGGGCGGCAGTATTACAGACGATATTAAATTTAAAGGGGATACCGAGATAGATTTCTATGTTAAATTTATAGAGGCAATAGAAGAAAGGTTTAGCGGCAGGTGGATAAGCAAGGTTGTAGTGCAGGCGCATACGCCGAAAAATCTTAAGAGGTTAAAGGATGCGGGGGCGCATATTTACCACACGAACTTCGAAGTCTGGGATAAAAATCTATTCGAAAAAATTTGTCCGGGAAAATCTAAATCCATAGGCAGGAATGAATGGATAAAAAGAATAGCGGATTCCGCGTCTATTTTTGGGGAATGCGGGGTCATACCCAATTTTGTTGCCGGGGTTGAACTTTCCAAGCCGTTTGGGTTCGACGGTGTTGACGACGCTATAAATTCTACCGCTGAAGGCCTTGAGTTTTTCATGTCTAAAAATATTATTCCGAGATATACTACGTGGTGCCCCGAGAAGACGAGTAAACTCGGAAAGTTCGGGAATTTACCTGCCCCGTTGGAATACTACGTTAAGCTATTGATTAAGTGGCACGAGCTTCATTACAAATATAATTTGCCTATTCCGGAAGGTTATGGTGCTGCCGGTGCCGGAAAAGCAGAATTTTCAGTAAGCGCATTTATGGATGCTTTTTAATGTTGAAACCGTCTAAAATTTATGCTATCATGGAAAGACGTGTATATTCATATAGTTAACATAATTAAATATAATTAAAAAATTAGGGAGATTTCATTCTATGAATAACGATGAAAAAGAGATGAGCGGTCATACAGAGGACGGCGGCAGTTCCTGCGGGTGTGCCTCTGAAAGTAACGGCGGGCATGGAGGCGGCAAGAATCCATTCGACGAACAGTTACCCATTAAAGGAGTAAAAAATATTATAGCGGTTGCAAGTGGCAAGGGCGGCGTAGGAAAATCAACATTCAGTGTTAATCTTGCAATAAATTTAGCCCAGCAAGGGAAGAAAGTAGCGCTTATGGATGCGGATCTCTACGGACCCAGCATACCTACCATGATGGGAATCAATAAGAGACCGGATGTAACTTCCGATAACAAGATAGTACCTATAGAAAAATTTGATATTAAACTTATGTCTTTAGGGTTTTTGGTCCCGGAAGATGCTCCCGCAATATGGAGAGGACCCATAGTAATGCAAGTTATAACCCAGTTTCTAAAGGATGTGGAATGGGGCGATATTGATTTTCTCGTTGTGGATTTTCCTCCGGGTACCGGAGACATTCAGCTTACGATGGTTCAAACCGTTCCGATTAATTTCGCCATAGTTGTTTCGACCCCGCAGGATATTTCTCTCATAGATGCTAAGAGGGCTCTCGGAATGTTTGATAAGGTGCATGTTCCGGTTTTCGGAATAGTTGAAAATATGAGCTATTTTATATGTCCCCATTGTGATAAGCGTTCGGATATATTTAAGCATGGCGGAGCCAAGAAAACCGCTGAGAAACTAGGCGTAAATTTTCTGGGAGAAATACCTATAGTTGAAGAAATATGTGAACTGTCTGATAAAGGCGAGCCTATAATAACCAAAGATACACACCCCGAAGTGAAGTCGGTTTTCAATAAAATTTCTGATTCTTTAATTTTAAGATCGGAACAGAGGGTAGGTTAAGGCTGTAAACATAATAAATTTTAAATTTAGAAGGGGGAATTATTAAATGGCTTCAGAGAAGGTTTTAGCTTTTACGGATTCAAATTTTGATACTGAGGTTTTAAAATCCGATAAACCGGTACTTGTGGATTTTTGGGCGGTATGGTGCGCTCCATGCAGAGCAGTCGCTCCCATAATAGACGAAATGGCATCAGATTATGACGGAAAGGTCAAGGTAGGAAAGGTCAATGTCGATGAAAATCGGGTTGTTCCGGGCAAATACGGTATAAGGGGAATACCCACTGTTATTTTATTTAATGACGGAAAGGTTGTCGATCAGATTGTCGGGGCAGCTCCAAAAACCTCTTTTAAGCAAATGATAGATAAGGTCGTTACTAATTAAATATCGGCTGTTAATCAAAAACTTAATGTTACCTCTTTTATTGATTTGTTCGTTGATTTGGATATGGTAAAATTAATATTATCTATGGTAAATTTCTCACCCGGAACGGGTATGCGTCCGAGTCTATCCATTATTAAGCCGGATATTGTCTCGTAATCTGCTTCCGGGTGGTTTATCACGCTTATATTTAACAACTCCGATAATTCATTTAAAGTTAATCTTGCGTTAATTAGATATGTATTTTTGCCTATTTTTTTGTACAGAGGTTCTTCTTCGTCGGTTTCATCTCTAATTTCTCCCATTATTTCTTCAAGGATGTCTTCAAATGTTATTATACCGGAAGCCCCTCCGTATTCGTCTACTATGACGACCATTTGTTGACGGCTTTTTTGCATTTTTATCATTATTTCGGATATTTTGGAGGTTTCCGGTATGAATAATACCGGCCTTGCTATTTCACTTACGACTTTATTCGCATTTTCGGGATTATATATATCAAAGGCAAAGACGATGCCCGATAGATTGTCTATGCGGTCTTTATATACGGGAATTCTTGAATAATTAGTTTCCTCGA
This sequence comes from Candidatus Acidulodesulfobacterium sp. H_13, assembly GCF_048541835.1. Lineage (NCBI taxonomy): Bacteria > Candidatus Acidulodesulfobacteriota > Candidatus Acidulidesulfobacterales > Candidatus Acidulidesulfobacteraceae > Candidatus Acidulidesulfobacterium > Candidatus Acidulodesulfobacterium sp. H_13. The sequence continues at coordinate 377,384 of NZ_JBLEOY010000002.1, forward strand.
AAACCTGTCTTGCCTTGTCTGCGTCATCGTTTTCATTTAACGCTATCACGCTGATCAGTGGAATCATGATGTCTTTGGCGATTTTATTGCCGAATTCGAATATTCTTCTTATTATTTTTTTGTCGTATTCTCTAAATTCTTTAACATTGCTGCTTATAGTAAGGACCTTAATAAGCTCGTCTTTCGTAAGGAAAACATCTTTGGATTTGCTTTTAAGCAGCATATTTAATAATTTAGACAGGGCTATGAAAATGATATTAATCGGAAAAAATATAACCGAAAATACGGCTATTAACGGAATGCTTCTCAACATAAGGCTGTTTGCGTGTCGCCTATATAGCATTTTTGGAATTATTTCACCGAAAATTACCATAATCGGAGTAAGGAGTATTACTACGACAAGCGGCGTATAAGACTTTGCATACGCATATATAAACGTAGTCGCGAGAATAGTTGCCGACGTGTATGCTATGTTATTCCCTATTAGGGAGGTAGAGTAGGTGTTCTCCGGCTTCTTAGTCATTAACAGCAAAAATTTTGCAAGTTTGCTGCCCTTGGATTCTTTATGTTTGACCTTGATTTTATCGTAACTAATAATACCTATTTCGGAGCCGGCAAAGAATCCCTCGAAAAATATTGCCAGAACGATAAGAATTATATAAAGATATAAATTATACAAACTATTAGATATCATATTCATCCTCTATTTCGCCAAAAATTTCTTCCAATAAATCTTCCATAGTTACTATACCCTCCATTTTTCCATGCTTGTCGACCAATACTGCAATATGAATTTTTTTCCTTTGGAGTTCTCTGAAAAGTTCCAGGGCGTTTTTTGAAGAAGATATAAAATAAGGCTTTATCAAGAAAGAATTAAGCGTCCTTTTTTCTTCACCCTTGTTGTAAACCTTTGCTAAAATATTTTTAGCAAGGATTATCCCTATTATATTATCTTTTTCTTTAAAATATATCGGGATTCTTGAGAAATGATTTAACTCTATGAGTTCTATCGCCGTTAAAACAGGCGTATTTATATCTAATTCGAAGATGTCATCTTTTTTAGTCATAACATTTCCTACCTTTAGATATGAGAGCTTTAGAAAATTTTTAATGAATTCATATTCTTTTTCTTTTATTTCTCCTTCATTTTTACCTATTTCTATAATTATTCTCAATTCTTCGTTGGAGATAGATTCTTCCTTTTTCAGCTGAAGCCGCCTTGTCTTAATCCCTATTTTTTCTAAAAACAATCCCATAAGAAAAGTGGCGGGATAAAATATCTCCGAAACAAATAAAGATAATTCTACAGGTTTCTTAAGTGCTATTATTTTAGGAACTATCTCCGCTAAAATAATGAGTATAAGCGAGATGAATATAATTGAATAGAAAACCGGGACGTGATTGAAATATTTATGCAATATTAGGGCTCCGAGACTTGCAGTTATCACATTAGCGGTCATATTTCCGATTAAAATTATAACGAGAAATATTGAAGAGTTTTTTATTAAAAAGATGACCTTATTTTTTTTTCTTGAGTTTAATTCGTCTATATCGGCTTGCTTAATGGAAAAAATAGACGATTCAGAAATAGAAAAAACTGAAGAAACTACAAGAAATAAAACAAATAAAGTGAGAAGAAGCGTTAGATCCATAGATTTATAAGTGTTTAAACGTGAAGTTTTTCAGGCAATACCGCCGTCCGTCTTTAAAAAATCTGGCGCCCGTAAATTTATCCACGATATGTCCTATTTTTTTTATCTTAGTCCCCGTGGTTTTCGATAATTCTAAGATTTCTTCTTCTTTATCCGCCCCTGCCGTCCACAAAAGTTCATAGTCTTCTCCAAAAGAAACGGCATTATCGATGAAGTCGTCTATTTTTAAAATATTAGCAATATATTTTAAACGTTTATTAAAGGGAACTTCGTCTAATTTTATATTGCCGCCGTGATTCAAATCCAATACATTAAAGATATCCTTGGACAACCCGTCGCTAATATCGGTCAAAGAATTTGCAAGTTTTTTTGCGGATAGCTCTCTTCCAAGCTTTACCCTCGGCTTAGGAAGCTTAAATTTAGCTATAAAATTTTCTATAAGTTTTTTATCGGAACTCCTAATGTTCGGATTATTTTCATATATATACTTTTTATTGCTTTGAAGATAATATGCCATCCATGAATTTCCAAGTTCTCCGGAAACAAATATCTTATCGCCTATTTTAGAACCAAATCTTCTTACAACGTTATCATGCTTATAATCGCCTATTATCGTTACCGATATTGAAAATTCGGATGATTTGGATATATTGCCGCCCACAAGCGATACCTTGTATTTTCTTGCGGTTTTAATAATGCCGCCGATCGTCTGTCTAATTTCATTTTCGCTTACATATTCGGGTATAGAGAGAGATAGTGTAAACAGCCTTGGGATTCCGCCCATAGCAGCGATATCACTTATATTAACGAGAAGGGATTTTTCTCCTATCTCATGAAAATTATAAAAATCCAGCTTAAAATGCACGTTCTCGGTTATATTGTCGGAGCTGACGAGAATATGATTTTTATCTTTAAAAATGGCACAGTCATCACCGACGGAATTAATAATCAAGGATTTATTGAATTTTCCAGTCGCAAGACTCAGTTGTTTTATTTCCTCTATTAACCTTGTTTCGCTAAATTTTTTTTCTTTTTTTGTCACCCTTATTTTTGCTCAATATATTATTTGGTTTCGGTTTTAACGGCTTATCCGAATAGGTGTCTGATATGCCTATTATTGCATACTTTATAACCTCATCCATATGTTTCACCGGTATAATTTTTAAATTTTTCTTAACCAGTTGAGAAATTTCTTCCAGATCTTTTTTATTTCTTTCGGGAATCAGCACGGTTTTTATCCCCACTCTTAAAGCGGCCAAAGTTTTTTCTTTCAGTCCGCCGATAGGCAGCACGTTTCCTCTTAAAGTAATCTCTCCGGTCATAGCAATGTCTTTTCTGACCGGTTTTTTTAATAGTGCCGAAATTAAAGACGTTGCCATAGTAATTCCCGCAGACGGACCATCTTTAGGTATGGCGCCTTCCGGTATATGTATGTGTATATCGTTTTTTTCAAACGTATCCGGTTTTATGCCAATTTCATCTACTTTTGACCTTGCATAACTGATAGCGGCATGAGCGGATTCTTTCATTACGTCGCCGAGTTGACCGGTAAGGGATAATGCCCCTTTGCCTTTAACGATAACCGTTTCGATGTATAAAATTTCTCCGCCGAACGGTGTCCATGCAAGCCCCGTAGAGACCCCGATTTCATCGGTCTGCCTTCCTTCATCGGGAAGGATTTTAATAGTGCCGAGGTATTTATGTACATTTTTGTCGGTTATAACATATTTTTTAATTTTATTTTCGGCTATCAGCCTTGCAATCTTTCTGCATATCGTCCCTATTTCCCGCTCCAAGTTTCTCAAGCCTGCCTCCCGCGTATAGCCTGATATGACGGTTTTAACGGCGCTCGGTTTAAAAAGTATATAATCTCCCTTCAGGCCGTTCTCTTTAATTTGTCTCGGGACAAGGTATTTTTCGGCTATTTTTTCTTTCTCCTCCAGCGTATATCCTGATAGATTTATGATTTCCATTCTATCCCTGAGCGGAGAAGGTATCGCATCCGCGACATTTGCGGTTGCGACGAACATAACGTTAGACAGATCGAATGGAACGTTTAAGTAATGGTCTGAAAATGAAAAGTTCTGCTCCGGGTCTAATACTTCTAAGAGCGCAGAAGACGGATCTCCTCTAAAATCTGTTCCGACCTTATCGATTTCGTCTATCATAAAAACAGGGTTGTTTGTTCCTGCTTGCTTTATTCCCTGTATAATTCTTCCGGGTAAAGCCCCCACGTAAGTTCTCCTATGCCCTCTAATTTCCGCCTCATCATGCACCCCTCCGAGAGAAATTCTGATAAATTTTCTATTCATCGCCTTTGCGATAGATTTTCCCAAAGAGGTTTTGCCGACGCCAGGAGGTCCGATGAAGCAGAGTATCGGCCCCTTCATCTTTTTATTTAATTTTCTAACACTGAGATATTCAAGTATTCTTTCCTTTATTTTTTCTAAGTCGTAATGATCTTCGTCTAATATCTTTTTGGCAGTTTCTATGTTGAGATTGTCTTTTGTCTTTTTTGACCATGGAATATCGGTAAGCCATTCCAAATATGTCCTGATAGTAGATGCCTCTGCAGCATCCTGATGCATTGCTTCTAATCTTGAAAGTTGTTTCTCCGCTTCTTTTAAAACATCTGACGGCATTTTCGCCGCAAGCATCTTCTCCTTCAATTCGATAATTTCCTGGGTTTTTTCATCTGTTTCGCCTAGTTCCTGTTTGATTTGTCTTAGTTGTTCTCTCAGAAAATAATCTTTCTGGGTTTTTGTCATTTCTTCCTTTGCCTGAGATTGAATCTTGGCTTGCATAGAAAGAATTTCTATCTCCCTTGCCAATATATCATTTACTCTTTTAAGCCTCTCTATTTGATTGGTTTCTTCAAGTATTTTCTGCGATTCGTCTACCTTTAATCCCAAGTTCGATGCTACTATATCGGCAAGTCTCCCCGGATTATTTACGTTTTCTAATATTATCAGTATATCTTGAGAAGGGAGCCTGCCTAAGGAGACATATTTCTCTAACTGTTCCTTTACGTTTCTCATAAGGGCATCCACTTCAGGAGTGATTTCGGTTATATTTTCTTCCTTTATTTTAGATACGTTTACGAGGTAGAACGGCTTTATTTGAACGTAAGTTTCTATTTTGGCTTTTAATAAACCCTGTACTAATATTTTAACTCTTCCGTCGGGAAGCTTTAACATTTTCATAATCATTGCGGCAACTCCCACGTCGTATATATCGTTTTGCGAGGGTTCCTCAACGATTATATCTTTTTGAGCCGATAAAAGTATTAATCTATCCTTGGAAAGGGCTTCATCTACGGCCTTGATAGAGGCTTCTCTGCCTACAAAGAGAGGAATTATCATGAAAGGAAAAAGCACGATATCCCTGACGGGTAAAAGCGGAATAACCTCCGGCATTTGTATTTCTTCCGGTAAATCCTGCCGTTCCGTATCCTCTCCTTTTCCTATGATGATATCGCCTATACTGCTATCGGTGCTGCCGGTTAACTCTTCAAAACCGTCTATGCCGCGCATATTAAACCTGTTCATATTGTATTCCCCTGTTAATTATGTACATTGTATGTATTTATTATCGGCACTATATAATATATAGTAGATCTCATGCCCGTTATGCTTTCGTTATAGGTATAACCGCTTCTGCATTTACAAAAAGATCTCCTATTTCAAAGTTTATGCTTAAAACCCCGTTGGATAAAACAGCGTTTATATTGTCTTTGGCGGGAGCGATAGGTAATAAAATGAATTTTTCGAATCTGTCAAATTTTCTTTCTAAGCAAAAAAAATTAACGTTTGTTTTTATTTTCGGTTCCAATTTCCATCTTATTGCAAGAATATTGCCGTGAACCCCTATTGAAATATTTTCTATGGGGGTTCCAGGCAGCTCTATTTCTACCGTTAAATTACTTTTATTCATATAAATGTCGATAGGTGAGGAATTAGCCTTAAAAGAATAGGGTAAATCCTCTGACGAAAAAGGACTAAAATGATAATAAAAAAGCCTCTCTACCGCTTTTTTAAATTTTGTCATCTTTTTACTGAAACTTGCGTTTTCATCAAAAAATTCCATAATTCTAATCTACGCACCATTTCGATTTTTTTATAAATTCCATTAAACCGCTTTTAGTTTCATGATTTTTAAGTCCGTAAACTATTTGCGCTTTAAGCAAATCTAATTTGTCTCCTCCGTCGTACCTATCTCCTTTGAATTCAAGGGCATAAATCGGTTGAACCGAGAGGAGAGAACGGATAGCGTCGGTAAGTTGAATTTCGCCGCCTTTTCCTGGCTTTATATCTTTCAGAAAATCAAAGATATTTGGGGTTAAAATATATCTTCCTACTATAGCAAGATTGGAAGGTGCATCTTTAAGTTCCGGTTTTTCTACAAGGTCTTCAATTTGATATAACCCGTTTTTAATCTCTTTTCCCTGTATTATTCCATATTTTGAGACATCTTTGTCTTCGACTCTCTGGACAGCCAACACGGAATACCCGTAATTTCTATATATGTCTATCATTTGTTTCATAACCGGAATATCGGAATCTATAATATCGTCGCTTAAAACTACTGCGAACGGTTCTTCTCCGACCATATTTTGAGCGCATAAGACTGCATGCCCTAAACCTAATGCTTCTTTTTGCCTCGTATATGTAAGGTTAATACGGTCTGATATATCGTCTACCGATTTTAGCAAATGATGCTTCCCTTTTTCTTTTAATAAAATTTCGTGTTCTATCGATCTGTCGAAATAATTCTCTATGGCGGTCTTACCCCTACCGGTAATAATAATAATATCGGTAATTTTTGCACTCAAACATTCTTCCACTCCATACTGTATGAGCGGTTTGTCTACCAGCACAAGCATTTCTTTCGGGATTGATTTAGTTATCGGTAAGAGTCTTGTTCCGAGACCGGCAGCCGGAAACACTGCCTTATTAATCCTCATCAAAGTTAAAAACCTCCGCATATTTTGAAGCGATTATGAAATCAGTTTTATGTTTTCATTTAATATATCATAAATTAAAAATTTTTTAAAATTATTTATTGAGCAAATAAGCGATTATTTTTTTGATAATGTTTTAACTTTATGATAAAATATTTAGCATTGCATAAAGTAAAAGATATTATGAACATAATCGCTTAAATATATAAACGATATCTGGTAATTTTGAGATATTCGTATAGTTTATAAAACGGAGAGATGGCCGAGTCCGGTTGAAGGCGATTGACTCGAAATCAATTGTAGGTGCAAGCTTACCGGGGGTTCGAATCCCTCTCTCTCCGCCAGCTAAAAGTAATATATTCTATTTTTGATGTAAGTTTTGTAACGGTACTGCAAGGCTATGAAATTTAAATACGATATGGAATACGTCCTAAAGATCACCGGGCTGAGTAAAGAAAATATATCGGAATTACTTGAATATTTCGATGAACTCCCTCTGGTCGCTAAACTTGAGGCTTTTTATATAAGTAAGCTCATAGAAGAAGAGGATGAATTTGCGTTTCTTCAGCACCATTTTGATAAACAAAAAATAGGCGAGTATGGGTTTTCGTTATTCATTCTTGCGGTCAACAGATTGTATTGTTTAGAAACTAAGGATGCTGCCGATAAGAATCTTTCTTCATATATGCTCAATACCATTGCGAAGATGAAAATGCTCAGGAATCAGGATGAATAATATTAAAAGCGGTATCAAGCATAGTAACAAAGGTAATGGGGTCGTTAATGGTATTTATATAGCCGCCGCGAAAAGAAATTCCGGTAAAACTACTGTCTCTATTGCATTATCTCGCCTATTTAAAAATAGAGGTTTATCCGTTCAACCGTTTAAAAAAGGCCCAGATTTTATAGATTCGATGTGGCTCAATATTGCGTCCGGTAAAAAAATTTATAATTTGGATTTTTATTTTATGCCCAGAAATAAAATAAAAAAACATTTTTTGACGCATTCTTTGGGTTCAGATATTAGTATCGTCGAAGGAAATCATGGATTGCACGATTCTTTAGATATGCACGGAAGGTCTTCCAATGCCGAAATGGCGAAATTATTGGGTCTTCCTGTGATTTTCCTAATAGACGTCGGAGAGCTAAATAGGGGAGTAGTTCCGCTTATAATGGGTTTTCAGCAATTTGACAGGGACGTGAATATAAAAGGAATAATTCTCAACAAGGTCCATAGCAAGAGACATGAAAAAAATTTAATAAAAGCAATTCATTATTATACCGATCTAAAAATAGTGGGCAATATTCCGAATAATTTGGAATATTCCATAAAACAAAGACACCTCGGTCTCTTATCCACTCTTTCTTCCGAAGAAAGAGAAAATTTCGTTGCAGATATGTCCTCTAAAATTTCAGATTTTATAGATACGGATAGTATTATAAAGATTTCTAAAATAGCTAAAAAATCTTGTTCCGTTGTTAAAGATTCAGCGGTTTTGCCGCCGAACAAAAATAAGAAAAGAATTACTCGGAATACCGTTAAAATAGGCATTGCTTATGACAATGCATTTAATTTTTATTATAACGAAAATATCGAAGTCCTTGAGAGATTAGGATGCGAAATAATAAAGTTTTCTCCGCTCAAGGATGCGTTTCTTCCAGACGTAGATGCATTTTATATAGGCGGTGGGTTTCCTGAAATTTTTTCAGGAGAGCTTCAAGCAAATATAAATATAAGAAGGGAAATGAAACGAAGAATAGAGGAGGGTATTCCGGTTTATGCGGAATGCGGGGGGCTCATGTATCTATGTAAAAGCATATCTTACGAAAATAATTTTCATGAAATGGTCGGTGTAATAGACGCAAACGTGAAATTCACAAAAAAACCCAAAGGACACGGTTATACAAAACTCAGCCCTTTTTTTTACGATAGGAAGGAAGGATTATGGTTTAATAAAATTAAGTCAATAAAGGGACATGAATTTCATCATTCGTTTATAGATATGTCTTCCAGTATTAGTAGCGACTTAGTTTTTAACGTAAAAAAGGGTTTTGGGGTTAATGGTACGGGGGACGGCATTGCGTATAAGAATATCCTCGCCGGATATACACATATCTATTCGGCTTCTTCTTCCGGATGGTTTAAAAACTGGGTAGCCTTCATAAAAAAAACTAAAACCGTTTTGCAAAAAAACGAGTTTTTAACGTAATTTTATATATTTTTAATCGGATTTTTTGTTTCAATATATTTTTAGATAGAATAAAATATCGGTCATTTTTCTTGCAAAATCATTTTTTTCTTGACAAAAGTTGTATGAAAGATTTATAAATATAAAAAGTGTGATTATCGTTTAAGCCGTTCAATCTTAACAAATACATCATACATGTGTATGTATTGGTGGTTTTTTTGTGTGTTATTATGCATGTATTAATGCGCTTTAAATACGTGCATGCGTCGTTTTGATCGGTGGATTTTTTTGTATCAGTATCACACTCTTGCGTATTTTCGTATTAATTATAAATAAATTTATTCGAGGAGGTTTTTTATTATGGGTAAAAAACATGAAACCCCGCTTCTTGACGAACTAAAAAAGGGAAAGTGGGTCAGTTTTGTCAGGGAAATCGAAAGAGCGGCTGAGAAGAGCGAAAGAACTGAAGACCTTTTAGGTCAGGTTGAGCAATCTTACAGGGATAAAGTTACTCACTGGAAACATGGTGGTATGGCAGGTGTCAAGGGATACGGAGCCGGAATGGTCGGTAGATTTACCGAATTTCCTGATAAATATCCCGGTGTTAAAGAGTGTCATTCAATGAGAATTAACCAAGTATCGGGCTTTTTTTACAATTCGGATGTTCTTAGAAAAATTGCGAATATCGCCGAGAAACATGGTGGAGGACTTTTAAATTTACACGGTTCTACCGGAGATATCCAAGTTTTGGGTCTTAGGCAGTCCGAAGCAGAAGAAGCTTTTCAGGCATATGCAGAATTAGGATTTGATTTAGGCGGAGGCGGTTCCGATCTAAGAACTCCTTCCTGCTGCGTAGGTCAGGCAAGATGCGAGTTCGCTAATTATGATACTCTTAAGATTTGCTATGATTTAACACAAGCGTATCAGGATGAACTACATAGGCCGCTTTTTAATTATAAATTCAAATTCAAATTTTCTGGTTGCGCTAATGACTGTGTTGCATCGGCTTCAAGGTCAGATATGGCTTTTATCGGGACGTGGAAGGATAGCATAAAAATAAATCAGGATGAAGTAAAAAATTACGTAAAGAAATTTAATGTCCAGAAGTATGTTATTGATAAATGCCCTACAAAATGCATATGGTTTGAAGAAGATAATCTCGTCATAGACGATCCTAACTGCGTTAAATGCATGCATTGTATAAATAAAATGCCTAAGGCATTGAGACCTGGAGACGAAAAAGGCGCATCTATTTTATTAGGCGCTAAAGCACCGTTAGTTACCGGTCCCAGGATGGGCATGATGTTTATTCCGTTTTACGATATTTTGGAAGACAGCAAAAATAATTATGAATGGTTGAAACAGTTGATAAGCAACATATGGGATTTCTGGGATGAATACGGCGTCACGAGAGAGAGAATAGGAGAACTTATGCAGAGGGTCGGGGTCGTAACTTTCTTAGAAGGGATAGGATTAGAACCTACACCGGAAATGGTCGATCATCCAAGAAGCAATCCGTTTATTAAATTTGAGGACGAGGAAGCGGAAGAAAACGATTGATTTCATTGATGCAGGATATAATTATTTAATCTTTATTTAATTAAAATTGTCATATATAAATATTTGGAGGTTGTTATGCCGGAAGAGGCTAAAAATAAAAGATTGACGGACATTGGTCCACATGACTTTCATGATTATTTACCACCTGTTATCAAAAAAAATTACGGCAAATGGGCATATCACGAAATTTTAGATGCCGGAAGCATGGTACATGTTGCAGAAAGCGGTGATAAATTATATACGGTAAGAGTCGGTTCTCCAAGATTGGTGAGTGGTAGTTTTGTTAGAGATTTATGTGATTTAGCGGATAAATATTGCAGTGGTTACTTAAGGTTCACTACAAGAAATAACGTTGAGTTTTTACTTGAAGATGAAAAAAATATTGAACCCCTTAAACAGGATATTGCCAAATTAGGCTTAGCCGCAGGGGGTATTGGAAATGTAGTTGCAAATATTGTTCATACACAGGGCTGGGTGCACTGTCATACTTCTGCCAGTGATGCATCCGGTGTTGTAAAATCCGTTATGGATGACTTATATGGATATTTCGTTGAAGAAAAATTGCCGGCAAAAGTTAGAATTGCTTTTGCGTGTTGTCTTAATATGTGCGGTTCGGTCGCTTCGTCCGATATTGCTATACTCGGAACGCACAGAAAGCCGCCTAGAATAAATCAGGAGAGGCTTTTAAATTTATGTGAAATACCAAGTACTATTGCGGCATGCCCGACTAATTCCATAAGACCTGATACTCAGGACGGTAAACAGACCTTAAGGATTAATGAGGAAACCTGCGTATTTTGCGGAAGTTGTTATACGGTTTGTCCTGCGATGCCTATTGCGGACCCTGCTACTGACGGGCTTTCCATATGGGTTGGGGGTAAAGTGTCTAATGCGAGAACAAAGCCTACATTTTCAAAATTAGTTATTCCGTTCATTCCTAACGACCCGCCTAGATGGCCTAAGGTAGTTGAAGCGGTAAAGACGATATTGGATGCATACAAAGAGGGAGCGGAGTCAGGGGAAAGGGTTGTCGAATGGATAGAAAGGATCGGCTGGCCGAGGTTCTTTAAGATAACCGGGTTTAAATTTACCAAATATCATGTAGATGACTTTAGACTTGCTGAAACTACGATGAACTATTCGTCTCATACAAGGCTTTAATCTACAAATTAAAACAAACTAAGAGGAAAATATTATGACCGACGAAACAAAAAAAAGGTTGGAAGATAAAATTATCGGAACTGTTAAAGAATATACCGGTAAGAAGAGATTTAAGCCTATAGATATAGTAAAGGAGATGGAAAAAGAATTTTCCGGAGATGGCCTATCTAAAGCTGAGATTAAGGGAACCTTAAAGGAAATAATGGACGAAGGCAAGTTGGTCTATGGGTATGCCGGAGGGAGCTATCTGGCTATCCCTGAAGAAAGTAATTAATCGTAACTTCAACATGTCTCAATAATATTTTGGAATTATTATGAGGATAATTTTATGCTTGAATTAAAAAAAATTAAAAAACCGACGAAGGTATCGTTGAGTTCGGGAGTAGGGATGGAGCAGTCGCCTTTTAGACCTAAATATGTCGAAAAAAGGCCTCCCTGCATGGATACTTGTCCTAATGGTACGAGAGTTAGGGATTATATACAGTATATAGCGCAGAGCGAATCATACGAGAGGTCGCTGGATGAATCGTTGACGGAGGCTTTTTATCTGCTTACCGAATCTAATCCTCTGCCTTCTACGACCGGAAGGGTATGTCCCCATCCGTGCGAGGATGAATGTAATCGTAAATACAAGGACAAGTCTGTTGCGATAAACGCGATAGAAATGTTTGTAGGAGATTACGGAATAAAAAACAATTTAAGTTTTAAGAAACTTTCGGACACCCAAAGGAAGGAAAAAGTTGCCATAATAGGCGCCGGTCCTGCCGGTCTTTCCTGTGCCTATCATCTATCTATAAGGGGTTACGGAGTTACCATATATGAAAAATTTAAAGAACCGGGTGGATACTTAAGATATGGGATACCTTCCTTTAGGCTTCCGCTTGATGTAATAGATGCAGAAGTAAAGCGTATTAAGGATTTAGGAGTAGAAATAAAAACCGGTATCAATATCGGTTCTGATATCTCTATAGACAAACTCAAATCAGACTATGATGCCGTTTTTGTTGCCATCGGTACGCATGAGCCCATCAAGATGAGAATGGATGGAGCCGATGCGCCTAATGTTTATACGGGCATTGAGTTTCTTCAAAAAGCCGCTTCCGGAGAAATTAAAGATGCCGGCAAAGAGGTAGTCGTTATAGGGAGCGACAGCGCAATGGACGCCGGTATGGTTGCAAAAAGGCTTGGCGCAAACGTAACGTTTATTTATAATAAGGGAACACTGAACGATATTTCCGAGATAGAAGAAAAAGGCTCTACGGAGGTCAAGGAAGGTCATGCCGAAGGGATTAATTTTGAATTCTTATTCGCTTTGGATAAAATTATCACGGAAAACGGAAAAGCGACAACGGTACAGTTAAAAAAGATGAAGCTTTCCGAAAAAGACGCTTCAGGAAGGGTTCATCCTATTATAATAGAGGGTGGCGTGAATCTTAACCTCAAGCTCGACACGTTGATATATTCTTTTGGGCAAAAGCCTGATTACAAAGGATTAGAGGGTTTTACGAAAAACGAAAACAACGAATTTCTCAATGTGGATGATAAGTATCTGATTGCAAACGAAGATAAGGTTTTTGCAGGAGGAGATATATTAAAATTCGGATTAGTGACGGATGCTATCGGCATGGGCAGGTATGCCGCTTACTCTATACATGAAAAGTTGAGTGGGGAACCAATAAAGAAAGACGAGAGAACGGTTGTTAAATACGGAGATGCGGTAAACTATGAAGGCAAAAATATGTATTTGGCATATTTTCAAGAAGCGGAAAGACATGAAAGGACGGCAAGAGACGCTTCTGTCAGGATTAACGACTTTGATGGTATACTGAACGATTTAAGCATGGATGATTTAATTGCTGAGGCTAAAAGATGTATCAGCTGCGGCATGTGCTTCGATTGCGGTAGCTGTTTTGAATATTGCTCTCAGAGTGCCATCAAAAAATTACCTAAAGGACAGCATTTTGAATTTCATCTTGAAACATGTAATGGCTGTAAAAAATGTGCTGAAAGTTGTCCTTGCGGCTATATAGACATGATTTAATTTAATGTTGATTAATATTAAAAAATAAAATTAAAGGAGGATTCACTTTATGGCAAGTTTTGAATATAATGGGAAGACGATTGAAACAGACGACGAGGGGTATCTTCAAAATTTAGTTGACTGGGACAAGGGTCTTGCTGAAGTTCTCGCAGAGCAGGAAAGTGTGGAACTTACTGACAAGCACTGGAAACTTATCGAATGGATAAGGGATTATTTTCAAAAGTATCAAGTAGCTCCGGCTATTAAGTCTCTTGCAAGAGAGGTTATGAAGCTTGAAAATTTACCGGATAAAAAGGAAGCAAATAGATTTGTTTATGAATTATTTCCTGAGGGTCCGGCTAAACAGCTTGCTAAAATAGCAGGGCTTCCTAAGCCTACAGGCTGCGTTTAATTGATTCAAATTATAATTTTATTTATAAATTCATGAGTTTGCTCAAAGTTCAAGGTATAAGGGAAGGTCGGATAATTATCCGACCTTCCCTATGGAAAATAGGATTTTTATTAAAATAATATAATTTATCATTATTTATTTAGGGAGGGGAATATGGTGCCTCTTAATTTAACCACGGCAATATTTTTATTATTAACGTATACGGCTGGTTTAATTTTTGTAATAGGAGTAGTATTAAGAATATATCAATATGCAACGACTCCTCAGCCTATTAAGATTCCTCTTACGCCGGCTCCGTTAACTTCCGGTGGGGCTTTTATCCGAATTTTAGGAGAGGTCTTTTTTTTTAGAAGTCTTTTTAGATCTAATAAATGGACATGGATTTTCGGATATTCTTTTCATGTTGCGTTTTTCGTTTTGATATTTATGCATTTTTTAAGGCATTTTGTATACGTAAGTCCGTTACCCTGGTGGTACGGCATATTCGTAGGTATAGGAATAGTCTGCGGTATCGTTATGGTTTTGGCCCTTTTTCTTCTCTTCTTAAGAAGAATAATCATAGAGCGCGTTAAGTTTATTTCGTTGTTTGCAGATTATATCATACTGATTCTTTTAATGCTTATAGCGTTAGCAGGTTTGTTTTTGAATTACGTTATATCCCCGACCGCCTTGACTGTAATAGACAAGCATCTTGGTCCTTACGTAAACGGGATCTTAACCTTGCAATTTGCAAATATTCCGTCAAGCCCTCTTTTTTTAATTCATTATTCGCTTGTGTTGCTGCTTATAGCTTATATTCCATTCAGCAAAATAATGCATTTTGTGGGGATATTCTTTTCACCTACAAGAATCATGTCCGATAATCCCGTGGAGAAGAGATATTATAAGCCGCGCGCAAAAGATTTGTCGATTTAAAAGAGGAAAAAGCACATCTTGTTTGCGATATAGGCGATTTGTGATTTTAATTGTATTAATTTAACGGTTAAAAACGGAGGGATATATATATGGCTAAGCCAAAAGAGAAATATAAGGTTCCTGTTTTAGATGGAAAAATTCCTATACCTAAAATCGTTCCGGGGGCTTTTGCATATGAGCATATGATCGGAGCTCAAGAAGAAGATATGCAGGCATTGGGTTTTCCGGCTAAATTGCAAGACGGTTGGAAGGAAAAGGCTATCGGCGTGTTTAAAGAGATACTCGACCATAATAAAGCGGTCAGAGATTATATGGATATTTGTGTCAGATGCGGTGCTTGTACAGATAAATGTCAGTTCTTTTTAGGGACTTCGGATCCTAACAATATGCCTGTTCAGAGGCAAGAGCTTATGAGGAAGGTATACAGATATTACTTTACCCCCTCTGGATTTTTTAAGACGCTTTCTAATTCTCAAGAGTTGACCGAAGAAGTTTTGAAAGATTGGTACACATATTATTATCAGTGTTCGGAGTGTAGAAGATGTTCCCTTTTTTGTCCTTATGGTATTGATACCGCGGAAATCACTATGGCGGCAAGGCATATAATGGATTCAATAGGATTGGGACATAAATACGCAACCGAGGTTATTCATAAAGTATATAAAACAGGTAACAATATAGGGATACCGCCTCTTGCCTTAAGACGTACGCTTGATGACTTGGAAGAGGAAATGAATGAAGAATCGGGTAAAGACGTTAAAATTCCTATGGATGTGGAGGGTGCCGATGTTTTATTGGTACCGCCTTCCGCGGATTTTTTTGCAATGCCTCATATGGAATCGCTCAAGGGGTATGCAAAGGTGTTTCATAAGGCGGGTATAAGCTATACTGTTTCTTCATATGCCTCGGAAGCCGGTAATTTCGGTATGTTTTTGGGGAGCTATAAAAATGCCAAAGAAATTAATAAGCGAATCTGGGATGATGCCAGGAGATTAAAGGTTAAGAGAGTTATTATGGGTGAATGCGGACATGCATGGAGAGCCGCTTATAATTATTCTAATACAATGAACGGTCCATTTGATTTCTTGGATAGCAAATATAGACAGCCTACGCATATCTGTGATTTTACCTTGGGACTCGTAAAAGACGGGGTTATAAAGCTTGATCCTTCGGCTAACGACGACAAGGTGGTTACATTTCATGATTCGTGTATGATAGCGCGGTCATCGAGAATAGGTGATTTTGCCGGCGGTCAGTTTGTTATACCTAGGGAACTTATTAAAGCGGCAGCTAACAAATTTGTTGAGTTAAGGGTAGGCACGACTAAAGAAAAGACTTTTTGTTGCGGGGGCGGAGGCAGCCTGCTGGCAGAAGAGGTTATGAACGTTCGTATAGCCGGGGCTATGCCGAGAATGCAGACGATAAAGGAAGCGGTTGATAATCACGGCGTTAACTTTTGCGCTTGTATCTGTGCAATTTGCAAGACTCAATTTACGAAAATGTTTCCTATTTACGGGTTTGATGCCGAAATGGTTGGAGGAATCCATCAGTTAGTCAGTAATGCAATATTAATGTAAAGAAATAAAGTAGGCTTTGAATACAAACTTATAATTTAAACAGTTAAGGAGGGTTTAATGAAATTCGGTATTCTTGTCAAAGACGGTCCGTACATGCATCAGGCTATGGATACTGCATACAACTTTATAGTTGCGGCAATGGAGGCGGGGCATGAGATAACCGGCGTGTTTTTTTATAACGACGGGGTTTATAATAGATGTAGCGCTATGGAACCCCCGCGGGATGAAAGAAATATTATGAAAATACTTTCAGAGCTTGAGCTTAAGGGAGTAAAGATGATAGTATGCGTCGCCGCAGGAAAGAGAAGGGGAGTTGTTGATACAACGGTTTGCGACGCTAATGAGATATCGGGTCTCGGTCAGCTTTTAGAGCTTTGCATAGTGTCCGACAGGATGATAACATTTTAATATTATTTTTGGCAGGAATATAATATATATAATTTTGTAAATTATCTTTTATATAGGAGCCGGTAGAATGTCTGAACAGGAAAAAACTAAGGTAATGTTTGTTTGCAGGACAGCTCCGTACGGAGTTGCTTTTGAGCAGGAAGCAATTGAAGCAATGGTTATGTTTGGCGCATATGAGCAGGATGTGAGCGTAGCTTTTTTGGACGACGGAGTTTTCTCTTTAAAGAAGGGGCAGGATCCTTCATTACTCGGAAAGAAGAATTTTTCAAAGACATATGAGATTTTAAAGGATGATTTTGATATTTCCAATATCTATGTAGAAAAGGAATCATTAGAAGAAAGAGGCTTAAGCGAAGGAGACCTTGTTGCAGAGGTTGAAATTTTGGATAGAAATGCATTGAGACAAAGAATGAACGAGATGAAAGCACTTTTATCATTTTAATTTTAACGAGAACGGTAAAAACCTATACGATATCGGGAGGAAATAAATATGCTTCACATTATTAAAAAGTCACCTTATGAAACCAATGCTTTGAATGATTCTATTAATTATTTAATGAAAAATGATATAGTCTTATTAATTGAAGACGCCGTATATACGGTAAAAAAAGGAGGCAAATTTGAAAATACTGTAAAAGGTATTTTGCAAAATAATAAAGTTTATTGTCTTGAAGCGGATATAAAAGCGAGGGGGATTTCGGAAGGCGAAATCGTAGAAAACGTCAAATTAATAGACTACAAAGGATTTGTAGAAAAGGTCTGCGAACAAAATCCGTTAACATGGCCGTAAAGATATTCGTACGGTCACCCATTTGCGCTATTTTTATTGGTGCATCTTTAAATTAGTGATTGACATTTCTTTAAAATAATAATAAATATATTACAATTGTTTTTTAAAGAGATGATCGATCTATACCTGATTAGCAAGTTAATAAGACAAATGAAATTAAAATAAATACAAAATTATCGGAGGAATAAATATATGGCATTAGTCAATCCTCACGGCAAGGAAAAGAAATTAAAGCCCTTATTACTTTCGGGCTCCGAGCTTGAAGAGGCAAAGAGTTATGCAAAAACGTTAAAGAAGTTGTCTATGACGTCAAGAGAAACATCTGATCTCATTATGATGGGAATAGGGGCGTTCACTCCGTTAGAAGGATTTATGGGCAAGAACGACTGGAGAGGTGTTTGTGATAATTTTACCATGGAAGACGGAACGTTTTGGCCTATACCCATAACCCTTTCCATAGACAAGGAAATGGCAGCCGATGTTAAAATAGGTGAAGATATAACATTACTTGACTTGGAAACCTCTGAAATTATGGGAATAATTACGGTAAGTGAGAAATATTCTATCGACAAGGCATATGAGTGCGAGAAGATATTCAAAACGACCGATACGGAGCATCCCGGAGTTCAAAAAGTCATGGCCCAGGGAGATATTAACATAGCCGGAAAAGTCAAGGTATTAAGCGAAAGCTACTATCCTACTAAATTTAAAGATATATATATGCGTCCCTTAGAAGTGAGAAAAATATTTGAGGAAAAGGGATGGAGTACGGTGGCTGCTTTTCAAACCAGAAATCCAATGCATCGTTCTCACGAATACCTTGCAAAGGTGGCTATAGAGACTACAGACGGTGTTTTAATCCATCAGCTTATCGGCAAATTGAAGCCGGGCGATATACCTGCAAACGTGAGGGCAGTTGCTATTAATACCCTTATAGACAAATATTTTGTAAAAAATACTATCGTGCAGGCAGGCTACCCTATGGAAATGAGATATGCCGGACCGAGAGAGGCGTTGCTTCATGCGGTTTTCAGGCAAAATTACGGTTGTTCCCACTTGATTGTCGGCAGGGATCACGCAGGGGTCGGGGATTATTACGGACCGTTTGATGCTCATAAAATATTTGACGAAATTCCGAAAAATGCTCTTGAATTAAAACCGTTTAAAATGGATTGGACGTTTTATTGCCGTAAGTGCGACGGTATGGCGTCGACAAGGACGTGTCCTCATCCGAAAGAAGACAGGCTTGTATTAAGCGGAACTATGCTTAGAAAGCTCTTATCGGAAGGACAGGAAATTCCGGATCATTTTTCGAGGATAGAAGTATTGGCGATATTAAAAGATTATTATGCTTCTCTTTCTAAAAACGACAAGGTTGACGTCAAATTGAATAAGGCATCAAGGGGAGAAATATAATATAGAGCGTTATTTTGTTTAATAATAATAATAATATAATTAAGGAGGTATGAAAATGCCAAGTTTTGTAATTGCAGAAAAATGCGACGGTTGCAAGGGGAGAGATAAGACTGCATGTCAATATATCTGCCCTAACGACCTTATGGTCCTCAATAAGGACATAATGAAGGCTTACAACCAGGAAGCCGATCAGTGCTGGGAGTGTTATAACTGTGTAAAAATATGTCCCCAGTCTGCCGTAGAGATTAGGGCATATCAGGATTTTGCTCCTATGGGTGCTTCTGTTATTCCAATGCGTGGCTCTGATTCGATAATGTGGACTATAAAGTATCGGAATGGCAAGATTAAGAGATTTAAGTTTCCGATCAGAACGACACCGGAAGGTGGTATAGATCCGTATCAGGGAATACCGGAAGTAATTAACGAGGATTTAAAGAGTGAAATTCTATGCGATGAAATCGGTCAAACGCTTATCGTTCCAAAAAAAATAGTATAAAAAGATTAGGATTGATCGAATTGTTTTAAAATTAAATTTATAAAATAAGGGGATGATTTGTTATGGCTGAACTAAAGGGTTCAATGACAAGCGCTGAAGTTTTAAACAACTACACTATAGAAGAGATCGATACAGATGTTCTGATTGTAGGCGGAGGTATGGTAGGATGCGGAGCGGCATTCGAAATTAAAAAATGGGCTCCGAAAGACATGAAAATAACCATGGTTGAAAAGGCTGCGATAGATAGAAGCGGAGCCGTTGCAATGGGTCTTTCGGCAATCAATACGTATCTTGGAGATAATACTCCTGAAGATTATGTCAAACATGTTGCTAACGACCTAATGGGAATCGTAAGGGAAGATTTGATATACGATGTGGGTAGACATGTAGATGCTTCAGTCAAGTTATTTGAGAAATTAGGGCTTCCTATATTTAAAGAAGAAGAAAACGGCAAAAGCATTGAAGAAGGCGGTAAGCCTCTTAGGGCAGGAAGATGGCAGATAATGATACACGGAGAGTCCTATAAGGTTCTTGTTGCCGAAGCTGCAAGGAAAGCAATTGGTCAAGAAAATATTTATGAAAGGATTTTTATAACAGAACTTCTTATGGACGAAAAGCATGAAAATAGGGTTGCGGGTGCAATCGGTTTCAGCTTGAGAGAAGCGAAAATTTATATATTTAAAGCAAAATCCGTAATTATGGCTTGCGGCGGAGCGGTCAATGTCTTTAGACCGAGGTCTCAGGCGGAAGGAATGGGAAGAACATGGTATGCTATATGGAATGCCGGTTCTACATATGCAATGGGATATGAAGCCGGAGCAGAAATGACGACTATGGAAAACAGATTTGTTCCTAATAGGTTCAAAGATGGTTACGGTCCTGTAGGTGCATGGTTTACTCTGTTTAAATCAAGGGTCTTAAATGCACATGGTGAGGATTATATGCAAAAGTGGGGAGATATGCTTAAGGATTTTCCTCCGTACGGTCTAGCGAAGGTTCCGGCAACATGCCTTTGGAACCATGTTATGTTAAAGGATTGGATGGAAGGTAACGGCCCGTTTTATATGAATACGTCGGGAGCTATGAAGGCTCTTTTTGAAACGCTTCCTGAGAAAAGAAAAAAATCGCTTGAAGCCGATGCATGGGAAGATTTCTTGGATATGACGGTTTCGCAGGCCGGAATTTGGGCTGCAAATGATATTGATCCTGCAGAGACTAATTCTGAAGTTATGCCGACAGAACCATATTTTCTCGGTTCACATGCCGGAGCATGTGGAATGTGGGTTAGCGGACCTGCTGATGTTTCACCGAAAGAATATCAATGGGGCTATAACCGTATGACAACCGTAAACGGTCTTTTCACCGGCGGAGACGGCGTTGGAGCTTCAGGCCATAAATTTTCATCCGGTTCCTATGCGGAGGGAAGAATTGCTGCAAAATCTGCCGTAAGGTTTGTTTTGGACGATTCCGGATTTACTCCTACCGTTCATACCGACATAAAGGTTCTTGCCGAAAAGATATACGGGCCTATGATTACCTATGAGAAGTTTAAGGGTTATTCGACCGAGCCGAATATTAATCCAAATTATATTAGACCGAGACTGTATCTTTTCAGGTTAAATAAACTTATGGATGAGTATGTTGCCGGTACTTCTACATTCTATAGAACTAGCGAAGCAAATCTTTTGAAAGGATTAGAACTCCTAAATAAACTCAAAGAAGATTCATCTAAGCTTGCTGCTTCCAATCTACACGAGTTAATGAGGGCATGGGAAAATTACCATAGGTCTGTCGTCGGAGAGCTCCATTTGAGACACGTATTATTTAGGGAAGAAACCAGATACCCCGGCTTCTATTACAGAACGGATCGTCCTAAGTTAGACGAAAAAAACTGGAAATTATTTGTTAATTCCAAACTTAACAAGACTACGGGACAACCGGAATTATTCAAAAAGCCGTATATTGAGTTAGTTCCTAAGGACTAAGTCGGTTAACTGTTACTGATGATATATGATATAGTATTCTCTCCCTCCTCTGTTTGCGAGGGGGGGGGGATGGTTTTTTAGCCCGTTTTTCAATGGGTATGTGAAAAAACGGTTAAAGTTTGTATTTAATTAGAATCTTAGCAATGGAGATTTAAAGTTGAGTAAGTCAAATAATGAAAATCCTGTTCTTATAATCGGCGGAGGGCATAGCGGGGTTTCGACTGCTCTTGAAATTACGGAGGCAGCCAATAAAAAAGTTTATATAGTCGAAAAAAAGCATTACATAGGCGGAAGGGTTTTGCAGATGTATAAATATTTTCCTAAGCTATGTCCGCCGTTTTGTGGATTTGAGATAAACGTTAAACGAATGAAATCTTCAGGTTCCGACAATATAGAGTTTTTTGTTTCATCCGTCGTAGAAGAAATAAATAAGGAAAAAAATGGAAACGGATATAGGGTTAAAATTCGACAAAAACCGCAGTATATAAATGATAACTGCACAATTTGCGGGGAATGCGTCGCGGCATGTCCGGAGAGCAGGCCTAACGACTTTAACTATGATATGGATATGACGAAGGCTATATATCTTCCTAATATATCGGCATTTCCGTCAAAGTATACCGTAGATGATAAATACTGTAAATTTTCTTCGTGTAAAAAGTGCGAAGAAGCGTGTAAATATAGTGCAATTGATCTCAATGCGAAAGAAAATACTTTTGAGATTAATGTTTCGAATATTATTTTTGCTACAGGCTGGAAACCTTATAGCGTTGAAAAATTAGAAAATTTGGGTTTCGGCAAGTTTAAAAATGTCATCACAAACGTGATGATGGAAAGACTGGCTGCGGATAGCGGTCCGACAAAAGGTAGAATATTAAGACCGTCGGACAATAAAAATGTTAATAATGTGGTTTTTATTCAGTGTGCCGGTTCAAGAAACGAAAAACACCTTCCTTACTGCTCGGCAGTTTGCTGTATGGCTTCTTTAAAACAGGCGCTTTATTTGAGGGATAAAAATCCGTCGTCCTCCCCGACTATTTTTTATATAGATTTAAGGACTCCCGGAAGATACGAAAAATTTCTCAACAAAGCCGTATGTGATGAAAATATTAAATTTAATAAGGGTGTTGTAGGGAAAATATCCGAGGACCATGCGTCCGGCGATCTTATACTTGACGTAGAGGATATACTTTCAGGTAAGAAAATAAAATTTAAGACTGAAATGGTGGTTCTGGCTGCAGGGATGTATCCTAACATAAAAGACGATTTAAGCGAGATAAAAATAGGCGGCGATGTCAAAATAGATTTGGATGAGAACGGGTTTATATTCAATGAAAACTTTGCAGACGGTATTTTTTCCGCCGGAGTTGCCAAGTTTCCTTTAGATGTGTATATGTCCGGTCAATCGGCAACGTCAGCGGCACTTTCCGTACTTCAATACGATCATAATATCGATAAATAATATAAGCAAAATAAAAACGAAGCAGGCGACAGGTAAAAGTAAATAAGGATATAGATATAGTTTTAATAAGGAGTGAAAATGGATAATAATGTAGGGGTTTATGTTTGTTCCGGATGTGATATAGGAAAAAGTCTTAACGTGGAAAGACTTATTAATACCGCAAACGATGCTAAACCGGCTGTATGTATAAGCCATGAATTTCTTTGCGGAGGAGAAGGCGTAAGTCTCATAAAAAAAGACATTACTGAAAAATCGATTAATAAGGTGGTAATAGTCGCATGCTCTATGCGCTCAAAACAGGATGTATTTAATTTCGATCCGTTGTCTATATATACCGAAAGAGTTAATATTAGAGAGCATGTTGTAAGGATAAGTCCTCCTAATAACGACAATACTCAATTCCTTGCCGAAGACTATATAAATATGGGAATTGCCAAGGCTAAGAAGGCCGAACCTCCGATTCCACTTGTTCAGGATCTGAATAAAACGATTCTTGTCGTCGGCGGCGGCGTAACGGGTCTTAACTCGGCAATAAATTCCGCTAAAGCGGGATATAATGTCGTATTAGTCGAAAAGAAGCCTAATTTTGGCGGTTTTCCGTATTCAAAGTATAAAAAATGGGAAACCAAGCCCCCTTTTGATAAGAATGTTCACATAAAGGAGGGTCTTGACCGGCTCATAAACGAAGTCGAAACTTCAAATAATATCAAAATCTATAAGAATTCTAAAATAAGGTCAATATCCGGTGCTCCGGGAAGATTTAGCGTTGAAGTAGAACCCGTGAATGAGAACGATAAGGTCAATGTAGTAAATGAAGATGTCGGGGCTATTGTCGTTGCAACCGGGTGGAAGCCTTATGAAGCAAAAAAATTGGATTATTTAGGTTATGGCTTATCGCCTGATATTTTGACGAACGTAGAGCTTGAAGAACTTTACTCCGACTTATATCAGGACGGCAAAAATGAAGATTTTACCGTTAGCAGAAAGTCTAATAATGAGCAGGTTAAGTCTGTTGCTTTTATACAATGTGCGGGTTCGAGAGATGAAAATCATCTACCTTACTGTTCTACTGTTTGCTGCATGTCTTCCCTTAAGGAAGCCGCTCTGATTAGAAAGAATAATCCGGATGCAAATATTTATATAATATATAAAGATATAAGAACTCTCGGAGAATACGAGAATTTTTACAGGAAGATGCAGGATGATGAAAGAATCTTTATGGTTAAAGGGGTTATCTCCGACGTATCTTACGATAAGGCAAATAATATTATAGATTTGAATGTAAAGGATACGCTTTTTAAGGGAGATATAACTTTAAACGTCGAAATGGTCGTGCTGGCTGCGGGAATGGTTCCTAACTCCGGTGATGTCGCCATTAACGGAGAGATGAAAGCGGAAGTAAATAACGATTCCGACGCAATGCCGGGAGCATCTTGCGAAGTGGCAGGCCCCGATATGTCGGCACAGGTTGCTAAAAGCGGAATATTGAATCTTAAGTATAGGCAGGGCAAGGAAATGCCGGATCTTGTTTACGGATTTCCGGATTCTAATTTTATATGTTTTCCTTATGAATCAAGGAGAACGGGAATATATTCGGCGGGTTCCGTTAGGGCACCCATGGATACCGTTTTTTCCGTTGACGATGCAAAGGGTGCGACATTGAAAGCAATACAATGCATCGAGCAGACCTCAAAGGGTAGAGCGGTGCATCCTCGTTCTAACGATATGACATATCCTTTTTTTGATTTGTCGCGGTGCACACAGTGTAAAAGATGTACTGAAGAGTGTCCGTTCGGCGCAATTGACGAAGACGAAAAGGGGACGCCTGAGCCTAATCCGGAAAGATGCAGGAGATGTGGAGTTTGTATGGGCGCATGCCCGGTAAGAGTAATATCTTTTAAGAATTATTCTCCGGATATTGTAGCGTCTATGATAAAAAGTCTTTATATTCCAGAAGAAGAGGAAGACGATAATTATAGGATTCTCGTGTTTGCATGCGAAAACGATGCCTATCCGGCGCTTGATATATTAGGTATTAACAAAATGAATCTATCGTCGAATATAAGGGTAATACCCGTCAGATGTTTGGGCTCTATAAATAACGTCTGGTATGCCGATGCTCTATCCAAAGGCATAGACGGAATATTGTTGCTGGGTTGCAAATACGGTGATGATTATCAGTGTCATTTTACAAAGGGTTCGGAGCTTGCGTCTTACAGAATGGTAAATCTTAAGGAAACTCTCACAAGGCTTGTTCTCGAAGAAGAAAGAATACGACAAGTTCAACTTGAATTCTCCGATTACATGAAACTTCCGGAAATGGTGGAAGATTTCGTAAATACGATAAAATCACTCGGACCTAATCCATATAAAGGTTTTTGACAGGAGGTTAAATTGGAAAATATTACGATAAAGACTGATAATAATTTAGTAAGTTATATAAAAAACGTTGGCGAGAGCAATTTTAAGAAATGTTTCCAGTGCGGAACATGTTCGGCGGTTTGCCCATTGTCCACGGAAGACAGGCCCTTTCCTCGGAAAGAGATGATATGGGCAGGGTGGGGGTTGAAAGAGAAATTGACGAGCGATTTAGATCCGTGGTTATGTTATTATTGCGGTGAGTGTTCTAAAAATTGCCCGAGAAACGCCGAGCCCGGAGAATTAATGATGTCGCTTCGCCGCTTTCTTGTGGGCGCATATGACTGGACCGGAATATCAAAACTTTTATACGGCTCCAAATATGCGGAATATATTGCACTGTTTATAGTGGCACTTATTGTTTTTATCGAATGGGCCATCCTTTTCGGATTATCACCCGCTGCGGGGCTTGCAATAAACCAAGCGGTATCTCCGGATAAGGTAGATTATTTTTTTGACTGGCCGATGACCGTATTTTTAGGGGCTATGCTCACATCGTTTATTTACAACATGTACCGCAAAACCGTTTTAAGCGATAGCAGCGTTAAGATTCCTTTCAAGCTTTATTTTACGGAAGGGTGGTCGCTAATATTTAATTTCTTTACACAATACAGGTATGCAAAATGCGACGACGGAGAAGAATCCTTCTTTAAGAAACTCACGGACGGAAAGTATAATTTCTGGCTTACACATCTGTTTCTTATGATAAGTTATGTTGCATTATTTATCGGTATTGTCTTCTTTTTGAACTGGTTTCAGGAGGAAAATAGCTTTCCGTTTCTCCATATAATTCTATTTGATTATTTTGCAAGCATCGGACTTATATTCGGAACCGTTTATTTCGTGATTAAAAGGTTTACTAAAAAAATAGAGAGGAGTAAGTTTTCCCATCATACGGACTGGATGTTTATAATACTTCTTTTCTTGACTGCTCTTACCGGAATTATACTGCGGGCGGTTATAGTTTATAAATTTCCTACTGCATTGATATTTTACGTATATTTGATTCATTTACTGATTTTATTGCCAATGTTGGTTATAGAAGTGCCGTTTTCCAAGTGGTCTCATTTAGCATACAGACCCGTAGCCATATACTTTGCTAATGTAAAAGAGAAGGCCAAGAATTTAGGTAATGTAGAAACAACCGATTAGCGTTAGTAATTATTAATAATTTAATATGATTGATTCATTTAAATCTTAATTAGGAGGATGGTTATGAACGTTTTTGACGGCACCATGATTTTTGGAATCATTGCCGGTTTAATCGCAGTTATCTATAGTGTGACGGTAACGATATGGGCAATGAAACACGAAGAGGGTTCCGAAAAAATGAAGCAGATTGCGAGAGCTATCCAAGAGGGTGCGACGGCTTTTCTTAACAGGCAGTATAAAACTGTTGCAATTGTGGGAATTATTATTTTTGCATTAATATGGTTAGGTGGAATTTGGATTCAGCAGTTTGGAATCTTAACGGCATCCGGTTTTTTGCTCGGTGCTATTTTATCCGCTTTGGCCGGATATTTAGGAATGTTTAATGCCGTAAGGGCCAATGTAAGAACTGCTCAAATAGCGCATAAGGGTATAAAGGCTGCATTGCAGTTTGCGTTTAAAGGCGGTTCCGTTACCGGTCTAATGGTACTTGGTCTCGGAGTTTTAGGAATATCTCTCTTTTCGCTTGTAGCCTATTCTATCGGCGGTATAGACGTGGTTATGAATTCATTAATAGGCTATGCCTTTGGTTGCAGTCTTATAAGCGTTTTTGCAAGGCTGGGCGGCGGAATTTACACCAAAGCAGCGGATGTTGGCGCGGACCTTGTCGGCAAAGTAGAGGCGGGAATACCGGAAGACGATCCGAGAAATCCTGCCGTTATAGCTGATCAGGTGGGTGATAACGTAGGTGATTGCGCCGGAATGGCTGCGGATATTTTTGAAACATTTGCCGTTACAATAATAGCGGCTATGCTGTTAGCCTTTACTATTTTTCATAATAGCGGCACTCATGATTTATTGAGAGCAGTTCTTTATCCGTTAATACTCGGCGGTATTGCCGTGTTTTCTTCTATAATCGGAGTATTTTTCGTAAGTGCTCCCACAAAAGAGAAGATTATGCAGGGGTTGTATAAGGGAATAATTGCTACGGGTATAATTTCAGCCGTCTTTTATTACTTCTTTACAATGATTTTTATGAAAGGCGTAGGGCATTATCCTACTATTAATTATTTTTATTCGGCCATGGTAGGGCTGGTTCTTACGGGTCTTATAATAGTTATTACTGATTATTTCACATCGACGAGCTTCTCCCCCGTTAAATCGATTGCAAAGGCATCTACTACAGGGCATGCTACTAATATTATAGCAGGGCTTGCCGTCGGACAAATGTCTACGGCCCTCCCGGTTATCGTAATTGTATTCAGTATTCTTATCTCTTATCTCTTTGCGGGTTTTTACGGTGTTGCGATTGCCGCAGCCAGTATGCTTTCAATGGCGGGAATGATTATAGCGGTCGATTCCTTTGGTCCTATTACCGATAATGCGGGCGGTATTGCTGAGATGAGCAATCTTTCCGAGGACGTTAGAGAAACTACCGATGCACTTGATGCAGTAGGTAATACCACTAAAGCGGTAACTAAGGGTTATGCAATTAGTTCCGCCGCTATTGCCGCAATAGTGCTTTTCGGCGAATATTCAAAATTAATAGGGGATGGTGCAGTACATTATTCGTTTTCTATTTCCGAACCAAGAGTTTTAATAGGGCTTTTATTGGGAGCAATGCTTCCGTTTCTTTTTGCATCGCTTGCCATGAAAGCAGTCGGAAGCGCTGCCGGCGATATAGTCGATGAAGTTAGAAGGCAGTTTAAAGAGATGCCGGGTATTATGAAAGGAACGACTAAGCCGGAATATGGAAAATGTGTAGATATAGTTACAAAATCTTCATTAAAACAGATGGTTTTGCCTGCGTTTATACCTATTGCAGGTCCGATAATTTTCGGCTTGCTACTTGGACCTCAGGTACTTGGCGGGTTATTGTTAGGAACCATCATATCAGGGCTTTTCGTGGCTATTTCAATGACAAGTGGCGGTGCGGCATGGGATAACGCAAAAAAACTTATTGAGACCGGATTATACGGCGGTAAGGGCAGCGAGGCTCACAAGGCCGCGATTACAGGAGATACCGTCGGCGATCCATACAAGGATACGGCAGGACCGGCTATAAATCCTATGATAAAGGTTGTAAATATCTTTACTATCTTAATAATTCCGATAGTCTTGCTTTTGTGGCATTGATTCAATTCGAATTGCAATATGGATTTAAAAGGTGGGATGTTATCCCACCTTTTTTGTTTTTAGGTTTTTATCGAGGGTTTTTCAATAAAATTTATCTTGACATACGCGTTATAAAATAGCATACTTTAAACATTATAAAATTTTAATTTGGGGTTAATTTATGCAAAGTGAGCCTGACAGTAGCAGTTACAACAATTGTTTCAAAAAACCGAGGGCGATTTTAACGCGTCATTCGGAAGTTAAATGTTAAATGATATAAATTTATTATAGACACTCGTTGGCTTTGTCCGCCTATTTATTCAATCTTTTAATATTTGCCTCTTTCCGATAAACGCTAAAACTGCTTATTAAGGAGGTAGAAATTGAAAGATTATAAGGACAAGCTCGACAATCTCCCCATAGATATAAAACTCAGAGCGGCAGATAGGCTTAAAATCCACCTTATGAGACAAAAATACGGCTATTTTTCCCGTCTTTGTCTTTTAATAGCGCTGATAGGTCCCGGAATACTCGTTATGATAGCAGATAATGATGCCGGCGGAGTTATAACATATGCGCAAACAGGTTCCATATTTGGAATAGGTTTTTTTATTCCTTTTATGATAGTTATGCTTCCGGTTGCATATATAGTTCAAGAGATGACGGTTAGATTAGGCGCCGTAACGCATAGGGGGCATGCGGAAATGATATGGAAACGATACGGAAAATTTTGGGGTGCGTTTTCCTTAATAGACCTTGTCGTTGCAAATATATTAACCTTAATAACAGAATTTATAGGTATAACCCTTGGAATGCAGGTTTTCGGGGTATCCCCTATCATCTCTTCGATAGCGGCAATAATAATTATAGCATCTATTCAGCTCTTTTTGCGTTATTTTGCATGGGAATGGATTAGCTTAAGCATCGCATTATTTAATTTAATATTTATTCCTTTAGTGTTTTTTGTTCCGCATCTTCATTGGGATTCGGTAGCGAGAAGTTTTGTTTCATGGCATATACCGGGCGGGGTGCATACGCTTTTTATATATGTAGTGCTGGCGAATTTAGGAACTACAATAGCCCCGTGGATGCTATTTTTTCAGCAGTCTTCGGTTGTCGATAAAGGGCTTACCATAAAAGATATTAGGGACGGACAGATAGATACCTTTATAGGCTCGGTTTTTATGGTGATCGTGGCTATCGCAATCATCCTGATAACCGGTGCAACGGTTTACGGTTTTACGAGTACGCCTAATTTAGGTATCCAGACGATACTTTCTATTATATCCGCAAAGATGGGGTGGGTGGCTATGAGACTTTTTGCGCTTGGTCTTATAGAAGCGGGACTCATAGCGGCTATCGCAATTTCCGCGAGTACTTCCTGGGCAATGGGCGAGGCATTTGGATGGCCGAAGAGTATCAATATGCCGCCACTACAGGGCTGGAAGTTTTATCTGCCCGGCATTATAAGCCTGTTCATTGCGGGAGGGATTGTTTTAATTCCGAATGCGCCGCTCGGATTTTTAAATTTGACCGTTCAAGTAATAGCCACTATTTTTATGCCTGCGGCGATGATGTTCTTGCTACTCCTTTTAAACGATAAAGAAATAATGGGAGATTATACGAATAGACCGTGGCAAAATATATCTGCGTTTACTATTGTAGGTTTTTTGATAGTTATGGATGGGATATATGGGTTAATCGTGGTTTTTCCGCATATATTAACATAATAAAACCCTACTTTTAGTTTAAGTATTTGATTATAAATTTACTCAAGAGGTGTAAAAATGGATTCGGACGATAAGACTTCCAAACAAAATGACTTAGACAACGATTGGGAAAATTTTATAAAAGAAGAAGGCTTGGTGAACTATAACAAGATTCCGATAGAAAGGGCGGAGATTAAGGGATGGGTCAAGATAGCGTTTTGGTTTTTAAGGATATATATAATTATTATGGTAGTATTAGTGATTATAGGATTTTATAGGGTTCACTAAATTTTAATGGATACTCGGCTCTTATTTCTTTTGGATTGGAAAAATGTTTTAAGCAATATTTCCGATTCTTTCTTCATGACTCCGGATACGACTTCTATCCTACCATTAATAATAGGTAATGCCATGCCGCCCTTATAGTCCTTTGTTCCGTATACCAATCTCGTTATTCTGGATAAAACGATCGCGCCGCAGCACATAATGCAAGGCTCAAGAGTGACATATAACGTACACCCCTCAAGCCTCCAATTTTTGAGCTTTTTTTGGGCATCCATGATCGCTTTGATTTCTGCATGCATTATGCTGGATTTATCCTTTTCTACCGTATTAAAAGACGAAGATAATGTTTCGCCGGTTTTTTTGACGATAATTGCGCCTACCGGCACTTCGTCTGCTTCCAGCGCTTTCTCAGCCTCATTTATGGCTGATTTCATAAAATCGATATCTTCGTAATTATAGTCCGTCATGATTATGATTAGTAAATAATTATTGAAATTTATACATATATTGTGATATAAACAAAAAGGCGCATATTAATTATATTTTTTGTTTAGGAATAAATCAATAGATTCCATAGGTATTTTTATAGAGTGGATAATAAGAGACTCCCCGGATATTTAAGAAAAGAGATATTAAAGATCAAGACGAGGAAGGACATTTTTGAAACGGCTAAAGTTATTCGGGAGAAAGAACTCAACACTGTTTGTTCGTCATCGAGGTGTCCCAATCTTAATCTTTGTTATTCAAATAAAACCGCCACATTTCTCATGCTCGGAGATAAATGCACGAGGAAATGCCCTTTTTGCAATATAGATTACATAGATTATCAAAGTTATGTCAACACAACTTCTACCGTAGACGTTTTTGAACCGCGAAAAATAGCCTATGCGGTAAAATCGCTTGATTTAAGACATGCCGTGATTACGATGGTTACGAGAGACGATTTGGAAGACGGAGGGGCGGGGGTTTTAGTCAGAGCGGTTAAAGAAATTAGGGAAAAAACCGATTGTAAAATAGTTGAAGTTTTAACGTCAGATTTTAACGGCAACGAAAAATCCGTTACGGACGTATCCTGCAGCGGCATAAATATCTTTGGACACAATATAGAAACGGTCGAGAGGCTTTATAAAACGGTAAGGCCGTTAAGTTCGTACCGTCGTTCTCTGTATTTGTTAAAAAAAGTGAAAATAGAAAGGCCGGATGTTGCGCTGAAGTCGGGTATTATGGTCGGTCTCGGAGAGGACGATTCAGAGGTTTTTCAAACCATAGACGACCTCATAAATATCGGAGTAGATTTTATGACCATAGGTCAGTATTTGAGGCCTTCGTTGAAAAATATTCCGGTTCATAGGTTTGTGGATTTAGAGAGGTTTATAGATTATAAGAATTATGCGGAAAAGGGTGGAATTAGAAATGTATTTTCTGCTCCGCTTGTTAGGAGTTCCTTTGGAGCGGAAAAATTTTTTAAGCATTCTTATACAATAAATAGAGGCATGCCATCATGATAGAAGATTTTGAGACGATAAAAAGACTTCCGCCCTATGTTTTTGCCGAGGTAAACAAGATAAAAATGGAGGCCAGAAAGCAGGGTGACGATATTATAGACCTGGGAATGGGCAATCCCGATTCTCCGACTCCCGGTTATATAATAGAAAAATTAGTCAAGGCATCTAAAAATCCGAAAAACCATAGATATTCGGTATCGCGCGGTTTATATAAACTCAGGCTCGCCGTTGCCGATATGTATAAAAGGCATTACGGCGTAGATATCGATCCTGACGGCGAAGCTATCGTTACTATGGGCATAAAAGAAGGGTTAAGCCATTTAATGCTTGCAATTATTAACAAAGGAGACGTTGCCTTAGTACCGAATCCTACTTATCCGATACATGCTTACAGCGTTGTTATTGCCGGGGGAGATGTGAGGAGCATACCCTTGGTTCAGGGTGAGGATTTTTTTAAAAATATCATGACGGCATTGAGACAGACGTGGCCTAAGCCGAAGGTTATAATATTGAATTTCCCGCATAATCCTACAACTGTTACCGTCGAGCCTGATTTTTTTGAAAAGTTGGTTGATTTTGCAAAGGAAAACAATATGTACGTAATTCATGACAACGCATATGCTGATTTAACGTTTGATGGCTATAAAGCCCCGAGCTTCTTACAGGTTAAAGGAGCAAAAGATGTCGGAGTGGAGTTTTTTTCCATGTCTAAAAGTTATAGCATGGCGGGCTTTAGGGTAGGATATGCCGTGGGAAACAGGGTTCTAATAAATGCCCTTTCGAGAATCAAGAGTTATCTTGACTACGGGATGTTTCAACCCATTCAAATAGCTTCCATCATCGCATTAAACGAAGAGGCGGAGCATAACGCCGTTTCTGAAATGGTTTTGCATTACAAAAAAAGACGCGATATTTTGATTGAAAGTTTCAAAATGGCGGGGTGGAATATTGAAAAGCCTAAGGCAACTATGTTTGTTTGGGGGAAAATACCGGAGAGGTTCTTGAGCGCGGGGATTAAATCGCTTGAGTTCTCAAAATTATTGCTTGATAAGGCAAAGGTCGCAGTGTCTCCAGGTGTGGGTTTCGGAAATTACGGCGATGAATACGTGCGTTTTGCGTTAGTAGAAAACGAAATGCGCATAAGGCAGGCATCAAGAGGAATAAAGCATTTCATAAATAATGAAGAATTTTTTAGTAAAGTGGTTTAACGGCTATAGAAAGGGAGTAAAACTTCAAATATGAAAAAAGGAATTAACATCGGTCTTTTGGGATTCGGAACGGTAGCATCAAGCTTTTACCATATATTTAATGAGAGAAAAAAGGAGATAAATTCTTTTCTTTCGGTTCCGGTAAATATCAAAAAAATATTTGCGCGCGGAGGCAGTCATCCCGTTCCCGAAAATATAAAGAAATTTTTAGTTAAAAATCCGGATGAAATACTTGAGGATAAGGAAATAGATATCATTATAGAACTTATCGGGGGGATTTCTTCGGCTAAAGAATTTATAAATCGGGCTATAGACAGCGGAAAAAGTGTAATTACGGCGAACAAGGCTCTTTTAGCCGAGCACGGCGAGGAAATATTTAGAAAATGCATAGATAAAAAAACACATATAGGTTTCGAAGCGGCCGTAGGCGGAGGAATTCCTATCCTGAGAGCTATAAAGAACGGGCTTGTAGGGGATAACATAAGATCGATTTATTCCATAATCAACGGAACATCCAATTTTATACTTTCAAAAATGGCTAAAGACGGCGGAAAATTCGAAGAAGTCCTAAAAAAAGCCCAGGAAAAGGGGTACGCCGAAGCCGATCCCTCATTAGATATTAACGGAACCGACAGCGCACATAAGCTTGTAATTCTTGGAAGATTAGCTTTTTCCACAAGTTTATCCACAAAAGATGTTATAATAGAAGGGATAGAAGACATAAACCAGTTGGATATAGGTTTTGCGAAAGAGTTGGGGTATGCTGTAAAACTGCTTGGAATACTTAAAAACGAAGATTCTAAAATAGAAATAAGGGTACATCCTACTTTAATACCTTCTTCTTGTCTTTTATCAAAAATAGATGGGGTGTTTAACGCATTTTTAGTAAATGCGGAATATGCGGGACCGTTAAGTTTAACCGGCTACGGCGCAGGCGGTAATCCTACTGCCGGTGCGATTATGGGCGATTTAATGGAAATAGCTTCCAAAATAATAAATAATGACAATCATCATGATTTTATTATCTCTAAGAATATAGATAAACTGAAAGTTAAAATTAAAAAAGAGATAATTTCAAAGTATTACCTAAGGTTTTCCGTTATGGATAGACCGGGCGTTCTTGCGAAAATATCCGGAATTCTCGGTGAAAACTCTATAAGCATAAGCTCTATGATTCAAAAGGGTAGAAAGGTTGAAGGTTCCGTTTCGATAGTTATTATGACTCATGAGGCTGGAGAAGAGGAATTATTCAGAAGTATTGCATTGTGCGACAGACTCAATGTCGTTTCGGCAAAAACAACTGTTTTAAGAATTGAGGATAATATATGATTAATAATAAACGTAAAGAAAAAAACGCTGAGAAATCGCAGGAAAAGAGGCACGGGGAGGGGAGATTATAAGTTGATACTTACTAAATACGGCGGTGTAATAAGGAGATATCGGGAGTTTTTGCCCGAAATAGACGATAAACATATCGTTACACTCTTAGAGGGCAATACCCCTTTAATAAAATCGATAAATATAAATAAAATTATAAACCGGGATATTGAAATATATTTTAAATACGAAGGACTAAATCCGACAGGTTCATTTAAAGACAGGGGTATGACTATGGCGGTATCGAAAGCGGTATCGAGCGGGTCAAAAGCCGTAATTTGCGCTTCGACCGGAAATACCTCCGCCTCCGCCTCCGCCTACGCCGCAAGGGCGGGGATAAAGTCGTTCGTTTTAATTCCGGAAGGAAAGATCTCCTCCGGAAAACTTTCTCAGGCATTGGCTCACGGTGCCACGGTAATGCAGATACGGGGAAACTTCGACGATGCTTTGGTTATTACAAGAGAAATCGCAAAAGACTATGAAGTTACGCTTGTTAATTCCGTGAATCCTTACAGATTAGAGGGACAAAAGACCGCAAGTTTCGAGATTATCGATGAACTCGGTGCCCCCCCGACTCACCATATTCTTCCGGTCGGAAATGCCGGCAATATAACTGCATATTGGGAGGGATACAAGGAATATTTTGATGCCAAAAAAATAGACAGACTGCCTAAAATGCTTGGTTTTCAAGCAGAAGGGTCTGCCCCGATAGTTTTAAATCATATAGTGAAAGAGCCGCATACCGTTGCGACCGCTATTAGAATAGGCAACCCGGCAAGCTGGCAAAAAGCGGTTTCGGCAAGGGATGAATCCGATGGGTTGATAGATTCGGTAAGCGACGAGGATATATTAAAGGCGTATTCCATGCTCGCTTCAATGGAAGGGGTATTCTGCGAACCGGCTTCGGCAATCACGCTTGCCGGATTAATCAAATTAAATAAACGGGGATTTTTTAAAAAAGGAGACGTTTGTGTCCTTACCCTTACGGGGCATGGGCTTAAAGACCCGGGTAATGCCATAAAAGTCTCGAAAGAGCCGGTTGTTGTTCCGTGTGATAAACATTCCGTTCTAACGGTTATGGGGTTAGCGTAATTTAATCGAATAATGTTTTATCAGGAGGATTAATAGTAAGCATGTCAAACCGTAAATATGTTATTTTATGTCCTGATGGCATGGCAGATTTTCCATTAGAGGAGCTTGGAGGGAAAACGCCGTTAGAGTATGCTAATACTCCTAATATGGATGATATTGCGAATAAGGGTGTCATCGGTTTAATAAAAACTATCCCGGACGGGTGTATTCCCGGAAGCGATATCGGTTCTATGTCGATATTAGGGTATGACCCGGTCAAATATTATACGGGTAGGTCTCCATTAGAGGCTGCGAGTATGGGTGTTGAACTTGGGACGAAAGATGTTGCGTTCAGGCTTAATTTTGTCAATATAATAGGAGAAAACGGAAAAAGGTTTATGCATGATTATTCGGGCGGACATATTACTACCGGAGAAGCGATAGAAATAATAGAGACCTTTCAGAAAAAATTAGGCAGTCGGCATTTTAGATTTTATACGGGAGTGAGTTATAGGCATCTTATGGTTACCGATGATATTGACATAGACGGTCTTCAAACCGTTCCGCCGCACGATATACCGGATATGCAGATAGACGAATTTTTGCCTCACGGAGGAACTTCGAGCGACAGGATATTAGATATAATGAAAAATGCAGAGATAATACTAAAAGATCACGATGTGAATAAAAAAAGAATTGCGTCGGGAAAGCTTCCTGCAAATTTTGTTTGGCTCTGGGGGCAGGGCTATAAGCCTTCCATGCCTACAATGAGAGAAGAATATGGTATCGAGGGTTCGGTCATTTCCGCAGTAGATTTAGTAAAGGGTATTGGAAAATATGCAGGGCTCCGCGTTATAAACGTTCCGGGGGCAACCGGATATTTAGATACCGATTATAAAGGCAAAACCGATTACGGCATGGAATCTTTGAATTCTAGCGATTTTGTTTATATTCACGTAGAAGCCTCCGACGAAGCCTCGCACGAGGGAAGTGTTAAAGATAAAATAAAAGCCATAGAAGATTTTGACCGGTTTATCGTAGGCGGAGTCATGAAAGGTCTTAAAAAATATAATGAATTTACGATAATGATTTTACCCGACCATTACAATCCGGTTAAACTTAAAAAGCACACGTCGGAACCTGTCCCTTTCTGCGGTTTCTCCACAAAAATGGAAAATACCAAGAACAGGTATCGTTCCGATCATTATTCTGAAATTTCGGCTAAAGACGGCGGCTTGTTTTTTAATTCAGGCCCGCTGTTATTTAAGGCTTTTTTAGATTCATTTGAGCGGTTTACTTAATAATATTAATTTTTTTACTTGATTTTAAAAAAATGTTTTATTATAATCCTTTGCAGCTTAAAATTTTATTTTTTTATTATTTTAACTTAAATTGATTAGCAGGGAGGTAGTCAATCTATGGCATCATATCAAAAGCTTATCGAACCCAAAGAAGGTTCAAAAATTAAGGTATTGGGTCCTAATAAATTTGAAGTCCCCAGCGACCCGATTATTCCTTTCATAGAGGGTGACGGAATCGGTGCAGATTTAACGAGGGCTATGCATATTGTAATTAATGCGGCTGTTAAAAAGGCATACGACGGTAAAAAAAAGATCAACTGGCTTGAGATTTACGCCGGAGAAAAGGCGGTTGAGAAATATGGAGAAGGACAGTATCTTCCCAAAGATACGATAACAGCTCTTAAAGAATATTCGATAGGTATCAAGGGTCCGATTACTACACCGGTAGGTGGCGGCTTTAGGTCGTTAAACGTTACTATCAGGCAGGTGCTTGACCTTTTTGCATGTGTTAGGCCGGTTAAGTATTACGAAGGAATACCTTCACCCGTTAAACACCCCGAAAAAGTAAATATGATAATATTTAGGGAAAATACTGAGGATATTTATGCAGGTATTGAATTCAGGTCCGGCAGCGAAGAGGCTAAAAAGCTTAGAGATTTTTTGATTTCAATGGATGTTAATATTAAGGAAAAAATAAGAGAGGACGCAGGCATCGGGATAAAACCCATGGGACCTTTTGCATCAAAGAGACTCATAAAAAAAGCGATTCAATATGCCATAGATAACGGCAAAACGAGTGTTACTTTGGTTCATAAAGGCAATATAATGAAATTTACCGAAGGTGCATTCAGGGATTGGGGCTATGAACTTGCAAAGACCGAGTTTGGCGACAAACTGATTCCTGAAGCCGAGGTTACGGGTTCTACGGACAAAATTATTATAAAGGATAGGATAGCAGATTCTATGTTCCAGCAAGGGCTTCTTCGCCCCGACGAGTATTCCGTTCTTGCATTGCCGAATCTTACCGGTGACTTTATGTCCGATGCTTTAGCCGCACAGGTCGGCGGTCTTGGTATGGCACCCGGTGCAAATATGTCCGATACCATGGCTATTTTCGAAGCAACTCATGGTTCTGCCCCTAAATATACGAATCAGGATAAGGCAAACCCCGGTTCTTTAATTCTGTCGGCGGTTATGATGCTTATACATATGGGATGGAAGGAAGCGGCGGATCTTGTAGAAAAAGGGATTAAAGAAACGATAAAGCAGAAATACGTAACATATGACCTTGCAAGGCAAATGACGGGAGTTACTGAAGTTAAATGCTCTCAGTTTGCCGAAAGAATTGCCGAAAATATGTAAATTAATATAAATTAAGACGGCATTTCTGCCTTAGCGGATATCTCCGTTTCTGTGCAGTTGTCAAAATATATTCTTCCATATGTCTAAAACAGTGTTTTTTGGCACAGACGGAAATGCCTTTTTTAAGTTAAAACGGGGTTTTTATGAAACTTTATGAATACGAAACATATGATACCGTATTTAAAAAATACGGCGTTCCGACTCCAAGATATATGGTCGTTCAACATTCCGGAGAAAATGTGGTCGATTTTGTAGAACAGAACGGAGAGGTAGTTATAAAATCTCAGGTTCTTGTCGGAAAGAGAGGAAAAGCCGGAGCGGTTAAATTTGCTAAAACCGGAGACGAGGCAAATGAACATGTTCAGGCATTAATGGAGACGGACGTATACGGCGAAAAGCCGGTTAGCGTTATTATCCAGGAAAAGGCGGAAATAGTAAAAGAACTTTACGTAAGTTTTACCTATTCGTCAAGACCGAGAAGACCTGTTTTTGTTATATCGCTTGAAGGCGGAATGGACATAGAGGAGCAGGACCCGTCTAAAATATTTACATACGAAATAAACCCTCTTGAGGGTCTTTTTCCGTATAAAGTCAGAGAATATTTAATTAAAATAGGTTTTAATTATAAATCGGAATTGAGGCTGCTCTCAGAGGTTATTGCCAATATGTACAGGGGGTTTTGGAATTCGGAATCAAGACTTTTAGAAGTTAATCCTTTAATTATTGCCCGCGATAAAGTGAATCCCAAAAAACGAAAGATTTTAGCGATAGATGCCGTAAATATGATAGATGACGATGCAAGGATTGCTCCCTCTAAAATTTATACCGCAAGGGGGGCTATGGGAAGGCCCCTTACTCAAAGAGAGTCGGCAGCACATTTAATAGACAGAGACGACCACAGGGGGAAAGCGGGTTCTTATGTCGAATTGGACGGTGATATAGGAATGATGACATTCGGAGGCGGCGGTTCGACTATTACGGCGGAAACAGTTTTTGCGCTGGGAATGAAACCCGCAAATCTTACCGATATCGGCGGAAATCCGCCTGCGGAAAAGATGGTCAAAATTTCTAAAATTATTCTTTCAAAGCCGGGACTCAAAGCAATGCTTGTTTGCGGCGGGACGGCAAGCAATACGAGAATAGACGTTACGCTGGGAGAGGGTCTCGTATCGGCCATAGAAGAAATGAGAAAAGACGGGACATTTCCCGAGGGATTAGCATGGGTCGTTAGGAGAAGCGGTCCGGAATATCAGAAGGGATTAAAAATGCTTTACGACTGTTTCGTGAAAAACGGTATAGAGGCGGTAATATATGATTCTGAACTTCCCCTCACGGAGGCGCCGCAAAAGTTGTATGAGATTTTAAAGTCTAAAAATATTATATAATATGATAGGAGATTATTTATATGAAAGGCACTAAATTCTTAAATGACGGTACCGGCGTTATTGTAATCGGCATTACCGGCAGAGAGGCTTCTCAAGTTGTTGCCGAGTCGGAAAGTATTTATCCCGGCATCGTAAAATGCGGTGTAACGCCCGGAAAGGGCGGAACGGTTTTGATGGATACTTGTCCGATTCCCGTTTTTGATACCGTAAGAGAAGCATTAAAGGTTGATGAATTAAAGCAGTCCGTGAATACGGGCTTAATATATGTCCCTCCTACTTCCGTCCTCGATGCGGTTTATGAATTGATCGATAACGGCATTAAGCTTATGTACATCATTACAGAGCATGTTCCTATCAGGGATTCCATAATAATATATGAACTTGCAAAGGAAAAGGGAGTCACTATCGTCGGCGGGACGTCTCTCGGATGTTTCGTTCCTTCGGTCGGCAGGATAGGTGCCATAGGCGGTAAGGACCCGAGTGTCGCATTTCGAGACGGCTCTATAGTCGTTCTTTCGAAAAGCGGAGGGCTTACCGTTACTACGTCGGAAATGCTTAAAAGACGCGGTTTCGGTATCTACATGGCTTTAGCCGTAGGGGGCGATATTATTGCCTGCACGACTTTTGCCGATGTTCTTCCCGAACTTGAAAAGGACGAAAATGTTAAGGCATGTGTTATAATGGGGGAACCGGGGGGCACATACGAAGAGCAGGTTGCAGAGCTTGTAGCTAATGGTGTCTATACTAAGCCTTTAGCCGTTTTTGTTGCAGGCGTGTTTCAGGAAAATATGCCGGAAGGGGTTTCTTTCGGGCATGCGGGTGCCATTGTAGAAAGAGGTATGGGAAAGGCAACCGATAAGATAAAGAGGCTCGAGGAATTGGGCAAAAAAACGGGAACGATAAGGGTTGCTAAATTTTACCATGAGCTCGTCAATGCCCTTATCTTCTTAGGGGCGAAAAGAGATTTTGAGGATAGCTCCTCCGATGACGTGAAGCCGCTTTACAGCACTTTAAAATAAGTGATTTTTGTATTTAATAAGTAAATGATAAAAATATAAAGTTAAAGGAGTTTGAGTTTATGTCTGAAATAAATTCACAAAAAGAGTGGCGAACGGCCGTTACGTCTAATCAGGACGGAAAGATTCTTATAAGAGGCTATAATCTTGATAATTTAATTGGGAATAAATCTTATGCAGAGGTCTGTTTCTTGCTTTTAAAGGGCGAAATGCCTACCATAAATGAAGCGAAGATGTTGGACGCCATTTTTGTTTCATGCATAGATGCAGGTATTGCCACACCTTCGTCCGTTGCCGCAAGAACGGTATTTTCCGGTGGGAATTCACTTAACGCCGCTGTTGCAGGTGGGATTCTTACTCTTGGAGATGCCCACGGGGGTGCTATTGAAAAGTCGGCAAAGATGTTTCAGGATTATATAAAAGGCAAAGAAGGTATTAAAGACGAAGACATTAAAGAAACGGCAAAAAACATGGTTGACGACGCTCTTAAGAATAAAAAAAGACTTCCGGGTTACGGTCATAAACTTCATACCATTGATCCTCGAACAAAGAGGCTCTTAGAAGTTGCGGGAGATTTAAATTTTGGCGGTAGTTATGTCAATCTTGCCGTAGCAATAGCGGATGAATTTAAGGTTAAAAAGCCCGAACGAAAACTTCCGCTTAACGTAGACGGCTGCATTGCCGCAATAATTTCCGATATGGGATTCGATTATAGACTCGGCAAGGGTTTCTTCATAATTGCCCGCTCCTGCGGACTTGTCGGTCAGGTCTTTGAAGAATGGATGAGGGAAAAACCCTTTAGGAGATTGGCCCCTGATTTGCACGAATATGACGGGATGCCCGAACGCGGATAATCAAATCCGTTCTTGTTTTTTTAAAATATTGTATTGGCGTACAATATAGGATATAATATAAGAATTATTGTGTAACATTGATAAAATAAATATATTGAAATCAGGGGGGGAGTACGATTATGGATGATAAATCGTTGACTATTGAGTTTGCCAGGGTTACCGAACACGCCGCGATATCGGTCGCACGGTTTATCGGCAGGGGAGATGAAGAAGCGGCGGACAGGGCTGCAGTAGAATCCATGAGAGGCTCTCTCGAATATATAGATATCGACGGAACGATAGTTATAGGCGAAGGCGAAAGAGACGAAGCCCCTATGCTTTACATAGGAGAAAAAGTCGGCAGCGGAAAAGGACAAAAGGTTGACATAGCCGTTGACCCGCTGGAAGGAACTACTTTGGCTGCAACCAGCGCCCCTAATGCAATTGCCGTTATGGCAATAGGCGATCATGGAAATTTTTTACATGCCCCTGATACATATATGGAAAAAATAGCCGTAGGTCCTAAAGCAAGAGGCGTTATTGATATAAAGCTGTCTTCGACTGAAAACCTTCAGAGAATCGCGGAGGCGTTAAACCGATATATCGAAGATTTGACCGTCATAATCCTTAAACGCGAAAGACATAAACCCTTAATAGAAGAGGTGAGGAAGGCAGGGGCGAGGATTAGGCTTATACAAGACGGAGACGTTGCCGGCGCGATAGCAACCGCAAAGGAAG
This sequence comes from Candidatus Acidulodesulfobacterium sp. H_13, assembly GCF_048541835.1. Classification (NCBI taxonomy): domain Bacteria; phylum Candidatus Acidulodesulfobacteriota; order Candidatus Acidulidesulfobacterales; family Candidatus Acidulidesulfobacteraceae; genus Candidatus Acidulidesulfobacterium; species Candidatus Acidulodesulfobacterium sp. H_13. The sequence continues at coordinate 419,859 of NZ_JBLEOY010000002.1, forward strand.
ATTCTGGCATAGACGTTCTTATGGGCATAGGCGGCGCTCCCGAAGGTGTACTCGGCGCAGCGGCATTAAGGTGTGTTGGGGGCGATATGCAGGGCAGGCTTGTATTTAGGAACGAAGAAGAAAGGGGACGCGCCCTTAAAATGGGTATAAAAGATTTTGATAAAATTTACGGTATTCATGATCTTGCTGCCGGTGACGTAATATTTGTTGCGACAGGCGTAACTAACGGGGATTACCTCAACGGAGTTAAATTTTTTCAAAGCGGAGCAAAAACTCATTCGGTCGTCATGAGGTCTAAGACCGGAACCATCAGATATATAGAGGCCACGCATTATTTTAATTATAAAGAGATAAAATAATGCGTGATTAAAAAGGGGGAAAGCGCATGAAGGTTTTTATCACGGGAGGAACGGGATTCGTAGGTTCGGTCATTTCCGAAAAGATTAAATCCTCAGGGGCTTCCGTTACCCTTTTGGAGCGTAAAAAAAATAAAGTTCCAAAGTTAAAGAAATTGGGTTTTGAGGTTTTTGAGGGGAGGCTTGAGGAAAAGAATGTTATTGACAATTTCCTTTCTCTTAATAAATTTGATGCAATAGTAAATCTTGTTGGAATAATAAGAAGCACGCCCGGTTTTTCTTTCCGAAAGGTTCACGTAGATTATGTGAATACATTGTTGGAGTTGGCTAAGAAAAATGGAATAAATAGGTTTATCCATATGAGCACTCTCGGTGCTTCGGTTAGCGATTCAAAATATTTTTCCACAAAATACGAGGGTGAGTCGCTCGTTAAACATTCGGGTTTAAAATGGACTGTTTTTGAGCCTTCTTTGATTTTTGGAGATAATGCGGCTTTTTTTGACGACCTCATAAATTTAGTAAAAACAAGGGCTCTTGTTCCTATAATCGGAACCGGAGAAAATAAGTTTACTCCCATAGACGTATTTTCGGTTGCCGACGCATATAATAATTCTTTGTATAACAATAAAACCATTCATAAGTCGTTTCAGTTGTGCGGTCCGGATATTTATACTTTTGAAGATATCATAGATTTGATCATGGAGTTCTTACCGCCTAAAAAATTAAAAATCCATACCCCCCTTTTTATCGTTGAAAAATCTTTAAGTATCGTCGAAAAACTATCTGCGCCGTTCAAAAATATACCGATAACATCCGACCAGGTTAGAATGTTAAAGTATGATAGCATATGCAGCGGAGACGCGAGCGAATTTGACGAGCTATTGAAATTAAAAAAGACGCACTTAAAAGATTGGCTTAAAAGATATTTATTAAAAAAATATAATTAAATGCTGTATCCGGCAAAATGGAAGACGAAAAAATTTTAATAGTTCAGCTTTCCGATCCTGAAAATGAGCCGGAAAAATGCATAGCAAGTTTGATATTAGCAAGAACACTGGCGATAATGGAAAACGATATTCGTATATTCAGCATGGCAAAATCTCCGTTGCTTTATACGAAAAACATAGCGGAAAATTCACTTATAGATAAAAGATTTAAGAATTTAATAGTTGAAAATGTTACCGATTTGCTAAAAAATTCACCCTCCGTATATATATGTTCTAAAAGTAAAGAACTTCTCGGGTTAGACGAAAGCATGTTTATTCGACCCTTTCAAATTGCCGGAATGTCGACGTTGCATAGCTTGAAACAAACGGCGGATCAAACCTATTTCTTTTAATAATTCCTTATCTTTTTTAACGTCTTGCTCCGACTTATTTTATTTCTAAATATATTTTTTAAATTAACTTGACTTTTACTAAAATCAATAATATTATTTAAAAGTGGTAAAAAGTGGTAAAAAGTGGTAAGCATTTAATTACGTTGAAAATAACCATGATATTTGTTGAATAATTTAATTATTTTAACAATTTATTTCTTTATGTTTAGCGGCAGATATAACCATTCGATAGACGATAAAGGGCGAGTTAAGGTTCCCCAGAAGATTAAGGATTCTCTTGTGTCTGTTTACGATAATACGACAATCGTAATTACCAATCTCGATAAATGTTTAGTTGCATATCCCACAGAAGAATGGCGTAAATTAGAAGAAAAAGCCCTTAAACTCCCTTCGATGCAAAAAAACGTTTTAGAATTTTTACGATATTTTTTTTCGGGTGCGGAAGAGGTTGAATTTGACAAAATGGATAGAATGCACATTTCTCAATCCCTTAAAATTAGCGGAAATTTAAATAAGGAAGTGGTACTTGTGGGAATAATAAACAGATTTGAAATATGGGACAGAGATTTGTGGGATGCAAATTTTGAGGGAGCAAAATCCAATTTTGAATCTATTGCGGCTACTATGTCGCAGGTAGGTTTTTAGCATGCCGGTATCGGGGGCATTACGGCGACAAAAGTTGGGACGACACATACCGGTATTATTGAAAGAGGCCGTGGATATTTTAGAAGTAAAGCCCGAAAATATTTATATTGACGGGACGCTGGGTGGCGGAGGTTTTTCTGAAGAAATATTAAAAAGGTTACAAGCGGAGCATTCGGATCGCGACGGTTTACTTATAGGGATAGATAGAGATGCCGAGGCAGTAAAAGATGTTCGGACTAAACTTGAAAATGAGTTTGGTAAAAAAAATTTTAAGGCGATTAATGCTAATTTTAGCGCAATCGATGAAATCGTGAAAGCGGAAAATTTAAAAGGGATAGACGGCATTGTTCTCGACCTCGGTATCAGCTCTATCCAGCTTGAAAGCGGTAGAGGGTTTAGTTTTAACGAGGAAGGCATTCTTGATATGCGAATGGGTATAGAAACGGAACTAACCGCATATGACGTGGTAAACGGTTATGCCGAAAAAAATCTTGCCGATACCATATGGAAACTCGGCGACGAAAGGTTCTCAAGGAAGATAGCAAAAAAAATAGTGGAATACAGGAAAAAAAAACCGATCGAAACACCCTTGGAATTGGCAAGTATTATAAGAAGTGCGGTTTATAGAGGCTCTGGTAAATCTAAAAGGTTCAGGACCGACCCGGCGACAAAGACATTTATGGCATTGAGGATATTGATAAACAAAGAATACGATTCGTTAATAGAATTTTTGGGAAAGCTTAAGTATGTTTTAAACAACGGGGGTATAGCGGCAATAATATCCTTTCACTCCGGGGAAGACAGGATAGTCAAGAATTTTATTAGAGAAAACCCCGATTTTAAGCCTGTAAACAAAAAACTTATAGTCCCGGGGGATGAAGAAATAAATATGAATCCGAGATCCAGGGGTGCAAAATTGAGGGCTTTTTATTATGTCTAAGATAAAGCCGTATTTTATTGTTTCTGTGATAATGCTAACTATTTTGGGAATGTTTTACGTATGGACTAAAATGGAAAGCATAAAATTAGGGTATGACATTAATAAGCTGAGTGTCGTAAAGTTAAAACTTGAATACAGCCATAAAGAGCTTCTGATTAAGGAAGCGGCTTTGAGTTCGCCCTTGAGAATTTATAATATTGCCAAAAAAATGAATTTTATTTACCCAAAAGAAGGCGAAATCATAATAGTTCATGATTAGATTATGGAAAACAACTTTAAAACTGAGAATGCTAATCGGTTTTATCGCTATAGTAATTTTTGGGGGATTGTTAATGAGCAGGGCCTTTTATTTTCAGATAATAGAGGGTGGAAGGTTAAGGTTGCTTGCGCGCGAGCAGTTTCATACACAAATATATTTTACTCCGGAACGCGGAAACATTTATTCGTCTGACGGGAGCATACTTGCCACGAGTATTAATATGCCGGGTATTGCAGTGGATCCGTTGATGATAAGGCATAAGCTTAAAAATGCCGAAAAATTATCCGGTTTGACGGGAATAAGTTTTAAAAAAATAATAGAAATATTAAATAAAAAAGTTCAATTTGCATGGATTAACAAGAGGGTTTCGGCAGCTTTAGCAAAAAATGTGGGAAAACTAAGAATTGCCGGTGTCATAATAGTTAAACAACCGGTAAGATATTATCCGGACGGAAAATTACTTTCCCATGTTTTAGGTTTTGTAGGAATTAACGATAACGGCTTATCCGGAATCGAGTATAAATACAATAATTTTTTAAAAGGAAATAGACGTGCATTAAAGGTTTTACACGACGGTTTGGGACAGTATATATTTATTAGGGGTTTCGGGCTCAGAAAAGCTACACATGGGGATAATATTTACTTAACCATAAATAAGCAACTGCAATTTATTACGCAATATTATTTAGATAGGGAGGCAAAAGCAACACAATCCAAGGGTGCTTTTGCGATACTTATGAATCCTAATACCGGTGCAATCTTGGCGATGGCGGATTATCCCAGTTTTAATCCCAATTATTACTGGAAATATTCCGCAAGATACTGGAGGAATAGGGCCGTTACCGACGACTTCGAGCCGGGCTCTATCATGAAGCCTTTTATAATATCCGGTGCACTGCAGGATGGCATCGTAAAGCCCGATACCGTAATAAACGGTTATCATGGTTCTTATCACTTCGACGGCATAACCGTTCACGACGTAGAAAACAAATTCGGTCGTTTGAATATAAATCAACTGATCGAATATTCATGCAATGTCTGCGCCTGTCAGGTAGGTATGAAAATGGGAAAAAAAAGAGTATGGTACTGGCTTAAAAAATGGGGATTCTTAGATAGACCTCATGCGGGATTACTTGGAGAATCTTCGGGAATAATCAGGCCGCTTAGCGTATGGTCCAAGATAGGTCCCTGTGAAGAATCGTTCGGGCAGGGTGCTGCCGTAACGGGGCTGCAAGAGGCAGTTGCGCTTTCCGCCATAGCTAACGGCGGTTTATTAATGAAGCCGTATATAATTAAAAAAATAGTCGATCCTTACGGCAAAGTGCTTTTTAAAGCTAAGCCCAAAATAATTAGACGGGTTATTAACACAAAGACCGATAAAGAAATTAAATATATGATGAGATTGGTCGTCAAGGGAGGCACGGGAGAGTATGCCAAGTTAATAAATTTTAAAGTGTCCGGAAAAACAGGAACGGGCCAGGTCATAAATCCAAAAACGGGCAAATATTATAAAAATAAGTACACTGCTTCTTTTATGGCGTTTGTTCCGTATAGACACCCGAAATTAACAATGATAGTAGTTCAGGAAGACCCGTTAAAAATCAGTTACTACGGGGGGGCGGTAAGCGCTCCGGTAGTACGCGACGTGTTTAAAAATGCCTTGGATATATTAAACGTATATCCGAGAGGAAATGCATATGGAGAGCAGTTTAGCCAGGGTAAAGATAGCGGCGGGGGGAACAAGGTTAAAAAAGCCTTCGTTCGCCATGGAGTAATGTCGGATTTAAAAGGGGATACTATTTACAAGGCACTGGAATTTTTTAGCAGATACAATATAAAGGTAAAGATATACGGCAGTGGATTCTTATACTATCAAAGTGTTCGTGCGGGCTCCGATTTAAATAATAAAAAAACCGTCATACTTAAATTTAAGCCAAGAGGCAGGTCGTCATAAAGGGTTTTAAGATTATGAAACTTAAGCATATTCTGAGTTATAAAGACGATAGTGATTTAAAAGCCATTGTATACGGCAGCTCCGATATTGATATCGTCGGAATATCCAATGATTCCCGCAATATAAAAAGGGGATATATGTTTGCCGCAAGGAAAGGGGCAAAAGTGGATTCTAATATTTACATAGAGGAGGCGATATCTAAAGGTGCCTCGGCAATATTAACGGATAACGGCGAAACGGCAAAAAGGCTTATAGGTAGAAACGTGGCGGCGATAGTCGTCAGGGATGCCTTAAAGGCATATGCCGCCGCTTCTAAGAACTTTTTTAACAATCCGGCGGATAAGATAAAGACCATAGGGGTAACGGGAACGAACGGCAAAACGACAACAACATTTTTAATACAATCTATCCTGGAGGATTCAGGATGTCGAACGGGATTGATAGGAACGATAGATTGTAGAATAGGATCTGATATTACCTGCTCCAAAAATACTACGCCCGATGCCTATGAGCTGAATAAAATGCTTGACGATGCGGTTAGATCGAGCATCGGTTATTGCGTTATGGAGGTCTCTTCTCATAGTTTAACGCAAGATAGGGTTTACGGCATTTCTTATGACGCCGCCGTTTTTACCAATTTAACGCGGGATCATCTTGATTACCATGGGGATATGGAAAAATATTATACTGCAAAAAAGAAGCTTTTTTTTGAAATACTTTTGAAAAGCGCTAAAAAGCAAAAATTTGCCTTAATAAATAATGACGATACTTACGGAAAAAGACTCATACTGGAATTAAGGGAAGAAAAGAGTGAGTTTACTTTAATTACTTACGGTTTAAATAAAGATAGCGATATATTTGCACAAAATATAGTCTACAGCAAGGATGGATTAAAATTAGATATAATATTGCCCGATAAAAAGGAAATCAGGGGAATTTCTTCCAAGCTTATAGGAAGCCATAACGTCTACAATATACTTGCCGCCGCTTCTGCCGCTTATGCCCTTTCTGTTCCGGTGCAACATATAGCCGCCGGCATACGGTCGTTAAACAGTGTCCCTGGAAGAGTCGAAAAAGTGAATATTGCAAATGCTGAAGCCCCTATGGTTTATATAGATTATGCCCATACGGACGATGCGCTTGCAAGAGTCTTGTCGGTATTAAAGGGTATCAACGGCGGTAGGCTGATAAGCGTCTTCGGTTGCGGAGGTGACAGGGACAAGGGAAAGAGGCCACTTATGGGCAAGCATTCTGCCGATATAGCGGACATTACCATAATTACGTCCGACAATCCCAGAAGCGAGGATCCGTTAAAAATTATAAAGGAAATAAAAACCGGCATCGAAAATGCATTGTTTGTCGATATAGATGCGAATAAGAATACATCGCGGCTTGAGGGGAGTGATCATATCTGCGTCATAGTGGAAGATAGGGCAAAGGCAATAGAACTGGCACTCTCCGTTTCCCGTGTCGAAGATACCGTTTTGATAGCAGGCAAGGGACACGAGGACTATATGATAATCAAAAATAATAAATATCATTTTAGTGATAAAGAGGAAGTACTAAAATATTATGAAAATAGAATATAATTTAACCATAGACGAAATCTTGGACTCTACCGATGGAAGAACTGTAATTACCGGGGATGGAACTAACCCTCTTGTTTTTAACGAAATAATTACCGATTCACGGGAAGATTTTTCAAGTAACAGTATATTCATTGCACTAAAAGGAAAGAATTTTAACGGTGAAGATTTTGTGGATGCGGCATTTAAAAAAGGGGCATCCTGTGCTATCGTTTCATGGAATTTTCTCGAAGTTTACGACATATCTGTATATCCGAGAAAAATCATAATAGCGGTCGAAGATGCCGTTTCGGCATTGGGAAGCATTGCCGAGATATATTTAAGACGGTTTGATTTAAAGAAAAAAATAGCTATAACCGGCTCTTGTGGAAAAACGACGACTAAAGAAATGGTTTACCGAATAATTTCCGCAAAATACGGTAAGGAAAAAATTCTTAAGAACAATTATAATTACAACAACTTGATAGGAGTTCCCAAGGCTATTCTCAATTTAAATAATAAACATGAGTACATTGTTTTGGAGATAGGAACCAATAAAAAGGGAGAAATAAGGAAACTCTCAGGTATTATATCGCCAGATATCGGAGCGATAACTAATATCGGTAAGTCCCATCTTGCGGAATTTAAAGATATTAAAGGCGTTTTAAAAGAAAAATCAGACCTCACATTAAGCTTAAAGGGTGATTCTTGTTTAATAATAAACGCGGATGACGAAACATTATCCAAAACATATAATAAATTGTCAGAGACAAACAGGCTTTCGTTTGGATTTGGACTAAAACATTATGGGGTCATCATGCCGGATATTTTGTGTGAAAGCGCCAAGGTAAATAAAAAGACCGGCGGTACAAACTTGAGGCTTTCTTTTAAAGGTAAAGAATATTTCTCTAATATTGGTTTTCAGGGGATTCATTTAATATATGATCTCCTATGCGCCCTTTTAATCTCATATGTTTGCGGCGTGGATTTAGAGTCCGGATTAAAGGCGATGGAAGATTTCATTCTTCCGGAGGGAAGAATGAAGGTAATTTCCGGTATTTCCGACGAATGTATTTTGATTGATGATACTTATAACTCCAGTCCTGATTCACTTATGGCGGCGTTGGATTTTGTAAAAACGTATTATGCGGATAAGAAGAAAATATTAGTTTTGGGAGACATGTTGGAACTGGGAGACTCTTCGGATATCGAACATGTTAACATCGGACGGGAGATCGCCGATTATGCCGACTATATTTTTTATAAAGGCGATTATATAGATAGTATACGGAGGGGGCTTTCCGAAGTCGGATTTGACGATAACAAGCTGTATTTATTTAGAGATAAAGAAATTTTTAGAGAAAAATTTCAAAAATTAGATAAAAAAAACAGTGTCGTTTTAGTAAAAGGCTCAAGAGAAATGAAGCTTGAAGAATGTTTTGAGGGCGAAAAGATATGCTAAATTTAAATCTTGATTTTCTTAGATATATTACATTCAGGGCGTCCTATGCAATAATCTTGTCGTTAATACTGTCTATCGTGTTCGGAAAGGTATTTATTAAAATATTAAAAAGGATGAAGGTAGGGCAGATAGTGAGAGAGGACGGTCCGAAATCCCATATAAGCAAAAAAAAAGATATTCCGACTATGGGGGGTTTTTTGATATTATTTAGTGCGATAATCCCGGTATTGTTGCTTGCAAGATTTTACGATTTTTATCTCTATATGGGTTTATTCACGCTTCTCGGTTTTGGACTTATAGGCTTTGCCGACGATTTATTGAAACTTAGAGGGCGTTCTTCTAAGGGATTAAGGGGCAAATATAAATTTACGCTGCAGAGTTTAGCGGCGCTTTTGATTTCCGCCTTATTATATTTTCATGACGAATCGTTGGGCGTGATCGTCATTCCATTTGTTAAAGACTATTATTTAAATATAGGCCCGTATTTCATCTTATTTGCATCGTTTATTATAGTCGGTTCTTCTAATGCCGTTAATTTAACCGACGGGCTTGACGGCCTTGCCATAGGCGTGTTTGCTATTGCTATCACGGGTTATCTTATATTTTTGTATGCTGCTTCGAATTATGGATTCACAAGCTATTTGTCTATCCCATATATGCAAAATATAGGGGGCGTAATTATTTTATGCGCCGCGCTGCTTGGATCTTCCATAGGTTTCCTATGGTTTAATTCGTATCCGGCCTCTATTTTTATGGGGGATATCGGTTCTATATCTTTGGGTGCCATTCTTGGTTATGTGGCAATAATTTCGAAACAGGAAATATTGCTTGTTATAATAGGATTCGTTTTCGTGATAGAGGCTCTAAGCGTAATATTTCAAGTAGGTTCTTATAAGCTTAGAAAAAAAAGAATATTCAGGATGGCGCCCATTCATCATCATTTTGAAATGGAGGGTGTGCCCGAACCTAAGATAGTGATAAGGCTATGGATTATATCTTTAATATTAACCGTATTTGCTCTTTCCACCCTAAAATTGAGGATTTTTTGATGAATACGCTTATATTAGGTTACGGAAAAACCGGAAGAGCCGTTCATGATTATATTGGCCAAAGCAATGTAATCGTGTATGACGACATTCTATCGAATGAAGAAATTGACGGGTTGATTAAAGCGGCAAATTTAAAGGACAATAAAGCCCCCGTATTTTTCAATAAAATCAACAAGAATGTTTTTTTTAGGAAATATTTAAAAGATATAGCGCAATGCGTAGTAAGTCCGGGAATAGAAAGGAATCATAAGGTAATTTTAGAGCTGAAAAAATATAATATTCCGATTTATGGAGAAATAGAATTTGCCCATAGAATGTTGAGATTAAAGAAATCGACAGTACCAACAAAAATTATTGCAATTACCGGAACAAACGGGAAAACTACTGTGGCTACTCTTTGCGAGAGTGCCGTTAAAAAAGCCGGTTTAAGCGAAAAAATATTTGTCGGCGGGAACCTCGGGGTTCCTTTTATTTCAGGAATAAACGATTTTAACGATTTTATTTTAGAGGTATCAAGTTTTCAGCTTGAATGGATCTATGATTTTAAACCGGATATTGCGGTTTTGCTTAATGTAGAAGACGACCACTTAGACAGGTACGAAAACATAGATGAATACAAACTTACAAAATATAAATTATTTAAGAATTTAAGGTATAACGATGCCGCTGTTCTAAACTATGACGATTATGATTCGGCAATTTTAAAAAATATCGTCGGTTCCAATGTGATTTTGTTCGGTTTCGACGAAAACAAATGTAATGTTTATTTTAAAGACGACGCCATTAACCTGAGACTTAAAAATATCATAGGTCTTGACGCCGTTATACCGTTGGAAAATATAAAATTAAAGGACAAAAAAAGATTTGTTATTTACGATATGATGGCCGCCGCCTGCTCTTTGGTACTGTATGGAATTTCCCCGGATGTCATAACGGCCGCATTCGAGGATTACGAATCCTTGGAGCACAGGGTTGAATATGTAGGGAATGTCGGCGACATAGAATTTTACGATGATTCTAAGGCTACGAATCCCGCTGCGGTAATTAGTGCCCTTCAATCGCTGAGCGAGGATGGAGAAAATAGGGATATAGTCCTTATATTGGGCGGAAGAGATAAGGGATTCGATTATGAACGCCTTATCCCTTCCATAAAGAATAATAATGTAAGAACATGCGTTTTGATAGGAGAGACAAGGGGTATTATAGGCGATACGCTTAAAGGCAATATTGAGTTGATTACCGTTGCAGGCAACATGGAAAGCGCGGTAAAAGAGGCTTTTTTTTGTTTAATAAACGATAGCGAAAGAACCGGAACGGGTACCGTTTTGCTTTCTCCCGCATCTTCCAGTTTTGATATGTTTAAGGATTACAACGAAAGAGGCGATATATTCAAAAAATGCTACCTTAATCTAAAGAATAATTTTATCTGATTATGATTAATTACGGAAAGACATTTATAAGAAAATACGATATAACTTTATTTCTGACCGTTATAGTACTTATAGCTCTCGGCATAGTAATGGTATATTCGACGAGTGCGATGGTTTCCATAGTTAAATATGGCGTGAGTTATCATTTTGTCGCAAGAGAGGTTGTATATGTAATAATATCTGCATTTTTTATATGGTTTTTAATGAAAAACGATTATCATATATTTAAGTCGTTTTATAAAATTATTTTATTAGGAATAATAATTTCAATGATTTTATTATTTGTTCCGCATGTAGGCATGAGCGTCGGAGGTTCTAAAAGATGGATAGATTTTAAATTTTTTAGCGTAGAACCGTCAGAATTTTTGAAAATATTTTTTATAGTATATTTGGCTAATTTTCTGGAGAAAAAAAGGGATATGCTGAATAATAATCGTTATTCATTAATTTTCATAGCCCCTCTCGTATTTATGGGATTTTTAGATATTTTACTCTTAAAAGAACCCAATTTCGGAACGGCGTCTATCCTGTTCTTTATGACGATTATCATGTTGTTTGCCGGCGGAGTATCAATACTTTACCTCATTATCACTACGATTATAGGAAGCGTTGCCGCATATTTTCTTATTTTTACCGTAACGTATAGAATGAATAGAATACTTGCCTTTCTCCACCCCTTTCACGATAAAACCGGTATAGGTTTTCAAATTATACAGTCTATGTATGCGTTTGCAAGGGGAGGGCTTTACGGTGTCGGTTTGGGGAACGGAAAGGAAAAGTTATTTTTTCTTCCTACCCCGTATTCCGATTTTATATTCTCTACCGTAGGAGAAGAACTCGGGTTTATAGGTGTTTTTATATTTATTTCACTATATTTAATTTTGGGATATAGGGGATTGAAGATTGCCATAAATGCACCGGACCTTTTTGGAACCTATCTTGCTTACGGTATCACATTTGTTATTGTTTTGAGCGCATTTATAAACATAGGCGTTGTTCTTGATTTTTTACCTACTAAAGGACTTGCCTTGCCGTTTATAAGCTATGGAGGAAGTTCTTTGCTGGCGGCATGCATAGGCATAGGTATTTTGCTTAATATATCTTCGCAAAGTATAAAGAGGAAAAATATATAGATGAACCTCATAATAGCTGGCGGAGGAACCGGCGGGCATTTATTTCCGGGCATTGCGGTTTACGAAAAGTTAAAAAGTATTAATGATATAAAAGTTTATTTTATAGGAACCGAAAAAGGAATAGAAAACAGGCTCAAAGACAATTATGATTTTGAATTTTTTAAAATAAACGTTAAGGGATTTTCAGGAAAAAGTCTTATGGATAAGGTAGCGTCTTTGAAGGGATTTATTAAGGCGGCAAGAGATATTGGCGCCCTTTATGGCAAAATAAAGCCGGATTATGTTTTAGGCTTAGGGGGCTATATCTCTCTTATGCCACTCGTTACGGCAAGGTTCGGCGGTATAAGGAGCGGAGTCATGGAGCAAAACGTCGTACCGGGTCTTTCCAATAAAATACTGGCTTTATTAGGAATAACGGTTTTTGCCTCTTTTGAAGAAACAAAAAAGTATCTGACCTTTTCTAAGGTTATCGTCACCGGAAATCCGGTCAGGCAATCTATCTTGGAATCGGTTTCGACGGAAACGAATGAAGAGAAAGAATTTACGGATAAAAATGAGTTAAAGATATTTGTTTTCGGAGGGTCTCAAGGCGCTTCTTCTCTCAATAAAGCCGTAATAAATATGCTGTCTCTGTTAGATAAAGAAATATCCGATCGCTTGGTCGTTTATCATCAGACCGGCGAGCATGATTTGGAATCGGTTAAAAGTTTTTACGATGGGAGCAAAATAAAAAAATATGATATCTTTTCGTTTACCGACAATATTAAGAAATACTATTTATCCAGTGATATGGTCATATGCCGGGCGGGAGCGGGCACTTTGTCGGAATTAATTGCATTGAGAAAACCTGCGGTTTTAGTGCCTTATCCCTTCGCGGCAAAAAACCATCAGGATAAAAATGCAGCGGTGTTTTCGAAAAAAGGCTGTTTTTATAAAATACGAGACGACGAAAATCTTTCAAAAGAATTATTACAAACAACTTGCAAAATATTTTATAATAGAAAATTATTGAAATACATGTATGATAATTTGAAAACGATAGAAACGAAAGATTCGGCATTAAAAATAGCAAATGTAATATTAAATAGAGAATAACGACATGAAGCGAAATTCTAAATTTAAGGAGCATAATAATGAAAAACAGCGTCAAAAGGATTCATCTTATAGGAATCGGCGGTTCCGGTATGAGTGGCATAGCAGAGGTTCTTATCAATTCTGGCTATAAAGTAACGGGTTCGGACATCGAATACAGTCGGACTATAAAAAAAATAGAATCCATCGGCGGCGAAGTTTTTATCGGACATAGCCCTGATAATCTTAAGGGGGCTGAAATCGTAGTATATTCTACGGCTATTAGAGAGAACAACACGGAACTTATGGATGCGAGAGACAGAAAACTAACGGTATTGAGGCGGGCGGAGATGCTTTCAGAGCTGTTATCTTTAAAAAAAGGCATTGCTATAGCCGGTTCGCACGGTAAAACAACTGCTACGTCTATGATAGCGTCTATATTCGGAGAGGCGGGCGGAGACCCTACTTTTGTCGTGGGCGGAAAGGTTTTCGGTTTGGATATGCACTCTAAGGTAGGCAAAGGGGAGTTTATGGTTGTCGAAGCGGATGAGAGTGACGGCTCCTTCTTGAAGCTTAAGCCGGATTATTGCGTAGTTACGAACATTGATTACGAGCATCTTTCCTATTACGATGGTATGGAAAATTTAAAAACGGCATTTGTAGATTTCATAAATAATATTTCTCCATTAGGTCTTGCCGTTTTATGTGTCGATAATCCTATATTGAGGTCATTATTTACAAAAATAAACAAAAAATATTTTACTTACGGTATAGAACAAAAAGCCGATTATTATGCCTTGAATATAGCGTTGGAGAGAGATTCATCTTCTTTTGATGCATATTACGGCAGGAGATTAATAGGAAAATTTAACTTATTTGTTCCCGGTATTCACAATGTTTTAAATGCCCTTTCGGCTATCGCATTGAGTTTGGAGTTGGGGATAAAAACCGAATTTATCCAAGAGGCACTTAGGTGTTTTCATGGCGTAGAAAGAAGGTTTCAAATTAAAAAATCAGACGATAGGCTCATAATAGTGGATGACTATGCACACCATCCCGTTGAGATAGCGGCTACGCTTAAGGCTGCAAAAAACTGGAATAGGCATATTATTGCCGTTTTTCAACCGCATAGATATTCCAGAATGAAAGATTTGATGGAAGGATTCGTAAACTCTCTCAAGCTTGCCGACTCCGTTATAATTACGGATATCTATTCTGCCGGGGAATTAGAAATAGATGGGGTTTCGTCTATGGCATTATCTGAAAGAATGAGGCGGGAAGGCTATAAAAACGTCTATTACGTTCCGGATAAAAAAGATATAAAGTCTAATTTAAGAAATATATTAAAGGGCGGCGAAATGGTAATATTTCTTGGGGCAGGGGATATAACCAAGAGCTGCGATGATTTTGTCCATAGCAGGGCTAAGGGCGAAAAAACATCGGAAGCATATTATGAAGAGGTGGACGCCGTAAACGGCAAAGCGGTTTGCGACAAAATAGTTTCTTTGAAATAGCGACTACTTTTTATTTTATTATGAAAATAATATGGATAAAAATAAACGGGCTGATTTGATAAACGAACTGAGGACGGCGCAAATAGAGTTCCTCGAAAACGAATATATGTCGTCCTATTCTTCTATCAAGATAGGGGGTGTGGCAGAACTGATCGTTTTTCCGAAGAATGAACGTGAATTGCTTTTTATAACAGACATATTCAGGGTTTATGCATGCGGTTATTATGTTATCGGCAGGGGAACAAATACCCTGTTCAAAGATACAAACATTTGTCTGCCGGTTATTTCTTTCAAACAATTTAAAGCAACCTATTCGGAGAGCAAGAAGAGCGGATCTGAGATAGTTTTAGGGGTCGGCTCCGGCGCGGTTTTATCAAAAGTTTTAAGGTATGCTATGGAAAATAATTTCGGCGGATGTGAATTTTTTTACGGAATTCCGGGTACGCTGGGGGGCGCCGTTAGAATGAATGCCGGTTCAAAAGAAAGCGTTATGGGGAATATTGTAGAAAAAATAGATATTATTATGGACGACGGAGCCAAATTAACCATAGAAAAGAGGGATTTAGAATTTTCATACCGTAATTTAAAAATCAGGGGTGTAGATAGCGGTTATTTCATAACGAATGTACATTTAACGCTCTTTAAATCATTAGGGGCTAAGATATTTGAGAATATAGAAATTTTTAAAAAACGGAAGTTGTTTCAGCCGTTGAGCGAATACTCTTTGGGCTGTATATTTAAAAATCCGGAAGGATTGTCTGCCGGAAAAGTTATAGAAGAAATAGGTTTTAAAGGCTTCTCTAACGGGGGAGTACAGGTTTCGGAAAAGCATGCAAATTTTATAGTCAATAAAGGCAGCGCGAAACCGGATGATATTATGTCTTTAATAAAAATTATTCAGGAAAAGGCATTGTCGAGCAGGGGCATAGAATTGAATACGGAAATAAAAATAATTTAAAATAGGCGGATAAATTAAATCTATATGAGGGAAAGCTTAAAAAACTTGAGGATAGGCATTCTGTCCGGCGGAAAATCCGAGGAAAGAGAAATCTCCCTCAAAACCGGGCATGCCGTATTTAATGCCCTTAAAGAAATAGGGTATAACGTTATGTTTTTTGATATAGACGAAAATTTTGTCGATAATTTGAAAAAAATAGACGTTTGTTTTATTGCACTCCACGGCACTTACGGGGAAGACGGAAGGGTTCAGGGTGCATTAGATTTGTTCGGTGTTCCGTACACCGGCTCCGGCGTTTCGGCAAGCGCAATTGCCATGGACAAGATTAGGTCAAAGGTCCTATTGGATTATTATGGACTAAAGACACCTCCTTTTGTTGCGGTTAAAAAAGGAAAGGATATCGGCAGTATTAAAAAAAGGCTTGAAAAGATTACGCCGGCGTATTTTATTAAGCCTAACTCTTCCGGCTCCAGCATAGGGTGTCGCATAGTTGATTCCTTAGACGACGGATTAGCGGATGCATTGAATAATGCCTTTAAATATGATGATGAAGCGCTAATAGAAAAACATATAGAGGGGAGGGAAATACAATTTGCCGTAGCTTTCGGTATGCCGCTCGGTTGCATTGAGGTCAAGCCTAAAGATTTTTTTTATTCTTACGACGCAAAATATACCAAGGGGAAGACGACTTACATATTAGATCCGGGACTAAAACCGGAAGAATACGAGGCATGTGAATCGGCGGCGATTCGCGCCCATGAGATTATAGGGTGCAGCGGTATTTCAAGAACAGACATGATGCTTGCGGGTAACGGAGATGTTTATATATTAGAAGTTAACACCCTTCCGGGATTGACCGAGCTGAGCATCGTTCCTATGATTGCAGGCAAAAGAGGTATAAGTTTCGGTGAATTGGTTGAAAATATAATTGAAGATGGGATTTTTAAAAAAAAGGACGAATAGAAAACTTAATTATTTTATATATTTAATTTATATAACGGGTGTGGTTGCGTCTATCTCGGTTATCGGGTTTTTTGGATACACAACCTATAATTATTTTCTTTTTCAAAAAAAAATATTTACTCTTAAGAAAATAATTATATTGGATAGCAATATGAGTCGCAAAGAAAAAAATAAAATTATCGGGATATCCGGGCTGAGTAAGGGAGATAACTTAGTGGGTATTAATATGAAGAGGGTTTCGAGACTAATTGCTTCGGACATGTGGGTCAAGGATGTGACCGTTTATAAAAAATATCCGGATAAAATTATTATTATTTTAAAACAAAGAAATATTTTTGCGATGATAGCAAATAATGGAAATCTTTATTATATAAATCGGGAAGGGTATGTTCTGGGAAGGGCGGATTACGAAAAAGGTTACGGTTATCCGATTATCACGGGTCTAAATGCCGACAATGCAGGCAGTTATTTTGATAGATTAAAAAAGGTTTTATATTTTTTAAAGATTTCAAAGTTTTCCGTTATTTATAATCTTATAGGCGAGATAAACATAGAAAGAGATGGCGGGATAGCGGTTTACACCGATAATGGTTTATACATAAAATTTGGAATAGATAATTATAAAAATAAGCTGAAAACGCTTAAAAAACTATTTTACGAAATTAATAAAATCCACATTAAATATAAAAATTACATAAATTTAGAATATAAAAATGAAGCGGTCATTGAAGTAAATTCCGGCTCAAGAGTACTGCCGGCAAAGTATAAAAATCTATTTATAAGACCGGATGTTTATAAATAGAAATAAGTTTTTTACATATAACGAGAATATGTTGGTAAACATTGAGTATTGAAAGCGAAGAGAAAATCAAGGGGTTAAATTGGAAAAGAACAATGATATTTTTGTGGGATTAGATATTGGAACGACTAAGGTATGTGCTATAGTTGCCGAAGCCAAGGGTCTTTCGATAGAGATAATAGGGGTAGGCACAAGTAGCGCAGCCGGACTTAAAAACGGGGTTGTCGTGAATATAGAAAATACCGTAGATTCCATTACTAAAGCAGTAGAGGATGCTGAGCTTATGGCGGGATATCAGGTTCAAGAGGCCATTATAGGTATCGCTGGTTCACATATACGCGGTTTTAACTCACACGGTATCGTGACAGTAAAGAGCAGAGAGGTAACGCAACAAGACATAGACAGAGTAATATCTGCGGCTAAAACCGTAGCCGTGCCGATAGACCATGAGGTTATTCATGTTATTCCTCAAGGATTTGCGGTTGACGATCAGGATGACATTAAGAATCCGATAGGAATGAGCGGGTTAAGGTTGGAGGCAAGCGTCCATATGGTTACGGCTTCGAGTATAGCGGCGCAAAATATCGTAAAGTGTGCAAATAAATCTGGGATCGGTGTTTCCGAAATAGTTTTAGAACAGATCGCCTCAAGCGAGGCGGTTCTAACGGAAGATGAAAAAGAATTGGGTGTTGCACTTATAGATATTGGCGGAGGAACCACTGATGTTGCCATATTTTACGGCGGGAATATTATACATACCTTTGTTATTCCAAAGGGCGGGCAGAGCGTAACGAGCGATGTATCTAAAGGGACCACGACCGTTCCGCAGGAAGCCGAAAAGATTAAGATAAAATTTGGTATAGCAAAGGAATCGCTTGCCGGAAAGGATGAAATAATTGAAATTCCGGGATTCGGCGGCAGGCCGCCAAGACCTATTTCTAGACAGCTTCTCGGAAATATTATAGAACAGAGAATGGCAGAAATTTTTACATGGATTAGAAAAAATATTGAAAAGAATGGATTGGAAAATAAAATTATTTCCGGTTACGTAATTACGGGCGGGGCAGCCCTTATAGACGGTTCCACCGATCTCGCGGTAGAGATCTTTAACGCCCCGGTAAGAATAGGCTATCCTCTGAGCGTAGGAGGATTAACCGACGTTATAAACTCCCCTATATATTCTACAGGGGTAGGTCTTGTTAAATATGCGCATAGAAATAGAAACGTTAAAAATAAAAGCTCTCTTCATTCTAAGGGTGAAATTAATCTATTCATTGCACTGAAGAGCTGGTTTTCTAAAATATTGGAAGATTTTTTTTAATTTAATTTTTTATGATGGATCTATAATATACACTATAAATAGGGAGGCAATCATGTTGGAATTTGCGGAGAATAGTGAATTATCGGCAAAAATAAAGGTTATAGGTGTCGGAGGTGGAGGCGGTAATGCCGTTAATACCATGATAGCGGCGGGGTTTTCCGGAGCGGATTTTATTGTTGCCAATACCGATGCTCAGGCATTAAAGGCAAGTGCTTCCAGCATAAAAGTTCAGCTGGGAGAAAAAATAACTAAGGGACTCGGAGCGGGAGCTAACCCGGAGATAGGAAGAAAATCGGCTATTGAAGACAGGGATAAAATTAAGGAAATAATAGAAGGCTCCGATATGGTATTCATAACCGCGGGGCTTGGCGGCGGAACCGGAACCGGGGGCGCACCGATAATTGCCGAGGTGGCTAAAGAAGTTGGTGCATTAACGGTGGCAGTAGTAACGAAGCCTTTTCTTTTTGAGGGCAACAGAAGAATGAAACAGGCAGAGGACGGTCTTAGAGAACTTAAGGCCGTGGTAGATACGGTTATTACGATTCCGAATCAAAGATTGTTAGCCGTTGCCGGAAAGTCTACGTCGTTTTCCGATGCCTTCAAAAAGGTTGACGGAATTCTCTTTCAGGCAGTGAAAGGCATATCAGATTTAATAAACGTGCACGGTATCGTTAATGTTGATTTCGCGGATGTTAAGACTATAATGTCGGAAATGGGCATGGCCCTTATGGGGACCGGTTTTGCGGAAGGCGAGAATAGGGCGTTAGAAGCGGCTCAAAAGGCTATTGCCAGTCCTCTGTTGGAGGATGTAAAAATAGAAGGTGCTATGGGGCTTTTAATAAATGTTTCGGGGGGACCGGACATGACGCTTTTCGATATAAATGAGGCCGCTGAAAAGATTAAATCAGAGGCTCACCCGGATGCTAATATAATATTTGGTGCCGTGATAGACGAGTCTTTAGTAAATAAAATGATGCTGACGGTCATTGCTACCGGGTTTGAATCGGAAAATCGTTCCGTTTTATTGACCCCGGTTCAGGGTTCCACTCAAAACAGCGATAAAATCGTCGCTCCTCTGCCCGACAGTACGAATATCAGTAGCGATAACAGTAGCGAGATAGGCAAGGAAGGCAGTGACACATACATGAATAGATTTAAAGACGAAGACGGGGATGAGGATTACGAAAACGAAAGATACGATATCCCTACCTTTATGAGAAAACAGGCGGATTAAGAGCATTACTGCGCGTTGTCATAAAGTACTTACTACGGATAAGGTATGAGGGTTGGGTCTGGACTAAAAGAGCGGAAAGCCTGTCTTTAGGAACGGGGGTATTTCTAAAATATTATATGCATATCCCGCATCTCTTGCATCCTTTAAAACATTGAGATGTTGTTTTAAATTTTTTACTTCTTAAATATTCTTTTAAAAGATATTTTTTGGTAACCCCCTGGTCTATTATGTCCCATGGTAAGAGCTCATCCATATCGAATTTTCTTATAAAATCATTTATATTGTAACCGGTCTCCTTTACGGCGTTTTTTAAGTTTACCCTGTTCTTAAAAGAATATATTAAGATATCTGACGATAGCCTTGAACCCCTTGCAAAAAAGGCTTCCATAAAAGCATTTTTAACGGTGTTTATTTTAATATTAAGATTAGGCAGCCTTCTGAGATTGTCTAATATATAATTTGCTTTGCGCTTAAGTATATTCGGATCTTCAAGGTTTTCCCATTGCAGGGGCGTCCACGCTTTAGGTACAAACGGCGAGAAGGAGACAGTAAGCGAGCCTATTCTTTTGTTTATTTTGGACGAAGAAACGAACTCCTTTTGCATCGCATTAATAAGTTCTATCGTTTCGTCTATATCCTGTTTCTCTTCGTAGGGCAGCCCGAACATAAAATACGACTTTATATTTATTATGCCTTTTCTGACGATATTCTTAAGCACACCTACTATTTTGTCGTTGGCAATATCTTTGTTTATAAGCCTTTTAAGCTTAGAGGAGCCCGTCTCTATGCCTAAAGTTACCGTTTTTATGCCCGTTTCTTTTATCAAGTCGAGGTTATTTTCGTCAAGACAGTCAAAGCGTATTGAGGATAAAGAAAACGGTTTTTGTGAATCTAACGAAAACTGCATTATTTTTCGAATATTTTCACTATCCATAGTGCCTAATCCTACGAACCCCGCTTTATCATTTTTGTTTAAAGATTTTATTTTACTTAAAACATTTTCTTGATTTGATTCTCTTAATGGCAGATATATATAGCCTGCGCTGCAAAAGCGGCACCCCCTTTTGCACCCCCTTTCTATTTCAATCATATTCATATTGCCAAGTTCTGAGAATTCCGTAGTGATGACGGAAGAAGAAGCAAAATCCTTATCTACCCATGTCCTTTTTATTTTTTTAGGAAAATCAGGAAGATTTTGAATTTCTCTTAAAACATTCGGTTTTTCTTTATCGAATATAAAGTTATAAGCGGATGGCACGTAAATACCTTTAATTTTTCCTCCACTTGCTATGACCTCGCTTTTATTTTTCTTTTCGATATCATTAAAAAAATCGGGGAAAATAGCCTCGGCTTCCCCGATAAATAATATATCGAAAATAGGAGCGACCGGCTCGGGGTTCATAAACGCTATTACTCCGCCTGCCATAATAAGCGGGAAAGAATCATTCCTGTTTTTGGATAAGAAAGGAATTTTCTCGACATCCAAGATAAAAAGAATATTGTGAAAATCGTTTTCATAACTTAAAGAGAAAAATATAAGATCGTAATTTATTAATCTTCTTCTCTTTTCGATAGATATGATGCCCTTAGACGTATCATCCTGCAAGAAAGCCCTGTCACACGATATAAATCCGGACTCGTTTATTAATTCGTAAGCCCTCAAGAAGCCGAGATTCGACATTGCGACTCCGTAATAGTTTGGAAATACGATAACGGCATTCAAACGAGCGTCCATGTGTTTTATAGATACGTTTCGCTCAGATTTGAGATAAAGGTCGTATAACTCGTCGATATTCTTAACATTATCATGTATATTGCGACTTACGGTCATGCGTTGAGTATTATTGCGCATAAATTTATTTATATTGAATTTTATCTTCATCCTTATTATTATATTAATAATATATTTTATAATATATAGGAGTGTAGTGCAATGAGAGGAGGGCGCGTCATGCCAGTTAACGTCCGGAGCAATAACAGCGAAGTTGCAGTATCGGTAATGCGATTAGTCAAGAAATATAAAGATGTCGTCGCGGTTAACGATATTTCTTTTAGCGTAAACAAGGGCGAGTTCTTTGCTTTTTTAGGCCCTAACGGTGCAGGTAAAACTACTACGATAAAAATTTTGTGCACGCTTATTCGTCAGACAAGCGGTAATGTATATATAAACGGTTACGATACAATAAGGAACAGAAAGGACGTCAGAATGTCTATAGGGCTCGTGTTTCAGGACCCTACTTTAGATAATGACTTGAGCGCTCTTGAGAACCTTAACTTCCACGCAAGGCTTTACGGTATGAATAGAGAGAGTGTCGGGGAAAGAATAGACCACATCTTGGATTTTATAGATTTATACGATTATAAAGATAAGCCGATAAAGTTGCTGTCGGGCGGAATGAAAAGAAGGCTTGAGGTTGGAAGAGGGCTTTTGCATTCCCCGTCCGTTCTGTTTCTCGACGAGCCTACCGCTGGTCTCGATATTCAAACAAGGATAAATATGTGGGATTTTATAGATAAGCTCAGGAAAGAAGAAGAAACTACGGTATTTTTAACCACGCATTACATAGAGGAAGCCGAAAACTGCGATAGAATAGCTGTTATAGATAAGGGTAAAATAATAGCGATAGATACGCCGTCAGAGCTTAAAAAATCGGTAAAATCCAAAGACGGTAATGTCCCGACCCTTTCGGACGCTTTTATATCTCTTGTCGGCAGGGAGGTAAGAGGCGAAGCGGGCACTGCAATAGACAGAATGAGGGAACTCAACAGGGTCTTAAGGAGATAAATTGCGATATGTGTTGTTATTCCTTATCTGATATAAATTTGGTCTTAATAGGCAAGCACTTTTAGAATAATCTTTGCTGAGGCTTCAATGACCATAGTCCACCTTAGAGCGTCAAGCGGAGTTTTACCCCATGCAAATGAGCCGTGTGATTTTATCATGAACACGCCGTTTTCTTTGAATATATCTTTTGCTTCAAATGTGGTTTTTAAGTCATCATTTTTAATGTTCTCCATTAAATTAAGCGGAAAAACATATATTTTCGGAAAAAAATATGCAGATTCGAAATCAAGAGGGACTATTTCGTCTAACTCCGGGTATTTTTCGTGAAGGCTTTTAAATAAGCATGGGTCAGGTTCGGCTTCTCTATTTTCGATATTGCTATTTTTATGCGGGTTTAAAGTCAAAGCGATTGCATTTAAGGGATGAGAATGAAAAACCGCCGAACCCGGAAAACTCTTCAATATGAATCTGTAAATGTCTATTTCCGATGACGCATCACCGTCCATACTTTTCGTATCTTTTTTAGATTTTATTAGCGGAACTGTCGTAAAATCATGAGATTGTAAATCAATAAGGCTTCTACCGGTTTTTGTGATTAGGACGTTATCTCCTATTCCCATGCCGATATTTCCGCTATGCGTGTCTATAAGCCCTTTATCAAAAGCGATATTACAAACCCGTCTTAATTCTAAGATCTTTTCATCAAATTCAATGCTGTTTTTTTTCATAGTATGTTTAATTTTATTTTAAAAATAGATTCATTGCAATTATTTTTTTATATTGAACGATGATTTGATTGCCGCTTAGTTTAGTGATATAATAATAAAATAATAGGTGAGGGGGCGTAACGGTTTCGACGGTGATATTAGGGTCATAAGTTGCATGTCGAGGACGCTTTGTAGGCTCGTTAATCATTCGAAGCACACATATAATCGCAGACAATTACGATTACGCATTAGCCGCTTAATCGGCTAACGTCTTTGAAATTTCTACCTGTAAGATTTCGAAGATGACAATTTGCAGGTTATAGCGTAAAGGTCTCCTTTACTTTTACGCCGAACTCTTAGAGGATGGCTAAAAAAAGGTCTTGTTTGTTCTTTGCTTTTTGAAGCCATATCTTTAAAGAATAAACTAAACATGTAGATGCTCTGATTTTAAATCTTCGGACGCGGGTTCGACTCCCGCCGCCTCCACCAATCAAAAAAGACCGGCTCCGTCCCTACAGAGAAAAACTCTTGGGTGACGGGTTTGTTCCTGCTTTTACATTGACGATAGACTCATTTACACTATTCTCCAGCCTTTCATCCTCTGTTTTATACGGTTGAAGTCAGAATCTCGTTTGGTTGGGCAATCCTTATTATGTCAATGAGTTGAACCGGTTTGTTTGTGCCTGATAGAACCGCAGATTCAATTACCGATGTCAGAACACAGATAATGAAAAAGTTATTATATGATAAAAAATATTTGACAAAGTATAAATTGGTTTGTATATTGTGAAAGTAGGTATGTGATATGGAGATAATATGAAGGTTCAAGAATATCCAATACAAAAAACTTACCGATAAAAACATATCAATCCCTTTTGTAAGTTCACTTCTTTTCACTCTCTATAATTGCTATTTCGTCCGGGGTCAGGTCGTAGAGTTTGTAGACAAGTTGATCTATTTCTCGTTCTTCAGGGGATGTATCTGCTCCTTTTTCTTTCCCGGCTATGATTTTATTTAATAATTCCTCAAAAGGTTTTTGCTGGGATGCGAGGGTTTTGGGGATGGGAAGTTTGATTAAAAATGCTTTCAGATATCTAACTCCATTTTTTCCAAGTTCTCCACCAGCATAAAATGTCTTAAAAAAATATGCAATAGGATTAGAATTCAATAAAGAAATTAAATATTTTGTATTTTTGCCTGTTAAAATAAAAGTTGTATTGGCTGGATAATATTTATTCTCATCATAATAAAATTGCGGTTTTCTTACTATCTCCTGATACATCACTTTATCCTTCTCAAATTCTTCGTAATAGGCGCATGCACGCAAATTCCACCAATTTAGTCCCTGATCGCCCCTTTTTTTTGCTCTATCTTCAAATTGTAAAAGATGTTTAAAAACAGCAGGATATAATTTGGGAATATCAATATCTAACCCTGTAGCAAGCAGCCACAACCCTGCCCACTCGCAACTATACCTCTTAATATCCCTGCCTCGCAGAATAGGTTTTAATATCTCCGCACTCTTAGAGTCTTCTTTGCACAGCCGCTCTTTTGTAGGTGTATCTACAATAAAGGCTTCGTTTAGACCGGTTTTCACACCATAATATATTTCAACATCCCACTCTTTCAAAGGTTTCCCTATGCGTTCAATTTTTTGTTTAAGTTTCTGTTCTTCGGGCGAAAGGATAATCCAACTGCCTTCGGACAGGTCGGTCAAAATGGTAAAAGATTTATCGGTTAATTGTTCAATGGGTTCTTTACCGGTTAATGTCAGGGCTTGCAATTTTATTTTATTTGGTTTGCTGTTTTTCACTAATAGAATAGCCGTGTCAACCGTTGCCGTATCAAATACATCGGGACCTAAATCAATGAGCTTGAGAGGATTTTTTTTACTAAAGAATCTGCGCAACGATATTCCATATTTTGTCCGCATCCATTTATTTGAAGTGATATAACAAAGTAAACCTTTATCTTTCAGTAGTTTCATCCCTTTTTCATAAAACAAAGCGTAAATATCACCGGTACGTTCAAAGGTCTCATACCCTTTGTTATCATATAAATCTGCATAATGACGGGTGTTGTCAGCCATTTTTTGCAACTGAATATATGGCGGATTAGCAATTACCACATCAAACCCATACATTTGACTATGCTTGGAATCGGTTTTCGCATAAAATATTTCAGAAAAATTGAGCTGCCACATAAAAAAATGTTTTATCTTTTTTCCACTAGTACATTCTTCTGATTGTTTTGCCTCATATTCAGGATCAAATCTCAATATTTTATAGAGTTTTTCCTTATCCTGTTTGATTAATTTATCTCTTTGCTCTTTTCTGGGCAATATTGAATACTTCTCTTCTATAACCTTAATCTTTTTAAAATAATTCAATTTTTTGTTTTTTAATTCAATCGTCAATATATTTATCTGCAAATTATCAATTTCTTCTTTTAGCTCTAATTTTTTCACTGTATTAGATTCACTTAAAAAGTCATCCTGCTTCTGTTGAAGACGCTCTATTGCTTTACCTGCCTCATCTTTAAACAACTCGCTTGCGGCATTTAAGTCAATTCCCGAGATTAAACTGTTACCCTGCATAATCCGGTAATCCAGGTTCGGCAGTGGTTTGATATTCTTAATATTATCCTCATCTACTATCAGTGACAGCCACAATCGCAGTTTGGCAATCTCCACCGCGCCGGGGTCAATATCCACACCATAAAGGGAGTGTTCAATAGAGCGGCGCTTGAATTCATAAGCTGTTCTGTTGCTGTCATTAATAAAAATTGACAGCACATTTCTTGCCTTGACAATCTCGCTCATCATCCCTACCGGAAAAGCACCGGAACCCACAGCCGGGTCACAGACGGTGATGTCAGCCAGTTTCCGGTCAATCAGTGCGGCGTTGCTGCGTATGCTTTCGGGCAGTTTTAATTTATAATCAGATGTTTTTTGCTTCCCTTCTTTTATATTTTGTCCTTTTATCAGTGCTGTTACTTCGTTTTCACTGACATGTTCGCCGGTGTAAATCAGGGTTTCAATATCTTCTTTTGAAGGAATTAGAGATTGCTTCGCTTTGCTCGCAATGACTTCGGTATGTAAATAGTTGATCAAACTCTGCCGGCACATGTAATGGACAATTTCGCGGGGAGTGTAATAGACGCCAAATGTTTTGTTGAATTTGTTCTCCTCGCTTTTTTTGCCGCTTTTTAATGCTTTTTTGAATTCATCATAATTATCAGGGCGGATGGCATTGAATTTCTCGTAGGCTTTCCCAAGCAGTTCCGGATCGATGGCCACTTCCTGTTCCATGGGTTCATCTTCTTTTACGGTAAAGTTATAGCGGTCGAAAATATCGAGGATACCGTCGCCGGTATCGTCTTCTTTGGTATTCATTGTATTGGAAAAAAGCTCGTTGGGAATCGTAATATTGGTATTCACCCAGTCGTAATTGCCGATAGGATCAAAAAGTCCGCCGTTCAGAAAGGGGATTTTGCAGTCAAACTGGCTGTAATAACCGTCGTCATCACTACGATCTCGGCGTAATGCCTCATAGAAGAGCGGTTCTAAAATGTCATCGAAGAAATTGTTATAACCGCCATGTTTTTTGTTAAACAGCTCCCGCAAAAATTGTTTTGAGCCGGTGCCCCAGTTATTATTACGCCCTACACCGAACCAGCCCTTTTTCTGCAGAAAATAAAGAAAAATAATCTGCCCGAGTAGCTTTTTTGCGAAGTTGACCGTATCAACACCCTTGGCATAGAAGTCAGCTTTGATTTTCGGATCATTTTTAACAACCCTGTCCAACTCTTCCTTGGTGCGAAGAAAAAGATCACGGTACTTGGAGAAAAATTCTTTGGTAACCGTTTCAATATCAAAGGCTTCTTCAATCTCCTTTAGGGTTGGGGTTTGTTCATCATTTGCAAGGATATTGACCAGACGGCTTTGGGCGGTGTGGCTTTTCTCATTGGCACCCACGAGAAACGACCAGCGTCGGGCAGGGGTAAATTCTTCTTTCACCTTCATTTGGCCGGTTTTGGTGTTTTCAAATTTGTAATCCATCTTGACTAGTGAAAACCGCCAATCATCTTCATCCGGGGCAACAAACGCAAACAGACCGGCATCTTTTTTGCCTCTATCAACAAGATATCTGCCAGCAAAATTTCTTTGCGTGGTGCGAGCATGATCAAGCGAATAGCCCTTTTGAAGATATGCGATTATTATATCAATCTTTTCCCCTTCGGGTGAGCTGAAAGTTCCAATGCGTTCATATGTTTTAATAACGGCTTTAAATGCCTCTTTTACGTAACCATGAACGTGAAAAACCTTGGATTCATCAATGCTATTTAAAAGGTTTCTCATAAAATTGATAAATCTCTCTCTATCAAAAGAGCGTTCAAATGTATCCTTGATAATTTTTTTTGCCTGTTGTTTATTCATGTTTTATCCCTCAGAACTGTTACAAGCCCTTTTTTGACGTTTTTAATGGTGTTACCATGCAAAATAATATTCAATACTGTATCATATGTGCAATTATTGGTCTTTAACGGTCAATTAGGCAATTTACGGCCATTTCATATTAATGACTATGTCCGATAAATGTCTGAAACATGTCCGTTATATCCGATAAATGTCCGTTAAACCAACTCATATTTCCGGCCTCTCTTTTCACCAATTTCTTTCAAAATATTTTTATTTATTAAATCTTGGAGGTCTCTGTATAAAGTTTTTTCAGAAATGTTTTTAATTAACGTCTTATAAGAAGATAAGGTTATAATCTTATCTTCTTTGATGTATTTAACTGCTAAATGTTCATTATGCCATATTTGTTTATATTCAACAGTCTGAGATTCTTTATTTGTCATAATTATTTTCCAGTCAGACCTGTTTGTGCAGTGCACACAGACAGGTATAACGAGAGGATCACCTCACGCTTACCAAATATTATTGGGTTCTTCTCTGCATAGTGGCTTTGCAGCAGCCGTTCGGGGATATTGGACTGTAAGACTGCCAGCACTTTGAAAGGATTTATCAGCTCACCCCTAAGCGTAGTCAGCGCTTTTAACGTATTTTTTGTCGTCTGTTTGGGCAAACCGCCTTCCTCAAGCTGAGTCGATACTTTCTTGATGTAAAGTTCCTGATCTTCGGTAAGTTTCTGCGTGTTTTTGAAGGTTGCCTTTATAATGCGCAGGATATTTGCGGAGCTGTCGTGTCCTCTTCTCTTTTGAGGTTCAGCTATTTCTTCGGTCATAGCAGTACTAAAGGCAACCTTGTTGCTGTCCAAAAGGTCATATATCCCGCTTGGCAGCCTTTCTATTTTTTCATCCGGGCCGCTTTCAAGTAGTTTTGCCGCTGTCATAAAATCGAGTTCTTCTGCTGTTTTCTTTGCCTGCGCCATGAAAAATTTCTGCAGTTTCCCGCGGCGAAAGTAGGTGATGAGCGCTTCCGTAGTATTCAAGCTGGAAGCCTGAACTACTTTGCCTGTACGAGCTTTCTTGGGCAGGTGTTTTATTTTTTCAAAGAGACTGGCATCCTTTTCGCGGATATCCCTGATAACATGTAGATATTTCAGTTCGCTATCCTCGGTTTCATCATCACCTTCCAGCGTTTTCTTTGAAATCAACCGATCAAACAGCTCGTGAGAGCCGATTGGCTCGCCTTCGGTTAAAAGCTCTGCATCTCCTCCAAGAAGAGTCAGAAAGGCATTGATTTTAGCCTCAGCAGCTTCTTTCAGCTTGATCTGATCGTTGGATTGTTTGGTAGGGAAAAAATTAAAGGTATGAATAACATCAAACGCCGTATCAACTCTGTTGATGCGGCCTACTCTCTGCATCATTTTGGTCGGATTCCACGGAATATCATAATTGATCACTACATTGGCGCGATGCAGGTTGACACCCTCAGAGAGAACTTCAGTGGAAATAAGTATGCGGTAATCATTTTTCCTGTGACGGGCCCTGGCGTCAAAGTTTTCAGTCACTTTATCACGTACGGACTCGCCTGAACCCCCTGTAAACAAAAGAACCTTGTCTGGATATTCTTCATTTATTTTTTCGAAAAGATAATTAGCAGTCTCCTTCGATTCGGTAAAAATAATAAGATGATTCTTCTGTAAAATCCTGTTTTTTGACAGTTCATGTATAAACTTTATGAGTTTCGGATCTCGGTTTACATTTTGCCACAATTCTTTGATTTCTACCAAAGTAGCGCGATCGTATTCCAAGTCATTTTTGAGTTCTTTTTTAAAATCTTTGCTCTCATATCTTTCAGCTTTGCCTTCATCTACCAATCGTTGAATCGCTGCATCATCATCATTGTCAAGAAATTCAAATATTTTACCAGTGTGTTTTTTGCTGACATAAACATTGCCGCTATCAAGCTCTTTTATGAACATTTCATAGGAATGCAAAAATCTGTTCACTGAATTTCTAAAGGCAAAAAAACTGCTTTCCAGGCGTTTAATCAGTAGTATTTTCATAAATCGCCCCATATTTTTTTGTGCTAATTCTTCAGGTTGAGTAATCTTGCCTGTATAATACAACATAGGCATATAGCGCGCATATTTGAACTGCAAGACAATAAGATTGATTGTTTTTGTGAATATATCGTCTTCGTTATCATTGAGCTCGTAAAACAGCGGCTCAGGTTTTTTTACCTCTGGAAATTTTAGTCTCTGTTCTTTTATGTCCTTGCTGAAATATTTTTCAATCTCTCTTCTGGTGCGGCGAACCATTAAATATTTTAACACCTTTTCGCGTATTTCTCTTGCGTTTGCTTTTACAATATCTATATATTCCGTATAGTCATTTTTTCTATCAAGATTTTTAAGCCTTTTATCAAGTCCGTTAAAAAAAGATTCCAGATCGGGCAGATTAGGGATGGTACTTTTTTTGGTTTTCTGAAATAGCTTAAGCAGGCTTAAAATATCCTTTGGTGTGTTATTATATGGAGTTGCCGTCACAAGGATAACTCGTTTGCCGCGGCAAATTTCCGCCAGTTTCTCATAGCTTGCAGTTGTTTCCGTTCTGAAGCGATGAGCCTCGTCTATAATAATATTTGTATATTTATCTGTTCCTTTATGCAGCAGTTTGTCCAGTTTGCCGAGTGATTCACAATATGCCGGAACATTGAAATCTGAAAATACATTGGGCCAGGAACCTGGATTAGATTTTTCCAAAAGCACCGGCGGGGCGATAACAAGTATTCTGCCGTCCAGTTGACCAGCCAGCATGGCCGAGATATAGGTTTTTCCCAATCCAACAACATCCGATATGAATACACCGCCATATTCCAGAAGTATCTTTTTAGCGTTTAAAACTGCCTGCTTCTGATATTCGAGCTCTTTGAACTCCTGCGGAAAATTTTTAATAAATACCTCACCGGTATGACCCAGCTCATCTTTGAAATATTCGTAGAGAAACTTCAGGTATAGCTGATAAGGAGTGATATTTTGAGTCAACCAGGTTTTGTCCTGAATAGTCTGAACATATTTTTCGCTGACATCTACAGCGTTATTCCATAATTCCTCAAATTTGTTTTTTGCAAAATCATAATCACTTCTATTTTTCAGTTCCACATTGAATTCAAGATTATCAATTAGCCCCGATCGCGTGAAATTGCTGGAGCCGGTGATAACACGGCCGATATCCCTGTCGCCTTCTCTGAAAGTCATGATGTAAAGTTTGGCGTGAACATTTTGTGACGGATAAGCCCTGATCTCCAGCTTGCCGCCTCCGATCCATTCGATAAATTTATGAACACCTTGCTCAACATCTCTATTATCCTCTGATACTTCCATCTCTTTTTGTACAAGATTTTCAACTTGCTGTTTGGTTTCTGCATGAGATAAATCAAATATTTGCCGGGAGGGTTCATAGGCATCTTTCATCATATCAAAAGTCTGACTGTTTGTGCTGATACCGATAAGAATTCTAATTTTTTCTGTAGTTTCCAAAGATTTATAGATTGCATAAAACCCGCTCGAGTAAAAGTATCCCGTGAGGCAATCGAAAAGTGCCGAATCTTTGATAAGGACTCTGAAGCGATCTTTCAGATCTTGACCCCTCTCGTTTGTGATAAATGATAAGTCGGTGTTCATCTGCACTCCATTATTTCACAGCTATCATATGAACAAGAATAGTAAAACATGTGGCTATGTCAAACAAACCCGGCGCATGTTTGTGACATAGAGGCATACCGTTGATCTATTCTTACTTCTTATTGTTTCTTCTTTATGCAAAGACAATAATATTTTTTAGACGCTTCAGGTTTTTCTGTTTTATATCTATCATTTTGTTGTTTAGTATCACTTATATTGCTACCGAATGTTATAAAAGTCAAGTATATCATGTTTGTATGATGATATATTGATAATGCCAAAGTAAACGGGTGTTGTGTCGGTATATTTAAGAATATCGAATAATTTTATTGGTTATGCCAACCAATACAGCTAATATACTATGAATGACATAAATAGGCTATTTATCAATAGCTATCTGCTTGAAATACAAGACAGCCCCGCACCTTTTTGTTATCGAGCCTCTGCTTGGGCAACGAAGGGATTACTGACCTGGTGACGAGATGATCTTCAACCTTATCCTCGGCAAGGCAAGGCTTAGGTAGGGGATGCCAACTGTAACGGTAAAACTATCTATGATTCCGGAATCAAAACCCTTCGGAACATCAAAGCCGTCATTCTGTCTCTTGGACCTGATTCATCGGATAAGGCAACCGATAACCCTAAACTTTTTGACTCCCACACGAATTATATATAACGAACACCTCACCCTTGAGCTTGAATTCCATATCCTGACCAGAAATCTCCTGCGGAGACTCTCGTTTTTACATTATTTTCATTGCAGCAGATACCCTTCAGAATGGGATTTCAACGAAATAATTAAAAAGGCTAAAGGAGTAAAAGTCTCAGTCTAAAGCCTGAAGTGGTATGAGCGGGAAAGATACTCTGCAAGACAGAATACCGGGATGAAGATAGGAAGCTTTTGTCGGAGAGATAACATTTGAGGGCGCATTGGAACCGTTTATGGATTTAATCAGAGCCGGAAAGGGAACGGGTTTCAGGCTCGGGAAGTATATAAGATAGTGTAGAAATATTTCGGAAATATCGTTTCTTCTATTTTTCTTGACAAGCAGTATATTTTCTGATATGAACAGCTTAGAAGCTGTTTTTTATATCAGGTGCGGTGTTATGGATGAATGAATTAACCGGCAAGAACATTAGACGGTAATCTTAGCCGATATCCATAGACCCGATTAGGGCATGCAGAAGAAGGAGGATAGATGATGGATGAGTTTAGATTGAAGACCTTGACGCCGATTTGGACAGGTGGGGTAGAGAGAGACAATAGGATTTTACATTTAACCGGACAAGGGTTTAATACAGTGGTGGTATGAAGTGTTGATCCGCGGGCTTGATTGTTATGCGTGTGATCCCGTAAATGACGGATGTCAGTTTAAAATAACACAAGACGAAAAAGATAAAATTAAACAAGGGGAAATTAAAGTTAATACCATTGCTAAGGCAAAAATCTGTCCTGCCTGTTATATGTTTGGATGCACCGGCTGGAGCGGAAAAATTTATCCTGTAATTAAAGGAACCAAATACAAATAAGCCAATACAATTTTTATCCTCACGAGGCACTCCCTTCACTCTCCATTTTCTTGAACAAAAGAAGTTTGATCCCGAAGAAGAGATATTGCTGAAAATGACCTTAAAGCTTATCGCTGACTATGGAGCCATAGGTGGAAAAACTATTTTTAAACCATCAGAGATAGAACATAAAAACACAAAATTTCACCACAGAGATTTCGGAATACTTGCAAGAGATGAGCACTCGAATCTGCCTACAGAGAAAATACAAACGGATGAGGTAGTTCCATATATAGAGAAATTCAGACCGGCAATAGATAGGTTGGTACTTCATCTCGTAAACGACAGGATGCTAAGGAAGATTTCTACTGCAATCCCGGGAACGCAAGTATATATCTGAAAAGAGAAGTAATGAAAAAGCATTTCGCTGAATATGAAAAACATATGAACCGTGAATTCAGACATAATGAATCGGGGCAAAATACAACAATAAGAAAATATTCAGATGCAAATCTACGCAACTGAACTCAGATAGATAATTATGTTTTGTATAATATCTTATGATACATCTAATGACAGGAAGAGAAACAAGATAGCAAAAACTCTCATTGATTTTGGCACAAGAGTGCAGTATAGTGTCTTTGAATACGTAATAAATGATAAGCTTCTGATAAAACGTGCATAGGGGAGGTCTTAAAAGTGTCAGTAATTCCGGGTTACAGAAAAACAGGTTATAACCCGTTAATATTATTGGTCAAAAAAGGGGTACTGTCAGAAACACAGACTTGATGAATAAAGTATTGTGATGAGTGAAGGCCGTGAAGCGTTCCTATCAAAGAATTGTTCCCTTTTTTTGTAAAAATGTGCTTTGTTGAAATAAATATGTTTTTGATTTAATGAATTATTCCGGTATCATGGTATTCAGTTTAATAACTAATGTTATGCGTAGATAAAGCATAAGGAATTAAGATGAGACATACAATTATTAATGGTGACAGTCGGCAAATGACTGAACTTGAAGATAAATCTATTGATCTAATTATCACCTCGCCGCCATATTGGCAACTAAAGGATTACGGAACTGAAAATCAGATCGGCTATAATGACAGTTACGAAGAATATATTAATAACTTAAATCTTGCATGGAAAGAAAGTTACAGGGTTTTAAATAACGGTTGTCGATTGTGTGTTAATATCGGAGACCAATTTGCACGAGCTGTATATTACGGAAGATATAAAGTAATACCTATTCGAACAGAAATTATTAAATTTTGTGAAGCTGTCGGATTTGATTATATGGGAGCTATAATTTGGCAAAAAAAGACAACATCAAATACTACCGGTGGAGCTTCATTAATGGGAAGTTATCCAATGCCAAGAAATGGAATTTTATCTATTGATTATGAGTTTATTCTATTGTTCAAAAAACTCGGAACCCCAATAAAACCAAACAGAGAGTTAAAAGAACAATCAAAAATGACCAAAGAAGAATGGAAAGAATATTTTACAGGTCATTGGAATTTTGGTGGAACAAAACAAGACGGACATATAGCAATGTTTCCCGAAGAATTGCCAAAAAGACTTATTAAAATGTTTTCTTTTGTCGGAGATACAGTTCTTGACCCGTTTCTTGGCAGCGGAACAACTTCTCTTGCTGCAAAAAATCTGAATAGAAATTCTGTTGGTTATGAGATAAATTCTGACTTTATACCCCATATAAAGCATAAATTAAATATAAATCAAGACATTATTTTTAATTCTGATTATAGTGTTATAAAACAAGAAAAAATAAATACTAATTTTGAAAAAGAGATTGAAAAATCACCATATATTTTCAAAGACTTTCATAAATTCGACAAAAAGACCGACCCCAAAAAGCTTCAATTCGGATCGAAAATAGACCAAAACGGCTCAACAAAAAGAGAAGAATATTATTCAATAAAAGAAATAATTAGCCCTGAATTAATCAAATTAAATAACGATTTAGTTGTCCGACTTATTGGAGTTAAAGAAAAAAAGGAAGTTAATGAGAAAGCTGTGGCGTTTTTACAACTCAAAACAAAAGGACAAAAAGTTTTTCTAAAATATGATGAAACAAAATATGATGAGAATAATCATTTAATGGTTTATTTATATTTGAAAAATAAAACTTTTCTCAACGCACACTTGATAAAAAACGGTCTTACAGATGTTGACACTATATTTAATTACAGGAATAAAGAAACATTTATTAAGTATTTAAACAAGAAAACGGTATAATGGCAAAGAAAGAATTTAACAAATATGCAAAACTTTTTGGAAAAAAGGAAAAAGTATTAAATTATACAAGCAACACTTACCAGCTTACAAGGCCTAACAAAGTTGACGCCGTTATGGCTTTAATCCGTGAATGTCAACCGAAAGCACTTAAAGAATGGGAAGAATTCTACTTTGAAAAAGCTTATATCAGGAAAAAAGATAGAGTTAAAATAACGAAAGAAACATTAGACGAACTTGGAGAAAGATTATATGCGAAAATAACTGAAGTCGTAATTCCGGAATGGACAGCAGCATTTGAAGACTTAACACTGCAAAACTGTAAGGATTATATCTATGAAGTTACGATTGTTCGCACTTATGATGGATTTTTACTTGAGAAATCTGTTATTAATGATGGACTTGCAAAAATATTTCCTGAAATTGAATTTGAAGAGAGCGACCCTGAATTAGACCACGCCGGTGATATTGATTATCTCGGCAAAGTTGGAGACAAAGCCTTTGGTATTCAAATAAAACCAATTACTGCAAATACAAATTTTGGGAATTATAAAATCACAGAAAGAATGAGTGTAAGTTTTCAAGAGTTTGAAGAAAAATTTGGCGGAAAAGTTTTTGTAATTTTCTCAACTCGAATTGATGATAGAAAGGTCATTAAAAACAAAGAAATTATTGAAGAAATAAAAACTGAAATTGAGAGATTGAAGAACGCATAACAAGTGGCTGCATCTGACGCCATCCCGCTACGCCTGATATCTAATCGCTCAAAACGGCGATCCACAAAAAGAGCCAATTACCTTTGCCCTGCAAACCCGTAAGCAGGAGCTTTTGATCGTTTGCAACTAATTGCCCGAATGGATGCCTGTAAGCGCCTCAGAGAGTCCGAAAGGGTTATTTTCTTCAATTTTGCTTACTCCATACCCGACCGCTGTTTTTGCCCCGATACCATGTTCAAATAAAGCATTTTTAACACATTCTTTAGTAACTTCTAAAATATTCCCTTTCTTGCCTCCCGGCTCTATCTCTCTATCGTCTTTTATTTTAACGCCGATATAGATGTCAAACTTTACATTTTCAAGCGTGAGGAAAAATATTGGTATTGGGTTCTGATCGTCGGTTGGCCATTTTTCCTTACCACTGTAATATTCTGGATAGTGAGGGTTCATGATGTCAAGTTTAATTTTATCGTTACGCAGGTTCACCGGGAAGGCATCAAAAAATATGACGGCACCCTTACGCTCCTCTTTGAAGAAACTATCTTTAGTGCAACCGAATATCGTACAAAAGTCCTCATTCTCTAAAGCTTTCTTTTCTTGTAGTTTACCAATATTTTCCGGGGTTTTGCATTCTTCTATTTCCTTTGGTGATAACGAGAAATGCTTTGTTATACTCCAGTTCCTCGTTACCCCCTTTAACGCGCTGCCGGGAATGTATGGAATGCCGTAGATGTGATGCAGTGTCATGGACGTCTCGTATACCGATTCGTTGCCAAGACCGATAACCATGCGCCAATCTGGAGTAAATTCTAGACATTCAATCTTATAACCACTAAGCTTAAGAGACTTTACTATATTTGCATGGTTGTTTTCGATATCGTTGAGTGATTTTTCGTTAAAGGCTGGCGTTAATTTTATATCGGGAATATTTTTATTTTTTTTTTGATAAAGCTTAAATTTACCTTTATCAAACCTTGCGGCTTTATTGAGTTTTAAAGCAAAATTATCTATATCAGTTATCTTAAGCTTTTTTCTCGTGTCGATTGGTAGCTTTGTATTATTGAAGGTTATATCATCTAAAAAATCTTCTTCTTTTTGATCTTTAGTCATTATTCTCCCTCTTCCTTTACCATTCCCTCAGAAAAACGTTTTAGCCAGTTTAAAAAGGCTAAAGTTTCGATGGTTAGCATGCGGTATTTTTGTGATTCTTGTTTAACTATAGAGTCAATCAGTTCTTCTTCTTTCTTCAGTTTAATTTTTATTAGAGGAGATTCTTCTGTCAGCCATTTTTGTATATCTTCATATAATTTTCTATAAGCTTGTTTCTCCGGCGAATCTATTTTATTCTTATTATTTTTCTTGGCGAAGACAAACGTTAAAGCCGCTCCGAGTCCATTTGTTTTTATCATCATCGGAAGCTTCTTTACATAAGCAGAATACTTAGGCATAATATTTTCTTGCGTTGCCATTTTCGCACACTTATAAGCGAAACTGGCACGCTTTTGTTCCATGTTACCAATTATTGTTTCAGGCATTATTCACCTCCTTCCATGATACGGTTTTTACCAGCCCCTTACCGATTGTTGCGTTGCCCCCGACCTGGATAACAGTAGGCAGGAATGTGGTAAAGAATTCGAGGATCGCTTCCTCTTGTTTATTTTTTTTAAATACTTTTGATTCATGATCTTTTTTATGATACGCCGTACTCGCCATCGCGAGAGAATACATGACGGTCTCGGTGGGGAGGTACTCTTCTGTGAAGAGAGCGCCGGGCTGCGCCGTACCGGTTTCATTGTTTATCTTATTCCTGGTAATCACCTCAGTCGAGAGGTTGACAATGTCAGAGAAGTCGTCGTCAGTGAGGATGACGAGGCGATTGTTTATATCATAAATGCCTAACGATTCAAGTTTTGCAGCAATTGTTTTTGTATATTCACTACATTTAACATTGAATAAATACTCTTCAAGGATAATGCTTTCTTCTATGGTCAAATATTCTAAGTTTGCAACAGTATTTTCCGCTGGTAAGCCCTTTAACCAGTCAATTTTGCAATTTTCACATATTTTAAAATCCTCCCTGAACCGTTTCAACACTGCGCGGCATGTGATCCACGCAAACACCCCTTTCATCGACTTTACCGGGAATAAAAGCAGGCGCGCATCAGTGATCGCGAGTGATGCAGCGCGGTCGTTGTTTTCATCAGGACCAAAGAGGGTATCGATAGCCTCGCTAAAATCTTCATAAGAAAGCTCCTTTATGTCTTTTAAATTAGTTGCGAGATTCTTAACGCGATCATCTGCAAATGATTTGGCCGTTTTATCCAGATACTCATTGAACACTTCCCTTATTGCTCCTTTTAGGCTTGAACCCTCTATTTTCGGAAAGCCTGTGTGCCGCTCGCGCTGGATAGGCTGGTCGATTACACCAAGCTCACTACCGCTACCGGCGTGCAGTGGTGAGAGCGCTATCAAAAAAAACGGTTTAGCTGTTTTAAACATTTTGTATCTCCTTTATTGTTCATTTTATATTTTAAGTTTATCTGTTAAATACTCTTCAAGCTTATCAATTCCCCAGACTTTTAATGTCGCCCTTTTTGCAGCACTAATGGTGCTTCTTAAAACTTTAGTCGTATCTTCATTGCCTACAATTTCTTTGATTTCATTTTCCTTTAGCGGTACTATCAGTATCGGCAATCCATAAATGCCACTGACAGCGTAAGTTGAGTACTTTGTGCTCTTGGCGACATCACTGGACATAGAGCCGGTTTTCAGCTCAAATATTATCAATTTACCCGAAGATGTGGCCAAAACTATATCCAATTCATCGATTTGACGATTATTTGCCCCCCCCATCTCTTTATCAGAAAAGCTTATTTTATGTGAGACTATCATTTCATTTACAGGTAATTTTTTGTCAATGATAATCTCTTTTATTTTTGCCGCCACCATAAATTCAAATGGCTTTCCGAAAGCGCCTGTTTTCTCATCTTTTAGTTCATTTAATAAATAATCATTAATATTATTATTGTCCTTAAAATTATCAAAGTTTTCAGAACCCTTTTTATTCGCTGCTAAACACTTTTTTCTAAAATCATCATTATTGACCAGACGTTCAAATGAAGGAATTAATTCATTAAGAGGCGTTAATTTCTTGCTATATTTATTTGCTTTGACCTCACCATCTCCATTTGAAAAGTTTACTTTATAATCAAAATTATTTGAATGTTCTTCAAACCCCATAAGTCGTAACGCTAAATCAACAGTTATTTCTTTTAGGTCAGCGCTAAACTCATCTCTCACCTTTTGGGATGGCTTATCTTTTTCACTTTTAAAAACAAATATTCTATTTGAGTTGCCCTCAATGTAGCATAAGTAATCACCTTCTCTTTCGCAGAAGATTTTGTTTATCGCTAACAATAAGTGCCTTTGACCCCCGGTTATGTTCCATAGTATTGGACCGCTTATATCTTTTAGCTTATCTTGTATTTCTTTTGTCATATTATTAATTGACTCTAAGTTATCATTATTAATGATTATATCCTTTATTTTATCTTTACCCACAATGCTTTTAAGATTGTTATCCCAATGCTCATTTTCACTGATCCATTTTTTTTTGTTCCCTGTTTCCCCAAACGTTACATTGTACACTTCTTCTGCGTTAAACTTTTTAATGGTAATGTAATTCACCATCTGGTTTAGTGTTGAGCAGATTACTTGTATTGTTGGCAAACTATTTTCGTTGCTCATATTTTCTCCATTAATTTAATTGCATGCTGCTACAAAAGCAAATCCGAAACCTTCATGGCTTCTTTTGCCATGGTTTTTGAGGTGTATATTAGCTAAATCATCTACAGATACGTCTCCTAATTCATAATAAAATACAGATCCCGCCGGAATTGCTTTGTACATCGGCTTATGCCACCTCTTATTCATGTCCCAGCCACCTGCCAAAACAGGTTTACCAATAGAAGCGGCAACAGGTTTTATCTTAACACCTTTAAATGTCGGCAGCCAGCCGCTATCAAAAATAGCGGGGGTTAAAAAAATAACTTTGAACAATTTGCGGGCAGTAATTAGATCTTCAATTTGAGATAAGTTAAACTTATCATTATCCCATAAGCCGTCATCACTTCCTTCAACGATAGCGCCTTTCCCCTCCGATCCTACTTTTATTATTTTAGTCAGCTCCTCAAAATTGCTTATTCCGTCAAGCTCGACGCTTATCGAAGTATCCTCTTTGAACCTGTTCATGTTTGCTCGATATAAAGCCCCCTCTTTTGCAGTGTGGTCGTGTTCCCTGGCGATTCCAACCTTCGGCTCTAAAGCGACAAAAAAATTAACATTTCGTAAATCATAAATTTTATGTATTCCATGAAAATAGTATTCAAGCATTGTTTCTGACATGAAGTAATCGCCTGCATCTGCTTTTTTCAAGTCATTATCTTCAGTGCCGATTAAGTGTTTTATACTGCTCGCATTTTTGGTAAGGGAATATTCAGCATTATCTACAGCCTCAAGCGGAGCAAGCATTCTACCGTGACTCTTATCGGTTGAGGAAATACCTATATCCAGCGGCATGGGGTAATATCGGCAGTATGAGCGATTTAATGCTAACGATCTTATTTTAAAACTGCCGGAGTAATCGTCCTCTACTGCTCTACCTATTTTAGTTTCCATATCACCCTTAAGAAAACTTTCAAGCCCGTTTTCCTGTTGAAATATATAACAGGATCTGATTGCTCCGAAAATAGTGGACGGCAGAGGAGGGAATATTCCATTCGCGACTGTATCCACCCCCATGCGGAAAGGTTTGCCGTCGCCGAAGAATAATGTATCAAGAGGTTTCAGTTTCAGTACTGTCATCTGCTTCACTTCCTGTTTTTTTGTTTTTGTAAATTTCAAGTAATTTCTTTTTACATATATTCTTTGAAAAAAATCTGGCCGCCTCAAGAAGAGAAGAAAAGTTGTCAATGTCAAAATAATATTTATTAACGTGCGGTTCATGCAAATTGAAATAGAAAAAATGTGATAGCTCTTTATGCAAATTGTATTCTTCAAGTTTTTTTATGGCGTCTTCTTTTTTTAGATTTTGCTTTGCGCGTACAATAAGCCTCTCAAGCTCTGTCAAAGCCATATCCTCAGCGTCATTCAATTCATCGTATGACCACTTGCTTCCATCAAATAGCGGGGTCATCTCCTGCTTGAAAGCGAAAACATATTTATCACTGAAATCTTCCGACAAACTCACTAGTTTTTCTATCAAATCAAAGTTTTGCCACTTCCCGACTGTTTTGAACAAGTTACCAGAATGCGTCATAAGCCCGAGCCCGAAGGTGTTTTTTGAGGCAACATCCTTTGCTTCTTTCTCCATCTTGCGCGCCCAACTTATCACATCTGACAACGGTGATTTATAATGAGCGATAACGATACCGGCAGAAAAGGTAATTTTTTTTTCGGTTATAGTTTTTTCAAACTCTTTTTCAAACTCTTTTCGCAATTCCTTGATCACGCAAAACAGCTCGTTGATATTGACAAAAGCCATTACATCATCACCACCAGCGTAGATGAGCTTTCCTATAGATTCGTTTTCAAATATTTTTTGTACTTCTGTGGCAAACTTGTTAAGGCATCCGGCTAAGTATTTATGAAAATCCAGTAAACCAGCGTCATTTTTTAGCCACTTTCCTGAAAGGCACTTCCCCATATCATCGATATCGAGCATGATAAGAGCATAATATTTGTTGAATTTTAAATTTTCATTCCTTGCTAATTCGCGAATATTAAGATTTTCTTTCCTAATGTCAGAAAGATTGTTCAAACCATGTTTTTTAAAGTATTTTTCTGTTAAATTTTCATAATAAAACAGTTGCTCATCAAAATTACTATTAAAAAGATTCTTGTATGCATTAATTTTACATCCATCAAGCTTTTGTAATGTATATTCTAGTGCTATTTTAGCCGTAGATGGAAAGCTTTTATTACTTTCATTATAAAACCTCTTTGTAAAACATACAGCGCACAAAAATTCATTTTCTTCAATCCTTTTGCGGCTATCAGGAACTTTAAACTCCGCCGTTTGTTTTTTCAATGCTCCATTGCCACGCCCAAATACAATATCCCGCTCACCGCAGAGACTGCACTTAGCGTCAGTCTCCGGATACTGCTCGAAAACTCGAACGCTCTTAACTGCGCCTAATAGTGATTCTATTTTCTTAAATTGTTTTGGATAATTGATAGGATCATTATGATCATACGGTAATGCTGCCCATGAGATTTTAAATAAACTCTCCAATTGATTTATGCACTTTTGTTTTTTTTCATCACTAATGCCATCAGAAGTATTCCTATAATTTTTTAAAGCTTCAGAAAAATAAAAATTTAGTTTATCTTTAATTAGTTTTTCAATTTTATTTTCGATCTCTTTTGGCTTATTAGTAATTACCCCGATAAATTTATTCGGTTTGTCAGGAGCGTCTTTTGAAGGGAATATCAGTTCATTACCAACAGCTTCATTCTCGAATAACTCGTTTATTACTTTCTTAACCAGCTCTGACAGTAGCTTGCTCCCACCGTACAAATCGGCCGTCTTTCTTGCCTGCGCTATGAATGATTGCACGGGGGATATGGTAAATATAAATAGTAATTTATTCACATTTTCTCTCCAAAATACATTTTTTAAATGACGCAACGTTTTTATTATTCGCATTATTATGCAATGTTGTAACTACCGGATGATATTTATTGCTTATTTCAACTACCGACACATATATTGGAGACGCGAGCCGTTTTTCATTACGGGCGTATCCAAGCGCATCATCATTATAATCTGAGCTTGCTTTTTTTATTTGTTTTAATAACTCATCATAGGAATTATACTGCGCTCCGATTTCAACTTTTTCGATATAAGGGTATTCTTTTTGCTCAGGCTCTTTGGTTATTTTTATTGCACTGCGTTCATTTTTATAATATCCAGGTTTTAGATTGTTTAATAATTTATCAATATTAACAATAACTTTATTAATACTGATAAATGCTTGTTCAACAATCATAATGCTACCATAACCCCTTCTACTTCTCCCCCCTAACCCGCCCAATAAAATAGTCAACTTGAACAACCACCCAAGCATTTTATCGTCAAAGTTAATCCCGTTAGTTAGTTTAACTTCATTTGTTAAATTCAACCGGATTTCTAATTTTTGCCCAATGTGAAATCCTTCATCATTAACACTCTTCTTAATCTTTCCTTTACTGTCTGTTTTACCATATATTTCGTCATCTCTATGAGTAAGCACTTTAATGTTTTGATGGCTTAATGTTGCTACAGCCCTTATCGCCACCTTACTCCGCCCCGTATCACTGCTACCAAAGATAGCGGCCTCATTTTTCTTAAGCTCACATAATTCCCCTTCCGCCTGCACCGCTCGCCACCAAAAGCGCATGACCCCCTTGATTGACGGCGGTCTTGGCTTATGTGTTTTACCATCCGCACCGGACATGAACATCGGTGTT
The DNA here is from genome assembly GCF_048541835.1 of Candidatus Acidulodesulfobacterium sp. H_13. Classification (NCBI taxonomy): domain Bacteria; phylum Candidatus Acidulodesulfobacteriota; order Candidatus Acidulidesulfobacterales; family Candidatus Acidulidesulfobacteraceae; genus Candidatus Acidulidesulfobacterium; species Candidatus Acidulodesulfobacterium sp. H_13. The sequence goes on from NZ_JBLEOY010000002.1 coordinate 463,429, forward strand.
ATAGTTTTACAATTAAATATCATTCCTTCACCCCACTTTCATGAACATTCCGTACATTCCATCCTAGCGCCGGTGCTTTCTCCGATATTAATGACGCTACCTAATATAAGGCACTAAGTGTATTGGGAGTCAGACTGTCATCTGATATCCTTACTCTCTTTGCGGGTCGAACCCCATATGAATATTACTCAGCAAAAAGTACCGCTGAAGCGGGTTCTCAATTAAAACATGAAACCCAAGCGTCTCTGCAGGTTCACCATTTTTAATGATCTACAACGGCGTGAGGAACCTTATGCTCAGCTACTTTGCCATCTTCACACCGCGTAGTAAACTCCGGGGCTTGCCACCATTAGCGCTTTCAAGAGCAATACCGGTCAGCATCATGCCCAAATTCAAGTAAATTATCGCAAGTCAGCTCATTTAGAGTGTCAGAACGCGGCCGTATTGCATAAGGAGCGCGCGGTCTTTCATATAGTTTCATCATTTTAGATTTCGGATTAGGCGCGGCAGTGAAAATTGTATAATATGAGCAGTTCGAGTTTTTGGAACAGGAATCGCACTTACGCTTGTTCGTCCCGCAGACTATTTGCCTAATGGTCTTATCAAAAGAGCCTCTTATGGCAGTACCCTTGAACGGTGGGAGACTCACCTTAGTCAGAGGGGTAAAGTTTACCTTTAGTTTTGTAACTTTGAACTCGTCTATTTTATTCATAGCATGACTGGGCGCTGTTAAAATATATTTTAATTATTTAAGTAATAATTATTAGTATTAATATAGTCCGCATAGTCTACAAAAAAGACGCATATAATAAACATGAATACTAAAATACAATTTCTTATCTATATAACATTATAACTTTATTTGCAAGGAAATAATGTACGTGGTTTGCAAGCATGAAATTCAAGGATCAATGTCCGCTGAATCAAAATCAATTCGCAGAAATATACCTAAAAAAAGCTTCCCCGCTGTTTTTTGTAAACGTGGTTCTTGACCGTAAGCAATTGCTGCTACATGAATGATCGGTGAAACGTTTCCCTTTTTCATCCGTTTGCGGGATTCAGTCGACCCGACATCAGACAGGGAATGTCATCAGGTTTTGGACAGATGAAATGTATAATCTCATTTCGGTATGAGGCTGTTTGCCCCGCATAATTCTGGCTGTTGTAATAATTGCCGTTCTTGAACCGCGGATCTACAATTCGGTTTTGAAGCTCTATCAGCCGTTCCTTCTCACAGAAGTCCTCTTTTTCGGCAAGTTCCAAGGATGCAATGGGCTTTATGTGCTCAATTTCAAAGGAAGACTTTGTCTCTTTGTTATAGAGGTAGCTCAGTGCCCGGCGAAGAAGTTCCGGTGGGTACGCGGTAACAATATCCTTACATCTTTTACGCAGATCAGTGGAATCCAATTTGGAGAATTTCTCTGTTCTTCTGATAATCGGGCAGAAGGATTGGGGACCGAGGATGTTGTTGAATATACGATGCCGCCGGGATTTTCCCCCGCTGGTGGCGGTGTAATATTCCCTTGTATCTGGTGCATCAACATAGTTGCCGAAGTGATGTCATTCATGGGAAGATGCTTGCCGGTCAGGAACTCATAGAAAAACCATATTCTTAGAGCATACTTTCTTGTTGGCTTGTATTGGATGTATTCGGTGAGTTCTTCTTTAGCGACATGCTCAAAGATGCGAGCCAACAATCATAGGTCGACGCCGTCATATTTCAGCGCAAACTCAAGATGGTCGCCTACTTTTTTTTCCGGGCCAGTACTTAATCGGATAGATATCGCGGGTTGTACCGTTTTGAACTTTAGATTTACGAACTCCGGAAGACGACACAAATGAAGTACGCCAGTGGGGCATCCCTGTTAGCCCGAAGTTTTCAAGCAGATAGATATATCCGGCAAGACGAGATTTTAAAACATCTATTTCCACAAGGCATCCTTGTAAAATGATTATAATTATGCTTCAAGCTGGTAAATTAGTTACAAGAGTCGCCAGTATAGAAAGATTTTAGATATTACGCTCCTTATTTCATAACCAACTGATAATAGATCTTTATGGGATGGACGTTACCATATATCAGAGAGTACGGTTGCGGTCAGCTCTGTGTACCGGATTCTGTCAGTTTGGCCTTGGACATCACGAACAACTGACTACCTTCGACTACTGTAACCCTGTCTAAATAAAGCAATTTCAGCTTATAGTATTTGACTTAAGACTTTCCTTTAGTATATGATGAAATAGCTTAATGAGAGGCCTGTATTTATAGCTTTCCTTGGCTGTTTCTATAGTTTAAAGAGGATGGTATTGTCACTTTCGAGTAGTATGAAAGCTTAAAAGGAATCAGACGGATGTATGGGTTGAGGTTGGAGGAGCGGCGGACAATATTGCATACGAAAGACCGGACAGGTAGTTGAGTTACGGTTAGGAGCAAATTATGGCAGAGCTAGTTGAACATAAAGTGACGCGCTTGCTCAAAGTAGCGAGAGAACTCTATTACCAGCTTGTGTTGATAGCCGGCAAATGCGGTTCAGGTAAAACGTTTCTGACCAATTCGGTATCTCAGAAAATCGATAAATTCAGACCGGTATATAATTGGTTCAAGGATAATCTGGAACTGATTGCTCCTGACTCAAGATTCGAGCCTTTTGAACGTTTTTTTGATAAAGGACACCCTCTGTACAGCATCATGAATGAGATGTTACCTCAGCTTGACACCGGAATTACTCATTTAGGCGGACAGGAAATTCCATTTGACAATATTCTTCTTCCGGATGTCGTTAAAAACAAGCTTCAGGAGGATATAAAGGAAGGCATGACCGTTCACTTCCTTTCCTCACCAACAAACGAGCGGTTTATTATTACAAGAAAAGACGGCGATCTGATTACCAAGAAGCTGGTCACATTTCACCATATGTCCGATGGGACAGAGGTAAAATTTGACATACGCCAAGAATCCGATGGCTCGCAAAGGATTATAGATCTATTGCCGGCCTTTCTTGACGTTTCATCTGCCGGCTCAAAAAAAGTGTATGTCATCGATGAAGTGGATCGCAGCCTCCACACCATGTTGACTAAGCAATTGCTTACGGACTATTTGGCTAATTGCAGCACCAAAAGCCGGGCTCAATTGTTAATTACGACGCATGATGTTCTTCTAATGGATCAAGGTCTGTTCAGGCGTGATGAAATGTGGGTTGCGGAAAGAAACCGCAAGGGCAGTTCCGAATTCATGTCATTCAGCGAATATAAGGATGTTCGTTATGATAAGGATATCCGTAAAAGTTATCTTCAGGGACGATTAGGCGGCGTTCCAAAGATTCTTATGAATAATACTTTGATAAACCGCAGGGAGGATGGCTGATGCCTCCCAATTCCAATCTAATCAGTTAAGCTTAAGCTAGATCATTCTGCCTTGTGATAACCGTCTTTAACAGCTTGCTCCATAGCCGCGAGTTCTTCGTCGGTAAGGAAATCAAAATGAGAAGCTCTTTTTCTGGCTGAAAGGCTTCCGTTGTTCTGCAGGCACAGCTGGATGAACAAATCAATCAGTCGGTCAGGCATGTCGATGATATCCTGTATCGCCTTTTTGGTATTGTCATAGTTGGCAAGAAAGCTGAGCTCTTTCACAAGTTCTTCTTCGATGGTTTTGGTTACAAACTCGTACAAAGCCTCAGCCTGAGCTGTCATGTCCATATACTGATACCAGTACGCGGTATCATTCTCGACGGTCATTTGCCCCATTTCATCAAGCTGATAATCGATGAGCCTCAGTAAAGGGCGTGAAAAAGCCTCCAACGATGCATCGTAATCTGCTGGATTTTTGAGCATGACTGCTGAAACCGGGAACATAAGCCCACGCGGAACCATTTCCTGCAGCGAAAGGATGTTGTGTATCAAAAACCGATGAATTCGTCCGTTTCCATCTTCAAAGGGGTGCAGGAATACAAAGCCGTAAGCAATCGCCGCTGCATGGATGACCGGTGAAACATTTTCCTCTTTCATCCGCTTATGGGATTCGATAAGACCCGCCATCAGGCCTGGCAGGTCATCAGGCTTTGGACAGATAAAATGTATAATCTCTTTCTGATAGGCAACTGTTTGGCCGACGTAATTCTGGTTTTCCCGATAATCACTGTCTTTGAATCGTGGGTCGACAATCCGGTTCTGAAGCTCTATTAACCTTTCCTTCTCACAGAAGTCCTCTTTTTCGGCAAGTTCCAAAGAGGTAATGAACTTCTCCGTTCTGGAAGCATTGGGCTTTATATGCTCAATTTCAAAGGACGACTTTGTCTCTTTGTTATAGAGGTAGCTAAGCGCCCGGCGAAGCAACTCCGAGGGATACGCGGTAACAATATCCTCGCATCTTTTTCGCAGATTGGCAGAATCCAGTCTGGAAAGTTTTTCTGTTCGCCTGATGACCGGACAGAAGTTTTGGGGACCAAGAAGGTTGTTGACGATACGGTGGCGCGGGGATTTATCCCCGTTCTGGACAGTATAATATTCTTTTACATCCAGTGCATCGACATAGTTACCGGAAGAAATGTTATCGATGGAAAGCTGTTTGCCTGTCAGGAACTCATAGAAAAACCAGATTCTTCGAGCGTACTTTCCGGTTGGCTTGGATTTGATGTACTCGGTGAGCTCTTCCTGAGAAATGTGCTTGAAGATTTGAGCCAGCAAGCCCAGGTTGACCCCGTCATATTTCAGCGCAAACTCAAGATGGTCGCCTACTTTTTCTCCGGGCCAGTATTGAGTTCTGAAAACCTCATCAACAAAGCCATTCTGAATCTTTGAAAAATGAGTGCCTGTGGTGGAAACCGATGACCTGTGCCAATTAGGCATACCTGCAAGCGCAAACTTTTCCAGCAAGTATGTATAACCTGCTGGTCGAAAATCAAAAACGTTTATTTCCATGGGCAAACCTCACAAAATTATTATCTCACTGTAAATATAGTTACAAAAGCTGGGTTTGTCAACAAAAACTATTATATTCAGCTATATCTAAGCAAAAACAATTAATCAGCTTGACATGAAACTTACAATCGCGGAGTTGCCTGTAAAAACAGTTATCATGCTGTAAAAAGGATTAGAAATAGGTATTTTGTTGCAAAAGTTATTACAAAGACCGCCGATGTAGAAAGGTTTCAGAGGTTACTCCCCCTTACTGTTCATTTTTTCTTTTTTCCAGTTGAAGGCCATAGTGAAAAAAACGGGCTATGCGTGAGTAATATTTATACCTTTCTACACTTTCTATCATCCGACACCCATGGCCTGGCTCCGGTAAGTAATGGGAAGAAAAATAAACCCGAACTTCCGGATGTAAATCATGAGCCTTTTACAAACCATGCTCACGCATCTCGATTCCCCAGAGTGTGAGCCTTCCGAACAAGTTCCTCCGCCTGCTGAAAACAATGGTAACGCACCGGAGCCCGATCTTTTTGTATCCACAGATCTTTAAACCGCCTGGTTCGAGTGGGCAGTCACTTCAGCCTGCGATGTTGAATACAACAGCAAAATCTATCGCCGTCTCGAGCCGGAGTATTTTGCATGACTTCGTTCCCGCATGCTGGCAGCTTAATCAGCATTCAAAGCAGGGAAACTTCCAGAAACAACGCGGGAAAGCCTGAAAATCAGATTCAATCCGCTTCAGGAATACGCCATTCAGAAATTCGGCAAAGAGTCTCTGCAACAGACATCCCGCCAGTTTAGCCCGCAGGATTATCAAGCGCCTCGTCTTATTCCCAAAGAACCGGAGAAACCTTCGGAACCTCCCAAGAACAACTGAACTTATCCTGAAAACGAAGCATGGAATTGCATTCAACAGGTCAGCGCCATTAAGGAGGAAGCCATGTCCAAGAAATGGTCTGAAGCCAGGCTTTATCAGAACCAGGGACGCTTTAAATTCCCCTGCGGCCAGGACTACGGTCTGATCTGCTTTGTTGGTGATGATCAGAAAATCGGAGCCGTAACGGAACAGTACATAGAGATAATCCACGGCCAGGATACACCACGCCCCAGCACGCTCAGGTTTCATAATCCGGATGTTCCGCAGCCGTGGTTAAGGAAAGGGGAGAGCAATCATGAACATTAATAAATACACGTCAATGCCGAACACTCCGAGGCCATATGAAGAATCTCAAGACCACCAAGATTGCCTGCGAGGGTGAAGAACCGAAATGTCCGCAGACTTCTCCCGCTGAATGGGCCTCCGCTCTTCTTGAAAAAGTAAGTGAAGCCGCCGCTCAGAAGACCGCTTCAGTGAAAAAGCCGAAAAAAAGTTCAGATAACACCAGAGCCTCAAAAAGAAAGAGTGCGAAGGATTAGACAGTTATGGAAGCTCAAGATGACAGGAATTTCAGATAAGGCATATTCTCTGAATAAATTGGTTCCGAACATTAAGGATCGGTGTTGCCAGGCTGGCCGGCCCCAGACCGGGCGACCGCATCTGCGACCCGGCTTGGGGTTCCGGTGGGCTTTTGATTCAGGCAGCAAAAGAAGTGGGCAACCGTAATTTTGCTCTTTTTGGACAGGAATCCAATGACAGCACCTGGGCACTGTGCCCGAATTGAATGGTGCGACACTCTGAACAGTCCGCTGCTGGTTGAAAATGACCGCCTGATGAAGTTCAACTATGTGGTAGCCAATCCGCCATTTTCCCTGGATAAGTGGGGTGCTGAGAATGCTGAAAGCGATCAATACAACCGCTTCTGACGTGGGGTACCGCCCAAAAGCAAAGGCGATTGGGCATTTATCAGCCATATGGTGGAAACCGCCCTTGAAAAAGAAGGGCGGGTTGCCGTTGTTGTGCCCCATGGTGTGTTGTTTCGAGGTGCAGCCGAAGGTCGTATCCGCCGAAAAATGATTAAGGAAAACCTGTTGGATGCGGTGATCGACTTGCCGGGCAATCTCTTCCCCACCACCAATATTCCGGTTACTATTCTGGTCTTTGATCGCTCACGGGAAAAAGGCGGCCCAAAAGAAGATTGCAAAGATGTTTTATTTGTCAATGCCAGCCGAGAATTTGTTTCCAGGAAAAACCAGAACACCCTTTCTGATGAGCACCTTGAAAAGATTATGACCACCTACAAAGAGCGCAAAGAGGTGGAAAAATACGCCCATGTGGCAGAGTTTGATGAGATCAAAGAAAACGACTTCAACATCAACATTCCCCGCTATGTGGACACCTTTGAGGAAGAAGAGCCCATTGATATTGATGAGGTTCAAAAGGAGATTGATGATCTGGAAAAAGAGCTGACAGAGGTGCGAGTGAAAATGGAGGAGAAGCTGAAACAGATCGACAGGAGTGCTGAGGGATGAGTTATGAATGATGAATTAAAACTTAGGCGTTTCCGGCTATATGATGGCAACCTCATAAATATGCTATACTAAAAATATGAAAGAAACATTGGAAGAATTTTATAATCACCTTTTGGGCTGAAACTCCATGGGAGGTCACATCCCTCAAACGAGATAGTACAAAACGCATTGTAACAGCTACTGTTCAGTTTAAGAAGAATGAACCGCTAATCTGTCCTGAGTGCGGAAAGCCTTGCAAACTGCACGATCACTGGCACAGGAAATGGCGCCATCTTGATTCATGTAATCATAAGACTTTAATAGAAGCGTTAATTCCTCGTTTTAAATGTGCAGAACATGGAATAAAACAAGTTTCTGTGAGCTGGGCGGAAAAGAACTCTCGGTTTACCGTTGAGTTTGAGGAAACCGTGATACTCTGGCTCAAAGAAGATCCAATATCGAGGGTAGCGGAAAACCTCGGTATTAGTTGGGATGAAGTGGATGGGATCATGAGACATGCAGTCAAAAGAGGTTTAAAACGCAGGAAGAAGACAGAGCCTACTAACATAGGAATTGATGAGACATCATTTCAGAAAAGGCATGAATATGTAACTGTCATACTCGACAAAGAAAATGATACAATCATTGATATTCTGGATGATAGAAAGGCTGAAACACTGAAGGGCTGGTTCAAAGCCCAAAATAAAAGTGATTTTTCTTCGCTTAAAAGCATTTCGATGGATATGTGGGACCCATTTATCAACGCTGTAAAAGCTAATTTTGAAAATGCCGACAAACTAATTGCCTTTGACCGGTTTCATGTTGCTCAACATTTTAGCAAGGCACTGGATAAGGTACGAGCTGAAGAATATAGTACTTTTAATTCATCCCTGGGAAATAATCCCCTTATCCGTACAAAATATCAATGGCTTAAGAACTCTGAAAGAATAGATAATCGCGTGACAAAACGGAAAGAATTTATGGTTCTTAACCGACTGAACCTTAAGACAGCCCGAGCATGGAGAATTAAAGAAGCTGCTGCGATGCTGTGGAATTACTCGTATATGGGCGTTGCAGAGAAACAATAAAAGCGTCTTCTTAACTGGATAAGTCATTGTCGGCTTAAGCCAATGATGCGTGTTGGAAAGATGCTCAGGCGTTATTTTTATGGTATTTTAAACGCGATCAGAATGAAAGCAAATAACTGTATGCTGGAAGCTAAAAACAATATGATACAGAAAATCAAGAAAACTGCTTGCGGGTTTAGAAACAGGGAACGATTCAAAACAGCCATACTTTTTCACCTCGGAGGGTTGGATCTTAGTCCGGTTGCCACCATATAGCCGGAAGCGCCAAAACTTATAACTTGCTGCCGATGACCATTTTTCCCAGGTGGTGAAAATGGTTGAATTCGACCACTTTGGAAATTAAGGAATAAATATATGAGTAAAAATACAGAAATCACGGTTTTAAAAGACTCTGTGCGAGTGCTGAAAATTCGAAATGAGGATTATATTTCTCTGACTGACATTGCCAAACACAAAAATCCTGATGACCCAAGATTTATTATTCAAAACTGGATGCGCACCCGTTTTACCATGGAGTTTCTTGGAATATGGGAACATTTGAACAATCCTGATTTTAACCGTGTCGAATTCGAGGCGGTTAAAAATGAAGCTGGTAGCAATGCCTTTGTTATGACTCCGACCAAATGGCATACCCTTACCAATGCAATTGGTATCGTTTCCAAGTCGGGGAGGTATGGCGGCACTTATGCCCACAAAGATATTGCCTTTGAGTTTGCTTCATGGATATCCGCCGTAACCTCACCAAAATCAATTATCGCATTCATACCGATGTCATCAAAGAGCATCTCATTCCGCCGCAACTGAGCAAGCAACAGGTGAATCTGGTTTATGCCTCTGAAGCGGATATTTTCAATATGGCACTGTTCGGAAAAACCGCTAAACAGTGGCGCGATGAAAACCTGGACGAAAAAGGAAATATTAGGGATTTTGCCAATGTCTCGCAACTGGTCTGTCTGGCGAATATGGAAAATCTCAATGCCCATTTTATTCAGGAAGGACTGAAACAATCGGAACGGCTTCAAAAACTTAATCAGGTTGCTATTTCACAGATGAAATTACTGGTGGAGAATTGGACGGTGAAGCAGTTAGGAGGGGGCACGGATGGACACATATAGACACGGATGTGAGGGCGTCTGCCCGTCTTGGGAAACGGTCAGGTTTGGAAAAATCTGTGCGATTCCAAAGGGGAAGCAGTTGAATGTAGCGAATATGAAAGATGATGGAGCTTATTATGCCCTAAATGGTGGCATTGAACCATCTGGAAGAACAGACGATTGGAATACAGAAGCCGAGACAATAACGATTAGTGAAGGTGGTAATTCATGTGGATATGTGAACTACAATACAGAACGTTTTTGGTCAGGCGGACACTGCTATGCTCTTCTGAACCTTAAGAAGAATGTATGCAAACGCTACCTTTACTTCTATCTAAAGAGGCATGAGCCAAAGCTCATGAAATTAAGGGTTGGCTCTGGTCTCCCAAATATCCAAAAGAAGGATGTTGAAAAATTTATAGTTGCTTTGCCCCCTTTTCCTGAACAGCAGCAGATTGATGAGACATTATCCACAGCCCGACAGGAAATCGACCTGCTGAAACAGCTCGCAGAAAAATGCAAAACCCAGAAACGCGGTCTGATGCAGAAGATGCTCACCGGCGAATGGCGGGTAAAACCGGAAATCGTTAATCAATAGGCCACCTCGAAAAACCTTACAATTTATGGTATAAATAAGCTATCAACTAATTAGAGAGGAGAAACTATAATGATCAAGTTAAGCCTATTTGCAGCAGAAGAAAGAGAGGCAAAGCTGAATAAGCTTAGAGATGTACTGCAGGTATTAGATAAGTATATCGACTTTACAGCACTTGCAAGTGAATTGATGGTTCGTGTTCTAATTGTACAGCAGATGTTCAATTTGAGTGATGAACAGATGGAGTATCAGCTTCTTGATCGTTTAAGCTTTCAGCGTTTTGTCGGTCTGCGTCAGAGTAGTCAGATTCTAGACCGTACTACGATATGGACATTCAAAGAGCGTCTGACAAAAGCTGACGTTGGCAACTGTATATTTGAAGCGGTAAATCAGCAGCTTGTTAAACATGGTTATGTTGCCCGAGGCGGACAGATGATTGATGCCAGTATTGTTCCTGTACCGATTCAACATGTCAGTAGCGATGAGAAAGCGCAGATTAAAGAACAGGCGATTCCGTCAGACTGGTCACCAGAAAAACGACGGCAAAAGGATGTGGATGCCACATGGACAAAGAAGCATGGCAAGTCGTTCTTTGGCTTCAAGTTGTCTGTTAGTACGGATAATCGTTACAAGATAATTCGGAAGATAAAAATCAGTACGGCCAGTGCTCATGATACACTCCATTTAAAAGATGTTTTAGATGAATCTAATACCAGCAGGGAGATCTATGCCGACAGAGGCTATACGGATAGCAAACGGGAAAAACAGTTGAAAGAATCAGGCTGGCGGCCTCAGATTCAACGGAAAGCCAAGAAGAGTAAGAATATTTCAGCATGTCAGATTCAACGCAACAAACGGATATCTAAAACCCGCGTCAGGGTTGAACACCCATTTGCCTCATTGATGCAAATGGGCGGCAAGCTTATACGCAGTATTGGACTTAGGCGAGCGACATTGCATCTGAATTGGAAGGTGGCTACCTACAATATGCGTCGTATGTGTTACCTGAAAAAAGCAGCGGTTGCACCACTTTACAGCCAAGTTGTCTCTTAAAAATGGGAAATACAGGCTTACGCCCCAAAAACGGCTTCAATTGAAGCTTCTACAAGAAGATAAACCACTGATGATTTGCCCATGTTGTTGCAATCAGAGACTCAACGCTGTTTTCTGGTTGGGAAATGGTAGTTTTTCGAGGTGGCCTATATAAAGTTTGGCAGAAATTCAATGGTCTTGGCATTGGCAAGCCTAAACTATCTATTAAGCGAATGCAAAAAAGGTGGGGCAGTCTTTCAGGCAAAGGCATAGTAACCCTCAATGCAGACCTGATCAGAGCACCTAAAGAATGTATTGACTATGTTGTTACGCATGAGCTGTGTCATTTGAAATATTATGATCATAGCCCAGAGTTTTATAAGCTCCTTGATTCCGTCATCCCAGGCTGGGAAAAGATTAAACATAAGCTAGAACTCAGTATGGTGTGATCATGAATGGAGAGCTGAGCTATGAACATTCAAGACGCAACCATACTGATATAGAATAAAGCTGAAAAACTTATTTATGCCAAAGAAATTGCCGATTTGATATGACAGCGGGAATCGAACCCACGTCTATTCTCTGTTTGGGGAAAATGTGGAGAAAAACATTTTCCGCGTAGGTACGCGGAAAACGGAAACTGGGAGATCTTAAGGCATTGTAAAATAAAGAACTTTTGATGTGTTGGCGCTGGGGAGACTGGATTTATGGAAGGCGGTGTTCCCAGCACCAATTTGACCATAAAAATCCGTCTCTGCGGTAGTATATGTGCTCAGGCGGGTTTCTCTTTTTCCTAAGTAATCAAAGAGTTAAGACCTCTGCACAGTCCAAGACTCCTGCACGGTCTCTTGAATTATACTGTGTTTAGGAGCATTGTCAAAAAAAACTAAGTATGTCGTTTTTCACGCATAAAATATTTGTAAATGTATAATATATATGCTACATTAGTAATAAAATTGGTGGTCATTTTTATTGGGTGACGCGACGATAATTGAGTCGGCGGCACTCCCGAATAAGGTAGTAAAATAAATGACTAATGATCGCGAAGAGGATGCAGTCGATCCCCGCCCGAAAACGAAATAGAGTATTCAAAGGATCCAGACGCGAGGTGGCTGAAGAAGGGGAAACGCTATCATTTCGAGTACAAAGTCTTTGTGACGACCGATAGTGAGATGAAAAATCTTGAGAATGCGCTGGGAAACACGTAGCCTAAACGGGTTTACGCGGACAAGGGTTACGCATCGAAGAAGAATCGCGAGAGCCTGAAATCGCGTGGATAAAGGATGTAATTTTGAGCAAAGCGGTGCGAAACAAGTCGCTGACGAAACGTCAGAAGGTTCGCAACAAGCTGATTTCGAGGGTGCGTTTCAAAGTGGAACAGGGCGTTCGGGACGCTAAAAAGACGCTTCAAAGCAGGCCGCGCGACGTACATCAGGTTAAAAAGTGGCTGCCGAGTTTTCGATTCAAGGCGATCTGCTTTTAATCTGTTGAAGGCAGCGTGAAAAAGCCGAAAAAACGGAAAAAAAGATCAATAAGACCGTTGAAAATAGCAAAAAGCATAGGAAAGTTGAGTAACTTTGCTGGTCGAGTGGCGAATGAATTTAGAGAAGACACAAAAAAATTTGTCAAAAATGAAAATTACAAAAAACACGGAACTGAGATATCTGTAACATTTATTGGATGAACTCAACATGGAAAAGCCAGATGTTGTTCAGTTAATTGAACGTCACAACTTGGAGTATGTAGATAAGCGGGGTTCAGATGGCGCATTATGGGTGATTGGCGGTAGAGAACTCTTGCCCACAATTCTGAAGCTCAGGGACTCTGGTTTTTCTTTTACTTTCAAAGGTGGGCGAAGTAGCGATTACAGAGATGCTTGGCGGTATAAATCTTCAGAAACGGTAAGCGGGCAAAAGTCTGAAGCGGAAGAAGCCCAGCCCGTCTATGAAGAGCCGAAAGGTATCATGAATTCGGCACAGCGCATCGACTTTACTTGTCCAGAACTCTGCGCCAAAACACAACTGCTGACTTGCACCATCAATGGGCAAGCCGTCGTTCCGAGCAAGCAGAAATGGTCGCAGTTACTTGTAGCCATAACAGAGCAGTTTTTCGCTGAAGTCAACCCGAACCTTGAGTCGCTTGACCGTAAGCCTTTGTATGGCAACAAGATATTCTTTTTGCCGACTAAAGTCGACTCTGGGACTTGCTCTCTGCTCTCAAATGGTAAGTGGATTTACACCAACTACAACCCGCAGACCATCGTCACAATTATCAGGAATCTGTGCCTACACTGTGGTGTGGACTTGGATGATGTCATTATCACCTATGAGCCTAAATACGGCAAACCCACGCAGTCGGTGCAAACGTATACATGCCCTAATGTTCTCCCCGCCACACCGCCAAAACCTATGCTTGACACGGCGGTAGTCGAGCAACTGACAGCCGTGCTTTCATCACACTTTACTAACGGCTACAGGCTGAATTCCCCGATTGAGATGACGCGTTTCCGCTCGTTTGCCGCAGAGGATTTTTGCGAGGACATTATGCTGGCCGATGAGGAACTGAAAAGCTATATCGCGGCTTGCGGAACAACCTTTGACGGAAAAGTCTATGCCGTGTCCGCACAGGCAAAAGAACGAATCAAGGAACTGGCGGAGGATTACTTCGCCGACGGCGCACAAGTCATATTTTTTGCCGAGTTCTACGCCAAAAACGAGAACTGGCTGTTCGAAGCAAGTGTGGTCACCGAGAACATGCTCATCGACATTCTCCATAGGCTGTTCCCGAAGTTGCTGTTCACGCAGACCTATTTCGGCTACACTGATGCTTCTGTCTTTGCCGCTCTGGAGGGCGAAATCCTACGCGTGTGGGGTTATAACGATGTATTGCTGACCTACGGCCAACTTGCCGGGCGGTTGCGATTCATACCCCTTGAAAGGATTAAGTACGCTCTTGGTCGAAACGGCGATTTCATTCGGAGCAACGTGGAGACCTTCTCACACGTCAGCCGAATTGAAATCATCGATGAAGAGCGGCAAGTAATCCGCGAAGCCGTTGTGCGTGAATGCAACACTCGCGGCTATGCCTCTATTGCAGATTTGCCCTTCAGTGAAATAGAGGAACGTAACTACGAACTTTCTATCGCGGCGGTTCATAATGCAGTTTACCGCATCTGCCTGTCGGACAAATTCAATAAAAAAGGCAAAATTGTCGCGCGCAAAGGAGATGTCTTTGATGCGTTGACCATAATGAAGAAATACTGCCGAACCATAGACAAATGCTCGCTTGACGATCTGCTGACTTACGAGAAAAAACTAACGGGTGAAGTTTATCGTCGGATTTCGATGGAAGCGGGCAACACCGTTCTGGTTCGTATTGACAAAGACACATATGTGGCGGACATATATATAAACTTCGAAGCCGACATAATTGACGAAGCAATTGAGCTGTTTGTTAATGGAGATTATCTTCCGCTTAAGTCTTTCACTACATTCGGGGTGTTTCCCGACTGCGGTCAGGCGTGGAATTTGTTTCTGCTTGAAAGCTACTGCCGCCGCTTTAGTCGTAAGTTTCGGTTTAATACCGCATCAGTTAACTCGCGGAACGCCGGAACGGTCATCCGCAAAAGCTGTGCCATGGACTACATGGAGATTATGACCGATGCCGTGGCGAATGCTGACGTTCCCTTAAAGGCCACCGCCGTGGGCAAGTTCTTGTATGAGAGCGGCTTCAAGTGCATAAGCAAAACCGCAAAAGTTAACGAAATTATAAATGAGGCGAAGGCCATACGAAAAAGGATGGATTGAAGATGTATTCGTACACCTACGACAAGAAAACGGGCGGGATACTTCTCAATTCCTCGCCGACCGGGTTTTCCAAAGAACCCCGCCCGGTTTACGCGTCCGAATTGGACGTGCTGGGCTTTGATAAGTATTGGAAGTACGATAAGCAGACCGCCCACCCCTACGTGTGGGCGGAAGCAAATCAATACTACTATTATGGGATGCTCATAGCAAAGTTGAAAGGCGGTAATGCCTACGCCGCCCCTGAGATTATCATTTCGAACGGCGAGGACGGCAAACCGATAATGCCGGAACCTAAAGGCCTATCGCTTCACCCCGTTGACATAAGGGCTATGGTGGAAGCAAACCGTGAGATGCTTGAAATCATTGAGCAGACCACGGTCAAGAAAATACTGGCTATCTACACCAAGTACAAGGATAGGCTCGACTGTTTCCACGTGGCGTTTTCGGGCGGAAAGGACAGTTGTGTCCTGCTCGACCTTGTCAAGAAAGCCCTGCCCAAAGGAAGCTTCGTGGTGGTATTCGGCGATACTGATATGGAATTCCCCGACACCTACGAGGTTATCGGGAAGATGAAGCAGCAATGTAATGAAGACAAAATACCATTCTACATTGCAAAGTCGCACCTCAATCCGAAGGAATCGTGGGAGTTGTTCGGCCCCCCGTCACGTGTGCTCCGTTGGTGCTGCTCGGTGCATAAAAGCACTCCGCAGACGTTAAAGTTGAGAGAAGTAACTGGCAAGAACGATTTTATCGGTCTTGACTTTGTTGGAGTTCGGGCTCAGGAGAGCGTTGCTCGAAGTACCTATAAGTATGAAAACTATGGCGCAAAACAAAACGGACAATTCAGCCATAACTCAATCCTCGAATGGACGTCTGCTGAGATATGGCTTTATATATACGCGAACGATGTGCTGATTAACGAAACCTATAAGAAGGGCAATGGTCGTGCCGGATGTTTGCTTTGCCCTATGTCGGGCGGTACAAGCGACTACTTACGTCGGACGAGCTATCCGACAGAGATTGATAGCTATGTCGATTTGATTAAGGATACCTACGATGGGGACAAGCGCAAGGAGAGCAACGCCGAATCGTATATCCTAAACGGCGGTTGGAACGCCAGAAAGAATGGGCGCGAGTTATCGAACAATACTTTCCGTTGCATTGAAAAGATTACAAACGGAATTTTGACTATAACCATTACTGACCCTGATTCTGACTGGTTGGAATGGATAAAAACGCTCGGAGACTTACGCGGTAGCAATGGTGATTTTTCCGTTCAATTTGACGGCGAATACATACGGTTTTCCGTTAAGGAGACAAAGAACGGCTACATCGTAACAATCCCGGAAGTTATGCTAAAAGAGCGGCCCACATTCGGGAAGATTTTCCGACGGGTATTCCGAAAAGCCTCGTATTGCAAAGGTTGCCGAGTTTGCGAAACGAACTGCCGAAACGGTTGTGTCAGTTTTGTTGATGGCAAAGTCAAAATAAATAACTGTATCGGGTGTCACGAGTGTCACGAAATCGACAGCGGCTGTCTGTTATTCCACTCGCGGCGTCACCCACAAGGAGGAGGTAAATCAATGAAAAGCCTAAATTCATTTGCCGACCATGCTCCAAAGCCGGAGTGGTTGCGCTCATTCTTTGAACTGAAAGAGGCTTTCTTTTCGGAGCATACACTGGGCCCAATGATGTTCGATATGTTTAGACGTTTTCTTAGGGATGCTTCCCTAAATAAAAAGAACCACTTCACGTCGTTTGCCGAGTTAATCTCGCAGATTGGTTGGGAAACGGACGCGGCGCAAGGTCTGATTCTTATCAATCTTGTTGCCGAAAACCCGCAGATGGAGTGGTATGTAAACAATTTTGATGTCGGCAGAAACTATGCTCGCCAGACAGCCGAGGATATGCTGACTGCTGTTGATGCCAAACCGAAGGACGCTAAGTCAATCGCCAAATCCTTCAAGCGTCTAGTCGAGACACCACTCGGCACAAGCCTGCATTGGGGCTTCGTTACCGACGAGGGCGACCTCGTTCGGACGAAATGCTCGGTGAGCGACCCGCGCGTGGTGCTGTACGGCCTGTTTAAGTTTGCGGAGAAGTGTATCGACTATAAGGAGTTCACGCTTGCCACGCTCCTGAATGAAAGCATTGACCGCGACGGCATCAGCCCTACCCGCATATTCGGGCTTGACCGCGACGATATGACGTCGCTCCTGTTGGGACTGTCGGCAAAATATCCGAAATTCATCACTGCATCGTTCACACACGACCTTGAAAAAATAACGCTGGCAGAGGATAAATCACCCCAAGATGTACTCGACTTGTTTAAGGGGGATGTAGCAAATGACTAATAACAACAAATACCGCGAATACATTGACATTGACGAGGAGTATTTCCCTCAAGTCGACCAATCTGCCATCGACAAAGCCAGCCCGGACTTCTGGACGCACACATACCCGCACCCCATGTTCATCGAAATGCTGAATAAGATGGAGCGGGTATTGGCACGGCAGGAGAAGCGTTCCATTTGGATTGAGGGAGCGTACGGCACGGGCAAGTCGATGTGTGCCCATGCCCTGGAAAAGATTCTCGAAGTGCCGGAAGAAGAGCTCCGCGCCTACTGGGACAAATACGAGCCACTGAAAAAGAAAACTGACCTGCTCGAAAAACTAATCGGTCACAAGAAAAATGGCATCGTGACCGCCCACAGATACGCTTCGGGTATGATTAACTCGCCCCGCGACCTCTTCTTTGCTGTTCAAGAAACACTAAAGGTTTCACTGGAAAAGGCAGAGCTTTACGCAGGCGAGGGCACCCTGAAAGAAAGCGTCATAGCTTGGATTGACGAGCCGACGCACAAGAAGTTCTTTAACAATCTCTTGGAAAAGACGGAGTGGAAGGTTCTGTTCACGCAGACCTCAGCTGATGAGGTGCTGAGTGCCCTCCGTAAGGGCGGTAATATCAAGACGCTGATGGATAACATTTTCCGTCTTGCCGACGAAGAGGGTATCACTGCGCTGAATATTGACGCTGACAGGCTCATCGCTTGGCTGAAGGACATTATCGACCACAACAATGTAAAGGTTGTCTTTATTTGGGACGAGTTCTCCGATTACTTCAAGAACAACCAAAATACCCTTTCGGAGTTTCAGAGACTTGTCGAGTTGGTGAACCAAAAGCCGTTCTACTTCATTGTCGTCACGCACGAATCGGGACATTTGTTCGCGACCGGCAACGCGACTTGGAAAAAGGTGCGTGACCGATTTATTACTGTGCAGATTACTATGCCAGATAGCACCGCGTTCATCCTCGTCAGTCAAGCTTTCAACGCAAAGTCTGCCGCCGAGAAAGACTGGGAATCAGTTCGCGATGATTTGAATGCACGTCTAGATAGCTCTCGAACGGCTATTATAAAAGCGATTGATGCGACTGATATTGATGACCAAGTAATGAAAAGAATAATGCCGCTTCATCCAATGACAGTTCTGTTCCTCAAAAACATATCCTCTGCGTTCAAGTCCAACCAGCGAAGTATGTTCGACTTCATCAAATCATCATATAGCGCAGATGATGTGAAGGCGTTCCAATGGTTTATTGAGAATACGGGTCCTCATGATGACCACCCGCTTCTTACGGTGGATATGCTGTGGGACTTTTTCTACGAGAAAGGAAAGGATAACATCACATTAGAAATTCGCTTGATAATGGATATATTCCCGCAGCAGCAGAATTTGCGTGAGGATGAGAAAGCTGTCCTGAAAGCCATCCTTATTATGCAGGCGATTGATTGGCGGTTGAGGGGTACGATCGACCTGTTCAAAGCTACCGAACAGAACCTCAGCTATGTTTTTGAGGGTATCCCCGACTTAGAGGGAACGAAGTCCGCCAACCTTGCGAAAGGGCTTAAGAAAAAAGGCATCCTCGTTTCAAACCTGATAAGCGGTGGGCAGTATGCCTATGCGGCTGCCGTGCTTGCGGGAGACCAAGCCAAAATCGACAGCTACGAGAAAGATATACGACAAAAAAGCACAACCTCGAAACTCGTGACCGAGGGTAGGCTTTCTACCGTACTGTCTCTTTCATCTGCTTTGCGTCTGCGTTTCGAATCAGAACCGGGAACAGGCGAAATCATGTCCGTAACCACCACCGACTTCACAAGCAAAATCAATAGCCTGCGCAACAGAGCCACTGGGTGGAATTTCCACGCCGTTATCGCCTTTGCCAGGGACGATACGGAAGCGGAAAACTTCCGCAAGACCCTCAGAACAGTGGTTGCGGATAAACAGTATGAGAACATCGTATTCATCGACGCGCTTTCTACACCGCTGGGCTTGGAGGCGTTTGATCGGTATGTGACATTCTCCGCTATGGCGATGTACTACCAAGGTAGCAACAACACGTCGTCGCGGGAAAATTCGGATAAAGCAAAGCATGTCTTAGACCAAGACTGGAAAAACCGCATCCACAACGGTCAATTTGTCGTATACACCTACACAAATCAAGAGGGCGAGAAACTAGGCAATGCAAAAGACGTGGCAAACTCCCTCCAGATCATAGTGATGGACAAGTTCCAGTATGTGTTTGATTTCAACAAGGGCATTACTGAAAGCCAACTGAAGATGACTCCTGCGATGAAGCAGTCAGCGAAGTCCGGCATATTACAGGCCACGAGCGGTGTTGTTAAAGGCGTCGAGAGCCACCTCTTTCCGAGCGTTTGGGGGATTGATAGGTATTGGGAAAATCCTACGACAGCGTCTTTGCCTATCTCGAAAATCAAAGTCGAGGTAGACAAGCGCATTGAGGTCGCGTTTGCCAGCTACGGACGGATTTCGATAGACAAAATCTACGGCTTCCTTGAAAAAACCTATGGCTTTGCGCCATGTAACCTCTCGTCGTTTATTGCCGGTTTCCTTTTGAAAGAGTACAGCAGTGAGCCGTTCCACTACAACGACTCATCCGGCGGCCACGAGCAGATGACGCAGGACAAACTTGCGGAGATGCTCAAAAACTACATCGGCAAGTCTCCGAAGCTGACCTATATCGCAAAGATGACTGCCGACGAAAAGGCGTTTTATGAACTTACCGAAAAGGCGTGGAAGATACCCGGAGAATCGTTTTCTTCCGCAGGACAGGTTGCCATAGTCGTGTCTACGAAAATGCGCGGTCTGAAGCTACCAGTATGGTGTCTTGAAGAAGTGGACACAAGCAGTATCTTTGATGTGGTTCAGAAGTACATTGAGCTTGTTCAAAAGGAAGACAAAGGGGCTCATGATAAAGCGGCGGAAATCGGCAAAATTGCGTCAAAAACGCCATCACTCGCCGACAGCTTGTCTGCCCTGCTCACAAGTGAGAACTGCCAGAACGGTATGCGCAAGTACCTCCGATCCTTTGATAACGGCAAAGTTATGGAACTCGCCACCGTAATTGGTGCTGAGAATAATGTCCTTGGCGACATATGCGACTTGTTCGAAGTGAAGCACTCGTGCCTTTGGGATAAGCAGACGGGTGAGGACGAAATACGTAAGCTGCAGACCGAGTACAGCGTGGTCAAAGAGAGCAATGCATTACTGAATATTATGGAGCATTCCTTGACAGAAGCGTACAAGAAGTGGCGCGATCGGCTGAATTTCATCAGTATCTCATGCGAGGCTCTGCGGGCAAAATATCCTGCCTTGGAAAAAGTCTTCGGCACACTCCTGAAAATCTGTAAGCAAGAGGATATTCTGCCCGAACAGTTGAAAGCGTTCCATGCGGAGTTGGTGGTGCATGGTGAGAAAATCAGGGAGTTCCTGAACAACGGCAGCCATGATTTTGTCGAGGTCTATGAGCCGTACCTTGAAAACCTGAACGATAATGACATCAAGAATGTGAAGAGCAAACTACTAGGCTTGTTTGAGTTATCGAAAACTGACTGCAACATCAAGGTAAAAGAAGCTGCCGAGGAGTTCCGCAAGAGCCAGTTGAAATCGAAACTCTTCAATTCTTGGAAAGACAAGACGGAAACTAAAAATCCGCGTGACTGGTCAAGTCATTACAGGATGCCTATCCTGTGCTGTGTATCAGAGACTGAATATGAAAAAGCAAAGAAAGCATTTGAAATTTGCAACAACCTAAACTGGGGAACGGATTCCGAAATCAAAGATGCCCTATCATTCCTTGACTCCACCACACTGTTCGACATTATTACGGATGACGAGAAGCGGAATGCGGCATTCAAGCGGGATATTATCGGCGAATACAGCATCTTGCTTCCAGACATTAATAAGGTCAGGGATGCACTCGACCATCTTAGCGTAGACACTTACGATTGGTGCGACAATCCGAGCGTAAAGGGTAAGGTGAAGAAACTCGCCGAAGCCGAGTACAACGCCGGCGGCAGCGACAAGGTTCTCCTGAAAATAGATGCGATGGACGACGCCCAGTTGAAACAATATCTCAAACTGCTCGTCAAAGACAGCATTACGGTCGGTATTGGAATATTAATAAATGGAGGCGGGAAATAGAATGCAAATTGACTCTGTAAAGAATTACCTTACATCTAAAGAAGTCTTGCCGTCGTATTTCCTGTTCATCAGCGACGGACAGTATAAGACTGTAAAGTACGACTTATCGGTCTTGGGACTTGATGTTGTCACATTGAGCAGTTTTTGCAACAGCGACGACAAAATGCCTGACATCGACGGACTCCTCAACTATATGATAGATGCAAATGCAAATGCAAAAAAGTTCGTTGTGACGGGGCTTGGCGAGTTTCTTGCGCTTCGTGGAAGAGAGGAGGCAAAACGCACCCTGTCACGGCTGAAAGACCTCAATGTCGGCAGTGCAAAAGTCGTGTTTCTTCTAAGAGGGCTTGCCTCGCTGATTGCCGAGTTGCAGGCCGATCCTCGCTTTGACAGCCGTAGGTTCAGCGTCATCGACAATGCATCGTGCGACTTATCGTTTACCCTTACCGCCTCGTCTGTCGGATTGCCGGCTTTATCTGGTTTCAAAGCGATACTTACGGAACTCGAAAAAGGACGGTGTGGTAGTGTTGTAGTGAGCACCACGGTAAATCTCAATAATGCGATATTCACGGTACACCAAATCAGCAACGCCTACGAGGGCATTAAGCTGTTATCAGCGGGCTTTGCATTGGCGCGTTCCTACGGAAGCGACGATCGCTGGGCAGAGTTGCTGAAAGAACTCAATCAGAGCAACGGCTCACTCGACGAGATCTTCGAAAAACATGACCTTTACAAGAATCTGGAGTCGGATTTTTATGCCCGCATTACTGGGAGCCATTACCTTAACTGGCTCTATTTCATCTGCCTGAAAAGCAAAGCAGGCACATTGCAGAACGGATACCTTCAGTTCGTATTGGACGAGACGAGCCGTTTTGAGGATTTTGCAGGGAATGTCCTGAACGCGATAATCAATATCCAGCACACGGACGAGCGGTTCCCCTCGTTCTATCGTGAGCGTAAGGCTCTGGTCGAGAAATTCCCTGAGTCGGATATTGCTGGCTTTGTGGTGAACAGTCGGCAAGTGGTGTCAGAAAGCATTTATAAGCTGACTGACGGAACAAGGGTGGAGCGTGAAGAGATTATTGCTTGGCTCTCGAAAAACGGTATGATCTCGCAGCTTGATGACATCTACCCCTGGCTGGCGGATTACCTGAAAAAGTACGTTTTCAAATGCCCGGAACTGGCTAACTTATTGACAGATTATTTCGAGGCGTATAAACGGCAAAAACTGTCCAACCAGATTGAGCCTAAATTTTTAAAAGATGTTGATAGAATTGCTCTTTCACGGGAGTTCAACAGACTGCCGACGCGGAATGAAATTATGGATAGCGTGGATAAGAGCGACACTTTCCTCTACTGGATAGATGCCCTCGGTGTCGAATATTTAGGCTTAATCGAAGCCTTAGTACTACAGCGCGGCCTGTTGGTTCGGGTCAACATCGTCCGTGCGGAACTTCCGACGATAACAGCCATCAACCGAGATTTCTTTGTTGAGTGGCAAGGGCACAAAGAGAAGAACAATGAACTTGATGAAACCAAGCACAGTGACGCGGGCGGTTACGACTTCATAAATAATGAATTGCCCATTCACCTTGCGAAAGAACTGGACATCATCACGACGATGATAGACAAGGCGGCTACAGAACTTAAGCAACATCATTACAAACGCTTCTTAATTGTAAGCGACCACGGCGCATCTCGGCTTGCTGTTCTGCAGCGCAAAGAGGAAAAATACGATACCGATACCACTGGCGAGCATTCTGGGCGTTGCTGTAAGCTGTTTCAGCCCTATGACCTCCCGTTCGCCGCAGAGGAGAACGGATACCTTGTACTCGCCGATTACGGACGCTTCAAGGGTAGCCGTGCCGCGAATGTCGAGGTTCACGGCGGGGCTGCCCTTGAAGAGGTAGTCGTTCCAGTTATCGAACTGTCTCTGAAAGACAGAAGCGTAACGGTTAAGCTGGTCGGCGAGACCGTGACCGTAGACTTCCGAACCGGCACGGATATTAAGCTATTTTTTGACTCGCCGGTGCGAGATGTTTCCGTTGTCCTAAATGGGAAGCACTACTTGGCTTCGCAGATAGACGCTAACCACTACTCCGTGAAGTTGCTCGACATAAAACGGGCAGGAAACTATTCGGCGGACGTTTACGCAGATGACAACCTGATTGACAATATTAAAATTAAGGCGCAAGGCAAGAGCGGCAAAGTCAACGACGCTTTTGATGACTTGTTTTAGGAGGTGCGATTGATGATTGAAAAACTCAGAAATTGCTTTGGCGAGATGGTCGTATATAAAGACCTCAAGAAGAGCAACTTCTTCTCTGCTCTGAGCCTGCCCTCCTTTATGCGTGACTGGCTCTTAAAGAAGTTCGAGGACGAGAACGGTCACTTTGACTCCGACGAATTGGTTCGCTTTGTGCGGACTTACTTGCCGCGTAAGGACGACTGGACAGCTATTAAGAATCAGGTGATAATCGAACACGAGCGGGTGAAGTTCCTTGCCAAGGTGTCGGTCGATATCGACATCGGGACGGGCGAGGTATCGTTTGCTTTGCCCGACTTCGGGTTGACAAGCAAAGACACCATCATCGAGGATTCCGTGTGGCAAACCAGCAAGGATGATTTGGTTCGTGGGCGTGAGACTTGGGGAATGGTCGAAATCGGATATCGTCCGCTTGACGATTATGACGTTGAGTTCAAAAAAAACAAAGCAAAAAGCGCAAACCGTGGCAAAATCAAGCTGACGGCGTTTAAGACTTTCTGCCCATATATCATTGATATAGACTACTATAAAGAGGCACGGCTGGAATTCACTACAGCGGAGTGGCTCGATGTCTTGCTTGGCGCGGTGGACTACAATGCGAGCGGCTATCTCGGTGATGAGGAAAATAAACTCACGATGCTTACCCGCTTGCTTCCGTTCGTTGAAAAGAGACTGAACCTCATTGAACTTGCCCCGAAAGGAACCGGCAAGTCATATCTGTTCGGTCGCGTCAGCCGCTTCGGGTGGCTTTCGAGCGGCGGCGTTATGAGCCGCGCGAAGATGTTCTACGACCAGAACAAGTGTGTTGAGGGCTTGGTATCTGGCAACGACTTTATCACCCTTGACGAAGTACAGACCATTTCATTCACCGATGTGAACGAAATGCGCGCCGCGCTGAAAGGTTACCTTGAATCGGGAATCTTTACAGTCGGCAACTATGAGGGAACCGCCGAAGCGGGCGTTATTCTCTGTGGCAACATCAAGAAGGAAACGATGGACGAGGATGGCTTCGGGAATATGTTTGAGGAATTGCCATCCGTATTCCACGAGTCGTCTTTGGTAGAGCGTTTTCACGGCTTCATCAAGGGGTGGAATATTCCCCGAATGAACGACGACCTTAAAATTGCGGGCTGGGCGTTGAACTCGGAATACTTCTGTTCGATTATGCACGAACTGCGCGATGATATGAGTTACCGCGCAATAGTGGATGAACTTATCGAAATCCCCGAAGCGGCGGACACCCGTGATACCGAAGCGGTCAAGCGTATCGCCACGGCTTACCTGAAACTGTTGTTCCCGCATGTTCGCAGCGCAGACGACATCACTGCTCGTGAGTTCAAGCGTTACTGCCTCGACAGGGCGCGAAAGATGAGGGATACGATTAAATACCAATTGGGAATGCTCGACGTGGAGTATCGTGGGAAAGACATCCCTGCGTTCAGCGTTAGACCTGACTCTGAAGAAGCGGGGTAATTGTGTGGAGAAAAAAAGCTGTTATATCTGCGAAAAAGAAGCCTTGAACAAAAATGAAATCGGGCTGACTAAGAAACTGCTCGACAGTGATTCAAAGCGGTTCTATTGCCTTGATTGCCTTGCCGAGTATTTGGAGGTCGATACTGAGTTCCTGCTCGCCAAGCTCGAGGAGTTCAAGGAACAAGGCTGTAAACTATTTTGAAAAGGTGAAACCATGATTTACGCAGACAACGCCGCGACTACAAGAATATCCGACAGCGTCTTTGAGAAGATGCTTCCGTTTCTGTGCGATCAATACGGCAATGCATCTAGCCAGTATTCGCTTGGGGCAAAAGCCAAACGCGCTATAGAGCGGGCACGAAAACAAGTTGCAGCGGCTATCGGTGCAGAGCTGCTTGAAATCACCTTCACCTCCGGCGGTTCGGAAGCGAACAGTTGGGTGCTTAGATGTGTTGCGGATACCTACCGCAATGAGCCGATGCACATTGTAACTACTGCTATCGAACATCATTCTGTGCTAAACGCTTGCCACTCACTTGAACAGACTGGCATTGAGGTTACCTATTTACCCGTTGATAAGACGGGGTGTATTTCGGTCGATAATGTAAAGGCGGCAATTAAACCTCACACCAAACTGGTGTCGATTATGCTTGCCAACAACGAAATCGGCACGATTCAGCCGATAGCGGATATAGGCCTATTACTGAAAGGTGAAAACGTCCTGTTTCATACAGATGCCGTGCAATCTGTCGGACATATCCCAGTTGATGTGAGTGACCTACGAGTTGACTTTTTAACCGCTTCAGCCCATAAGTTCAATGGAGCAAAAGGCACAGGGATCCTATATAAACGGTCAGGTTTAGACTTGTCGCCGTTGGTGTTCGGCGGCGAGCAAGAGAGAGGGCTTCGTGCCGGAACGGAGAATGTTGCCGGAATCGTAGCGGCGGGTTATGCTATTGAGGAAAGTGTCGGTGAAATAGCTGATACGTCAAAGCGACTAAAGGCAATGGTCGAAGATACCGTGAATGGCATAAAAGAAAAAATACCCTCCGTGAGGGTTAATGGGGACAGCGAGTGCCGTCTGCCCGGCACGGTCAATCTTTGTTTTTACGGCGTTTCGGGTGAATCCCTCATGCATCTGCTTGACCTAAAAGGTGTTTGCTTGTCCACGAGTTCGGCTTGCACTTCTGGTAAAGGCGAGCCGTCGCACGTGCTTCTTGCTTTGGGGCTTACCGAACAGCAAGCAAAGTCGGCGATTCGCATATCTTACGGTAAATATAACTGTGCAGATGAAGTCGGTAAGGTAGTTACGGCTGTGTGTGATGCTTACAAAAAAATAGTTGAAAACCGCTAATGGCATACATAAAAATGCACCGACTGGGAGCGCTTCATATCATCGCACATTGATTCTCTGACGGCTACAGACTTTTTCACAGTGGAAGCCATGACACCTGATGCGCTGGTCAGGTACATGGTTCTGTTTTTCATAGATATAAAAACCAGAAAGGTTGAGCTTGCCGGAATAGCTAACGATCCCGATGGTAAATGGATGGTTCAAATGGATAGAAATCAGACGGATGCTTTTAATGGTTTTCTCCTGGGGGAAAAGTATTTGATTCATGACCGATACCCGCTCTACACAAAACAGTTTGATGCGATTATGGAAAGCTCTGGTGTCATAATCAAACGGTTGCCAGCCTTTATGCCTGTAATTGAATGCATTTGCTGAATTCTTCGTTAAAAGCATTAAAACCGAATGCATAAATAAAATGATTATAGCAAGCGAAAAGCAGCTTAAATATATTGTGAAGGAATACATTGAACACTACAATCACGAATGCTCCCATCGAGGTCTTGGGGGAAAAAGGATAGAACTGTATTTTTAGGATAAAAAAGGAGTGATTGTATAATTCAGCAGATTAGGGGGCCTGTTGCACTTCTTACCGCAGGGTACCCAGACTCCCGAGCAGCATAGCAATTATGGAATCCTCCCAGAGGGGTGTTTTTTTCCCTGAATAGGGGGGGGTGTGTCATTGCGAAGTTGTTTTAAGATAATTTCCCTTCCTTTCACTATTTTAGAAATCGTCAGGGGAGGATGGTATAATTTGTATTATTACAGGCAGTTACCAGATACTCTACAACAGAGTATCAATGGTGTTAAAACTTGATACCCTCCATGAAATGTGGGTTGCGGAAAGAAACCGCAAGGGCAGTTCCGAACTCATGTCATTCAGCGAATATAAAGATGTCCGCTATGATAAGGATATCCGTAAAAGTTATCTTCAGGGACGATTAGGGGGCGTTCCAAAGATTCTTATGAATAATACTTTGATAAAGCGTCGGGAGAATGGCTGATGCCTCCTAAAAGAATAAAGTTCCGTCGGTTACTGGGTGAGCGTCGATATCGGAAAGATTACAAAAGGAGCAGACAAGGATGAATCTAAATAGTTGCTGTAGTATGGCTATAAATATAATGACCTGCCGTTTTCTTTTAACCACTTATCACGTTCTTTATAATCAGGAAGGATTACCCTTACCGTATTCCAATATCTTGCGGAATGGTTGTGGTGCCTTAAGTGCGCTAATTCGTGGACCACAATGTAATCTACGATTTCAGGTGGTGCCATTATCAGGCGCCAGCTAAAATTAAGCGTTCCGGAAGGACTGCATGAACCCCAACGCTTTTTAGCATTTGATATTTTGACTGATTTACATTTCCAGCTGGTTATGCGGCTATAGCGGGAGACCCGTTCAGAGATATCCCTTAATGCTTGAGCCTTATACCATTCTATCATCCTTTCTTTTGCACGTGACAAATCTGCGCGGGGATAGATTAGCCGGTCGTTTAAGGTAATTTGTTTCTGGTCTGAGAGCATTAGCTTATATGTATTACCTAAATGCAAGAAGCCTTCGCCCTCAATAAACTGTTTCGGTTTATATGTATCATTTAATTTATTGGCCCGCGCTTTTTGCTTCTTGATCCACGGCAGACTCTTATCCACGAAGTTGCGGATGTAATAGAGCGGCGTCCGCATCGGCGCGCGTACGATCAGTGTTGCATCTGCCATAACTGCCAGCGCGACCGTTTTCCTCTTAGAGCGAACCAGTTTATCTATTTTAATTTGCGACATAAAAAGCCTCTCTTACATACGATTTTGCCGAAAATATCTATTTTTAAATATTTAAGTTCTGATGGGAGTAATGCTATTTGCATAAAATAGCATGGAACAAGAATGGCTACCAATTTAAATCTGAAACTAATCTGCGGTAACATTCGTAATAATAAATCGCCGCTCGTTATCATAAATGGTTTTCTTACCTTTAAATATTGCTGCTTTTGTCGTTTCCATACCCGGCATTATACATATTATCCGCTTGGTTTACAAATGAAATATGAATGCATGAGAGTAGTTTGTCCGGAAGATAGTTCCGTCCCGGATTACCACTATGCGTGCGCTATAAATTTAGCCATTTTTTTGCCTTCTAACCGCTTGCGTAGCTTCATCTATTTTTTTTTGCATATCTTTCAGCTCTATTTCCATCTTTATCATATTGTAAAATCCCCTATCCGTTTAATAAACTTAAGCTTATTTGCCGGGTTAAAGAGCCGTTTGCAGTGGTTATAATATCGGATAGTGTGACACAATCGGCATAATAGACCGAGACGTTATGCTTGCCGCAATGGCCAATGATGCCCGGGAATAAATGCGAGAGCGGGTAAAACCAATCTACTGCCTAATCCAAGGTAAATATTCAGACTCTTCGCATCGTTTATGCCTAAAGGGCATGGTTACTTTTTTCATGAGTGGAATCTCGAAATATATTCGATCAGAAAAGAAGTGGAAAATTTAAAAGAAATAAAAGTAGATTATTTATAGAAACATAATTTGGGAAGATTTAAATGAGAAGCAAAGTACTCACTCAAACGCATTTTAAAATTCTCACTAACATGTTTTTATGTACGACTTAGAAGTGCAGAATTAACCCCTGTAAAGCAGTGAAATCGCCAGAGTAGTATATATATAATAAATAAACCTATTAAGAAAAAGAGAGATTTAAAATGCCTTATTCGAGCTACTCTTATTTAGGTAAGTCTTGGCCGAGACTTGAAAGAAACAGCCGAAACAGTACTAGTTCAACGCAGTTTATGATTCTTAAGTGAACTTGTTTAAAATGATTGACAAATGGGCAGAAATAATTGCAATAGATACTGTAAGTGGTTATCAATCTCATGAGGCGTGTTCTATTTGCGGCTATTAATTATTATATATAAGGAGGGTTTGCGAGAAAAGTGTTTACATAGATTTCTCGTAGTTGTTTCGTCCCTGAAACTTAGGGACTTATAGTTTGCGAGAAAAGTGTTTACATAGATTTCATTAATATTGCGGGGATACGGAAAGAAACGAAATGCTGTTGCATAGTATGTTGCTACGCCTGTCATGCCATGAAAATTAACAGAGGAGCCCGGAAGAGATTAAGCAGGGTATGAAAGCTTAAATGTTTGATATTTGTGAGATGAAAAAATGAGGATTGACAATGTAGATGTAAAACCTGCACAGGACTCAATAAATCCTGAGATGATTTTTGAGATTGAACTTTACATTCAGAGGGGAAGTGAAATTCCTGTAGAGATTTGTGGATCCGTAAAGTCGGATGAAGATAAAAGAATAGCTAACATTTATGGGTGTGAGTTTACAACCCGGATAGATGAAAAGATTGAATTATCAGCACGAGACCTAACGCAAGATGTAAAAATTAAAGGAGAACAGAAGTTAACGATAGAAGTAAAGGTGCCATTAAATCATAAAGTACTGGACTACATTGAAGATAGAAGGGCTGCTAATCCAAAGGGAGACGTAATGCTAAACTTAGACATTCGTATCAGAAGTCTTTGCTCAAGAGTGATAATTTCACCTGTGTTTTCTGCAGAGGGTACGGGATTTCCAACTTTACCAAAAGACTATGAATTTGACGGGTTTGTACTTCGCGGAGATCCATCATCAAGAAGTCCGCAGTCAACTTTGAATATATTGTCAGGTGATAGCGGCACAACTTTTATTGAATTAGCTAACGTTAAAGAGGTTATTTCCGTTACTATTGCATCAAGCGACTGGATCCATGATTTTTGTCCGGTATTCGGGATAGGAAAATTTCTTGTACTTGAATATTTAATACCTGACTATGTTGAAGGAACTGACGATATTAAGGAGAGATTAAGGCGTTCCATAGATGTAATAAAGAAGATGGAAGAATGCGTTATAAAGTGCAAATGGAATGAAGTTATTGAGCATTCCAGGCGTGTCGGGGAACTACTTAAAAATCATCAAGATGATGAAATAAAAGTTTTGTTAACTATGGACGGATACACAGATGAAGCATTTACGAGTTTTAACAGAATTTTAATAGGATTGTATGATTTTGCATCTAAATTTCTTCATGAAGAAGACAAAAGTAAGAAGATCATGGATGATATAAAAGCCTCAAAGGAAGATGCTTACCTGATTTATGCGGTATCAGTGAATGTAGTCAATCTAATCTCAAAAAAGATGCAACGGTTGAATAAATAGCATGACCTTATTCACTTTTTGTAAAAATACTATAAAATGCTTACGACTAAAGCATGAAGGAAGGTTGCGTTAAGTTATACATAGACTATTTATGCGGCCTTCTATGACGGCGTTCGATTGCTATATGGTTTCTTTTTAGCTATGTTTACAGTCCGGAAATAATGAGATAGACTCGCCGATCCTCATGATGGGTCTTTTATTTGTATATTACTGAGGGTCGTTTTGTCCGCTCTTGCCGTAATGAAAGCTAACCTTCTCATTTTACGCACCGAAAAAATAACTTTCGCAACTTAACATCGGGAAACCTATCAATCAATTGCAGGGTATTCATTATTGATTTACCCTTTTTAAGCCTTCAAGTTGCTTAACGACCGGTATTGAAATGCCGGCAGTCTCGTAAGTTTTTTGTAATCCTCAATCGTCACACATTTTAGACAAGCGGTCGCAAAATCCATAACACACCTTTTTTCTTATTATTTGTCTTGAGTATGGCATGCTACGCTTTGCAGAGATAATAGTTACTTGACGAATTTTCCTTAATTTTATATCATTAATACTGCTTTGTTGCCTTCTCATGTCCAAAAAAGGTTCAAAAATGCTTAAGGCTTCTGAGATGCAGCTCCTAAACTATCTTTATATTTTTTCGAAAAAATATAAAGATAGAAGGGAAATAATAATTCCAAGAGAAAAAGGATTATATCTATTGGGTTTGGATAAAAGGAAAAACTAATAATTTAGAATATCCACAAAGGGATAAAGGGACTTGCAAGTGAAGAAGAGATTCCAAGCGCAGTTAAAATAGTGTGTCGAAGCTGTTCTTACAGTGAATTCTGCCGGGCTTATATTATGAAACAATCGATGTACATATTTTCAAATGGTAGACTTAAGCGTAAGGACAATACGCTATTTTTTGAGGATGCCGATGGCGTTAGAAAATTCATCCCGATTGAGAATACAAAAGAAATTTTTGCGTTTGGCGAAATAGAGTTGAACACGAAGGTCCTGAATTTTCTTGCCCAAAAAGAAATAATTTTACACTATTTTAATTATTACGATTATTATGCCGGCAGCATATATCCGCGTGAACATTATAATTCCGGTTTTATGATATTAAAACAGGCAGAATTCTATATGGATAGCAAGAAAAGGGTTTTCATAGCCAAGAAATTTATTGAGGGTGCTGCAGAAAATTGCCTGAAGATATTAAAATACTACGGAAGACGGGATAAACCGCTTGAGCATCAGATTACAGAGATAGAACATTTGATAAGTGTGCTTGAAAAACAGACTTCTATTAATGAGTCAATGGCAATTGAGGGGCAGATAAAGCAGGTCTACTATCAAGGCTTCAATGCCATAATGGGGAGCGATGAGTTTAAATTCAACGGACGAAACAGGCGTCCTCCAAAGGATTCTATTAATGCGTTGATAAGTTTTTCCAATTCACTGATCTATACCTTTTGCCTCAGTGAGATTTATCAAACCCATCTTGATCCCAGAATCGGTTACCTGCATACGACTAACTTTAGGCGATTTACACTCAATCTTGATATTGCGGAGATTTTCAAGCCGGTGATTGGTGATAGAACTATTTTTGCAATGATTAATAAGGGCATAATTACACATGCGGATTTTGAAAAAGCTTTAAATGGCATTGTGCTGAATGATAAGGGCAGGAAAAAGTTTTTGTCATATATTGATGAAAGGTTGAAGCAGACAATAAATCATTCCACGCTTAAAAAACAAGTCAGTTATCGCAGGCTCATGAGGCTTGAGATGTATAAATTAGAAAAACATTTAATGGGCGAAAAGGAATATAATGCGTTTGTAATGGACTGGTAAAAATGTTTGTAATTTTGTATTACGATGTGGGAGAAAAAAGATGCGGCAAGATGCTTAAGACTTGCCGAAAATATCTTCAATGGGTGCAAAACTCTGTGTTTGAGGGAGAAATATCAACAGCAAAGTACGAAAAGCTGATCTATGAAATTAAAAGAATCATAAAAGATGAGGAGGGTGATTCGATAGTAACATACCTATTTAGAACAACGAAATATACGAAACGATTAGTCTATGGGAAAGATAAAAAGGCCGATATCCAATTTATATAATGTATGATTATTTTCGTTAAAAATTCTGTCGATGGCAGGTAGCGTGAAAATCCCCATAGATCGACAGAAAAGTCTGCGCGATTTACTTGCTTTTCAATAAACATTATTGTAGAATAAAATTAATATAGTTGATGTTTGGCTATTTTATTGATCTTTTGACTCTACCTATAAGGAATTGAAACTGCATGCTTGATGGGCGTAGTGCAATGGCTTGATGGCTTTTGACTCTACCTATAAGGAATTGAAACATAAAGAATTATGGAAAATGTTAGGCACTATTACAGTCTTTTGACTCTACCTATAAGGAATTGAAACGAACAAAACAAGCCAAAAAGATAGACGCCATCGTTAAAACTTTTGACTCTACCTATAAGGAATTGAAACATCGTTGGAACCCATCTGGCGATCATGATGGGTTTGGGTCTTTTGACTCTACCTATAAGGAATTGAAACCCTTAGGCGACGATGTTGAGATGTTTGAGATAATGGACTTTTGACTCTACCTATAAGGAATTGAAACTTAGAAAAAATGGAGGCTGAATTGCCTCCTGATTTAACTTTTGACTCTACCTATAAGGAATTGAAACGGTGACGCTGAAGAATTTAATAAGAGAAGATATTTTCTTTTGACTCTACCTATAAGGAATTGAAACTAATAAAACCCCCATTTACCTGCCATATTTCAGACACTTTTGACTCTACCTATAAGGAATTGAAACACAGAAAGAAAGAAAAAACAGAAAGAAAATGAAAGAACTTTTGACTCTACCTATAAGGAATTGAAACTGAGACATAACACGGTTAAGTTAGCGTATTTAAAAGCTTTTGACTCTACCTATAAGGAATTGAAACCCATTTACAGGAGTTTTAAATGTAATTGGGTCTAATCTTTTGACTCTACCTATAAGGAATTGAAACTTAATCGACAGACTTGCGAAGCCTCCAAAAATTCCGACTTTTGACTCTACCTATAAGGAATTGAAACCAGGTATGACTTTAAGCTTTTGCCTGTATAAACAAACCTTTTGACTCTACCTATAAGGAATTGAAACATCCAAATATAATTATTATAGAAGTTGTATCCATTATCTTTTGACTCTACCTATAAGGAATTGAAACTTACTACATTGGTAATTTACAAATTTTGAGAATAATCTTTTGACTCTACCTATAAGGAATTGAAACTCCTCCTTTCTTTCTACAAGGACCTTTTCCACTATGCTTTTGACTCTACCTATAAGGAATTGAAACTACAAAAAATAAAATATATTGAAGAGTTTATCCCATCTTTTGACTCTACCTATAAGGAATTGAAACTTTTCGTCCATTTTTTTACTCCTTTGAAATATTTGGACTTTTGACTCTACCTATAAGGAATTGAAACAAAAACTTGTTGAATCCTGGAAAGGTAGCGGGTACGACTTTTGACTCTACCTATAAGGAATTGAAACCATAATGACCGTTATGAGACATAACATCGTTAAGTTCTTTTGACTCTACCTATAAGGAATTGAAACACTTTAGCGTATTTATACGCCAGTTGACCATTTGTAAAACCTTTTGACTCTACCTATAAGGAATTGAAACAGGGACGTAAGACCAAATCGCTATATTTTGCTTTTGCCTTTTGACTCTACCTATAAGGAATTGAAACTCGCATATGGAAATATATTTCTGTTCCACCCACTCTCTTTTGACTCTACCTATAAGGAATTGAAACTATGTTAGAAGGGCGTCAATTATTTTGTCGTCCTCCTCTTTTGACTCTACCTATAAGGAATTGAAACGTTTCCCTATTTCTTTGGGCACTTACTTCGTACCCACTTTTGACTCTACCTATAAGGAATTGAAACATAATATACCGGAACAAATAGCTCCATTCGTCTCTTCTTTTGACTCTACCTATAAGGAATTGAAACCTTTGCAAAAGAGACCACTCTCTTTCGCAATTTCTTCTTTTGACTCTACCTATAAGGAATTGAAACACATTAGTCGGTAAAAATTTAGTGGTGCTTGTTTCAATCTTTTGACTCTACCTATAAGGAATTGAAACATTATAGGATACCCGCCAGATGCAGTATTTGCAGGTAAAACTTTTGACTCTACCTATAAGGAATTGAAACCGAGGAGGAATTGTATGTTTGGTCTCGACATGAAACTTTTGACTCTACCTATAAGGAATTGAAACAATCTGATGACGTATTCCATCTTTTCATTATCTTTCACTTTTGACTCTACCTATAAGGAATTGAAACTCAGTTCGGTGGGGGAAATTAGGGATATAGGCAAATCCTTTTGACTCTACCTATAAGGAATTGAAACATGGGAGGTAATTTTCAATGTATTTAATTTTTTGTATCTTTTGACTCTACCTATAAGGAATTGAAACACCTTCAATTATTGCGTATTAAAAAAAATGGATAAAACTTTTGACTCTACCTATAAGGAATTGAAACCGTTAAAAAAAACCTCTATGTCGGTAACACGATTTCCTTTTGACTCTACCTATAAGGAATTGAAACTTATTATGGATAAAACGACCTGTTTCCCTGGCTTTACTTTTGACTCTACCTATAAGGAATTGAAACTCGTCTTTCCAGACGTAGAGGTCTTTGTTGTATCCGGCTTTTGACTCTACCTATAAGGAATTGAAACACATCTTTCTTGTTAGGCACTTTGATAGTGCCTAACCTTTTGACTCTACCTATAAGGAATTGAAACTGGCTTCATCAGGCAAAAATCTTAAAAAGTATTTCTCTTTTGACTCTACCTATAAGGAATTGAAACTCATATTCCTTTTTATTAGGCACTTTGATAGTGCCTAACTTTTGACTCTACCTATAAGGAATTGAAACATATTATCAGGTATAAAGGTTAATAAAAATTCCATGGCTTTTGACTCTACCTATAAGGAATTGAAACGGTGCAAATACTTGGCACCCAAAAGTTATAAACTTACTTTTGACTCTACCTATAAGGAATTGAAACCTACCCGTTACAACGACTTCTATTTTATTGCTATTCCTTTTGACTCTACCTATAAGGAATTGAAACTCAACAATCACCCCCCTCAGCCTCTTCGGGTGGGTTCCTTTTGACTCTACCTATAAGGAATTGAAACA
This sequence comes from Candidatus Acidulodesulfobacterium sp. H_13, assembly GCF_048541835.1. Lineage (NCBI taxonomy): Bacteria > Candidatus Acidulodesulfobacteriota > Candidatus Acidulidesulfobacterales > Candidatus Acidulidesulfobacteraceae > Candidatus Acidulidesulfobacterium > Candidatus Acidulodesulfobacterium sp. H_13. The sequence continues at coordinate 499,389 of NZ_JBLEOY010000002.1, forward strand.
AAATGCGATGTGATAAACTGCATACATAACAATTAACTTTTGACTCTACCTATAAGGAATTGAAACATGGGCAGCTTAATACCCAAAAATTTGCGAATAAAACTTTTGACTCTACCTATAAGGAATTGAAACCCTTAAGCGTTTAAATTAACTTCGATTAAAGTTGTTGCTTTTGACTCTACCTATAAGGAATTGAAACAGTACGCCTTAAAACGCCTCCTATGCGTTTCTTTAACTTTTGACTCTACCTATAAGGAATTGAAACAGTACGCCTTAAAACGCCTCCTATGCGTTTCTTTAACTTTTGACTCTACCTATAAGGAATTGAAACTCGTACCCGCTCCATTTCCATGCTTGAAGAAGTCTATCTTTTGACTCTACCTATAAGGAATTGAAACTACATTTAAATCATCTCCTTTTTTTATAAGTTAGGTCTTTTGACTCTACCTATAAGGAATTGAAACTGACTTTTCTAATTTGGACGAAGACAGGAGAGGAAACTTTTGACTCTACCTATAAGGAATTGAAACACAATTCTATACGCCCACCGGCGTAAGATTGTCGGACTTTTGACTCTACCTATAAGGAATTGAAACTATTGTACACTTCTGTTTACTTCTGCCACAGGCAAGGCTTTTGACTCTACCTATAAGGAATTGAAACTCTTTAGCTTTTTCTACATCTTTAGTTCCTTCGTCCTTTTGACTCTACCTATAAGGAATTGAAACAGCACGCCTTAAAACGCCTCCTATGCGTTTCTTTAATCTTTTGACTCTACCTATAAGGAATTGAAACTCGTTAAGTTATTGTATTTAAAAGGGATTATAAAAACTTTTGACTCTACCTATAAGGAATTGAAACAAGTTCCAACACTTGTTATATTTGGTTGAGTTGCTGTCTTTTGACTCTACCTATAAGGAATTGAAACATCCAAATATAATTATTATAGAAGTTGTATCCATTATCTTTTGACTCTACCTATAAGGAATTGAAACAAAAATAGTGAACTAAACGAAGTATTTAGAGCTTGCGCTTTTGACTCTACCTATAAGGAATTGAAACGTCTAATCCTTTTAACTTTATCAAATCGTTTAAAACTCTTTTGACTCTACCTATAAGGAATTGAAACTTCGTTGGGCTAAACCCCAACGTCGTATCCCTTTAAACTTTTGACTCTACCTATAAGGAATTGAAACTTCGTTGGGCTAAACCCCAACGTCGTATCCCTTTAAACTTTTGACTCTACCTATAAGGAATTGAAACTTCCTGCTCCAGGATTTAAAGTGTATCCTACTTTATCTTTTGACTCTACCTATAAGGAATTGAAACGTAGCTGTAATATGAATAGAACGTTCAAGATTACCTGTCTTTTGACTCTACCTATAAGGAATTGAAACCTCAGACAGGATTGCTAATATAAAACTAAGCTAAAGGCTTTTGACTCTACCTATAAGGAATTGAAACCGATACAGTATACGCCGCCTTGCAATCTTTCAGATATCTTTTGACTCTACCTATAAGGAATTGAAACAGATTTGCATAAAAATCTTGAATCGGAGGGATTAAGACTTTTGACTCTACCTATAAGGAATTGAAACTTTTTTTCCTCCGTTAAAATTGAATTACAATAAAACCTTTTGACTCTACCTATAAGGAATTGAAACCATTATAATAAATCTGTTGCGGTATCCAAATTATTCCTTTTGACTCTACCTATAAGGAATTGAAACTTCCTGCTCCAGGATTTAAAGTGTATCCTACTTTATCTTTTGACTCTACCTATAAGGAATTGAAACAAGTTTAACCTTGCTACACTTCTAACCCATTACTCAGCTTTTGACTCTACCTATAAGGAATTGAAACAGGTTTGGAAAACGGTAGATTCTCCAGCACCCCCTCCCTTTTGACTCTACCTATAAGGAATTGAAACGTAAATTTGTCATAACAACATTTCCTGTCGAAGTTACTTTTGACTCTACCTATAAGGAATTGAAACTCACATTCGGTTGTGCAACTGTAGTGAGCGTTCCGGCTTTTGACTCTACCTATAAGGAATTGAAACATGATTATATTACAAAAAGAGATTCAAATAATTGATCTTTTGACTCTACCTATAAGGAATTGAAACGTAAAATACTTGTACCCATTTTCAGAAAACAAGCCCACTTTTGACTCTACCTATAAGGAATTGAAACGTAAAATACTTGTACCCATTTTCAGAAAACAAGCCCACTTTTGACTCTACCTATAAGGAATTGAAACGCATTTGATATACGCCTACACTTGCTTTATTTATTCGCTTTTGACTCTACCTATAAGGAATTGAAACTTTTATGTATTCCATATTATCCTTGTTCCAGGTAGACTTTTGACTCTACCTATAAGGAATTGAAACATAGTATAAATAGTGCATTTTTCGCTTTCATCAATATCTTTTGACTCTACCTATAAGGAATTGAAACTCGTCCGGGATTCAGTTAACTTTTAACCCAAACGCCCTTTTGACTCTACCTATAAGGAATTGAAACTTCAAATTTTTATTTGGTTGTTTTTCAAATCCCTTTCTTTTGACTCTACCTATAAGGAATTGAAACTTTTCTATAGGTAGATTACCTACAAATTTTTCATGGATCTTTTGACTCTACCTATAAGGAATTGAAACAGCGACTGTCGCTACCCGTTATAGTAACATCGATTTTATCTTTTGACTCTACCTATAAGGAATTGAAACGTAAAATACTTGTACCCATTTTCAGAAAACAAGCCCACTTTTGACTCTACCTATAAGGAATTGAAACCTTACTGTCTTTGAAGCAGATGAAGCTGTACTTGGAACACTTTTGACTCTACCTATAAGGAATTGAAACCACCATTTGCGAACGACTGATAAAATTAATTCTTAACCTTTTGACTCTACCTATAAGGAATTGAAACTGAAAAATTAGCAACTGTCATAAGTGTTATGAAGGCCTTTTGACTCTACCTATAAGGAATTGAAACAAACAATTGCCTACACAGGCAACCATAACAGCAAGTGCTTTTGACTCTACCTATAAGGAATTGAAACTCGCTAAATGGAAATATTTTCATTTTTGCACCTCCTTCTTTTGACTCTACCTATAAGGAATTGAAACCGTATTACTCTATTCGTAGCGAACCTAAGGAACAGATCTTTTGACTCTACCTATAAGGAATTGAAACATAACTTACACCATTATAATAAATAAGAAAGTAGTTTCTTTTGACTCTACCTATAAGGAATTGAAACCGCTATGGACGTTTTCTTCTTTATAGACGCCAGTATACTTTTGACTCTACCTATAAGGAATTGAAACTGTTGCCTTGTTCAATCTCTCAATTTTGAGAGATTTGCTTTTGACTCTACCTATAAGGAATTGAAACACGCAACCATCGGCTACGGAACGATAGATGCAAGCCCACTTTTGACTCTACCTATAAGGAATTGAAACAGTATGGCACCTATTGTAAGGGGTAAGCTGTTCCCGGCTTTTGACTCTACCTATAAGGAATTGAAACAGCAATACATTTAGCTGTTCCCATTGATAAATTACACCTTTTGACTCTACCTATAAGGAATTGAAACGAAATACCTTTTTTATAAATCTCTTCGGATTTTAGACTTTTGACTCTACCTATAAGGAATTGAAACTTTTGTAAATCTAATCTTGTAGTAATAATTTCGTAATCTTTTGACTCTACCTATAAGGAATTGAAACATCCCTACGTCTAAAAATTCCTTCCAATTATTCATTCTTTTGACTCTACCTATAAGGAATTGAAACTAGAGGAATATATAAAATAGAATATTTTTCCCACGAACTTTTGACTCTACCTATAAGGAATTGAAACAGATTTTTATGCAAATCTTGAATTATGATATTTAAACTTTTGACTCTACCTATAAGGAATTGAAACATTACAAATAAATTTGTATAAGCAGGCAAGTTATCCACCTTTTGACTCTACCTATAAGGAATTAAAACACTTTCACCCTCTATTTTTCCCACGGTTTGATAAAACTTTTGACTCTACCTATAAGGAATTGAAACTATATACCCATATTCACATATATCGATATTCACATACTTTTGACTCTACCTATAAGGAATTGAAACGAAAAATACGTCCGACCCTGGTCTGACCAGTTCCGACCTTTTGACTCTACCTATAAGGAATTGAAACTCTCTATAGATCATTAGCCGTAATTTTACAGACTTTCTTTTGACTCTACCTATAAGGAATTGAAACGCTTAGAATTATTAGAAAAATAATTATCGGCAATAGTCTTTTGACTCTACCTATAAGGAATTGAAACATCTATCAAAAAAGGGAAAAAGTTAATTTTGATTATACTTTTGACTCTACCTATAAGGAATTGAAACCTTTTTATAGTTTGTCAAGTCTTTATTTACGATTTATCTTTTGACTCTACCTATAAGGAATTGAAACTAGGATACCGTTTCATCGACTACTCTTTCTAAATTATCTTTTGACTCTACCTATAAGGAATTGAAACTTTGGGTGCTTAGCCACCCCGTTACCTTTGTTTCCTGCTTTTGACTCTACCTATAAGGAATTGAAACTTATTACGGCATCATTTTCTACATTTGTTATTTTTATCTTTTGACTCTATCTATAAGGAATTGAAACCGGTGTCTTACAATGTTCCATAAGATTTTGCTAATAAAATAAGGAAAAGTAATCATTGACAATATTGTTATGCTTGACATAGTAAAAAGATAGGCATACAATTAGAAAAATAGTTGCCGAGCTATTTTATAATGCTCATCTCAATCCATATCGCATAAAAAAGAAGGGGATGTATGAGGATTCTTGTTCATCTTATTTCAGATAATAATATAACAATAAGACAGAGCTATAATAATATTCTTCAGGGATTGATATATCAATATTTGGATAGAATGGACGCGGTATGGCTTCATGAACATGGTTTCGAATTCGGTAGTAGGAAGTTTAAACTTTTTGTTTTTTCTGAAATTAGGGAAAAGGGAACAGTAGATCGGAATACTCAAACCTTTACATTTTTCAACAAAATAAGTTTTTATTTATCGTCTCCGGTAGATTGGATTATGACCCAATTTGCAGGCAATATTATCCGTGCGAGAGATCTGGATTTCGGTAACAATAAAGTGTCCGTAGAATCTATTAGTGTTATGAAGGACAGGGTAATAGACGGTAGCTCTATAACCGTTAGCGCAATCACCCCGATTGAAGTACATTCAACTTTAATTAAACCTGATGGTAGGAAACTGACACACTACTATAGCTCGTTTGAAGATGAGTTCGGCAGGTTAATCAATAACAATATGATAAAAAAGTGGGGAGCGCTCTACAATAGAGAAGCGCCGGGCAGTATTTTAATTAGGCCTCTATATAGTGGTAACAGAAATGAGCGTGTCAGATATTTTGTCAGTAATGGCAGAAAAACTGTTATAAAAGGATGGCTTGGAAGATATAGACTGTCTGGAGACAGGGATATCTTGAGATTCGCGCTTGACGCGGGGCTTGGAAGCCGCAATAGTCAAGGGTTTGGTATGGTGGAGATAGATAGATAGAGTGCTCGGATAATAATATTGATATTCAGAAAAGTGTTTAAGGAAAGGATAAAATATGAATTTTTTCTTGGATAAGACAAAAAGTGTTGCATAATGTTCTGGAGACATTAGGGCGATTTTTAATAGGGACGAGATAATGGGGATACGACTAATTGATTTTGTTAAAATATTAAATTTACCTATGATCAAACTGAGAAATGGAAACATGTGAAGATAGAATTAAATAAAAATATGGGGTTTATTTATGATTCACGAAATAGTCAACTACATGAAACATCTAAAGGAAAATTCTCCGCAAATTTTTGAACAGGGATTTAAACCCTCTCAAGGACTTCATATCTTTGTTAAGTTGAATCAAAATGATGATGTAACATGTTTTCCGGGAGAAAAGGGGACAGATTGGGATTATTATGATGGGAAAGAGATGTCCAAGTTTTTAAGCAACATTAAAAACTATGAGCAGCAGGGACAGCGAATAGGTACGGATATGAACAAAGTTTTCGATAAAAAAAAACAGCTTGTTTCCTGTTCTCCCTACATGATTTCTTTTAAGAAAGATAAATTGAAAAATGATAAAAGCGAAGGGGAGTCTTTTGAAAAGATTAGCAATTTGCTTGATTTTTATTTTGACAAAGCGATAACCGAATGCTTTAACAAAGATGAAGAAAAAAAGACTCAAATTGTATTTTATTTCAAAGATTTTCTTAAGAGCAATCTTACTCGAATTGCCGAATTTGACATATTCTCCAAGATGACAAAAAATGATTCTATAAATATTTATCTTGAAAGTGCTTTATTGGAGGACTTTAAAACAGCCCATAACAACTATTTAAGGAAAAATCTTTTTAATAAGAATGACTTTAATTCCGATGAGGAAATATCGGATACTACTTATGGTTTAAGTGGCTTTTTTAACGGTTTAAATGATGAAAAACCATTTTTAAAACATAAAACCGGGACTATGTATATGGGTTTGGCGGGAAGAATACAAGCGAAGGATACCGTTTATTTAAATGATTTTGATTTGTTATTGAAAGGAAAAATTTTCCCCCAGCCATTGCCGATTTTTATCAATAAAAATGAATTTGAAAACAGTGATGAAATAATTAGTATTTTTAAAAATGATTCAAGATTAAGCTATAGTCAGATTCTTAAACAACTTTTCAAAGACAATAAAGAAAGAATTTTGCAAAATTATTATTTACTGTCTTTTAACTACAAAAACAAAAAAAACAAAAAATATGGGTTGCAAGACTTTGATTTTGTTTCAAAATTTCGCTATTCATTGGAAGAGAATGGCAAATATCCTGAAATAATAAACTTGTTTAAAATTAAACAGAATAAAGATTTAAAACAAAATTATCCTATTAAAAACATTTTTCAGTTTGAGGCTGACATTATTAAAACCATCTTTAACAATTCATTGGTAAAAATTAAAGACAATAGTTTTGATGCTTATTATTTTGGAGAAATTAAAGTAGAGTATAGAAGTGGTGGAGAACCAATTTTTCAGATGATCATGAAATATCGCAAAGCATTTTATGACTATATCTATAAATCCAAAACTCAAGCGATTAATTCCCTAATGTGGGATGAAATTATGTTTAATAGTGTTATTGGAGATTTACGAAATGATGGAGATTTACGAAATGATGGAGATTTACGAAATGATGGAGATTTACGAAATGATGGAGATTTACGAAATGATGGAGATTTACGAAATGATGGAGATTTACGAAATGAT
>NZ_JBLEOY010000002.1:506829-597977 GCF_048541835.1 Candidatus Acidulodesulfobacterium sp. H_13
TGGAGATTTACGAAATGATGGAGATTTACGAAATGATGGAGATTTACGAAATGATGGAGATTTACGAAATGATGGAGATTTACGAAATGATGGAGATTTACGAAATGATGGAGATTTACGAAATGATAAAGAGTTTTCAATAAAAGAAAAACTAAATATATGGTTTAGTTTATATAACCATTTTATCGACAATAAAGGGAGGTATGAAATGGCATCAAAAATTCCCGAATTATTGGAAAAAATAAAAAAAGTGGCAAATAATTCCGAGGAACACTTTGAAACACCGGAGGAATTTTCTTTTGGAGCGGGACAAGTAATTTATTTTTTGCTCAGTAAGAGTAAGGCGGGCGAGAGAACACATGCCTTGTTAGAGCCTTTCATTCAAAAAGTCAAAGCAGAGCAACTGCAAAATTCTATTGCGCAAACTATCAATACTTACAAGCATGAGATAAGTTTTGGGCAAGGGCGTTTTGAAAGACTCTCTGCAGAGGTGTTAGGTTTTGATATGGATGAAAATTTGAAGAAGTATCAAAGATTTTTGCTTGCGGGGTATTTCGCAACACCTATTATTTACAAGAAAGAAAATCAAAATGATAAAGGAGAGGTTTCGAATGACTAATGAAAAAGAAGAAAGCAAAAAATTTGAAAGCAGAGCTTATGGATTTGTAGCAATAAAATCAATCAATTCAAACTATAATGCTGATTTTAGCGGACAACCAAGAACATTGCCAAACGGAAAAGTTTATGCAACAGATAAAGCGCTGAAATATACTGTTAGAAATTTTTTAAAGGACATGTATTCTAATGAAACAGTGTTTTATTTTAAAAGATTAAATAAAGAAATGAAACCATTGAGCTTAGATCACGCTTATTCTAAAGTTTTTCCCGAACATAAAGATTTGAATGTGAAGGAAAAAAATAATGATACTAAATCAATCGTTACCAAAGATATTTTAAGTTGCATTGATATTAGATTATTTGGTTCTACTTTTGCAAAAAAAGCAAAGAAGGGGAATATAGCTCTTTCAATCCATGGACCTGTGCAAATAAATCATGGAGTAAATATTTGGGATGAAGGAAATATATTTTCTGAACAAATAACATCACCATTCAACTCTAACGAGGACAGCACCACTAACGAGCAAACTACAATTGGTCGTCAATCAAAGTTAGAGGAAGGCCATTATATCCATCATTTTTCCATAAATCCAAAAAATCTTGAAGATATTGTTTCTAATGGAGCAGAAGGAACTCAAACTTTAACGGAAAATGATATTGAACTTCTAAAAGAGGGGCTTAGAAAAGGAGCAACATATTATGACTCTGCTGCAAAAGCGGGAACGGAAAATGAAATTTTATTTTATCTGGAATTAAAAAAGGATTCCAGACTTGTCTTGCCAAATTTCACTGAAATGGTGAAAATTTCTGATTCAAAAGAAAACGGTAAAAGATATTTTGATTTGCAAAAAATAAAGGAGGAATTAAAAAAACATTCTGCAGAGATTGCAAAATGTGAAATCTATTATAACAATAATATTACAACTATTGATAATTTACCTGAAAGTTGCATAATCAAGGAATTATGATTTTGAAAATTTGTATGCAAAACTTTGAGAAATTTTCTCATAGATTTATATGTTTGGAGAAGGTAAAAATATGAAACAATTACTATCTTTTGTTATTAGGGCTGAAAAGGGTTTTTTAAAAAAACCGGATATAAATGATGGAATTTATCTAACATATAATATGCTTCATAAACCGGCAATTCTTGGAATCCTAGGGGCTATTATCGGTTTAGGAGGATATGAACAGAACTGTGTTTTTCCTGAATATTACAAGAAATTAAAAGATATTCTAATCGGAGTTAAACCAATTGGTGACGAAAATGGCAGTTTTCAGAAAACGATAATCACATATAACAATACGACGGGTTTTGCAAGCGGTGAAGGTGGCGGTAATTTAATAATTACAGAACAGACATTAATCAAACCATCCTATAAAATTTATATTTTGCTTGATTTAGAGAATAGTGACCAGAGACAACTGTATGAAAACATAAAAAATCAAAGAGCAGAATATTTGCCGTACCTTGGTAAAAACGATTATTCTCTTTGGTGGAATAAAGATGAAGTTGAAGAATATGAGTGTGAATCGTTTAAAAAGAAATCAAATTTTACAATATCTACAATTTTTAAAAAAAATAAGCCAATCATAAAATATGTCGTAAAAGCAATTGGAAGAAAATCTTTAAAGGAACAAAATAATTTTTATTATTTTGAGCAAATTCCGATCTCTTTTAACGAAAAGCTATTTCAATACAATATGATTGATTTTGCCTATTCCAATGCAACTTTGATTGATGCTATTGATATTGACTGTGACAATTTATTTATTTTAAAGGATAAAAATGAAGTTATATTTATTTACTGACAACAACTATGAACCTATTTGACTTTGTCTATTCTAATGAAGACCTGAAAAAACTGATTAAGAATCAAGAGTGCTATTTTGGACACATATCGCTTGATGAGCAAGATAAAGAAACCTTGATAGGGCATATATTGTTAGTCCAGGATTATTTCCTGAGATGCATCAAGATGCATCATTTAGAAAAGACAATTATTGGGTTGATAGCCGAGATATCTGATGATCAAATGATTCAAGGGCTTATATTGGAGTTATTTGTAAAATCGGTAGGGTCGCATGATTTTGGAAAAATAAACCCTGAATTTCAAAAACAAAAAATGCAAAATGCAAGGCCATGCTTTAAACATGATCTTTCTTCCGGACACTCCTTGATAAGCGGCTATATTTTTTCATTACTGTCAGAAGCAACTGCCGCTAAAAAAAATATTCCACATGAAAAAGAGTCCTTAATAGATTTTCTTATCCTTTCATTTTCATACCCTATTTTAAAACATCATTCGTCAAAATTAGATTATATTAAAACAGATATTGCATATAAAGAAAAATTATCTGACTTACGAAAGTTTGTAGAGTTTTTCGATTATTCCGAAACACCAGATTTTATTGAGGAAATACATGAATGTGTATTTAAAGAAAGTAAAAAAATTTTTGACCGTGACAACAATGAAATTAAAACTCAATTTCCTTTGTTTGCTCTTATCAAACTAAATTATTCATTATTAACAGTATCAGATTATTATGCTACTACGCATTATATGGATGGCTGGAAAGATATGGCAAATGATTTTGGTACTTTTAATGATAAGTTGAAAAAGAAAATTATAAATAATATTGAAACCACAAAATCATATAACGAAAAGACTTACAAGGAATTGGATAACTATAAATTTAACTTTCCGAAAGCAACCAATAACAAGAACTTAAATAGACTCAGGCAAAATCTTTCAGTAGAAATTATTCAGGGAATAAGGAATAATCTTAATAAGAATCTTTTTTACATTGAAGCTCCTACTGGTGGTGGAAAGACAAATCTTTCAATGGTAGCTCTTGCCGAACTGTTAAGAAATGATGTCAATGAAAGCTTGAACAATATAACTAAAGTCTTTTATGTTTTTCCTTTTACGACGCTTATTACTCAGACTTTTATGGCCTTGCAAGATACTCTCGGATTGGATAATGATGAAATTGTTCAAATTCACTCGAAAACCGGTTTTTCACAAAAGGGTAATGATGATAATTATGGAAATAATAAAGAAAATATTATCGACTATCAATTCGTAAATTATCCCGTAGCGTTGATTTCTCACATTAAATTTTTTAATATACTAAAATCCAATAAAAAAAATTCCAATTATCTATTGCATCGTCTTGCAAATTCAGTTGTTATTATTGATGAATTGCAAGCATATCCACCTAAAGAATGGGATAAAATAATTTATTTTATTAATAGTTATGCCAAATACTTTAATATCAAGTTTATATTGATGTCTGCGACTTTACCTAAAATAGACAAGTTGCTTTCTCCTGAAGCCAGAAAAGAAAATTTTGAAAAAGAAGACTTTGTTTTGTTAAACCGACCAGAATATTTTATGAATCCTAATTTTAAAAACAGAATTGAATTTGATTTCAGTATGCTTAAAAATAGTGATTTCAATAGGGAAAATAGAGAAGATTTTTTATCAAATCTTTGGAATAAAATATTAAGGGAATCCAAGGAATATAAAGATAAAAGCAAATCCGAAACAGTTCATACAATAATTGAATTTATTTATAAACAAACGGCAGACGAATTTGCCAAGCTGGTAAATAATAAAAAAGATTTTTTCGATGAAATATTTATTTTATCGGGAACTATACTCGAGCCGAGACGAAAAGAAATAATAACAAAATTAAAAAGTTCAGAATATCGCTTTAAAAATATTTTGCTTATCACAACGCAAGTTGTTGAAGCTGGAGTGAACATTGATATGGATATAGGTTTTAAAGATTTATCATTAGTAGATTCAGACGAACAACTTGCAGGGCGAATCAACAGAAATTTTAACAAATCAGAATGTAAACTTTTTATTTTTGATTTAGATGATGCTAAAGTGATTTATGCAAAGGATGACAGATATAATAAAATCCAGGATGAATTTAAGTCGGAATATTATGATATATTGAAGGAAAAAACTTTCGACAAAATTTATAATTCGATAATGGAAGACAGAAACAAAATTAATGCCGCGCCTGATTTTATAAATTTAGGAGAGTATGTACGTAAAATTGGTAAACTTGATTTTGCATCAGTGGATAAAGATTTTAAAATAATTGATGATGATTGTCGCAATGTATCAATATTTGTCCCCATAGATATTCCCATTAAAATTTCAAATAGTGAAGAAGTTAATTTCACTAAAGAGGAGTTACAATTTTTAATTGACAAAAAAAAATATTCAAAAGCAGAACCGTTTGTCATAGGTGAAAAGGTTTGGGATTTATATTGCGATATAATCCAAAACAGGGATGAGGATTTTGCAGTGCGAAGAATGCAAAAAGTAATAATGCAAGGATTAATAGCAAAGTTTTCCTTTTCGATAGGAATTTATAGTAAAAATTTTAAATTTTTGTCAACTTGGAGTTGTGAAGGAGAAAAGTATGGATTTTATAAGCTGAATGATTGTGGCAAATTTTACGATTATTATTCCGGAATTAAAACATTAGAATTTAAAGATACAAATTTTTTTTAATATTGCACATTATCTGTCGAATATTATGAAAGTTAACGGTTCTTTGATTCAGGCTTATAATATTTGTCCCCGTCAAGCATGGCTTATGTCAAGGCAGATGTCCTCAAATCAGAACAACTCTTTTCTCGAAATAGGACGGCTGATTGATCAAACTACATTTAAGCGCGAAAAGAAAAAGATATACCTTGCAGAGTTCGCTGCAGAGATTGATTTTATAACCCTTAAAAATGGAAATTTATTTGTAGCGGAAATAAAAAAATCTTCCCGCACGATGGCAAGCGGTATAAAACAGCTAAAATATTATCTCTATCTGCTGAATAAAAAAGGCATTAAGTGTAAAGGGTTAATTAAAATTCCAAAGGAAAAAATATCTATTACGGTAGAGCTCAAAGAAAATGATGAAGCGTTAATAAAAGATGAGATAGATGAAATAGTGGCCTTTTTATCATCGAATGATGACGCTCCGGTTCCTAAAAAGATTAAATTTTGCGGGAAATGCTCATATTTTGAATTTTGCTGGAGTTAGAGATAAACATAAATGGAGGTGCTTTTGTGGCTTCAGATTTTACGGATCTTGTTTTATTAATCGGCACAAACCCGTTGCCCGGTTATGTTGCTGTAAAATATTTTATGAAAAAAAATTCAAAGTTAGACAGGATTTGGATGGTTTGCTCTGCAAAATCGGGTAACCAAAGTTCAACAGTAGAATATGCTGAATCACTGAAAGATTTGTTGAAAGATAGTGAACTTAAATTTCAGGAACTGATATATGTAGATGATATAGACTCTAAAAGCTCTATTCAATCCGAATTAGGAAAAATAATTAATGAATCTGAGAGAGTTCATCTCTTTTTTTCCGGCGGAACAAAAACTATGGCGGCATATTCATATTCATATCTGAAAGATAAGAAGGAAGGAGAGTTTTCTGCATCTTATCTGTCCGCTCGCAGTTTTAAAATAAATTTTGATGATGAAATTGCAAGTAAGGATCTCAGAGATGCAGCAAAGATTACATTCGATGAATTGCTGAAACTTTATTTATTTGAAGAAAAAGAAGAAAAACCCGACAGATATGCGTCTCTTAACAGTGTTGGCATTAAATTTACAGAATTGATCGATGAGAAGAAGATAAACAATTTCTATTCAAAGAAGGGTGGTTTCCGGAGGGATATTTTTAAGATAGATGGGAATGATTTAGACAAAATATTTACAAATTTGTCGGATTCTGAGTCTGATATACGAAAGTCGGCTGTTTGCAAAACGTTTTTTCAAGCTAAGCTTAATAAATTAAAAGGTAATGAAGCAGATAATTTTGAGCGAAGGGTGGATATTTTTAAAAAGATTTTAGAATATAAACCTAACGAAGAATTTCAGGGTATCATCAACGCTTTTCCGGAAGGATTTAGGCTTCGCGAAAACGAAACATTTAATACAGACATAAAGAAAAAAGATTACGATACATGTGTTGAATATATGGATGGTTTTTGGTTTGAAAAATATATTAAAAAACTGATTCAAAATAAATTTAAAGATAACTTTGACGAAATACTGTTCAATAAAGAATTGTTCAAAAAAGATGATTATGAAAATAAATTCGAGTTGGATTTAATCTTGATGAGGGGCTATCAGCTTATCGGTATCAGCTGCACAACAGCAGAAAAAAAGGGCATATGCAAGGAAAAAGGTTTTGAGATTGTTTTAAGAACAGGGCAGATTGGCGGCAAAGAAGCAAAGGCTATTTTAATAACACGTGCCGATACTAAAACAGTGTCGGATCTTCAAAGTGAACTTATATCCAGTACCGGTACAAACAATAAAAATATTCTTGTTTTGGGCATAGACGATTGGTCTGAGAACAAATTTGTGGAAAAAATGAAAGATTATTTTCTTAATTAACGGAGGCAATATGGGTAAAACAGCAGTATTTATCGGGATGATGTCGATACAAAAATATATCTTTGCATCAAACAAGCTCAAAGAAAATATAGGAGCATCCTATATAGTGAAAGATATCTTTAAGAATCTGGAAGAATTTGCCCATAGCTATATTGGCGGAGGAAATGCGCTTATTTACTTTGATTCATTAGAGGAGGCAAAAGATGCAATGAAAGATTGGAGCCGTACCCTGTTGCAGTCAGCCCCTGGTATTATTCCCAATATCACAATAGATGATACATTTGATGATAACAATTACTCCGAATCACGAACAAAACTTATAAGAAAGGCAAAAATGCAAGAGAATAGAACAATACCGCAAACAGAACTCGGTTCATTTGGAATAACGACGGATTGTCCGAGAAGCGGATTATCTGCTGAAATATGGGGATATAAACTGCCTAAAAATGAAGAAGGTTATATTTCTTCAGCAAATTATACGAAAATTTCAGCATCAGAAAAATCTAATGCCGAGCTCCAAGAAGAGTTCGGTTCTGTTATAGGTGATTTTAAATTTACCGATGAAATGGATAAGTTGGGCGGTTCGGCGGGTGAGAATAATCATATTGCAATTGTTCATATTGATGGCAACGATCTTGGAAAAAAGTTTAAGGAAGAAGCAAATGAGGAAGGGGTAAAGGCATTTTCAACAAAATTAGAAGAGGCGGTAGAAAATGCTTTTAAACAAACATTGAAAGAATTGATCAAATTGAAAAGCGAAGACAAAATTTCATTTAAAGAAAATTACTTGCCTGTTCGTCCGATAGTCATCGGCGGAGATGATATAACATTTGTCTGCGATGCCAGGGTGGGCATGTTTCTCACTGTAGAATTCATCAAAGCCTTTGAGAATCAGGGCATCTGTAAAGAAAAAAGCATAACGGCATGCGCGGGCATTTCTATTGTAAAAACCAAATATCCCTTTTATAGGGCTTATAAGATGGCGGAAGCCCTCTGCAAAAATGCAAAGATGGTAAGAAAGGAGTCAAGGAAAGAGGAGGGCAGTTCATTCATAGATTTTCATATTTCATTTGGCGGATTGGGCGGAAGCCTTGAAGAGATTAGGGATGCTAATTATAAAAGCGCCGATGGTCAGACCCTTTATATGAGGCCATACTCAATCAATAATATGCAGAAATTGTTAGGATGCTTAACAGAGATATCTGAACTTCCCCAATCAAATATAAAAAAACTAAGAGAAGCGTTATATGACGGAGAAACTGCTACGGTCGAATTTATTAAAGAGTTGGAATATAGATATAAAAAATTACCCTTTTTTAGTCATTCCGATGAATCTATAAAAGGGTTCTCAAATGGTAAGAGCCCGTACATAGACATGATCGAACTGATTGATTTTTATCCAAAAAACACTTCTAAATCTAAAACAGGGGGAGATCAATGAATGAATATAAGATAAAAATAGATTTTAAATCAGATGTGCTTGTTGGAATAGGGGAGGGTTACGGCACAATTGTGGATTCGGATGTCGTGCTCGATGAAGTTGGGTTGCCCTACATTCCATCAAAACGAATAAAGGGTATTATGCGTGAATCGGCCGAAGAGGTCAACGAAATGCTCGAATCTTTTAATATACATATTGACATTGATAAAATATTCGGGACTGCGGGGGCGGCGGAGGGGGCGCTTCATCTCTCAAACTTTTTTTTAACGGAATATGAAGATTGCAAGGCATGGTTTAAATATCTTATCAACGATAAGAATATCATCAATAAGCAAAACATTACCGAGCAGCTCACATCATTAAGATATTCAACCGCCATTGACATGGGAACAGGATGTGCCAAGGAGCATTCTTTAAGGATAGAACGAGTGATTGAGAAGGATAATACCTTTATCGCGCATGCAGATCTCTATGAAAGTTCTGAGATTTATTTGGCTCTGATATGTCAAAACATACGCAGAATGGGTACCAAGCGGACGAGAGGCTTAGGTGAAATAGATGTTGTCCTGATGAAAAACGAAAAATCTCTTAACGATAATGCTATAAAGTTCTTAAAAAAGGGGGCGAATTGTGAAAGCGATAATGTATAAAATAAAAACTGTAAATCCGGTCATTATCAGATCTACAAGGGGTGATGCCAATATGGTGAATACCAAATCTTATATTCCAGGCAATACCGTCTTAGGCGTATTTACATCTTTATATATCGGAAAGAGAGAATTAAAGGATGCCCATAAGGACAGTATATTTTATGACTGGTTTTTAAAAGGCGATTTGACATTTACGGATGCTCACACATCAGATGATAAAAGAAGGTATTTTCCAAATCCCTATTCGATAAAAGAAGAAAAATACAAGAGACATTTAGCCTATGATCTTATGTTTGAGGGCGATTCTTTTGATAAATCCACAAGATCGGGAGAAGCATTTATTGATATCGAAGGTTCAACTATTTACGATAAACCCGTTAAGAAATCTATTTCTTTTCATCACTCTAAGGAGGATAATGCAGACAATAAAATATTCAACTATGAATCGATTAATGCTAATCAGATTTTTGAGGGTAAAATTATCGGCAGCGAAGAACAGATTTCTGTATTCAAAGAATGTTTTCCTTTGAAGATTACGGCATATATGGGTTTGTCAAAGAACTCTCAATATGGAAGGGTCGCAATTGAATTAGCAGATGTGTCTGATTACTGTCAAGAGATAAAAACCGGCACTGAATCTAATGATAAGGATGTTGTGATGACACTTTTATCCGATACGATTATATATAATGATAATGGGTTTTCTACTGCCGATACGGATAACCTTGAGAAATTACTGGGTGTGAAAATAAAAAATTCCTTTATCAGAAAAGATGTGATAGAGCAATTTGTCGGAGTGTGGAAACTTAAAAACCAAAGTGAAACTGCTTTTAAGGCAGGAAGTTGTTTTAAGTGCGATATATTGCCGGGTAATTATGAAAAACTTCAGATAGAAGGTATTGGCGAAAAAATACATGAAGGGTTTGGGAGGGTTATTTTTGGATGGCAAGTTAAACAAGATGAATACTTAAAAAAATCAGAAAAAGAAACTTCTAAAAAACCGCAGGGCAGTCCGCCTGATTTTGTAAACAAGATTGTAACTCAGATTATGCGAAACAGGATTAAAGATCAAGTTGTTTTAAAAGCCATGCAGGATAAAGACTCATTCTTCAATCTTCCGACAAAATCATTATGCGGAAAAATGCAATCTATTGCGATGAATATTAATACGTTTGATGAGAACTTTAAGAAGGTTGCAAAAAACAAGATTGCGCGAACGCAACTTGAAAAATGTAACAATAAAGGAAAAGTTGAAAATCTCTTGGATTATATTCAGGGTAAAAAGTCTATTGTTGATATAGATAGTTTCTTAAACAAGATAGATAATTTGAACGAGTTTACTAATCCCTTAAAAAACAAAGATGGCTTTTCAAATGAGATGAAAAAAGTTTACCTGAGAACATTCTTTAATTTTATGCGGAAAGGAGTAAATGAGGAAAAGGAACAAAGGGGGGAGAGTAAATAATGAGCGAAAATCATAAATTTGACAGGTATAAAATAGTATTGAATGGTATTATAAGCAATGTATCGCCGCTTCTTGTCGGCGGAGGAGGAGACGAAGAGACCGACAGTGATATTTTGCGGGATAAAAACGGCAAACCCTTTATTCCGGGGGCTTCACTTGCGGGGATTTTGCGGCATCATCTATTTAAACATTATAAAGAATTCGAGAGTAATGATGCGAACGATTCGGGATTGACCCTTCTTGAAAGCTATTTTGGTTCTGCAAATTCTGACAATGGAAATATCAGCAAGATCATATTCAGCGATTTAGTATTGGTGAATGATGCACATATCCAAATCAGAGACGGAATTAGTATCGATAATAAAACAGGAATCACATTCTCTAAGGCAAAATTTGATTATGAGGTGATAGAACCGTGCGCCGAATTTAAATTTAAAATTGAAATTGGCGGAGATAACAGGGATGAACTCTTGGGTTTTATCTCAATATTAGAAGATGATATCAGAGAAGACAAGATAACAATAGGCGCTAAAACAAACCTAGGATTCGGCAGGATTGCGTTAGAGGATAGCAGTCTCAGCTTTTATGATCTAAAAGACAAATGCGACATAATTAAATGGATTAAAAAAGAGGATAACCCCTTTGTCGGCAATTCGTTGAGGCAGTATAAATATCAATCGGACAGCTTTAGAATGGAGTTTGATTTTGTTATCAAGAATTCATTAATTATAAGACACTATTCAGATGATGCCGCCGCACCCGATTCATCTCATATTAAATCTTCAGGACATAATGTTATACCGGGAACGTCTATGAAAGGCGCAATACGAGCAAGGGCCGAGAGGATTTTGAATACACTAAAAACAGCAGACGGAAGTGAGTTGCTGTTAGATTGTATTTTCGGCAACCCTTCAAAACCAAGCAGATTAAAAATTAATGAGGTTGTTGTTGTTCAGAATGTTGTAAGCGATGTTCAGCAACGCATTAAAATTGATAGGTTTACGGGCGGAACGATAGAGGGGGCTCTTTTTGACAGTATGCCCATATTCGCTGAAGATACTAAGAATACCAATAAATTGATAATGGAGCTGTATAAGCCGATAGATACAGAGATCGGATTGCTGCTTTTAATATTAAAAGATTTATGGACAGGTGATTTGCTGATCGGGGGAGAGAAAAATATCGGAAGAGGCGTTCTTGAGGGCAAGAGGGTAAAGATTTCACACAAAGATTTTAATGTGACAATAGATGACATTAATTCTATTTCTGAATCAGACAAAACGAAACTTCAGGAGTATGTTTATGAATTTAATAGTTTTGTCACAAATGAGAACGATTCATCACAGAAGGGGGCCGTAAATGAATAGAATTGAAAATGGTTTGAAATGGACGAGTATCAAAAGCAGCACCAAAACCAAGTTGATATTGGAGGATATTAAAGAGATAAAGGGTTATATAAAAGGAGAATCCAATGTCGTTGCATATCTTGATAATGAGGTATTAATCGGCAGGTATGATGGCAATTTTAGCTTTCCGGAAGACAAACGGATAGAAAAACGATTTATCAGGAGACTGCGTATATTCAATAAAGATGAAGAATTGCATCTATGGCGTTCCAACGGCAGATTAAATGGACGATACAGGTCTGATAGCGAAGGTGAAGAAACTTATGCTATTGAGGCGAATCAGGTTATTTTTGGAACTAAGGCAGAGATTTGCAACGAATATACCATTTTAACCGAGCAAAGGGGGACAAAAATAACAATTCCTGGAAAATGGGAAACAGATAACAAAAGAATGAGGGTAGCGATTAAAACGAGACACTATATAGGTTATAAAAATGGCTATCAGGCTGCATACGTCGATGTAAGGTTTGTGAAATTTGTGCAATTGCCACTTATGGAGGGAGAACGATGATGGAGAAAGCAATTTTACTAACAAGAAAATCTAAAAAGGGCAAGCTCATTGCAGAAGTAAAGATTGGAGATAATCAACCGATGGCCATTCAGGAGGGGTTTGTTGTTGATATGGATATGAATAACGAAGCATGCGAGGTTGAAAGAGTTAGCGGATTAATTACAAGAGTTTTAATTAAAGGTAAAGAATTAGAATTAAAGGCGAGCAAGAATAAAGCTAATGTCTCCAATAAAGCTAATGTCTCCAAAGCAACTGCCCCATATAACTTTGTGCCATTAAATGAGCAAACAGTTATGCAGGATGAACCTGATTCGTTTGATAAATACTACGGAAACACGGGATATATAGGTATGGAAATTGAGACAAAAACGCCGCTATATATCAGAAGATCCGGAAAAGAAGGCGAAGCGGGGGACTCAGATTTCTACAAGCAGGCGGGCAAGTATCGCATCCCCGGAAGTTCCCTGCGGGGAATGATTCGAACGATGGTTGAAATAACAAGTTGGAGCAGGTTTGGGTATTCGATAGCCAGTGATGACGAAGGCAAGGGGATAAAATACTTTTATCGTACATTTGGGTCGAAGGTTGTGAAAAATGATTATAGTAAATGTTTTATCGGAGGGGATAAAGCAAACAATCTTTATGGCAAAGTAAAAGCGGGCTATTTTTATAAGAAGGGGCTTAACAGCTACGAAATAAGATCGGCAAGTATTATCGGTAAAAAACAAATTTTTAGGGTAGAAGATAATTTGGTTGTAGAACAGGGGTTGAATAAAAGTATTTCCATTAAAGATCCTGAAAGTCATAAATTCAAATTAAATAAGGATTATGACGAAAAGTCTGAACATGTTTATTTTAAGTATAGAGAAGAGACAGCCCATAAGCATACGGTACCCATGGAATATACTAAGGTTACGATCAGGAAATATGACGGAAATCCAAAGGCAGATGAAGAATTTGAAGGATATTTAATCTGTTCCGGATATATGCCGAACAACGAAAGAGGAAAACATCTGCATTGGGTTATTTCTCATGAAGATACAAATCCGAAAATATTGAAGATTAGCAAGGATTTGATGGATGCTTACAAAGATGATTGCGATAGAATAAAACCTGCAAAAGACGACAAGGAATCAAAGATAAAAGGAAATGCAGTCCCATGTTTTTATTTGACGGATGAGCGCGGGGATGTTAAGAGTTTTGGTTTTACAGGTTATTTTAGAATTCCTTACGAAAAGAAAGTAACGGATTTTTTACCTAAAGATACACAATGCGGTGTTGATATTGCTGAATCTATTTTCGGAGACAAAGATAGCTTTATGACGCGTGTGTTTTTTGAAGATGCCCTTTTAGCTGAAAATTCCGCTGATAAAGTAACTACAAGTTATAAAATACCTAAAATACTTTCAGGACCAAAACCGACATCATTTCAATTATATTTGGAACAAAGTACAAATGTTATAAAAAACTACAACGATCAAACTAAAATTAGGGGCAATAAACTCTATTGGCATCAAGATGGAAATAATTGGGATGAACGTGCCATAAAAGGGAATGAAACACAATATACCAAAATTAAACCGATTAATGCAGGTGCCAAATTTCAAGGCAGGATAAGATTCGAAAATCTGAGTGATGTTGAAATGGGAGCGCTCTTATTTGTGCTTGACCTGCCGGAAGGTTTGGCGCATAAAATCGGAATGGCAAAGCCGTTGGGCTTGGGATCCATTAGGATGAATGCAAAGCTGTATCTTTCCGACAGGGGTGATAGATATAAAAATCTTTTTGCCGAATGGAACGGTTTGACGGAGGAAAGCGGAAAGGTGGAGCAATTTAAGCAGAAGTTTGAAAAATATATTTTTAATAAAATCGGAGAACGTAAAGACAGTTTATGGGAGACAGGCCGTCTTAAAGAGTTGAGAAGGATGCTTGATCTTGCGCATAAGCCGAATGCCCATAATATTGGATATATGGATTTACAGCAATTTAAAGAAAGAGGTGTTTTGCCATCTCCGACGGGTGTCTGATAAATATTTAAGATTTTAACTACATTCTATAGGTTTGCCGAATGCAAGATTGAGGGCAAACGCTGTAAAAATCATTGCCAAGACTCTTTATAATTATGTCAGGTTTGACAAAATTTTCATGCTTGGAACATCCGGGTTGCTGGACCCGTTAGACAGGAATAAAATAATCAAGGTCATTAGGCTGACGAATTCCTCCGTTGAGACCTCTGCAAACTACGAGAACCATTTTTTTTACAAGGGCAAATCTTACGGACATATAATGAACCCTGCAACGGGAATGCCTGCCGAAACAGATACACTGAGCGATACCATTATAGTTAAAAACAAAGATTTCAAGTTCCCTTCGACTGTTGCCGATGCGCTTTCCTGCTCTTTTTTTATCTTGAACAAAAAGCAAATATCTAATGTTATAAATAAATTCAAAAAACCGGTCAAAGTTATACTCATAAAAAAGCTCAAGGGGCATTTAGAAATATATAATTTATCGTCTAACAGTTAAATGTTCAGAGTGAAACATAGTTTGTCCCTCCAAAACTCTAATATATTAATATGAAATACTAAAATATACTTTTGGTCGAAACGTCGGTGTGGCATTAAGAGGATACATTGGCAAATGTAGCGGTTTATTTCTTGACGAATTCATAATAATTGTGTATCATTCCATATAATCTATATAATACAATAATGTCTATCACAATACGTAAGCAAGGTATAAAAATAGTAGCGGACAACAGAAAGGCATCGTTTCTTTATGAAATTATTGAGAAATACGAAGCCGGAATTTCGCTTTACGGTCCGGAAATAAAATCGATAAAATCCGGCAAGATAAACCTCTCTGACGGATACGTAATAATAAAAGACGGCGAAGCATTTCTCCTTAATGTTCACATAAGTCCTTATGAAAAGGCAACGAGGGAAAATAAAGATCCGTTAAGAACCAGGGTTTTATTATTGCATAAAAATGAAATTTTGAGGCTTTACGGGAAGACAAAAGAAAAGAATCTTACCATAGTTCCATTAAAAGTATATTTAAAAAGAGGTAGAGCCAAGGTTGAAATTGCGCTTGTAAAAGGGAAAAAGATTTACGATAAGAGGGCGTCTATAAAAGAAAAAGAGTGTAAGAGAGAGATGGAAAGGGCGATTAAAAACAGGAGATGAAAGCGAGTAATAACAATATAACAAATGAAAAAAAGGGGGGGTAAATGTTTAAAGCGGCCGATATCGAATCTCGCAAAATTAAAGTATTTGTTTTTACGGTTTTATTACTTGCCGTTGCCTTTATTTTTGTAAATTTTATTAGCATCTCGAATGCTAACGCCGGGGTTAGGCTCAAAAAGGCGCCGAATTTCAATCTTAAAGTGCTTAACATTTTGTCGTCCGGATATACTAATTTTTCATTAGAAAAATATAAAGGGCATGTTGTAATCATTAACTTTTGGGCAACATGGTGCCCGCCGTGCAGGCATGAAACACCGATGTTGGAAAAATTTTATAAAACCGAAGCGGCTAAGGGCGTCATTGTCGTAGGAATAAACGTTAACGACAATCTCTCGGGAGTCAGGTCTTTTATTAAGCTATACGGCGTTACGTATCCGGTTGTATATGCAGATTCCGGGGTAATAGACAATTATGGAGGTATAGACGAAATACCGCAAACATTCTTCATATCTAAAAACGGTAAAATTATGTTTCACTGGGTCGGGGAAATTTTTAAGAGGGCATTATACGGGATTACGAATAAACTTTTGAACCTAAAATGAAATTTTAGTGTTTTCTTTTAAATCATGCTTTGCCGCATACATCGCCTTGTCGGCTTCGACGATAAGTTCATTTGCCGATTTACCTTTTTTATACTGGCTTATGCCTATGGAAAGCCCTATCGCTTTAAAATCTTTACTATTGTTATTTAAAATAATATTTTCTAAACATAAATCGCAGGAAGTATCGGACATTAGTAATTTCAAGCCTTTCTTTAAATTATTTTTAAAATTCGATAAAATTCTATCGGCAACTATCACGGCTCGTTTTGCCGGAGTATTGGGTAAAATTACCGTAAATTCGTCCCCGCCGTATCTATATACCGTATCGATGTTTTTCCTCACGGAATCGATAAGTGCCTTGCTTAAAAGCTTTATGGCCTCGTTGCCGGCTTTATGCCCTAAATTATCATTAAAGAATTTAAAGTTATTTATATCTATAAATAAAATGGATAAGTCGCATTCGTATCGAGAGCACCTCAGCAATTCCTTTTCTAATTCTTCATAGAACGATCTCAAGTTATAAAGCCCGGAAAGGCCGTCAATCTTAACCTCCAACGATAAGAGCATTTCGACATCGATTTCTTTCGTTATATCCCTAATCAGGTATAACATTCCCTTATTTTTACCGGTTTCATCATAGATGTCCACCCTTTCATGTTCGAAATAGTGGTCTTTTCCGCTTATTTCATGGATATGCGATACTTTATAGCCTGTCGGGAGGTCTCTAATCTTGATCGGCACCTTGCATTTTTTTAACAAATTTTCGAAATAAGAAACCGTCTCGATATGTTTGTATAAAAAATTTTCAAGATCGACCATCAGTATTATAGATGCTATATTATTGTAAAAAATTATTCTATTTGCATTATTGGTAACGATGGCCGCTTCTTCGTCAAGCGAATTGAGGAGGTCTTTTATTTCGATGTTTTGAAACAAATCTTCTTGTAAATTATTTAAATTTTCTAATACCATGCAAGATCTTGTTAATAATCAATTAAATCTCATTAAATTAATTAAGTAAAGATAAGATATAATATGAAATGATTATAATTCAGAAAACATAACATAGCAAGTTATTTAATCTTATAGTATTAATTTCAATATTGCAATAGAAATATTTTTCTATTGTTTTTTTATAGGAATTAGTGTATAAAGTTAATGTCGATAAAATTTAAGGAGTAGGTAGTATGGCGATAGACGATATGGTAACGGAGCTTAGAAAACTCGCTAAGGTTGTGGATGATGCCACAAAAAAAATCGGTGAATTAAAAGAGCCGGTTAAAGAAAGTTCCGAAAGCATTCCTATTGCTCAGGACGGAATTTCGGATATTATAAAAGAGACGGAAAAAGCCGCAAATAACATAATGAATCTATTAGACGATATAAACGAAAATTCGAGTGTTATAGATAAAAATTTACGTAATCTCATAGGCTTTAATCCGGTTAAGAAGATTAAGGAAAGCTTGCTTAATCTTAAAGATCTCAATCAAAAAAATATAAGTAAAATTTTAGACGTATTGTCTATTCTCTCTTTTCAGGATATTACCGGGCAGAAACTTTATAAAATACAAAATACTTTAAACGACGCGAAGGTCAAGCTCTTAAAGGTTCTGGTAGATTCCGAGGTAGAGGCTAAAGAGCTTCCGGTTGAGAAGAAACAAGAAATATACGGTAAATTTAACGATTTGGTTTCCAATAATCAAAAGATGGAACAGAGTGATGTTAACTCGATATTAAGCGAACTTGGATTTTAAGCGTCAAGCGTTTTCCCTTGTTTTTTTTATATCAATACATTATAATAAATAACTTATACTAAAAATTATAAAGTCCCCATCGTCTAGCTGGCCCAGGACACCGCCCTTTCACGGCGGCAACACGGGTTCGAATCCCATTGGGGACGCCATCTTTCTATAATTCTTGGATATGATTTTAAGCTTATCTAATTCCTATTTATTATATTTAATTGTCGATATATTTGAATAATTTTATTTCAGTTGACAACCTATAAAATAAAGATATAGAATAATATCGTGTCTTTATCAGAGATATTTTTTTTGATACTATGTGAATGATGTTTATTCAATAAGGTAATAATATTTTTATTATGATAACGTATGGTACTAGAGGATATAAAATACCAATTAGAGCAGTTTTGCAGTTTTGATAATATAAGATTATCTTTTGAGATCTTAGATAAGCAGGGCTTTATATATTTTACGAATGGCAAGATAACAAGCGCCGTCTTAGGGCCCGAGCGGGATATCGACGTATTTAAAGAATTGAAAGATGTCGATGCGCATGTCAATATTCAGGTAAGCATAGGGGAGCCTTCTCCGGAAAATACTCTTAACAAATCCTTTGACGAAATCTCAGGAATTCTTTACGATCAAAACGATAATAAGCTTGCCGTCGGTTTGAATAAGGAAGATTCGGTCATTGAGAATAACGATGCAGAAGATAGTCCGGCATTGGTGGCTAAAATTGCTGAGGGTCTTGCAAATATTGCAGGCGTAGAATCTATTCTTGCGGTAAGCCCCGAAGGGGAGCTTTTATACTCAAAAGGCGTTGGAGACGACGCGGAATTTGAATCCGCCGATACGATATTTCTGTATAATCAGTCTAAAGAATTAGGGGATATATTAAATTTTGAGGCTTTAAGGAGTACTATATGTGAGGCTAATAATTATAAAAAAGTAATTATTAATAATAAAAACATACTATATAGTATTAAGCTATCTTCGGGAACCCAGCCTCTTAAGGCGAGGATGGAAGCAGTTAAGCTGCTGCAAGATATATAAAATAAATAAATGCTTAGCTCTTAATATTTTAGATTTACGACCCCATGGATAATAAAGATAATAGTATAATAGATAAAATACTCAAGATTGCAGGCGTAAATGCCTGTGCGGTGTCTTCTTTGGACGGAGAAGTCTTGAGATATGAAACGAAAGACGGCGGAATACCCCCCAATTTAATAAATAGGGTTTCTTCTGAAATAAGCAAGCTATTTGCTTCCTATTCTATTTCTTCCATAGACATATCATCTCTTTACCTTAATTTCGAAGATATGAATATAATCATAAACGGGTTCGGAAGCGGTTTTATTTTTATCGTCAGCCAAAAAAATTCCAATGTAAATCTTCTTAAAATGGAGACGTCTTATTTAGAAAGCGAGTTTGTTAAAATTGTTAACCAATCTCTTGTAGGTATCACATCGAAGCCTTTTGCCGAAGGAATAGACTCGGGTGAACAAAATTTTATGCAAAAAAAAGAAGAAGATGTGTTTAATTCTTTGCTCGGGGAAAAATCCGGAGGCACGATTAGGGCTCATGAAATAATTTCTAAAATTAAATTGGATTCCGTTAAGGAAATTTTTTCTTCAAACTTGGGTCCGATATCCTCAATGCTTTTTGATGAAAAAATTAAAGAATTAAATGAGGATGTCAACGATTTTAATGTCAAAAATATCAAAGATTTGATAAATAGTCTATCGGAAGAGATAGAGGACGGAAAAGATAGACTTAATTTTGTCAAAAGTGCGAGAAATATTATAAATTCGTAAAGCCGCTTACGCCTTTTTTGTCTGCGTAAGGTAGATGTTTTCGTATTTATTGCCGGCGTGGCTCAGAGGTAGAGCAGCTGATTCGTAATCAGCAGGTCGGGAGTTCGATTCTCCCCGCCGGCTCCATTCCTTTCAAAGATTATAGTAATAAACACAAGCCTTTGCTTTCTTTCAAGAAATACCCCCACAGTGAGGTTCGGAGCAGATAACAGACCGCAGCGTATGATCGCTATCTAAAATTTCCGGCGCTACTGAAAATGAGGTCGGCAAATTGTTTTTTTAATCTGAAATCTAAGATATCGATTCATAATAATAAGTGGAAATGCTTGAACAATACATTTGCATGCAAGCATTAAGTTTCATAAAAGATCATCTTCTTTCATTATCTATCTGCAATATCAGGCATTGTTATTGGGTTATGAACTATAAAAAATAAACACTGCAGGAAAAAACAAGATTATTTGCGGCAATCAGGGCAAATTCCATAGCAATAAATGGCAGGATTTGTCGTTTCATAACCCTTGCTCTTTATCTGCTTAACAAGATCCTCTGTGTCAATATAAATATCGGATATTCTTCCGCAAACCGTACAGACATGGTGAGCATGAGGACTTTTTTTCATTTCATATATCTTTTTCTTACCAGCAATATGAATTTCTTTTATAATTTCGTTATGAAGGAATGTAGCGATAATTTTATAAATAGTGGTAAGAGAAATTGCAGGAAATTCATATTTCATACTTTTATATATCTGCTCAACAGAGGCATGTCCTGCTTTATAGGTCGTATCTATTAGCGCAATTCTTTGAGGGGTCACTTTAAATCCTTTCGATCTCAGTATATCTATAATCCAATTTTCTTTCATCATGCCGATAAGTATAATACAGATTGCTTAAAATAGCAAATAATAATTTTTTTCCTTTGATAATTTATAAATTTATGATATATTTATAACATAATAAATCAGGAGGGTATCATGGATAAAACGATTGAAAATTTGGTTAAGGCATTTGTGGGAGAATCCCAGGCAAGAAACAGGTACACGATGTACTCTAGTATTGCAAGAAAAGAGGGTTATGAGCAGATATCTGCTATTTTTACTGAAACGGCTGACAATGAGACGGAACATGCCGAGTGGTTTTTCAGAATGGCAAATGAGTTGAACAAAGCATCGACTGAAAGGTTGAATGAGATGAATGTGAAAACTGCCGCACCTTTAATTTCGGGAGATACGGCTGAAAATCTGAAAGCCGCTGTTGCAGGTGAGCATTTTGAGACTTCGGTTTTGTATCCTGAGTTTGCAGACATTGCCGAAAGCGAGGGGCATAAAGAAATGGCCGTTAGAATCAGGGCAATATCCGTTGCCGAAGCTCATCACGAAGCAAGATACAAAGAACTTCTTCAAAATGTAGAACAGAACAGTGTCTTTAAGAAGGAACAGAAGGTTTATTGGATTTGCAGAAAATGCGGTTATGTTCATGAAGGCACGAAGCCTCCGGTAGCATGCCCGTCGTGCGGTCATGCCGAAAGTTATTTTCAGGTCTTGGTTGAAAAATATTAGTATCTTATCCCTAAACGGTTTTAGTATCAAATTCTAACGCCGTTTGGGGGATGCAAATTGCTTTCGCCGGGGCAGATACAGATGATTTTTTAGCGTATTTAGTACGGAAATAATGGAATATCATGCAGCAGTGGTCCATTATTAAAAAAACATAACCGAGTACTGCCTATTTATTTACTCTATTGCCAGCCGATACCGGTCGGCAATAGAGATCTTATGACAATACATGGAAAGTCAAATGTCAAAATAGCAGGTTATGCTATTTTTTATTGAGGCTTGTTACCTCAATGAGATGATAACCGAACTGTGTTTTAACGGGTCCCGTCAGCTTACCTACCTCACCCTCAAATACGGCCTTATCGAACTCCCTTACCATTTGCCCCGGATTAAATTCACCCAAGTCGCCTCCTTGCTTGCCTGACGGGCATGCGGAATATTCTTTAGCCATTTGAGCGAAATCGCTCCCATCTTCAATCTTTTTTTTAATTTCCATGCACTTTTCTTCGCTGTCAACCAAGATATGTCTTGCTGTAGCTTTCATCAAAATACCCCCATAATAATTTTTAAATTATATGATACATGTTTGCGGTTTAAAAAACAACCCGTGTTAAAATCTGATGACAAGATATGTAAATGTGTTTATCATTGCAAAACGGCATTTTGCAACGACATGGGTACGAATGAGTAGGATTAGAATATAATCCGAATATCGTATGGGCAAGAATTAAATTGCAAGGATATCCTACTCCGCCGGCAACAAACGAAGTGGTGGTTTCCTTGTGAAATCATATTACAATATCAAAGAAATTCAGCTCAATAGCTTTTAATGGAGAGCCAAAAAGAGACTGAAAAGATTAAATGCTATGATTTTATTGCGTATAAGTGCTACAATCAAAAAATGCAGCATATAAGAAGTGGAAATACTCATCGGTAAACCCGTCAAGGCTGAAAAATATCTTGGATGGAAGGCAGAGATCACCCTTGAAGATATGATAAAAGAGATGGTGGATTAAACAATGCATGTAGGTATTTCTTCAGGCAGAGAGCCGTTTCGGAGGGATTGGAGACTATATTCGTAGACACGGCAATGTCTGTTTTGTTTATGACTTTCTGCCTATATGGACAAGTAAAGGCGAGGAATTCGGATGTCCATTATCGTTCGTGACATTCCGGTCTTTCGTGATGTAGCGGATAAATATGCATCTGCTGTTTTCCAAACTCTCTCCGACTCCATTTAAAAATTACTTAAGTGTAATAGCGTTGAACTTTCGGCATAGATTGATAATATCGCAAACAGCATCTGATTGTCCCTATTTATCCTTTTTATTTTTTTCCGTTAACAGTTGAACTGCTTTTAAATAGCTTTTTTTAAGCCTATTAAAGGATTTTGCAAGAGCGCTTATTTCATCGTTTCCCTCTACCTTGAAATCTTCGTTGGATTTTCCGACAGATACGTCTTCCGCTAATTTGGTCATATCGTGTATAGGCTTTATTATCACCTTGTTTATAAAAAATAGGGCTATTATAAGCGCAAAAAAGGGTAATACGAATATTGCCCCCATTATTATGATAGAGTTTTTCAGAGCAGCCTGATCTATATATTTAGTAGGGACTAAGATATTCAGTGCTCCGACGACCGTCCCCGTTTTCCAACCCCAACCATGAGTTCTCCCGTATCTTCTCGTTATAATTTGAGTTATAGAGGATTTATTGTTAGGATTACCGTGACAAGTCATGCATTCTTGCTTGGCTACAACCGGTTTCATAACATAAAAATAGGATATATTGTTAAACGTATGATAGCCGCTGATTGATTTTAAAGAACGATCTGCCCTGAATTTGGCTATGATCGTTTCCTGAAATTTGTTTGCCTTACTTTTTAAATTTAAGGGATTAAGGGTTGGTTCGGAGTATACGTAGTGCGGGAGAAATTTATTAATTAATTTTGCAACGCCTAAAGATACAAATGTTGCAGATTCCGCCTG
The DNA here is from genome assembly GCF_048541835.1 of Candidatus Acidulodesulfobacterium sp. H_13. Lineage (NCBI taxonomy): Bacteria > Candidatus Acidulodesulfobacteriota > Candidatus Acidulidesulfobacterales > Candidatus Acidulidesulfobacteraceae > Candidatus Acidulidesulfobacterium > Candidatus Acidulodesulfobacterium sp. H_13. The sequence continues at coordinate 530,250 of NZ_JBLEOY010000002.1, forward strand.
TATGATAAATTTATTGGTCGATTTCATAACGGCAGGCCTCAGTTCGCCGGCGGTATAGCCCCTTACCGACTTTTCCGCAAAAAGCATTATATTGGCTTCGTGTATTAGTTCATTTTTTCTAAATCTTTGAATATAGTAGAACGCACCTATTGCGACCGTAATATTCGCAACAAAACCGACGATTAGCATGATTGCGGTAAATTTCATTTTTAATGAAAGATTTTTAAACATAAACCCCCCCGATTTTTTATTTCTTACGGATGATGGTCCGCACTAAACTTTAGTTGATTTTATATGCCCGCTTCGCATGTCTAAATATTAATCTATTTATATTTATTACAATTTAACTATAAATAGCTATTACTTGATTTAATCAAACTCATTATAGATAATATTTATATTTATTGCAATTCCTTAAATACCTGTTCAAATATTAGCGGATTGGTAAGAGGGCGCGAGCGAGTTTGTTTTTGCTACAACCGCCGTAGAAGTTTTGCAAACAATTACGATATGTTATATAATAACCATATGAATATTTTAGCAAAGATATTTTTTACTATTTTAATTTATTTATTTGTCGAAATTTATGTCTTCGTGGAGGTATCTATGAAGATAGGGTTTTTTTTCGCCGCTATCTTATTAATATTTTTTAGCATGGTAGGATATATGATTGCAAAAAAGATAAAGAGCACTTCCTTCCAAGATGCTCTTATTGATTATTCCAACGGCAGACCTACCGGCAAGAATTTAATCAGGTCGGCAAGTTTTTTCGTATCCGGAATTTTGTTTCTCATGCCCGGATTTGTTACGGATTTTATTGCTATATTTTTTTTAATTCCGTTCTTAAATTATTATCTTATATATATAATATTGAAATATTTAAAGAACAAGTTCTCCGGCCATTTTACCTATAATACATATCAAAGCCACAATGAAAACGAAAGTTATGATGTTAAGGATAAAACATTCACTTTCATTTCATTACCTTTCAATGATAAGAAGAAGGAAAAATAATGCGTGTGTTGTTCGAAAGCAAAAAAGTAAAAATAGTTGCCACTTTAGGACCGGCAAGCGCAGATAAAACCACCATCAAGAATATTATAAAAAACGGCGCAAATGTCTTAAGATTAAATTTTTCTCATGGAGACCCTGTTTTTTTTGCCAAACTTATAAAAAATATAAGAGGGATATCTTTAGACGCAGGTATTTTGATTGACCTGCCCGGACCTAAAATTAGAACAGGCGGATTATCGAAAGAAGAAATTTTTCTCAATAAAGGCGCTAAGATAATATTAACCGGAAAACACGTCGTATCCGACGGTAAAACGATATTTATAGATTATCCGTATCTCGGCAAAGATATAAAGCCGAATAGTTTGGTTTATATAGACGACGGAAAGATAAAGCTAAAAATTATAGACAAGATAAGTGAATATGAGCTTTTGTCAGAGGTTTTAACCCCCGGTACCCTTAAACCGGAAAAGGGTGTAAATTTCCCCGACGCAGTTTTAAGCATTCCTTCCGTTACCGAAAAAGACATGGAGTATTTGAGATTCGGAGCAGAGCATAACGTGGATATGTTTGCCGTTTCTTTCGTAAGGAGACCGGAGGATATAATATCGGTAAAAAATTTCTTAAAAGAAAACTATCCCGAAAAAGATTTTTTGATAATCGCAAAAATAGAAAAATTAGAAGCGGTAAGAAATGTGAAAAAAATAGCAGGGGTTGCCGATGCCCTTATGGTTGCAAGGGGTGACCTGGGAGTAGAGGCTCCGGTAGAAAATATACCCATTGAGCAAAAAAATATAATATCGGTTGCCGGTTTTTATAAAAAACCGGTTGTAACGGCAACGCAGATGCTTCTATCTATGGTTGAAAACGAATCTCCGACAAGGGCGGAGGTCACGGATGTTTCTAATGCTATTTTTGACGGGACGGATTCCGTAATGCTATCCGAAGAAACCGCTATCGGCAAACACCCTGTTTTGACCGTCCGTTATATGTCTAAAATAATAACGGCTACCGAAAACAGCGGTATTTTTAATAAGATTAATCGTGGTCTGAACAATCATTGCGGCAGCGACGGTAACGATAAAGACCGCAAAAGCATAGCAGATGTTTCATCTATAATCGCAAAAACGGCTGTTGCGGCTTCCAAACTCTTAGGCGGTTCCGTTATAGTGGCGATAACAAGGTCGGGTTATACGGCTAATTTAATATCGTCCTTAAAGCCCTATGCGCCCATTTTGGCTGTAGTTCCCAATGAGAGAGTCAAGAGAAAGCTATCTTTAAATTACGGGGTCACATGTATAGTCATGGAGGGCATAGCAGACGAAACCATTAATTTAAAAGACGTAATTAATTTGACTAAAAACAGGTTTGCAAATATCGGAAAAAATAAATCTCCGAATTATGCAATACTGACCGGCGGAGTGCCTATCGGCGAACCGGGTTCTACTGATTTTATAAAAATAATTAAAATAAAATAGCCGTGCGGTAGGGGGTATAGATAGTGAAAAAGTCAATTTTTATCGGAAGACAGCCTATCATAAGCGGCGACAAGAGTATATTCGGTTATGAGGTTTTGTTTAGAAAAACCGCTGAAAATTTTGCTGATATAAAGGTATCCGATAATTTGAGTGCTACCGCAAATGTGTTAGAAAATATATATGATATCGGCATCAAAACATTAATGGGCGAAAAGCCTGCATTCATTAATATAATCCCGGATGTTTTAGAAAAAGGCATGATTCAATTATTACCTAAGGATAAGATCGTTTTAGAAATATTAGAGACGAGCAGAATAGACGACAATGCCGTTTCTATCATAAAAGAGTTTAAAGACGAGGGTTTCGGTATCTCCTTAGACGATTTTGTTTACAGCGAGGCGTGGGAGCCGCTTCTTAGGCTGTCCGATTACGTAAAATTAGATGTTTTGCAGTATTCTAAGGCGGAAATAAAGGAAGTGCTTTTATTATTCAAGGATTACGGAATAAAATTTATAGCCGAAAAGGTCGAAAGATTTGAAGATTTTCAATTTTACAAGGATCTCGGTTTCAATCTATTTCAGGGCTATTTTTTTCAAAAACCCACGGTGCTTTCATCCTCGACTTTAGACCCGGATTATATGATGTTGATTGATATATTCAATGCTTTTCAGTCTAATAGAAACATAAAAGAGATAGAAGCATTATTTAAAATGACGCCCGAGCTCATTTATAGATTGCTTACGCTCATTAACTCCGTGGCTTACGAATTTATAGTAAGAATATCTTCCGTTAAACAGGCTATTGCGCTTTTAGGATATGATAATATTTCTCGATGGATACTCACCATAATCCTTGCTTCCAAAAAAAGCGATTTCAGATCTGATCCCTTATTGGAAAGTGCCGTGATTAAAGGGAAGATGATGGAAGATATATGCGAAAAATATATAGACAAAGACCTTTCCGACAAGGCTTTTCTGATGGGAATGCTCTCCCTGGTCAATGTTGCTCTGGGAATATCACTGGAAGATTTACTTGATAAAATAAACATTGATACAATAATTTATGAGGCATTAATAGAACATAAGGGTAAACTTGGGGATTTAGTCGAATTTATGGAAAAATATGGTGAAAACGACTATGTTTCGGCCAATGTTATTCTGAAAAAAATTAATCCTTCCGCTTTGATTTCCGATATTTTTGAAATAGATACCGTCGCTTTGATGTATCTTGAGAACGTTAAAAAAACAAAGATGCTCTAAAAGAGGGATTATTTACCGTTTTTATCGCTTTGTTTATTGCACTTGAATAATTAACATTCTAATGTTATATTATTATGTAAATAAAAGTTGAAGGAGAGATGGCCGAGCTGGTCGAAGGCGTTCGCCTGCTAAGCGAATGTATGTCCTAAAAGATGTACCGAGGGTTCGAATCCCTCTCTCTCCGCCAGTTCATAATCTCAGCGTTTTTGGAAAGATTTGTTTCTTCCTGTTACAGTGGCGGCAGGCTCATCATGCACAACGCGCATGGCAACTTTAAACTTCTGAGTACGATAGGAACAAGTGGTAATTCTGTTGGTGTATTTCCGCTCGTCTCCGCTAAGCTACGGCGAACCAGAGAAGCGTGAAAACACTATAATTTGAATCGCAAAAAGGAAAGGAATTTTTGCCCTTTTGCTTCCACGCTCGCCTTACGAACGCAACGACAGAGATTTTTAGATAAAACTGTTGAGTAAAAATATCATTCACGTTATCATATAAATGAAAGGTAATAATACCTTACACACTAATGCTATCATACTTTCTTTGGAAACTATGAAAAGTCAAAATAATAATTGTGTGAATATTAGGTATAAAATAAAGAAAATCCGAGCAAAAAAAGCGGATCTTCCCTGCACAACACTAACAAACATTTACAATTTATTAAAATAAACTTATGCGAAAACCATATTACAAAAAACCGAATTTTACCTTGTATCAAGCAGATACTCCGGAATTTCTAAAAGAAGTTCCGGAAAATTCTGTTGATATGATTTTTGCCGACCCCCCATATTTTTTATCCAGTGGATCTTTTAGTTGCCAAAACGGAAAGATGGTCAGTGTAAAAAAAGGCAATTGGGATTTGAGCAACGGGACAAAAAAGAATTTTGAATTTCATAATGAATGGATCAAAGGGTGTCGGCGAGTTTTGAAACCAAACGGCACAATTTGGATAAGCGGAACTTACCACTCAATTTATCAGTGTGGCTTTGCCTTGGAAATAAATGAGTTTCATTTTCTTAATGATATAATTTGGTTCAAACCAAATGCATCGCCAAATTTAAGTTGTCGCTTTTTTACTGCAAGCCACGAAACTTTGATTTGGGCGAGAAAGGAAAAGAAAGAAAAACATACTTTCAATTATAAGACTATGGTTGATTGGGAAAATAACTACCGAAAAGAAATTAAATGTAAGCATTGTGGCGAAAAAGATTATCATGAGATCTTGCACGAGAAAGGAAAACAAATGCGCAGCGTTTGGGCGATAAACACACCACAAAGAGTTGAAAAAACTTTCGGTAAGCATCCAACACAAAAATCAGCAGAATTATTAAAAAGAGTCGTTTTAGCAAGCACAAACGAAGGCGATGTAATTCTCGATCCATTTACGGGAAGCTCGACAACAGGATTGGCGGCATATTTGTTTGGGCGAGAATTTATCGGGATAGATAATGAAAAAAAATATCTTGATTTATCAATCAATCGATTTGAAGAATTAGACGAAAATATGAAAAAATAATTATGAAAAACTTAAAATTTTACAAAACAGTGTTAAAGTGCGATACGGAAGATCAAGTTTTTAAATTTCTCATTTCAAACTTAAAACCAAGCAATACAGAGTGGTCATATTTTGTGAATTGGGAAAAGGTTTTTGCTAATACAAAACAAATCGAGCTTGCCTTAATTATCTTTAACTATTTGATAGGTAAAGATAATTTTGATGACGAATTCAGATTTTTGCTCAAAGAAAATCCGAGCATTGCAAGAGTCATACCCGCTTTAGTAGTCAGGGATGGAAAGCATGCTGCAAAATTCAACATTCTGGTTGATTATAAAAACAAGAAACTTGCTTATGAAAATTATGATTTTTCCAAAAAAGATATTTCTGATGAGGATATAGAAAAATATTTGCGATTTGTAAAAGGAACAAAGTTGGATGCTTTATTCGCGAATAATAAAATAAAAAATCTTGTTGATTACATGATCGGCGTTGAAGCCGGGCTTGATAGTAACGGACGAAAAAATCGCGGCGGTCACGTAATGGAAAATATCGTTGATGTATTTATCAAAGATATTTGCAAGAAAAATAAGTTTAGATACTTGAAAGAAGCCAATGCCGATAAAATCAAAAGTGAACTTGCTTATAACGTACCGATTGATAAGTCATCGCGACGTTATGATTTTGTAATTGATAACGGAAAAGAATTGTTCATCATTGAAACTAATTTTTACGGTGGCGGTGGTTCAAAGTTAAAATCAACAGCGGGAGAATACCGTAATTTATCCGATGTCTTGAAAGATAAATTTAAGTTTTTTTGGATTACGGACGGTAACGGCTGGAAAACAACGACAAAGCCGTTACGAGAAACTTTTGATCACAACGATTATCTTTTCAATCTCACAATGCTTGAAAAAGGTATTTTGGAATTTTTATTGAAATAATAAAATTTTTTCAAGAGTAGTGTCTTCAATAAAAGCATAATTTAGAGTTCGAATTTAAAAGGGCACGCTGGTCGATTTTTTCCTTTAAACCGGAATATGATTTAAACAATGAAAAGAATTTGCAGGGCAGTCCGTCCTCCCGATAGTTAAAGCAAAAGAGTTTGTAATCTGTCTCTTAATCCAGAGTTTCTCTTCTCTTCCTTTGAGTTCATTGCAATACCGAAGGCTTTAAATGTTCCGAAAATAATCACATTTTTTTTACCGCGAGTAATGGCCGTGTATAGTAAATTTTTCTTTAGCATCAGATAATGCGTCTGATGAAACAAAACTATTACATTATTAAACTCGCTGCCCTGAGCCTTATGAATTGAAAGGGCATATGACAGCATTATATTTTCGTAAACATCTAAAAAATTGTATTTTATTATTTTTTTGGCATCGTTTGACACAATCTCGTTGAATGTTCCTGAAAAATCTACCGATAAGGTTTTTTCCGTATGGTCTATATTGTAAATGTATCCCGCATCACCGTTAAACACATCCAAGTTGTAATTATTTCTTCTCTGAATCACTCTGTCGTGAAGTCTAAATTGCGTTCCGTTGCAGATAAAAATTCCGCCGGCAGATTCTGCGGTATCGTTAGCCGGCATACCTGACGGATTAAATATATCCTGCAATATATTATTTAAATTATTATAACCGAGTTCGCCCCTTCTCATGGGAGTCAGAACCTGAATGTCATCAAAAGCTTTGGGTTCGACCGGACCATCATCTTGCCTGCTTATTCCTTTAGTTCTCTTATCCCTTACTTTTTTAACGAACAGGATGAAATCGTTTAATAGCTCGCTTTTACCGGTTACAGCCGTGTCGTAGCCTTTCCTGTACTTAATAGTGAATTCTTTTTTGCCTTCCCCCGTTTTGTCGGTAATAAACCTCTTATTATTTAACAGATTGTGGGCGTTTAAATTTATTAAGCCGCCCTCATTTTGCCTGAATACTTTAGTTAGAAACGTAACCGGAAAAAATGCATCCGGATATATTAAATCTTTTAAAACATCGCCGGGACTGACGGACGGAATTTGGTTGGCGTCTCCCACTAAAACTAGAGTAGCGCCGTCTTTCACGGCCTTTAACAGTTTATAGAAGATAATCACGTCTGTCATGCTCATTTCGTCTATCACTATAAGATCGTGCGGCAATCTGTTGTTTTCGTTATAAGTAAAAAAAGATTCATTAGTCTGTCTATCATATTGCGCTTTTAAAAGCCTGTGTATAGTCGATATATCAAGATTATTTTTATAGGGTTCGTTTTTATTTTTGTTGTTTGCATTTATAATATCCGAGAGCCTTTGTGCCGCTTTCCCTGATAATGAAGTCAAGGCCGTCCTCTTTCCGTCGAATAAACCCGTAATAGTTTTTATTATCGTAGATTTTCCGGTTCCGGGGCCTCCCGATATTATGGATATTTTATGCCTTAAGGCATTCAATGCGGCAGTCTTTTGTTCTTCGGTAAGAGACATTTTATTTTCCTGTGAATCAATAAACTTTTTGAGCTCTTCAACCGGCTGAATTCTATCAAAATCGTTCTCTGCCGTTAGCCTCTTCAACTCTTTCGCTATGCCTATCTCGGAGTAATAATAAATCGGAGGGTATATCCTTAGAAGATTTATTGCATTGCTTTTAACATCGTTTAAATTGGACACGGCGTCGTTCTCTATATTACCGCCTGAAACAGATATATCTTTATTATCGGTTAATATCTTTTTTTCCCTGATTAAATCGTTTAAATAACCCTTCAGTTCGGATTCATCCACGTCTACGTCTTCTATTACGTCCTTAAGTCCGTCTTTAATATGCCTATAATAGACATAGCAATTTCCGGAATTTTCGCAAATTTGGTTAATGATATACTTTACGGCTTCTTTAATTCTATTGGGGTCATTTTTTTTGATTCCAAGTTTTTCAGCCATTATATCGGCTTTTTTAAAACCGATACCCTTGATTTCAGTGAATAGAAACGGATTTTCTTCGGCTATCGCAACAGCCTTGTCTTTGAACTGGTTATAAACGGCTTTAATCTGATAGTCACTAAATTGATATGGCTTAAAAAACATTACGGCCTTCCTTAGACCGTAGCTTTCTTTGAGTCCGTCAAGAATGGTGGAAAGTTTGACCGAGCCTATCCCGCTCACCTCTTTGAGTTTTTCAGGTTCATTATCTATTACGTCCAGCGTTTTTTCTTTAAATTTTTCATAAATTTGTTTTGCCGTAAACTTTCCGATTCCCTTAAAAATATTAGAAGATAAATAATTTATTATTGCCGATTCAGTATTTGACAACGATATTTCATAGCGGTTGAAGTTAAATTGATACCCGTATTTTTTGTGATGGATAAATTCTCCCGTCAGTTTTACCTTTGAATCGGAAAGGGGTTTTTCGAAAAAAATGCCGGATGCGGTTATAAATCTGTCGTTTGACAATATATTCAGGATGGTAAATCCGTTTTCGGCGTTTTGGAATATAACCCTTTTTATAACCCCGGAAATCGTTTTGGTTGTTTTCGCCGTCCCGTTTTTAATGTTGTCCATAATCTCTGCTAATTCAATTAATATATAGGGTATATTGCAGTATTATAGCACCAAACAAAATTAAATCGAAGCGGATAAGGCGGAATATGTTTTAAAATAGAAATAGTCTCAAGTATAGACCGAGCAGGGTGATAAAAAGCACGGGTATAGTTATGATAAACCCGACTTTCAGGTAATATCCCCAGCTAATTTTTATTCCCTTTTTTTCAAGAATATTGAGCCATAAAAGTGTCGCAAGGGAGCCTATCGGCGTTAATTTAGGACCCAAATCGCTCCCTATAACATTGGCATAAACCGCCGGTTTGAACATCGTCGGTTTAAGACCTGCCGAATGAATTGCGAGCGAGTTTATCATAACGGTAGGCATATTGTTCATAATAGAAGATATAAATGCTGCCAAATATCCCATGTAAATCGTAAGAATGAAACCCCCAAAGCCGGCAAAATAAGCGATAGATTTTCCGAGCAAATATGTTAACCCCGCGTTTTTTAATCCGAAAACTACAAGATACATACCGAGGGAGAACACGACGATATTCCACGGGGCATTCTTAAAAACGGCTTTTACGTTGACTGCAGGGCTTCTAAGCGATAGGAAGATGAATATTACGGCAAAGCCGGCGGCAAAGACAGAAACCGGTAAACGTAAAAATTCGCTTAAAAAATAGCCCCCGAGAAGAAGCGCTAATATTAAAAAGGAGAGCTTGAAGAGGCGTATATCCTTAATCGCATCTTTAGGATTTTTTAATGATTTAACATCGTAACTTTTGGGGATATCTTTTCTGAAAAAAAGGTATAAAAAGAGCATTGATGCGGCTATAGAAAATAAATCAGGCACGTACATATCCATAAAATAAGTGAAAAAACCTATATTAAAGTAGTCTGCCGAAACGATATTAACCAGATTGGAAATCTTAAACGGAATGCTTGCGGTATCGGCGATAAACCCGCCTGCCATGATGAACGGAAGCATATTTCTTCTATTAAACTTGAGGGCTTTCATTTTTTCATAAACTATGGGTGTTATTATAATTGCCGCTCCGTCATTGGCAAAAAATGCCGCAACTAAAGCGCCGAGAATAATTACGTAAACAAACATTTTCTTTCCGCTACCCCCGGCAAATCTTGCCATATGGAGGGCTGCCCATTCGAAAAAACCGATTTCGTCAAGTATGATGGAAATTATAATAATAGCTACAAAAGTAAACGTAGCATCCCAGACTATGTCAAAGACCCTTACAATATCTTTAAGGGCTATTACGTTAAAAATGAAGGCTAAGACTGCTCCTATGACGGCACTGTATCCTATTCCTATGTTGTAAGGTTTTTTAACTATCAGGAAAAGGGTAAATAAGAATATTATAACGGAGGCAACGATTAAATAACCTTGAAAATGCATGATATCCTCATGTGTGATTATTATATGAATATATATTCATATTTTATATTAGCATAAATATATCTCACGAGTCAATAATATTTCCCTACGTATATCGGTAAATGTTATAATTTTTTATAAACTTAAATTTAAAATTTGAAGGGGAGATAAAATGAAAAAAATATTGGTTTTAATTGCCCTTGTCGTTCTAACGGTCGGGTTGGGAACATATCTGTATTCATCCGGAAAATTGGCGCAAATGGCGGGTGGTATTACGAGTATGATAGGCGGCGGAATGATGGGCATGATGGGCGGCGGATTCAGCGGCAGCGCATATGTCGGTTCCGGTCCAAAGGGGTATAGATTATTTAGGGCCAACGGGTGCATCAGGTGTCATACAATCAAGGGTTCCGGCGGAACTATGGGACCGGATCTTTCCCATATAGGTTCAAAAAGAAGCTTCCCATGGATTGTTACTCAAATAGCATATCCGTCGGCACATTTTAAACGCGGCTCCATCGTTGCGATTAACGGCAAAACTTATCCGGTCATAATGCCTAATTATGAACATATGCCTAAATCGCAGGTCATAACTATTTCAAAATATCTTGAATCGCTTAAATAAAATTTACCTATGATGCATAAGAGTGAAGACCCGGCAAAAGAATATCGACTCCAAGATAAGCAAATATTAGAATGAAGAATCCTATAACGGCTATCCATGCCATTTTTCTTTCCGTCCAGCCCCTCGTAATTTTTGCGTGTAAAAAGAGTGCATAGATAAGCCATGTTACCAACGCCCATGTTTCCTTGGGGTCCCAGCTCCAATACCCCCCCCATGCATTGTCTGCCCAAGCCGCACCTATAACGTTTCCGATGGTATCAAGGAGAAATCCGAAAACGATGGTTTTATAAATAGCTTCATCTAAAATATTACTTGAAGGAATAAGCCTTAAAAAGCGATTTTCTTTTTTTTGAGGATTCTTTTCTTTATTAAATTTTATCAGGAAAAGTACACCAAGCCCGCAAGACGTTGCAAAAGCGCCGTAAGCCAGAAAAAGCGCCAATATATGATAGAGTATCCAGTAGCTCTTCAATGCCGGAAGCCCCGGTTCGATTATGCTGGATGAAATCGGAGAAAAAGTCGCAAATGTTAAAGCGGCTCCGGCAATAAACGTTATAATTAATCCCAACGCGTCAAAGTCGTAAAAAGTTCTTAGTAAAATAAAACCCAGAATAATAACGTATGAGAAAAGCACTAAGGAATCATAAAGATCTACCAAAGGCGGCATGTCAATGCCGATTTTATAAGAATACAGCCATCTTACGGCAAAGGCAAAAGTTTGAAGGGCTAAAGTCAGTATCAAAACAGCCAAAGATATCTTTGCAAATATTTTTTTGCCTTTGCTTAATATATAGATTAGATAACCCGCAAAAGATAAAGCTATTAAAAACAATGAAATAGCAAAATACAAAGAACCGTCTAAACTTGCAATATTCGCATGAATCATTTTTAATCTCCCTATGGACTTAAATATAATTTTTAAATTCGGTTATTGTTTTATCAATTTTATCGTAATATGAAATAGATTTTTTATTGGAACCCATTAAAATTTCCGTCGTACTTCCTTCCCCATTTTCCGAAGGGTAAATTTTCATCCGTAAAGTTTTATGATTAAAGTAAAAAGAGAAGAATAATGAAATAATCATAAAAATGGAGCCTATCCAAATAATCCATGTGTATGAGTTTTTAGCTATTTCCAGACCGCTGTAATAGTATACTTTTACCCCTGCGAATATAAAAGCAAGCTTTTCTTTATACGTCGCAAGTATCAAAGGAAACTTATGCGCCCCTGCAATGCCCGGATGTTCGAAGAATGTAAGATTTTTCAAGTGCTTCTCGTTTTTATATAAAGATATATAAAACGGGATTTTATGTTTACCGGAGTTTCTTAATGGACTAAATTTAAATTTTAATCCCTTTATACCCGTATCGTACAATGTCCCCGGTTCAGCAAAGATTGTACGCTTCTTAAAATGAGTGCCCCCTAAATTCACTAAAAGTAATCTGGCGGCCGAAGGCAAATAGTGCCCGTAGCTTACCTGATAAATAGTGAGCCCGTCATACGTAAGGGGGTGGTTTACCCGTATTGATTTTGTAAGGATTACCTTATGGTTCTTGATTATGCTCAATTTACTGATATAAGCCGCGGGTACTCCGTCCTTGTAATACTTTGTCGTATATTTATCAAGCCTTATTTTAAATGGCAATTTAACGGGTTTTCCGTTTCTGTTTTTATCGCTCAACATATATGAATAACCGGTTGACAGCCCTTCATTGATATTTACGTACGACCTGAATCCGTGAGTAATGTTTAAAATTACTCCGAATATTATAATTATTATAGCTAAATGAACCGCATAGGGAGACAGACGGAATATTCCGTTTTTAGAAAAATACAGTTCAGACTGTTTGCCGTCATATTTTTCCTTGGGTTTACCGAATTTCTTTGAAAACATATTTTTCGATATAGACAATACCTCTTCCTGGCTTTTTGAAGAATCTAAACTATAGTATCTTGTTTTTTTAGATTTTCCTTCCTTAGCGTCGCTTGAAGAGATATTCGGAAACGACGGATCGGGGTTAAAGATAATTTTAAGGGTGTTAGGTATCCTGTCTATGGAGCATACAATTAAATTGACGGCAAATAAGCCGCCTAAGGCTACGAAATACCATGAACGGTAAACATTTAAAAAGCCGAGTCCGTAAAGTATATTAAAAAAAAACGGACCGTACGCCGTTTTATATACTACTAAAGGTTCGCCCTGTTCTATAATAGTGCCTATTATGGATACTGCAGAAATTAAAATAAATAAAATCATAGCCAATTTTACGGAAGAAAAAAGCCTTTTCAACTTTGATAAAATGACGATTATAAGCTTCATACGCTACCTCAATTGTTAATTATTGAATTATGCCTTATTATATTTTTTTATTAATTTTTTTAAACTCGTATTTCAGAAAACCCGGCGGTAGTTCTCCCGTAAAATGGGTAACGACAATCCCTTTTCTATTTATTATAAAGGACTGCGGTATCTCGTAAATATTGCCGTAAGCCTTGGATATGCTGCGGGTAGCCATTCCTACCGGATACGTGATGATACCCCCCTTAAAGGTCTTTATGAAATTAAGCACCGCTACCGGTCCACTATTGTTAACGGAGAGACCGAAGATTACGAAGCCATCCTTTTTATGCGATTTATAAAATTTTTCAAGCCTCGGCATTTCATCTCTGCAAGGGGGACACCATGTAGCCCAGAAATTGATGAGAATAATCTTGCCCCTAAATTTTTTTAAAGATAGAGTCATTCCAGGATAGTTAATACTTTTAACGGAAAATTGGGGGGCAAGAGTTTCCCTGCCCGATTTAGTTATTTTAGTGTTTTTCATTAAGCCTGAAAACTTAATCGCTAAAATGGATGCTGCAATAATGACAATTATAAAAATTATTATTTTGGTTGTCCGTTTGGAATTTTTATTCATTATAACCTCCTTCTTTTTTACCGCTGCATAACCGTATGGCTAAGTTCATAGCTCATATGAGATTACAAACGGCATAAACAATATAATAACAAGTTAAAAACTTACATTTAGATCATATAGATTAAACAGAAAGGAACTTAGGGGGATGATTTATGGGAAATATTAAGAGTTTCTGAAGAAAAATATATAGTAAAAAAATGAGCATAAAAGTTGCGCCGAAATTGCCGGTAGAATCAAATATATTCGTGAATATATTTTGGCATTCTATGCCGCATATTGACTGGATTTGTTGCAAGTGTTTGCTGCTCGAACTCAATAAAGCGTAAAATACAGAATTCTTGAAGACCGATTTGTTTTGAATAGTTATCGGTTTTTTAGGATGATATATTTTGGCAGAAAATCCTATATTTGAAGACGCCGGATAAGCATAGCTCAGTTCGGTTACGCATATTAAATAAGTTATACTCAGGAAAGATAAAACAAAAAATGCGACATATAAATACCTTTTTAAAGCCACGTTAAACGCTCCTTTCCTTATCCGTATATACTTTTTTCATCTTGCTCTCAATGTTACTACGAATAAACAGCGGTGTCAATCTTATAAATTTTCAACGCCCTCGAATCAAAGTAAAGCCTTGAAATCCAACTTCTGTTATTGTAAAAATCCGTTGAGATTTATTATAATGTAAAGAAAAGGTTAAAAAACAGAGGGGGCACAATAATATGTCGGAAAATATTAATGGTATTTTTTCTTCTATCGCTAATGTTTATGATTTTATGGGGCATTTTTTCAGTTTAGGAATAGACGGAATATGGCGAAAGATTGTTGCAGGGGAGGCTATGGTAGAAAAAACCGACTATAAAGTACTTGATGTCGCTACCGGAACGGGTTCTATCGCAATCGATATTGCCGAGAAAGCAAGGAGAGTTAAAAAACAGGTTGAAATCGTCGCCGTAGATTTCAACAAAGATATGCTTAACATAGCCAGGAATAAAATAAAAAGAAAAAGAATAGTCAATATACGCGTTAAAATCGAAGATGCTATGAGACTCGACGAGCCCTGTTGCAGTTATGATGTTGTGACTGCGGGATTCTTGCTCAGGAATATCGATGATACTGAAGTTTTTGCTAAAGAGTTAAAAAGGATTTTGAAAAAGGATGGAAAATTTATATTATTGGAAATGGGTAAACCTCAGAATAGAATTTCTAAGATATTTTTCGAAATATATTTTTTTATAATCAGATTTTTAGGTTCGATTATAAATAAAAATGCGTATAACTGGCTGACATACAGCATAATGGCTTTTGATAGAAACGAGATGCTGAATATTTTAGCGAACAAGGGATTTAGAGATCTAAAGATTAAAAATCTGCCTTTTCATGTAGGTTTTGTAATAACCGGCATAAAATGAGATAGTTCTAAACAACAACATTGATTAAATAGAAAAATATTGACTTATAACCTTTAAGTCGTTACAATAGACCATAGTGATAAACGTTTTTAATTTAATGCTTTTTAACGAATAAACATTAAATAAATTATGAACAGTAAAGCCCCTCATCTTTTCCGTTTTTTTTTACTTTCTATTTTCTTCTTGTTTTACCTGTCGTATTTATCGGGCTTCGGCGATAATGATGCCCTTGCATTCCATGCAAGACCTTTGCGCATTATTACACTGAATAATGCTTATATTCTTGCGGCTCATCGTAACGACACTATAAAGGCTGCAAAAGAGAGTTATTATCAGTCTACGCTTTTAAAATGGTCTGCCGTCGGCATGATATTGCCGAATATCCGGCTTATATATAAAGACCAAAGAATGCATTTTAACTCACCTGCAGCTCCCTCATCTTCAGGCGGCGGTACCTTTTTGTTTTTATATCCGAATTATGAATATAGTTTTATGTTGAGCCAACCTATTCTTAACATAGGAGCAATTCCGGCATATCAGGCAGCGCAAAATATGATAGCTTTTAATAAGATGAATCTTAATAATGTATCCTCTGCAACGCTTTACAATGTAGCGGTAGATTACTATACGGTTATAAACGACTTAAGTTTGATTAAGGCGGATAGTAAGACTTTAAATGAGGCAAAAACACATCTTAGACTGTCCGAGGCTAGACTTGGAGCGGGGCTTGCTATAGTTACCGATGTTCTTCAGGCGAAATCTCAATTTTATGCCGCAAGACAACAGTTGTTAAGCTCAAAAAATGCATTAAAGACGGTAAAGGCCGATCTCGCCGCACTTCTCGGTATAGGCCGGTACTTCGGGGTCGTAAAACCGTCCGAGCCCGTTTTCAAAAAGGCGCCGTTAAAAACGTACATTACATCGGCATATAAAAATAATTCCGGATTAAAGGCTTTAAGGTTTGCCAAAAAGGCTGCCGACGATAAGGTCGTATATTACGAATCGCAATATATTCCCACTATTAACTTTACCGCTTCCTATAATGCACTTTCGAGCAGCCATTTTATACCGGATGGTTCGTTAAGTTACTGGACTGCCGGCGCGACATTGACTATGCCTATATTTCAGGGTTCAACAAGAATAGTTTCCATAGAAAAAGCACGTTCGGCGGCAAATCAATCAATGTACAATACGACCCAGACAAAACGGAATTTAAAGGCACGGGTTATATCGGAGTTTTATAATATTCAAAATCTTAAATATGAAGTGATTACGCTTAAGCATGAAGAGAAATTTGCATCTAAAAATTATGAGCTCGTAGAAGAAGAATATAAGGCCGGTGTTGCAACAAGCGTAGACGTTATAACCGCTATGGCGGAGCTAACTAAGGCAAGACATAATCTTTTATCTGCCGGATTAAGTTATGATAAATCCGTTTTAGGACTAAAAAGACTGACAGGTTCGTTCAAAGAAAAACTTGTAAACTTGACAGAGGATAGGTTTAATTGATTTTCAAATTGTAGCAGGCGATGCATATGTGGCTTTGTAATTAATATATGGCTAAAACGGTTGGATTAAATGGATAAAGATGATGAGAAAATCGGCGAAACCGAGGAAAACTATTCAGTTACCGCAGGTACTAAATTTACCAAAAAAAATATCGTCATAGCTTCTATTATATTTTCGTTTGCAATAGTTGTAGGTATATTTGTTTTTAGGTGGTATCTTTTAGGGCTTACGCATGTATACACTGAAGACGCGGAAATTAACGGGCATTTGATTTCCGTAAGTACAATGGTTCCCGGGAATATTAAGGCCGTTTACGTCCATAAGAACGAGTCTGTTAAAAAGGGTGAGTTCATTGCAAGAATAGATGATTCCGCATATTATCCCGCAATGCTTCAGGCAAGAGCCTATTACAAACTTGCAAGGGCAAAACTTTTTAGTGCCGGCGCGGATATCGCCGGATTTATCGGAACTAATTATAATTCTTTTTATCTCTCTAAGCTTGCATATAAAATGGCTTTGGCCGACCTTGGTAAGGCAAAGCTTACATACGAATTACATAGAAGAGATTATAAGCGAGATTTATTGCTTTTAAAGAAAGAATTTATTACTAAGCAACAGTTTGATTCGGTTAGGACGGCATATCTGGTGTCTAAGCAGGCTTATCTTGCTGCGGTATCCGCCCTTGGAACCGCTAAAAGGAACTATTTCCAGTCAAGCTATATGAAAAACAATATAGCCGCTAATAATCTGACTACACTTAAACCGCTCGAAGCAAACGTTAAAATTGCTAAAGCCGCATACGAGGTTGCCCTTGCCGATTATAAAAATACCTTTATACGTTCTCCGATAAACGGAGTCGTAGCCAAAGAGATGTCTTATATAGGGGAATATGTTACGCCGGGTACGCCGATAATCATAGAAAATAATTTAAGAAACGTGTGGGTTACGGCGAATGTAAAAGAAACCGTTATCGAGAATATTAAAAGGGGCGATCCCGTTAAGATCATCGTGGATTCTTTTCCCGGCAGGGTTTTTAATGGAAGGGTAGAATTTGTCGGATCCGTCAGCACGTCCAAGTTCGCATTGATTCCGACGAATAATCCATCCGGAACATTTACCAAGGTAACGCATAGGCTTCCGGTGAGAATTAAGATTCTAAATGACTACGGACATATTTTAAAGCCAGGAATGATGGTTGAGGTAACTATAAGTACGGCTAAAATAAAATCTAAAGATAAATTCGTTAAGTAAACAATTAATATATAGTATGAATATTAAAAATACAGGCAAGACATTTTTATTCGTTGCGTTATTTTCGGTTTTGTCAATATTCGCATTCTATTCGGTATATCCTAAGGCTGCATATTCACATTATAGTCAGAATAGCGGAGGGAAATATTTTTTTAACTATTATAATTGCATAGATTGTCATGTCATAAACGGCATAGGCGGAACGCTCGGTCCTTCGTTGTCTGATTACGGAAATGAAGGCAAAATCTATCGGTGGACGGTTGCCCAGATTAAAAATCCGCGGGTTCATTTCAAGGTGGGTTCCAAGATTAAAATAAACGGCAGGGTCTATTATGCCATTATGCCGTCCTATAATTATATTTCTAAGTCTGATATTAAAGTACTTGTGGCATATCTATATTCATTAAAAAATAAATAGATAAAAATTATTAATTATAATTTAAGATGATTACGGCATATCGGTTTGGAAATTAAAAATCAGAGAAGACCCTCCCGGACAATTAAAATAGGTAGTGTTTCAATCGGTTCGGACGCCCCTATAAGCGTTCAATCCATGACAAATACTATTACCGAAGATATTCCTTCCACAGTAAGGCAAATCAAAGATTTAGAGGACTACAACTGTGAAATAGTTAGAATCGCAGTGAATACGGATAATGCTGCAAGGTCTTTGCGGGAGATAGTGAAGCAGGTCAAAGTGCCTATAGTTGCAGATATCCATTTTGACCATAAACTTGCCGTGGCTTCTTTAGAAGCAGGGGTTAGCGGTTTAAGGATTAATCCGGGGAATATCGGGGATAAAAAAAAAGTGAAAGAGGTTGTTGCCGCATGTAAAGATAGGGCAATTCCAATAAGGATAGGGGTTAATTCCGGATCCTTGGAAAAAGGCTTGCTCGAAAAAAACAGGGGGGATTTTGCTGCAGCAATGGTTGATAGCGCCCTTAAGCATATTAATATTTTAGAAGATGAATCTTTTTACGATATAAAAATATCGTTAAAATCTACCGATATTTTAACGACGATAAGGGGATACGAACTACTTGCGGAAAAGGTAGATTATCCGTTTCATATAGGCATAACCGAGTCGGGAACAGTCCTCTCGGGAACCGTAAAATCCGGCGTAGGAATAGGTATTTTACTTTATAAAGGAATAGGGGATACCGTAAGGGTTTCTTTAAGCGATAACCCTGTTACGGAAGTTATTGTCGCTTATCATATTTTAAGGGATTTAGGTTTAAGAAGCGGAGGCGTCCAACTTTTATCCTGCCCGACTTGCGGAAGGACGGAGATAGATATCGTCAAGATAGCAAGGGATTTTGAGAGAGTTTCCGCTAAGATAAAGTCGAATATAAAGGTTGCGATAATGGGATGTGTAGTGAACGGTCCCGGTGAATCTATGCATGCGGATGTCGGTATTGCTGGAGGAAAAGAAAAATCGGTTTTATTTTCTAAGGGTAAAATTATAGGTAGGTACGACAATAAGGAAATATTCGATGTATTGATAAAGGAAGTAGAAAATATTACCGGAGAAAAGATTTCTTTGGATTCTATGCTTTTATAGACAATATACGGTTGGTATATTGTAATTATTCTTACGAGGTAAACATGAGATATTCGAAGTTTTTTATACCGTCATTAAAAGAAGACCCTAGAGAGGCCGTCCTTAAAAGCCATAAATTACTTTTAAGAGCGGGTTATATGAGGCAACTTGCCGGAGGTGTTTATATTTATCTGCCGCTTGGCTATAAAAGCCTTAAAAAGTTGGAAGAGATAATAAGACAGGAAATGAGTGCCGTCGGAGCGATAGAGCTTTCCATGCCGTTTGTTCAACCCTTAGATTTATGGAAAGAGTCGGGTAGGGACGAGGATTACGGAAGAGAACTGCTGAGGTTTAAGGATAGACAGGATAGGGGTTTTTGTCTTGCGCCTACTTATGAAGAGGTTATAACGGATTTGGTTAAAAAAAACGTAAAATCATACAAAGAACTACCCATGACATTATATCAGATACACCTTAAGTTTAGAGATGAGATGCGTCCGAGATTTGGTCTAATGAGGGCTAAGGAATTTATCATGAAGGACGCTTATAGTTTTGATCGGGACGAAGCAGGTTTAAATGTAAGCTATGAAAAGATGAAGCATGCTTATGAAAATATATTTGTAAGGCTCGGGTTTGATTTTAAATTTATCAAAGCGGAGGCGGGAGAAATCGGTGGGAGTTATTCCGAAGAGCTTATGGTTTTCTCCGAGTATGGAGAGGATAAAATAGTTATTTGCGAAAATTGCGGATATGCCGTCTCCATAGACGAAGCCGATTCTATAAGCGATCGTCAAGATCCCCTCGAATCGTGCAGGCAACCCAAAATGACTAAACTATTTACACCCGGCAAGAAATCGGTCGAGGAAGTCGGTGAATACCTCAAGTTGAATAAAACTTATTTTGCAAAAACGATTATTTATAAGACGGAATCGGGATTTATCGCAGGGGTTGTCAGGGGAGACAGGGAAATAAACGAACGCAAGCTAAAAAAGGCTGCCGGTGTTAAAAACTTATTTCTCGCAGAAAAAAGCGAAGTAGAAAGAATAACCGGAGCGCCATGCGGCTTTGCCGGTCCGTTTGGGTTAAAGGAAGGCTCAGCGCTTGTCGTTATAGACGAGGAGATTGATAATTCAGAATACTGGATAACCGGAGCTAACGAAAAGGATGCCCATATGGCAAACGTAAAACCGGGCAGGGATTTTATTCCCGACGTGGTAGCAAATATAAGAAGTGTTCAAGTCGGAGATAAGTGCATAAAGTGTTCTGGAGATCTAAAAATTAAAAACTCCATAGAATTGGGACACATCTTTAAGCTCGGAGAGAAGTATTCGCGCATTTTAAATGCAAAATTCTTAGATGAAAAAGGAAAAACCAAGTTTTTTGTTATGGGTTGTTACGGAATCGGCGTAGGGAGAACACTGCAAACGCTCATAGAGGTTTTTTCCGACGAATTCGGAATAAATCTTCCGGTAGCATTGAGTCCGTTTACGATGGCAGTTGTTGCCCTTAATATGGGCAATGAGCAAATAGCCGCTCTTTCCGAAAGTATTTATAAAAATATAACGAATATGGGAATAGACGTCCTTTACGACGACAGGAAATTGTCTCCAGGTATCAAGCTGAAAGATATTGACTTAATAGGGGTACCTTTTAAAATAGTTATAGGCAATAGAACTATTAAAGATAAGAAATACGAGATTATTGTAAGAATAGACAATAAAAAAGAGATTTACGATAATCTCGAAAGCCTTTATGAGAGAGTAAGAGAACTATCGAAGATAGAAACTTTTTTATAATATAATGGTGTTGATAAAAAAAACAGGCAGACCGCCCGTTTTTTATGCTCAGCCAAAACCGCTACTCTGTCCGCCTCCGCATGAACCCGAGTTGGAAGAATACTCATTATTTCCAAGACTGCTAAAAGAACTTACTCTTTTCTCCGGCTTCTCTGCTCCGCAGGCGGGACATTTAACGTCTTCGCTTTTTTCACTGAGTCTCTGATAAATTTCAAATATTTTTCCGCACTTTTTACATTCATATTCGTATATAGGCATATTTAAACACACTCCCTTCCTATTGCATGATCATCGTTATTGCATTATTTTAAATATTCGAATATTTTCTCGATCCGTTTATCGCTGAGTTCATAACACATCATTACTCCATCCCGTTTAGAGCGAACTATCCCTTTGTTTTTGAGATAAACAAGATGTTGTGAAACCGTTGCCTGAGGAAGTTCCAATGCCGCCCATATATTTTTTACGCAGGATTTGTTATTTATTAACACTTCTATTATTTTAAGCCTTATGGGGTGCCCCAGTGTTTTAAGAAGTTCTGCTTCGGCAATATAGCATTCCTCGTTCTTGTTATTCATAATTACTCTTTCGTCAAAAATAAAACAAAAATTATTATTAATTATCATATGAAGTTCATATATTAATATTCATATAATAACATATTTATTATATTTAATTTTTTAAAAAATGTCAATAAAAATAAAAGCCTCTGCTATTGAGCAGAGGCTCCCCCTAAAACTTTTACTATTTTAAATATCGTCGTTATTCAGTTTGGATTTATGCTTAAAATGATAAATGAATTTGAGATTTAGCGGCATATTCTATAAATGATGCTGCCCCCGCATATTCCACTCCGTCAATCATATCTTCCTTCTTAAAGTTAAAAAGGTCCATTGTCATTTGGCATGCAATCAGCCTGACGCCAGTTTCTTGACACAAGGAAATAAGCTCAGGAACCGTTGCGACCCCATTTTTCTTAATCATTGATTTCATCATGGATGTAGCCATTGAAGTCATTCCGGGCAATGTGCCGATAATATTCGGAACAGGCATAGGCATAGCCGGATTAGCAATCGGAGCTACTTTGAGTTTTTCCCCGGCGTCTTTTTTTAAGATTGATAAACCGTAAAAAGTAAAAAATATCGCGCTTTCGATATCCATCGTTGCAGCCGTAGAAGCAATAATAAGTGGCGGATAAGCCATATCCAGTGTTCCATGAATGGAAATAATAGCCATTTTAGTTTGATCAGCCATTTTAGTTCTCCTTTTTAAAAAGTTTAAATAATTTTGTTAAAATAAGAAAATAAACTAGTCCCAACGAATCCTTAGCAGGTTAATCAAATTTTATTTTCAAATTTATCATTTTTAAAAACAAATAGCAAGAAAATAATTATTTAAAATAACATAAAAATTATTGATTTTTATATAATCTTGTTCAGTCTAAATATGCATATTTTTAAGCAAAAAATTACGTAAATTTGACTTTTATTGTAAATTGTGGTTAAATTTTAATGTAAAAATCAGATTTTTGTTTATTTTTGAGTAAATTAGATATTATTATAGTCAATTTTTTAAATATTTTGGGGAAGGTTTTGAAAAAAATTAAAAAAGTTTTGAATAAATTGCGAATATTTTTCGAAAAATTAATCAGCAAGATCGAATTTAAGTATTTTTTGCCCTATTTTTTATTGGCATCCATTGCGATTTTTATGGCGGTTTCATCTTATTATTATGTTATCCCGATGTATCACGGTTATTTAAGAGAGCAACTGGAGATAAAGTCGCTTAAAAATAAAATCCGCATAGATTATGAAAAGGTAAGAATTTTTAAGATTATAGCCTCTTTTAATTCTGGACTTCCGGAGGTTAAAGAAAAAAAGGTTGCTAATCTTATTTTTAATATGGGAGAAAGGTACAAGATAAATCCTGCATTAATTTTGGCAGTCATAAGAGTTGAGAGTTCGTTCAATAATTTTTCCTATTCCGACAGAGGGGCTGTAGGACTTATGCAGATTAGGCCTGTTACCGGTCTTTATTTGATAAAAAAATACGGCATAAAATCTAAAAAATTTAATTATAACGTAAAATATATGGAATATCTTCCGGTAAATTATTTGTATAACCCGTCTTTAAATATAAAAATAGGCGTTAGATATTTATTGAGTCTATTATATGAGTTCAAGAATCTAAAGTTTGCGTTATTTGCGTATAATGCCGGTCCTACCTTAGCTCATAGGACTTTAAATTCCGCCGGGAAAAGCGCAAAACTTAGCTATTCAGGGAGTACAAACAGGTTGTTTTCCGATTTTTATTACGGATATTACAAAAGGGTTAAAAAATACTTCGCTATTTACAACAAGGATATTTTTACGGATAATCCGGCAATAATCGGTAACGCGTATAGCGAATAAAAGTCAGTATTTATTGTTCATCTCTCTATTTAATAGGTCGGGACGACTGGATTTGAACCGGGGGTTTTTACGCTTACGATATTAGATAATCGTAAAAAATAGATACAGTCTTTAGCTGTTGCGTAGTTTACGATACAATGAGATACCATCTAACTTCCGATATTAAATATTCCAAATTATGGTCTGAGTGGTCGGGACGACTGGATTCGAACCAGCGACCCCCTGCACCCCATGCAGGTGCGCTACCAAGCTGCGCCACGTCCCGATACTTTATTGATTATACTATTTTCTTAAAAAAAATCAAAGCGGATTTTTAAAAATATTATTTATTACCAAATTTGAAATAGTAATGTATAATTTAGTTATGTGAATTCATTTGGGAATAAGCGCAATGATATTATCTGTTTCTAAGTTTAAATACAGACGGTACGATTTCTAATTGAATATGAAAGAGACAGAGTGGTACAAAAGATCGATAGACGATACCTTTTCAATTCTAACCTCCAGCCCCTTAGGGCTCTCCGATATTGAGGTAAATAACAGACTCAGACAGTATGGTTATAATGAATTAATATTTAAAAAACGATCGGCTTTCATCAGGTTTCTCAACCAATTCCGTGGTCCCTTGGTATATGTTTTGTTAATCACGTCCTTCGTGACAGCCGCTCTGAAAGAGTGGCCGGAAACGGTAGTTATTTTATTATGTGTCGCTATTAATACCGTAATCGGATTTGTTCAGGAAGGCAAAGCCGAGTCGTCTATAAATGCGCTCAAAAAGATGATGGTTCTTGAATGCTTATGCGTGAGAAACGGTCGAAAGATAACCGTACCTGCGCGAGAATTAGTACCGGGAGACATAGTGATACTTGAAGCCGGCAATAAGATTCCGGCCGATTTGCGTTTATTTAATGCAAGAAATCTTGCGGTGGACGAATCATTGCTTACCGGAGAATCAGTTCCCGCAAATAAGGATACCGAGCATATTTCTGCGGACAATTTGTCTCCAGCAGACCAACGCTGTATGGTTTTTAGCGGTACTTTTGTCAGCAGGGGGTACGGGGAGGGGATGGTAACGGCTACCGGCGCAAGGACGGAATTCGGAAAGATTGCCGAATCCATAAAAGAGACAGACAAAATTGCTACGCCTTTGATGCGCAAAATTACGGAATTTACCCGATTCTGGATGATCGTCGTTGCTGCACTTGCTATCTTTAATTTTTTGTTAGCCTTATTATTTAAATATATCCTTGTATATGCCGTTCTTGCTTCTATTTCACTTGCCGTAGCGGCCATTCCGGAAATGCTGCCTGCAGTAATAGTAACCATTTTGGCTTTTGCGTCCATTTCGATGGCCAAAAGAAATGCATTGATAAGAAGATTGCCTGCGGTAGAAACCTTAGGCTGTACTACGGTGATATGTTCCGACAAAACCGGAACTCTTACCAAGAATGCCATGACGGTTACAAAGATATATAGTGGGAGACGAAACTATAGCCTAACGGGTGCGGGATATGAACTCAATGGGGAATTTACCTTGAACGGAGTAGCGATTAATCCTGCCGATGAACCGAAAGAACTAATTGAAACCTTAAAGGCGGGTTACTTCTGTAATAATGCCGTTTTGTCGGAAGGTAAAGAGAATCGCGATATAATCGGCGATTCAACGGAAAAGGCGTTAGTCGTATCGGCACTTAAGGGAGGCATTAAAGACAAATCGGCTATTTTAGATGAAATACCTTTTGAATCGGAACATCAGTATATGTCCACGCTGCATCGTTCGGAAAACGGAAATGTCATATATATCAAAGGGTCTCCCGAAAAGATATTAGGGCAATGTCGAGATCAGTTAATTAATGGAAAAACCGTTTCCGTAGAAATAGGGAATGTATCGTCCGCAATTGATGAAATGGCGACAGATGCCCTTCGGGTTCTCGGTATGGCATACAAGACCGTGGATAGAGACAAGACCATAATTACGATAGAAGATATACAGGGTTTTACCTTTCTTGGTCTCCAGGGCATGATTGATCCCCCGAGGGAAGAGGTTTTTGAAGCAGTGAGAAAGTGTCGGATATCAGGTATAAGAGTGATTATGATGACGGGCGACCATATTGAAACGGCTAAGGCTATTGCCAGGCAATTAGGAATTATCAGAGAAGGCGATATGGCAATAACGGGGAGAGAGTTATCCGAGATGAGTGATGAAGATCTATATGAAGCCGTTCAAAAAGTCTCCGTATTTGCGCGCATTGCCCCTGAACACAAATTGAGGATTACCGTTCAAATGCAGAAAAGGGGCAATGTTGTTGCCGTCACGGGTGACGGAGTAAACGATGCTCCCGCTTTGAGAGCGGCAGATATCGGTATTGCAATGGGCGTGACCGGTACGGAAGTAAGCAAAGAAGCAGCAGATATGATTTTAACCGACGATAATTTTGCCACCATTGTTGCTGCAGTCGAAGAAGGCAGGCATGCCTGGAATAATTTTCAGAAGGCCGTTATTTATACGCTTCCTACGAATGTGGGACAGGCATTGTTGATAATGGGCGCAATATCGCTTGCCCCATTTATCCCTTTGTTTATCCTTCGTCTTCCGTTGGAACCCATACATATTCTTTGGATAAATTTGGCAGATTCGCTTTTTTTTACAATACCGCTCATGATGGAACCGAAAGAGAAGGGTTTACTTGAAGGACCGCCGCGCGATATCAAGGAAAGAATAGCCAATAGTTTGTTTATTATAAGGGTTAGCCTGGTATCTATACTGATGGCGGCTACCGGATTTTTGCTGTATTATCACTTTGCGGCACAGGCTGTTTCATCGGATCCGGATTACTTATTGAAGCTGACTCAGGCGCAGACGGCGGCGTTTGTCGGTGTTCAGTTGATTGAGGTGGGATATTTGATTACCGCAAGGTCGATATATGATTCGGCATTTACTTTCAGTCCGTTTTCCAACAAATGGTTGCTCGCGGGGGTAGGAATGGCGTTAGCCGCCATGCTTTTAATAGTTTACACGCCGTTCGGAAATGCTTTATTCAGGACGCATCCTTTTCCTGACGGGTGGTGGGCGGTTATAATACTGGCTTTGTTGCCCGGGTTTGCAGTGACGGAAATCGAGAAGTTTATAAGACGACTGAATATTGCTACTCATACGTCTGATTTACATTGACGATAAGATATACCGACTTGAAATTATAAAAATAGGTGATATAATTAAATTAATAGAATAAAAAAAAGGGGGTTGATTAATTATGTCTAATATTTCTATTTGGGAACCGGTAAATGTTATTAGAAATGATTTTGAAAGATTGTTTTCCGATTTCGTTCCGACGGGTGTTAAAAAATTATGGGGGTATGATGAGTCCGGCTCAGTGGAGCCTGCGGTTGACGTTATAGAGAAGGAAGACTCCATAATTGTTAGGGCTGAGCTTCCCGGAGTTTCAAGGGATGAGGTTAAACTTGAAATTCATGAAAGCAGACTTACGATAAAAGGAGAGCATAAAGCGGAAGAGGAAGATAAAAAAGAGGATTATTATCGCAAGGAAATTGGTTTAGGTACATTTTGCAGGAATATAGAGCTTCCTTCCGGCGTTGATTCATCTTCGGCAAGTGCATCAATGAAAGACGGTATTTTGGAAGTAACTATAAGAAAGAATGAACCTGCTAAATCGATAGCAATAGAAGTTAAATAAGTAAAGAGGCCAAAAATTTTATCGGCCAATGAAAATATGCCGTTGTCGGTTAATGGTTAGATCCCTTGAACGAGATGAAGGGAGATTGCGGCGACGGCATATTTTTTTATTAGGCAGTAAATTCCATATTATGATTTTTTACGTATTTGAGTGATTTTATAAAAGATGTTATCATTACAAACAAGACTATAAAGATTACTAAAAAGAATCCTATGCCAAGGGTGTGGAGATTATGTATTTTTATAGGGGTTATGAATCCTAATAAAATAAGCTCCGGGAAAATAATTTCTAATATTGCAGCTAAAATAAAAGCTAATCCTCCCCAAAATAGTGTTAATCCTGATGTTCTCTTTGCAATATATGCTATGCCTTTTTTTGGAACTTTTAACCGCTCCATAAATCTGCCCGCAAGCATGCCTATAATTATTTGCGTTACCATCGTTCCGATTCCGAATAAGAGTCCGGGTAAAAATCCAGTATATGCATTCGGCATTTTAGGCGCAAGGACCGTATAAATGATAATGGCAAATGCTCCCGTGCCCCATCCTGCAATAAATCCATGTAACAGTACCATATAGATAGGGATCGGTCTCGATTCATCGTTACCGTTTTTCGGGTGTGATTTAATTTTTAAAAATTTAGACAGGTTATGTTCTATCCCTTTGAATAACTCGAAATTATTTCCTAAGCCCATTATATATGCTCCGGCAAAAGACATGACGATGCCGACGAATATATATATAATCGGCATTACATCCGGTCTTGTGAGTATTTTTCCTAAAGCAAAATAGGATAGTTCCGAGGCTATAGCCCTTTGAAAAGTGAAAGCGGCAGAGAATAAAAGCCCTGTTTTAAAGCCTCCCTTAGTGCTATAGCTGCCTATGGAATAACTAAAGGTGATAGGCCACGTGTGTTCGTCGGGAGTGAATCCGTGAATGATTCCTAAAAGAAAAGCCGTAAACAATATGGAAAATATCGACGAGAAGATTTGCGGATTATAAAGGTTAATCATTAAGATAATAGATATACGACAAAATTACTGCCGAGTGTAAAATTTTAAAAATATTAATAAATCAGGACTCGTAAAATTATATCACAATTAGGATTAATACGGTATCAAATTAACCATCCTTAGTTCCGACGAAGGTCTTTATGTTTAACGAAGGAATAATTAACAAGGATTTACTTTTTAGGTTATAATATCTTAAATTCAGGGGTTAAACGTGCTTAAAATAAATCATGAAATCGTCTCAGGAGACTCAAGAACGATGGAGGAGCTTTTTAAATAAAAGTGTTCATCTTGTTGTCACATCTCCGTTTCAATAGCAGATAGAAGATAATCATATTTATCAAGAAATAATAAATAAACTTTCTTGATATTTTACCGCCTCTTTTTACGACAAAGATTGAATAAATTTTGTGTATTTTATATGAATTATGAACAATGCGGAATGCCTTATTTACTGCGGTTTTGAATGGTGGGCTGTGTCGGGATCGAACCGACGACCTACTGATTAAGAGTCAGTTGCTCTACCAATTGAGCTAACAGCCCGAACATTAAAAATTGACTAATGTAACCGATATAATTGTATAATATTCATAATTTTTAGTCAATCATTTTAAGGCGTCTCCGAATGCCGATACAAACCATCGTCGCGCCGTCTTGAAATTTTGATATAACTGGGATATAATCCAATATATAAAGAATTGTAGCGAAGAAGCTAATATTGTCAAATATTCGGCTAACTTCTTTAAGGACTTTTTATTTACTACCGATGAAACAAATCCTGTAAAAATCACGCCGGATATTTTGTATGATTCTTTTAATTTATTTTAAAAATATATGGATTAAGGGGGCGGATAAGGGATTATCCCGAAAAGGCATATGATATTTAAAAACAGAAGGGAAGCCGGAAGGCTTTTAGGAAAAGAGTTATCGGAAAGACTGTTTAAAAATGGATATGATGTGGAAAAGGCCGTTGTTATAGGTTTGTTGCGCGGAGGGGTGCCCGTCGCCTATGAGGTTGCCACCGCGTTAAAGGTACCCCTTGACGTCGCCATAGTAAAAAAGATAGGGGCTCCGAATCAGGAAGAGTTAGCGATAGGGGCAGTAGTGGACGGTAAAACCCCTAAAATTTATCTTAATCAAACATTGTTGTCTAATATAGGCGTATCCGATGGGTATATAAACAGAATTAAGGAGATTAAACTTGGAGAGATACGGGAGAAAGAAAAGTTTTATAGGAGCGAAAGAAAAAGGATAGATGTTTACGGTAAAATCGTGATAGTAGTAGACGACGGCATTGCGACAGGGGCATCAATAGCGGTTGTCGTAGGGGCGTTAAAGGAAGAAAAACCTGAAAAGATTATCATTGCCGTTCCAGTAGCTTCCGCCTATACTCTGAAGGAATTAGAGGGGGCAGTGGATGATGTCGTAGTTTTGAGTGCGCCGGAAGAGTTTCATACAGTTGGAGAGTTTTATTCGGATTTTAGTCAAACCGATGATGGCGAAGTAATAACACTTCTTAAAAAAGCCGAATTAAACAGGGTCGTTTCCGATTAAGAAAAGCGCGGTAAATATAACATGTAATTTTTAAAGATATTTTGATTTAAGTCAATTCAATTTAGTTGAAAACCTGATAAACTTTTATACTATAAAGAACTTTAAATAGTTAATTTTATATAATAATGGAGTTTATCATGAAGACAATAAACGAAAACGATATACTGAAAAAATTAAAAGGGGTAATCGATCCGGAGCTTGGAATAGACATAATAGATTTAGGACTCGTATATAAGATAAATTCCGATGAAGATGGGAATATTGTTTTAGATATGACCTTAACTGCAAAGGCTTGTCCAATCGGGAATGTCATAAAGTATGAGGTAGAAGAGGTGTTAAAAAGTATTTCCGGTGTTAAGGGTGTCACCGTAAATATCGTTTGGGAGCCCGAATGGAATCGTTCTATGATAAAAACAGATGCATTAAAGAGACTAAAATCACATTAACTTCGCCTCGCGTTTTAACCTGAGGCTTTGCAGTTAAAAATAATAGGGGTAATCAATATATGAATGCAACGGACAGCTCTATAAATATAGCATTAAGACACATCAAGACGGCGCTTATATTTTTGCCGATTTTTTTTATCGTAATGTTTTTAGATTCAAAAAGTTTTAACGTATATTTTTTTATGAACACGAATATTATCGCTTTAACCCATATATTTACCCTCGGGTTTTTGATGATGGTAATCATAGGCGCTTCATATATGCTTTTACCGGTGGCGTTAGGCGTAAAAATAGCATATGAAAAGCTTTTTTTCCCGGTTTATTATGTTTTTGTAATATCTTTACTGCTGTTTATCGTGGGAATGTATTATTTTATTCCCATTCTAATTGCTTCCGGCGGAATCCTTTTGTTTATATCCGTCTTGGCGTATGACCTGAATATGTTATTAAGTTTAAAAAAGGTAAAAAAATGGGATTATACCGCTATAGGGATTGCCTTTGCCTATTCCTATCTTTTTATCGGTCTGTCCGTAGGATTATATTTAGCTTTATCGTTTTATTTTAAAACGGGTTTCGATATTTATGGAATATTAAAAGACCATGTTTACCTTATGTTTGTCGGTTTTGTGGTTATGCTTTTTATAGCTATTTCATATAGGCTTCTTCCTATGTTTTATATGACTAAAAGCCCGGGTAATCTCAGTTGGAAAACAGATTTGGCAGTTATAAACGGCGGTATAATCTTCTTATTGGTTTCGTCGTTTTTCGGAACGGAAACGGCAGTTTATACTTATTTAAATGATATAGGGGGCTGGCTTTTAGGTATAGGAACGCTTATGTACTCTTTAATATTTTTTAATTTAATGCTAAAAAGGCTTAAGAAAAAATTTGACGTCACGACCTTTTATCTGTTTAGCGGCGCTACATTTTTAATAATTTCAACTATTATCGGATTTTTATTGATAATTATATCGGAAAAGACTGCAAATATTAATTACGGTATATATTATTATTTCGGATTTACGGCGTTATTCGGCTTTGCAGGTATGGTTATTATAGGTTTTTTGCATAAAATATTTCCCTTTTTGATAAGCCTTAAGATATTTGAAAAAGCAAAAAAAGGGGCTTACGGCAAACTTTTTTCTAATATGCAGACAAAATATTTTGAATATTTGATATTCGGGCTTTTTTTATCAGGTATAATTATTTGGCTTTTTTATTTGATTAAAATATCTTCCATTATTCTCCTCATTGCCTCCCTATTGCTTTTGCTTCATATATTTTCCATGGAGTGGTAAGGGCGGCAATGAGGTTTAAGAATCTATTTCCATATTTTGATGGTATAAAGGTCGTCTCCCTTTTCCTCTGTTAAAAATTTATAGCCGGCGTCCTTTAGCCTCGGGTATAAATGTATCGGTTTTCTCTCGTGTGTCACGTACAGTGCCTCATCGTCTTTCAGGTTTTCAAGAATTGCAAAAATTTTAAGAAGAGGCTGCGGCGGTTCAAGTCCCCTTGCGTCCAATTCCGTGATATCTTTTTTATGGGCCAAATTCTTTAAGTCTTCGTCGGTAAATTCATTCTCATCTGCTTCTTCCGAAATCTTAAAGGATTCTTTTTCCGTTTTATCTCCTCTGAAAAATATTATTCTGAATCCCTCCGGTATTTTTTCCGTAGTATGTTCGAATCCTTTATTTTTTAAAACGGAATAAAGGGGAAACGGTTCAAAATCATTTATTAAATCTAAAACCTCGTCATTCTTTAATTGATTAACTGCCGTCATAATCTTTTGAAATGGGTCGGCGCCATTCTTAATGTCATCTCTTACGTCAAGTTTAACCCTTTTTAAATTGTCCATGCCTTCCATAATTATCAATCCTCATTTGTTTGTTTTGTCTATTTTATTGTGCGCATCTTTTCCATGATATCGCTCTTTTCGTCTTCGGATAGGTGCATACTCGCCATATTAAATAATATATTTTCTTCTTTATCTATATGTTCCGATAGAAGCGAAGCAAAGGAATTTCCTGCTCCGATAAGAGTGTTATAGTCTCCGTTAGTCTGATAATCGCCTATTTTCGCCTTGAACTCCGTAGAAAGTTCCCTGCTTTGTTCATGCTCTATAAGCATAACGTGTATAGGTCCGGTTTCTACCCCCACGTAATTTCCGAGAACCGGAAATAAAGCCTCTTCTTCCTTTCTAAAATGTGTTTCCAAGTCTTTGTCGATAAAAGAGGTTATTTCGTCAAGCTGGTTTATTAGATTTTTTCTAAGGTTATCCGATGAGCTTGAACCTATTTTTTTTAAATATCCGTCAAGATTATTTAAGACCCCTCTGACTGCTTCGTGTTCACTCCTTAAAGACATAATCGGGTCAAGATTTGTATCCATAACAAAAACTCCTTTTTATTAAAATTTTAAGTTGTTTATCCTGTAGATATACCATGATATATCTGTATTTTCTTAATTTTATCATATAATTATTTTATTGCAATGACAAATATCACAAAGATATAATATGAAGAAATATCGGCGGAATTTAAAAAATAAAAAAGTAGAAACTGTGGTATAATTTTACTTATAATAAATTTGGTAAATAGATAAGGCGTTATAACCAGAACTAATGAGAGTCGTGCGGTTATGCGGCAAGAGGGATAACAAATGGCAGAGATACAGGGTTGCGAGCTTCCGGAAAATTTATACTACGACATCGAAAAAGATGTGTGGGCAAAGCCTTTAGACGGCAATATTGTGATGCTCGGCATGACTGATGTGGCTCAAACGCAGGCCGGAAAGATTTTGCACGTAACATTTAAAAAAGTCGGAAGTATAGTTCGAAAAAGGGGTAATACGGCGACTATAGAAAGCGGAAAATGGGTAGGACCGATTCCGTCTCCGGTTTCCGGTGAGATAATAGAGGTTAACGAGGTTCTCTTAAAAGACCCTTTGCTCCTAAATATATCTCCATATGAAGATGCATGGGTTAGTAAAGTGAAGGCATCCGATTTAAGCGAATTGAGCGGTCTTTTAACCGGAAAAGAAGCGGTTGAAAAATACAGAGAGAAAATAATCAAGGATCAAATTCAATGCATGAGGTGTTCAAGCCAGTAATCAGCTGGATTTGACGAGTAAAATTTGTCAAGATTAAAAAGGGTATATTAGTATATATGAATGAGAAAAAGCATGATGTTATACTTCTTGTTTCGAAATGGTGCTCGGAGTGTGTTCCGGCGGATAATGCGTGGAAAAGGCTGTACGATGAGCGAAAAGATTTTAATTATAGATTATTAGACGTGGCGGATCCTGAGGGTAGGCGTATCTCAATTGATCTTTATATAAGAAGCGTTCCGTCCACGATTATTGATGGAAAACTCTCCTATGTCGGAATTCTCACCAAGGAAGAAGCCGAAGAATTATTGGATATGCCGTAAAAGACTATAAGAAGTCAGGTTTTAAACATTAGCTTTTACGGGAGGATTACCGATAATTATATAACCTGCAAATGCAACCGGCATATACAATACAATAAATCAGATACATATAGTGCTAAAAAAAGAATATCGGCGATAAGTCAAAAGTTGACTGGGGGGGGTGCGTTTATGCGATATTCATATGATTATTAATATATCTCAATTATCATATGTTTTTATTTAAAATAGTTAAAATTTGTAATTGATTTATTTATTCTAATATGTTAAAAAATATTAAGGCGTTAATTCATATGAATTAATTTCAAAAAATTACGAAAAAACGTGGAGGAAATGGCTATGAAGCAAACAAGATTAAAATTTTTATCATTATTTGTTTTAGGTTTCTTGCTGACATTCTTGATGGCGGGCAATGTATTCGCGGAAACTTACGGTGTATTTACCCAGATATCCGTTAACGTTCCCGGAAATGTTTCATCCGTAGTAAAAAAGGTTAAATCGGTCCTTAACAATAAAGATTGGAAGGTGATAGGCACTTTCAATACCGCACTTCCTAAAAACGATACTTATATTTCAACCGTAGTCGTTGCTGCAAACGCGGCTTATAATAAACACATGGTTGATAACGGCAATTATCCATTAGGTGCTTTCGGATTGCCCTTAAAGGTGGCGGTTTATACGACCCCTAATCATGGAATAGTCGTCAGCATGATTAATTTGCCTGCCGTAGCAAGGACTTTTTCCGGAAACTCTTATGTAAAATATGCAGTTAAGGCAAGTAACGGTTTAAGACATGCGATAAGAAAAGCGGTCGGCGGGACGCCTTCCGACCTCCAGTATGGTCCAATGCGGAGCGGAAGATTTCCCGGAGGAATAGGCGGAGGTTCTTTTCCCGGAAGCGTAGTCAATATTTCTAATCATCCCGAAAGCGCCGATGTAAACCTTAAAAGCATAACTAAGTTGGTACTAAAGGGTATTGAGCATAATAAAGGAAAATGGCAATTAATCTATAAAATAGAAAAACCCTCTATGGGATTCATAGAACTTGGCGTTACGAGAAATTCCACCGAGCGGCAGTCTATAGGGGTTGATAGCGGCGTAAGGGCAACGTCCCAATATAAATATCCGGGGATAGATCATAGCCCTGCTTTCCCTATAATAATACTTATTCATAAGAGCGGAAAACATATTAATGTTTCGATACTTGGAGAAATGTGGAGGATGAAGTATTATTTTGCCGATGCCGGATGGTGGGCATTTATGACGCATATGGGAATGCCCGGTTCAATTCAAGGTTCATTAAAACAGATGATTCTAAGCGGGTTGGCACACTAATTGCTTTTCTTGTAAAATATTAAAAGCATCCGATTAAATTTTCGTATTCTACGGAAAAAAATCGGATGCTTTTTTACATCATCCGCAATCGGAGTATCCGCAATCAAGGCATATCGTACAACCTTCCGCACGTTTTAAATTAGGGCCCCCGCATGAAGGACAAGCTCCTCTTTCTTGAATGGCATGGGTATGAGTGTCGTTATTCAATTCAATATGGTCTTGTTCGGATAGACTCTTCTCAAGGGCTTTTCCTATAGCATCGGCGCACGAATATATTATGTTAGCGCCAAAACCGTAAGGGATATTGCATCTTATTCCTTTTAACTGGTTAATTATTTCTTTAGTGTCTATCCCCGACCTTAGAGCCAAACTTACCATTCTGCCGGTCGATTCCGTTTGCGATTGAGCACATCCTCCGGATTTGCCTATTGAGTTAAATATTTCAAAGGGGTTTCCATTTTCGTCATAATTTATCGTTACATATAATGGTCCGCAACCCGTCGTCGTTTTAATGGTAACCCCGCGTATCATATCCGGTCTCTCTCTTGGCTCTATCTGCCTGCCGCTTTTTTTATCGGAAACAACCTGCTTTATATTATTTGCAGAATCGGATATCGGCGAACCGCAAGCAGGGCATGTTTGCTCGTTATCGGAGCTTTTATCTGTCGCCTTGCCGATCGTTAAGACCTGTTGTTCTCTTGAGCCGTCTCTGTAAACGGTTATGCCTTTTAAGTTTAGTTTATACGCAAGCATATAAACTTCCTTAATATCCTCTTTTTTTGCCGAGTTAGGAAAATTTACGGTTTTACTGACGGCATTGTCCGTAAACTTTTGAAATGCAACCTGAGTCATAACATGCCATTCCGGTGCAATGTCATGGGAAGTTATGAATATTTTGCTCAGATATTCATGGACATCCTTGGGTAGCAAGTCTGCCGGTCCCTCTTCGTAAGATTTTCCTATATTACCGTTTTCAACGATAAAATCAATTAATTCAGCCGAATATAATCCTGTATCTTCCAAAAAGTTCTTAAGGTTTTTGTCTATTTCTATTAAGGTTTGATTATCTAAGACATGTCTCTCATAAGCTAAGGCAAATAAGGGTTCTATCCCGCTTGAAGCGCCGGCTATGATGCTTATGGTTCCGGTAGGGGCGATAGTCGTTGTCGTTCCGTTTCTCATTGCACTGAAACCTCTTTCTTTCCAGAGTGAGCCTTCAAAATTCGCAAAACTACCCCTTGATATTCCTAATTCCTCTGATTTTAATTTAGATTCTTCGTCTATAAAACTCATTATTTTTTCTGCTATTTTAAGCGCCAATTTGCTGTTATACGGTATTCCTAATTTTAAAAGCATGTCGGCATAACCCATAATTCCAAGCCCTATCTTTCTATTAGAGAGCGTCATTTGCTCAATTTTCTTCAGAGGGTAATGATTTTTATCTATTACATTGTCCAAGAAATGAACTGCCGTATGAACCGTTTTTTTAAGCGTATCGAAATCGATAAGTTCGAGATAGTATGATAAAATTTCTTCCGGCTTTTTTTCGAGTCTTTCTATCGCCTCTTTGAAATTAAACCCATTATTTTTTTCTTTAATAAATTTTCCCAAATTGATTGAGCCTAAATTACAGGCTTCGTACCCAAGCAAGGGTTGCTCTCCGCATGGATTAGTCGCTTCTATTTTTCCGGCTTTCGGTATGGGATTAAGTTTATTTATTCTATCGATAAAAATAATTCCGGGTTCCCCGCTTGACCATGCCATTTCTACGATTGTATCAAAAACCTCTTTGGCATTCAGATATTTTACTATCTTGTTATTTCGCGGGTTTATTAAGGGATAATCCTCGTTTTTCAAGGCATGTCCTATAAAATCCTCGGTTATAGCAACGGAAATATTGAAATTGTTAAGCCTCGCGGTATCTTTCTTAGATGTTATAAAATCCATTATGTCCGGATGGTCCACCCTTAAAATACCCATGTTGGCGCCCCTCCTTGTTCCGCCCTGTTTTATTGCTTCCGTTGCGCTGTTAAAAACCTGCATAAAGGAAACAGGTCCGCTTGATACGCCTTTAGTAGAATGCACAACATCGTTTCTCGGTCTCAAATTAGAAAAAGAAAATCCGGTTCCGCCGCCACTCTGGTGAATTAGGGCCGTATTTTTTATCGTTTCAAATATTGATTCCATGGAATCTTCTATGGGAATAACGAAACAGGCGGAAAGCTGTTGCAA
Organism: Candidatus Acidulodesulfobacterium sp. H_13; assembly: GCF_048541835.1. NCBI lineage: Bacteria > Candidatus Acidulodesulfobacteriota > Candidatus Acidulidesulfobacterales > Candidatus Acidulidesulfobacteraceae > Candidatus Acidulidesulfobacterium > Candidatus Acidulodesulfobacterium sp. H_13. The sequence continues at coordinate 567,563 of NZ_JBLEOY010000002.1, forward strand.
TGATCTGCCCGCATTCATTAAAGTAGGAGAATTGGGCAGAAAACGGAGATTTAACATCTCCTCCAAAAATTTTTCTGCCGTTATTTGTGTATCTTTTTCTGTTCTTCCGTAACTTAAATCTGCTTCCGAAATATTCTTAGCAACCCTTTTGAATAGTTCGGTTACGGTTTCGATAATTTCACCTTTTTCATTTTTAGCAAGGTATCTTTTCTTTAAAACCGTTATTGCATTTTTGGAAAACTCTCCCGTAAATTTATCTTTAAGTTTATCCGCTTTATTTTTCATATCTGCCTCCCGGTATCTTTTTATGTTTTACGATAATAATTTTAAATTACACACAATATGTAGGTGTCATTCATATTTATATACAATATATTGCAATGATTTTTTTGTCAATAAGATTTTTGAAATTGTAAATTGTTTTAAAAAGATTTATAATCTTAAAGAACGAACATAAAAAATAAACCCGGAACGGGGATAAATTGTGAAATTATTTTAAGGTCTGCCAGCTTACGTTTTAATAATTATAATATGAATATTTTTTCGCACATTCTTACCACGGATGTAATAGTAAAGTCGGTTCTTCTCGTACTCCTTTTCTTCTCCTTGATATCGTGGGCGATTATACTTTATAAGCTTCACTATCTGAGTAAGGCAAGAAGGCAAGACAAAGAGTTTCTCGATATTTTTTGGGAATCTAAAAGGTTGGATTACGTATATACGGCTGCGGAAGGGTTTGATTACAGCCCTATAGCCTCCATGTTCAATGCTACTTACAGAGAACTTTTAAGTATTAAAAAAAAATCGGGGGAAGCAGGCAGATATGGGGATATAGACGGGGGAAGCAGGGAAAGAAATGGGGACAATCTGGCATACGTAGAGAGGGCTTTGAAAAAGTCGCAGCTTTCGTCTATCGCAAAACTTGAAGTTTCCCTTCCGTTTCTTGCGACGGTTGGATCTACCGCTCCTTTTATCGGTCTTTTCGGAACCGTTTGGGGTATCATGATGTCGTTCGAGAGTATTCAGGCGGCAGGAACCGCAGGTCTTGCCGTAGTCGCTCCGGGTATTGCCGATTCCCTCATTGCAACCGCAGCCGGTCTTTTTGCGGCAATTCCAGCCGTTATAGCATACAATTATTATTCAAATAAGGTAAGGTTAATGGTCAATGAAATGGCCGATTTCACGTACGAATTTATGACTATAATAGACAGGCAGATTTTATAAAAATAGAAATAAAAAAAAATGTTTACGCCTTTTAATGATAGGGAAGACAGGAGAAATCCGGCATCCAATTATAAACTGATGTCGGAGATAAACATTACGCCGTTTGTCGATGTAATGTTAGTGCTTTTGGTTATTTTTATGGTAACCGCGCCCATATTAGTTCACGGCATAAAGGTTAATTTGCCCCTTGCGTCCGCTCATCCATTAAAAGCTCCGGAAAAAACTATAGTCGTATCCGTAAAATCCAACGGAGAGATTTATATAAATAAGTTTAAGGCGAGTCTGCCGATTTTGACCAAAAAGCTTGCTGCTATATATAAAAATAGAAAAGATAAACAAGTATTTCTTAAGGCCGCTTCTTCGCTTTCGTATGGCTATATAATAAGTATTATGGCGGCGATAAAAGATGCCGGAATCACAAAGATAGGTATGGTTACCGCAAATCATAAACTATCAGGCTCAGGCAGGTAAGGTCCGTAATGCATAATGAAAATACTAAGGGCATAGGGATATATTTTATATATTCGATTATTTTTCATATTATTCTGATCGGTTTAATAGTTTATTTATCCGTAAGATACATACCTGAAATTCAGTCTATAGGTTCGAACGTAGTCGTAAGCGTAGTAAATAGGGTTCCGGGGCCTCCCGCTTCGGTTAGGCAAATAATCTATCCGCATAGACACAAGATTATCAGGCATATTCGCATTGTTCATAAAGTTTTTCGCGTTAAGGTACGGCGAGCCGTTTCCGGTAAAAAACATGTTTCCGTTAAGGTCAAACAGGTCAAGCGGCTTCATTCCGTGCCAACCGAAGTCGTTGCTCCGGCTCCAGTTCCGGTTTCCATCGTGAGCTCCGGTGCTTATGCCCGATTAAAAAATAGGGTAAGTCTGAATAATATTTACAGCAAGATGCAGGAATCTTTAATAAAAGGCAATATTCACAAGTTTCAGGGTTACGTTAATAAAATAGCTTCTATTATGATATCTAATTTTAATATATCGCTTGTCAAATATTTGCATTATAAATCTATTGTAGCTTTTCAAATATCCGAATCAGGTCGCATTTTCGGCGTCAGGCTTGTTAAGTCTTCCGGCAGTGGTTATTTCGATGCTCAATCGGTCGAAGCCGTTAAGCTGTCAAGCCCATTGCCTCCCCCCCCGAACGGATTCATGAAATACGTTAATTCGGAAAATGCAGGCGAGGGGGCGTTGATACGTTTTAATCCTAAGGAAATATTGAAAATGAGATGATCATAAATTAATTCATGAAGATGATACGATATATATCGTACAATACGACAAATAAAAGGGGAACAATATGGATAAAATGAAACGTTCGGGTTTATATTCCGGTTTCTTGTTGCTGTTATTTTCTTGCGGTTTATTTTTTTTATCTCCGGTAAACTCTTATGGAAAGGTATATATAAATATTTATGCCGTCGGAATCAAAAAAATTCGCGTTGCCGTGCCTGATTTTAAAAATAATTCTACTTATGGACAGCATCAAAATATTGCGAAAAAAATAGCCCGCATAGTAAGGCGTGACCTCTCTGTAATAGGATACTTTTATATAGTAAACCCGCTTTTGTATCTTGAAAATCCTCAAAAGGCGCCAGTAAACGCTTCTATGGTAATCTATTCCAATTGGAGTGTATTAAATGTTCAGTATTTGATAAGGGGTGAGTATGAAACCTCGGACGGTATTATAAAAATGAAAGCTAATCTTATAAGCATATATACGAGGAGGTTGCTATTTTCCGAAAAACTCGAGGGCACGGACGGTCAATATAGATTTCTTGCGAACGAATTTGCCGACGGCGTAGTAAAATTTTTAACGGGTATAAACGGACCGTTTACTACAAAGGTATTTTTTGTAGGAGAAAATAAGGGTTCCAAGAATATTTTTATGATGAATTTCGGGGGACACGAGGTAAAAAGGATTACGAGCGATAAAACAATAAATATTTTTCCTTCTTCCTCGCCGAGCGGCGATAAGGTTGCATATATTTCGTTCAAAGACGGAGATCCTGCTATTTTTATAAAAAATCTTGTATCCGGGATTACTGAAAAAATGAACCTTCCGGGACCGGCCGATTATGTGAGCTGGTCGCCTAAGGGAAATAAATTGGCAATTGCGCTTACTCCTAATCACTATGATACCGAGATTTATACTGTACGTCCGGACGGGAAAGACCTGAAAAGATTAACCGATATGGGGGGCATAAATACCTCTCCGTCGTTTTCTCCGAGCGGAAATAGGATAGCCTTTGTTTCCGATCGGGGGGGTAATCCTCAAATATACGTTATGAATTCAGACGGAAGCAATCAGCATAGAATTACCTATGATCACAGTTATTACAATACGAGTCCCTCATGGTCGCCGAACGGTAAAAAAATAGCCTTCGATTCTTTCGTAAAGGGAGTTCTTCAGGTATATATTATGAATCCGGACGGTTCAGGCGAAAGACGGATAACGAACACTCATTACAGTGCGGAACATCCGGCATGGACGAGGGATTCAAGAATTATCACCTTTGATACCGAGACGGAGGGAAGACAGGAGTTGTACATGATAGACGTTAACGGAAGCGGCATGGTGAGGTTGATGCCGGAAATATTTCCGGAGATGCAAAATTATTCCGATGCCGGATGGACGCTAAAGTCGCTCTATTGATATCAAATTTGCCGCCTGATTTATTGAAAAATATCGCTTTATGTGATAAATTTAATATAACGTGGCTTATGTGTAGCCGTGCATATCGCATGTAATTATGTACATAATATATATAATTGTTTTTATAGGGGAACAAGTTATGAATCGTAAAAATATTCTTAAGGTTTCTATTTTCACCCTGACTTCTTTATTGCTTGTTTCATTTGCATTATCGGGTTGTACACCCATAGAACCGGACATGGTGCGCCACCTATATATTCAGGTGAAAATGCTTAATAAAAAAACGGCTAAGTTATCGCAAAATAATATATATTTAGAGCAAGAGCTCCATGGAGTACAATTGAATCTGGCGAAACACGGAGTGCAGATATCCGGTTTAAACTCTAAAATCAGCGACATTTACGGAAAATATGAAAAAGAATCACATAATCTCGGTATCTTACAGAAAAAATTTGAAGAGTATCGCTTAATCGTCAATAGGAAATTGGTAAAATTACCAAAGCCGGCCGAAACACAACCTGCTTTGCCGAAAAAGGTTATCGCAAAAAAGATAGAGAAAACACCTGTCGTAAAAAAAGAAAATTTAACGGAACTTAATTTTAAAAAGGCTATGTCTGTTTACAATAAAAAAAATTATACAAAGGCAATTAAGGCGTTAAATGAATTTATAAATAAGTATCCGCAATCCGCTTATACTGCGGATGCCTTCTTCTATCAAGCTTGGGCAAATTTCAACCTGAAAAAGTATCCAGTTTCGATACTTGAATTTCATAAATTTTCTCAGGTTTATCCAAAAAATCACAATGTTCCTATGGCTATATACCTCCAGGGAGTAGGTTTTTTTAAGGTTTCCGATCCGTCCGACGCCGCTATTTTATTTCGTCAGGTTATCTCTAAATATTCCGGAACAAAAGCCGCCGAACTTTCTGCGAAGGCGCTCAAAGGGCTTTCTAAATAAAAAATGAGAAGTATTAAATATTGTTTAACGGTTGATGAATAATACTGAAATTATTAACTTGGCATTTGAATCCAGTTGCGATGATTTTTCGTGTTCCGTTCTTCTAAAAAACGAGAGAGGCGTAAAGATACTTTCTAATGTAATTTATTCGCAGGATTTTGTGCACGGCATTTACGGCGGTGTAGTTCCTGAGCTTGCTTCAAGAAATCATATTAAAGCCTCTCTGCCGGCATTAAGAATTGCGCTTGAGGAATCCGGAGTAAATTTAAAGCATGTAAATATTATATCGGCAACGGCGGGTCCGGGGCTTGTGGGTTCGCTGCTCATAGGGCTTATGGAAGCAAAAACATTATCTTTCGCGTTGAATATTCCGTTAGTTAAGGTAAACCACATAGAAGGGCATATATTTAGCCCGTTTTTAGAAAATCCGGAAATATTTCCTTTTATTGCATTGGTTATTTCAGGAGGACATACGCATATTTATCTCGTAAAATCTCATTCGGATATAAAGCTTGTCGGCAGGACAAGAGACGACGCCTGCGGGGAGCTTTTCGACAAGGTCTCCAATCATCTAGGATTCGGTTACCCCGGGGGCGGAACTATCGACAAGCTTGCAGAAAAAGGAGACAAAGACGCATTCAATTTTCCCCTCCCCATGCTGCACAGCCATAATCTCGATATGAGTTTTAGCGGGCTTAAAACCGCCGTTATTTCTACAATAAATAACCTTGGCGGTCCCGGCAAAATAAAGCAGGATACTATTTGCGATATTGCGGCATCCGTCAGGGAGGCGGTAGCAAAGGTTCTTTATAAAAAAATTGCAGATACCTGCGATATATATGGAATAGATATCATAATCGTTTCAGGGGGTGTTTCCGCAAATTCGAGAATAAGGACTATTTTTGCGGAATACGAAAGGAATAAAGGGGCAAAAGTACTTTTTCCATCTATTTCTCTTTCCGCCGATAATGCCGCAATGATAGGATATGCCGGTTACTTTAAACCGGCTGTAGACCCGGTTAAAAATAAAGAAGAGTTTTTAAATATTAATGCAGATTCTTCATGGGAATTATGAGTTATAGAAAAGCGGTTTTAGGACAGAATTTTTTAACAAATAAGAAAATAGCGCGGAATATCATAGACATATGCAATTTTTCCGCCGAAGACGACGTCCTTGAAATAGGTCCGGGAGAGGGCATACTAACGGAATTGATTATCGGAAATACAAAAACCTTTACGATGATTGAAATAGACCCCTTCTATTTTAATTTTATTAAGGGAAAATTTCATATTAGCGATAGTACTAATAATAAGAAGCATAACGGAATAAATATTGTAAACGAAGACGCCTTAAAGTATGATTATAGGGGTTTAAGTTTTAAATTATCTCCTAAAATAAGGGTGGTTTCTAACCTTCCGTATGAAATTTCCAGCCCCATTATGGATAGATTTATACGGGAAAAGGAAGTCATTGCGGATTTAACGCTTATGTTTCAAAAAGAATTTGCCGAAAGGCTATGTGCGAAAGAGAATGACTCGCAAAGAGGAGCCTTAAGCGTAATAATGGATATAAATTTTGAAATAACCAAACTTTTTGACGTCGACAAATCCAATTTTAATCCGTCCCCTAAGGTCGACTCGACCGTTTTGAGGCTAAATCCGAGATATCATGCCGATAAAAATTTTATATGGGCGGCAAACACACTGTTTTTTAGCCATTTTGTCCATCAAACTTTTAAATACAGAAGAAAGAAACTTAAGAATTCGATATACGCATCTTTTTTTGAAATGCCTCCGGACATAAAAAATAAAATCTTTACGGAATTAGATATAGATTTAAACAAAAGACCGCAGGAGTTGACAACAGTAGAATTCATAAATGCCGCAAAGGGGTACGACGATTATTTAAAGAGCAGGGGATAAAATCATTCCATGGAAAGAGTGGTAATTGCATTAGACATAGGTACGACCGGAAGCAGGGCAATTGCTTTCGATAAAAGCGCCGGTGCTATTTGTACTTCATATTCTGAATTTTCCCCGATTCATCCGGAACCCGCATGGGTTGAACAAAATCCGTACGATATCTTAAACTCGGCGGTCAAAGTTCTTAAAGAAATAATTGAAAAATGCAGCTCTTATGAAATTACGTCTATAGGAATTACGAATCAACGAGAAACCGTAATATTGTGGAACAGAAGAACGGGGAAACCGGTTTATAATGCGATAAATTGGCAGTGCAGGAGGACGGCCAAGGCTTGCAGGGACTTAACCGAATACAGCAAACTCGTGAAAGAAAAAACGGGTTTATTTTTGGACCCATATTTTTCCGCAACTAAAATTAAGTGGATAACGGATAATGTTGCCGGTGTTAAAAACTCGATTGAAAAAGGAGAAATAGCCTTTGGAACCGTCGATAGCTGGGTTTTATGGCATCTGACAGGGGGGAAAATCCATGCAACGGATTATTCTAATGCTTCAAGGACATTATTGTACAATATAAAGACATTAGACTATGATGCGGAGCTTCTTGAAATTTTCGGTGTTTCCGAGTCGATTCTCCCGAAAGTCTATAACAGTAATTTTAATTTCGGATATACGGAAAAAACAATAACCGGAAAATCCTTGCCGATAATCGGAATTTTAGGCGATCAACAGGCTTCGCTTTTCGCGCGATGCGGTTTTGAAAAAAACATTATAAAAAATACCTACGGGACGGGGCTATTTGTTATGATTGAAACCGGCGGTAAGATTTACGACTCCGATAAATTGGTTTCGACGATTGCCTGGAAAATAGATAAACTGCCGCATTATGCTTTAGAGGGCAGCATTTTTACCGGCGGCTCCATCATTCGCTATGTAAAAGATAATCTGAATTTTATCAACTCCTTGGGCGAATCTTCCGATATTGCAAAAAAATTGGTTTCTAACGGCGGGGTTTATTTTGTTCCTGCGCTAACCGGTCTCGGAGCGCCTTTATGGGATGCAGATGCGAGGGCTCTCATCATAGGTTTAACCGGTGCCGCCACTAAAGATCATATCGTAAGGGCAGCGTTGGAATCGTTGGCATATCAAACTATGGATGTTATCGCGGAGTTTAAAAATACCCTCGGGGATGAGATTGATTTATCCGGGTATAAATTGAGGGTTGACGGAAGGGCAAGCGAAAACGATTTTTTGATGCAGTTTCAATCCGATATTCTAAATATGGTTGTCGAAAAAACATTTTTTACGGAAATGACCGCTCTCGGGATTGCCGGTTTAAGTGCGGTAACTACGGGTTTTTGGACTGAGCGCGGTCTTTATAATCTCAAAAAAATAGAAAAATCATATAATCCCGCTATGGACGATAAAATTAGGAATAACTGTTACGACATGTGGAAAAAGGCGGTATCTAAATCGCTTAAATGGGCTTAGCGCAATGAGGGGAGACGGCGCAGCGTTTATTTTTGCTTTGACACTCGGCTTCTTATTGTAGTACAATATGACCGTTAGTATAGAATTAACAGAAATTAAATCAAAAAAATATCTTGCAAATCCTGCAAATTAATAAAAAGGCATAAATGAATTTTAACGGTTTTGATGTTTTTGCGGAATCTCAGGTGTTTAAGGATATTATAAAAAAAGAGGTTTCAAACCTCAATATCGCTTTTGTCTGTTTTTATGGTTCTATGAACTATAATTTGCAGACTGATAAAAGCGATATTGATTTTTTTATAGTTTATTATCCGACATTCGATAATTTTTATAATAATAAATTCGAGAGATTTTCCGTTATAGAAAAGGAGTATGATTACTTTATAACGCCGATAAACGAGTATATCGGTCATGCAATGAAAGGCAATGTAAAATTTATAGAGCCTATAATTTGCGAAACTATTTTTGAAGTTAAGGACTCTAAAGTCTTAAAAATGATAAATTCGCAAATGCTTGATAGGATAAAGAATTTTATACTAATAAATTTCAGGAGAAACTTTAATGCCCTTATGGGTATGGCCGGCAACAAGAAATTAAATGTGGAAAAGGGGCTGTATACTTCTAATACCTTAAAATATAAAGAAACATACGGATACGATATTAAAGAGGCGATAAATTCTCTAAGGATTCTTTTTTTATTAGATAATTACATTAAAACCGGCGAATTTTCTTTTGCGGTAAGCAGAAATTCCATCTATAATGATTTTGAAGATTATTTATTGGAGATAAACGAGAAGAAGATTACCAAGAATGACTATATGGAAATTATTCAAGAAAAAATGAGCAGCATATTGAGTACCTCCGTTGAAAACAAAATAGATTTATTAGAGGAAAAAATGGCCAAAATACGCATAGAAATGGAGACGAAGATTAAAAACGACGTTATGAGAATCTGCAGAGATAACGCCTGCTAAGTATAAAAATAATATATATAGTATTATGTATAAAATATTACTCAAATCTAAGATTCACAGGGCTAAAGTAACAGATGCAAATCTTGAGTATGAGGGTTCTATCTCCATTGACGAAGATCTATTGGAAAAAGCCCATATTCTTCCTTACGAAAAGGTTAACATCTGGGATATAAATAACGGCAATCGATTAGAGACATATGCGATTCCCTCCGTCAGGCATTCAGGAGACGTCATAGTCAACGGGGCGGCCTCCCGCTTGGTTCGGATGGGAGACATTATAATCATTGCCACCTTTGGACTTTATGATGAAAACGAGCTAAACGACTTTAAACCTGCATTAATTTACGTTGACGAAAAAAACCGCATAAAAGATGCGGTAAAATAACTTTGGTCAAGAAGTATTTTGCCGATTATATTTTTACATCGCCTTTTTCTTCTCCGCCATTTGTAAAAAACGGTGAACTTATAGCGGACGAGATATCGGGTAAAATTTTATCCGTTCGTAAAAATGGCGGCAGAAATCAATTTGTCGATAAATCGACACCAGGCTTCAAGACGCTGATTATACCGGGTATCATCAACTCCCATACCCATACCGACCTCACCTTTAAGCCGGATAATAAAACGCCGAAAATATTTTCTAAATGGGTTACTTCTTTAACAGAGAGAAGAAAATCTCTTGACGTTGCCGCCAAAAATGGGCTTAGGCTGAAGGCGTTTAAAGATTTTGTTAAAAGCGGCACTACGCTTATAGGTGATATAATAGGACAGGATTCATTCTATAATATGGATGATTTGCTTTTAAAGTCCAAACTTATTCCCAAGGTTAAGGGGTTTATCGAAATCAGGGGTATCGACCCGGATTATGCGCTTAAAAGAATAAGTGAATTTAAGGTGTTTTATAAGCGATACGTAAATGCCGTTAAGGAAAACGGGGGATACTTTTCAGCCGGTATCTCGCCTCATTCCGTATATTCCGTTTCGGAAAAATTGTTTAAAGAGATAATAAAAGAAAATTTGAAAATAAGACTTAAGATGGCGGTTCACGCATCGGAACATTCGGCTGAAACTCAATTCGTATCCGGTATGGGCGGGGATATTGCCGTTAATCTCTTGCCGGCATTTAAGCTGAGTAAATTTTCGAAACCGTTAAAGACCTTTTCGACTCCCATATCTTATTTAAATTATTTAAAAATTTTAAATAAAGATGTGTCGATAATTCATGCCAACGAGATCAACGACGAAGATATCGAGATCATAAAAAATTCGGGAGCCGGCATAATTCACTGTCCGAGGAGCAATGCTTTTTTTAATTCAAAAAAGCTTCCGTTAAAAAAGGTGTTGGAGAGCGGTATTTCGGTCTCGATAGGGACCGACAGCCTATATTCAAACAGGTCTTTGAGTATTTTAGATGAGCTTAAATATGCAAAAAAGATACATACCGACGTTTCATCCAAAGACCTGTTCTTAATGGCCACGGTCAATGGGGCGAGAGCGCTTTCTTTTCCGAACGTTACGGGTATGCTGGAATCTGCATGCAGTTGTGATTTCGTCGTTTTCAAAATAGATAAAAACATAGAAATAAACGAGGGTAATATTTATGATAATATATTGTCGCTTAAAAAAACAGATATAGTTGACGTTATAATAAACGGAAGGGTTATCCGATGAAAATAATAACGAGTATAGCTGAAATGAAGAGGGTTTCCGGGGGGTTAAAAAAATATTCGAGATCGGTTTCTTTCATTCCGACGATGGGCAAACTTCACGAAGGGCATATAAAGCTTATCGAAGAGGGTAAAAAATATGGCGAAGCGATTGTTTCCATATTCGTCAACCCGATGCAATTTGCTCCCGACGAGGATTACGACAGCTACCCGAGAGATTACGAGAGGGATATCGAAATATTAAAAAATTTAGGCATAAAATATCTATTTTATCCTACGGCAGATATAGTTGAAAATAGTGCTACATTTGTGATTAATCCCGAGTATTCCGACCGGCTTTGCGGTTTGTTCAGGACAGATCACTTTAGGGGGGTACTTACTATAGTAATGAAATTGTTTTGTATAATAACGCCGAATTTTGCCTTTTTCGGACTTAAGGATTATCAACAATACGTATTGATTAAAAAGGCGGCGGAGGATTTTTTCCTTGACGTAAAAGTCATTCCGGTAAAAACGGTTAGAGAAAAATGCGGGCTCGCTATGAGCTCGAGAAATGCGTATTTTAACGACTACGACAGGGGAATCGCAGGCAATTTTTACAAGGCATTAAAGGAAACGGTAGATTTATTCAACGCCGGAGAGAAATTGGGAGAAAATTTAGTCTTTTTTGCCATAAAAAAACTTATTAAAAACGGATTTAAAGTAGATTACGTTAAAATTACGGATAAAGACCTTAATATCAAAGAACAATCCGTTCGCAACGGCGATATTATGTTGTCCGCCGTAGAATTCAAGGGCGTAAGGCTTATAGATAATATTTTTTTTGAGACACTATTGAAAAAGTAGTTTTTCAGTATATACTTAGTATAGTAATATCTTCATTCGTCGGGTAAAAATAATTTATTTTAGAAGAGGCGATGGTAATGAAAAGCGGCTTTAAATTTGTTATTGTGTTTAATATTGATAAAACCGGAATAAAAACCGATAAAACAAATAAAATAATATATACGAAGGTTTCAGATAAAAAAAAGAAAGAAAGATTAGTAGAAAATTTAAAAAGAAGGGCGACGGATGAGAATGTAAAGTTTAATAAAAGAAGGCTTTCAAGTCTGTTTAATCCTGTTTTTGACGGGTTTATTCTGCTTTCCGGAGGGTTAAAATCAACGAAGTTAAGCGAAGAACGGCTTATAGATTTTTCCGGATTGTTTTTTAGAAAAATGGAAAAAGATTTTGGCGTTAATATTGTAAATTATAACTTAACGCATGTGAAAGGCGTAAATTTATTACATTTCGAGATATTCAACTATGATTTTGTTTCACATAAGGTTGTAAAGAGCGAATTTATAAAACCGAAAAACGTCAGGAAAATCGGTGAGTTTGCGGAAACAGTCATGAGCGGATATAATAAAGTTACCGAAAAAAGTAAAAAATCTTCGAATAAAGAAAAAAGAGCCGAAAATACCGCAATAAAAGCCGTTAAAGCAGGTAAAAATAAAAAGGTGGTTCGAGGTGCCGAGGAATTTGCCGTTAAGCCACCCGAAATTTGCAAAACGGTTACTGAAAGCAATATGGAGGAGCAGGTAGATTTAATCTCTTTAAACTGGAGGCTGTTAAGCCCGGCGGAAAATGTTCCCGTTTTAGAAGTTGGCGAACCGGAGGAAATAAGCCGTAACGATTGGGTCAGGATATACTTTCAAAAACCCAACGTGAGACAGGTCGTTTGGCGGTTCAAGCAAAAAAAGCAGGCCTTTTCCGTTTTAAGACCTACGCTTAGGGCATATGAGGGGGATAATATGCTGTGGTACGAAGCACTTGACGGTTTATCCGGCAGCAGATATATTATCTTTTCCGGTAATTTTGAATTATCTCAGACATGGGTAGAGATTGGATACTTAGACGATAAGAACGAGTTTATTTTTAGGGCGAGAAGTCCGATTTGGCCGCCGGATTGTTTAATAAAAAAACTGCCCGAATTGAATTTAGACACTAAAAGAAAAATACCGAAAAAAATAGTTCTTATAGGCGCCACAGAAAACATACATGGAAGCAGGACTCTCCCTGTTGATTTCACGAGTTCCGGTGTCGGTATAAATGAATGACGACATATAAGGTTTAAGACTGAAAAGGAGAAATTTAAAGTGAACGGCAAAAATGATAAAGCGGGGAAATGGTTGCCTGTTTTGCATTTTCATCTTCCTTTTGTGAGGCATCCGGAAAGCTCCAGGTATTTAGAGGAAGAATGGTATTTTGAAGCGGTTACAGAGACATACCTGTCCATATTAGAGTCCTTAGACAATCTCGAAAACGATAACGTGCCTTATAACCTTACGATATCCCTGACACCCACTCTTTTAAGCATGATGAACGATGATTTATTATCCGAGAGGTTAAAGGACTATGTAAGGGTACGCTTAAAGGTTTTGGGCGAGGAGGCTTTCAGAACGGAAGGAGACCCTGACTTTCATCCTGTGACGTTGTTTTACAGGCGTAGATATGAAAATTGGTACGAAAAAATAAAAAACGGGGGCGGCAAATATCTCATAGGAGAGTTTATCAAGCATTTTAACAAGGGGCACTTGGATATAATAACATCGGCGGCTACCCATGCTTTTTTAATCTCTATGGTTGGGGAACCGGAGGCGATAGCCGCACAGATTGAGTTGGGCGTGGATGCCCATAAAAACATCTTGGGTATTACTCCGAAGGGAATATGGCTGCCTGAATGCGGTTATACGGAAGGATTCGATGCAATTCTTAGAAAATATGGGCTTTATTATACGTTTTTAGATCAACACGGTATAGAAATGGCAAAGCCTACGCCGATAAACGGATGTTTTTCTCCCATCATTTCCCCTTCTAAAGTCGTTATGTTCGGACGTGATCCTGAAAGTTCGAGACAGGTCTGGTCCTCAAAGGAAGGATACCCCGGAACTCCGATTTATAGGGAATTTTACAGAGACGTCGGTTTTGATTTAGACTTGCCGCATCTTACGCCGCTTCGGCATGGAAGTATCAAGACGTTTACGGGGCTTAAGTATTATGCAATTACCGGAAAAGGCAGTTATAAAGAGGCTTACAGGCCCTCAGCGGCGAAGCGCAAGGCTTATGAGCATGGAGGACAGTTTGTTTATCGCAGGGAGATTCAATCGGGTTATTTAAAAGAATTTATAGACGAACCTATCATAGTGTCCATGTACGATGCGGAGCTTTTCGGTCACTGGTGGTTCGAGGGTCCGTGGTGGCTTGAATCCGTTTTTAGAAGAATGAACGAAAACAGATTTATTAAATCGGCAAAAGCAAAAGATGTTTCCGATCATACGCTTACCGAACTCAACGGATTGTTTAAAAAATATGGCGACGTCGGACCATCTTTCCCACTGCATATCTTAAAAGAGATAAACGAAAATAACGGAAAGAAGGGTATATTTATTGCTCAACCGGCATCGTCGTCATGGGGCGGAGGCGGATATTCAGAGGTATGGCTTAACGAAAAAAACGATGTAATTCAGCCATTTTTATCGGATTTAGCATCAAAGTTAATAGATATTTGCAAAAACAGTTATAATAATGTAAAATATCCCAAAGTTTTGAATCAAGCCGCAAGAGAGCTTGTTTTGGCCCAATCCAGCGACTGGTCGTTTATGCTTACTACCGGACAAGCCGTTAGTTATGCAGAAAGAAGGGTTAAGTCACATCTTGTTAGAGCCAAACGATGCATTCTGATGTCAACCGGAGAAGAGTCCTTTAATGCAGATTGGTTTGACGATATATCGGAAAAAGACAATTTATTTCCGTGGTTAGATGCAAGAGTCCTATACGGAAAAAACATATGTTAGCCTTTCAGGAAGGAATTGTAAATTAGATGAATTTAGTACTATGGTGGCATATGCATCAACCCGATTATAGGGATATAAACGGCGAGTTTATGCTCCCGTGGGTTTATCTACATGCCGTAAAAGACTACATAGACATGCCTTTAAATATAATTGCAAATCCGGGCATGAAGGCGAATATTAACATTACTCCGGTTTTAATAGATGAGTGGCAGGATTATAATTATCGTATAGAAAGGGCACTTGACGAAATGTTTCCCAATAAAGCGGCCTATGCCTTGCCGGACCCATTCTTAAGGCCGTTGCTCCTTAAAAAATTGGACGAGGATACAAAATTATGGATGTCGGTCCATTATAGATGGGCAAATTATGAACGGACGGTTTGCCGTTTTGATAATTATAAAAGACTATACGATATTGCATCGTCTAAGGCAAATCTTTATTACCTGAACGACTGCTTTTACTTTGACCTTTGCGTCTGGTTTCATCTTGCCTGGTGCGGCGAATGGATGAAAAGATACGACCCTGTCATATCTCTCCTTATCGCCAAGGGAAGCGGTTATACCTTGAAAGACAGGAGAATGCTTCTCGAAAGGCTTCTTATGTGGATGAAATACGGCTTAACGCTTTACGGTTTTCCGGGAATAAGGGGGGGTGTTGCTCCATCTTCCGTTCCTGAATATCCGGATTTTATTGAGAAGAATAAACTGGATGAATTAAACTTAAAAGAAAAAGGACAATATTTTATTACTCTTTCCCCGCATTACCATCCTATTATGCCCCTTCTTTTAGATGTCCATAGCGGGGCTATTGCTGCCCAGATGATGGACATCGCTTATGAGCCTGTTCATATGGATAGGTATGAAGAGGGAGATAAAAGTGCAAGAAGGCATATGGACTCGTTGAACCATTATTACAGTCAAAAATCCGGTGGTGGCAATATCAGGGCGCTATGGCCTTCCGAAGGGGCTATATCCTCGGAATCGCTTGATATTTTTAATGAATACGGAATAAATATTTGTGCAAGCGGCGAGGAACTTCTTTCTTCATCCGTCGGCATGGATGTTCACAAACCCGTGTTTAATAGGGGTAAAGATGTCGTGCCGCTTTATAGGGTTTACGCTTGGAAAGATACCGGTCTTAAGATAATTTTCAGAGATTCCGGGCTTTCGGACTTGATCGGATTTACCTATGGGGCGTGGCGTGGCGACGATGCGGCTAACGATCTGATAAATAAACTTAATTCCATAGATGATTTCGATAAAGGTTCTATAGTTTCCGTTATATTGGACGGAGAGAATGCGTGGGAATATTACTACGAAAACGGCTTTTATTTTTTAAACGATCTTTATTCCTTAATCAGTTCATCCGTTAAAATAAACCCTTTACTAATAGATGAAGTTTTGGCAGTTTGTGAATCTGATACACCGGATAACTGTTTTAAGCTTGACGGAATGATACCGGGTTCATGGGTAAACGGAAATTTAAGGATGTGGGTGGGCGAAGGACGAAAAAATAAAGCATGGATGATGCTAAACGAGGCAAAGAACGAGTTTTTAGATTCTGTTAATAATAAAAAAATCAGTAAGAAAAATATCGAAGCCGGCTTTAAGAATCTTATGGCGGCAGAGGGGTCGGACTGGTTCTGGTGGCTTGGAGAGGATAGCCCGCTTTCCTCTCAATCCTCCATGGAGAAGATATTTAGGAATCTCTTGGAAAAAATTTATATTATATCCGGCAAACCGGTTCCTGAATGTATATCGGAATCTTTATCATCCACAAAAAAAAATATAGCGGAAATAGGTGGAATTATGCAAAGGGGGCACTAACGATAATATAATGGTTAACTTTATTTTAGGTTTTCACTGCCATCAACCAATAGGAAATTTTGATTCCGTTTTTAAGAAGATCCACGAAAAATCATATAGTCCCCTTATAAGGACGCTTGCGCAATATAACGTCAATTTCTGCTTTCATGCCTCCGGAGTGCTCCTTGAATGGTGGGAAAAAAATGACCCCGAATTAATAAAAATCATTGCCGGCGGGGTTGAAAGGGGAGAAATAGAATTAATCGGCGGCGGGTACTATGAACCCGTACTTGCTTCTATACCGCAAGGCGACAGAATGAAGCAGCTTGAGATGCTCAGCGGGGCATTAAAAAGACTTTTCGGAAAATATCCGGAAGGGGCATGGATAACAGAGCGTGTCTGGCAAGTAGATATAATTAAAGATTTGACGGATGCAGGGTTAAATTATGCCTTTTTGGACGATGTTCAGTTTTTTCAGGCAGGCATATCGAAGGGCGGCATGGATAAAATTTTTAGGACGGAATATGACGGGGAATTTTTAGACCTTTTTCCTATACACGAGAGATTGCGGTATAAGCTTCCTTTTGCCGAACCGGACGAGTCTCTAAACGAGGTTTTATATGTAAACGGAAGGTTATCCGCCCTTTCCGTTATGTTCGACGACGGCGAAAAAATGGGGGGATGGCCGGATACTTATGAATGGGTTTACGGCAAAGACGGCAAAAAAGGCTGGTTAGATAATTTTATAAATCTAATAAACCCGGGCGAAAATAATCCTCCGGTTAAATTTGAGCTCCCATCGCGTATCATAGGTAATACAACCGAAAGAACGCCTGTATATCTGCCTGCTTCGAGTTATAGGGAAATGGGCGAGTGGACGCTGTCGGCAAAAAAAAGACATTACTATGAGATTATAAAGTCCAAAGATTCATCGGCGCCTTTGTGCGGCGGGATATGGCATAATTTTTTGACAAGGTATCCGGAAGCAAATTTGTTCCATAAAAGAATGTTGCATTTAAGTCGTAAAATAGATTATGCGGTTAAGACGTATCACAAAGATCTCAAGGAAGCGTCGGAAGAACTTTTAAAATCTCAGGCTAACGATGCATATTGGCACGGGGTATTCGGCGGAATTTATCTCCCTCATCTTAGAAGGTCTATCCGCAATGCCCTTATAAAATCGTACGTATTGTATAAAGACGGGATTAAAAAATGTATAGAAAGAGAGCTACACGACTTCGATATGGATGGAGAGAAGGAAATTTTACTCTCTAATGATTACTGGCTTATAATATATAAACCATCTTCCGGCTCGTTTCTTGCGTTGGATTATATGGAAAAAGACTTGATTCAGCCGCTTGGGGATGTTTTTTGTCTTCATGACGAGTATGATATTTCAAAGTTTAAAGGCAACGCTGAAAGGAACGGGAAGGAACGTGACGGAACCCCGCCCCAGACGATTCATAAAGGGGTAAAATATCCTTCAGATTTGTCGGAATCTGACTTAAAAGTATATTCGGATTTACTTCCGGCATTAGAGATGACGTTTAATGGCGGACGACTCTGTTTTAAAAACGAATTTATAGAAGAAGACGAAGTCAATAAGTCTATTTCCGTTAAGGCTCCGGGTTTTTTAAAAGGCGGCTTGGAATCAGACAATGATCCCAATAAAGCCTTTGCGAACTTAAGTATAAAAATAGGTAACTCAATTGACATCCTATTGGCTTCTAAGCCCGGGATTAAAGGGATTTTACGGATTATTTTGAGGTTTGCCGTTCCCGGGGGGAGCGGTCCATCGGTAAACGTTAACATCGGCGGCGAAATAAGGGGATTGAATAACTATATCGAAAAAGAATTTAATACTGATGCGGACAATGTTGCACATATAAGCGATTCTTTTTGGGGCGGAAAGATTATAGTAAAACATCGAGCGTCAGGCGGATTTTTGGAAAAATACAACCTTGCTCTCAGACCGGTAACTACTATTTCATTATCCGAAAAAGGATTTGAGCGTATTTTTCAGGGGATTGAGCTGGAGTATAGCTTTAATTTAACGCCGGAAGAGGATTTTAGTAGTATAATGATAATAAATATAGAAAAAATTGAAGGTCACGCTACTTGATTGCCGGGTAAAAAGGTCCGGTTTTAATTAATAGAACCGTGCGGAAATGGGACGGAATAAAAAATGGGACAGTTTAACAACGAAATATGGTTTGTCGGAGCGGAAATGGCACCTTTAGTTAAAGCTGGAGGTCTGGGCGACGTAATGGGCAGTCTGCCTAAGGCGCTATTAAAAGCAGGGATGAACGTGCGGGTTGTTATTCCCTATTATAAAAATATAATTCCGAAAGACCTGATGGAAGTAGAAAAAAGCTATCCCGCCGGAACAGTAAATTTCGGGGAAATTCCCTTTGAATTCGGAGTGAAGACCGGTTTTGCTTCGGGTGGTATTCCTTTGGTCTTAATAGAGCAGGGGCATTTTTTTAACCGTGAAGAGGTTTACGGAGCACACGGCGGCGCTGAGGGATACAAGGATAATTTATGGCGTTTTGCGATGCTTGCTCACGGAACGGCTTACGCTATGAAGATATTGGGAATTCCGCTTGTGGTTCATGCTCATGATTGGTCGGGAGGCTTTGTTCCGGCGGTTGTCAGGCAGACGTTAGGCGACAAAAGGGTGCATGTAGAAGGAGCCGGTGTCTTGAGTACAAAGTTAAGTAAACACATAAACGCAAAGGGACTGAGGCCCGCTTTGGTTTTTACTATACATAATCTTAGATATCAGGGGGTTTACGGTATCGATGATTTTTACGACATCGGTTTAGATTTTAAATATAATTCGTCTTTTGCCTATGAACATTTCGGGACAATTAACAGTTTAAAGGGCGGAATTAAACTTTCCGATGTTTTAACTACGGTGAGTCCTACATATGCATCCGAGATTACTACTCACAGTTTCGGTTTCGGGCTTGACGGAGAGTTAAAAAATCTTAAGGATGAGGGCAGGTTGAAGGGGATACTTAACGGGATAGACTTAGACTATTGGAATCCGAAAACCGACAATTTTATATATTATAATTTAAATTTGAAAAAAAATAGGTATAATCTTGAGAGTTATAAAGAGTGGAAAAATTTTAAGCTCAAAAATAAAAGGGCACTTTTTTCAGAAATCTCTATGCCGGTAAAGACAGACAAAAACGGAGTTCCTTTTCCTCTTATAGGGATAGTAAGCCGGTTAGCCGAAGAAAAGGGTATAAACGAGCTTCTCGATGCGCTTTTTAACTGGAATGATTTTCCGTTTCAGGTTGTTATACTCGGAAGCGGCGAGGATTATATCGAGAGAAAAGCAGGCCGTTTATCGGAGGTTTGCAAGGATAAGGTATATGCCCGGATAGGAAAGTATGACGAGGCGTTATCCCATAAAATATATGCCGCATCCGATATTTTTGTTATGCCTTCAAAATTTGAACCGTGCGGGTTATCGCAGATGATAGCCATGAGATATGGATGTGTAATTGCAGCCGGAGATACGGGGGGGCTTCACGATACGGTTTCCGATATCTCGGACGATAATATTGAAGAACCGACCGGAATACTTATTAAATACGTAGATGCGGCCGGCATTTCATGGGCGTTGGATAAATTATACGGCTTTTACATAAGCGACGATATCGGAAAATGGTGCTCTCTTATCGTTAATTCCGCGAATAGGTGCTTCGGCTGGGACGATTCGGCTAAAGTTTATGAAGATGTTTATTATTCTTTATTATAAATAACAAGTATTATTTTATAGTATAAAACGGGGACGTTGGAGTTAAATTTTTTGCTTTTGGTTAAAATAATATCGATATTGCTGTCCTGCGCGATTTTAGTTTTGCTTGCTATAAAAAAGCCGGGATTAAGTGATTTTTTTGAAAAGGCGGGGCTGTTCGGGCTTTTTTTATTTGCGCTTTTTATACCCGTTAAGGACGATTTTGCTATTTTTGGTATGGTCGATGCCATTATTTTTTTCATTGCCTACAGGATAGCAAAAAGGGATGCCAAGATACCGAAGACGGGTTTTAATATACCTATTTTAATATATAGCGGTATCGTAGCGGCCTCTCTCTTATGGACGCACAGCGTTGGGGGCAGTATTAATGAAGGCGGCGAAATAGTTTATTTCGTTATGTTCTTTTTTGCGGCGGTCGGTCTTTTAAGCACAAAAAAAAGAATAGATCTTATGGTCAATACCTTTATTTTTTCGATAAGCATTGCAATAATTTACGGTTTTTTTCAGGGGCTCTTTATAAACGCTATCAATTCGCCGAGTAGATTAACCGGACTTACAGGCAATTGGACGGGTTTTCCTGTTCAGGTTTCATACGGTTTGACGGCCATAATAGCTTATTACCTCGTAAATTTTACTAAACAGGATGACGGCAGGCGTGACTTTTTAAGGAAAAAGATAGCTTCACTTGCGATGAATGCCGTATTCGGTATTATAGTTTTAGCGGGATTTTTCGATATTGTGTTATCAAAGGCAAGGTCGGCATGGATAGGCATTATACCTGCGATTTTTGTGTTGATGTATCTAAAGTCTAAAAGACTTTTTTTTATAGTATTAGTTTTAATTTTGGTTTTAAATATAGGTTTTTTTTCCGTCTCTAAAACATTTAAAGGCAGGATCTTCTCTATGTTTAACCCTAAAGTTTATAAACTTGAGCTAAGGCATCACGGCGATATAGAAAGCCATATCGCTTTAGTAGAATCCGCATGGGCGGTATTTAAGAGATTTCCGCTGACAGGCGTGGGGGTTGGAGCATTCTCTAAATATTTTGACGAGCACAAAGAGGTTCATTTTCCGTGGTATTATAATCCTAAAACCAGCAAAAAAATTTACGACTTATATGATAACTGGCCGGAAAACGGTTATATGCAGACTTTGGCGGAGACCGGAATATTCAGCTTTATCGCATTAATGTGGCTTTTTTTTCTTGCCTTAAAAAGGCCACTTAAGCTTTTTATGAATACAGATGACAGATTTAAACTAAAAATAGCAGCGATGACGCTCGGTGCCGATATAGTTTTTTACGGCTCTTTCGTTGGAGTTTCCAATATGTCTAACGACGAGATTACAAACCTGTGGTTTTTTTTCTTGGCTATATTTGCGGCTGCGGTCTTACTGCCCCTCCGTCAATCAAAACTAAAATCAAAGGATCTTTAAAACTAAAAAATGCTATCACAGAGAAGTAAAATCCTTGCGCAATATCTTTATATTTTAAGCCTCATTTTTTTGTGTGGAAGTTTTTTTATTGCGTTTATGACCTATGATTTGATAAGCCCTCTGACTATCGGTTATAAGCTGTACGGTATTACAGACTATCTCTGGCTTTTAATCCCTATCGGCATCATTTTTTATCTTCTTCTTTTTGTTTTTAGAATGTATTTAAACCTTAATATAGAGGATTTTAAGGCCGATATCCCAAGGTTTTTTGAAATAACGGTCATAGCGGTATTTTTAATTTACGCCGTTTTATTCATGTTTAAAATAACATATATTTCAAGACTTTTTATAGGATATTTTGCGGTTTATTCATTCTTATCGCTGATTTTGGCAGATTATGCCGGAAGAAAACTCGTAAAAAGCTTAAAAAGAAGTGGCTATTCTATGAGAAACGTCGTGCTCGTTAACGGCGATCCCGCCGGTAGGGTAATCGGCATGAATCTTAAGGAGTCGATTGAATCTCAGGAATATCTTGGGATAAGACTTATTAAAGAAATGGAAAAAGGGGATTTAGCAGACTTAGATGATTTTGTCTTAAATAATATGGTGGACGAGGTAATATTTAACGTTAAAAGCGACGAGGTAGAAGACATAAGAGACATATCCCTTCTTCTTGAAGAAAAAGGGATAACGGTTAAGATTATAAGCAATTTTATACCGTTTAAATATTCTAAGATTGCCTTCGAAAAAATAGGGGGATATCCCGTTATTTCGTTCTATACCGCCCCTGAGGACGAAATCAGACTTTTTATAAAAAGGCTCACGGATATATTCGGTTCTATTATCGCAATGATAATATTTTTTATACCGGCGGTAATTACGGCAATTTTGATTAAATTAACATCTAAAGGGCATGTCCTGTATAAAAGTAAAAGGGTCGGGAAAAACGGAAGGCTTTTTACGTTTTATAAATTTAGAACAATGTATGTAGGCAGCGATGAGCTTAGGGCCGTTTTGATAGAAAAATACAGTAAAGACGGCATAGAGATAAAACTTAAGGATGACCCCAGGATTACAATGATAGGGAGATTCTCAAGGAAGACGAGCATGGATGAAATCCCTCAACTTTATAATGTTTTAAGGGGGGACATGAGCCTTGTCGGTCCCCGCCCGCCGATGCCGGATGAGGTCAAAAAATACTCAATAAGACAAAGACGAAGAATTTCTATGAAGCCGGGCATTACGTGTCTATGGCAGGTTAGCGGGAGAAGCAGGCTGAGTTTTGACGATAGGGTAAAATTAGACTTGGAATATATCGACAACTGGTCGTTAAAACTTGATTTTGTGATTCTCTTAAAAACGGTGCCGGCAGTCTTATTTACTAAGGGGGCGCTATAATGAAACACGACAATAAGGTTCTTGCGAATCTTTTTCTCTTAATTGCTTTTCTCATTTTTATAAGTACTTTTTTAGTCGATGTGTCGGACGTATGGTTTTATATACTCAGAAGAGCCTCAGGGGCTGCGTTGATTGGCGGAATTGCAGACTGGTTTGCGGTTACCGCTTTATTCAGACATCCACTTAATATCCCTATCCCTCACACTAATATTATCGAAAATAACAGGGAAAAACTTATAAACACGGTAAGCAATACGGTCAACGATACGTGGCTCGGTAAAAATTTTCTTGGGGCAGAGATAAATAAAATAGACTTTTACGGCATTATCATAAAAACCTTAGAAAAGGATAAATATAATAAAAAGCTGATATTTTACTCGCGGAAATATCTTATCAAGTTCTTGAAATATTCTAAAACGGATAAGTTTAACCGGTTTGTAAATGATAAAATCGGGCGGGCCTTGAACGAGGATTTATTCAATGATTTATCGGCAAGAATTATTAACGGTATAACGTTGTTTATAGAAAGGGATGACTTTGATAAAACCTATAAAATTTTAGTAAGTTACATTAAAAATTACATATCCGAATATAATACGGGGGTTGCGGTAAAAGATATTGTAGAGTCATCATCTGAAGAGATAATAAGCTCCGTAAGCGTTTCCGGAAGAAAAATAATAAACGATAATTTCGATAATATCGTTGTCAGTTTGTGCGGCTTTGTTAATTTGACCATAGATGAAAATGAGCCGTTACTGAGAAGACACATAAAAGAAGTAATAGAAAAATATAAGGACGACTCGTTCATGAAGAAAATTATGATATTTGTCGCCCAGGAGACCAATGTTTTAGATATCGAACTTTTGTCGAACGAAATTATTGCAAGAATGAAGGGCTATATCGAAGACATAAAAAGTAATCCGTCAAACGATACGCGGATAAAGATAAGGGATTATGTTTTAAACTTCGTCGATAATCCGGATGAGGGAATGCGCAATCAGATATTAAATGGCATCGAAGACATTATTCATAAAAACTCGGACAGATTAAAAAGTTATTTGATAAATTATTTGGACAGCGGCGGAGGGAAAGAATTTACAAAGAAACGGTTATTAAATTTCATAAAATCCGAAGGCAATGATGTCATGGACCAATTTGACAAACCGATCAAAGATTGGCTTATTACCGCCGGTTTAAATATCGTTAAGATGATAATAGAAAATAATAAGCTGTACATACTCAATAAAAGTTTATTTAAGGAAAAATTTGATTATGGTTTAAATTTGATTCGCGGCGAGGCTTTGCAGAAAAGTAACGAAATTAATAGTTTTTTTCGAGGAAAAACCATATATGCAATGAAAGTTAATCATGCCGTAATAGGAAAATTAGTGCGGAGATACCTGGAAAGTTTAGACCATAAAAAATTGACGAGTCAAATAGAATCTAAAATAGGTAATGATTTGCAGTATATAAGGATAAACGGGGCAATAGTGGGCTCTGTCGTAGGCGTGTTTATTGCTCTCATAGGTTTACTTTTGAAGGTAGTTCATTAAAACGCCTATAACATATGTTTAATTTTCATACATAAAATAATTATTGATAATTTTTTATTTTAATATTAACATTAATTAATCAAGTAGGGAGGTAGTTAACTTATGGGAATGAGTGTAACAAACAAAATTTTAAGCGCACACCTTGTAGAGGGTGATTTAGAAGGAAAGGTCGGTAAGGAAATTGCGATAAAAATAGACAGAACGCTTACTCAAGATGCGACCGGTACTATGGCGTATCTTCAGTTCGAAGCCATCGGAACGCCTAAGGTTAAGACCGACTTATCGGTCAGTTTTAACGATCACAACACTCTTCAAACCGGTTTTGAAAATGCCGACGATCATAGATTTCTTCAAACGGTTGCGGCAAAATACGGTATATTTTATTCCAGAGTCGGCAACGGAATTTGCCACCAGGTTAACTTAGAAAGATTCGGTATTCCGGGGAAGACGCTCTTAGGTTCGGATAGTCATACTCCGACTGCCGGAGGTGTCGGGATGATCGCCATAGGAGCCGGAGGGTTAGACGTTGCCGTTGCAATGGGTGGGGGGGCATTTTATATGACCGTTCCCAAGGTTGTTTTAGTAATGCTTTCCGGAAAACTTAAAGACTGGGTTTCCGCTAAGGATGTAATACTTGAGCTATTAAGGAGACTTACGGTAAAGGGCGGCGTAGGAAAAATTTTCGAGTATGGCGGTGAGGGAGTTACCGGTTTGACTGTGCCGGAACGGGCAGTTATCACCAACATGGGTGCCGAACTTGGGGCTACTACGTCTATTTTTCCCAGTGATGAAAAAACTATGGAATTTTTAAAAGCGGAGGGAAGGATAAATGATTATATTCCTCTTGCCGCGGACGAAGATGCAGTTTACGACGAGGTCATAAATATAAATTTGGGCTCATTGGAACCGTTTGCAGCTAAGCCGCATATGCCGGACCAGGTTGCTACGGTAAGTGAATTACAGGATATAAAGGTTGACCAGGTTGCCATAGGAAGCTGCACTAACTCTTCTTATTCCGATCTGATGACCGTAGCCGGAATATTAAAAGGCAAAAAGGTTCATCCGGATGTCAGCCTCGTGATATCTCCGGGTTCAAGGCAGGTTTTTGAGATGATAGCCGAAAACGGTGCTCTTGCCGATATTATTGCATCGGGCGCCAGAATACTTGAGTCCGCATGCGGTCCGTGTATAGGTATGGGTCAGGCTCCGCGATCGGGTGCAATTTCTCTAAGAACATTTAACCGTAATTTCGAAGGCAGAAGCGGAACGAAGGACGCAAAAATTTATCTTGTCTCCGTGCAGACGGCCGCCGCATCCGCATTGACGGGGCATATAACCGACCCGAGAAGTCTTGGAAAAGCCCCCGAAATTAAGATGCCCGAAAAATTTTATATAGACGATTCCATGATACTTCCGCCGGCTACTGATCCTGAAGGTGTCGAAGTCTATAGGGGTCCCAATATTAAGCCTATCCCTATACGGCAAAAGCTTCCGGAATCTTTAACAGGGAAGGTTCTCATAAAGGTCGGGGATAATATTACTACCGATCATATAATGCCTGCGGGTTCTAAGATACTCCCTTTAAGGTCTAATATACCTGCGATATCAAAATATGTTTTTGAGTCTATCGATCCTACTTTTTCGGAAAGGGCATTAAAGGAAAAAGGCGGTTTTGTAATTGGCGGTGAAAACTACGGGCAGGGTTCCAGTAGGGAGCATGCCGCGCTTGCACCTATGTACTTAGGTGTAAAAGCTGTTATAGCAAAGTCTTTTGCAAGAATTCATTTTGCCAATCTTATTAATTTCGGTATTTTACCTCTAATATTTGAAAACCCTTCCGATTATGATAGAATAAGGCAGGGAGATAAACTTCAGGCACTCGACATTTTAAAAGAACTTAACGACCGTAAGCCTGTCCTATTTTTAAATGTGACTAAAGATAACGAGGAATATAAGTTTAAGTATAATTTGACCGATAGACAGGTTAAAATAATTAAAGAAGGCGGATTATTAAATGCAACCAAGGCTCGCGGATAGAAATTAGACAATTTTAATTTTAATGTTTGCATCGGAATTTAATAAGAATATTAGAAGAGTTCTCATTTCCTATAAAAAAGACGCCGAGGAAGCATTAAAGTCGGCAAAATATGTTTACAGGTTGTTTGAGCTGAATGGTATCGAAGGATCGGTAATGCCGAGCATGGATATAACTGCCGCCGATGTCGATAACGTAGGTCTTGTCGTGGTTTGTGGCGGAGATGGGACTCTTTTAATTACTTTAGGGAAGATTTTTCCACTTGCGATACCAGTTATAGGGATAAATTTCGGAACATTGGGTTTCCTCGTGGAAATCCCGGAGCGTCAAACAAAAGAGGCGGTTAATAGTTTTTTAGACGGTTCGCTTGAATTTGTTCCCCGAATGACATTAGATATTGAGGTATTTAGAAGGGGCAAATCTGTGAAACAATTAGTTTCTTTAAACGAAGCGACTATAGCAAGAGAAAAAAGCATTCACGCAAGGGTTATCGATTTGACCGTTTATGTTGACGATGTTTGGCTTAACGATTTTAGAGCGGACGGGCTTATCGTCGGTACGCCTACCGGTTCTACCGCCTATTCTTTATCGGCAGGAGGACCTATAGTTCAGCCGAACATAAACGCCTTTATTCTAACCCCGATTTGTCCGCACACGTTTTCCAATAGACCGCTTATAATAAGCCCATGCACGTTAAAAATAAAAATTTTACCGCAGAAGAGAGATATTTTTATATCAGCCGACGGTAGAGACGGCATGAAACTTAGAGACGGCGATGAAGTGATAATCAAGAAACGTGCATTAAATGTTTTTTTGTCCGTATCTTTGGACTACGATTACTGGAATATATTGAGAACGAAATTGAACTGGTAATAGGTGCGATAGTAAAGATAAATTTCAATGAAACGTTTCTGGCAATGTTAAAAAAAATATATATAAAAAATTTTGCCACGATAGATTATTTAGAGATAGATTTTTGCGTCGGATTAAACGTTTTGAGCGGTGAGACCGGAGCCGGAAAAAGTATCATAATAGAATCAATAAATTTTTTGTTCGGAAGATTGAAGGGTCCAGGTATAATAAGAACCGGTAAGAAAGAAGGCTCCGTAAGCGCATTGTTTGATATGGAGAATAGAGATGCGAGAGCTGATTTATCGGATATTCTTAAAAAAATAGGTATTGAAGCAGAAGGTGTCGAAGATATAATTATAAAAAGAACGGTTGCGAGTACCGGAAAGAGTAAATATTTTATAAACAACGAACCGGTCGGTAAAAATGCACCGGAGCGGATTAGTGAAAGTTTGGTAAAAATATTCGGACAAAACGATAGGCGTTTTCTAATAGATCCGAATAGTCAGCTGGCTTTTTTGGATGAGTTTGCTCAAAATCAAAAATTATCGGCATTAGTCGCAGGGCTTTATAATGAAATAAAACGGAAAGAAACGGAAAGAAATAATATAAAACAGAAGATAGATGAGATATCAAGAATAAAGATTATTAATTCATATATTACGAGCGATGTTGAAAAACTTGAAATAAAATGCGAAAACGATGACTACGCTATACGGGAAGAGCTTAAAAGATTTGAAAACATTAACAGCATAAAGGACTATATTTTATCTTCGATAAATTTAATAGACAATGAGGAATATGGCATATTAAAGAATTTAAGCCCATTAATATCCAATCTTGCCAAGTTATCGGAGCTGGATTCAAATTTTAAACGAAAAGAGGAGTTTAAAAATTCCGAAACCGTTAAAGTCTTGCTTGACGATATTCTTTTATCATTGGAAAAATATTCCAGCTTTGAACTCGACGAAGAAAGACTAAACGCGTTAAGACTAAAAATAGATAATATAATAAGCGTTGAAAGTAAATATGGCGCTTCTGATTTAAAAGAACTTTTAAATATTTACGATAAAGCGAAAAAAGAATTGAACGATATGTCCGGGTTAGAAGAACAGGTTGCCGTGCTGGAGACGGATTTAAGAGATTTAAAGGAAAGATTTCTCAAAGTATCCAATGATTTGCACGACAGGAGAGTGAAAGCCATCGTTATCTTGGAAAAAGAGATAGAAAGTGAACTTTTATTCCTTGGGATCAAGCCTGTTTTCAAGATGGAGCTGACCATGCAACCGTTTGAAGAGGGTTTTTTCGAGACCGGTTTGGACAAGTGCGTTTTTATGTTTTCGGCAAATCCCGGCGAAAGCCCAAAGCCTTTGTCAAAAGCTGCTTCAGGTGGTGAGCTTTCGCGAGTCAGTTTATGTATACTTAAGATTTTAAATACAAAAAGGGACTCGGCATCTTTCATATTTGATGAAATAGATGCAGGCATAGGCGGAGATGTCGCAAATTTTGTGGGCGAGACGCTTAAATCTATCTCTAAGATTAATCAGGTAATTCTTATAACTCACCTTGCGCAAGTGTCTTCGTTTGCGGATAAGCATTTTTTTGTTTACAAAGAGGTTGTAGACGAAAAAACATATACAAGGATAAAAGAACTCTCCTTTTCGGAAAGGGTTGTAGAAATTGCCAGGATGCTTTCCGGCGATACGAAGGGCGAGGCCGCAATCAGACACGCAAGAGAAATCCTTAGAAGGAGGGGTTTTATTGTATAAGACCGGCAGGCAAAGGTATGAGGGAGGGGGAGGCTCTATCTTTTATCCTTCCGAAATAGAAATTAAACATGATTTAAGAAATTCGCAGGGGGATACTTATCGCAATGAAAACAGTGGCGGTTCTAATATTTTTAAGGTTATTTTAAGAAAGGCGCTAATGTGCGACGTAAAGCCGCTTTACGCCCTTTTTTCTGAATATTTTAAGGCGGGAGAAATGCTTCCGCGTTCAATGAGCGATATATACGAACACCTGAGGGATTTTTATATTGCCGAAATAGAAAATTGCGATGAAACGGGCTCAAACAATATCATAGGGGCATGCGCGCTTACCATAGTGTGGGAAAATCTTGCCGAAATAAGGTCTTTAGCTGTAAAAAGGCCGTATACCAAAAAACTTATAGGAACCGAGCTCGTAAAGAAATGTATTGAGGAGGCAAAGTTTTTTCAAATAACGGGCATTCTTGCCCTCACTTATAAGCCTCAATTCTTTAAGAAATTAGATTTTAGCGTTATCGACAAATCCGAACTGCCTCATAAAATATGGAGCGATTGTCTGAATTGCGTTAAATTTCCGGACTGTGACGAAACGGCGGTAATGTTAAAATTGTAAATAATTTTTTACGAGTTCATGCTAATATATTTTAATATCGGGAGAATACAATATGGGATCTCATTTTTTTTGGGGAATTGGAATGTGGATATTTCCGATCATCTGGATAATAGCAATATTAATCGTAGTCTATATAGTTTTCGGTCACGGCGGTTTGTTAAGGGGGAGACACTATTACAAACACAGGCACGATCATGAGCATCATAGCCGCCGTCATGATCATTCGGAATCTCCATTAGACGTATTAAATAAGCGTTATGCCAAGGGAGAAATTACAAAAGAGGAATATGAACGAATAAAGAAGGATATTTCCGGCTAAAAATATAGGATTGTTTTCCGGACAATATTTAAACGGCAATGTAATGTTGCTTGACTTTTTATATTTTTAGTGGTAGTATTTTGAAATCAAGTAAATAATTTATTTAAATTTTATCTTAAAAG